>NZ_JACIGK010000001.1 GCF_014197915.1 Roseospira visakhapatnamensis
CTTTTTTTAGGCCCCCAACCCCGCGGCGCCGCCCCTCAAGGCCGCCCCGCCGCGTCGGGAGACCGGTTTCTACGCACACAACATCAACCGGTCAACAGGAAAATGACGAAAAGTTTTCAGTGGCCGGGGCGGGCGCGGAAAGCACCCTGAAATCAGGCGATTGGCGGAACCGGACCGGACGCCTGAAACACCGGGGTCCGGTGGGACGCCCTGGAGTCCAAGGGCGCGACGGCGTGGCGCGGCCGACTCTGGCCCCGGCGCGGGGTCGGCCGCGCACGCCCATGCCGGTTCGTCGACCCGGCCGACACGCAGGAACGATGCCGCCATCCGGACTCGCCCCTCACGCCCGTCCTCCCGCCCCTCGCGCGCCGGGTCCCGGATGCCGCCCGCCGCCCACGGGGGGTTGATCCACGCCCGCGCCCGCCACCGCTCGGCACCAGGAACAGGAACAGGAGGGGCGATGCCGCGCGCGTGACTGCAAAAACCCTTGCCGCCGTGGACGCAATTTGAAACAACCTGCGGCAGCCTTCCTGACGGACTTGGACGCGGCATCCGCCGCCGCCCACAGGAAAACGGCGCGATCCGGAGCGCACGCGGCAAAGGAGGCGTGGATCGGACCAGACTCGGTCCCCGGTCCTCCAAGGAATCGAGCGGTGGTTCCTATACCCACTTGACTCGTGGCGGATTGGCAACACGCGGTTAGTCGCACACCATAAAGCGTGACTCAAATAACACGCTCAAAGACACTGATTCTACAGACTGTTCTGTTGACTAACCGAGTCGTTTTCGGCAGTCTGAGGATCAGCCCGTGTTGAGACACGATGACCTCGAGCCAAGGGCCCGTCGCCACGACGACGGGCGGGGATCCGTGTGGACCCTGGTTCGGATCCGCGATCCAGGCACGCGGTTCGACGGCCGGAGCCGCCCTGAACGGAGGCTCCCTGCATCGAGAGAACAACAAGGGTATGGAGAGAAGGGGATGAGGAGTGTGATGGTTGATCCCGTCGGGGATCCCACGACACCGACCCACCAGACCACCCGGACCATCGCGCCGCGCGCGGGGCGGGTTCTGTCCACAAGGCTCGCCGTCTCCGTGATGGCGGGCTTTCTTCTTGCCGGCACCCCGGCCGGCGCCCGGCTGGGAGAGGCGCCCGGGACGTCGGATCCGATGACCGACATGGCGCTGATCGCGGCGCTCGACGGCAAACCCGCGCCGATCACGCTGATCCCGGGCGGTCCCCAGGCCACGCCGCAGGCGACCGTCGCCCTGACCGGCGCGCACGGGTGGGACACGCCGCCCGCCGCCGTCACGCGCGGCTTCGCCTTCGGCGCGCTGGCCGACATGATCGTCCCGGCCGGCCCGCCGGCGACGGCGCCCACCGGCCTGGACAACGACTCCCTGGCCGACACGCCGACCGCCAGCGGCCCGATCGACGTGCCCGCCCGCGTCGACTCCGGCGACACCCTGATCGGCCTGCTGATCGAGGCCGGGGTGGACCGCGTCGAGGCCCACCGGGCCGTCAAGGTCCTGGAGGAGGTCTATGATCCGCGTGGCCTGCGCCCCGGCCACGTGGTCCAGGTGCGCTTCGCCCCGCCATCGGCCGAGGACGATCCCCTGTTCCAGGGCTTCGCCCTGCAGCCGAGCGTGGACACCGAGGTGGTGGTGCGCGCCGATCCCGACTGCGACGCCGGCTACACCGCCGAGGAGATGAAGGAAACCCTGGTGCGCGACGTGGTGCGCTTCGGCGGTCCCATCACCTACAGCCTGTATCAGGCCGCCGTGGACGCGGGCGTGTCCGAGGCGGCGCTGGCCGACATGATCCGCGTGCTGTCCTACGACATCGACTTTCAGCGCGACATCCAGAAGGACGACACCTTCGAGATCATGTACGAGCGCTTCTCCACCGCCGACGGCAAGCCGGTGCGCAACGGGCAACTGCTGTTCACCGCCCTGACCAACGGCGGCAACCGGATCGTGGCCTATGCCCACGAGACCGAGGACGGCACCCGCGACTACTTCAACGAAAGCGGCCAGGGCGTCCGCAAGCCCCTGATGCGCACCCCCATCGACGGCGCGCGCATCTCGTCCTCCTTCGGCATGCGCCGCCATCCCATCCTGGGCTACTCCAAGATGCACACCGGCGTGGACTTCGCCGCCCCCACCGGCACGCCCATCTATGCCGCCGGCGACGGCGTGGTGAAGCGCGCCGGCCGCAACGGCGGCTACGGCAATTACATCCAGATCCGCCACAACGGCGAGTTCTCCACCGCCTATGGCCACCTCAGCCGCATCCTGGTGCGGAACGGCCAGCGGGTCGAGCAGGGCGACGTCATCGGCCGGGTCGGCTCCACCGGCCGGTCCACCGGCCCGCATCTGCATTACGAGATCATCCGGGGCGGCAAGAAGGTGAACCCGCTGGATGTCCGCTTCCAGCCAGCCATCCAGCTGGCGGGCGCGGAACTCGACCGGTTCATGGCCCACAAGGCCGAGACCGACCGCCTGTACGCCAGCCTGCGGAACGCCACCGAGGTCGCCAGCGCGGCCGCCCCGGTCACACGGCCCGCCCCGTAGACCACCGCGCGGAACGGACCCGGGCGCATGCCCGGGCCCTCTTCCTCCATGCCCTTGCACCGCCCCGTGTCCCCTGGACCCGGGGCGTCTTTTTAGCGCGGACCAGGGGAGCGGGCGGGACCATCCCTTGACGCCCGGCCCGCGCGCCCCGACGGTGCGGAACCCGGCACGCCGCCACGGCGCGCACCCCTTGCCTTGCCTCCCCGCCCGAGAAGGATGCCGCCCCGATGACCGCCCCCCCGTCCGCCCTGCTTGCCCTCAAGACCCGGTTCGCCCGCCTCACCCACCTGGAGGACGCCACGGGCATGCTGCACTGGGACCTGTCGACGGTGATGCCCGAGGGAGGCGCCGAGGCCCGCGCGGCCCAGTTGGCGACCCTGAAGGCGGTGACCCATGAGCTGCTGACGGCACCCGAGGTCGGGGACCTGCTGGCGGCGGCGGAGGCCGCGCCGCCCGCCGACCCCTGGGAGGCCGCCAACCTGCGCGCCATGCGCCGGCGGTGGCGCCACGCCACCGCCGTCCCCGCCGACCTGGTGGAGGCCCACGCCCGCGCCTGCGCGGCCTGCGAGATGACCTGGCGGCGCGCCCGCGCCGATGACGATTTCGCCGCCGTGCGGGACCCGCTGGCCCGGGTGCTGGACCTGACCCGCGCCATCGGCCAGGCGCGCGCCGGGGTGCTGGGCTGCGACCCCTACGACGCCCTGCTGGACGCGTTCGAGCCCGACGCCCGCGCCGCCGCCATCGCCCCGCTGTTCGACCACCTGGCCGAGGCCCTGCCCGGGATCCTGGACGACGCCCTGGCCGCCCAGGGACCGGCGCCCGTCCCGCCCCCGGGTCCCTTCCCGGCCGCCCGGCAGGAGGCGCTGGCGCGGCGCCTGATGGAGACCCTGGGGTTCGACTTCCGGCATGGCCGCCTGGACCGGAGCCTGCATCCCTTCTGCGGCGGCGTACCCGACGACGTGCGCCTGACCACCCGCTACGACGAGACCGACGCCACCGGCGCGGTGATGGGGGTGCTGCACGAAACCGGCCACGCGATGTACGAACGCGGCCTGCCCGCCGCCTGGCGCGACCAGCCGGTGGGCCGGGCCCTGGGCATGAGCCTCCACGAAAGCCAGAGCCTGCTGGTGGAGATGCAGGCCTGCCGCACCCGGGCCTTCCTGACCTGGGCGGCGCCGCTGATGGCCGAGATGCTGGGGGACGGGCGCGGCGAGGCCGCCGGCTGGGACGCCGACACCCTGTTTCGCCTGTACACCCGGGTGGAGCCCGGGCTGATCCGGGTCGACGCCGACGAGGTCACCTACCCCCTGCACGTGATCCTGCGCTTCCGGCTGGAACGCGCCCTGATCGCCGACGACCTGACGGTGGACGACCTGCCCGGGGCGTGGCGCGCGGGCATGCGCGACCTGCTGGGGCTGGCGGTTCCCACCGACCGCGACGGCTGCCTCCAGGACATCCACTGGTACGACGGGGCCTTCGGCTACTTCCCCACCTACACCCTGGGGGCGATGACGGCGGCGCAGCTTTTCCAGGCCGCCGTGGCGGCGCGTCCGTCCATCCCCGACGACCTGGCGCGCGGCGACTTCGCCCCCCTCATGGGGTGGCTGCGCGCCAACGTCCATGAGAAGGGCAGCCTGTTGACCGGGCCGGAGCTGCTGACGGCCGCCACCGGCCGGCCGCTGGAGCCGGCGGTGTTCCTGGCGCATCTGCGCACGCGCTACGGGACGCGGACGGGATAGGCGCCCGCGCCATTCCCGCCTAAGCCATCCCCGGGCGCAACCCCGGTCCCGCCGGCGGCGGCAAGGGTGTCCGCTCGGCGGCGGCCGGGCGGGGGCGGTCTCCGGCGGGGGACGCGCCGTCCGCGTCGCGCGCGTCTTCCCATCCATCGCCCACATCGGGCGGACCGACCACGCCGTCGCCAGGCTCGGTGCCGCCATCCGGGGTCCCGTCGGGCCCCTCGCCGGGGCGTCCCTCGTCGGCCGCCCGGCGCGCGGCCCGCCGCTGCTTGCGCCGGCGCCGCCAGGCGCTGAGGTTGGCGCGCCACATCAAGGCGCTGGGCGTGACCACCAGGGTCAGCACGGTGGCGAACAGCAGGCCGACCACCACGGCGCTGGCCAACTGGGTCCACCACTGCATGGACGGCGCCCCGTAGGTGACGGTGCGGTTGATGAAGTCGATGTTGAGCATCAGCATCATCGGCAGCAAGCCCAGCATGGTGGTGATGCTGGTCAGCATCACCGGCCGCAGGCGCTGCACCCCGGTGCGCAGGATGGCTTCGCGCGGGTCGGGGAACTCGTGCTTGAGGCGGTCATACGTGTCGATGAGCACGATGTTGTTGTTCACCACGATGCCGGCCAGCGAGATCACCCCCACCCCGGTCATGATGACCCCGAAGGGCTGATCGGTGACCAGCAACCCCAGCATCACGCCCACCGTGGACATGACCACCGCCGTCAGGATCAGGAAGGCGGAATAGAAGCTGTTGAACTGGGTGACCAGGATCACCGCCATCATGAACAGGGCGACGGCGAAGGCCTTGCCCAGGAACGCCTGGGATTCCTTCTGTTCCTCGTCCTCGCCCTTGAAGGCGATGTCCAGTCCGGGCGGGAAACGCTCCTGGTTCGCCGCCATCCAGGCGCGGATTTCCTGCATCTTGTCGGCGGGCAGCAGGCCGGGGGCCACGTCCGCCTTGACGGCCAGCACACGGTTGCCGTCCACGCGCTGGATCTGGCTGATCTTCGGGGCGGCCTCGCGCTCGACGAAGGCGGACAGCGGCACCAGCCCCTCGGGGGTGTTCAGGCGCAACTGGTCCAGTTGGCTCATGGAGCGCCGGTCCTGGGGATAGCGCACGACGATGTCGACCTCGTCGGTGGCGGAGTCCGGCCGGAACGACGACACCTTGAGGCCGTCGGTCACCAATTGCACGATGCTGCCCACGCTGGCCACGTCGCCGCCCAGCTTGGCGGCCTGGCCCATGTTCACGTCCAGCTCCCACTGGATGCCCGGAATGGGGCGGCTGTCCTCGACATCCACGAAGCCGCCGATCTCGTCCAGCGCCCCCAGCACCACCTCCACGGCCTGGGGCAGCACCGACGCGTCGCGGGCGCTCAATTCGACCTGGATGGGCTTACCCACCGGCGGTCCCTCGTCGGGCACATCGGGTTCCACGCGCACCCCGGCGAGGTCGCTGGTGCGGGCGCGAATCAGGTCCAGGACATCGTCGGAGGGCCGGCGCACCTGCCAGTCCTTGTAGGTCAGGCCGATGATGCCGATGGTGTCCTCGGCGGCGTCGGTGGGCGCGCGGGCGAAGGTGCGGGCGTAGACGGCCTCGAAGTCCGGCAGGGCGAGGATGCGGTTCTCCACCTCGCGCACCAGGTCGTCCTTCTCGTGGATCGACAGGTTGCCGCGCGCGTGCACCAGCACCTGGGCCTGCTTGGGCTCCACCTCGGGAAAGAACTCCACGCCCCGGCCGAAGGCCGCATAGGCCGCCCAGCTTCCCACCAGGCCGGCCACCGCCAGCACCAGCACCACCGTCGGCCGGCGCAGGGCCACCGACAGCGTCCGGGCATAGGTGCCCGTCAGACCCCGCAGCGCCGTAAGCGAGCCGTGCTCGCTGGCCGACAGCGCCTTCATGGTGTTCGGATCGGCGATGCCCGCCTTGCCAACCTGGGCGCCCAGGGTGGGCACGAAGATCAAGGCCATCAGCAGCGACGCCGACAGCGTGGCCACCAGGGTGATGGGCAGGTACTTCATGAACTCGCCCACCACGCCGGTCCAGAACAGCAGCGGCATGAAGGCGGCGAGCGTGGTGGCGGTCGAGGCGATCACCGGCCAGGCCATGCGCTTGGCGGCCATGCCGTAGGCCTCGCGTCGCGGCAGGCCCTCCAGCATCTTGCGGTCGGCGTACTCCGTCACCACGATGGCGCCGTCCACCAGCATGCCCACCGCCAGGATGAGCCCGAACAGCACCATCATGTTGACCGTCAGGCCCATGGCCGCCAGCAACAGAATGGCCATCAGGAACGACCCCGGGATGGCCACCCCGACCAGCAGGCCGGAGCGCAGGCCCAGCGCCGCCACCACCACCACCATCACCAGCAGCACCGCCGCGATGACGTTGTTCTGAAGCTCGAAGAGCATGGTGGTGATGTCTTCGGACTGGTCCTGGATGAAGTTGACCTCCATGCCCTCGGGCCAGTAGACGCGTTCGCGGGCGACCAGCGCGCGCACCGCCTCGACGGTATCGATGATGTTCTCGCCGACCCGCTTCTTGACCTCCAGGGTCACCGCCGGCTGGCCGTTGACGCGGGCGAACCCCTCCGGGTCCTTGTAGGTGGCGCGCACGGTGGCGAAGTCGCGCAGGCGCACCACGGAATCGCCGTTGAACTTCACCGGCTGGTCGAGGATATCGGCCACGTCCTCGTAGAGGCCGGGCACCTTGATCGCGAAGCGGCCCGCGCCGGTGTCGAGCGTCCCGGCGGCCACCAGACGGTTGAAGCGGGCGATCACCTCGGCGACGTCCGCGTTGGCCAGGCCATAGCTTTGCAGGCGCACGGGATCGACGATGATCTCGGCCTGCTCCTCGCGGTCGCCGCCGATGTCCACCTCCAGAACGGCGGGGATCTTCTCGATCTCGTCGGCCAGGTCATCGGCGATGCGCAACAGCGCCCGTTCCTGGATGTCGCCCCCCAGGGTGACGACGACGATGGGAAACAGGCTGATGTTGATCTCGTTGACGACCGGCTCGTCGGTTTCCTCGGGCAGGTCCACCTTGGCCACGTCCACCTGTTCCTGGACGTCGCGCTTGGCCTTCTCGTTGTCGAAGCCGGCCTCGAACTCCAGCACCAGGTGGGCGCCGCCCTCGTAGGCGGTGGAGCGCATCTCCTTGACGCCCTCGATGCCCTTCAGCTCCTGCTCCATGGGGCGGACCAGCAGGCGCTCGGCATCCTCGGGCGAGATGCCGCGATGCGTCATGATGACGATGAGGATGGGGATGGGGATGTCCGGCGAGCTTTCCTTGGGGATCTCGATGAAGGCGATTGTGCCGGCGATGAGCACCAGCAGCAGCGTCGCCAGAACCGTTCGGGAGCGCCCGAGCGCGGCATTGATCAGGGCGTTCATGGATGGCTCCCCGGGGACCCGGTCTGGTCGTCGCCCTCATCCCCGGCGGCCGGGTCGCCGGCACCGGGGGGGACAGGTGTCTCGGCCCCGGAGACGCCGACCGTCGGACCGTCGCCCTCGCCGAGGGTGTCGAGGGTGTCGATGGTGTCGGTGGGTGCCCGCCCGGCCTCCAGCGCGGCCCGGTCGACCTCGGCGAGCGCGCGGGCATTGGCCGCGATGGTCTCCACCGCGACCGTCTCCACGCGCTGGCCCACGCGCACGAACTCCTGGCCCACCACGATCAGGGTGACCGGGTCTGGCAGTCCCTCGACCCATAAGCCGCCGGCATCGTCGCCGGCCAGGACCACGGGATGGAACGCCACCCGGGACTCGGCATCCACCACCTTGACGCCGATGGCCCCCTGGTCGTTCAGGGACAACACCGCCGGTGAGATGCGGTGCGCCCTGGACGTCGACAGCGGCAGGCGCAGTTCGGCGGTCATGCCCTGGGGGATGGCGCCGTCGGGGTTGGGGACGTCCAGTTCTACGGCGAAGGTGCGTGTCACGCCGTCGGCCACGCGGGCGATGTAGGCGACGCGCCCCTCGACGGCCTCGCCGGTCACCAGGGTGGCGGTGCCCGCCTGGCCCAGGCTGACGCGGTCGATGTCGGCCTCGGAGACCTTGGCCACCACCGTCAGCGGATCCAGGTCCACCACCCGGGCCACCGGGTCGCCCGACGACAGGGAGTCGCCGACCTCGGCCAGGCGGGCTTCCAGCACGCCATCGAAGGGCGCCTTGAGGTCGACGCGCTCGATGTCCAGCCGCACCGCCGCCAGCTCGGCGCGGGCGGCCTCCAGCGCCTCCCGGGTTTCCATCAGGGTCCGCCGGCTGGCCACGTTGCGGCTGACCAGGCTCTGGTCGCCGCGCTCGCGGTCCTCCCAGCGGGCCACCGCGGCCTCGGCGCGGCTGAGTTGCTCCAGGCGGTCGTCCATGGCCAGCCGCGCCAGGGTGTCGCCGGTGGTGACCCGGGCGCCCTCGGCCACCGGCACGGCCTCGACGCGGCCCGCGGTCTCGGCGCGCACCTCGACCTGCCGCGAGGCCCGTGTCTCGCCCAGCACCACCAGGGCGTCCAAGCGATCCTCGGCGCGCTGGTGACGCACCCGCACCCGCACCAAGGGACCGGCCTCGTCGGCGGCCACGGCGGCCGGCGGCTCCAGGTCCTGCTCGGCGGCCATGGGGTGGCCGTCCAGGCTGATCATGCCGGAGGCCACCCAACCCACCGCGACCAGGGTGATCAGGGCGGCTATCACGTACGAAGATTTCATCGTGGATCTCTTGGATGGTGTGGGTCGGGGCCGGGGCGGGACCCCGACCCGGGTTCCCGGGTCTCCGGGGCATCCCGGGCGGTCATCGCCGCCGCCCCGCCGGTGGGCGCCGCCTCGGGCGCCTCGCGGGTGTCGTCCAGCGCGGCCACCAGATCGTCGCGCAGCGCCTCGATGCAGCGCGCCCACATCTCGGAGCCGTCCTCGCCCAGGCGCAGCAGGAACTGATGCCCGGGATGCTCGCACATCCGGTCCCGAAGCAGGCGCCCCAACTCCTCGCCCAGGCGCCGGTTGGCCCGCGCGTATTCGTCCAGGATCCGTTTCACCTGGTCCCGCGTCATCAGATGGACGAAGGCCATCGCGAACATGGTGTCCGAGCGCAACTGATCCGCGGCCAGCGGCTCCATCAAGGCGGCTTTCAGGGCCGCCCGCCCGGAGTCGGTGATCGCATAGATTTTTTTGTCGCGACGTCCGTCACCATTACGGACATCGCAGGTGGCCAGCCCCTCGACCAGCAGGGCGTTCAAGGCCGGATAGATGGAGCCATAGCTCAAGCTCTGGAAATGCTGGAACGGGCCGTCCTCGAACGCCTTGCGGATGTCGTATCCGGTGTCGAAGCCGGCCTCCAGGGCACCCAGGCAGAGGGTCTTGGCATCCAGGGGCATGGTCAGGTCCTTGAGCGCGCGCAATCCATGGGGAGCGGGCCGGTGAAGTGGGGACACCGGGACCCCGTGTCCCCTGTCCGGTTCCTGTGTCGCGGTTCCTATATCGCGGATCGGCGAATGTATCAAGCCAATACATCGAATCGAGACATACAACCGACACCCCTCGGGCTTGACCCGCCCGGCGCCCCTTGCGATCCTGCCGCCCGTTCCGACACCGGGCCTGGTGGCCCGGCACCCGGCGCCGGGGACCGTCACGCCATGCTTCTGCTCATCGACAACTACGACAGCTTTACCTACAACCTCTGGCACTATCTGGGCGAACTGGGGACCGAGGTGGCGGTGCATCGCAACGACGCGCTGTCGGTCGCCGAGGCCCTGGCCCTGAAGCCCGCCGCCGTCGTCCTCTCGCCAGGCCCCTGCGACCCGGACCGCGCGGGCATCTGCCTCGACCTGGTGACCGCCGCCGCCGCCGAGGGTCTGCCGCTGCTGGGCGTCTGCCTGGGCCACCAGTCCATCGGCCAGGCCCTGGGTGGCCGCGTCGTGCGCGCGCCGACCCCCATGCACGGCAAGACCGACGCCATCCATCACGACGGCCAGGGCCTGTTCGCCGGCCTGCCCAGCCCCTTCGTGGCCACCCGCTACCATTCCCTGGTGGTGGAGCGGGACAGCCTGCCCGACGGTCTGGAGGTCACCGCCGAATCCGCCGACGGCCTGATCATGGGCCTGGGCCACCGGTCGCTGCCGCTGCACGGCGTGCAGTTCCACCCGGAAAGCATCGCCTCCGACCACGGCCACCGGCTGCTCCGGTCCTTCCTGGATCTGGCCGGCGTGCCCACCGTCACCCCGCGCGACCCCGCTGACGAGAAGGCCGCCTGACATGACCGCCTCCCAACCCGCCTTCCGCGCCCTGCTGGCCCGGATCGCCGACGGCCATGCCCTGGACGAGGACCAGGCCACCCTGGTCTTCGACACCCTGATGGCCGGCGAGGCCACGCCCGCGCAGATGGGCGCCCTGCTGATGGGCCTGCGCGTGCGCGGCGAGACGGTGGCGGAGATCACCGGCGCCGCCCGCGCCATGCGGGCCAAGGCCACCAGGGTCGACGCGCCCGACGGCGCCATGGACATCGTCGGCACCGGGGGCGACGCCTCGGGCACCTACAACATTTCCACCGGCGCCGCCCTGGTCACCGCCGCCTGCGGCGTGCCGGTCGCCAAGCATGGCAACCGCGCCGCCTCGTCCAGGAGCGGCTCGGCCGACGTGCTCGCCGCCCTGGGTGTGAACCTGGACGCGCCCCTGCCGCTGGTCGAGACCGCCATGCGCGAGGCCGGCATCGGCTTCCTGTTCGCCCAGCGCCACCACGGCGCCATGAAGCACGTGGCCCCGGTGCGCGGCGAGATGGGCGTGCGCACCATCTTCAACCTGCTGGGGCCGCTGTCCAACCCGGCCGGGGCCAAGCGGGAGGTGATGGGCGTGTTCGCCCGCGCCTGGGTGGAGCCGCTGGCCGAGGTGCTGGGCCGCCTGGGGGCGGAGCGTGCCTGGGTGGTGCACGGCGCCGACGGCCTGGACGAGATCACCACCACCACCGAAACCCACGTGGCAGCCTGGGAGAACGGAACGGTGACCTCCTTCACCATCACCCCCGAGGACGCCGGCCTGCTACGCGCCCGGCCACAGGACCTCAAGGGCGGCACCCCCGAGCAGAACGCCGACGCCATCCGCGCCCTGCTGGACGGCGCCAAGGGACCGTACCGCGACATCGTCGTCTTCAACGCCGCCGCCGCCCTGGTGGTCGCCGGCACGGCCGCCGATCTGAAGGCCGGCGCGGCCCAGGCCGCCGACGCCATCGATTCGGGCGCCGCCCGGGCCACCCTGGCCCGGCTGGTGGCCGTGACCCACCGCCCGCCCGAGGGGAGCGCCACGGCGTGAGCGACGTCCTGGAGCGCATCTGCGCCACCACCCGCGCGGACCTGGCCCGCCGGCTGGCCGATCGCCCGCTGTCGGCGCTGGAGGACGAGGCCCGCGCCGCCCCCCCCGTGCGCCCCTTCGCCGCCGCCCTGGCGGCCAAGGTGGAGGCTGGATCCGGGGGGGGCGGTTTCGCCCTGATCTGCGAGATCAAGAAGGCATCGCCCTCGGCCGGGCTGATCCGCCCGGACTTCGACCCCCCGGCCCTGGCCCGCGCCTATGAGGCGGGCGGCGCCGCCTGCCTGTCGGTGCTCACCGACGGCCCCTACTTCCAGGGGGACCCCGCCGATCTGATCGCCGCGCGCGCCGCCTGTTCGCTGCCGGTGCTGCGCAAGGACTTCATGGTGGACCCGGCCATGGTCGCCGAGGCCCGGGCCATGGGCGCCGACGCCATCCTGATCATCATGGCCGCCGTCGACGACACCCTGGCCGCCGAACTGGCCGCCGCCGCCACCGCCTGGGGCATGGACGCCCTGGTGGAGGTCCACGACGCCGCCGAGATGGAGCGGGCGTTGCGCCTGCCCTGCCCGCTGATCGGCGTCAACAACCGCAACCTCAAGACCCTGGTCACCGACCTGGCGTCCACCGAACGGCTGGCGCCGCGACTGCCGGCCGGCCGTCACCTGGTGTGCGAGAGCGGCCTGAGGACCCGCGCCGACCTGGAGCGCATGGCCGCCGTCGGCGCGCACCGCTTCCTGATCGGCGAGTCCTTCATGCGCCAGCCGGACGTGACGGCGGCGGTGGCGACCCTGCTCACCCCGGACCGGTAGACCGGCCCATGGCCCGCCCCCCGGTCGAGCCGGGGGCGGCGGCGGACGGCCGGTTCCCTCGGGCGGTCAACAGCGATAGACTCCCGCTCCGTCCGGTGCCCGCGCGCGCCGTCCCTCGCGGGCGCGCCCACCCGGCTCCCCCATGTTCGCGACCCCACAGGAGGTCTCCATGCCCCGCGCGCCCGGCTCCGCGTCCGCTTCCCCCGCCCCGCTTCCCGACCGCCCGGCCTGGCGCGCCCTGGCCGCCCACCGCGACAGCGGCACCGTCGCCCCCATGCGCGCCCTGTTCGAGGCCGACCCGGAGCGATTCGAACGCTTCTCCCTGCGCCTCGGCGACCTGCTGCTGGACTACTCCAAGAACCGCGTCACCGCCGAGACCATGGCCCTGCTCATGGACCTGGCCCGCGAGAGCGGCGTCGAGGACAAGCGCGACGCCCTGTTCGGCGGCCAGGCGATCAACACCACGGAAGGCCGGGCGGTGCTGCACGTGGCGCTGCGCAACCGCGCCAACCGGCCGATCCACGTGGACGGCGAGGACGTCATGCCGCAGGTCAACGCGGTGCTCGACCAGATGCGCCGCTTCTCCGAGGCGGTGCGCGACGGCACCTGGACCGGCGTCACCGGCCAGCCGGTCACCGACGTGGTCAACATCGGCATCGGCGGCTCCGACCTGGGCCCGGTGATGGTCGCCGAGGCGCTGAAACCCTACTGGCATCCGCGCATCCGGCCGCATTTCGTCTCCAACGTGGACGGCACCCACATCGCCGAGACCCTGCACGGCCTGAACCCGGAGACAACGCTGATCCTGGTGGCCTCCAAGACCTTCACCACCCAGGAGACCCTCACCAACGCCAAGACGGCCCGCGCCTGGCTGACGGCGGCCCTGGGCGAGGACGCGGTGCCCAAGCATTTCGCCGCCCTGTCCACCAACGCCGCCGCCGTCGCCGACTTCGGCATCGACACCGCGAACATGTTCGCCTTCTGGGACTGGGTGGGCGGCCGCTACTCGGTCTGGTCGGCCATCGGCCTGCCGGTGGCCATCACCATCGGCTTCGACAATTTCGTGGGCCTGCTCGACGGCGCCCATGCCATGGACGAGCACTTCCGCACCGCCCCCCTGGCGGAGAACCTGCCGGTGGTCCTGGGCCTGCTGGGCCTGTGGTACATCAACTTCCACGGCGCGGGCGCCCAGGCCCTGCTGCCCTACGACCAGTACCTGCACCGCTTCGCCGCCCATTTCCAGCAGGTGGACATGGAAAGCAACGGCAAGCGGGTGACGCTGGACGGCGCGCCGGTCGCCTGGGACACCGGCCCGGTCATCTTCGGCGAGCCCGGCACCAACGGCCAGCACAGCTTCTATCAGCTCATCCACCAGGGCACGCGGTTGGTTCCCTGCGACTTCATCGCCCCGGCGCTCAGCCACAATCCGCTGGGCGACCACCATCCCATCCTAATGTCCAACGTCTTCGCCCAGGCCGAGGCGCTGATGCGCGGCAAGACCGAGGCGGAGGCCCGCGCCGAACTGGAGGTCCAGGGCCTGGACGCCGAGGCCGTCGCCGCCCTGTTGCCGCACAAGGTGTTCCCCGGCGACCGGCCGAGCAACACGGTTCTGGTCAAGACCATCGATCCGCGCACCCTGGGGATGCTGGTGGCGCTGTACGAGCACAAGGTGTTCGTCCAGGGCGCGGTCTGGGGCGTCAACAGCTTCGACCAGTGGGGCGTGGAGCTGGGCAAGCAGCTGGCCAAGGCCATCCTGCCGGAACTGGCCGGCGAGGCCCCCGTCAGCGGCCACGATGCCTCCACCAACGGGCTCATCAACGCCTGGAAGACCCTGCGCAGCGAGACGGCACGCGCATGAGCGGATCGACGGCGCGGACGGAGCGCCCGGCGACCCCGGTTTCGGCGGACGGTATTCGGGAACTGCCGCCGACCCTGGTCAACCGCATCGCCGCCGGCGAGGTGGTGGAGCGGCCGGCCAGCGCCGTCAAGGAACTGGTGGAGAACAGCCTGGACGCCGGCGCGTCCCGGGTGGACGTGACCTTGGGCGACGGCGGCCGGGCACGGATCGTGGTGGTGGACGACGGCGTCGGCATGGCGCCCGAGGCCCTGCCGCTGGCGGTGCGCCGGCATTGCACCAGCAAGCTCGCGGCCGACTCCGACCTGACCACCATCCACACCCTGGGCTTCCGGGGCGAGGCGCTGCCCTCCATCGGCTCGGTGGCGCGGCTGACCCTGACCAGCCGGCCGCCGGACGCGGACTCCGCCTGGCGGCTGACCGTGGCCGCCGGTCTCGTGGGGGCGGTGGAGCCCGCCGCCCATCCCCCGGGCACCCGGGTGGAGGTCGGCGACCTGTTCTTCGCCACCCCGGCGCGGCTGAAGTTCCTCAAGGCCGCGCGCACCGAGCAGACGCACACCGTGGATGCCGTGAAGCGGCTGGCCATGGCCCATCCGGAGGTGGCCTTTACCGTGGCCGACGGGGACCGGGTGCTGCTGCGGGCGCCGGCCCTGTCCCCGGACCTGCTGGCCGACCCGGCGGCGGCCCGGCGGGAGCGCCTGGGGGCGGTGCTCGGCCGCGCCTTCGCCGAGAACGGCGTGCCCCTGGACCTGGCCCGCGAGGGCGCGCGCCTCGCCGGGTTCGCCGGCCTGCCGACGTTTCATCGCGGCACCAGCAGCGAGCAGTACCTGTTCGTCAACGGCCGGCCGGTGCGGGACCGGCTGTTGCATGGGGCGGTGCGCGGCGCCTATCAGGATTTCCTGGCCCGCGACCGGCACCCGGTGGTGGCGCTGTACCTGGAGATCGACCCGGCCGCCGTGGACGTGAACGTGCACCCGGCCAAGACCGAGGTCCGCTTCCGCGACGCCGCGCTGGTGCGGGGGCTGATCGTCTCCGGCATCCGCCATGCCCTGGCCGACGCCGGGCATCGGGCCAGCACCACCGTCGCCGCCGGTCTGCTGGGCCGCGCCCGGCCGGAGGGGGAGGAGACCGCGCCGGGGCCGCGCCTGCCGCTGGGGCGCGGCGGCGGACGCGGAGGATTGGGCGGTGGAGGATTGGGCGGCGCCGGATGGCGCGGGCTGGCCCCGCCGCCCGCGCGCGCCCTCGACGCCGCGCGGACCTTCCAGGCGCCCGAGGTCACGCCGGAGGGCGGCTTCGCCGAGGGCATTCCGCCCCCTCCGCCGCCAGCCAACCCCCTTGGGGACGCCGGCGCGCCCGCCGTTCCCGAGGAGGACGATCGCGATCGCCCGCTGGGCCGGGCGCGGGCCCAGGTGCACACCACCTACATCGTCGCCGAGACCACCGACGGCCTGGTCATCGTCGACCAGCACGCGGCCCACGAGCGGCTGGTCTACGAGCGCATGAAACAGGCCCTGGCCGAGGGCGGCATCGCCCGCCAGGGGCTGTTGCTGCCCGAGGTGGTGGAGCTGGACGAGGCCGCCGCCGCCCGCCTGGTGGCCCGCGCCGGGGAACTGGCCGACCTGGGCCTGACGCTGGAGAGCTTCGGCCCCGGCGCCGTGGTGGTGCGCGAGACCCCCGCCCTGCTGGGCCGCTGCGACGTGGTGGCGCTGGTGCGCGACCTGGCCGACGACCTGGCCGAATGGGGCCAGACCCTGGCGCTCAGGGACCGTCTGGCGGACGTCTGCGGCACCCTGGCCTGCCACGGGTCGGTGCGCGCCGGCCGGCGCCTCAACGAGGCGGAGATGAACGCCCTCTTGCGCCAGATGGAGGACACCCCCCACAGCGGCCAGTGCAACCACGGCCGCCCGACCTACGTGGATCTGCGGCTGTCGGACATCGAGAAGCTGTTCGGGCGGCGGTAGCGGGCTCGCGGCGGGTCACCCCGTGGCCGCCCCCCGCCGGGCGCGGTCGGCCGCCACCAGGGCACGCCAGGGCTCCGCCAGATCCTCGTGGAACACCGTCGGCCAGGTGGGGGTGGCGGCCTCGACACCGGCGCGGGCGGCGGTGCCCTGGGCCGCCCGGTCACCGCCAAGCATCCCGGCCATGGCCGCCGCCCAGGCGTCCGCCGTTCCCTCGTGGACGGCCACGCCCGCCGCCCCCGGGCGATGAATCAGCCGGGCCGTGCCGCCCTTGCGCCCCGACAGCACCGCCGGCAGGCCGCAGGCCAGCGCCTCCAACACCACGTTGCCCACGATCTCCGACTCGCTGGGGAACACCAGCAGGTCCGCCGAGGCGAACAGTCGCGCCAGATCCGCCTGGGACAGGACCCCGGGCGCGATCAGCCGGTCCCCGCACAGCGCCTGGGCGCGCGGGAGGTCGCCGCCCGCCCCGGCCACCACCAGGGCCAGATCATGTCCCCGATCCAGCAGCAGGCGCGTGGCCTCCGCCGCCACCAGCACGCGCTTGCTGCCGTCGGCGCGCCCGGCGAACACCGCCACCCGGCGCCCCTCGGGCAGGCCGAGGCGCGTGCGCAGCCAGTCGGGATCCCGCTTGCCCGGGTGGAACAGGTCGGTGTCCACGCCCCGGCGCACCATGCTGACCGGCATGGCGGGAAAGGCCGCCGTGACCGCGTCGCCGTCGTCGGGATGCGAGACGAAGACATGCCCGCACCGGCTCAGGTGCCGATACAACCGCCTGCGCTCGACGCGCCCCAGGCGCTCGCCCAGACGAAGGGTCTCGGCCATCCAGCCCCCCAGACGGGCGCCCAGGAGGCGCCGCACGATGGCGGGGGCGTAGGTGCGGGTCAGCGCCTCCACGTCGGTGTGCATGGAGTGCGCGAGCGGGAGGCCATGGGCCCGGGCCACGGCCTCGGCGGTGCGGCCGAAGGCGAAGTGATCGGTGCTGACCAGCAGATCGAACCCCGGCAGCAGCGCCGCCAGGCCGGGGTGAAAGCCGGCCAGGTCGGTGTGGCCGGCGCCGCTGTCCATGAAGCGGAAGCGGTTGGTGCCCCGGCGCGGCGGCAGCAGGTGCAGGCGCGCGCGGTCGCCACAGGGGATGACGCGCGCGGTGTCGCCCAGGAAGAAGACGGTCAGGTCGATGTCGGGGCTGTCGCCCGCCACGTCGGCGAAGCGTTCCCAGACCTTGACGTGTCCGCCGGCCGCGTCATGCAGGACCAGCGTGACCAGCACCGCCACGCGCAATGGCGCCTCGTCCACGGCCCAGCCCCCCGGGACCCCGGGCGCGCCGGTGGTGGGGTCGCCTGGGCTCACGCGGCGTCGACCCCATCGTCGAGAACCGCGCGCAGGGCGGTGTGCATATGCTGGTTGGCGGCCAGGATGGTCCCGCTGTGCACCGCGTCCGGACCGCCGTCCAGGGCGGTGACGAAGCCGCCGGCCTCGCGCACCAGAATGACCCCGGCGGCCACGTCCCAGGGGTGCAGCCCGCTTTCCCAGTAGCCCTCGAACCGCCCGGCGGCGGTGAAGGCCAGGTCCAGCGATGCCGCGCCGTTGCGCCGGATGCCGGCGGACACCGCCATCACCCGGCCCAGTTCACGCAGGAACGGTCCGTGCCGGGGGCGCCCCCGGAAGGGGATGCCGGTGGCGAACAGCGAGTGCTCGACCGCGCGGCGCGACGACACCCGCAGGCGGCGGTCGTTCATGAACGCGCCCTGGCCCTTCTCGGCCCAGTACAGTTCGTCGGTGATGGGATTCAGCACCACGCCGGCGATGATCTCGCCCTCCTTCTCCAGGGCGATGGAGGTGGCGAAGTGGGGAATGCCGTGCAGGAAGTTGGTGGTGCCGTCCAGCGGATCGACGATCCAGCGGTGACGCGGGTCCCGGCCCTCGTCGACGCCGCTTTCCTCCATCATGAAGCCCCAGTCCGGCCGCGCCTTCCTCAATTCGGCCTTGATGATCTTCTCGGCGCGCATGTCGGCGGTGGAGACGAAGTCGCTGGGCCCCTTGACGGACACCTGAAGCTGCTCGACCTCGCCGAAGTCGCGCACAAGGCCACGGGCCGCCTTGTTGGCGGCGGCGACCATCACGTTGATGTTGGCGGAGCGCAGAGCCATCAGTCCTTGGCCCGCTCGACGTAGGTGCTGTCCTCGGTGTTGACCACCACGCGGGTGCCGGCCTCGACGAAGGGCGGGATCATGATGCGCACGCCGTTCTCCAGCAGGCCGGGCTTGTAGGAGGCGGCGGCCGTCTGCCCCTTCACCACCGGGTCGGCCTCCACCACCTCCAGCACCACCGTCTGGGGCAGCTTGACGCTGACCGGCGTACCCTCGATGAAGCTCACCTGCGCCTTCATGCCGTCCTGCAGGAAGGGGGCCTGATCGCCCATGGCCTCCTCGGGCAACTGGAACTGGTCGAAGGTCTCGTCGTCCATGAAGTGGCAGCCGGTCTCGTCCTTGAACAGGAACTGGCAGTCCCGCTCGCGCACGTCCAGGCGTTCCACGGTGTCGGCGGTGCGCCAGCGCTCGTTGGTCTTGTTGCCGCTGGTGATGTCGCGCATTTCCACCTGGATGAAGGCGCCGCCCTTGCCCGGATTGATGAGCTGGATCTTGAGCACCGACCAGGTGCGGCCCTGGTGATCCAGGACCATCCCGGGCCGGATGGTGTTGGCATTGATTTTCATGACGGGGTCCCTTCGAATGCGGCCGGACCCTAGCAGGTTGCCCGAGTGCTGGCAACCGCCCGGGCCTGATCGGCCAACCCCCTGACAGAACAGGAAAACCCATGTCCGGACCCGGTCCCACGCCGCCACCCCACGCCCGACCCTGGTGGCACCCCAGCGTGTTCGCCGACCGCCGCCCCCTGCTGGCCACGCGCGCCCGCGTGATCGCCGCCGTGCGCGGCTTTTTCGCCGAACGCGGCATCCTGGAGGTGGAGACGCCGGCGCTCCAGGTCTCGCCCGGGCTGGAGCCGCACCTGAGGGCCTTCCGGACCGCCTGGACGCCGCCCGATGGACGCCGGGCCCAACCGCTGTACCTGCACACCTCGCCCGAGTTCACCATGAAGAAGCTGCTGGCCGCCGGGCTGCCGGCGGTGTTCCAGATGGCCCGGGTGTTCCGGGACGGGGAGCGCTCGGCGGCCCACCACCCGGAGTTCACCATGCTGGAGTGGTATCGCGCCGGCACCGACTACGCGGACCTGATGACCGAGACCGAGGCCCTGGTCGCCGCCTGCCAGGACGCGGCCGGCGGCGACCCCCTGCGCTGGAACGGCGGCGCCGCCGATGCCCGGCTGCCCTGGCGGCTGGTGTCGGTGGCCGAGGCCATGGCCGAGCATGCCGGCGTGGACCTGATGGCCTGCCTGCCGCCCGAACCCGCGCGCGATCCCGATCCCGCCCCGCTGGCCGCCGAGGCCCGGCGACTGGGCCTGACGGTCGGCGCGGCCGACCGATTCGACGACGTGTTCTTCCGCATCTTCCTGGAACACGTGGAGCCGCGCCTGGGCTTCGGCGTGCCCACCATCCTGTACGACTATCCGCTGTGCATGGCCGCCCTGTCGCGTCGCAAGGCGGCCGATCCCCGCCTGGCCGAGCGCTTCGAGGTCTATGTCTGCGGCCTGGAACTGGCCAACGCCTTCAGCGAACTGATCGATCCCGTCGAGCAGCGTGCCCGCTTCGAGGCCGACTTGGCCCTGAAAGAACGCCTGTACGGCGAACGCTATCCCATCGACGAGGACTTCCTCGACGCCCTCGCCCACGGCCTGCCCGAGTGCGCCGGCATCGCGCTCGGCATCGACCGGCTTGTCATGCTCTGCGCCGGCGCCCGCCGCATCGAGGACGTGCTGTGGGCGCCGGTGGCCGGCGGCTGAGCCCAGGGCCTGCTGACAACAGGCCCTAACCGAGAACCTTGAAGTCGTCGTTGTAGGAATACAGGCCCGACGGGGTCTTGGCCGTACCGCCACTCATCACCGGGGGCCACTTGGCCCGGCAACAGAGCATCAGGAACGAGGAGTACGTCTGATAGAGACCCGGCCACTTCTCAAGCAGTTTCGGCAACGGAAGCGACGCGGTGCTGAGGTAGTCCCCCGTGCCCATGTTGGTGGAGGTGATGTCGTCGAAGACGGCGACGTCGCACTGGGTGATCGCGCCGGCGAGTTCCGCCGTGAACTTCTTGTCCTCGGGATCGGCGTAATGGGCGCCGACGATCACGTCCGGCACGCCCGTGGTGGCATAGGCCAGCGGTGACCCGATGAAGGTCTTGGTCAGGTCGGCAAGCCACCCGTCCCAGCGCGTCCGGAGTAGGCTGATGCCCAGGGGTACGAAGAAGGCGAAGCAGGGCAAGGTCGTCTTCTGTTGCGCAATGGAAGCCGGGGTGATCTGAAATCCGTGAGACACGAAAATCAGTGTCTTTGACGACGATGGCGCCGTGTTGGACTTGAAATGACTGATCTCGACCGCGCCATAATCCGTCGCGAACGTCACATTCTTTCGCTTCGCGCCCGATATCTCGGCGACCATCGCCATGTTACGCCCCCCGTTTTTTTTGAATGCCCGCAGGGCTTCTTGAACGCCCATAGGGCTTCGCCGTCGTCCATGCGCGCGACACCGCCGCCGTCATCAGGCGGTTGCGGTCCTTGCGATGGCGATGCGTAAAATACCATCATGTCTGGCGCGAAACAAAGCAATCTCGCCGTGCGACGACCCACGCGGGGTGGTTGACGACCGGCGGCCGTTTGCCAGCGATGATCCACTCTGGAAGACTGACGCATCATCGAACCTAGTCTGTCGAACCGACTCCGGAGCGCGCGCATGTCCAGTCCATGGTCTCAGGAACACTACATCAGGGCCTATCGGTTCGCCGCCGAGGCGCACTGGAACGGCACCCTCCGGCAACACGTTCCCGGAACCGACCTACCGTACCTGCTGCATTTCAGTCTGGTGGCCATGGAAGTCATCGCCGGCCTAGCCACGGAAACGGACGTGGACGGCGATCTCGCGGTTCAATGCGCGCTGCTGCACGATACCCTGGAGGACACGGCGATCGGCTACGGTGACGTGGTCGCCGCGTTCGGCGTCCCGGTCGCCGATGGCGTTCGGGCGCTGAGCAAGGATCCGGCGATCGGGCGCGGGTTGCCAAGCCCGGAGCGAAAGCAGCAGCAGATGGCGGACAGTCTGGCGCGGATCCGGGCACAGCCCCGCGCCGTCTGGATGGTGAAGCTGGCCGACCGGATCACCAACCTGCAACCGCCGCCGGCCTTCTGGTCGCGCGACAAGATTGACCGCTACCGAGACGAAGCCCACGCGATCCTGGTCGCGCTCGACGGCGGTTGCCCCGCCCTGGAGGCCCGCCTGAGGCAGAAGATCGCAGCCTACGGTTAAACGCCTTCCGTTCCCACCACGTCCACTGCCCTGTTCCCCCTACCCGGTCGCCCCCAGGCCGGCGGCGATGGCGTTGACGGTCTGCAGCAGCGACGGCAGGCGGGTTTCGGCCTGATGGTCCTTGCCGGCGGCGCGCAACGCCCGCCAGTCGCGCAGCAGGGCGATCTGCTGACGGTGCAGCGGCTCCAGCGCCGGCGCGCGCAGGTCCAGGGCGCGGGCCACGCGGGGCCGGGTCTTCGACAACGGTCCCTGGTAGATGGCCTCCAGGCTGGTCCGGGTGCGCTCGTATTCCTCCAGGATCAGGCCCAACAGGCGATCGCGGATCTCGGCCTCGTCCACCAGGGCGGCGTAGCGGCGCATGATGTCGGCGTCGGCCGAGGCCCAGGCGGTGGCCGCGTTGCTGATCAGGTAGTGCAGCGGCGGCCACTTGACCGCGCGCTTGGTCTCGGCCAGGCGCTCGAAGGCGTCGGGGTCGTCGGCGCGCAGGGTCTCCAGCGCCGTTCCCACGCCGAACCAGCCGGACACCAGGAAGCGCGCCTGACTCCAGGCGAACACCCAGGGGATGGCGCGCAGGTCCTCCAGGGTACGCCGGCCGCTGCGCCGCGCCGGGCGGGAGCCGATGCGGCTGGACTCGATCACGTCGATGGGCGTGGCCTGGGCATAGAAGGTCATGAAGCCGTCGGCTTCCAGAAGCTCCCGATAGCGAAGGCGGCTGACCTCGGCCAGGCGATCCATGACCGGTCCCAGGCCATGGTCGGAGGGGGGGCCGCGCCGGTCGCGCAACGTCGCATTCAGGGCACCGGCCTCCAGAAGTTCCAGGTTGTGGGAGGCGGTCGGGATGTTGGCGTACTTCTGGGAGATGGTCTCGCCCTGCTCCGTCAGGCGCAGGTCCCCGGCGATGGCCCCGAAGGGCTGGGCGCGCACGAAGCGATGGGTGGGGCCGGACCCCCGGCTGATGGTGCCACCACGGCCGTGGAAGAAGCGGATGCGCACGCCGTGGCGGCGCCCCACCTCGGCCATGGCCGCCTGGGCGCGATGCAGGCCCCACTGGCTGGCCATCAGGCCGCCGTCCTTGCCGCTGTCGCTGTAGCCGACCATGACCTGTTGCACCAGGTCGGCGGCGCCGCTGTCGGCGCGCTGGCGCTCCAGGCTGGCGCGGGTGACCGGGTGGGACAGGAAGGCCTCCAGAATGCCGGCCCCATGGTCCAGGTCCTCGATGGTCTCGAACAGGGGCACCACCGGCAGGCGGCAGGCGGCCGAGGCGCCCGGCTCCACGTGCAGCAACCCGGCCTCGCGGGCCAGCAGGGTGATCACCAGCAGGTCCGACAGGCCGCGCGTCATGCTGACGATCAGCGCCCCCAGGCCATCGGTGCCGCGCGCGCGCACCCGCTCCGCCACCACCCGCAGGCAGCCGAGCACGCTGGCCGCCTCCGTGCCGACGCGTTCGCCGTCGTGCACGAACGGACGCGGCGAGGCCAGTTCGGCACTCAGGAACGCCACCCGCCGGGCCTCGTCCCAGGTTGGAAAGTCGGCGCCACCGTCGATGCCGGCGGCCACCAGCAACTGCGCCAGGGCGCGGTCGTGAAAGGCGCTGTTCTGGCGAATGTCCAGCACCGCCAGGTGGAAGCCGAAGGACCGCACCAGGGTGCGCACCCGCGCCACGTCACGCATCGCCAGGCGGCGGGCGCCCACCGCGACCAGCGTGTCGCCCAGCAGGTCCACGTCGGCCATCAGGGTCTCCACACGCCGGTAGTGGCCCTCGGGCACGGGACCGGCGGCCGGCGGCAGGGCGGCGATCATCAGGTTGACCAACTGGCGCCACGGCTCGCCTGGATTGCGGGACCGCGCCGCGTCGCCCGGCGCGCCCAGGTCCTCGGTCAGGGCCTGGATGCGGGCCATCAGGGCCGGCGGCGCCGGCTGGCGCGAGACCGTCAGCGACAGGCCGGCGGCCAGCGCCTCCAGCCGGTGGCGAAGGTTCTCCAGGGCCATCGCCGACAGCTGCTCCAGCGCCCAGGCGGTCACCTCGGGGGTCACGAAGGGATGACCGTCGCGGTCGCCCCCCACCCAGGTGCCGAAGCTGACGCGCGGCCGGCGGGTCGGATCGTCCAGCAGCTTGGGGTCGAAGCCGACCCGCGTCCAGGCGGTGCGCAAGCGCCGCTCCAGCCACGGCAGCACCTGCGGGAACATGGTGCCCAGGAAGTACAGGATGATCCCCAGTTCGCCCTCGACGGTGGGCTTTTCCAGCAGGATCTCGCCGGTGCGCCAGAGCCGCTCCAGCGCCGCCTTGGTCTCGTCGCGCAACGCGGCGCGCTCGCCCGGGGTCCACATCTGGTTCTCGTTGTCCACCAGGAGGCGGTAGACCGCGCGATGATGGTGCAACACGCTGGCCCGCTTGGCCTCGGTGGGGTGGGCGGTCAGCACCGGTTCGACGCGGATGTCGCCCAGGGCCTTGGCGATCTCCTCGGGCGTCCAGCCGTCGGCGGCCAGACGCACCAGAACCTGCTCCCACGAGCCGGAGTCGGCCTCCAGGGCGCCACCGGACTCCACCTGGCGGCGGGTTTGGGCAAGCGCGTTTTCCTCGGCCTGCTGCAGGATCTGGAAGGCGATGGAGCGGGCCTCGACGCAGCGAGTCGCCAGCGGGTCGTGGGGATCCTCCGGCCAGGTGTTGGCGCCGTCGGGATCGGTGGCCACCAGGGCGGTGTCGGTGCGCGGCCAGGGCAGACGCTCGGCCACCGGCGACTCTCCGATATCGCGCAACACCTCGGCGAACGCATCCATGAGGTGCCTAAGATCCTGATCGACCTTGGGCAGGGCGGCATCGTCGGTCAGGCGGGAGGTCAGGCGGGCGGTGTTGCTGGCGGGCATGGCGGGTCTCTGCGCATCCGGAGGGAGACGGACCGAGGATCAAGCGGGAACTCGGGGGCGGCGTCGGCCGACAACGAGGAACAGGGCGCATCAGACTCTCACGCGGCATGCGCGCGCCCCGTTCGGCCGAACCATCTGCAAGGTACCGGTTTCGCGCGTCAACGCAACGCCGTCGATCAAGACCCTTGCGTGACGGCCGCGCGCCGGTCGCCGCGCCCTACTTCCGTGCCCCCTGCCCCATCTGGCGCATCACGGTCTCCAGACGCTTGGCGATGGTGCGGGTCAGCACCGCGCCCACCTGGGTGTTGTCCTCGATCAGCCGCACGAACACCTCGCCGGAGATGCGCAGCACCTCCAGCGTGCCCTTGGCGCGCACGGTGGCGGTGCGCGGCGCCTCGCACAGCAGCGCCAGTTCCCCCACCAGGTCGCCGGGGCCGCGCTCGGCGATGATCGTCTCGTCGCCGCCGACCTCCAGCACGACCTGGGCGGTGCCTTCGATGATCACGTAGGCCACGTCCCCCGGTTCGTCCTGGCGCATGACCACCTCGCCGTCGCGGTAGACGACGCGGGCGCTGGCGAAGGCCAGCAGCTTCAGGGTGGACAGGTCGAGTCCCGCGAAGAACGCCAGCCGCTTCAGGATCGCGGCCTCGCGGGCGATGGCCGACGTTTCCTTGTCGTCGCTGGGCGGCGCCGCCGCCTCGTCCGGCGACGGGGCCTTCACCTCCGTCTCCGCCTCGACCTCGTCGGACGGCGTGCTCACCACCTTGCCCCCCGAGACCCGCCAGACGTGGTCGAAGGTCATGGCCGGGTCCGGCGGCTCGCTGTCGGCCCACACCAGGGCACGGCCGGCCATCTCGTCGCGCGCGCCGCGCGCCAGGGCCTCGCGCGCGCCGCTGTCCAGCGCCCCGGTGGCGCCGCTGAGCACCAGCAGGCCGGGCCGCTTCATCAGCGCCCGGGCCACCAGCAGCTTCTGCCGCTGGGACCCCGACAGCCGGCGGCCGGCGATGCCGATATCGGTGTCCAGCCCCAGGTCGATCAACGGCCCGGTCAGGTCCTGGGCCTCCAGCACCCGGGTCAGCACCTCGCGGACCCGCTCCTCGCCATCGGGACGGTCCACGGCGACACGCCCGAACAGCACGTTGACCCGCACCGTCGCCGCCGGGTTGTAGCGCTCCGGGTCGAGGCCATGCACCTGGATGCCGTCGGCGCCGGCGGCCTCGGCCAGCGTCGCCTGGACCGTGGACCGCGCGGCGACGATGCGCGCCTGCAGCGACTCGCCGATCAGGCCCAGGCGGTGGCGCGCCGGCGTGAGGGCCAGGGTCAGGCCGCGCAAGGTGTCCTGGTCCGCCTCGGACAGGCTGGCCGCCCCCTTGGCCTTGGCCTGACGGAGGATGCGGCGATGGTCGTCCAGCGCGGCGGCGTCGAAGAACCCGAAGCGATCGAAGAACTCGTGGCCCGGCGGCAGGTCGCGGAACAGCTCCACCATGCGCTGGGCCAGGCTCAGGCCGATGTCCAGGAACTCGTCCCACAGGTCCACCGCGCGCAGCGCCTGACCGAAGGCCGGATGCGCGGCCAGCGGCCCGCCCGGACCGGACCCGCCCGGGCCGCCCGCGCCCCGCGTGATGCCGAACACCAGGTTCTCGGCGACACTGGCGCTGTGGTTGTAACGCGCCGGGTCGAATCGCTCGACCCGATCCCCCAGGCCGGCCGCCTCCAGGTCGCGGGCGAAGCGGGCGCGCGCCTCCAGCAGGGCCTCGGTCAGGTCGGGACGGTCCGCCGGATCGATCACCGCCCGCAGACCGAAGGCGATCACATCGTCCTCCAGGCTGACGCGGGCCAGGACCCGGCGCGCCCGCGCCGCCAGGGGGTCGTCGGACTCGCCGTCGTCGCCCTCGCCGCCGCTCCAGGGTCCGTCGTCCCGCTCCACCGCGTTGCCGCTCATCTCGGCCTCGCGCCGGTCGCGCCCCTCGCGCACCGCGCCCGCCCCGTCGGCCGGCGCCCGCTTCAGGCCGTAGTGCAGGGCTTCGCCGAGGGTGCCGGCCCGCAGGTAGGAGTCCTGGTCCACATAGGCCACCCAGCGGCCCATCACCGCCGGCGGCAGGGCCCCCAGCGGCTGGCCGTCCAGGGTCAGTTGCCCCCGCGACAGCGGCAGCAGACCGGCGAGCACCTGCGCCAGTTCCGGCCGGCCGCTGCCGGTGTGGCCCAACAGCGCCACGTGCTGGTTCAGGGTCAGGCTCAGGGTGGCGCCGTCGACCGGGCGGGTACCGTCGTCGGTCTCCACCACGCCGGCGGTCAGCGAAAGCCGACTCCGGGAGGTGGGCATGGACGGTGCCGGGGCAGAGGTCGCGCCGGACTCCGACGCCGACACCCCGGATGCCCCCGGAGGCGCCAGGGTTCGGGTGGTCGGCAGCATGCCGTCGGGCGCGAACTGCTCGATCAGCACGCCATAGCGGACGCGCGCGTCCTCCATGGTCTGGTAGTAGCGCAGCAACTCCTTCCACGGGCCGTAGATGTCCTTGTAGGCGGCCAGCACGGCCACCAGGGCCCCGATGGAGAGGTCGCCGCGAATCACCAGGTACCCGCCAATGGCATAAAAGAAGAAGGGCGTGACCTGGGAAAAGAAGTTATTGAGAAACTTAATCAGAAATTTATATTTATAGATGTCGAAGCGGATAAAATATATGTGGTGAAGGATACTGGAAAAACCGGCCAGTTCATAACGTTCCGTGTTATTGACCCGAATGTCGGCCACGCCGGAGACCGTCTCGCCGATCCGGTCCGACATGTGCCGCAGGGTGCGCACCCGCTCCTTGTTCAGGGCGTTGACCTTGCGTTGCAGCTTGGGGATCAGCCAGACCTGAATGGGATAGAGGGCGATGGCCGCCGCCCCCAGCACCGGGTCCTGCATGAACATGAAGGTCAGGATGGTGAGCAGGATCCCGCCCTGAAAGGCCGGCAGCGCCAGGGCATCGCCGAAGAAACCGCCCAGGGGCTCGCTCTCCTGGGAGATCATGGCCACCGTCTGGCCCTGACTGACCGAGCGGAAATGCGGCAGCGGGAAGCGCAGGATGCGTTCGATCAGCATATAGCGCAGGCGCCGCAGCATGCGTTCGGCGATCACCCCGCGGTACACGTTGATGGCGTACTTGAAGCCGCCGTTGATCAACATGAGCGCGAGAAAAATGCCGCACAGCACCCAGAGATAGGTGACCTGGTCCATGTCCAGGCCAAAGAAACTTCGGGCGCCGTCTCCGCCACCGATGGCGTCGTTGATGATGCGCTTGGGCACCTCGAACGAGACGTAGAGGAACGGGAACGAGATCACCGTCAGCAGCAGCACGCGCACCTGCTGGCCGCGGCTGAACGACCAGACAAAGCGGAAGATCGATGGCGGCATCGGGGCCATCCCTGGTTTTCGGAGACCGGCACAGGATGCCCGCGTCCGGCGCGCCTGGGAAGGGGGTCCGTGCCCCGTCGCCGGGTCATCACGCGCCCCGCCCGGGGCTGCCTTTCCAAGCGGGGGTTGTATGATGCCAACGGTCATTGAGAATGACCGTTGCAGTCCGTGGCCAGCCCGCTCCCCCTCCCGGCCACCCCCCAGTGTTTCCTTGGGGCAGTATACTTGGGGTGGCCGGGAGGGGGAGCGGGCCGGTACCGCCCTGGCACCGCTTTGCGGTGCCAAGATCTGGAACATCCGGGCGCCTGCAAGGCGCCCGGGGGCGGATGAGTCACACTCATCCGCCACTGGTATGATGCCGCCCGACGGACGACGGGACGTCGTGAGTCCGGCGGCCGGCGTGACGGCGCCGACGCCACCACCCGCATCATGAAGGCCATCATCCGATGATCATCAAGCACCTGGACGACCTGCTCGGCACCGACGCCGAGGTGGACGGCGGCACCTGGATCAGCCGCCGCTTCCTGCTGCGGCGGGACGGCATGGGCTTCTCGCTGCATGACACCATCATCAAGGCGGGCACCGAGACCGCCATCCACTACCCCCACCACCTGGAGGCCGTGTACTGCGTCGGCGGCGACGGCGAGATCGAGGATCTGGCGACCGGCGCCGTGCACCCACTGCGGGACGGATCGCTGTATGCGCTGGACCGCCACGATCGCCATATCGTGCGCGGCGGCCGCGAGGACATGCGCCTGGTGGCCGTGTTCAACCCGCCGCTGACGGGCCGCGAGGTGCACGACGAGGACGGCGGGTTTCCGCTGATCACCGAGGAGGACGAGGCGGCGGCCGGCGCGCCGGCGTGACCGCCCTACCGGAACACGCGCAGCACCCAGGCATTGCCGCCGCGCGGGCTGGTCAGGTCCGCCGAGTCCAGCACCGTCCACGCGGGGCCGTCCAGCGCCGCGCGCAGGGCGTTGAACGGGCCATGGGCGCCGCTGTCGGGGCGGCGCGGCACCTGGAGGGTGGCCACCATCACGCCCTCCGGCGCCAGCCACCGCCGATACCGGTCCAGCCAGGTGATCGAGTCCGCGCTGTAGCTGAGAACCTCGGTCAGAACGATGGCGTCATAGGGCGGATCCTCCGGCGCGGGCCTGTAGTCCGCCAGCCCGGCGCGCCGCAGCCGCGCGCGCGCCGCGTCCGCCGTGCCGATCATCCGGGCGGCGGTCTCCAGGGCCACGGCCGAGAGGTCGAAGCCGATGTAGGTGAGCGACGGCCGCTCTCCCACCACGTGGCGGAACAGCGCCCCCTCGCCGCAGCCGGCGTCCAGCACCGTCCCGCCATCGGGCACCAGATGCCGGAGCCACGCGGCGATGATGCCGTAGCGCGGCGCTTCCCCCAGACCGTGCAGACGCGCGAAGTCACCGGCGCGGTACGCCTCGTCCCAGGCCGCCGGATCGGCGCCCAAGTGGCGGCGACGCGGACGGCGCGCGGCGCCATCGGCCATCAATGCACGCTGAGCGGCTGCATGTCGTGCTGCAACGTGGCGGCGACGGCCAGGTCACGGCCCGGCGCCATGCCGATGCGCTCGCCGTTGGCGGCGTGGATGGACCAGCCCACCTGGCCGCCCTGGTCGGACTCGTTGCCCTCGTCGTCCAGGCGCACGGCGCGGATGTAGGCGATGTGGTTCAGACCCAGCCGCGCGAAATCGCGCGGGCTCAGGTCGCCGACACGCCCGCCCCGCTCGTCTCCGGAGGCGTCCGCGGTGACGTCGTCGCCGGTCCCGGCGCCGACAGGATCATCATGGTCTTCATTGCGATCGTGGTCGTCCTGACGCATAACGCAGTCCTCCTGGGCTGACCCCTCCTGGCTCAAGCCTTTCCGGCCATGGCTCCGGGCACGAGTCCGGCCGCCACGGCCGCCTGATCCGAGTCGTCCACCGCCGACAGTCCCGTCTCGGGCGACGCCTCGGCGCTGGTGATGGCGATGCGGCGCACCTGGGGCTGCGGCAAGGGCCGGTCGAGATCCACATGCAACAGTCCGTTGGCGAGGTGGGCACCGACGATTTCCATGCCCTCGGCCAGCACGAAGGCCCGCTGGAACTGACGCGCCGCGATGCCCCGGTGCAGGAACACGCGGTCCCCGTCGTCTGGCCCCTGGCGGCCGCGAATGACCAGTTGCGATTCCTCGACGGACACCGACAGGTCGTCCAGCGCGAAGCCGGCCACCGCCAGCGTGATCCGCAGGTGGGTTTCCCCCAACTGCTCGATGTTGTAGGGCGGATAGGCGTCCGCCTGGCTTTTCTGGACCCGGTCCAGAAGCCGTTCGAAATGGTCGAATCCCAGCAGCAACGGGCTGTTGAACCCGGACACACGGGTCATGGGTGGTCCGCCTCCCTCGGTCGAGCGCGTTCGTCGGCGGACCCGACGCGTCGGCGTCCGCCATCCCACGGCACGGTTGTCCGCGACCCCGGACCGGGCATCGCGGCATCCCGCACCACGATCATATTTCGGTCGGGACCGGCCGTCCGTCAAGATGGCCCTTGGTCGGATGGCCCTTGGTCGGATGGCCCTTCGGGGCCGGAGCCGGACGTGACGGACCGGCCCGGGCGGCGCCCGCCGACGGGAGGACGCCGCCAGGGGACCCCGGATGACGCCTATCCATCCACCGTGGCCATGCCGACCGGCGTATATCGGGCACCGGCGACCGGATGCGTTTCCATCAAGGCATCCAGCGTGCGCATCATGTCGCCCGACAGGCTCACCGTCAGGGCGGCGACGTTGTCCTCCAGGTAGCGCACGCGCTTGGTGCCGGGGATCGGCACGATGTGCTCGCCCCGGGAGAGAACCCACGCGATCGCCACCTGCGCCGGGGTCGCGCCGGCCTCGTCCGCGATCGCCCGCACCACGTCGACGATGGCCTGGTTGCGGTCCCGGGCCGCCCCCTGAAAGCGCGGCAGATGGGCGCGGAAGTCGTCGGCCGAAAGCGCGGTGTCCGCCGTGAAGGCCCCCGTCAGGTAACCGCGCCCCAGGGGCGAATAGGGCACGAAGCCGATCCCCAGCGCCCGGCAGGCGGGCAGCACCTCGGCCTCGACATCGCGGGTCCAAAGCGAATACTCGGTCTGCAACGCCGTCACGGGATGCACCGCGTGCGCCGCGCGCAGCGTCTCGGCCTTGACCTCCGACAGCCCCACGTGGGCGATCTTGCCCGCCGCCTTGAGGTCCGCGAAGGCCCCCATGACATCCTCGATCGGGGTCTCGCCGTCATAGCGGTGCAGATAGTAGAGGTCGATCCGCTCGATCCCCAGACGCTGGAGCGAGGCGTCGCAGGCGGCGCGGATGTAGTCCGGCCGGCTGTTCAGCGATCGCGCCATGGGATCGTCGGTGCGCACGATCCCGCACTTGGTCGCGACCTCGAAGCCGGCGCGGCCCCGTTGCTTCAGAAAGGTCCCGAGCAGGCGCTCGTTGTGATGCGGACCGTACATGTCGGCCGTATCCAGGAAGGTGATGCCCAGGTCGGCCGCGCGGTTCAGCACCCGCAGGGACTCGGCGTCATCATGGTCGCCGTAGAACTCGCTCATGCCCATGCAGCCGAGACCAAGCGCCGAAACGTCCAGGCCCTGTCCCAGGTGTCTCCGGTTCATCGGAACTCTCCTTGTTCAACGCGTGTGGAGGACACCGGCGATATCGGTCCCGGCCCCCCAACGCACATCCCCAACGTCTATATGGGCATCCCCGTCCGCCGGTCCCAGGGTCGCCGGATCACCGGGCGCGGCCGGCCGTCTCCAGCGACGTCCGAACCGGCGCCACGCGGACCCCGACGCCGTCAGGGTTTCTGGTTTCGGCCGGCGGCGCGCGCCAGGGCGTCGGCGCGTTCATTGTCGGGATGGCCGGCGTGGCCGCGCACCCAGGTCCAGCGCGCGTCATGGGGCGCCAGGGCCGCGTCCAGGCGGCGCCAGAGGTCCGCGTTCTTCACCGGCGCCTTGGCGGCGGTCTTCCAGCCGTTGCGTTTCCAGCCGGCCAGCCATTCGGTGATGCCCTTCATGACGTACTGGCTGTCGGTGACGATGCGCACCGGGCAGGGCCGCGTGAGGGCCTCCAGCCCCTGGATCACGGCCATCAGCTCCATGCGGTTGTTGGTGGTGTGGGGCTCGGCGCCGGACAGCTCCCGCTCCCGGTCGCCATAGCGCAGCAACGCCCCCCAACCGCCCGGCCCCGGATTGCCCGAACAGGCCCCGTCCGTGACCAGGGTCACCTCGCCCGGCCGCGCCTCGTCATCAGGTCCGGCGGTGGTCATGCCAGACCGTAGGCCCCGGGATCCTTCACCCCGCGATGGAAGCGCAGCTTGTGCAGGTACTCCATGGGGTCCTTGGGCCGGACCAGGGCGCCATCGGGGGTGTTGACCCAGTCGTACAGGCGGGTCAGCAGGAAGCGCAGCGCCGCCCCCTGGGCCAGCGGCGGCAGCGCCGCCATCTCGGCGTCCGACAGCGGCCGCTCCGCCTGGTAGGCGGCCAGCAGCCGGCGCGCCTTGGTGACGTTGAACTCGCCCCGGCCCTCGAAGCACCAGGCGTTCAGGCACACGGCGATGTCGTAGGCCAGCACGTCGGTGCAGGCGAAGTAGAAATCGATCAGGCCGGAGATTTCGTTCCGCAGGAAGAACACGTTGTCGGGAAACAGGTCGGCATGAATCACGCCTTCCGGCAGGCCGGCGGGCCAGCACGCCTCCAGATCCATCAGCGCGGTGTCCAGCTCCGCCCGCAGGCCCGGGTGTACCCCGTCCGCGTGCCCCGCGCACCGGTCGAACAGCGGCCGCCAGTCCTCCAGCCCCAGGGCATTGCGCCGGCGCATGGCGAAACCGCCCCCGGCATGATGCAGCCGCGCCAGCGCGCCGCCCAGACGGTCGCAGTGGTGCGGGGTGACGCGCCGGGGCCACATCCCGGCGAGGAAGCTGACCATGGCCGCCGGCCGGCCGGCCAGGGTCCGCAACGCCCGTCCGTCATGGCCGTGCACCGGCAGCGGACAGGGCAGGCCCCGGTCGGCCAGGTGCTCCATCAGCCCCAGGAAGAACGGCAGATCGTCGGGGTTCACCCGCTTTTCATAGAGCGTCAGGATCAACGGCCCGGTCTCGGTCTGGACCAGGTAGTTGGAGTTCTCCACGCCCTCGGCGATGCCCTTGCAGGACAGCGCCCGGCCCACCGGGTACTGCTCCAGGAAGGCGTCCAGATCCTCGTCGCTGATCTCGGTGTAAACGGCCATGGTGGTCGCCGGACGTGAGGAAAACGGGCGCGGAGACGCGCCGGGCGTGGGGTCGGGAGCCGACTTTGGGGCAGACGTTCCCGATGGGCGCGCGTATGGTTGGGATGGCTTCGCGACGCCGGTTCGGCCGTTGTAGCCGATGCGCGCGCGCCGCGCCAGCCGGCCCGCCCGCCCTTCCACGTTCGTCCCGCCCGCGCAAGGACCCCGTTCATGGCCGCCGCCCCGTCCCCCCGCCCGCGCCGATCCCCCCCGGGAGCCATCGTCCTCGTCGCCGCGTCGCTTCTGACGGCGCCCGCCCTGACCGCCTGCTCCGGGGTGTTCGGCGGCGGCGAGGAAGCGCGCCCCTGCCCGCCGGTGCGCATCGACCGGGCCGCCTCGACCCTCACCCAGTTCCGCGCCGACGGCGGCCGCGACCTGACCGACGTGACGCTGGAGGCCGAACTGGTCGGCTACCAGGGGGCGTGCGAGTACGACGACGACGGCCGCGCCGTGGAGGTGGAGGTCACGCTGGGGTTCACCGCCGCCCTGGGACCCGGCGCGCGGTCGCGCGACCAGACCTTCCAGTACTTCGTGGCGGTGCCGCGCTACTTCCCCAGCCCCGTGGGCAAGAAGGTGTTCGATGCCCGCCTGGTGTTCCCGGAGGGCACCGACCGCATCCGCTACGTCGGCGAGGAACTGCGGCTGCGCCTGCCCCTGGACCTGGGCGAAAGCGGCGCCGCCTACCCGGTCTACCTGGGGTTCCAGCTGTCGGCCGAGGAACTGGAGTACAACCGCGCCCAGCGCCCCGGCCGCCCCTGACGGCACCCGGGCCGGCATCCGGCCCGGTATCCGGGAAGGGCGCCCGCGATCCCGCCGCGTCGCGCCGGCGCGCCCCGGTCACCGCCAGCGAGGTTTTTCGCCATGACCGATCACACCCCCGCGCCGACCGATCCCGGGCCACTCAGCAAGATCCCCGCCACCCCGCTCGGCGCGGTGCTGGCCGACCTGCCCGAGGTTCTGGCCGAGGTGGCCGCCGGCGCCGAGGAGCAACCGCCGGCGGCGCGCCTGCGCACCCTTCTGGCCGAGGGCCAGACGGTGCCGGCGCTGCTGCTGCTGGCGCATGCGCTGCCCCCCCGGGAAGCCATCTGGTGGGCGTGCCTCAACGCCCGCGCCGTCCTGGGTGAGACGCCGGAGCCCAAGCAGGGCCGCGCCCTGGCCGCCGCCGAGGCCTGGGTCTACCAGCCCGACGAGGCCGGCCGCCGCGCCTGCCAGTCCAGCGCCGACGCCGCCGGCAACGCCGGGCTGGGGGCCATCTGCGCGCTCGCCGTGTTCTTTTCGGGGGACACCCTGTCCGAGCCGGACCTCCCCAAAGTGGCGCCACCGCCCGGCATGGTGGGCACCTTCGTGACCGCCGCCCTCCATCTGGCGGCGGTGCAGCGCACCCCGGAGCGGGCGCCGGAGCGTCTGGCCCGCGCCGTGCGCCAGGGCATCGACATCGCCAACGGCGGCAACGGCCGGGTCGGGTGAGCGACGACCGACGGACCGCCCGCCGTTCGTGCTAACAGCCCTCCCACGCGGTCAGCCGCTCCGCCGCCTCGGCCATGTCCTCGGTGGACCCGGCGAAGGAGAACCGCACGAAGCGGTGGCCCTGCTCGGCATCGAAGTCCAGCCCCGGGGTGGCGGCCACGCCGGTCTCCGCCAGCATGCGCCGGCAGAACTCCTGGCTGTCGTTGGTCAGGCGCGAGACATCGGCGTACAGATAGAAGGCCCCGTCCGCCGGGGCCAGCCGGTCGAAGCCGGCGCCCGGCAACGCCGCCAGCAGCAGGTCCCGGTTGCGGGCGTAGCGGGCCACGTTGGCCTGCAGCTCATCCTCGCAGTCCATGGCGAACAGGCCGGCATACTGCGACAGGGTGGGCGCGGAGATGACCAGGTTCTGCGCCAGGCACTCCAGGGGCCGGATCATGTCCCCGGGGGCCACCAGCCACCCCAGCCGCCAGCCGGTCATGGAGTAGTATTTGGAGAAGCTGTTGATGACCAGGGCGTTTTCGGTCAGGCCGACGGCCGACAGGGCCGGCTCGCCATAGACGATGCCGTGGTAGATCTCGTCGGAGATCATCCGGATACCGCGATCGTCGCAATAGGCCGCCAGCGCCCGCAGGTCGTCGGCGGGGATCACCGTGCCGGTCGGGTTGGAGGGGCTGGCGACGATGACGCCGTCCAGCGGCGGATCGACCTGCTCCAGAAGCGCCACGGTGGGCTGATAGCGGGTTTCCGGCCCCACCGGCAGCGTCACCGGCTCCACCCCCAGCGCCCGCAGGATGTGGCGGTAGGCCGGATAGCCGGGCGCGGCCACGCCGACCCGGTCGCCGGCGGCGAAGGCCGCGAGGAACGCGAACTGAAAGGCCACCGACGACCCGACGGTGACCAGGATGCGGTCGGGGGAGACCTCCACCCCGTGCGCCTCGCGATAATGGCGGGCGATGCGCGCGCGCAGGGGCGGGATGCCCAGCGCCACGGTGTAGCCCAGGCGCTCGGTCTCCAGAACCTCGGTCAGTCTCTCGCGCGCCGCCCGGGGCAGGCCGGTCGCCGGCTGGCCCACCTCCAGGTGCAGCACGCGGTGGCCGGCGGCCTCGCGGGCGGCGGCGGCGCTCATGACGTCCATGACGATAAAGGGGGGAACCTTGGCGCGCGCGGCGACCTTCAGGGGCATCGGACACTCCATGGGGGGATCGGGAAAGACATCACGCGGAGGGGCTCAGGGCAGGCCGACCCGGAGGCCCAGGCCGGCGCCACGCGGGTCCACGCCCACCTGGCAGGTGCCGGGACCGTCGGAAACCCCGTCCGGACAGGCGAACAGCGTGACCAGGCCCTTACCCAGGCCGCCCGCCGGAAGGGTGGCCAGGGCCTCGGGCACGGGCGCCTCGTCCTCGACCACCGGCACCCCGGCGGCCACCGCCAGCGGCACCGCGCCGGCCCCGGCGGCGGCCACGGCGGCGCGGGCATCGGCGGTGGGTTCGTTGTAGCGCAGCATCAGCGCCAGCGCCGGACTGTCCGGGCCGGGCGGCGGCGCCAGCGGGAAGCCGAAGCCCGGCACCATCCGCCCGGTGCCGAACGGGCGGTTGAGGGTCAGGGCACAGGCGATGGCGTTGCCGAACCGGTCGGCCACGACGAAGCTGGTGGCCCCGCGCGACCCCAGGGTGGCGGCCAGGTTGGGCAGCGGCGGTGGCAAGCCGTTCTCATCCCCGCCGTCGCCGTCGCCATCGCCGGCCGCCGCCCAGCGCTCGGCCAGGCGGGCGGCGCTGTCGGGAACCGGGCTGAAGGCGGCCCAGTCACCGCCGGTCTCCCGCAGCACGGGCGCGCGCGTCGCCGGGCGCCAGTCGCGCATGGCGGAGACCGTCAGGTCGTGGCCGATGCCGGCCGCCGCCTCGGCCAGTTCGCGACCGGTGAGCCCCCCGTAGAGGTCGCCCGGCTTGGTGCGGACCACGGCCAGCGCCCGGGCCAGGTCGCGGTTCTGCATCGCCTGACCCTCGGCCAGCGGACCGGGGCCGAACACCGCCGTCATGGACGGGTCGGGCGGCGGTCCGCCCAGGGCGGCCACCTCGGCGGCCAGGGCGCGCGAGGCGGGAATGCCGAACCGGGCCATGGTCTCGGCCGGGGTCACCGCCGACTCCCAGCGCAGCACGCCACCACGCGCGTGCAGGGCGAACAGGCCCCGCACCAGCGCCGGAACGGCGACCGGCTCCCAGGCGGGACGGACGATCCCGTCGAGCGACACCGGGGCATCGCCGGGCGACGCCGGGGCCGGTCCCGACAGGCCGGCGGGGGTGGTGGGCAGGAAGTCCAGGACGGCGACCCGGGACTCCTCGTCGGCGTCCAGGTCGTGGATCAGGCACACCCCGCCGCCGCCCAGGCCGGCGGCGCTGGGCAGGGTCACGGCCAGGGCGAAGCCGATGGCGGTGGCCGCGTCGTGGGCGGTGCCCCCCGCCGACAGCACATCGCGCCCCACCACGGCGGCGCGCGGCTCGTCCGTCGCCACCAGCCCGGCGAATCCCTGCACATAGCCGACGGTGCCGGGCGGCGGGCCGCTTTCGCAGGCCCCCAGGGTCAGGGCCAGGATCCCCGCCGCCAGCGCCGCCAGCGGGCCGCGTTGACGGAGTCCGGGGGAGCGGCTACCGTCCCCCTTATGCGGACCGGTCGGGCAATGGGCGGATGGGAGACGGCTGATGGCGCGCATGCGGATCCTTCGTATTAAGTCACGTCCGGTCTGGACCCCCGCGCCGGATCGGGGTCGCGGGCCCCGCGCCCCCGCCCGGCCCCGGGCGGCGCGGACGGGGATCACGGCGGTCGCGGCTATCCTGGTCACGGCCCTGGCCCTGATCGTGATGGTGGTCACCCCGCCGGCCGCGCGGGCGGCCTCCCTGATTCGGGACGCGGAGATCGAACGTATCATCCGCACCTACGCCGCGCCACTGTTGCGCAATGCCGGTATCCCGCAGAGCGCGGTCACCATCCGGTTGTTGAACGACGACAGCCTGAACGCCTTCGTGACCACGCGCCAGCGCATGTTCATCCACACCGGACTGGTGATGCGCACCGAGCGGGTCGAGACGCTGGTCGGGGTGATCGCGCACGAAATCGGCCACATCGCCGGCGGCCACCTGGTGCGCCTGGATGCCGAGCGCGAGCAGTTCACCACCACCGCGCTGCTGGCGACCCTGGTGAGCACGGCGGCCGGCGCGCTGGCCGGCCGGCCGGACGTGGGCCTGGCGGTGGGATCGATGGCTCAGGGGTCGGCCCTGCGCGGGTTCCTGGCCTATACCCGGACCGAGGAATCCTCGGCCGATGCCTTCGCCCTGTCGGCGTTGGAGCGCGAGGGCCTGCCCGCCGACGGGCTGCACGACTTCATGCGCACCCTGCAGAACCAGGAGGCCCTGAGCAGCGCCTATCAGGACCCCTACCTGCGCACCCACCCGCTGACCCGGGACCGGCTGTCGGCCATGGAGGCGCACCTGGAGCGCTCGCGGGCGACCAGCGCCGGCGTGCCGGCCGCGTGGCGGGAGATGCACGCGCGCATGCGCGCCAAGCTCATCGCCTTCCTGCGGCCGCCGTCGGAGACGCTGAACCGCTACAAGGACCTGGAGGGACCGGCGGCGGACTACGCCCGGGCCATCGCCTACTACAAGGCGGTGGACCTGGACCGGGCCGTGCCGCTGATCGACGCCCTGATCACCGCCGAACCCGACAACCCGTTCTTCGAGGAACTGAAGGGGCAGATGCTGTTCGAAAGCGGACGCGTGGCCGAGGCGCTGACCCACTACCAGCGGGCCGTCGCCCTGGCGCCCGAGGAACCGTTGCTGCGGGTGGCCCTGGCCCATGCCCAGGTGGAAAGCGGCGACACGGCCCTTCTCAAGGCGGCGCAGGACAACCTGCGCAACGCCGTGTCCCGCGACGCCGACAACGCGCTGGCCTGGCGGCTGCTGGCCCTGGCCTACGGACGCGCGGGCGAGTCCGCCCTGGCCGATTACGCCATGGCCGAGACGGCCGTGCGCTCCGGCGAGTACGACCGCGCGCTGTTCCACGTGGGGCGGGCGCAGTCGCAGGTGCCGCGCGGCTCGCCCACCTGGCTGCGCCTGGAGGACATCGACACCGAGGCCCGGCGACGGCGGCGGGACAAGGACTAGCCCCCCGCATGCCCCGCGCCGGACCCCGCGCCCCGGGATCCGGGTCGCGCATTCGGGCGCCGGCCTGGTTTGACGGGGCGGACCGCTTGTGGTGACCGGTCCGCATCCCCAGTATGTTGCCCATACGAGTCGGCCCGCAAGACTTGACCCGTGAGCCCCGTGGTCGCGGGTCTTCCGCCCCCCAACAGGAGACGCGAGCCCCATGAGCATCCTGTCCCGTCCGGTCCCCTTTCCGGCCCTCGCCCTGATGGGCGCCCTGCTGCTGGCGGGCCTGACCGCTGGCGCGCCCGCCCGGGCCGACGACGCCCTGACCGACGCCCAGCGGGACGCGGTGCGCGCCCTGGTCCGCGACACCCTGCTGGACCAGCCCGAGATCATCGCCGAGGCCCTGGAGATCTATCAGTCGCGCCAGCAGGACGCCGAACGCGCGCGGGTCGCGGCCACCCTGGAGCAGCATCGCGCCGCCATCGAGGCCGCCGAGGCCGCCGACGTGCTGGGCAACCCGGACGGCGCCATCACCGTCGTCGAGTTCTCCGACTACCAGTGCGGCTACTGCAAGCGGGCGTTTCCCGATGTGGCCTCGGTGGTGCAGGCCGCCGGCGACGTGCGCCTGGTGATCCGTGAGCTGCCCATCCTGGGGCCGGACTCCGTCATGGCCGCGCGGGCGGCGCTGGCGGCCCGCGCGCAGGGCCGCTACCCGGCCTTCCACGCCGCGCTGATGGCCATGCGCGGCGGCCTGTCCGAGGCGTCGGTGATGCAGACGGCGCGGTCCGTCGGCCTGGACGTGGACCAGTTGAAGGCCGACATGGCCGACCCGGCGCTGGACGACCGCTTCGCCGAGACCATCAAGCTGGCCCGCCTGCTGGGGATCAGCGGCACGCCCGCCTTCGTCGTCGGCGACGAGGTCATCCCCGGCGCCATCTCCGCCGAGACCCTGACCGAGGTGATCGCCCGCGCGCGGGAAGGATAGGCGCGGGGCGCGGCGGGGGGCTGCTCAGCCCCTCCGTCGCGAGGGTGGGCCGTGTCCGATGCCGATGCTTGGCCGGACAGCGACGGGAGACCCACGCCGCCGGCGTCCTCACCGTCACCGAAGCCGGGCCACGCTAGAAGTAGCGGGGTTCGGAGTTGTGAGACGCCGCCGGAACCGCACTGTCGTCCGCGGGATTGGTCAGATTTGTTTCATGGAGATCACAATGAATCACCAGGATATTGGAGACTTCTCCGACCCAGAAATTATCTTCTCCATGACGACAATCCGCATGCCCATCTTTTTTTAAGATCATTTGTTCTACCATTCTTGTATTGAGGGCACCTCTAATATCTGTCATAAATCTTGGGCGAATTTTTTCTTTAGGGTCATCATTTTCATCATAAAAATAAACATAAGCTCCCTTGGGATTGCTTGTAATAATAGCATCCTTGATGTAGGTCTCCGTGCAAAGACCCGGGAAAAACTTGCACGAATTTTGTAGTTTAATATGATTCTCGAGATCGTAACAGATCTTGCGCACAAAGCTCATATCGGTTTCATCGGCTTGCCGTCCCTGGGATTGCCCATAGGAACTATCGTAGATCATCACATCGTTCATGTTGACGCTCGCGGCCGCCGCGCCGAGCATGTTGACATCCTTGGTCACGGCATCATCGGGACCCTCAGCCAGCGTGTCCATGCCCGGATTCGGCAGGAACACCGGAACGGACGCCGCCGTGTCGCTGGCTTGGCCCCGTGGCTCCTGAGTCGTCGTCTGCTGGGGAGATGTCTGGGCCAGGACGGGACTCGACAGCCCCGCGAGAAGAAACACTATCGTCCTCAGGCCGGAGTGCACTCGAGGTCCCAAGTGTCCGATCCCTCTGATTTGCAAGAGTGCGGCTTTCGGTGATGCGGGGTTCTTCATGGTCGGCCTCCCCTTTCCCGGTACTCAATGAAACCATGTCAAACGTCAGATAGGCGCACAAACCCGCATTAATTGCAAGGCATGTAGCCATTAGATCAAAGTATGGATAAATCATTTTCCAGTCGAAAGAATGAAGAAAAACTTGATACATAAGTTCTTGTTCTATTTTGTATCCAATGTAAAAAAAGAAAAAAGATACAAAGAAGAATACGGCTAGTATTATTTTTTTTCCGAGACTAACATGAACGTTATTTTTTAAAGCTATTCTTCCAAAAGCATAGTACATCATTGCATAAAGGCCGAACATAACAAGAAGGTGAAAGTTAATTGCATTATTAACACTATGCACCAAAGCTTCGACAGAGAACACGGCTTTTGATCGAGTAAGAATAATACTTCTTTCAAATGTATATTCAATAATGGCATAATGACTAACAATAATTAAAAGTGATAATATAATAAAGATAGAAATTAACGCCAAAAAACTCTTGAAAATTCTCCAAAAATTACTCTCTTTTATTCCAGTTACTGCTTTTTCCATAACCCCACCCTCAGAAAGCTTTCTCCGTCTCCCTTTCCAAGGCTCAGGGTCTTGCGTCAGGCTGAAGCACCCCGAGGGGGGGTGTCGTCTTGAACGCGCCGCCCGCGCCCTGGACTCCTCGGGGCTCGCGCGCCACCGGGTCCGACTCACGGTGGCGGAGACCTCCGCTGTCCGGATCGGCACGCGATGGAGGTTCCTCTCTCGCCTCCAACCCGAATGGAGAGCGGACAACTTACCTCAAAATGGCAACTCTGGAAAGCCTGGGGTTGCCTTTCGCGGCCCGGCGTCATCTTTGTGTGCGTCCCATGCCGCTCCCCCGTCGCCGCCCCAATCCCCCCGCGCGGCCGGCGCATTTTGCCGCCGCCCCGCCGCCGCGACGGGCAAGACTTGCCGGCGCCACGGCGGACCGCGAGCCTCTCCGGGCGCGTCCGCCCTGGCACCGCGCTTGCTTCTGCATCGGGTGACAGAGTCCGCCCGAGCATGAGGCCACCGCCATGTCCGTCACCCCGTTCAACGACCTGCGAAAACTGCGCGAGGCCCGCGCGGCCGATGGCCCGTCGGCCCAGGACCGGCTGCCGGCCGGCCGCCTGACCACTCAGCAGTTCACCCGCCACCTGTCGCACGTGGTGGAAGAGCAGACGCGTCTGGCCATCACCCGCACCGTGGGCGAGGTGGACCCGGGCGAGGTGCTGGACCTGGCGCGGCGCGTGGCCAACCTGCGCGCCCGCTACGTGGCGACGGCGCTCGCCTCGGCCAACGGCAAGGCGCCGCCGACCAAGGCGGAGATCGAGGAAATGCGGTTCATGCGCGAGCGCATCGACGAGATGGACCACGCCTTGTCCACGGTGCGCGAGGCCATCGCCAGCGAGTTGATCACCGTGAAGAACGTGCTGGCGGATTAGAGTCTCCAGACCATCGGGGCGCCCGGAAAACGGGCTCCGGGCCGCGACTCGACCTGGTCGTTGCCGCCCGGGTCGCGGGCGGATCGGGCGCCGTTGAAATCGCGTGGGTCGCGCGGGCCGGGTCTTCCCGTCGGCCCGCGTCCTGGTCTAGGCTGACGGCCGGTTTGGCATCAGTCAGGGGACCGTGCGGTGGACGAAACACGGACGTTGCGGGCGTTGGCGCGGGCCCTGGAGGCGGGCGAGACCACGAGTCGGGCGCTGGTCGAGGCTTGCCTGGACCGTGTCGCCGACCAGGGGGGCGAGGGGCGGCGGATCTACGTCAAGCTGCACGCCGCCGCCGCCCGGGGCGCCGCCGACGGCCTGGACCAGCTGCGCCGCGCCGGCGCCCTGCCCCATCCGCTGGCCGGCATCCCCATCTCCGTCAAGGATCTGTTCGACGAAGCCGGACAGGTCACCCGGGCCGCCAGCCGCGTGCGGGCCGACGCGCCGCCGGCCCCACGCGACGCCACGGCGGTGGCCCGCCTGCGCGCCGCCGGACTGGTGATTCTGGGGCGCACCAACATGACGGAGTTCGCCTACTCCGGCGTCGGCCTCAACCCCCACCACGGCACGCCGCTGAACCCCTGGGACCGGACCACCGGGCGCATTCCGGGGGGGTCCTCGTCGGGCGCGGCGGTGTCGGTGACCGACGGCGTGGCCCACGCCGCCCTGGGCACCGACACCGGCGGCTCCTGCCGCATTCCGGCCGCGCTGTGCGGCATCGTCGGCTTCAAGCCCACCGCCCGACGGGTGCCCACCGAGGGTGTCCTGGCCCTCTCCTTCAGCCTGGACTCGGTGGGGCCGCTGGCGCGCTCGGTGGAGGACTGCGCCCTGCTGGACGCCATCCTGACCGGCGATCCGCTGGCCCCGCCGCCGTGCCTGGGGGACCTGTCGGGCCAGCGCCTCGGCGTGCCCCGGACCCTGGTGCTGGACGACCTGGACGAGGCGGTCGCGGCCGCCTTCGAACGCGCCCTGGACCGGCTGACGGCGGCCGGCGCGCATGTGGTGGACGTACCGCTGTCGGTGCTGGCGCGGCTGCCGGAGATCAACGCCGGCGGCGGAGTGCTGGCGGCCGAGGCGCATGCCATTCATCGCGCGACGCTGGCCCGCGCCGGGGACCAGTACGATCCGCGCGTTCGCGCCCGCATTCTCAAGGGGGCGGCCATGTCGGCCGCCGATCTGGTGGACGTGCAACGCGCCCGCGTCTCCCTGCGCGCCCAGGTGCTGGCCGAGACCGCCGGCCTGGATGCCCTGGTGTTGCCCACCACGCCGATGGTGGCGCCGCCCGTGGACGCCCTGAAGCCCGAGGCCGCCTACACCCACATCAACACGCTGATGCTGCGCAACACATCGATGGTGAACTTCCTGGATGGCTGCGCCATCTCGGTGCCCTGCCATCGCGCCGGCGAGGCCCCCGTGGGGCTGATGCTGGCCGCCGCCGGGGGGCGCGACCGGCGCCTGCTGGCGCTGGCGGCGGCGGTGGAGGCGGTGGTCTCGCCGGCCGCCGAGGCACCGGCCGTGGCCGCCTGATCCCGCCGCCCGTCCCCGAGATCCCCGCTCCGGTTGCCCCGAGGTCTTCATGAAACTCATCCGCTTCGGCCCGCCCGGTCAGGAGTCCCCCGGCCTGATGGACCCCGAGGGCCGGCCCCGCGACCTGTCCGGCCACGTGGACGACATCGCCGGGGACACCCTGTCGCCCGAGGGGCTGGACCGCCTGCGGCGGCTGGACTGGACCCGCCTCGCCCAGGTGCCCGGCGACGTGCGCCTGGGACCGCCCGTGGGCCGGGTGGGCAAGGTGATGGGCATCGGCCTCAACTACGCCGACCACGCCCGCGAGACCGGCGGCGAGGTGCCACCCGAACCCGTGCTGTTCCTGAAGGCCACCAGCGCCATCTGCGGCCCGCACGACACGGTACGCCTGCCGCGAGGATCGACCGCCACCGACTGGGAGGTGGAACTGGGCGTGGTCATCGGCACGCCCGCGAAGTACGTGGCCGAGGCCGACGCGCTGGCGCATGTGGCCGGCTACTGCGTGGTCAACGACGTCTCGGAGCGCGACTACCAGATCAAGCGCGCCGGCCAGTGGACCAAGGGCAAGAGCTGCGACACCTTCTGTCCGCTGGGTCCGTGGCTGGTCACCCGCGACGAGGTCCCCGACCCGCAGGCCCTGCGCCTGTGGCTGGAGGTGGACGGCCGGCGCATGCAGGACGGCAGCACCGCCACCATGGTCTACGGCGTGGCGGTCCTGGTGTCCTACCTGAGCCGGATCATGACCCTGCACCCCGGCGACGTCATCGCCACCGGCACGCCGCCCGGCGTGGGCATGGGCCGGCGGCCGCGCGTCTATCTCACGGACGGCAACGTCATGCGGCTGGGTGTCGAGGGCCTGGGCATTCAGGAGCAGCGCGTGGCCGCCGACCCCGCCGACCCGTGACGGGGCCCCGGACCGCCTCCAGCGACAGCTACAGATAATCCTGCAGGCTGAGCTGGGAGATGCGGGCGTACGCCTGGAACGACATCTGCAGCGCGTTGGCCTCGTCCTGAAGGCGCACGCCGACCTCGATGAGGTTGACGTTCTCGATGTCCGTCTGGCGCGTCTCCAGGAACACCTCGTAGCCCTGGTCCTCCTTGATCGCCCGGTTCAGCGTCACCTGATGCATGCCGATGGTGCGCGCGACGCCCTCCAGGTCGCCCGACTGTTCCTGGGTGAAGGAACTGTCGTGCTCGATGGCGTCGCCCAACAGCCGGAGCGCGTAGTCCAGGCGCCCCAGGTTGTTGGACACGGCGTCGGAGGCCACCGCCGCCTCGTTGTTGGGGGGCGGGTCCAGGGTGAGGGTGGTGCCGTCGTTGCCGGTGATGGTGAAGGTCTGGGCGTTGTTCAGGGCCGTCCCGGGGAAGGTGATGCTGGAGCCGATGGCCAGCCCGTCGAAGGACCCCGCCGTGGCGGCGGTCACCGAACTTGTGCCGTTGGCGAAGGTCAGGGTTCCGGTGGTGCCGGCGGCGGTGGTGGTGTCGGACGCGTCCAGCCCGCCCTGGGCCAGGATGCCGAGAGCGCGGATGGCCTTCTCGAAGCCGGCGGCCTTGGCGTTCAGGCCCAGGTCGATGGTGCGGGTGTCGCTGACCCGGTGTTCGATCACCAGGCTGTCGCCGCCGTAGTAGCTGACGGTCTGCAGGGTGGCGTCGGCGGCGTCGGCGTTCAGGGTGACGGCCTGGGGGCCGGTCAGGCTGGGGGTGATGGTCAGCACGCCGGCGCCGTCGTTGGCGGTGACGGTGAACTGGGTGTCGCCGATGTCCGGATCGTCGAGGCGGATCAGAGTGCCCGGCTGGATGCCGTTGACGCTGGCGGCGGTGGTGGCGGTGATGGTGCTGGGCGGACCGGCGGCGAAGGTCAGTCCGCCGTGTTCGTTGTTGGACAGCGCGATGTCGGGCACGTTGGCCGCCCGGGTCACCGGGAAGGTGATGTTCGCGCCGTCGTAGGTGGCCTGGAAGCTGTTCAGGGTCGTGAAGGCCAGGTCCACGGGCGGCTCGCTCGTGCGGCCGCCGGCGAACAGGTAGCGGCCGTCCAGCTTGGTGTTCAGGTAGTCGGCGACATCCTGCATGGCCGCGAAGGCCCGCACCTGGATGTCCTCCAGGTTGTCGAGCTGTCCCTGGTTGAGCGGGTTGGAGAAGGTCTGGTTGGTCAGCGCCTGCAGTTCGGAGCGCATGGTGCGGATGCGCTTGTCCACGGCATCGGTGGCCGCCGCCATGCTTTCCAGCCGCGTGTTGGCGATGGTGTTGGTCTGGATGAAGCGCTGGGTGCGCGTCTTGTCGTTCTCCAGGGTCACCAGCCGGAAGCTGTCGCCCGAGATGCCGGCGTAGTCCTGCGACTTCTTCTCGGTGTTGAGCTGGACATCCGCCTCGTACAGGCGCTTCTGGATCATCATCATTTGCTGCACCAGGGACCCGCGCTGCGCGAAGGTCCCCACCCGCGTGGCAATGCTCATCATGATCCGGTCTCCCGCTTCGGCTCTCGTGGCGCGTTCTGCGCCGTGGTGGTGTTCGCCGGGTTCATGGCGCGCCCCGGGCGCGTCACACGATGCTGTTGAGGATGTCGAACAGGTCGGCGGTGGTGGAGATCACCTTCGCCGAGGCCGCGTAGCTCTGCTGGTAAACGATCAACTGCGCCATCTCCTCGTCCAGGTTCACGGCGCTGATCTCAGCGTGCTTCAGGCTCAGGGTATCCACCAGCCCCGTCTGGTATTCCTTGCGGCGTTCGTTGGTCGCCGCCTCGGTGCTGTTGCGCGACAGCGTCAGGGTGGCGTACTCGGTCAGCGAGCGTGTCGTGCCGGGCACGCCCCCGGCGGTGTCGAAGGTCACCGCGTCGGCCAGGGCGGCGGCTAGGGCATTGGCCGTGGTGTTGTCGCTGGTGCTGACCGTGTACTCGCCGGTATCGGCATTGTACAGCATGGCCCCGCGCGAGATCAGCGACGGATTGGCCTTGATCTCGTCCTTGATGGCCAGGTCGTTGGCCAGGCCGGCGTTGCCGACCTGAAGGCCCAGGGCATCGATCAGGTCGGTGTTGGCGCCGTTCTGGGTGATGACCATGTCGTCGCCGTCCAGGTGCTTGATGCGCAGCCGCACGCCGCCGTTTTCCTGCACCACCTCGGCTTCCAGGAAGGTGCTGAGGGTGGCGTCGTCGTTGATGGCCTGGGCGATATCGGCGATGGTCTCGGTGCCGTTCAGGGTCAACGAACCGCGAACGAGGGTGGTGGAATCGCTGAAGTTCAGGGTGTCGGTGCCGCTGAACGGGCGCCAGCCCTCGGCCTTGACCCCGGAATCCCACATCCAGTCCTGACGCGAGGCGGTGTAGACGTCGTTGAGGCCGAAAAAGGCCGACAGGCCGGAATGGGTGCTGTCCACCGTGCCGTCGCCATCGGAATCGAACGAGATCAGCGCGTCTTCCTGGGTGGGCGAGGCGGCGCTTGAGTTTTCGTCGCGGAACACCAGGCTGTAGCTGTTGTCGTTCAGGCTGATGTTCATCTTGCCGTCGCTGGTGTAGGACACCGTGGCGCCGGCCAGCACGCCCCCGGCGGCGCCGGTGATCCATCCTTGCAGGTTGGCGGCCACGGCATCCAGGTCCGTCAGGCCCACCCCCATGATGCCGGCGGTCTTGAACGTGCTCTGCTCCACCTGCTTCCCGTCGGCGTCGAAGATGGCGACCACCACGTCGTGGTTGGCATCCAGCGCGACCTGCTGGTTGGCGGTGTCCAGGAAGGTGCGCGTGCCCTGGTACTCCGTGGCCAGATTGGGGAAGCTGGTGCCCCGGTTGTGCACCAGGTTGACGGTGTCGCGCAGCTTCTCGCTCAGTTCGTCCAGCTGCGCCTGATAGCCGGGCAGGATGGTATCCCGCAGGTCCAGCAGCGCCGCCATCTGGCCTTCGCCGAAGTCGTCTGTGATGTCCAGGCCGTCGATGGAGATCGGCTGGATGTCGTTGCCGCCCCGGGACTCCCACGCCCGGAAACTGGACAGGGCGTCGTGGGACAACTGCTTGGCCTCGCGGTCCACGAGGATCGTGCCGCCCTTGGTGTAGACCACCAGTTCGCCGCCGTCGCGGGTGTAGCTGGTGATGTCCATGTAGGCGGTCAGTTCCTTCACGGCCCGCTCGCGCTGGTCCATCAGGTCGACGCCGTCGCCGCCGGTGGCCAGGGCGTAGGCGATCTCCTCGTTCAGGCCCTGGATGTCGGTCAGCAGGGTGTTGACCCGGTCCACCGCCCGTTCCAGGTCCTTGTCGGCGTCCAGGCGGAGGCGCTGCAACAGATCGCCCATGCTGTTGAGCTTCTGGCTCACGTCCTCGGCCCGCTGCACGGTGGTCATGTGCTGTTCGGTCTGGTTCGGCTCCAGGGCCAGAACCTCGACCTGCTCGGCCAGTTCGGAGAGCATGTGGGCGATGGAGGAGTTGTCGGCGGGCTTGCCGAACATGTCCTGCATGCGCTGAAAATAGTCGGCCTTGGCGTTCAGCGCCTCCAGGGTGGCGTTTTCCTGGTTCAGCTCCTCGATCAGGCCGTAGTCGACACGGCGCGTGATCTCGCTGACCTGGACGCCCACGCCCCGGCCCGTCAGGATCCGCGTTTCCTGGTTGAAGATCTTCTTGGTGTAGCCGACGGTGTTGACGTTGGCGATATTGCGCGAGACCAGATCCAACGCTTTCTGGTTGGTCTGCAATCCGCTCAGGGCCGCGCCCAAGGCCAGGTTCAGGCTCATGGTCTTTCCGCCTCGCTCGTCCCCGCCGGCCGGGCGCCTCGCGCGTCACGGCCGGACCGAGGCAATCGGTCCATCCCACTCACAGGGTCTCGTTGAACGACATGGCCAGCGGCGCCTTGGCATGCCCCGGTGGTTCGGGGCGGCCGTCGGCCGCGTAGCCGGGATTCTTCTCCTGCGTCAGTTGCTTGGCCGCCTGGACCATCAGGTCCATCACCTTCTGCGTCCCCTGCATGGTCGCCTTCAGGAGGCTGGCGTTCTCCGCGAGCTGGGCGTCCAGGTAGACGCCCATCTGCCTGACCACCGCGCGCTCGTCCTCCGGCAGGCCGGTCACCACCTCGGGGTCCTTCTGAACCGCCAGCATGCGTTCCCGATACAGCAGCGAGAGCGCCTTCTTGCGGTCGGCCAGCGCCCGCACGCCATCCACGTCGTGGTCCCGCAGGACGGCGTTTTCCTCCACCAGCACCGCCGCCAGTTCGCGGGCGGCGCGCATCACCTCGGCCACCGCGTGGCACGAGGTCACCGTGCCCGTGGGCGGGCGCATCTCCTGGGCCAGCCGCGACGGCGCGATGCCGGTCGAACGCCGGCCCTCCCGCCGAGCGTCGGCGACAGGGGCCTCGCCCGTCTTGCGCGGGGCGCCCCTGGCCGGCGCGACGGCGCGCGGCCCCCCGGACGCCGGCACCGAGGCCCCGGCCGCCCCACCCGGCGCGGGCGGAAGCGATGGACGCGGCCCCGCGCCGCCCCCCGGGGGGGCGACCTCGGAACGCTTCGGAACGGCCTGAGGGGGGGATGCCGCCGGCGGCGGCGCGCTGCCCACCGCCAGCCGGGGCACGCCGGGGCGCGCCGCCGGCCCCTCGCCCGGCGCGGCCACGGGATCGGCCCCGCGCTCGCGGACACCCAGGCGCGGTGGAAGCTTGAGGGTCGGCTTGTCGGCGGTCATGGCTCAGACCTCCTGCTGGGACAGCATGGTGCGCATCACCGCGTCGGCGATGCCGGTGCGGCCACTGGCGGCCATCATCTTTCCGTACTCGTCCACCATCAGCGACCGCCACACCTGCTCGGCGTGTCCGCCGCCGAAGGGAGGGGCCGTCGACAGGCCGCTGAACATCGGCTGCAACATCTGGCCGAGGAAGAAGGCCTCGAAGTCGCGCGCCGCCGCCGCCGCTTGCGACGCATCGCGAAACCGCCGGCCCGCCGTCAGGGGCGCGCCGTCGGCGCGCGCCGTCTCGGTGGCCAGGGCGGCCCGGGTGTGCATGGCGCCGTCGATCATCGTCGTCGTCTCCCCTACATCACCTGGATTTCGGCCTGCAGGGCACCGGCCGCCTTGACCGCCTGCAGGATGGAAATCATGTCGCGCGGCCCCACGCCGAGGGAGTTGAGGGCGTTCACCAGGTCCTGCAAGGTGACGCCGCCATTGACCACGGTGAGGCGGCGGTCCTCGTCCTCGTCCACCTCGATCTCGGTGCGCGGCACCACCACCGTCTCCCCAGCGTTGGAGAACGGCGCCGGCTGCGACACCTGCGGCGTCTCGGTGACGCGGATGGTCAGGTTGCCCTGGGCGATGGCCACGGTGTTGATGCGCACGTTGTCGCCGATGACGATGGTGCCGGTCTGCTCGTCGATGATGACGCGCGCCAGCTGATCGGGCTCCACGCGCAGCTGTTCGATATCGGTCAGCAGGTCCACCACGCCGCCCGCGCGGCCGCGCGGCACCCGCACCAGCACCGTCCCCGGATCCAGCGAGCGGGCCACCGTCGACCCCAGGTAGGTGTTGACGGCGTTGGCGATGCGCCGAGCGGTGGTGAAGTCCGGGTTGCGCAGGCTGATCTTGACCGATTCCATGTTGGCCAGTTCGAACGGCACTTCCTTCTCGATGATGGCGCCGTTGGGAATGCGGCCGCTGGTCGGCACGCCCTTGGTGATGGTCTCGGCCTCGCCCTGGGCGACGAAGCCGCCCACCTGCACCTGGCCCTGTCCCACCGCGTAGACCTCGCCGTCGGCGCCCACCAGGGGGGTGACCAGCAGGGTTCCGCCCAGCAGGTTCTCGGCGGTGCCCAGGGCGCTGATGGTCACGTCCATGCGGCTGCCCTGGCGGGCGAAGGGCGGCAGCGTTCCGGTGACCATCACGGCGGCGGTGTTGTCGGGCGACAGTTCGCCGTCGCGGGTGTTGATGCCCAGGCGCTCCAGCATGCCGATGAGGCTTTCGCGGGTGAACGGGTCGTCGTCCATGTCGTCGCCGGTGCCGTTCAGGCCGACCACCAGCCCGTAGCCCACCAGCAGGTTGTCGCGCACGCCCTCGAAGTCGGCGATGTCCTTGATGCGCGAGGCCGCCTCGGCCGACGGCGCCCCGGCCACCAGCACCAGCGCGAGCACCAGCGCCCATGGCGCGGCCCAGGTGGCCTGGAGGATGCGGACCGGAAGGGCGAACAACGCTGTCATGACCCTGGCCTCATCATACTGTGATGGCATCATACCGTGACGACTCGTGCTGTGACGGTCGCGCTGGACCGGATCGCCCGGATGGCGCGTCACCCCGAAGGGAGACGAGTCCCCGGCGCTCCCCGACCCGGGACCGCGCGCCGAAGACACACCACCACGTCGGGCGATGCGAACACCGTGCCATGCCGGATCGCGGATCAAGCCCTTGTGTTTGCTGAAGGATGCCCCCGCGCCGGCGACCGGGACCCGGCAGAATCCACCGCCGACCCGGCAAGGTCTGCCCAGCGTCGCCGGCGCCGGCGGGCCGCCCCGGGGTGACCCGGCTCAACCCTCGCGCCCCTTGCCACATCAGAAAAATATCGTTTCCAAAGAAGTGATTATTTACTTTTTCTAAAGTCCTGTTTTATCGTTTGGGAGGACCGTCGCGACTCGACCCCGGGGCCATGGCCCGACCCTTGCAGTCCTTGTTCCCACGGTTCGTGGAGCGGTACAGTGAAGGCTGCCGGCCTGCGGACCAGCGGCGACTTGCCAGCGACGACTTGATGGAGCGGATGCACGGCATGACGATGAAGGTCGAAGGCCCTCGCCGCGGCGCGCCCACAGCGTCCCGGTCCCGGGCCGCGCAACGCGATCCGGGCGCCGGCGTCGATTTCGAGCGCGCCTTGCGGGGCTTCCTGGGCGACGGCGGCGCCGCCCGGACGGAGGCGTCCGAGACCAGCCCCGTGGACGCGCCCGCCGCCACCAGCACGCTCGACGGCCTGCTCGCCATTCAGGAGGCCGGCACGGAGCACGATGCCGCCAGCCAGCAACGCCGCCAGACCCGCCTGATGCGCCACGGCGAGGACATGCTGGAGCGCCTGGAGGAAATCCGCCTCGGCCTGCTGCTGGGGGCCATTCCCAAGGAGCGGTTGATGGATCTGGCGCGCCTGGTCCGCACCCGCCGGGAACAGGCGCCGGACCGGCAACTGGACGCCCTGCTGGACGAGATCGAACTCCGGGCCGAGGTGGAACTGGCGAAGCTGGCCCGCGCCAACGCCTGAGACGGCCAACGAACCCTGGGCTTGGTCCAGCCACAAAGGCAACCCTGGGTCTTCTTGGCCCTCCCCCACCCCGGGCGCCCGATCCACCGCAACAACGACCCGTTCGTTTCGGAGCCGGAGTCGGTTTCGCCGCCTTTTCATTGCCATTTTCCAGTCCGTTTCCTTGTCGCGAGGCCGCGCCGCCCCCGACGCCGCGTGCCGTTTCCGGGCTCGGGCGGCCGCGCGCGGCCCCGCGAATCGCGCCTGAACGCTTGCGGGCAGCCGATCTCGCGCCTATAGTCCGGCCATCCTGGGGAGCGCCTGGCACCAGTCTTGCGGTGCGGTGGCAACCATGAAGAAAGGATTGAGGCGGACAATGAGCGTTACGCTGCCGCCGGATTATCGGCCAAGTGAAGACGAAGACTTCATGAATGACGTCCAGCGCGAGTACTTCCGCAGAAAGCTGCTGAAGTGGCGCGGCGAATTGATCAAGGAAGCGGAAGAGACCCTGGAACACCTCCAGCAGGGGGGCCTGCAAGAACCCGACTTGGCGGACCGTGCCTCCGCCGAGATGGATCGTGCTTTGGAGTTGCGCACCCGGGACCGCGCCCGAAAGTTGATTTCCAAGATCGATTCCGCCCTGAAGCGGGTGGAGGACGGGTCCTACGGCTACTGCGAGGTCTCCCACGAGCCCATCAGCCTGCGCCGCCTGGAGGCCCGCCCCATCGCCACCATGACCCTGGAGGCCCAGGAACGGCACGAGCGCATGGAGCGCACCCACCGCACCGACTGACGCCACGGCACGGACACGACCGGTCATCACGGGCCGTGGGGACGAACCGTCCACGTCCGGGGCCGGCGACTCGGTCCGGCCTCGTGGCGGACCGGCGCGGCGCGCGGCCAAAGCCCGATGACGGTCGCGCCCCCGTGCGCTACAGTCCGCGCGAGGGCGGTTCGGGCCAAGCGCGCGACAGCCGTCACACGCAGGACGCAGGAACGCAGGACGCAGGGAGGACGCAGGGGCATGACCGGGGTCATCCACTTGGGCGGCACCGAAGCCGCCGCCATCGAGCATCTGGGCGCCCAGGCGATCCACACGCCCGACCCCGCCGATCAGGCCACGGCCAAGCGCATCGCCGAGATCATGGACGACATGGATCGCATCGACCCGGACAGCTTCGCCGCCGGGCCGGCGCTGATGGCCGCCGACTATTCCAACCGCGTTCTGGCCCATGTCACCGCCTCCGAACTGGACGGCGTGCACGACAAGCTGGTCGAGTTGCAGTTGCTCTATAAGGGGCTCGGCGCCGACCGGCTGCGCAAGGACAACCACGGGGTCCTCAACCGGCTCTGGTTCAGCTTCAACCGGGAGCTGGAGACGTTCCGCCAGCGCTTCGAGAGCGCCAAGACCACGGTCGATCGCGTGGTCGCGCAGCTTGAAATGGACCAGCGCGAAAGCGCCATCGCCATCCAGACCCTGGCCAACATGGGCAAGGAGGTCACCGCCGCCTTCCGCGAACTGGCCCTGCATGTGGAGGCCGGCCAGCGCAAGCTGGAGGACTGGCGCGCCCAGGGACCGGCCAACGCCGGCGCCCCGGTGGCCAACGGCTCCGAGACCGACCAGTTGATGGACGCCATGAAGCAGCGCGAGTGGCAGGAGCGGCTGGACCACTGGGATCGGGTGGTCACCAACCTGACCAAGACGCGCTCGATCATGGGCACGACCATCCCCACCGTCTATCAGACCCTGAAGATGGAACGGGTGGTGATGGAGGAACTGGGCACCGCGCTCACACAGTTCATCCCCGCCATCCGTCAGCAGATCGCGCTGTACGTGCAGCAGGCCCGCCAGGGCCGGCGGCTGGAGAACCTGAAGGCGACGCGCGAGATGACCGACGAGATCATCACGCAGGTGGCCGGGCAGTTGGAAACCAACGCCGAGTTGCTGAACGAGCAGATGCGCGAGGGCGGCGTCTCCACCGACGTGCTGCTCAAGATGATGGACGACGTCGCCGGCTCCATCGAACGCCTGGACCAGCGCGCCAAGGAGGCCATGCAGTATCGCCGGGAAAGCCGGGCGAAGCTTCAGGACGCCACCCGCGCCTTCGCCGACCGCGTCGCCAAGGTCGCCGCCGGCTAGTGCACTGATCCAGACAAAAGATGCAGTCCGCATTCTTTTTGTCTGGATCGAAAGTGCACGAGAAACAATGTCTTGTGCAGCAACGTTTTGCATTCAAGGGGGACTCCCTTGAATGCGTCGCTGCACTAGGGATGTCACTTGAGGCCAAGTCCGCCTCATCGGCCGACCGGCACCGGCCCACGCCCCCACCACGCCCCCCACCGTTGGGCCGGGGCCGGCGATCCCGCCATCGTGGACGCCCGGACGCATCGCTCCGGGACCGTCACGGTTTCCAGGTCCCGGCACGCGCGCTAAGCTGAGGCTCCCGCCCCCCCGCGCGCCCGCGCGCCCCTGGATCGGAGCGTCCCCTCATGAGCAGCACCATCGCCGCCGCCACCGAGCACTATCAGGCCGGGCGCCTGGGCAAGGCCATCGAGACCCTGAACGCCGTCGTCAAGAGCAAGCCCCTGGACCTGGACGCGCGCGGGCTGCTGGCGACGCTGCTGTGCTTCGACGGCAACCTGGAGCGGGCCGACCTGATGCTCGACGTGATCGGCAAGCAGACCCCGGAACTGACCGTCGCCCTGGCGCTGGCCCGGCAGCTGATCCGCGCCGAGACCCACCGGCAGGCCGTGTTCGCCGAGGGCGCGGTGCCCGAACTGCTGCACGAGCCGCCGCCCTGGATGACCGCGCGCCTGAAGGCCGGCGTGGCGCTGCGCGAGGGGGCCGTGGCCGACGCCACCCGCCTGCTGGCCGAGGCCGAGGACGCCCGGCCGGCGGTGGCCGGCACCCTGGACGGCACCGCCTTCGGCGACTGGCGCGACGCCGACGACACCTGCGCGGGCTTCATGGAGGTGCTGACCAGCACCGGCAAGTATTACTGGGTGCCGGCCGAGCGCATCCGCTCCATGGCCTTCCGCGCCCCCAAGCGGCCCCAGGATCTGCTGTGGCGGCAATGCGAGATGACCGTGGAGGACGGCCCCGAGGGCGAGGTCTTCATCCCCGTGCTGTACCCGGGCACCGCCCGCCTGGCCGCCGACCAGGAGGGCCTGAAGCTGGGCCGGGCCACCGACTGGGTCGGCGACGAGGCCACCGGCGCGCCGGTGCGCGGCCTGGGCCAGCGCTGCATGCTGGTGGGCGAGGACCTGGTGCCGGTCATGAGCCTGGGCGAGATGGACTTCACGCCGGCGGCGGCGGCCTGACCGCCATGGCCCGCGCCGATCCCGAGGTTCCCCTGGTGCTGCCGCTGCTGGACCGGCTGATCGACGAGGATCCGGCCAGCCCCGCCGACCGCCCGCTGCGGCGCGGCGCCTATCTGGAGCGGCTGCGGGCCTCGGTGCGCCGCGACCTGGAGGGGCTGCTGAACACCCGGCGGCGGACGGTGTCCTGGGCGTCGGCGCTGTCGGAACTGGAGACCTCGGCCGTCAACTACGGGGTCGTCGACATCACCAGCGCCAACCTGGCCACCGAGGATCAGCGGGACCGCTTTCGCGCGGAGATGGAACGCACCATCCGCCGGTTCGAGCCGCGCTTCCACACGCTGCGGGTGATCCTGCTGGAAAACGTGCAGGGGCTGGACCGCACCGTGCGGTTCCGCATCGAGGCCACCCTGCACGCCACCCCGGCGCCCGAGCCGGTGGTTTATGATTCGGTGCTCGACCCGGCGGCGCGGGTGTTCCGGGTGATCGCCCGCGACGACGCCTGATACCAGCGGCGGATGAGTGTGACTCATCCGCCCCCGGGCGCCTTGCAGGCGCCCGGATGGTCCAGATCTTGGCACCGCGAAGCGGTGCCAGGGCGGCACCGGCCCACTCCCCCACCCGGCCACCCCAAATATACTGCCGTGGGTGGCCGGGTGGGGGAGTGGGCCGGCCACGGACTGCAACGGTCAGTCTCAATGACCGTTGGTATGACCCGGCGCCGGCGCGTCAGGCGCTCTCCGCCTCGGGACGCCCCGCCCGCGCCAGGGTGACGGTGAAGGCCGTGCCCGTGCCCACGGTGCTGTCCACGGTGAGCCGTCCACCCATCACCCGCACCAGACGCTCGGTGATGCGCAGGCCGAGGCCGGTGCCCTCGACGCCCTCGCTGGTCTCGGCGATCCGATGGAAGGCCGAGAACAGCTTGGGAAGCTCCTCCTCCGGAATGCCGGGGCCGGTGTCCCGGCAGATCACCGACACCCAGTCGGGCTCCACGTCCACGCTGACCGTGACCGTGCCGCCGCGCCGGTTGTACTTCACCGCGTTGGACACCAGGTTGATGAACACCTGCCGCGCCCGCAAGGCATCGCCCCACACCATCACGTCGCCGCCGTCCGCCACCTCCAGGGTGACGCCCTGCTTGCGGGCCAGGGGGGACAGCAAGCGGCGGACCGCGCCCAGCAGCGGCCCCAGCGGCACCGCGCCGCCGCGCCCCGGATCCTCGGAGGCCGTCGGGCTATGGGCATCCAGGGTCTGGTTGACCAGCAGGCCGAGGTATTCGCTGGCCTCGACGATGCTGTCCAGGTAGGTCCGCTGACGCTCCGTGAGCACCTCCGGCGCCCCGGTCATGCGCAACAACTCGCTGAAGCCGGTCAGGGCGTTGACCGGGGTGCGCAACTCGTGGGTCATGGACGCGAAGTACTCGTCCTTGAGCGCGGTCATGCGCCGGGCCAGTTGGCGTTCCGATTCCGCCTCCAGCGCCCAGACCCGGGTTTCGATCAGCTCCATGACGGTCTCGCCCAGGTCGGCGAGGATGCCGCGTTGCTCGGTGCACACCGGGTCGCGCGGGCGCTGATCCACGGCACACAGGGTTCCGAGCCGGTAGCCGTCCCGGGTGCGCAACGGCTTGCCGATGTAGTAGCGGATGAACGGCGGACCCACGACGAGGGGATTGCCCGCGAAGCGCGGATCGAGGATGGCGTCCGGCACCTCGAAGATATCGTCGGTCAGGATGGCGTGGGCGCAGAAGGCCACCTGGCGGGGCGTCTGCCGCGCCTCCAGGCCCTGGCGGGACAGGAAGAACTGGCGATCGACGTCCACCAGGGACACCAGCGCCATGCCCGTGTCCATCAGCCGCGCCGTCAGGGCCGTGATGCGATCGAAGCAGCGGTCGGCGTCGCTGTCCAGAACCCCGTACCGCTGGAGCGCCCGCAGACGCTCGGCCTCGTTGGCCGGCACGGGGGCGCAGATGAATCCATCGACAGGGGACGGCTCGCCGCCACATCCCCGTGCCTCCCCGTCGTGCCCGCCGTTCTGCTGCGCCGATGTCTCCATGCGTGTTCTCCACACCACCCACCCCCTTCTGGGGATACTTCCTGCCCGCCGCCTTGCAAATGGGTTGCCGAGCCCCCGGGTCAACCATGCCCGCCCCCGCGCGCCCGGCCCGTCACGGCCCGAGCCCCAGCAGCGCCAGCGCCTGGGCCAGCGATTCCTGACGCGGCCCGGAGCTGTTCACCCGGTGCCAGGTCATCGGTCCCGGATCCACGGACTGCTGCGCGTCGCGCACCGCCGCCGTGGCGTCCGAGGCGTTCTCGCGGCGGCCGGCGATCCGCCGGAGGGCTACCTCGGGGTCGGCCTCCAGCCACAAGCCGTGGAACGGCACCCCTTCCTCGCGGGCCACGGCCTCCACCGCGGCGCGTTCCTCCGGGCGCAGGAAGACGCCGTCGGCGATGGCCGCGTGCCCCTGGCGCAGCGCCGCCCGCACCTCGTCCAGCATCGCCCGGTAGGTTCGCTGGGTCATCTCCGGCCGGTACCCGTCGGCCCCCAGACGCTCGTAGGGACGAACCCCCATCAACCGCTTGCGCACCACGTCGGAGCGGCTGACCAGAGCCCCCGGCGCGGCGCCGATCAGCGGCGCCACCTCGCGCGCCATGCGTGACTTGCCGCTGCCCGACAGGCCGCCGATGGCCACCAGCCGGGGCGGCGCCGGCGCCAGATAGCCGAGCGCCCGGTCCAGGTACGCCAGCGCGCGGCGCCGCAACTCGTGGAAGTCGGTGGGCGCGCCGACCGGGCCCTCGGCGCCCATCGCCATGGTCGCGCACACATGCGCCCGCACCCCGGCGCGCATCGACAGATACGCCGGCAGCAGCGCCAGCCCCTCCACGTCCGGATCGTGCTCCATCACGTGGTTCATGACCACCGAGGCCAGCCGCCGCACGCCGCGCTGGTCCAGGTCCATGAGCAGAAAGGCCAGATCGTAGAGGGTATCGATGACCGAGAACGCATCGTTGAACTCGATGGCGTCGAACAGTGTGGGATGGTCCTCCCACAGGCAGATGTTGCGCAGATGCAGGTCGCCATGGCAGCGGCGCACCCGCCCCTCGCGCCCCCGGCGGTCCAGCAGGGGCGCCAGCCGGTTGACCTCGGCCACCATGCGCGCGGACCACCCCTCGACCTGATCGGACGGCAGAACCGCCGGCACCGAAGCCCGCATGCTGGACCGGTTCTCGCGCGCGACGGCGATCACCCGGGCCGCCTGGTCGTCCACCGGGACCCGCTCGGCCGCGGCATGATAGTCGACGATCACCCGGGCCAGCGCCGTGGCCCGCTGGCGGGTCAGTTCGCCGCGCGCCAGCAGACGGCTGAAGAGGGACTGCTCGTCGAAGCGCGCCATCTCCACGACCCAGTCCACGGGCTCGCCCGATCCGTCCAGCGCCAGATGCCCCTCGGCCTCGCGGGTGACCGCGCGCACCCCCCGGTAGAGCCCCGGCGCGCCGCGCCGGTTCAAGGCCACCTCGGCCTCGCAGGCGCGATGCCGGGTCTCCGGCGCCGTGAAGTCCACGAACGGCAGCACCACCGCGCGCTTCAATTTCAGGACCCGGTCACCGGCCAGGAACAGCGCCGAAATATGGGTGTGAACCTGATCCACGCGCGACACGGTGGGACCATGGGACTCGGGGCGGGCGAGGAAGGATACGATGTCGCGTTGGCAGTCGGGAATCATGATGCATTCCAGCGGTCGTCGGCGTGACTCACCCGCCGGGCCGACGGGCACCCACGACGATAGGGGCTCTCCCCACGTCGTCACCGGCTCTGGCCCCGCCCGGCCCGCCACCGCGGACGGCCTCCGGCCTCGGGCGCCAGTCTAGCCCGGTTGCCGAACCAAGGGAACCAGCGCCAACGGTCGCGGCCCGATCGTGTCCCTTGGCGCGGCGCCGGATCGCCGGCATCGGTCAGGACCGTGGACCGGCCCTCCCACGCGCGCTACCGTATACGCCTCGAGTCCGTGCCGCGAAAGATGTCTCATGACCGACTATACCCTTGTCATCGGCAACAAGACCTATTCGTCCTGGTCGCTCCGTCCCTGGCTGGCCATGCGCCAGGCGGGACTGGACTTCGACGAACACCTGATTCCCCTGGACATGCCGGACAGCCGGGCCCGCCTGCACGCCCTCTGCCCGGCGGGCAAGGTGCCGGTGTTGCGGAACGGCGACGTCACGGTCTGGGAGTCGCTGGCGATCCTGGAATACATCGCCGACCGTCATCCCGAGGCCCGGCTGTGGCCGGAGGATCCGGTGGCGCGGGGGGTGGCGCGCGCGCTGTGCGCCGAAATGCACGCGGGCTTCTCGGCGCTGCGCCAGGCCATGCCCATGAACGTCCGCAAGGCGCTGCCCGGCAAGGGGCAAGGGGCGCCGGGCGTGCTGCGCGACGTGGCCCGCATCTGCGCCCTGTGGATCGACTGCCGGCAGCGCTACGGCGCCGACGGCCCCTTCCTGTTCGGCGCCTTCACCAACGCCGACGCCATGTTCGCGCCGGTGGCCAGCCGCTTCCGCACCTACGCCGTGCCGGTGAACGAGATCTGCCAGGCCTACATCGAGGCCATCCACGCGCTGCCGGCGATGGTCGACTGGGTGCGGGACGCGACGGCCGAGCCATGGGTGATCGAGGCCGACGAGGTTTAGGGCCAGTCCGGGACAGGACGTGAGAGACGGGATCGCGGGGCACCGCGGGCCGTTGCGCGACGGGCCGGGCGCCCCATCTTGAGGGGAACGTGAGGACAGGACGCCGGACCGCGGGCCGGGCGCCGTCGCGGATGGAGTGAGCGTGACAGGGCAGCACGGGACGGACGACAAGGCCGACGACACCACGGGCTCCGGCCAGGGGTCCGGTCAGGGCGCGGGATCCGGGTCCCGCGCGGGCGCGGTGGCCGCGTTCCTGGCCCGCGCGGACGCGTCCGTGCCGACGCCCGCGCCGTCCTCCGACACGGACGCGGTGGCCGCCTTCCTCGGCGCGGTGCAAGCCACCGCCGGCGCGGGGCACGGTCGCCTGATCTTCGCGCTCGACGCCACCGCCAGCCGCCAGCCCACCTGGGACCTGGCCATGGACACCCAGGCCACCATGTTCGCCACCGCGACCCGGGTGGGTGGCCTGTCCGTGCAACTGGTGTTCTATCGGGGGCTCGGTCAGTGCCGCGCCGGACCCTGGGTGACCCGCGCCGACGACATGATGGACCGCATGAGCAAGGTCACATGCCGGGCCGGCCGCACCCAGATCGGCCGCGTGCTGCGCCATGCCCTCGCCACCCACGCCGAAACCCCGGTGTCCGCCCTGGTGTTCATCGGTGACAGCATGGAGGAGGAGCCCGACACGCTCTATGCCCTGGCCGGAGACATGGGCCTGCGCAAACTGCCGGTCTTCGTGTTTCACGAGGGCGGCGAACCGGTCGCGGCGCGCGTGCTGGCGCATGTGGCGCGTCTGTCCGGGGGCGCGTTCTGTCCCTTCGATGCCGCCAGCGCCGACCAGTTGCGGCGGCTTCTGGAGTCCGTGGCCATCTACGCCGCCGCCGGCCGGGCCGCGCTGGAGGACCATGCGCGCCGCGCGGGCGGCGCCGCGCGCCGCCTGACGTCGCAACTGGCCCGTGACAGCGGCGATGGAGGAGCATGAGCGATGTTGCCGGCGTTCATCCTTGGCCTGCTGCTGCTGGTCGGCGTGATCGTGGTGTCCCGCTGGATGACCCAGGCCAACCCGCGCCTGCTGCTGCGCGTGCTGGGCTGGATGGTGGGCGTGCTGATCGTCGTGGTGGTCGTGTTCCTGGCGGTCACCGGGCGCCTGGCCTGGGCCATGGCGGCGATGGCGGCCCTGCTGCCCTGGATGGCGCGGCTGCTCGGCCGGCCCCTGTCCAGTCTTCTCCTGGGCCGCCTCCTGCGCGGCATCACCGGGGGCTCCTCCGCCATGGGTGGGTTCGGACCGGTGGGCGGGGCCTTCCGGGGCGCGCGCCGGGGACAGCGGGACGACCGCGCCGGGCAGTCGGAGGTCAGCACCCGCTTCCTGCGCATGACCCTGGACCATGCCAGCGGCGCCATGACGGGCCTCGTGCTGGAGGGGCGCGCGGCCGGCCGCATGCTGTCCGACCTGACCGACGAGGCGCTGGCGGCGCTCTGGCGGGAGACCGGTGCCGACCCGGACAGCCGCCAGGTGCTCGAAGCTTGGCTTGACCGCGCCCGCCCCGACTGGCGCGAGACGCTGACGGGCCTTGGGGCCGGCCCTGGGGCCGGAGAGTCCTCCGGCGGCGCCGCGCCCCCACCCGGCGGTGGCGGCATGGACCGAACCGAGGCGCTCGCCCTGCTGGGGTTGGAGGACGGCGCCGACACGGACGCCATCCAGGCGGCCTGGCGCCGGCTGATGCGGGGCGTGCATCCGGACCACGGGGGAAGCCCCTACCTGGCGGCGCGCCTCAATCAGGCCCGCGACCTGCTGCTGGGGCGGAACGGCGGCTCACGCCGGCCGGGCTGAGGCCGTCGGCCGGCCCCGCCGATCAGTCGTCCGGGCCCTCCGCCCCACGCCCGCCATGGGCCGCCGACCAGCCGATGGGATCCTGCAGGAAGGCGCGCACCCCCTCGATGGCCTCGGGCGAGAACGCGCGCCGGTGCTCGGCCTCCTCCAGCACATCCCACCAGTTGGCCAGGAAGTGCAGGGTCAGGCCGGCGTCCTCCAGGGTCTTCAGGGCCCCCGGAAACACCCCGTAGAAGAACACCACGAACGCGTGGCGCACCTCCGCGCCGGCGGCCCGCAGCGCGTTGCAGAACACCAGTTTCGATCCGCCATCGGTGGCCAGGTCCTCCACCAGCACCACCCGGTCGCCCTCGCGGAAGGTGCCCTCGATCTGCGCCATGCGACCGAACCCCTTGGGTTTCTTGCGCACGTACAGCATCGGCAGCATGAGCGCGTCGGACAGCCAGGCGGCATAGGGGATGCCGGCGGTCTCGCCGCCGGCCACGGCATCGAACGCCTCGGCGCCCACGTCGCGCTCCAGGGTCTCGCGCGCCAGGTCGATGACACGCCGGCGCGCGCGCGGGAAGGCGATCACCCGGCGGCCGTCGATGTACACCGGGCTGGCCCAGCCGGCGGTCAGGCGATAGGGGTCCTCGGGACGGAAATTGACGGCGCCGATGTCCAGCAGGATGCGCGCCACCTGGCGGCCGGCCTCCTTCTGGCGCGGGTCGCGGGCCGCGTGGGACTGGGCCGCATGGGATGGGGCGTCGGGGGTGGGACCATCGGTCATCGGGCGCGGGCTCCGGCGGGGATCGGGACGGATCTCATGGGACGGGACCGGTATGAAACCCTTCGTGTCGGCCCTATGTAGCGGCTATAAGGGGCCGACCGCAATCGCCCGCTGCCCGCCGCCCGGGCCCATTCACCGCGACATCGAGGGAGCCCTCATGCAACCGGACGCGATCCTGACCCGCCGCGACGATTCCGGCCTCGTGGCCACTGTCACCCTCAACCGCCCCGACAAACTGAACGCGCTGGACCTGCCGATGTGGCGCGGCCTGGCCGAGGCCTTCGAGACCCTGGCCGAGGACGAGGCGCTGCGCTGCGTGGTGCTGGAGGGGGCCGGCAAGGCCTTCGCCGCCGGCGCCGACATCGGCGAGTTCGACACCGTGCGGGCCACCGCCCAGCAAGCCAAGACCTACGATGTGACCCTGCGCCGGGCGTTGACCGCCGTGCGCGAATGCCCGGCGCCGGTGGTGGCGCGCATCGACGGGGCCTGCGTCGGCGGCGGCCTGGAACTGGCCTGTCAGGCCGACCTGCGCGTCGCCACCACGCGGTCGCGCTTCGGCGTGCCCATCGCCCGCATCTCGGTGGTCATGGCCTACCCGGAGATCGAGGCCATCCAGCGCCTGATCGGCCCCGCGCGCACCGCCGAAATCCTGCTCGAAGGCAAGATCGTGGACGCCGACTGGGCGCTGCGGGCCGGACTGGTCAACGCCGTCGTGGAGCCCGAGGCCCTGGACGAGACCCTGGCCGGCATGGTCGAGCGCATCGGCCAGGGGGCGCCGCTGGTGGCCCGCTGGCACAAGCGCTTCATTCGCCGCCTGGTGACGCCGCATCCGGTGTCCGAAAGCGAACTCGACGAGTGCTACGACTTCCTGGCCACGGCCGACTACGTGGAGGGCGTGGACGCCTTCAAGGGCAAGCGCAAGCCGGCCTTCAAGGCGCTCTGAGCGGAGGACCGGCACGGTGGACGGCGACCCCGGCGTGAGCGTGGGCGGCGCGGCCCTGCTGACGGGGGCGCTGGTCGCCGTGGCCCTGGTGATCCTGTACACGATACGCCTGGGAGCGCCCCCCTGGCCCACCATGCCCCGGGCGGCGCGGCGGCTGCTGGCGGTGCTCCCGGAGCGGATCGACGGCGAGATCCTGGACCTGGGCTGTGGCTGGGGTGGCCTGGCCCTGGCCCTGGCGGCCCGCTACCCCGGCCGCCGGGTGATGGGCGTGGAGTTGTCGCCGGTGCCCTGGGCGGTGGCGCGGCTGCGCCGCCTGGCCGGGCGCCTGGACACCCTGGAGATCCGCCGCGCCGACCTGCACGGCGTGGACCTGTCGCGCGCCGGCCTGATCGTCTGCTACCTGCACGGCGCGGCCATGGCGCGTCTGGCCGAACGGATGCTTCGGGAGGCGCCGCCCGGATGCTGGCTGGTGTCCAACACCTTCGCCCTGCCGGGCCTGACGCCCGTGGCACGACACCCGGTGGATGATGTCTTCGGGACCACCATCCTTGTCTATCGGCTGCCGGAGCGCGACGGAGACCAGGCGAACGCCGTATGATACCAACGGCCCTTGAGAATGACCGTTGCAGTCCGTGGCCGGCCCTGGCACCGCTTTGCGGTGCCAAGATCTGGACCATCCGGGCGCCTGCAAGGCGCCCGGCGGCGGATGAGTCACACTCATCCACCGCCGGTATGATATGGTTGCGTGATCCTTCAAAAAACACGCAGATCGTCATGTCGTCGTCCGGCCACCCTCCGCCCGACCGTCCCGCCAACCCCCCCACCAATCCGCATGACGCCCTTTTGCGGGCGGTGCTGGATGACCCGGCGCAGGCGGCGGAGGTGCTGCGGCGGATGCTGCCGCCGGAGATCACCGCCCGCCTGACCGACGCTCCTCCGGAGCCCGTCGACGGCAGTTTCATCGATCGCCGCTTGCGGCGGACCACCAGCGACCGGTTGTTCCGGGTCGCGCTGACCGATGGCCGGCCGGCGTTCCTCTACGTCCTGGTCGAGCACAAAAGCCGGCCGGATCCACGCACCCCCCTGCAACTGCTCGGCTACATGGTGCGCATCTGGGAACGCCACGCCGGCCGCGATCCCGCCAGGCTCGCCCGCCTGCCGCCGATCCTGCCGCTGGTTCTCTATCATGGGCGGGCGCCCTGGGCGGTGCCCACCTCGGTGCTGGACTGCCTGGATGCCGACGAGGCCCTCAAGGCGACCTTGCGGGACCTGCGCTACGGCCTGCGGGACTTGAGCCAACGCGTGCCCGACTCGCCACCGGAGAAAACCCCCGCCTGGGCGGCCCTGCGCGCCCTGGCCACGGTGGGTCGGGACGGCAGCGCCACCATTGAGGGGCTGGCCAGCATTGTCGCCGCCCTGCCGGACGGAACACTTCTGGAACGCCAGGTGGTGCACTATATTCTGCATGTGGCTCGACACCTGACGGCGGCGGACTGGCGCGCGGTGGCCGCCCGGGCCCGACCGAACGAGGAGGAGACATTGGTTTCGCTGGCGGCACAGGAATGGATGCGGCAGGGAGAGGCTCGGGGTCGCGCCGAGGGGGAGGCCCGTGGAGAGGCCAGGGCTTTGACCCGATCGATACTGCGCACCTTGACGGCCCGCTTCGGAGTCGTGCCCCCGGCCTTGGCGGCGCGGGTGCATGCCGTGCCGGTCGCGGACCTGGACGCGCTGCTCGACCGGGCGCTGACCGCGCCTGACCTGGCCGCCGTGTTCGACGAGACCGCCCGCCACTGACCGACATGGCACGACGGACACGGCGCACCGGGGCGCGGGACCACGATGTCCGCGGTCCCTGGCAGAGGCCGCCTTGTCCACGCCCGCCAGACGTCTCCACACCGTCTCACCGCATCCGAGTCCCTTCATGACCGCCATCGCCCTGGTCGACGATCCGCACGCGCGCCGCGCCCTGCCCCTGCTGTTGGTCGGCGCGGTGCTGATCGGGTTCTCCCCCGTGTTCGCCAAGCTGTCGCCGCTGGACCCGACCATCACCGCCTTCTATCGGGTCGGGCTGGCCTGGCCGCTGCTGATGGCCGTGGCCGTGCTGCACGCCCGCGCGCCGACCATCGCGCCTCGCAAGGCCCGCCCCGAGACCGGCCGCGACCACCTGATGCTGGCGGTCCCGGGGATCGCCTTTTCCGGCGACCTGGCGTGCTGGCACTGGGCCCTGGAGTACACCTCGGTGGCCAACTCCACGGTGCTGGCCAATCTGGCGCCGGTGTTCGTCACCTTCGGCGCCTGGGCGCTGTTCGGCCACCGGCCGACGCCGATGTTCCTGGCCGGGCTGGTCACGGCCGTCGCCGGCGTGGTCCTGCTGGTGGCCGACAGCCTGACCGTGGGCGCGCCCGGACAGATCCTCGGCGACAGCCTCGGCGTGATCACGGCGGTGTTCTACGGCGCCTACATCCTGGGCATCGGCTGGTGCCGGACCCGCTTCCCCACCGCCGTGGTCATGGCCTGGAGCAGCCTCCACGCCGCCTGGATCCTGCTGGCGCTCAGCCTGCTCAATGGCGAGGGCCTGACCATCCCCACCTGGTCGGCGCTGGCCATCCTGCTGGGCCTGGCCTGGCTGTCCCATGCCGGCGGCCAGGGGGCCATCGCCTTCGCCCTGGCCCACCTGCCGCCGGCCTTCGGCAGCGTCAGCCTGTTGGTGCAGCCGGCGGTCGCGGCCGTGCTGGGGTGGTTGATCCTGTCCGAGCCCCTCACACCGTTGCAGGCGGCGGGCGGCGTGGTGATCCTCGCCGGCATCGTCATCGCCCGGCGGGGCAGCGCCGCCACGCCCGCCCGGCGACCATGAGTCTGTTCAACCAGATCACTCACTCGCTGCGTTGATAACGCAAAAGGTTGCCGCGCGGCAGGGCCAGCATCTCCAGCGACGTGGCGTCCATGTACATGACCGAGTAGCAGGACGGCGCCGCGTCGCCCGGCAGACGCACGATGATCACCGGATCCTCGCCTCCCGAGCCGGGATTGTCGGGGCAGGCCATGGCCACCGAATAGGCGCCATCGGCCATCAGGTCGCCTTCGTAATAGTCGAAGTAGCGACCGTCCCCGAAGCGGATGGCGGCATGGTGGTCATCCCGGGACTGCCATCTCCCCTGGATGCCGGCGCGGGTTCTCTCGACCGGGTCGTCGCCCACCTCGCCTTGCGTGTCGCCCCGGGTGTCCTCCCCGGCATCTTCCGGCGCGCCGGGCGGGACATCGCCACCGGAAGGCGTGGTGGGGACCGGGCCGCCGGCGTCCTCGGCGGCGGCTCCCTTGCCGCCGGCGCCGGTCGGCGGGGACGGCGGGGCAGCGGGCGCCTCGGGCCGCGCGCCCGAGGCGGGGATGCCGTCGCCCTTGCCGATCACGAACACGTAGCCCGGGGCTTCCGGCCCGGTGTCGATCTCGCTGAAATCGTGTTCCTCATAGCCGCGTCCGGCGCAGTCCTGGTCGCCGATGATGGTGAAGGCATCATCGACGGTGCAGAAGGCGTAGCCCTCGCCCTCGAACGCCTCGCTCGGATCCTCGGCCCGGTAGTAATAGAAGCGTTGGGTCAGGTCCCCTTCGACCGGGGTCGCGCACTCACCGGTGTCCAGGGTCCACCAGCCCTCGGACGTCCACTGATCGTCCTTGGAATAGCCGATGGCCAGGAAGCGCGGAATGCCGCTCTGATTGCAGATGCGAAGCCCGGCGTCGGCGGGACCGCTGGTGGTGTCGGTGCCCGGGGGCTCCGACGATCCAGACCCGACGGCCATGCTGTCGGCGTCCATGACGAAGACATAGCCCCGCGCCTCCGGCCCGGTGTCGATCTCGCGGAAATCAAGCTCCTCGTAGCCCCGCGCCTCGCAGTTCTCGTCCCCGACAATGGTGAAGGCATCGTCGACGGCGCAGAAGACATAGCCCTCGCCGTTGAACTGCTCGTCCGGGTCCTCGGCGCGGTAGTAGTAGAACTGCTGCGTCAGATCGCCTTCGATCGGCGTGGCGCACTGGTCCGGCTCCAGGGTCCACCAGCCCTCGGACGTCCACTGATCATCCTTGGAGTAGCCGATGGCCAGGAAGCGCTCCACGTCGGTCCGATTGCAGATCCGCAGGCCCGAGTCGGCCGGTCCGGTGACCACGCCGGTCGCGTCGCCGTCCGCTGTCGTGGCGGTCTCCAGCGCCGCGTCGGTGATGGCGTGGGCGAACGTGGTGGCCACCTCGCCGGTGTCGATCTCGCGGAAGTCCTCGGTCACATAGCCGCGGTCCTCGCAGTCCTCATCGCCGACGATCGTGAAGGCGCCAGCCACGGTGCAAAAGGAGTATCCCTCGCCGGGAAAGCTGCCGTCCTCCGCCTCGGCCCGATAGTAGTAGTAGCGCTGGGCCAGGTCGTCCTCGACGGGGGTCGCGCACTGGCCAGGATCCAGGTTCCACCAGCCCTCGGATGTCCAGGCGTCGTCCTGGGAATAGCCGATGGCGATCGAGCGATGCACGCTTGTCTGGTTGCAGATCTCCAGGCCGGCCCGGGCCGGCGTGGTGGCAAGGCTGGTCGCCAGGGCGGCGACGCCGGCCATCACGGCCAGACCCGCGCGGTCGGACGTGACCCGCGCGGCGCCGCGGCGGAGCTTGGAACCCATCACACTCTCCTTCGTCGTGGCACGAAATGGGGGATCGCGGAGGCTGGCAGCCCCAACCGAACCGGAGCCGGAACGGCATGCGTTGAGCAAGCTTACCAGCGCCGGGGCCATTCCACGAGGCGAATGAGGCGAATTTCCGTCGCCGCCCGACACCCGCGCCTTGATCGCCGGATCGACGGCCGGGTACAAGCGCTGATGCCTCTGCACTTGGTCAAACTCTGCGTCGGCGTCGAAACGCCCGATCAGTTGCGCGCGTGGCAGCACGGCCGCCGCGAGGTGGCCGGCGCCGCGCTGGTCCACACCACCCGCATGATGCCGCGCCGCCGCGACGCCATCCTGGAGGGGGGATCCCTGTACTGGGTGATGAAGGGCGCCATCCGCTGCCGCCAGCCGATCCTGGATCTGGAGGCGATCACCGACCCCGACAGCGGGCGCTCGGCCTGCCGCATCCACCTGGACCCGGGGATCCTCGACACCGAGCACTGGCCGTGGCGACCGTTCCAGGGCTGGCGCTATCTGGTCGCGGAGAAGGCGCCGCCCGACCGGATCGCGGGGACGGCCGGCGAGGGCGACGAAACCGGCGCCATGCCCGAGAGCCTGCGCCGCGACCTGCGGGATCTGGGGCTCCTGTGAGGGCCGTCCCGGATCACGTCGGCGCGCGCGTGAAGGCCATTGGATCCAGGGACGGCGGCGGCACCGGCGTCTGGCTCAGGATGCCGTCCGGTGCAGCCACGATTCCACCCCGGCGGAAACGGGCATCCGCATCGGCGCGGTCCTCGGGTATGGTGGGACCTGGAGATCGCCCCAACCCGGATCCGTCGCCATGTCGCCCCAGCGCCTGCCACCCCTCAACGCCCTGCGCGCCTTCGCCGCCGCCGCCCGCCACCTGTCGTTCACCCGCGCCGCCGAGGAACTGCACGTCACCCAGGCGGCCGTCAGCCATCAGGTCAAGGCCCTGGAAGAAAGCCTGGGCGTGCCGCTGTTCCGGCGCGGCACCCGCTCCATCCACCTGACCGAGGCGGGACAGCGCTACGCCCGGCGGGTGCGCGAGGCGTTCCAGATCCTTCAGGAAGCCACCGACACCCTGCGCGACCAGTGCCAGGCCGGCCGGCTGGTGGTGTCCACCATGACCAGTTTCGCCGCCCGCTGGCTGATCCCCCGCCTGGGCGACTTCCTGGCCGCCCATCCGGATATCGAACTGCGGCTGGAGACCGGCATGTCCTGCGCGGACCTGCTGGGCGGCGAGGCGGACGTGGCCGTGCGCATGGGGCCGGGTCCCTATGACGGCCTGCATGCCGAAATGCTGCTGCGGGACGAGGTGTTCCCGGTGTGCGCCCCGTCGCTGCTGACCGGGGACCATCCCCTGCGCACGCCCGCCGACCTGGCGCATCATGTGCTGTTGCAGGACGCCGGCCTGAGTTGGGAGGTCTGGTTGCGCGCCGCCGGCGTGGACCTGGCGGCGGTCGGCCTGGATCCGGAGCGCGGCCCCGGATTCGTCGATTCCACCATGAGCGTCCAGGCCGCCGTGGCCGGGCACGGCGTGTTGCTGGGCCGCACCGTGCTGGTGGCCGACGAACTGGCCGAGGGCCGCCTGGTGGCGCCCTTCGACCTGGCCATCGAGAGCAACTTCGCCTACTGGTTCCTGTGCGCGCCGGACCGCTTCGGCAGCCCGCGCGTGCGCGCCTTCCACCGCTGGCTGACCCGCCAGACCGCCACCGCCTGCCTGGCGCGACCGATCTCGCGCATCCTGCCGGCTTCCCAGGAGGGCGGGGTGATCTTCAACGCGCAGCATAGCGCGCGGCCGGGCCCGTGGAGTTAGGCGCGCATGACGTCCGGCCCTCCGTCCCCCGCCCTGTCCGTCCACGGCCTGACCCTGGGGACCCCCGACGGGCGGCACCTGCTTGAGAACGCCGCCCTGACCCTGGCGCCGGGGGAAATCCTGTTGCTGACCGGGCCGTCCGGGTGCGGCAAGAGCACCCTTCTGCGGGCCCTGGCGGGGCTGGCGCGTCCCGGCGACGTGCTGGCGGGGACCCTGGTGGTCGCCGGACACCCGTCGGTGGACATGGCGGCCGCCCCCGGACAGGCCGGGGTCGGGGCGCTGGTGTTCCAGACCCTCGGCCTGTTCGAGGAACTGACGGTGGCCGAGAACCTGGCCATCGTCGCCGACCACGGCGGCGCCCGCGCCGGCCCGGCGGCCGACATGGCGCGCGCCCTGGTCGCCGACCTGCCGCCGGATCGCTCGCCCCGCGCCCTCAGCGGCGGGCAGCAGCAGCGCGTGGCCATCGCCCGCACCGTGCTGGCGGACCGCCCGGTGCTGCTGTTCGACGAGCCCAACGCCGGCCTGGACGGGGCGGCGGCGCGCGCGCTGGCCGCGCTGATCGCCCGCGTCGCGCGGGATCTGGGGCGCGGCGTGATCATCGTCGCCCACCACCTGGACCCCTTCCTGCCCCATGCCGGGCAGGTGCTGTTCATGGACCCCGAGACCCGGCGCCTGGAGCCGCTGCCGGCCGAGCGCGCGGCGATCGAGGCCCGCCTCCTGACGGCCGCCGACAGGGACCGGCACCCGCCGCCCCCGCCGACGAATGGGAACGACGGCCGGGACCACGACGCCCCGCCGGCCAGCCCGGCGGCTGCGGTGCGCGCGCCCTGGCGGCGGCGCTGGATCGGCCGGTATCTGCGCGAATACCTGTGGAGCCTGGCGTTCCGCCCGGCGGCGGTGCTGTACATGGGCCTGGCGGCGGTGCTGGTGGGATTCGTCACCACCTGGTTCACCATTCAGACCATGCCCTATCGCACGGTGCTGTCGCCGCTGATCCTCAACGACGTGCTGGCCGGCCTGGGGGCGTTGCTCTACCGGGTCCTGATCCCGCTGATCACGGCGATCCTGCTGGCCGCGCGGGCCGGCGCCATCGTCGCCGCCGACATGGGCCACCGGACCCACGCGACGCAGATCCTGGCCATGCGCAACCTGCGCCTGCCCGAGCGGCCCTACCTGTGGGGCACCGTGACGGCGACGACGACCGTCGCCGCGCTGGTCTACGCCTTCGGCCTGTTCGGGCTCGCGTCGCTGACCTCGGCCATCGTGTTCGCCGGCCTTCTGGACGGCGAGATGGACCGGTGGGCACGGCACTTCTTCAGCCAGTTGGTGGACGCGGACCGGTGGATCCCGCGCGGCACCGGTTGGGTGGTGGTGAAGATGGTGCTGAGCGCCGGGGCCATCGCCGCCACCGCCCTGGTTCAGGGCTTGCGGCCCAAGCTCACCGGCCTGGACATCAACGACGGCATCTCGGCGGCGGTGACCACGGCCCTGGGCAGCGTGCTCGCCATTCATGCGCTGGTGGCGCTGGCCGAGTTCTCGTGACGACGACCACCGGCGCGAATCGCCGGCCCCCGCCGTCAGGCCGCCGTGGGTCGGGAGCGGTGCGACTTACGGCGAATTCTGAACTACAATGAAGATTTGGCGACGAAAAGCGGCTTGTTCCGACCGAACACTTTACGTACACTCCCGAAAATTCTACAAACCAGCCGCCGGTGGCTGCCGGTCCGAAACGAATGCTGGAAATGCTGAGGGTCCTGGCGCCGGGACCCCTCTCGCCGACGGGGTCGGTGGCGAGGCCGGTGTATGTCTGCGATGATCGGTCACGTCGGGACACCGGACCCGCCCCTGGGTCGCGGAGCGGGTGGTGCGTGGTCCGCGCGCAAGGGCGGCGGGCGAAGGCACCCTCCGGGACAGCTCGATCCGGATGCACAGACGACGGCGGATGGCGGGGAACCGCTCCGGTGGACGAACGGGACTCAACACAGGCTCACTGAAGGTTTCGCTCATGGCGCTTCGGAACACTCGCGCGGTTCTCCTGATGGCGGCGATGATGGCCCTTGCCGGGTGTGACACCATCGGAACGCCGTTCCCATCCCTGAGCGGACCCTCCTCCTCCACCTACGCCGGCAGCCAGCCGCCACGCCTGGGGTCCACCTATTTCGAGCCCTCCGGCGTGTCCGCCGGATCGCCCACCGGAACCTACGTGGGCCAGAAGGTGGTCGGCTACCGCACGGAACTCACACAGCTTCAGACCGCCATCCGCGATCAGAACACCCAGTTGCAGACGGTCCGCAACAAGACCATCCAGGATTCCCAGGCCTATCACGAGAACGTGGCCGGCATGAACGCGCGCCTGCAGGTGGGCACCACCCCGGGCAACCCGATCCTGATGAACCGATGGGAGCAGGCCCAGGCGCAGCTCAACACCATCAACGACGACATCATCCTGATGAACCAGCTGGCCGCGCAGATCTCCACCAACTCGGCGATGGCCAACTACCTGCTGGACACCGTGCGGGCGTCCTTCTCGTTGTCGGGCGCGGTGGACGAGGATCACCGCCAGCTCCGGGTGCTGGAGGACGAGACCCAGCAGACCGTGGTGCTGATCGAACGCCTGCTGAACGAGCTGTCCCAGGACGTGGCACGCCAGCAGCAGTACGTCAGCAACGAGAAGCAGAACCTGAACACCCTGGCCCTGGCCATCAAGAACGGCCAGCTCTACGGCACCAGCTTCGCCAACCGGCCGATCCTGGGCAGCCCGCAGATGGCCGCCATGGGCTACGGCGCGGGCCTCGGCGCCGGCGCCGCCACGCTGTCGCCGGGAGTCGGCGGCGGCCAGCCGCTGGTGATGATCCGTTTCGACCGGGGGTCGGTGGACTACGAAACAGCCCTGCACGAGGCCGTCAACAACGCCCTCATCCGCATGCCCGGCGCCGGCTTCCAGGTGGTCGCCGTGGGTCCGGCGGTCAACGCGGTGGGCCAGCCCTCCAACAACACCGCCCAGGCGCGCCTTTATGCCGAGCGCGTGGTGCGCTCGCTCCAGGGCATGGGCGTGGACCCCAACCGCGTCTCCCTGGCCGCGACCACCAGCCCGACCGTCCAGTACCCCGAGGTCCACGTCTTCGTGCGGTAGTTTCAGGATCACAGAGTATTGCCCAACAACGCCGTCACGGATGGTTTCCGTGACGGCGTTGTTGCGTTACGCGCCGCCCGGCTCCGGTGGGGAGCGGGACGGTGCCGCCCTGGCACCGCTTCGCGGTGCCAAGATCTGGAACATCCGGGCGCCTGCAAGGCGCCCGGGGGCGGATGAGTCACGCTCATCCACCGTGGTGGCGACGACATACCGGGGGCTCACACGCTGGGTTCGGTTTCCGCGAAGCCCGGCAGGGTCGGCCCCCGGGTGGCGACCAGCGCCTCCAGCCGGGGCCAGCGCCCGGCCTCCACAAGATGCGGCAGCACCACGGCCAGGAACGACAGCGTCACCATAGCGGTCACGTCCGCCTGGCCGGGGCGATCGCCGTCCAGGAACCAGCCGCCGGCCTGGTCCGGCCGCTCCGCCTCGACCGCCTCCAGGCCGCCGACGACCTGATCCTCGCACTGCGCCACCCACGGCGCGTACATCTTGTCCTCGGGACGGCGGGCGCGCTCGTAGTAGGCGCTGACCCCCTTATCCAGGACCCCGGTCAACAGCGCGCAATGGCGCAGCACCCGCCGCCGGGCCTCGCCCCCCGGCGGGACCAGGGCGCGTTCCGGCCCCACCGTCTGGTCCAGATGGTCGAGGATGGCGACGCTGTCGATCAGCACCGTTCCGTCGTCCAGATGCAGCGCCGGCACGCGGCCCAGCGGATTGTGCTTGCGAATCTCGGCCGCATGGGTGGTCACCGCCAACGGCAGGCGATCGACCGGGATCCCGAGCAGCGTCATCGAGACGGCGACGCGACGGGTGTAGGGGGACAGGTCACGGCCAATCAGCAGCATGGACAGCCTCGTGTGCAGACGATGGAACAAGAGTTTGACGGAGGGGACGCTGGCGCGCGGAACGAGATCGGCCGGCCTTGGTTCTGACGGGTCCCGGTCGGGGCCGCGAGACGGCACCGGGGACGCCAGCGGGAGAAAATCATACAAATTAAGAAATATTGTGCAAACACCAGATGGCGGGGCCGTCCGCAGCCAGCGCGGGAGAAAGCCGCTCCGGGGCCGCCCTTCGGGCGCAAGATATCGTCATGTCATGGCAAGAAAGAACTGGCACGCAAGCTGCATGGACCGTGATGTGACGGGTTCGACACCCCCTCCAGACGGGCCCGACACATGAGTCCCGGCGCGGTACTTCCCGTGTCCGCCTCCGCGTCGCGGACTCAACCGGCCACCCACGCCGGTCAGGGGAACGGTCGCGGTCGTTTGCTCCCTCTCTCCGCCGCGCCGTTCCCCTTCTTTCTTTATCGTTTCTTATCCGTTTCAATCTATACTTTGACTGCCTCGGCCGCTCCCCACGGAGCGCGACCGGGGCTCTCTCTGTCTGCGCTCTATATGTGCGTCACCCTTTCGTCACCATTCATGTTAGCAAATCCCCTTTCCCAAGGTGCATTTCACTTTGCACAGTGCGTCGCAAATTGAGAGGTCTTTCGCGAAACGTGCGAACCTGCCGCGATCAAACGTCCCCGATTATCCGACCGTCGGTCATCCGGCGCCGCTCCTCATCCTCACGGACGGGGCGCATCACGGCAGACACGATCCTTTCGGCGGTATACACACTGATACCCGGATGGCGTTCCAGATACGCGCCCACGGCCGCCCGCCATGCCCGGGGGGCGCAGGCGCCGTTCGCCAAGGCGGTCTCATGGGTGGCACGCACGACGTCCTCGTCCGAGACCAGGGCCTCCGTTCGCCACGCCTTGCCCGGTCCACAAGCCCCGCCCCGTGTCGAACCCGACCGCCGGCCATCCTGCTGCATTCTGCTGCCTCCCACCCGTCCGCGGGCAAGCACGGTCGGCATTCTCCGACCATCCGAGGCGAACCGACGACGCCATTCCCACCCTCCGCGCCTTGGGCGCATACACTCAATAGGTCTTGTCATACGGGAGAGCACGGAACCGCTCTTGTAGAAAAGTCTAACCTCTTTCGGCGGAGGACGTCATCCCCATTCAGCCGACGGTTATGGTCTTCATCGAACCGACATGACACCGCGCCCGCCCGCGCCCTCTCGACACACCAAACGGATCGCGTGATCGGTGCGGCGCGCCGCCCTGTCACCGAAGGTTCACCGCCCCGTCATTGTCGGGCAACACGACTGCGGTAAAGCAGGAGTCCCCCAAGGCCCCACGGCCGGGACCGGCGACCGGCGGACCCGCCCGGCGGTCCCGACACGGTCCGGGCGCGCCGCGCCGGCCGCCCCCCACTCGCCACTGGAGAAGCTCATGGTCCCGAAATCCGGCCTCGCGTCCCTGGTTGCCGGCACCGCGCTGGTCGCCACCGCCTCCGTCGCCACCGTCTCGATGGCCCTGGCCGAGACCGTCCAGGTGGGTCCCCGCCCCCTGTTCCTGGTCGACCGCATGGACGACGGCGCGCTGAAGGAAAAGCTGCTGGCCTGCGCCGGGACCCCGGTGAAGCGAACCCTGTTTTCCATCGGTCACCGGGGGGCGCCCTTGCAGTTCCCGGAGCACACCCGCGACTCCTACGTGGCCGCCGCGCGCATGGGCGCGGGCATCATCGAATGCGACGTGGCCTTCACCGCCGACATGGAACTGGTCTGCCGGCACGCCCAGAACGACCTGCACACCACCACCAACATCCTGGCCACCGACCTCGCCGCCAAGTGCACCCAGCCCTTCACACCGGCCAGCGGTGACGAGCCGGCCCGGGTCGAGTGCCGCACCTCCGACCTGACCCTGGCCGAGTTCCTCAGCCTCCGGGGCAAGATGGACGCCGGCGACAGCAGCGCCGCCACGGTGGAGGCGTACATGGACGCCACCGCCGGGTGGCGCACCGACCTGTACGCGGCCGAGACCGGCACCCTGATGACCCACGCGGACTCGATCGCGCTGATCCGCGACCTGGGCGGAAAATTCACCCCGGAACTCAAGACACCGGCCGTCGACATGCCCTTTGACGGCTTCACCCAGGAAGACTATGCCCAGAAGCTGATCGACGAGTACAAGGCCGCCGGCATTCCGGCCTCGGACGTCTGGGCGCAGTCCTTCAATCTCGACGACGTGCTGTACTGGGTCGAGCACGAACCCGCGTTCGGTGCCCAGGCCGTCTACCTGGACGACAGCTACGAGATCGAGGGCTGGGACCCCATGGACCCGTCCACCTGGACGCACACCATGGCCGACCTCAAGGCGATGGGCGTCAACATCATCGCCCCGCCCCTGTGGGTGCTGGTGACGGTCGAGAACGGCGAGATCGTGCCCTCGGTCTACGCCGAGAACGCCAAGGCCGCCGGCCTGAGCATCATCACCTGGTCGCTGGAACGCTCCGGCCCGCTGGTGACCGGCGGCGGCTGGTACTATCAGTCGATCGAGGCGATCACCGACGGCGACGGCGTGATGATGGAACTGGTGGACGTGCTGGCCCAGGACGTCGGCGTGATCGGCATCTTCTCCGACTGGCCCGCCACGGTCAGCTACTATGCCAGTTGCATGGGCCTGAAGTAGACGCCGTCCCGGGTAACGCCGGGGCGACGGCGCCGACGCGGTCGCGTGGGCGCGCGAGGACGATCACCGGGGTGAGTCCGCGAGGACTCGCCCCGGTTTCGTTTGCGGGCCGGGACCTGTCCCCGGCGGCACGACCCGGACACGGCACGCGCGCGACCCCGGACCGCGTCGCGCCCGTGTCCGCCAAACGATCGCTCGCATGCACGCCAAATATGGTGATATTTCTACGGATTGACACAATATACGATTGCACCTGATTACGTATTCCGCTTGCCCACCCGCAACGTCTGCTCTAGTCTCGCCCAAACCATCCCAGGTATTGCATGCGGACGTCAATCCCGCGTAAATGGCGCGCTCGCCGTTCATGGCCATGACAGTGGAGCATCCTTGACATGTCGGAACCCATCGGTCGTTCGGGGACCTCGCAATCGGAAACCGCCCTCGGCATCATCCGCGACCGTATCCTCGACCTGACCCTGGCCCCGGGTAGCCATATCGACGAGCGCGCACTGATGACCCGCTACGGCCTTGGCCGCACGCCGACTCGCGAGGCCCTCAACCGCCTCGCGTCCGAAGGGCTGGTGCATCTGCGCGCCAACCGGGGCGCCTTCGTTCGGCCCCTGGACCTGACCGAGACCGCGCACTTCTTCGATGCCTACTTCGCCGCCGAACGGCTGATCGGCTACTTCTGTCGCTTCGATCATCACGCACTGGTCAAGGACATCATGGCGATCCAGGACCACCATGGCGCCGCCATCGCCCGCAACGACCTGCTCGACATCACCCGCCACAACGCGGACTTCCACCTGCGCATCGCCGAGGCCACGGACAACAGCTATGTCTACGACTTCAGCGCCCGGGTGCACGCGGCGGCCCGGCGGATGCTGTTCTTCGTCTATCGAAGCGAAAAGGAACTAACCGTGCGCCGCGTGTTCGCGCGCGAACAGCAGGGCATCGTCGGCGATCACGCGGAAATCATCGACTGCCTGCGCCGCACCGACCGCACCGCCCTCATCGACGCCCTGACGCGCCATGGCCAGCGCTTCCAGGGGCGCCTGATGACCCTGATCGGTCATTCGGACGGCGCGACCTTCCAGCCGTGGTGACCACGACCCCGCGCCGCCCGTCGCGGCATCGCGATACGGCCGGACGCCCTGTGCCGCGCCCCGCCCGTGCGCGCGTGCGAACCGACGGCTAGACCGCCAGGTACTCGTGACGCAGATCGGCGTTGTCCAGGACCTCGCGGGCGGAGCCGTCGAACACCACCTCGCCCATGTCCAGGATCACGGCCCGGTCGGCCAGGGTGAGCGCCGCGATGGCGTTCTGCTCGACGATGATCGTGGTCATGCCCAGGGCACGGACCTTTTCCAGGGTGCGCTCGATTTCCTGGACGATGACCGGGGCCAGGCCCTCGTAGGGCTCATCCAACAGCAGCAGCTTGACGTCCCGGGCCAGGGCGCGGCCGATGGCCAGCATCTGCTGCTCGCCGCCGGAAAGCGTGGTGCCCTCCTGGGTCTTGCGCTCGCCGAGGCGCGGGAACAGCTCGTAGATCTGCTCGATCGACCAGCCCACCGGCTTGGCGATCTGCGCGAGTTGCAGGTTCTGCTGCACGGTCAGGCCCTGGATGATGCGCCGGTCCTCGGGGACCAGGCCGACCCCCAGGCGGGCCGCCTGATAGGCCTTCATGCGGTGCAGCGGCTGGCCGGCCAGCCACACCTCGCCCTGGGTCAGTTGCGGGTCGGCGAGCCGGGCGATGGTCCGGAGCGTGGACGTCTTGCCGGCGCCGTTGCGGCCCAGCAGGGCCAGGATCTCGCCCTCCCGCATGGCGAACCCGACGCCCTGCACGATGTAGCTTTCGCCATAGTAGGCGTGCAGGTCGCGGGCCTGGAAGTACGGCGGCGCGTCGGCCTCCGAGGCCGGCGTGGCGCGATCCGCGGCCACCGAGGCGGACGCGACGCGATCCTTGAGGGTGCTGGCGTTCATACCTGTGCTCCTCCCAGATAGGCTTCCTGGACCCGTGGATCGCCCTTGATCTCGTCGGGCGTGCCTTCGACGATCGGATGGCCCTGCGCGAACACCGTGACCCGATCGGCCAGCGAGAAGACGACGTGCATGTCGTGCTCGATGATGATCTTGGTCACGCCGTGCTGCTCGGACATGCGCGCCAGCAGATCGATGGTGTTGTTGGTGTCGGCACGCGACATGCCGGCGGTGGGCTCGTCCAGCAACACCAGCTTGGGCTGCTGAACCAGGCACATGGCCAGCTCCAGGCGGCGCTTGTCGCCGCGCGACAGGCTGCTGGACTGGGTGTGGCGCTTGTCGGCCAGCCCGACGTCGGCCAGCAGGGCCTCGGCGCGGTCGCGCACGTCGGCCTGGCTGTCCACGCGGCCCCAGGTGTTGACGCGGAACGCCCCGTCCCGCACCGCCAGCGCGGGGATCAGGACGTTCTCCAGCAACGTGAGGTCGCTGAAGATCTCCGGGGTCTGGAACACCCGGGCCACGCCCACCTGGTTGATCTCGTGCGGCGTCAGGCCCAGCAGCGAGCGGCCGTTGAACTTGACGGTGCCGGTGTCGGGCCGCAGGCGGCCGACGAAGCAGTTGAGCAGCGTCGACTTGCCGGCGCCGTTGGGGCCGATGATGGCGTGCACCGTCCCCTCGGTGATGTCGAGGTTGACGTTGTTCAGGGCCTTCAGGCCGCCGAAGCTCTTGTTGACGTTCTGGACCTGGAGAATGCCCATCGTTCGGTGTCTCCCTTTCGTCATCCGTGGCGTCTACTCGGCCGCCTGGGGGTGGGCGTGGTCGATGCCGCCGCCCTTGCGCGAGCGCGACAGCGCCCCGGCGATGCGGCGTCCACCCTCGATCAGGCCCCCGGGCAGGAAGATGACGATCAGCATGAACAGCAGGCCCAGCGTCAGGTGCCAGCCCTCGCCGACGAACAGCCCGGCCACCGAGACCACCGCGCCCTCCACGCCGTCGGGCAGGACCCCGAAGATCTGGTGCAGGGTCTGTTCGTTGAAGGCCGAGAAGATGTTCTCGGAGTACTTGATGATGCCCGCGCCCAGCATCGGGCCGAGCAGGGTGCCGGCACCGCCCAGGATGGTCATCAGCACCACCTCGCCCGAGGCGGTCCACTGCATGCGCTCGGCCCCGGCCAGCGGGTCGGTGACGCACAGCAGGGCGCCCGCCAGACCGGCGTACATGCCCGAGATCACGAAGGCCGTCAGGGCGTAGGGACGGGTGTTGATGCCCGTGTAGTTGAGGCGGTTCTGGTTGGACTTAATGGCCTGGAGCATCAGCCCGAACGGCGAGCGGAAGATCTTGAAGGACACGAACATGCCGATCAGCAACCAGACCGCGCAGAAGTAGAAGCCGGGCAAGCCGTTCATCTCGACCCCGAACAGGGTGGCCACCAGGGACCCCTCCACCTCGCCGGCGCCGATCATGTGGTCGAGCACGCGCGGGTCGCTGTTCAGCACCCGCAAGCCGGTTTCGCCGTTGGTGATCGGCGTCAGCACCGAGTAGGCCAGGTTGTAGGACATCTGGGCGAAGGCCAGCGTCAGGATGGAGAAATAGATGCCGGTGCGCCGCAGGCTGACGAAGCCGATCACCCAGGCGAAGGCGCCGGCCAGCAGGATGGCCAGGCCGATCGCCGGCAGCGGGTTCATGCCCAGCAGCTTGAAGCTCCACACGGCGGTGTAGGAGCCCACCCCCAGGAAGGCCGCGTGCCCGAAGGACAGGTAGCCGGTCAGCCCGAACAGGATGTTGAAGCCGATGGCGAACAGGCCATAGATGGCGAACTTCTGCATCAGGTCCGGGTAGGCGGCGCCGAAGGGCACCAGCCACAGGGGCATGGTCAGGATGACCACCGTGAAGGCGGCGAACCGGACGAGGTCGCCGCGCGCGGTCTCGCGCTTGATCGCAGTCATGGCCTCAGCTCTCCATCACGCCCTTGCGGCCCATCAGGCCGCGCGGCCGCACCAGCAGGATGATGACGGCCACGAGATAAATGATGATCTGGTCGATCCCCGGCAGGACGCTCTTGACCTCGGTCATCGAGGCGAAGGACTGCAGGACGCCCAGCAGGAAGCCGGCGGCCACCGCGCCCGGCAGGCTGCCCATGCCGCCGACCACGACCACCACGAAGGACAGCACCAGGAAGTCCATGCCCATGTGGTAGTCCGGCGGCAGGATCGGCGTGTACATCACCCCCGCCAGGCCGGCGACCACGGCGGCGAGGCCGAAGACGATGGTGAAGCGCCGTTCGATATCGATCCCGAACAGGCCGACGGTCTCGCGGTCGGCCATGCCGGCGCGCACCACCATGCCGAAGGTGGTCAATTGCAGGAACGCGAACACGCCACCGATGATCAGGGCCGAGAACAGGAAGTAGATCAGGCGCCAGTAGGGGTAGACGATCTGCCCGGCCTCGAAGCCGATCAGGGTGCCCACGTCGGCGGCGCCGCGCACGGTGTCGGGCGGCACCTGGGGAATGGGGTTGGCGCCGAACCAGGTCTTGATCAGTTCCTGAAGCACGATGGCCAGGCCGAAGGTGACCAGGATCTGCTCGGCATGGGTGCGCCGGTAGAAGAACTGGATCAGGCCGCGTTCCATGATCAGGCCGACGATGATCATCACCGGAATGGCCATGAGGATGGAGAACGGCACGGAGTAGTCGAGGATGAAGGTGCCGGTGGCGCCCAGCCAGTCCTCGATCATGGGCACCCGAATCTCCAGGGGCGTGCCCCACGGGGTCATCTGGGTGGGATCGACGGTCACTTTCTCCAGGCCGATGAGCTGGTTGAAGCTGACCGCGCAGAAAGCGCCCAGCATGAAAAGCGCCCCATGGGCGAAATTGACAACGCCGAGGGTGCCGAACACCAGGGTCAGACCGAGCGCGATCAGGGCGTAGGCACCGCCCTTGTCGAGCCCGTTCAGGATCTGGAGAAGGATCGCGTCCATCCGCCAAGGCTCCTTGGGGACCCGGGCGCGACCGCCCCGACGGGGGCGGGGCGCGCGGCCGGGCCGGAAAACGAAAAACCGGAGGAAAAGGGTCCCCGATGAGGGATCACGCCGCGCGACGGCGCGGTCTGATTCCGCATGGGGGACCATCGCGGGCGGACGAACGAATCCTCGCGTCAGGGATCCGCCCGGCACGCCCGCCAACCAAGACGGGTCGCGGTCGCTCCGATCCCGGAGCGACCGCGCCTTGGTCAGCGGTCACACGGCCTTAGACGCCGTTGTTGCACTCGCCCAGTTCGCCACCGAAGATGGCGGGATCGTAGGTCACCTGGTCGACCGGGACTTCCTGCACCACTTCCAGCAGGTCGAACTGCGACGTCGGGTTCTCGTTCCCCTTCACCACCAGGACCTGCTTGAAGCACTGGTGATCCTCGGCGCGGTACAGGGTCGGGCCGTTGCCCATGCCGTCGAACTCGAAGCCCTCCAGGGCCTCGACCACGCCGCAGGGCATGAAGGTGCCGGCGCGCTCGCAGGCATCGGCATAGAGGAGGGCCTGGACGTAGCAGGTGTGCGCGGCCTGGGACGGCGGGAAGCCGTATTCCTCGCCGAAGGATTTCACGAAGGCCTTGGAGCCCTCGTCCTGCAAGGACCAGTGCCAGTTGGTGGTGCCCAGGATGCCCTTCACGTTCTCGCCGGCGCCCTGCGCCATCAGGCGCGAGTACAGCGGCACCACGACGGCGAAGTCCTTGCCGCCCACCTGCTTGTCGCGCAGGCCGAACTGCACGGCCTGGGTCAGCGAGTTGACCATGTCCTTGCCGTAGTGGTTCAGGATCAGCACGTCGGCGCCGGAGTTCAGCACCGGCGTGATGTACTGCGAGAAGTCACCGGCGCCCAGCGGCGTGCGCACCGCCGAGACCGTCTCCCAGCCCAGGGCCTCGGTGGAGTTCTTGATCGACTCCTCCTGGGTCCAGCCCCAGGTGTAGTCGGCGGTCAGGTGGTAGGCCTTGCGGTCGGTGCCGTAGTTGTCCTTCAGCACCGGGGCCAGGGCGGCGCCGGACATGTAGGCGTTGAAGAAGTGACGGAAGCCGTTGCGCCGCTTGTCCTTGCCGGTGGTGTCGTTGGAATGGGTCAGGCCGGCCATGAAGACGACGCCGGCTTCCTGGCACAGCGACTGCACCGCGATGGCCACGCCCGAGGACGAGCCGCCGGTGATCATGATCGCGCCGTCCTTCTCGATCATGCGCTTGGCGCTGGCGCGGGCGGCGTCGGACTTGGTCTGGGTGTCGCCGGTGACGAAGGCCACCTTCTTGCCCAGCACACCGTTCCCCTTCAGGGTCAGCGGCTTCATGGTGTTCAGCATGCCGCCGTCGCCCTCGCCGTTGAGGTGCTTGACGGCCAGCTGGTAGGCGCGCAGCTCGTCGGCGCCCTCGTCGGCGTAGGCGCCGGTCTGGGGCACGTTGAAACCGAAGGTCACGGTATCGCCGGTGGGCGCGTTCAGATAGTCAGCGGCCCAGGCCTTCGAGGAAAACACGGTGGGCGCGGCCAGACCGGCGGTCAGGCCGGCCCCCAGGGCGACGCCGCCCTTCAACACGCCACGACGGCTCGGAGTCATCAGATCAACCATTCCAGTCCTCCCGGTTCCATGCGTTTGCACGCGGTTCGCTGCGTGCGGTTGAGGCTCGGCCGCCGGTGTCCGGGGCGGGGACATGGACCCGCCGCTGGCCGCGCCATGGGGGTTGCACCGGCGCCCTGACAGCGCGATCTCCCCCTTCGGTTCTGTCGCAGGGTTACGCGGTTATTGTCAAAAAAACAATAATATCTTGATTTACCTGTGCTTTTTTGTAACAAAATTCTCCATGCGCTGGACCGAGGAGTCAAAAAATCCACCTTGCGGCGCAACATGACCGCCGAAAGGAGGCCGTTCTCATGGAGTCCAGCTTCAGCCTTAAGATTCGCGCGCGGCGGCGCGCGCTCGGTCTGACGCAGGCCGATCTGGCCGAGCGTGTCGGCATTTCCACGTCGTATTTCAACCTCATCGAGCGCGGCAAGCGGACCATCGGCGGCGCGTTGCTGCTGCGCATCGCCCGGGCGCTGGACCTGGATCCGGCGACCCTGGACGACGCCTCGGAACGGCGCCTGGCCGCCGAGCTGACGGACGTCGCCGGCGACCCGCTGCTGGCCGACCTGGACCTGGGGGGCGATCGCGGTCCCGATCCCCTGGCCAGCGCGGTGGCGGCGCTGGTCGGCCGCCATCCCGGCTGGGCGCGGGCGCTGGCCCGCCTGCACCGCGAGTGCCGCGACCGGGGCGAGGTGATCGCCGCCCTGTCCGACCGCCTGGGCCAGGACCCGTTCCTGTCGGACATCGTCCACCGCATGCTGACGACCATCGCCGGCATCCGCTCCACCGCCGAGATCCTGGCCAGCGTCGAGGACATCACCCCCGACCAGTCCCGCCGCTTCCACACCACGCTGGCGGCGGAAAGCGCGAGTCTGTCCGACGTCGCCCAGGCCCTCGCCGACTTCTTCGACCAGGCCGAAGCCCCCAAGCGCGCCGTCACCCCCGGCGAGGAGGTGGACGACTTCATCCTGGTCAACGACACCCACTTCCCGACGCTGGAGACGGAGGCCGAGCGCTTCGCCGACGCGCTGCGCGCCGCGCGCCGCGGCGGCCCCCGGCGATCCGCCGACCAGGCCGCCCTGGTGCTCGACGGCGACCTGATCACCTTCCTGGACCGCTCCGGCGGGCTGCCCGACCGAACCCGCGCCGAACCGGTGCCGGGCCTGCCCGAGGACGCCCTGAGCGACGGCATCGTCCGCGCCCTGGAGGACGGCGCGCCGGCCCCCAGCCGCCGCTTCGCGCTCGCGCGGCTGGCCACCGCCCGCGCCTTGATCGAGCCCATCGAGGCCCTGGTGGCCGCCTCCCCCACGCTGGGCACGGCGACCGCCCGCCGCCGGGCGCGCGGCGTGCTGGCGGCCTATGCCGCCTCGGCGCTGCTGTTTCCCTACGACACCTTCCGCGACGACGCCGAACGGCTGCGCTACGACATCGGCCTGATGCGGCGGCGCTACCGCGCCAGTTTCGAGCAGATTTGCCAGCGCACCGTGAGCCTGCGCCGGCCGGGCGCCGAGGGCGTGCCCTTCGCCATGCTGCGCGCCGACCCGGCCGGCACCCTGTCGAAGCGGTTTCCCCTGCCCAACCTGGCCATGCCCCGCCATGGCTCGGCCTGTTCCCTGTGGGCCATCTACGGCGCTTTCCAGACCCCGGGGTCGGTGGTCCGGCAACTGGCCGAAACCCCGTCGGGCGACCGCTTCCTGTTCGTCGCCCGCACCGTGGCCAAGGGCGCGGACAGCTTCGGGGCGCCGGCCCGCCTGCTGTCGGTGGCCATCGCCTGCGACGCCCGCCACGCCCACCGGCTGGTCTACGCCGACGGCCTGGACCTGTCGACGCGGGCGCGGGCCGACGCCGTGGGGGTGTCCTGCCGGGTGTGCCCCCGCAAGGGCTGCCGCCACCGCGCCGCCGACTCGATCGTGCCGACGTGAGTGCCGACGCCAAGCGGACCGGCCGGATCGGACTCGCCGGGCCACAGCCTTGACCTTTGTTTTCACGCGGCATCGCGGTACCATTGGAAACAACCAGCCGATCAAGGGTGGTCGACAAATAAAGAAATGGCGGGGTCCGTGACCGCGCGGACGCCACGGCGTTTGTCCCGATGCGTGGGGACGGACGGCGACGGGAGCGAACGAGGGAGGACGCGCGTGCCCACGCGCCTGCTGATCGCCGAGGATGAGCCCAGTATCCTGGAATCCCTGGTCTTCATCTTGGCCCGGGAAGGTTATGACATCGCCACCGCGCGCGACGGCGAGGACGCCCTGGACCGCCTGCGCGACCCCAAGGGACCGCCCGGCCTGCTGATCCTGGACGTCATGCTGCCGCGCCTGGACGGGTTCGAGGTGCTGCGCCGGGTGCGCGATGATCCCGCGCTGAAACGCGTGCCGGTCCTCATGCTGACCGCCAAGGGGCAGGCCCGCGACCGCCAGATGGCCGAGCAGATGGGCGCGGACGCCTTCATCGCCAAGCCATTCTCCAACCAGGACGTGGTGCGCCAGGCCCGTCGGCTGGCCGCTCCATGACCGGTGACCCCACCATGCCCTCTCCCGCGTCGGGCGGCGCCACGGCGACGGACGCACCCGCCGGTCCCACCGGTCCGCGCGGCGCGCCGCGCCGCTGGCGGGACGTGGCCATCGCCTTGCCGCTGCTGGGGACGGCGCTGCTGATGCCGCCGCTGGTGGGTCTGGCCCTGCCGGCGCCGCCGATCGCCGGTGTGCCGTCCATCGTGCTGTACGTGTTCGGCGTCTGGGCGCTGCTGGTGATGGCCACGGCGCGCGTGACCGCCGGCCTGTGCCGGGACGACGACCCGGCGGCCGAGAACACCGCCCCCGACAACAACGCCGACGCCATCACCGGCACCGGCGCCAAGAACGACTCCTGCCGGGAGACACGGGCATGACACCCCAGGCGGTGGAGTTCGCCCTGGTCGCGGCCCTGGCCTACGTCGCCCTGCTGTTCGGCGTGGCCTATCTGGGCGATCAGCGGGCGCGGCGCGGGTCCTTCGCCTGGCTGCGCTCGTCGCTGGTCTACACCCTGTCCATCTCGGTGTACTGCACCTCCTGGACGTTTTACGGCGCCGTCGGCTCGGCGGCCCGGGGTGGACTGGAGTTCGCCACCATCTACCTGGGGCCGACCCTGGTGTTCGTCGGCTGGTGGCTGTTCCTGCGCAAGCTGGTGCGCATCGGCCGCACCCAGCGCATCACCTCCATCGCCGACCTGATCTCGTCGCGCTTCGGCAAGAGCGAGGCCCTGGGCGCCCTGGTCACGATCATCGCCGTGGCCGCCGCCACCCCCTATATCGCCCTCCAGCTCAAGGCCGTGACCACCAGCTATCAGGTCATCGCCGGGCTGCCGCTGGACAACCTGGACGTCCGCGTCGGCTTCTGGGTGGCCGTGGGCATGGCCGCCTTCACCATCCTGTTCGGCACCCGCAACGTGGACGCCAACGAGCGCCATCACGGCGTGGTCGCGGCCATCGCCCTGGAGGCCCTGGTCAAGCTGGTCGCGCTGCTGGCCGTGGGAGGGTTCGTCGTCTTCGGCCTGTGGGACAACCCGGCCGCGCTGTTCGCCGCCGTGCCGCCGGACTTCCTGGCCTCGGACGAGGTGTTCGGGCCGCGCTGGATCACGTTGATCGTGCTGTCGGCGGCGGCCATCGTCTGCCTGCCCCGCCAGTTCCAGGTGATCGTGGTGGAGAACGAGAACGAGCGCCACCTGGCCACCGCCTCGTGGCTGTTCCCCACCTATCTGCTGCTCAGTTGCGTGTTCATCCTGCCCGTCGCCATCAGCGGCATGACCCTGATGCCCGAGGGCGCGGACCCGGACATGTTCGTGCTCACCATCCCGCTGGCGGCCGAAGCCGACTGGCTGGCGCTGCTGGTGTTCCTGGGCGGGTTCTCGTCGGCCACGTCCATGATCATCGTCTCCAGCATCGCGCTATCGACCATGGTGTCCAACCACATCGTCGCCCCCCTGGCGCTTCGCCTGTCGCGGAGGCGCACCCGCACCAGCGGCGACGTGCGCCGCCTGCTGCTGACCAGCCGGCGCGCCGCCATCGGCACCATCCTCTTGTTCGGGTTCCTCTACTTCCAGGGCAGCGCGCAGTCCGACGCGCTAGCGGCCATCGGCCTCATCGCCTTCGTCGGCGTGGCCCAGTTCCTGCCCAGTGTCATCGGCGGCCTGTACTGGCCGCTGGCCAACAAGCGCGGCGCGCTGTGGGGCCTGTGCGGCGGCTTCCTGACCTGGATGTACACCCTGGCCGTGCCCAGCCTGGGCGAGGCCAGTCCGTTGGGCGCGGCGGTGCTGCGGGACGGCCCGTGGGGCCTGACGGCCTTGCGGCCCCAGGCGCTGCTGGGCCTGGACGGCTGGGACCCGCTGGTGCACGCCACCTTCTGGAGCCTCTTGGTCAACGTGCTTCTCTTGGTCCTGGGCTCGCTCAGCCGGGAACCCAAGCCGCTGGAATGGTTGCAGGCGACCCGCTTCGTGGACGTCTTCCGGGGCGGCGCCGACGCCGGCGAGCGGCCCCAGTTCCAGCGCCCGGCCACCAGCGAGGACCTGTTCATCCTGGCCCAGCGCATCCTGGGAGCCGAGCCGGCCCGCGACCTGTTCGACGCCTTCGCCCGCCGCCAGGGCATCGCCAAGGGCCTGCCCCGCCCCACCGAGGACCTGGTGGGCGACCTGGAACGGCGCCTGGCCGGCAGCGTCGGCGCCGCCTCGGCGCGGGCCATGGTGTCGCAGATCGCCGGCCGCGAGGTGATCAGCATCGACGAACTGGTGTCCATCGCCGACGAAACCGCGCGCATCATGCGCACCAGCCAGGCGCTGGAGCGCAAGTCGGCGGAACTGGAGGTCACGGCCCGGCGGCTCCGCGAGGCCAACGACCAGCTTCGCGAGCTGGACCGCCAGAAGGACGACTTCCTCAGCCAGGTGAGCCACGAGGTGCGCACGCCCATGACCGCCATCCGCTCGTTCGCGGAAATCCTGCGCTACACCGAGACCCTGGACTCCGATCAGGCGCGCCGCTTCGTGGCCATCATCCATGACGAATGCATCCGCCTGACGCGGCTGCTCGACGACATCCTGGACCTGCGGGTGGTGGAGCAGGGCGAGATCCCGGTGTCCATGGACACGATCGACCCGGACGCCGTGCTCGACCGCACCCTGGACGCCTGCGAGGGGCTCAGCGGCGAGGTTCCCGTGCGCACCGTGCGCCGCGCCCGCGCCACGGGCGCCCGGGTGCGGGCCGATCCGGACCGGCTCCGTCAGGTGTTCATCAACCTGCTGTCCAACGCCGTGCGCCACAACGACAAGGCGGTGGTGACCATCACCGTGGACAGCCGGGACCGCGACGGGGTGTACGAGGCGACCATCACCGACAACGGCCCCGGCGTGCCGGACGACGCCCGCGAGCGCATCTTCTCGCTGTTCTCCGCCAGTTGGACGCGCGCCGCCGGCAAGGGGGCCGGCCTGGGGCTGGCCATCAGCCGGGGCATCATGCACCGCATGGGCGGCGAACTGACCCTGGAGCCCGCCGACGGGGATGGCGACGGCGCCCGCTTCCGGGTCACCCTGCCCATGGAGGTGTCGGCACGCCAGACGCGCGCGGAGATGCCCGGGCTGCCGGTGTGATCGGACCGCCGAACGGAAAGGCCCGTCTACAGCAACGGCCGCGCGCGGTCGGCGTCGGCCGTGGGCTGGTCCTTGATGCGCACGTGGGCGACCACCTCGCGGACCCCGCGCATGTCGCGGGCATAGGCGATGGCGCGGTCCAGGGTGTCCCGCGACTGGGCCACGCCCAGCAGGTAGACAGTGCCGTTGACCACATCGACGCTGTAGTTGATGGAGCGCACCTTCTCGTCCAGCAAAAGGCGTGCCTTCAGCTTCTGGGCGATGGCCGCGTCGGCGGCGGCGTCCACCAGGGTGGCGGTGTCGTCCACGCGGAGTTCGTTGATCACCGCGCGCACGCCCTCGGCCCGCCAGGCCAGCCGCGCCGCCTCCACCCGATGCTCGGGACGCGGCACCTCGCCGGTCAGCAGCACCCGGCCCTCGCGCACGGTGATGTCGGCGGCCAGGAACAGGTCGGAGTCATGGTCGAGCCAGAGCTGATTGATGGCCAACTGGATGGCGGCGTCGTCGGCGTACCCGCTCAGGCCCCGTTCCTCGGTGGCCGCCGTGGCCATGCTGGCCCCGGCGCCGACCGCCAGGCCCGCAGGTGAACAGGCGGCCAGCCCGCCGCACAGACCGCTTGCCAGGATCAGGATCCCGGTCGCGTAACACCGCTTCCGCCGTTCCATCGGCTCTCCCCGCCCCCGTTCGTGCCGGCCCCTTGAGTATGACCGATCGGGCGGCGCTTTCAATACGCCGGCCAGGCCGGTGTCTCGCGCGGCGACAGGGTGAGGTCGCCGGCCAGCAGGGCGCGGGCCTGGGTGTCGGCGCCGGAGGGCAGCGGGGCACGGGGATCGCGCACCCAGGCGATGATGTCCTCCAGGGCCAGCACCCCCGACAGGTCGCGCAACAACATGTGCCAGCCGTCGCGGTACAGGGCCGGGCGGCGCAGGGGATCGCGCCCCTCGCCGACCAGCGCCCGCATCGCCGGCAGGGTGGCGTCGATGGGCACCAGGTGGTCGTTCTCGCCCAGCATCACCAGCACCGGCGCCGCGACGCGGGGGAGCGCCGCGTGCGCGGCGTCCATCAGGTCGAACAGGCCGGCGACGGCATCGACGCGGGTTTCCTTGAGGGTCAGCGGATCCCGGGACAGGTGGAGCAGCCAGTCCCGGTTGTCGGACGGCCAGATGTCCAGGCCCTCGCCGGTGAAGGTCATCCAGGGAATGGCATGGCTGACCAGGGGCATCAGCAGGCGGGCCAGCAGGGGCCGGCCCTCGGCGCCCCAGACGGCCGGCGCCACCAGGACCGCGCCATCGACCCGCGCGGGATCGACCGGAGCCCCCAACGTCGCCAGCACGACCGCGCCGCCCATGCTCTCGCCCAGCACCAGCACCCGGGCACGCGGATACGTCTGGCGGGCCAGGGCGACCAGGTCGCGCAGATCGTTGGTCAACCGCGCCGTGCCCGCCCACAGGCCGCGATGGGGCGTGTCGCCGAAGCCGCGCTGGTCGGGGGCCCAGACGGCGATGCCCCGGTTGGCCAGGAACGGGCCGGCCTCGGCGAAGGCATGGCCATAGTCGTTGAACCCGTGCAGGGCGATCAGCACCACGGCCGGATCGCCGGCGCCCCGCGTCCAGCGGCGCAGCGGCAGCCGGAGACCGTCGCGCATCACCGCGTGACCGTCGCCGTCCAGGCGCGGCGGCGGCCCGCCCGGACGGAGTCCCGGTCCCGGCGGTTGCAGGCGCGGGGCACAGCCGGCGAGCAGGGCCAGCGCGCCCACGCTCGCGGCCAGGACGTCCCGCCGGCGCCAGGTCATCGGGGTTCCGTCTCCCACGTCGTCACGCGGCGGCCGTCGCGCCCACGCCATCCCGGGTCAACTGCAGGAAGATGTCCTCCAGGTCCGTTTCCTCGGTCACCAGATCGCGGATGTCCAGGTCGGCGGCCCGAAAGGCGTCCAGGACCGCGCCCACCGTGGTCTCGCTGGGCTTGTAGCGCACTTCCACCTGGTCTGGGCCGCGCACCATGGCCTCCAGGGCCGCCAGCGGCGCCGGCAGCGGATCGGACAGCGGCCCGCCGTCGACGGTGACGATCAGCGTCTTGCAGTCCAGCCGACCCAGCAGGTTGCGGGTGGTGTCGCAGGCGGCCACCGTGCCCCGGTGGATGATGGCCGTGCGGTCGCAAAGCGTCTCGGCCTCTTCCAGGTAATGGGTGGTCAGCAGGATGGTGGTGCCGCGCGCGTTCAGGTCCTTCACATAGGACCAGAGCTGCTGGCGCAGTTCGATGTCCACGCCGGCGGTGGGCTCGTCCAGCACCAGGATCGGCGGCGTGTGCACCATGGCCTTGGCCACCAGCAGGCGCCGGCGCATGCCGCCCGACAGGGTGCGGGCGTAGGCGTCGGCCTTGTCGGCCAGACCCACGGCGTCCAGGATCTCCAGGGTGCGGCGCTCGCGCTTGGGCACGCCGTACATGCCGGCCTGCACCTCCAGCAACTCCCGGGGGGTGAAGAACGGGTCCAGGTTCAGTTCCTGCGGCACGATGCCGATGGCGCAGCGCGCCTGGCGGTCCTCGCGGTCGATGTCATGACCCCAGATACGCACCGTGCCGGTGGTCTTCAGCACCAGCCCGGCCATGATGTTGATCAGCGTCGACTTGCCGGCCCCGTTCGGCCCCAGCAGGGCGAAGAAGCCGCCGCGCGGGATGGTCAGCGACACGTCCTCCAGCGCCGTCTTGGCCCCCTGGCCGGCGCTCGGCCGGTAGACCTTGGTCAGGCCCTCGATCTCGATGGCGTTGTCCGGGTGGCGGGGCGCCTCGGGGGCGCGGGCGAAGGCAGGCATGGCGGACCTTTTCCGGGGACGGAGGGCGTGGGGCTCCGCGAGCGGGCGACCCATCTCATGGGGGCCGATCTCATGGGGGGTGTTGCACGGACGGCGGCGGCGGGTATCATCCGGGCAAGACCCGCCTTTCAACATAGGGCGCCCCCCCAAAAAGTCGAGGAGCCGCGCGATGGAGCACGTTCCCACCTTTCCCGTCACCGAAACCGTGGTGGTGGACAGCCCCGCCGTCGTGTGTGACGGCATCGGCGTCACCCTGGGCCATCCCCGGGTGTACCTGCACATCAAGCCGGGGCAGGACTCGGTGATCTGCCCCTATTGCTCCCGCCAGTTCGCGCTGACCACCAAGGCGGCCCTGGCCAACGCGCATTAAGCTCAAGACGCCTGATCCTGAATGGCTGCTTCTTGCGTCGGGAACGATTCTTGGGTGCGCGCACAACTTTAGCAAGCATCACACTCAACGCGCGCGAACGTGCCCTAAAAGATCAGAGTAAAGGCTCGTGCACCTGACGGCGTCGGCGCAGCCATGGTGAGCATGTTATGGGCAATGAAGATAAATTAAAATCCCTCCAGAAGACCCTGGACGAGGTGCGACTGGTTCGATCAAGCGGAGTCCTAGGCGCTCGTCTTGCAGCAGATATCCTCCTGATATTTATCATATATATGGGATTTCAAGCCCTTTCCCTTCTGGTTAACCACGGTATCGTCGCAATTGCGGCATTGTGGTATCTGACTGACTTCGATTACTCGGTCACGCGAAGTCTGGCGTTTGCTCGATCACACGGTCTGCCGTATCCTGAACTCCAGCTTCTCGTTCACACGGCTGTCGTGTTCGCGACCGTGTTCATTGCCTGGCGGGCGCACCGCCTCTACCGAAGGTGCGTGAACTTTACGGCATTCGAGCGAAAGACCCTCAAGCGGATCGCGGACTTGAAGATGCGCGAACCGACCTGAGCCGGGTGGACTTGATTTCTCTCTGGCCGTCACGGCGTTATGCGTCGGTCGGGTACCGCACCACCCGTCTGGAGCCCACGGGAGATGAGATGACCGCCCCTGACACGACCGCCCCCGCCAGCGACGCCACTTCTCCTGACCGCCTCACCCTGGTGGACGGCTCCGGCTACATCTTCCGGGCCTATCACAGCCTGCCGCCCATGACGCGGCCGGACGGCACGCCGGTGAACGCGGTCTATGGCGTGACCACCATGCTCATGAAACTGCTGGCGGACATGGACGCCGAACACGTCGCGGTGATCTTCGACAAGGGCCGGCGCACGTTTCGCAACGACCTCCATCCGGACTACAAGGGCCACCGCCCCGACGCGCCCGAGGATCTGGTGCCGCAGTTCCCGGTGATCCGCGAGGCGGTGCGGGCCTTCAACGTGGCCTGCGTGGAGATGGAGGGCTTCGAGGCCGATGACCTGATCGCCACCTATGCCCGACAGGCCCGGGAAAAGGGCATCGCGGTAACCGTGGTGTCCTCCGACAAGGACCTGATGCAGTTGGTGGGCGACGGAGTGGCCCTGCTGGACCCCATGAAGAACCGTCCCATCGGCCCGGACGAGGTGCGCGAGAAGTTCGGCGTCGGCCCCGACAAGGTGGTGGACGTCCAGGCGCTGGCCGGCGATGCCTCCGACAACGTGCCCGGCGTGCCGGGGATCGGCGTCAAGACCGCCGCGCAGTTGATCACCGAGTACGGCGACCTGGACACGCTGCTGGCCCGCGCGGGCGAGATCAAACAGCCCAAGCGCCGCCAGAACCTGACGGACTTCGCTGATCAGGCCCGCCTGTCCCGCGATCTGGTGACCTTGCGCGACGACGTGGACGTGCCGGCGCCGCTGGACGGCTTCGGCCGCAAGGCCCCCGAGGGCGATGCCCTGCGGGCCTTCCTGATGGACAACGGCTTCAAGTCGCTGCTGGCCAAGGTCGAGGGCACCCTGATCCCCACCCCCGGCGAGGACCAGGGCGCGGCGCCCGATCCGCTGGCCGAGGCGCGCGCCGCCGAGGCCGCGTACACGCTGGTGCAGGATGCCGAGACCCTGCGCGCCTGGGTGGCCGAGGCCCAGGCGGCCGGTGTGATGGCCATCGACACCGAGACCGACGCCCTGTCGGCCATGCGCGCCGGTCTGGTGGGGATCTCCCTGGCGGTGGCGCCGGGCCGGGCCTGCTACATCCCGCTGGGCCATCGCGCGGCGGCCGACAGCGGGCAACTGGACCTGGACGGCGGCGGCGGCGGCGGAACCATCGATCCGGGGGAGGCGCCCCGGCAACTGCCCCTGGACACCTGCGTCGCCGGCCTCCGCGACCTGCTGCGCGATCCCGGGGTCCTCAAGGTCGGCCACAACATCAAGTACGATCTGCACATTCTGGCCCGGGTCGGCCTGGAGGTGACGCCCGTCGACGACACCATGGTGCTGTCCTACGTGCTGGACGGCACCGGCCAGGGACCCGGGGGGCATGGCCTGGACGACCTGGCGCGGCGCCATTTCGAGCACACCATGATTCCCTTCAAGGCGGTTTGCGGCAGCGGCAAGGCCCAGATTACCTTCGACCGGGTCCCCCTCGACCAGGCGCTGACCTATGCGGCCGAGGACGCGGACTACACCCTCCGCCTGCACCGGCTGCTGAAGCCGCGCCTGCTCGACGAGCGCATGGTCGCCGTCTACGAGACCCTCGACCGGCCCCTGGTGCCGCTGCTGACCACCATGGAACAGGCCGGGGTCAAGGTGGACCCCCTGGTGTTGCGCGCCCTGTCGCGGACCTTCGCCCAGCGCATCGCCGACCTGGAGGCGGAGGTTCACCGCCTGGCCGGGCATCCGTTCAACATCGGCTCCCCCAAGCAGTTGGCAACGGTGCTGTTCGACGAGATGGGCCTGGAGTCGGGCCGCAAGAGCGCCAAGACCGGCGCCAAGTCCACCGGCGCCGACGTGCTGGAGGATCTGGCCGCGCAGGGCCACGACCTGCCGGCCCGGGTGCTGGACTGGCGCCAGTTCGCCAAGCTGAAAAGCACCTACACCGATGCCCTGGTGGAGGACATCAACCCCGACACCGGCCGGGTGCACACCACCTTCGGCCTGACGGGCACGTCCACCGGGCGGCTGTCGTCCAACGACCCCAACCTCCAGAACATCCCCATCCGCACCGAGGAGGGCCGGCGCATCCGCGGGGCCTTCGTCGCCGAGCCCGGGCACCGGCTGATCAGCGCCGACTATTCCCAGATCGAGCTGCGCCTGGTGGCCCACGTGGCCGACATCAAGGCGCTGAAGGATGCCTTCCACCACGGCGCCGACATCCACGCCATCACCGCCAGCCGCATGTTCGGCGCCCCCGTGGAGGGCATGGACCCGATGCTGCGGCGGCGCGCCAAGGCCATCAACTTCGGGATCATCTACGGCATCTCGGCCTTCGGGCTGGCCCGGCAACTGTCCATTCCCCGGGGCGAGGCGCAGGCGTTCATCGACGCCTACTTCAAGGAGTTCCCGGAGATCCTGACCTACATGGAGGCCACCAAGGCGGAAGCCCGCCAGCACGGCTTCGTCCGCACCCTGTTCGGCCGCAAGTGCTGGACCCCCGGGATCACCGACAAGAACCCCAACATGAAGGGCCTGGCCGAGCGCGCGGCCATCAACGCGCCCATCCAGGGCGGCGCGGCCGACATCATCAAGCGCGCCATGATCCGCCTGCCGTCGGCCCTGACCGAGGCCGGGCTGTCGGCGCGGCTGCTGCTTCAGGTCCACGACGAACTGATCCTGGAGGCCCCCGAGGCCGAGGCCGAGCGCACCGCCGAGGTGGCGCGGCACGTCATGGCCGGCGCGGCGGCGCTGTCCGTGCCTCTGGTTGTGGACACCGGCGTCGCGCCCACCTGGGCCGACGCGCACTGACGACCCGTTTCCGTTTCCGTCATCGCGGTCCCCCGGGATGACGGCCCGCCAGGAGGACCCCCGGATCCATGGTGCGGCGCTATCTGGTTCCCGGACCGCTGGTCGTGGTCCTGCAACGCCTGGTCAGTGGCTTCCTGTTCATCCCCTCGGTGATCGCGCTGCTGGGCGTCGTGCTGGCGGTGCTGGCGGTATGGGTGGACCGGACCCTGGTGCCGGACTCCTTCGAGACATGGGTCCAGATCCTCGACATCGACGCGGCGGGCGCGCGCTCCGTCCTGTCGACGATCGCCGGCGCCACCATGACCGTCATCAGCCTGGTCTATTCCCTGACGCTGGTGGTGTTCACCCTGGCGGCCGCGAACATCGGCCCGCGCCTTCTGGAGAACTTCACGAACAACCGAGTGAACCAGATCACCATCGGGTTGTTCGCCGCCAGTTTCCTGTACGCCCTTATCGTCCTCTACATTGTCGGCGAGTCGGAGGTTCCCAAGATTTCCGTGGCGGTCGCCATCGTCCTGGTGACCGTCAGCCTGTTTTCCCTCATCTACTTCGTGAACGACGCCGCCCGCAGCGTCAAGGTGGACAACGAGATCGCCCGCACGCAGCACGCCCTGCGGCGATCCATCGACCGGCTGCTCGTCAAGGAGACGCCCGAGGCCGACGGCGAGGCGTACAGGATTCCCACCGGTCCGACACGGACGGTCGCGGCCACCGCGCCCGGATACATCACGGCGGTGGACATCCCGGACCTCAAGCGCCTGGCCCTCCAGGCCGGTGGATTCATCACCATGAGCGCCCACCTAGGGGACTACGTGGTCGCCGGCGAGACCATGGCCGAACTGGTCGCCTGCTCGGATCGCTGCACCGAGGACGATGTCCGGCGCGCCATCCTGCTCGCGGATGCCCGGGCGCCGGGCGGCGACATCAAGTTCCACATCCACCTGGGCGTCGAGATCGCCCTCCGGGCCCTGTCCCCGGGCATCAACGACAGCTACACGGCGCTCGGCGCCATCGACCACCTGTCGGGGTCGCTGGCCATGATCCTGCAACGCGGGGTGCCCTCCGCCCTGCACCGCGACGAGGCGGGAACCCCGCGTGTCTGGATGCCGATCCTTGAGATCAAGGACATCATCGGCGTGGCGCTGCACCCGCTGCGGCGCGCGGGTCGCGGTAACATGCTGGTCACGCTGCGCCTGATCGAGGTGGTGGGCAAGCTGCGCCGGATCGCCTTGCCGCGTCACGCGCCGATCCTGACCATGCACCTGCGTCTGATCGCCAGCGATGCGACGCGGACCATCCAGGGCCGGCACGACCGGCGGGAGGTGGCCCGCCTGCTGCGCGCGGCCTCGCGCCGCCGCCCGGTCTAACCCGCGCCGCCCGCCGCCCGGTCCCGCAACGCCCGCCGCATCACCTTGCCCGTGGTGGTCATGGGCAGGGCCTCCAGGAACGCCACCGCGCGCGGGTAGGCATGGGCGGCATGGTGGGTCCTGGCGAAGTCCCGCAGGGCGCCCGCCAGGGCCGCCTCGCCGCCCGCCTGCTCGACCGCGCCGGGCGACGGCACCACGAACGCCTTGACGATCTCGGTGCGCACCGGGTCGGGCACGCCGACCACGGCCACCATGGCCACGGCGGGATGCTTGAGGAGGCAGTCCTCGATCTCACCCGGGCCGATGCGGTAGCCGGCCGAGGTGATCACGTCGTCGTCCCGGCCCACGAACCACAGGTAGCCGTCCTCGTCCATGCGGCCGGTATCGCCAGTCAGCAGCCAGTCGCCCACGAACCTGGCGGCCGTGGCCTCGGGGTTGTTCCAGTAGCCCAGGAACATCACCGGGTCGGGCCGGGCCACGGCGATGGACCCCAGGTCGCCCGTCGCCACCGGCGCCCCCGTGACCGGATCGACAATCGCCACCCGATGCCCGGGCACCGGCCGGCCCATGGATCCGGGGCGCACCGGGAACAGGTCGGCGCCGTTGGCGACCACCAGATTGCACTCGGTCTGGCCATAGAACTCGTTGATGGTCACGCCCAGGGCGTCGCGGCCCCAGTCCAGCAGCCCGGCCCCCAGGGTCTCGCCGCCCGAGCCCACCGATCGCAGGGCGCAGCCGAAGCGCCGGGGGTCGGGCACCTGGCGCAGCATTTTCAACGCCGTCGGCGGCAGGAACACGTTGCGCGCGCCGTGGCGAGCCATCAGGGCGAGCGCCGCCTCGGGATCGAACTTCGCGGCCCGATGGGCCAGCACCGGCACGCCGTGGTACAGCGAGGGCAGCAGGACGTCCAGCAGCCCGCCGATCCAGGCCCAGTCCGCCGGCGTCCAGAACAGGTCTCCGGGCCTGGGGAACAGGCGGTGCGGCACTTCCACGCCCGGCAGATGCCCGCGTAACACCCGCTGGGCGTGCAGCGCCCCCTTCGGCTTTCCGGTGGTGCCCGAGGTGTAGATGATCAGCGCGGGGTCATCGGCGCCGGTGTCGGCGGGTGCCCGCCGGTCCCGCGCGGCGGCCAGGGCGACGCCCCAGTCGATGACGCGTTGCGCCGGGTCGGCGGCGGCGGCCGAGCCACCCCCCAGGCAGACGATGGTGGACAGATGGGGCAGCGGGTCCGGCAGGCTGGTGATCCGGTCCGCGCCGGGACCGTCGGTGATCAGCGCCCGCGCACCCGAATCGGCCAGCCGGAACGTCAGGGCGTCGCCGCCGAACAGGGTGAACAGCGGCACCGCGATCGCGCCCAGGCGCTGGATGGCCACATGGGCGACGGCGGTCTCCCATTGCTGGCCCAGCAGCACCGCCACCCGGTCGCCCGGCCGCACGTCGCGCCCGGCGAGGGCATTGGCGAGGCGGCTGGACTGCCGGCGCAGGTCCTCGAACCGATAGGCCTGGACGGTCCCGTCGGCGGCGTGGTCGATCACCGCCACGGCGGCCGCCCCGGCGGGCGTGGCGCAATGGCGATCGCAGACATCGGCCGCGATGTTGAGGCGCTGGGGCACGCGCCAGACAAAACGGGTGCACAGATCGTCCCAGGAGCAGGGAGCGTCAGGAAGCATCGTGGGTGGTCTCCGAGAATCAGGTCCGGTCGCTGTCGTCGTCGGCCTCGGCGCGGCCCGGCGGGGCCGGCTCCAGAGGCATGGCGTCCCGGGGCTGGGCCATGAGCACCACCGCCAGGCCCTCGGGACGCGGCGCGCTCCGCGACGGTCTCTCGCCAGTGTTCGCTCTCCTTTTGCGGCTGTCGAGCATGGCTGTCGAGCATGAAGGTCGCGCCGGCGCCTCCAGACCCCGCGCCGCGTCCACCCGTCGCTCCGGGGTCAGGCCGTCCATTTCCGAAAGCCAAGCCAAAGACGTGTCCCGATCCATGCCCGCCCGCCGGGTTCGCTCTCCGTCACGACGCCCCGGTCGGAACCGCAGGGTCCCCGTTCATGAGACCTGAAATCATCGTAATGCACATATAAAGGTTGCATGCTGGCGGCCACCTGTTTAGATGGTGTTATCTGGGTGATAACAGCTTTAACTTTTTAACGCCCGTCGCACATCCATGCGGCGCACTGGATTCGGTCGTTGCCGATCAGCAAAGACCGAACCCCTATCCCGCGCCGATCACACAAGAATGCTCCAGAAAAAGCAATCATCCTCACATAGATCTGTTGTTCTAATAAAATGGAGGGTAGCATGATTCACTTTATTGACACGGATTCAATGAATCCGCCTCAGTCTGTTCAAGATATGGTCATGAGACATATTGATCGCGGAGAGAATGCCTACGAAATTTATTGCCGAATTGGGGCGGATGTCGACGGGCTCTGGCCCAAGTCCCGTGACCTCGCCCGGCAGATCATCGATCAAGTGGACGAGATGTCTTACGCCGTGACGAGTCCCCTGGGGTTGGGCGACATGCCGTCGGCCGCGCGCGACGTGCTGCTGTTGGCCCTGTTGGATAAGGTTGGGCTCATCACAGTGCATGATGACGACAGCAAAGTCCTGTGGGAGGTCAAGAGCCGGGACGGTCTTCAAGGCGGGCCGCGCAAACTCACGTTTTCGGAAAAGGTCGGTCGCTGTCCGCTGCACTCGGACTCCGCGTTCGCCTACGACCCAGAAAAGTACCTGTGTCTCTATGTGGTCAAAGAGTCCGGCGATGGCGGCGGAGAATCCGTCGTCGTGTCCATGGCCGACGCCATCGAGGAGTTGCGCGACGAACAGGACGGGGAGACCTGCCTCCGCCTTCTGCGCGACACGATCTTTCCGTTCCGGACACCGCCGGCCTTCTCCAAACGCACCAAGACCTTGACCGCGCCGATTCTCAGCGGATCGTCCACCGTCCGCTACCGATACGATTGCATTGAAGATGGCTTCACGGACATTCCCGAGCTGGATACGGACGACCGTCGATGGGCCGTCTCCTATTTCTCGGACTTCGTGGAGAACCGGGCGAGCAAGCACACGTTTCTGGCCATGCGGGACCAGCTTCTCGTGGTGGACAACCGCCGCTCCCTCCATGCCCGGACCGACTTCCGCGATGCGGGGCGGGCCTTGATCCGCGCGCGACTCCATGCGCCACCCGCCAGTGTGTTGGCGGGAAGGGGTACGCCGATCCACGCCACGTCGACCTGAACACGACCTGTCGATCCGGCGAGGACCTGTGCACGGTCTATCGAGCCTCGCGTTATCCTGGTGCGTCGTCGTTCTTCCAGTCATCAAGCAAATGGCTCCGTCCTTATCGTTCCCCACCCTGCGTCTGGTGCTCGCGCTGGCGCTGCTGGCCGGAACCACGGTGCTGGCCGAGGCGCCGGCGCCGTGGATCGGCCTGATCGTCCTGGGCCTCGTGCTGCTCATCCTGCTGCCGAGCCTGCCCTCTGTGCTGCGCACGGTGACGGGGCGCTTCGCTGCGGCGCAGGTGGCGGTGACCATCGCCTTGCTGGTGGGGACGGGGCAGGGGATGTGGGACGCGGTTGTGCCCGGGATGCGCTTTTCCGGCGTGGCCGCCTTCCTGATCTGCATGCCGCTCTATGCCGTCTTGTTTCGAGCCGGCGGGCTGGACCGATGGATGGCGCGGACGTTGCTGCGTGTGCGCGGCGGGCTGCGGGTGCCGGCTCTGCTGGCCTGCGCCACGGTCAGCACCTTCGGCCTCAGTTTCGGCACCATCCCGGTCTACGGCAGTGCCTTGCCCGGCGGATCCCGGCCGGCGGCGGCCGCCCTGTCCCGCGGGATCGTGATCTCAATGCTGCTCGCGCCCACCACCGGGTCGGTTGCCGCGGTGATGGCGGCCTATCCCACCCTGGGACTGCCGGTCATCCTTTCGGCAACGGGACCGGTGGCGGCGTTCGCCTTCGCCTTGGGTTGCCTCTTCCGGCACGGGTCGGTCGCGTTCGCCGAGGCCACGCCCAACCGGAAGCGGACGGAGCCGACCGACTGGACCGCCCCTGTCCTGGTGGCCATTCTTCTGATCGGGCTGCTCGGCCTCGGTGTGTCGCTGTTGCCCGCCATCGCCTGGAGTGGCGTGGTGACCTATTTGGTGTGGATGCGATTCCAAGGGCGCGGTCGGCGCTGGCGCCGGGCGGTTGCTGGCCTGCGTGGCGTCATGAACCGGTCGGCCGCGCGGCTGGCCCCGGAGATCATGCTGTTCGTGGCGACAGGCTGGTTGGCCTGGGCGCTGTCCGGGCTGACCCTGCCGTCGGATCTGGGGGCGCCGGACGCCGGGGGGCTGCTCCGCCCCGCGCTGCCGGCGGTCATTCTGGTGGCCATGGCGGGGATCGCCATGCTGGGTGTTCATCCGATGGTGGTGTTCGGGATCCTTCATCCCCTTGTCGCCCAAATCGGCACGGGTCTGCCACCAGCGGCGGAATACACCGTGTGGCTGATCGGCTTTGTGTTGGCCCTGCTGCTTGCCCCCATTTCCGTGCTGACCATGACCGCCGCCATCACCTCCGGCCTGACGCCCTGGCAGGCGAGCGTGCGACTGCACGGGGTCTACGCTCTGTGCCTGGGCGCCGGCACGGTGGCCTACGTTGTGACGCGGTATGGATAGCCAACCACATGCCCGACGACGGATGAGCCCTGGCGCCTGTCGGCCGCGAGGTTGCGGCACGGGGGCACGCGCCGGACGAAGCGGTCGCACGGGTCGTCTCAGGAGCAGGGGACGTCAGGACGCGTCGTGGGTCGTCGCCGAGGATCGGGTCGGGTCGCGGTCGTCGTCGGCCTTGGCGAGGGCCGGCGGGCCCGGCTCCGGAGGCGCGACCTCCCGGGGCTGGGCCACCAGCACCACCGCCAGGCCGTCGGGACGCGGCGCGGCCACCAGCGACAGCGCCAGGGGCAGGCGACGACCATCCGCATGCCGCCCCAGGCCGGCCAGCGGTGCCGGGTCCCCGCCCTCGCCGCCCGTGTTGGACGTCCCCGTGTCGGACGTCCCCGTATCGGACGTCCCCGTATCGGACATCCTGGTATCGGACGTCCTGCTGTCGCACGCATGGTCCAGGCGGCGGCGCAGGCGCGCCGTGGTGTCCTCGTCGAACAGGGCCTCCAGCGCGCGCCCCAACAGCGCCGCCTCGTCCTGGCCGAACAGCCGTTGCGCGGCCGCGTTCAGGCCCTCCACGCGGCCGTCGCCGCCCAGCAGAACCAGCGCCACGGGCGTCGCGGCCAGCAGAAGCCGCCCCTGGACGTCGCCGTCATGGCGGGCCCGGTCCACGCGCCGCCGCTCGGCATCCAGGGCCGCCACGGCGCGAATCAGCGCCCCCAGTTCGTCGGTCCGATCGGCACCGGGCGGCAGCGCCAGGGGCGTCGCGTCACCGGCCGCGCGGGTGGCGCGCACCAGGGCGCGCAGGCGCACCACCAGCGCGCGCCACACCTGCCACAGGCCAAACAGCGTCACCCCCAGGCCGACGGCCACCACCGTCACCGCCCCGCCGCGCCACAGCAGCGCCTCGCGCTCCAGGCCGGCCCGGCGCACCGCCTGGGTCTGCTCCAGGTCGGCGATGACCTGGGCCACGGCGGCGGTCAGCCGATCGGACGCCTGCCGGCCACGGACCAGCACCGCCGGCGTGTTCTGTTCCACGCCCAGGCGCTGCTGACTCAGGCGGACCACGCCATCGCGCCCCTCTGCGCCCACCGCCAGGGCGGTGAGTTCGGCCTGAAGCGCCTCCAGCAGGGGAATCACGCTCCGGCCCGAGCGACGAATGGCCGAGGCCGCCCGGCGCAACGATTCGTCGGCGCGCAGCGACAGGTACTCAAGGTCGCTGGGGCTGGCCGCGCCGGTGGCCGCCAGCATCATCCCCACGGCCACCTGGGCGTTGCGGGCCCAGCCGCGAATGGCCGCCGCCTGGCGGCCCCCGCTCGGGCCGGCGGGCTTGACGGGATCCCGCAGCAGGAGGAAGGCGGGCAGTCCCTCCGGCGTCCGCCCGGCCAGCAGGTCCCTCTCCAGGTCCGGCAGCAGGTCGCCCAGGATGGCCAGGCGCGCCGTCGCCCGGGCGGTGGCGTCGCGCAGATCGAAGCGGCGGCTGACCAGGCCGTCCAGGCTGTCCAGCGCCGCGCCCATGTCGGTCAGCGCGGCCCGCAACCGCTCGCGGGTGGCGGGCTCCAGGCGCGTCCCGTTGAGATCCGACAGGCGCGCCGCCAGGGCCGCGCGCGCCTCCGCCATGCTGGCCACCGCGCGTGTCCTTTCGGCCCGGTCGCGCGCGGTGGCCAGGGTGCCGGCGGTCTCGGCCAGGACATCGCCGAGACGGCTGATGGCCAGCATGTCGGAAAAGCGCGGGATGGACTCGTCGAGCAGGTCCTGGCGGTCGCGACGCCAGCGATCCTGGGCCAGCAAGAACCCGCCAACGAGCAGCACGATCAGGAACGCCAGGAGGCCATGCGTGGCGGCCAGGCGAAGGGCGAGGCGGGGACGTGGCGGCACTGCGGCGGTGGTCCGGTTGTTGACCCAGGAAACCCGGCGGGTGTGCAGTCACTATGCCACCAACCGGGCGCCGTGACACCCCAGATGCGGCATGGGGTCCCCGAGACGGGCGGTCGCCGCGCCGCCACCCCGAACACCTGCCGGGCTGGACTCCCCCCTTGCCTCGCGGGACGGCGGGTCCTAGATTGGCCCTCGGAAGGCTGGCGGTGGACGGGTCCCTCGCCAACCCGGTCAGGTCCGGAAGGAAGCAGCCGTAACGAGTTCCGGCTCGGGTCGCCGTCCAGTCTTCCACGCCCCTCTCGGGTGTCCGTGCCCTCGGGCGCCCATGGCGTCGGCGCACCCGGCCGCGTGCGCCATCGTGGGCCCCGTTCCCTTGGGAGTCCCCGCCGGCGGACGTCCCGCCCAGCCGGACCCGACCGCGCGATGAGCGAGCCCCCCCTCGAGGTCCCGCCCCCCTCCGGGACGTCCGACACCGCCGCCGGCGGGTCCGCGCCACGATCGGCGGACGCCCGGGGCTACCGGGTGCTGGCCCGCAAGTACCGCCCCGTCACCTTCGACCAGTTGATCGGCCAGGACACCCTGGTCCGCACGCTCACCAACGCCGTGCGCGGCGGCCGCCTGGCCCAGGCGTACATGCTCACCGGCGTGCGCGGCGTCGGCAAGACCACCACGGCGCGGCTGATCGCCCGGGCGCTGAACTGCATCGGCCCCGACGGCACCGGTGGCGTGACCATCACCCCCTGCGGCACCTGCGACGCCTGCCGGTCCATCATGGAGGACCGGCACGTGGACGTGCTGGAGATGGACGCCGCCAGCCGCACCGGGGTGAACGACATCCGCGAGATCCTCGACGGCGTGCGCTACCGGCCCACCGCCGCGCGCTTCAAGGTCTACATCATCGACGAAGTGCACATGCTGTCCAACCAGGCGTTCAACGCCCTGTTGAAGACCCTGGAGGAACCGCCGGACCACGTGACCTTCATCTTCGCCACCACCGAGATCCGCAAGGTGCCGGTCACCGTGCTGTCGCGGTGCCAGCGCTTCGACCTGCGCCGCGTGGAACAGGCGGTGCTGGCCGAGCACTTCGCCGGCATCGCCGCGCGCGAGGGCGCGACGGTGGCGCCGGCCGCGCTGGCGCTGATCGCCCGGGCCGCCGACGGCTCGGTGCGCGACGGGCTGTCGCTGCTGGACCAGGCCATCGCCCATGGCGACGGCGCCGTGGACGAGGGCCAGGTGCGCCACATGCTGGGGCTGGCCGACCGCGCCCAGGTGTTCGACCTGTTCGAGTCGCTGATGAAGGGCGACGTGGCCGCCGCCCTGGAGGTGCTGGCGGGCCAGTACGCGCTGGGCGCCGATCCGCTGGTGGTGCTTCAGGACCTGCTGGGGCTGGCGCACTGGCTGACCCGGGGCAAGGTGGTGCGCGGGCAGGACGACGACCCGATCCTGCCCGAGGCCGAGCGCACGCGGGGCCGGGCCATGGCCGAGGGCCTGTCCATGGCCACCCTGACGCGGGCGTGGCAGATGCTGCTGAAGGGGCTGGGCGAGGCGCGCGTGGCCCCCGATCCGCTTCAGGCCGTCGAGATGGCGTTGATCCGGCTGGCCTACGCCAGTGACCTCCCGTCGCCGGCCGAGGCCGTGGCGCGGCTGACCGGCGGCGGCCCCCGGCCCGGACCCGGTGGTTCCGGTGGATCGGGGAGGGGCGGTGGACCGGGACCGGGCGGGACCGGCCCCATGGACACCCCCGCAGAGGCGCGCGCGACCGGCGCGGCCGTGGGGCCGGGCGGAGGGATCTCCTCCCGCGCCGGCGGCGGCGCCGCCATGGCCCTGCGATCGGATCCGGCCCCCCATGTGACCCCCCATGTAAACCCGGACGCGGCCCCCGCCCCGTCCCCCGATCCAGACCAGGACTCCCGGCCGGCTCCGGCCGGGGATCCCGCCAGCCTGCCGCCCATGCCGGCCACCTTCCAGGCGGTCGTGGACCTGACGCGCGACCGCCGCGAGGCGACGCTGGCCATGCACCTGGATCGTGACGTCCGCCTGGTGCGGTTCGAGCCCGGGCGCATCGATCTCAACCTCGGCCCCGGCGCGCCCCGCGACCTGCCGGCCCGGCTCCAGTCGCTGCTTGGGATGTGGACCGGGCGGCGGTGGACTGTCAGTATCTCGGACCTTCCGGGCGCGCCCACCCTGCACGAGACCCTCCAGGACAGCGTGCGCGCCGACCCCCTGGTCAAGGCGGTGCTGGACACCTTCCCCGGCGCCACGATCGGTGTCGTGCGCACGCGGGCCGTGGGACAGGATGGCGCGGCCGGATCGGGCGGACGCGATGACGGTGGCCGAACCGGCGGGGGCGGTGCTGGCGGCGGTGACGACCTCGACGACCTTGACGCGTCCGGTCTGGACGATGCCCTGCTCGACCCGGAGGACGACCCCTTCGGCGAGGGCTTTTCTGACGATGATTTCGGAGACGACGACCCATGAAGAACCTTGGTAACCTCATGAAGCAGGCCCAGGAGATGCAAGGCAAGATGGCCGCGGCTCAGGAGAAGCTGCAGGCCATGGAGATCACCGGCTCGGCCGGGGGGGGCATGGTGCAGGTGGTCATCAACGGCAAGGGCGTCATGCGCGGCCTGACCATCGACAAGTCCATCGTCGATCCCGAGGACAAGGAGATGCTGGAGGATCTGATCGTCGCCGCCTACAACGACGCCCGGGAGAAGTCGGAAGAGGTCATGCGCGAGGAGATGAGCCAGGTCACCGGCGGCCTGAAGCTGCCCGGCGGCATGAACCTGCCGTTCTGATACCAGTGGCGGATGAGTGTGACTCATCCGCCCCCGGGCGCCTTGCGGGCGCCCGGATGTTTCAGATCTTGGCACCGCAACGCGGTGCCAGGGCGGCACCGGCCGCGAGGCCACGGATGCCATGACCGGACCGGAAATCGACCGTCTCATCACCCTGCTGGCGCGGCTGCCCGGGCTGGGGCCGCGCTCCGCCCGGCGGGCCGCGCTGCACCTGATCCAGTCGCGCGAGGCGGCCATGGTGCCGCTGCTGGGCGCGCTCGGCGACGTGGCCGAGCGGGTGCGTCCCTGTTCGACCTGCGGCAACGTGGACACCCGCGATCCCTGCGCCGTCTGCGTCGACGGGCGCCGCGACGACGGCGTGATCTGCGTGGTCGAGGACGTGGCCGACCTGTGGGCCATGGAGCGCGCCGGCGCCTTTTCCGGCCGCTACCACGTGCTGGGCGGCGTGCTGTCCGCGCTGGACGGCGTGGGGCCGGAAGACCTGTCCATCCCCAGGCTGGAGGCACGCTGCGCCGACGGCCGCGTGCGCGAGGTCATCCTGGCCCTCGGCGCCACGGTGGACGGCCAGACCACGGCCCATGTGATCGCCGACCGCCTGGCCGAGACCGCGCCCGGCGTGGCCGTCACCTCCCTGGCCCAGGGCGTGCCGGTGGGCGGGGAACTCGATTACCTGGACGACGGCACCATCGGCACCGCCTTGCGCGCGCGCCGGCCGGTGTAGGACCCGCCCAAGCCGCCGCCGCGCGCCGCCGGTCCTACAGACCCAGGGCCGCCCGGACGGTCGGCAAGCCGGGCTCGCCATCCGCCGTGGTCACGCCGTCCAGCCAGGGCTCCAGCAGGCCGGGGTTGGCCTGAAGGTACTTCACCGCGGCCGAGTCAGCGGTCTCGTCATGATCCAGGATGGCCCCCATCAGGATGTTCTCCATTTCCACCGAGAACCGAAGCTGACGGAGGAACCGGCCCAGGTTGGGACAGTCTTCGGTCAGGCCGGTCCGGGTCAGCGTATGGACCGTGGCGCCGCCCTGGTTGGGGCCGAAGTAGTCGCCGCCACCCGTCAGGTAGGTCAGCTCCATCTTGGTGTTCATCGGATGGGGCGACCAGCCCAGGAACACGATCCACTCCTCGGCATCCCAGGCGCCGCGCGCCTGCAACAGCATGCCGGCCTCGGAGCTTTCCACGAGCTGCCAGTCCCCCAGGCCGAAGGCGTCGTCGTCGATCATCTGCTGGATGAGCTGGTTGCCGTCGTTGCCCGGCTCGATGCCGTAGATCTTGCCGTCGAACCGGTCCTTGTGCGCGTCCAGGTCGGCCAGATCGGTGATGCCGGTGTCGGCGACGTAGCCGGGCACCACCAGGGTGTACTTCGCGCCCTCCAGGTTGGCCCGGATCTCCTCGACGGTGCCGCTCTCCAGGCGTTCCTCGACCATGGTGGCCATGGAGGGCATCCACAGGCCCAGGAAGACGTCGAGGTCACCCTGTTCCAGGCCGATGAAGGTCACCGGCACGCTCATCTGGCTAACCTTGGGCTCGTAGCCCAGGGCGTCCAGCAGGGTGCGGGCCACGCCGGTGGTGGCCTGGATATCGGTCCAGCCGATCTCCGAGAGGTGCACCGCCCGGCAGGACTCCGGCACCTCGGCCAATGTCGGGGTCGCGGCCAGCGCGCCCAGCGCGATCACGCCGGTGAGGGTGGTCTTGATCGGGGTCATGGTGGTCTCTCCCTGGTTTGGTCTTGATGATCGCGGGTCAGCGTTGCCGGGTTTCCCAGCCGTCGACCAGCGACACCGGCGCCGTTTCCGCCGGCAGGGGGTCGCGGCCCCGGATCACGTCGGCCAGCTTCTCGGCGAGCATGATGGTGGGCGCGTTCAGGTTGCCGGAGACGACGCTGGGCATGATGGAGGCGTCGACCACACGCAGGCCGTCCACGCCGTGCACGCGGCCATCCGGAGCGGTGACGGCCATGGGGTCGCTGTCCGGCCCCATGGCGCAGGTGCAGGAGGGGTGATAGGCGCTTTCCACCAGATCCCGGACCCAGGCATCGATCTCGGCGTCGGTGCGCACATCCGGCCCCGGCGCCAGTTCGCCGTCGTTGAAGGGCGCGAACGCCGGCTGGGTCATGACCTCGCGGGTCAGCGTGATGGCGTCGCGCATCTCGCGCCGGTCGCGCTCGGTGGAGAAGTAGTTGAACTGCACGCGCGCGATGTCGGTGGGATCGGCCGAGCGCAGCTTGACCCAGCCCCGGCTCTCGGGGCGCATCGGCCCCACGTGGGCCTGATAGCCATGGACCGACTGCATGCCGCTGCCGTCGTAGGACGCGGCCACCGGCAGGAAATGGTATTGCAGGTTCGGGTGCCGGACGCCGGCTTCGGAGCGGATGAAGCCGCCGGCCTCGAAATGGTTGGTGGCCCCCGCGCCGGTGCCCCGGGTCAGCCACTCCAGCCCGATGAATGCCTGGTTCCAGGGCTTGAGTACGCCATAGAGGGTCTGCGTGGTCTTGCACTTGTACTGAACGTAGACCTCGGGATGGTCCTGGAGATTGGCGCCCACCCCGGGACGCGGCGCCACCACGTCGATGCCGTGCGCGCGCAGGTCATCCGGGTCACCGATGCCGGACAGCATCAGCAGGTGCGGCGAGTTGAAGGCGCCGCCGCACAGGATCACCTCGCGGCGGGCGCGCGGCTGGTGCTCTCCGGACGGTCCCTTGAGCGCCACGCCGGTCGCGCGCCCGTTGCGCACGTCCACGCGGCCGACCATCGTACGGTCCACGAAGGTCAGGTTGGGCCGCTTCAGCGCCGGACGCAGGTAGCCCACGGCGGTCGACGAGCGCCGGCCCCGGCCCACGGTCATGTCCATGGGGCCGAAGCCTTCCTGGCTCGCGCCGTTCAGGTCGTCGGTGCGCCGGTAGCCGGCCTGTTCCCCGGCCTCGATGAAGGCATCGAACAACGGCGTCCAGCGGGTGCCGCGTGTCACCTTCGTCGGCCCGCCGACGCCGTGATAGGGGTTGGGACCGACCTGCGGGAAGTCCTCGGACGCCTTGAAGTACGGCAGGCAGTGGGCGTAGTCCCAGGTCGCGTCGCCGGTCTCCTCGGCCCAGCGGTCGTAGTCCAGGGCGTGGCCGCGTATGTAGACCATGCCGTTGACCGAACTGGATCCGCCCCAGACCTTGCCGCGCGGCTGGTACATGCGTCGGTTGTTCACATGCGGCTCGGGTTCGGTGCGATAGGCCCAGTTGTAGGTGTCGGTCTTCAGCGGCCAGGCGAAGGTGGCCGGCATGTGGATGTACAGGCTCCAGTCCCGCTTGCCGGCCTCGATCAGCAAGACCGAGACCTCGGGATCCTCGGTCAGCCGGTGGGCCAGCACGCAGCCGGCCGAGCCGGCGCCGACGATGATGTAGTCGTAGGATGTCTTCAGGGCGGGCATCAGTACGGGGCCTCCACGTGTCCGGGCTCGACGTAAACGCTCTTGATCCGGGTGACGTGCTCCAGCGCGGCACGCCCGTTCTCGCGCCCCATTCCGGACTGCTTGATGCCGCCGAAGGGCATCTCGACGGGGGTGATGTTGTAGGTGTTGATCCACACCACGCCGGCCTCCAGGCGGGCGGCGACGCGGTGGGCGCGGGTCATGTCGCGGGTCATCACGCCACCGGCCAGGCCGACGGGAAGCGCGTTGGCGCGGGCGATCGCCTCGTCCTCGTCGGCGAAGGACAACACGGTCATCACCGGGCCGAAGATCTCCTGGCGGCACAGCGGCAGGCCGTCGTCGTCGGCACGGAACACGGTGGGCAGGACAAAGGGCTTGCCGGCCAGGGCCGGGTGGTCGGGCGCCCGCCCGCCGGTCAGCAGGGTGGCGCCGTCGGCCCTGGCGCGCGCGATCCGCGCCAGCACCGACCGCTGATGCTCGGGTGTGATCAGCGGCCCCATCTGCGTCGCCGGATCCAGCGGGTCGCCCAGGGTCATGGCCTCCGCGCGCGGCAGCAGACGGGCGAGGAACGCGTCGATCACCGTGTCCCGCACGAAGACCCGGGTGCCGTTGGTGCAGATCTGTCCCTGGGTGTAGAAGTTGGCGAGCATGGCGGCCGAGACGGCGTCGTCCAGGTCCGCGTCCTCGAACACCAGCAGCGGCGACTTGCCGCCCAGTTCCAGGGTCAGGGTCTTGAGCGTACTGGCGCTGTCGGCCATCACCGCCTTGCCGGTGTCGATCTCGCCGGTGAACGAGATCTTGGCGATGCCGGGATGGGTGGTGAGCATCCGGCCCACGCGGGCGTCGCCCTGGACGACGTTGAACACGCCGGAGGGCACGCCGGCCTCGGTCAGCACCTCGGCCAGGATGGCGGCCGACAGCGGCGTCTGCTCCGCCGGCTTGAAGACCATGGCGTTGCCGGCGGCCAGGGCGGGCGCGGTCTTCCAGCAGGCGATCTGGAACGGGTAGTTCCAGGCGCCGATACCGCCCACCACGCCCAGCGGCTCGCGCCGGGTGTAGAACCAGGGGGCGTCCCCGCCCTCGCCCAGGGTCTGGTGTTCGCCGCCGATGGTCGGCGCCAGGGCGGCGAAGTACGCCAGGCAGTCGGCGCCCGAGTCCACGTCGGCCTCGGGCGTCTCCTGGATGGGCTTGCCGCCGTCCAGGCTTTCCAGCCGGGCGATCTCGTCCCGCCGGGCGCGGATCAGGTCGGCGGCGCGCGACAGCACGCGGCCCCGCGCGGTGCCGCTCATCGCCGCCCAGGCGCGCTGGCCCTCGGTGGCGGCGGCGACGGCGGCGTCCACATCGGCGGCGGCGGCGGCCTGAACGGTGGCGATCACCGCCCCCGTGAAGGGATTACGGGTCTCGAACGTTTCCCCCGACGTGGCGTCGCGGACCGCGCCCGCGATGAACAGGGGCCGGGGGCCGGGTGTCTGGTCGGTCATGATGAGCGGGTTGCCTCGTTTAGGGCCGCCGTGAGGTAGTGCGCGGCAAGGCCGCGCGTCTCGACGGGATCGATGCCGCCATGGGTCAGCGCCGCGCGCAGCCACAGGCCGTCGATCAGGGTGGACAGGCCCAGCGTGATCCGGCGGACCGCCTCGTCCTGACCCGGCAGCATCATCCGGAGGGCGTGGCCGAGGTTGCTATGCAGGCGCGCCGTGTTGACCCGTTGCAGGTGGGCCAGGCGTGGACTGTGGTTGAGCCGGCCCCAGAAGCTGAGCCAGACGGCGCTGGTGTCGGGCCGGAACTGGTCCGGACCCAGGTTGGCGTCGATGACCGCGTACACGCGGTCCAGGGGCGTCTCGGCGGCGGCCAGACGGCGGGCGGTCTCGCGCCCCAGCTCGCGGCCGATATGGCGCATGGTCGCCTCGATCAGCTCCGCCTTGTCGCCGAAGTAATGCCCGACGATGCCGGCGGTCAGGCCGGCTCGCTTGGCGATGCGGGCCAGGCTGGCCGCTTCCGGTCCATCCTCGTGGATGGACTGGATGCAGGCGCGAATCAGATCGAGTCGGCGCTGTTCCTTGAGGCTCGGACGTCCCATGCGGCGGATCGTCTGGTTTTTTGTTTGAACGGTCAATAAAAAAATAAGGCTTATCCCCCTGTTTCCGGGACCCCCATGACGTGGGGTACGCATGGTCGCCGGACCCACCACAGACTGCACCGACCGGACCCAAGGGGATAAGCTGGAAAAAAAATAAGGCGGCGCGCGGCCCGGGCGGCACGACAAAGGCGCGGGCCGGCCACGGACGTCACCGGTCATGGTCCATGACCGCTGGTCTCGACAACGGTCTGGTCTCAGCGACAGTGTGGTGTGAGTCGGACAGCAGGAGCGGAGGCGACGGCGGGTCGGCGGCGCCTCACCACGCCGGACATCCCGCCCCGCGCCATGCCTCCAGCGCCACCGCGCCCAGGTCGCCCGGGGCGGTGGTGGCCAGCCGCTCCAGCGTGACGGTGGCCCGCGCGCAGAAGCCGTCCCGATCCCGGATGCTGTCGGCGGCGGCGCCGTTGGCCAGGCGGGTGACCAGCCGGTCCACCTGCCCCTGGCCGCCCCGGCCCCGAAAGCGCGTGGTCAGGGAGTCCGCGTTCACGGACAACTGGGTGCGGAAGCGGGTGACGAACACGCCATACGCCTCGCGCTGGTCGCAGGTCAGCGCGGCGACCATCAACCGGGTCTGCAAGGCTCGCGTGGCGATCACCGGTGGCGGCGCCTCGCCCTCGGCGCGCGGTCCGCAGGACGCGGCCGGCGCCGGAAGGTCGGTGACGCCGACCGCATGCGCCGCCTGACCGTCGGTGGCGGCCCCCGCCCCGCCCGGCGTCCCCAGGACCGCCAGCAGGGCCACCACCGCCAGCACGGCCAGCGCCGGCGCCGGAACCAGCGGCGCCCCCCGGACGGTCGCCGCCCGGCGGCGTCGCCCGGATCCTGACGGCTCCGATCGCCGCCCCGCCCCTGTGCGGTCGCTGTGTCTCATGCCGTCATACCGTCCCCGACTCCGTGACGGGTCATCCCGATCGCCGGTCCCACAGGGTAGCCCAGGAGGCGGAAAAAGGGAATCCGGCGCCGCCCCCCTTTGCTCCGAAAACGGGTGAAGTCAGGTCGTTATGGCGCTATTGTCATCCAGCCTGGGATCGTTTCACGCGTGCCCGACCCACGGGGGCGGCGCGTCACCGGACCCCCGGGCATGGCGTTTCGATCCCGGGGTCGGTGGCATGCGGGCGGGCGCCGGTCCGGGCCGGTCGCAAGGGGCGGACCCGGATCACCACACACCGGATGGACCCAACGGAGGATCGCCGCATGAGTGCCTATGTCGCGCCCGTCCAGGACATGCTGTTCGCCCTCGATCTGGCGGGCCTGCCCGATCTGGTCTCGCTGCCGCGCTTCGCCGACGCCACCCCCGACCTGATCGCCGCCGTCCTGGAGGAAGCCGGCAAGTTCGGCGCCGGCGTGCTGGCGCCCCTCAACGAGATCGGCGACCAGCAAGGGTGTACCCTGGAGGCCGATGGCACCGTGCGCCTACCCGAGGGGGCGGTGGACGCCTACGCCCAGTTCGTCGAGGCCGGCTGGCCCTCGCTGCCGTTCGACCCGGCGGTGGGCGGCCAGGGCCTGCCCGCCGCGGTGGGCGTGGCGGTGGGCGAGATCTGGCAGGCCGCCAACCTGGCCTGGGCGATCGGGCCGCTGCTGACCACCGGCTCCATCGAGGCGCTCTCCGCCCATGGCACCGAGGATCAGAAGCGGCTGTTCCTGCCGCCGCTGGTCAGCGGCGCGTGGACCGGCACCATGAACCTGACCGAGCCGCAGGCCGGTTCCGATCTCGCGCAACTGCGCTGCAAGGCCGAACCGGCGCCGGACCTGGGGTCCTGCCTGGGCGGCGACGCCTATCGCATCATCGGCCAGAAGATCTTCATCTCCCACGGCGATCACGAGATGGCGGAGAACATCTGCCATCTGGTGCTGGCCCGCCTGCCCGACGCCCCCCCCGGGGTGCGGGGTATCTCGCTGTTCCTGGTGCCCAAGGTGCTGGTGAACGACGACGGCTCGCTGGGCGCGCGCAACGACGTCAAGGCGGTGTCGCTGGAGCACAAGCTGGGCATCCACGGCAGCCCGACGGCGGTGATGGCCTTCGGCGACGAGGGTGGCGCCGTCGGCACCCTGATCGGCCAGCCGCACAAGGGCCTGGCCTGCATGTTCACCATGATGAACAACGCCCGCCTGAACGTGGGCCTCCAGGGCGTGGGCATCGCCGAGCGCGCCACCCAGCACGCCGCCGCCTACGCCCGGGAGCGGTTGCAGGGCGCGGACGTCACCGATCCCAAGGCCGGCAAGACGGCCATCATCCACCACCCGGACGTGCGCCGCATGCTGATGACCATGCGCGCCAAGACCCAGGCGGCGCGGCTGCTGACCTACTACGCGGTGGCCCAGCTCGACCTGGCCCACGCCCACCCGGACGAGGCGGTGCGCGCCGCCGCCCATGCCCGCATGGACCTGCTGACCCCGGTGGTCAAGGGCTGGTGCACGGACGTCGGATTCGAGGTCAGCGACCTCGGCGTCCAGGTGTTCGGCGGCACCGGCTACATCGAGGAAACCGGCGCCGCCCAGTTCCTGCGCGACGCCCGCGTCTGCCGCATCTACGAGGGCACCAACGGCATCCAGGCCATCGACCTGGTGGGCCGCAAGCTGCTGCACGACCAGGGCGCGGCGGTGAGGACGCTGGTCACCGACATGCGCGCCACGGTCTCGGCCCTGGAGGCCGGCGCGCCGACCCGCAACACCCTCGACGCGGCGTCCCTGGCGCCGCCGCTGGGCGCGGCGGTGGACGACCTGGAGGCCGCCTCGGCCTGGATCCTGGAGCACGCCTCGCCCCTGGCGGCGCAAGGGGCCAGCACCCCCTATGCCCACCTGTTCGGCATCGTCACCGGCGGCTGGCTGATGGCCCGGGCGGCCATGGAGGCCCGGCGCCGCCTGGACGCCGACGAGGGCGACCCGGCCTTCCTGACCGCCAAGATCGCCACCGCGCGCTACATGGCCGACGCCATCCTGCCGTTCACGGGCGCCCATCGGGCGGCCATCGTGGCCGGCCCCGACAGCCTGATGGCGCTGGAGCAGGACTGGTTCTGATCCGTCGGCTCACCGGGCCCGCTCGGGATGACGGCGGACCGTATGGGGTCCAGACGGCCCATGCGGTCGTCGGTCCGAACGCCCATGCCCGGGTGTCCCGGGCCCCGAGGCGTCGGGACCGGGGGCGTCGGAACCGGGGGCGTCGGGACCGGGGGCGGACGCCGGGCCGTCATGACCCAGCCAGTTGCGCCTCGCCGTTCCCGAAGGACCAGTCGATCGGATCGTTTTCCGTCAGGACCACCATGACGTCCTGGCGACGCAGGCCGAGCCGGGCCTCGAGATTCGCGGCGATCGCGGCGTAGAACGCCGTCTTCTGCGCCGGGGTCCGGCCGCGTTTCATCGTGACCGCGATGAAGATGCAGTGGTCGGACCGGTCCACGCCCAGGTAGCCCCGATCGAACAGCAGTTCATCCCGGCCATGCTCCGAAATGACCTGAAACCGGTCGTCGGCCGAAACCCCAAGGCTGTCGACCATGGCGTCGTGCACGGCATCGCCGACGGCACCCTTGTGGTCGGGTCCCTTGCCGACGGGCACGGAGATTCTCAGAAACGGCATGCTGGCGTATCCTTTCGTGTCGCACAAAAGGGGATCCCAACGGTCATGGACCATGACCGTTGGCGGCGAAGCCGGCCCGCCCCCCGCCCCGCCACCCCGGGCGACATGCCCTCGGTGGCCGGGTGGCGGCACGAACCGGTGCCGTGGTGGACAAGACGCCCTCGTCCACCGCTGGTGCTTTTCGAGACTGACCGTCGACGCCACTGGCCGGCGCGCCATCTTACCCGAACGAGGGCCCGCCCCTCCACGACGGGATGCCCGACCCCGGGGAGATCGCGGCGGCGGAACGACCGGACACCGCGGATCCCCCTGCCGCCATCGCGGATCGGCGCGCGGGCCAGGGGCACCTCCGGCGTCCGGCGCGGCCCATTCCCGGGCGTGTTGCTCGGAAATTGATGCGAACGGCCTCTTTCTCCCGTGAACAAACCTCGCTAGACTGCGCTCATGGATGCCCAGGGTTGGCCCCGTCCAGCCCAAGGCCATCAGTCATCCATGGGACGACAGTATGTGGGGTCTTTCACCCAAAACCCTTCCTTTCCGTCAGCCTCACGCGTTCATGGCGTGATGGCGGCCTTCCTCACACCGGGCGCGGAGCCCTAGAACAGGGTGTTGCCCCGGGTTGGCACCCAGCCAGTCCGATCGCGCCTGTCGTTCCAATAAGAAACACGCTCATCACCGCGTTTGGGTCATCACCATACGAACAGGGAACAGAAACATGTCCAATGGTCGCGTCGCTCTCGTCACCGGCGGTACCCGAGGCATCGGCGCCCGGATCAGCCTTGAGCTCAAGGAAGCCGGCTACACCGTCGTCGCCAATTACGGCGGCAACGATGCCGCCGCCGAGAAGTTCAATCAGGAGACCGGCATCACGGTCAGCAAGTTCAACGTCGGCGACTACGAGGCCGTCAAGGCCGCCATCGAGACGATCGAGGCCGAGAAGGGTCCGATCGACGTGCTGGTCAACAACGCCGGCATCACCCGCGACAGCACCTTGCATCGCATGACCCCCGATCAGTGGCACGAGGTGATCGACACCAACCTCGGGTCGGTGTTCAACACCACCCGGTGCGTCATCAACGGCATGCGGGACCGCCAGTTCGGCCGCATCGTCAACATCACCTCCATGAACGGCCAGTGCGGCCAGATCGGCCAGGCCAACTACGCCGCCGCCAAGTCGGGCATGAAGGGCTTCACCAAGTCGGTGGCCCTGGAGGGCGCCGCCAAGAACGTCACCGTCAACAACGTGGCCCCCGGCTACACCGACACCGAGATGGTGCGCGCCGTGCCCGCCAATGTGCTTGAGAAGATCGTCGCCGGGATCCCGGTCAAGCGCCTGGGCTCGGTGCATGACATCGCGCGCGCGGTGCTGTTCCTGGTGGCCGACGAGGCCGGCTTCGTCACCGGCTCGACCCTGTCCATCAACGGCGGTCAGCATATGTACTGATCCGGCGTCCCGCGCGGAGGCCGGCGGATGATCACCCGCATCCGCCGGCGGGATCACCTCCGCGCCGGGAGCACCCGATTTCGCGAGACGGCCACGGACCCTTCCGTGGCCGTTTTCGTATGCGGACGGATCCCGGACAGGCGCGCGCGCCTGCCCCGCCGGACTCAGGGGTGGGACAGCACCGGAAGAAAGCAACCGATAGGTTCGCGGGCGATCATTTCACCAACGATATCAAGTCGGCGTCACGTTTCATGCAAAGCTGTTTTTCTGTTTCTCATCCGAATGACGGCGACCGGCGCAACACCCATTGTTCACCTGGATTATTGAAGCCGCAGGTCGTAAACTTCTTGTGTTCAGGATCCCGACTCTTGGGGGCACGTCGGGCTCTCCCGTCGCCCCGCATGTGCACCGGATCGGCACGGCGTGCAGCGCCTCCTGTTTGACAGTGCCCTCTGTTTGACAGTGCCCCCTGTTTGACAGTGGTCGACACCATGCGCTGGTCCCGAGTGAGGCACGAACGCCCCAGATCACACCGCCGCGAGGCCCGATCCGAACGCCCCGTCTCAAACCGGCGGGCATCCGGACCGGGGCGGCCCCCCCGCCTGCTCGCCCCCGTCGCGGCGGTCGCGGCCGTGGTGATGCTCTTCCCGGCGACCGCCGCCGCCCAGGCGCCACCCCAAGGCTTCGGCGAGACGCTGATCGCCGCGCTGACCACCTCCGACGCGCTGCTGGCCGAGGGGGCGAGCCTTCTTGTCCTGTCCCTGGGCCTGGGCGTCCTGGCCTGGTGGCAAAGCCGCCGCCGGCGCGCCAGCGAACGCGAGACCGAGGCCCTGGCCGACCAGGTGGAAACCCTGCGCGCCGCCATGGCCGCCGGCCCCGATACCTGCTTCGCCTGGCTGTACCGGCCCCCCCGGGTGCTCTGCGCGCGCCGCCTCGCGGTGCTGCTGAACCTGCCGGACGGCACGACCTCCGACATCGGCGCCGTGGTCGCCGCGCTGCGGCCGGACATCCGCCCGGCGCTGACCCAGGCGCTCGACCGGCTGCGCCAGGACGGAACGCCGTTCTCGCTGGAGACCACGCGGGCGGACGGCGAGCGGCGCCTGGACCTGCGCGGCCTGCGGGTCCACGACGCCACCGACAACCGCCCGCTGGCCGATGTCCTGTGGGTCCGCGACGTCACCGACGACGGGCGCGCCGTGGACCGCCTGGCCCGCGAGGCCGCCCGCCAGAGGGCCGAGGCCGACCGGCTGCGCGCGGTGCTGCACGCGCTGCCCCTGCCGGTGTGGGTGCGCGACGGCGACCTGGCGCTGATCTTCTGCAACGCGGCCTGCGCGCGGATGATCGAGGCCGCCGACGCCGCCGACGCCGTGGCCCTGGGACGCGACCTCGCGGTGGGCGAGGTGGGCCGTGACCTGCGGGCCCTGGCCGCCCGCAGCCGGGCGGTGGGGGCGCCGCTGTCGGAGCGGGTGCACCTGGTGGTGGATGGCGCGCGCCGCCTGATGGACGTGACCGAGGCCCCGTTCCTCGACGACTCCGATGGCGGCCAGGACCGCCTGACCGCCGGCGTGGCCCAGGACAGCACCGCCCTGGAGGACCTGGACAACCGCCTGACCCAGGAGCAGGCCGGCCAGGCCGCCGTGCTGGACCGCCTGTCGACGGCCATCGCCATCTTCGGGCCGGACACGCGGCTGAGCTATCACAATCCCGCCTTCGCCCGCCTGTGGCGCCTGGACCCGGCCTGGCTGGACCGGGACGGCCCGGGCTACGGCGCCCTGCTGAACCGGCTGCGCGACCAGCGCGCCTTGCCGGAGGTGGCCGACTACCCGGCCTTCCGCACCGCCGAGGTGGGCCGCTTCACCACCCTGATCGATCCGCTGGAGGATCTGATTCACCTGCCCGACGGCAAGACGTTGCGCCGGGTCATCACCCCCCAGCCCAAGGGCGGGCTGCTGTTCACCTATGAGGACGTCACCGACGCGCTCAGCCTGGAGCGCTCCTACAACACCCTCTCGGCGGTCCAGCGCGAGACGCTGGATCACCTGCATGAGGCGGTCGCCGTGTTCGGCGCCGACGGACGCCTGAAGCTGGCCAACCCGGCCTTCGAGGCCCTGTGGGGCGCGCACGCCGCCGACCCCGAACTGGCCCTTCCCCTGTCCGAGTTCATGGACCTCCAGCAGGCGCGGTTCGCCGACGAGACCAGTTGGCGCCACCATCGCTTCGCCGTGCTGGCGCCCCCCTCGCACCGCGCGCCTCATCGCGGACGGGTGACCCCGCAAGGCGCGATCGTGCTGGACTACGCCTGCGTGCCCCTGCCCGACAGCGGTGTCCTGCTCAGCTACAACGACGTGTCCGATACCGCGCGGGTCGAACACGCGCTGCGCGAACGCGCCGCCACCCTGAGCGCGGCGAGCATGCTGCGCGCCGACTTCATCGCCAGCCTGTCCTATGAACTGCGCACGCCGCTGACCACCATCGCCGGCTTCTCGGAGATGCTGTCGGCCGAGTACCACGGCCACCTGAACGCCCAGCAGATCGACTATGCCCAGTCCATCGCCGAGACCGCCCGCGACATGATCACCCTGCTGGACGACACCGCCGACCTGGTGGCCATCGAGGCCGGGCGCGCCGGGCTGGAGGTGGCCGCCTTCGACATCGCCGACCTGGTGGCCCGGGTGATGACCGTCAGCCGCGACCTGGTGCGCCGCCGCGCGGTGGCCATTCAGGTGGATTGCCCGCCGGACATCGGCTGGATGGTCGGCGACGCCGACCGCATCCGCCAGATCCTCACGCACCTGATGGGGCGGGCCATTCGCGCCTGCGCCGCCGGTGGGCATGTGACCGCGCGGGTCGCGCGCGCCCCGGCGGCGGACGGATCGGAGGTCCGGGGTTCCGACGGCGAGCCCCCGGAGGCCGCCGGCGCCGGGACCGGCCCCGGCGACCAGGGCCTGGAACGCATCGTCTTCAGCGTCGGCGACGACAACGGCGAGACCGCCGGCCGGCGGCTGGCCGCCGGCGCCGACCTGGGCGACGGCGGATCGCTCACCATGCTGCTGGTGCGGCGCTTCACGGAAATGCACGGCGGCACCATGACCCTGCAGGCGCTGCCGGGGACGGGCACCACGGTGATCTGCAGCCTGCCGTCGGGCCGGGCCGACACCATGCCCCAGGCCGCGGCGGACACGCTCCACCGCGACGACGCCACCGCCCCGGCCTGAGTGCTTCCCTCCCCTCGCGCGGACATCGTTTAACAAACGATTCCAACGCGAGGGGAGGTGCACTACACTGCACATGAGAGATACTAGATGTGGTCCCCCAGACGGGGCCTCCCGGACAGGCCCCACGGACCCGCCCGGACGAGGTTCCGACGTCCTGTCGCCCGAGCGTGCCCGTGCCCTTCGAACCGCCCAGCCTTCGCATCCCGCCCCTTCGCGTCCCGCGTCTGCGTGTCGGCGCGGCGTCCGTCGTGCCGGAGGCGCACGAGGCCCCGCGACCCGAGGCGTGCCGGGATCTGGCACCGGCCCCCCCCGCGCGCCTGTCGCCGCACGGGCGGGCGGAGCGGCGCCCGGCCGGCCTGCCCGCGTCGTCCGCCGGCAGCCGTCCCACCTTCGTCGCCGTGGACCTGGGCACCAACAACTGCCGCATGCTGGCGGCCCGCCCGGATCCACGCGGTGGCTTCCGGGTGGTGGATTCCTTCTCGCGCATCACCCGCCTGGGCGAGGGCCTGCACGACAGCAACCAGCTGTCGGAGGCCGCCATGGCCCGCACGGTCGAGGCCCTGCGCGCCTGTGCCCGCAAGATGAGCCGCCATCATGTCGCCGGCGCCCGCATGGTGGCCACCGCCGCATGCCGCCACGCCGCCAACGGGGCGGCGTTCCTGCATCGGGTGGAAGTCGAAACCGGCCTGCGCCTGGAGATCATCCCGCCCGACGAGGAGGCCCGCCTGGCGCTCGCCGGCTGCGCGCCGCTGTTGCGGCCGGGCTGTCGCGGCGCGGTGGTGTTCGACATCGGCGGCGGCAGCACCGAACTGATGTGGGTCGCGCCCGGCGGCGACGCCCGCGACCACGGCGAGGGCGACTCCGGCACGGGTGGCGACGACGGCGAGGGCGGCGTCAACGGACGCGGGCGACCGCGCGGGCCGCGCATCGTCGCCATGGCCTCGCTGCCCGTGGGCGTGGTGACCCTGGCCGAGGCCCGGGGCGGCGACCTGGGCGACCAGGACTATGCGCAGGTGGTGGACGAGGTCCGCCGCGCGCTGCGGGACTTCGACGGGTGCCACGGCATTTCCGAGCGCCTGGCGATGGGCGAGCCCATCCAGATGCTGGGCACCTCGGGCACCGTCACCACCCTGGGGGGCGTGATGCTGGATCTCCCGCGCTACAACCGCGACAGCGTGGACGGCCTGGAGGTGGACTTCCTGTCCATCCGCGCCGTCAGCCGCCGGCTGCGGACCATGACCTGCGACCAGCGCGCCCGCCATCCCTGCATCGGCACCGATCGGGCGGACCTGGTGGTCGCGGGCTGCGCCATCCTGGAGGCGATCTGCGACCTGTGGCCGACCGGACGACTGCGCATCGCCGACCGGGGCATTCGCGAGGGGGTATTGATGGACCTGATGCGGGCCGCCAGGGTGCTGGCATGACCGGTCGCGGCGGGGGACGAGGCGGACGGGGACGCGATGACCGAGGACGGGGCGGCGGCCAGGGCGCCGGGGAGAGTGGTGGCGGTGGCGGCGACCGGCCGGTCGGTTCGGGCCGCAAGCTGCACACCCGGGTGAAGACGGCGCGAGGCCGTAAGACCTCCTCGACCCGCTGGCTGCAACGCCAATTGAACGATCCCTACGTGCTGGAGGCCCGCCGCCAGGGATTCCGCTCCCGCGCCGCCTTCAAGCTGATCGAACTGGACGACCGCTTCGGCCTGCTGCGCCCGGGCCTGCGGGTGGTGGACCTGGGCGCGGCGCCCGGCGGCTGGACCCAGGTGGCCGTCGCCCGCGTGCGCGCCGGCCAGCCGCCCGGTGGCGGCGGCCCCAGGTCCAACGCCACCGGCCTGGTGGTCGGCCTGGACATTCTCGACTGGGAGGATGTGGTCGGCGCCGTCTGCCTGACCCTGGACTTCATGGACCCGGCCGCGCCGGACCTGCTGCGGCATCATTGCGGCGGCCCGGTCGATCTGGTGCTGTCGGACATGGCGGCACCCACCACCGGCCACCCCCAGACCGACCATCTGCGCGTCATGGCCCTGGCCGAGACCGCCTGGGACTTCGCCGAGGCGGTGCTGGCGCCCGGCGGCACGTTCGTCTGCAAGGTGTTCCAGGGCGGCACGGAAGGGGCGCTGCTGACCCGCATGAAACAGCTGTGCGCCAGCGTGAAGCATGCCAAGCCGCCGGCCAGCCGCAAGGACTCGGCCGAGATCTATGTGGTCGCCCAGGGGTTCAAGGGCCGCCCGACCGACGCGTAATCGACCGCGCCGGGCCGCCCCCGCGCGTCCGTCACACTCCGTCATGCCGCCGGCGAATGCCGGTCATGGCCGGCCCGCCCCTTGGCGCGCGCCGCCCGGCATGGCATATCCGGGGCTCCCCCCGATCCAGGCCGACATCCAGGAGGCAGTCCATGGCGTTTCCCGAGGCTCTCACCTTCGACGACGTGCTCCTCGTGCCCGCCGCCTCCGAGGTTCTGCCGTCCACCGCCCAGACCCGAACCCGGGTCACCCGGACCATCGAGCTGGGCGTTCCGCTCATGTCCTCGGCCATGGACACGGTCACCGAAAGCCAGATGGCCATCGTCATGGCCCAGTCGGGCGGCCTGGGGGTGATCCACAAGAACCTGACCATCGAGGAGCAGGCCGAGGAGGTCCGCAAGGTCAAGCGCTACGAGTCGGGCATGGTCGTCAACCCCGTCACCATGCATCCCGACCAGCCGCTCGCCGATGCCCTGGCCATGATGGCGCACCACAAGATTTCCGGCATCCCCGTGGTCGAGCGCGACACCGGCAGGCTGGTGGGCATCCTCACCCATCGCGACGTGCGCTTCGCCACCAACCTGGACGAGCCGGTCAGCGAGTTGATGACCCGCGAACGGCTGATCACGGTGGCCGAGGGGGTGTCGCAGGACGAGGCCAAGCGGCTGCTGCACCGCCATCGCATCGAGAAGCTGCTGGTGGTGGACGACGCCTTCCGCTGCGTCGGCCTGGTGACGGTGAAGGACATCGAAAAGGCGTCCACCTATCCCCATGCCGCCAAGGACGAACGGGGCCGGCTGCGGGTGGCCGCCGCCACCGGTGTGGGCCCGGACGGCCTGGCGCGGGCCGAGGCGCTGCTGGAGGCCGGCGTGGACGTGGTCGTGGTCGACACCGCCCACGGCCATTCCAACGGCGTGCTGGACACCGTGACCCGCGTCAAGGCGCTGTCCAACTACACCGGGGTCATCGGCGGTAACGTGGCCACGCCCGACGGCGCCAAGGCGTTGATCGACGCGGGCGCCGATGCCGTCAAGGTGGGCATCGGCCCGGGGTCGATCTGCACCACGCGCATCGTCGCCGGCGTGGGCGTGCCGCAGTTCAGCGCCATCCTGGAGACCGCGCGCGTCTGCCAGGACGCCGACGTGCCGCTGATCGCCGACGGCGGCATCAAGTACTCGGGCGACCTGGCCAAGGCCATCGCCGCCGGCGCCGACGTGGCCATGGTGGGATCGCTGCTGGCCGGCACCGACGAGGCCCCGGGCGAGGTGTTCCTCTACCAGGGCCGGTCCTACAAGTCCTATCGCGGCATGGGCTCGGTCGGCGCGATGGCCCGCGGCTCCGCCGACCGCTACTTCCAGCAGGAGGTGCAAAGCACCCTCAAGCTGGTGCCCGAGGGCATCGAGGGCCGCGTGCCCTACAAGGGGCCGGCGGGCACCATCCTTCACCAGTTGATGGGCGGCCTGAAGGCGGCCATGGGCTACACCGGCAACCGCACCATCGCCGACCTGCACACCCATGCCCAGTTCCGCCGCATCACCAACGCCGGCTGGCGGGAAAGCCATGTCCATGACGTGGCCATCACCCGGGAAGCGCCGAACTATCGGGAGACGCTTTAGAGAGGGCCGGGGACCGGGGAGCGGCCAAGGCGGCGGTTCCCCCGGTCCCGGCGCCGTCTACTCCACCGGGGTGATCGCCTCCCAGCGATGCACCACGTCCAGGCCGTCCAGCACCACGCCGTCGAAGCCCAGGTCCATCAGGCCGACGAAGTGCTCCCCCAGGTGCGTCTTCCAGTCCGGATCCCAGTATTCGGTGAAGTAGGCACCGGGCCGATCGCGCACCGTGGCGGACAGCCAGCGGGGATCCCCCAGGCGCCACTTGGGTTGCCAGTAGTAGGTATCCTCCCGGGCCAGGGCGACGTTGAAGGTCGCCAGCACCATCCGCCGCGCGCCCAGCTTCTTGTAGCGCAACTCGGCCACCTGCTGCGCCGTTAGCGCCCGGCCGCCGATGACGAACGGATTGACGATGATGATGTCGTGGTTGGTGGCGCGCAGCGCCCCCACCAGCAGGCTCACGTCGCCAAACCCGCCGCCGTGCTCCAGCACCAGCGCCGAGCGGGCCTGACGCGGATCGGTGATGTTGTCGGCGTTCTCGCCCATCGGGCGACCGCCGGGCACGCGGTCCAGCCGGCCGTGGTCGTCGGTGTCCACCAGCAGCAGCACGCCGGCCTCGGCGGCCAGCCGGTGCGCCTCGACCACGCCCTCGGCGTCCACGCAGTGATCGACGGACAGCAACGCCATGTCCAGGTCGCGCAGTACCGCCAGCGTTTCCGGATCCAGCGGCGGTTGGCCACAGAACTGGCCGTCCAGCACCAGGCCGTCGACGGCGCCGACGAAGCCGCTGCTGATCTCGCCCACCCCGGCGGCCGGCGAGTCGGGATCGACCGCGCCCAGGCCGGCCTCGACGGCGCGCGCCGCCTCCAGCACCGCCTCGCGGCGGTCGCGCACGGCCAGCGGCGCCCCGCCCCGGGCCAGGATGGCGAATCCCGGATCGCGGGCGCGGGCATAGCGCGCCAGCTCGCGGACGATGGCCCGCAGCTCCTCGCGGAAGGCGGGGATGGCCCAGGGGGGCAGCGACAGCAGGGGCTCGCCGGGACCCTCGGGCTCGGCCACCGGCTGCTCCGCCCGCAGCGCCTCCAGCAGGGTCGGGCGCGGCTCCGGATCGTACAGCCCCTCGGGCTCCATGCTCTCCTGTTCGGGCGCGAGGCCCAGATCGCGGAGCTGCTCCATCAACCGCTGGGTCCCCATGACCGGCGGGCCGACCGGCGAGTCCGAGGCCGCCGGGTCCTGCGCCCGGGCGGCGGGGGGCGGCGACATCACCGCCCCCAGGGACAGCGCGGCGACAAGCGCGCGGGCGGGCCAGACGGACCGGCGGGCGGGGTATGAGCGGTTGGCTTTCATGCGGCGACCTCCGCCACCATTTCGGCGATCGCCAGGCAGGCGGTCAAGCCCGGACTCTCGATCCCGTAAAGCGCGGTGTATCCGGGCACGCCGGTCTCGCGCGGGGACTGGATGACGAAATCCCGGGCCGGCGCGCCCGGTGCCTGGATCTTGGGGCGGATGCCGGCATAGGCGGGATGCAGGGCCCCGTCGGGCAGATCGGGCCAGTAGCGGCGAATGCTGGCCTCGAAGGCGGCGCGGCGACCCGCGTCCACGGTGTAGTCGACGGCGTCGTCCACCCAGGCCACGTCCGGGCCGAACCGGCCCTGGCCGCCCAGGTCGCGGGTGTAGTGGATGCCCAGGCCGGCTTGGCCCGGCACCGGATAGACCAGGCGGTGGAACGGCGGGCGCCCCGACAGGGCGAAGTACACCCCCTTGGCATGGTGGAGCGGCGGGATCGGCGCGGCGGGCACGCCGGCCAGCGCGCGACTCAGGGGCTGGGCGCCCAGGCCGGCGCAGTTGACGACGCCATCCGCCCGCAGCGTCATCGGCGCGGCCCCCCCCACCGCCAGCACCACGCCCGCCGCCTCCACCCGGCCGCCGACGACCGGCGCGCGCACCGCCAGCATGGCCCCGGCCGCCTGGGCGTCCCCCAGCAGCGCCAGCATCAGGCCGTGGCTGTCGACGATGCCCGTGGTCGGCGAGGCCAGGGCGGCGGTGCAGGCCAGGCCGCCGGGCTCCAGGGCCATGGCCTCGGCCGCCGTCAGCCAGGGCAGGTCCACGCCGGCGGCGGCGGCCCGCGCCTGGACGGCGCGCAACCCGTCGATCTCCGCCGCGCCGCCGGCCGGGGTGGCGACGATCAGCTTCTCGCAACGCTCATGGGCGATGCCGCGCTCGGCGAGATAGGCATACAGAAGCGTCTTGCCCCGCACGCACAGGCGCGCCTTGAGGCTGCCCTCGGGGTAGTAGACACCGGCGTGAATCACCTCGCTGTTGCGGGCGCTGGTGACGGTGCCGAAGGTCTCGGCGGCCTCCAGGAGGATCACCTCGCGGCCCGCCCGGGCCAGGGCGCGGGCCACCGCCAGGCCGACCACGCCGGCCCCCACCACCACCCGCTCGACCCGCTCCATGCCGCCGCTCATGTCCTTGCCGTCGCACACCCGGGCCTGCCGGGCACACGCCGTCCGTCCGTCTGGGTGTCATCACGTCGCGGCGGGAGTGTGCGGACCGGACCGGCGCCGGTCAAGGTCCAGCGCCCTGGATCAGTCGTCCAGGCGGACGATGACGTCCACGCTCTTGATGCGCGTGCCGTCAGGGGCCTCGGGCAAGGTCCCGATGGGGATCTGCTGTCCGGGAATGTCCGACAGCTTGCCGGTGCGCTCGTGGAAGAAATGGTGGTGCACCGAGGTGTTGGTGTCGAAATACGACCGCCCGGCCTCGACCACGATTTCCCGCAGCAAGCCGACCTCGGTGAACTGGTGCAGTGTGTTGTAGACCGTCGCCAGGGACACCCGCATGCCGGTGGCCAGGACCTCGGTATGCAGGATCTCGGCCGTGATATGGCGATCGCCGGCGTCGAACAGCAGATGGGCCAGCGCCAGACGCTGGCGCGTCGGCCGCAGGCCCGCGTCACGCAGACGATCGGCGGCCGTGGGGTGCTGGGCCATGTCCATCAAGGCGCTCCTGCTCTCCAACCGGTTTCACGGCCTATCCCATGCCACCAGGGCGCGCGGCCCACGCCGGCATGTCCGGCCCGGGCCCGTGGCGTCCCTCGGGCTTCCCTCGCGTCCGCCGTCAGTCTCCGGTCTCGATCCGCGCCACCAGTTCCCCGACGGACGGCACGCGCCCGTTGGCAAAGAAGGGATCCGTTGCGAATCGGTAGGCGTTGTGACCGGCAAACATCAACTCATTCTCGATATCACCACCATGAGCGATGTTCTGCAAGGTTTTCTGAATACAAAATGATCGGGGATCCGCGCGCCGCCCCGTGTTTCCCTCGTCCCCTTGCGACCAATTGGAGAAGGCGCACGCCGACAGGCACCCCATGCAATTGATCTGATCGGCCAGGATCTCCCGCGCCTTCGCGGGCGTCACGTAGATCAGGGTGGAGTCCGGGGTGCGCAGAACCTCGGTATGGCCCTCGGCCATCCAGTCCTTGATCATGTCCAGGGCGGACTCGGGCACGAACACCTGGCGACCGCGCGCGCCCACCGCCAGGGCCGCGTTGTGGGTCTCGTCGGGTTCGCTGGCGTAGGGCACCTGGCGCGCGCTGCGGGCTTCCAGGTCGTCCAGGAACGCGTTGCGGACCGCCGACGAATAGAAACCGGTGGGGCTGAAGCGGTGCAACAGCACGTCGCCCTTGGCCAGCCGCAACAGGCGCTGCTTCCAGGACTCGGGGATGGGGCTTTCCCGCGTCAGCAGCGGCCGGGTGCCGAACTGAAAGGCGATGGGTCCCAGATCCGGGTTGTCGATCCAGTCGGCCCATTCGCGCAGGTACCAGACGCCGCCGGCCATGAAGATGGGCACCTCGGGCGAGCCGGCCTCGCGCATGGACTTGCGCAGCGCCGCCACCCGGGGGTAGGGCGATTGCGGCTCGCGCGGGTTCTCGCTGTTGGACAGGCCGTTGTGCCCCCCGGCGAGCCAGGGGTCCTCGTAGACCACGCCGCCCAGCCAGTCGGCGGTCTTGCGATAGCTGCGCTTCCACAGCGCGTTGAAGGCCCGCGCGGAGGAGACGATGGGGTAGTAGGACACCCGGAATCGCTCCGCCAATTCGCCCAGGCGATAGGGCATGCCGGCGCCGCAGGTGATGCCGTGGATCAGGCCGCGCGCGCCTTCCAGCACCCCCAGCAGAACGCGTTCGGCGCCCCCCATTTCCCACAGCACGTTCATGTGCACGCGGCCGGCCCCGCCGGCCATCTCATGGGCGATGCGCGCCTGGGTGATGCCCCCCTGAATGCCGAAGGCCACCAGCTCCTCGTGACGTTCCCGGCGCGTCTTTCCCTTGTAGATCTGGGGAAGGATGTTCCCGGCATCGTCGTAGCTGTCGGCGTTCACCGCCGAGAAGGTGCCGACCCCTCCGGCCGCCGCCCAGGCGCCGGAACTCTGTCCGTTGCTGACCGCGACGCCCTTGCCCCCTTCCACCAGGGGCAGAACCTCTCGTCCGGAAATCTTGAGCGGATTGAGACGCTTCACACTCGACCCTTTCGCCTGATCCCAGTGGCCCATGAGCGAGTCTCATCGGCCTTATATCTCTTGGGGCCGTGGTCCGACCCGCGCCCACACCCGGCACCCCCGACGCGCGTGACGGGCCCCCCGGGAGACCGGCCCGCGACGACGCGCGCCCCTCGGGCCTCCCCTGGCGACCCACCGCATCCTGTGTTGGGAGAGGGGACATGGAAGGGAAACCGGCCGGTTCTCACGCCAACGACAGCCCCACCCGGGCGCCTCCTCGACCATGGTGTTCGCGGCGGCCTCGGACCTCCGTCGACGGCGGACCACAATCACCCGAAAACCCGCCGGGAATCCACTGGATTCGTGTGATGTCCCGCATGGGTAGCGGTCCACAAAAATCACGCGTCACGCCATGGTTCGACACGCGGCCGCTCAAGCACCCGCCATCGGCAACAGAACCTCGGGGCGATCGGTGAAGATGCCGTGCACGCCCCAGTCCCACAGGTTGGCGGCCCGCCCCGGATCGTTGACGGTGTACACCATCACCCGATAGCCCGCGTCCAGCACCTCGGCCACGTCCCGCGCGCGGATGACGTCGGCGTCGGCGTGCACCGCCCAGACGTCGGCGGCCTCGGCCTCCGACCGCCAGTCGTCGGTCAGCGCGCCCAGCAGCAACCCGCGCGGCCATTGCGGCGTCACATCGCGGGCCACCCGCAGCGCCGGGCGGCTGAAGCTGGATACCAGCAGCGGCGGCGCCGCCGCCGGCCACATCGCCCGGGCCACATCCAGGGCGACGACGGCGGTGTCGGTGTCGCGCCCCGGGGCGGGCTTCAGTTCCATGTTGGCACCCAACCCCATATCCGCAAGCAGGTCCAGGACCTCCTCCAGGGTGGGCACCAGTTCGCCGGCGAAATCGGGCGCGAACCACGTGCCGGCATCCAGGTCGGCCAGGGCGGCCAGCGTCGTCTCGGCGACGCGGCCGGCGCCGTCGGTGGTGCGCTCCAGGGTATCGTCGTGGATCACCACCGGACGGCCGTCGGCGGTCAGCGTGACGTCGAACTCCACCCAGCGCGCGCCCAGTTCGGCGGCGCGGCGAAAGGCCGCCAGGGTGTTCTCGGGCGCCGAGGCCGAGGCGCCGCGATGGGCGATCACGGCCGGCACGGCGGCGGCGGGGGCGACGGTGGTCATGGGGTGTCCTCCCTTGCGAGGGCGGCACGATACGAACGGTCCTTGACCATGACCGTTGGCATGACAGGGAGCGGGGCCGAGGTCTCCCCCGGCCCCGCTCTGCTGTCGGACGCCCCGATGAACGGAACGGTGCCCGCGCGGTCAGTCCGCCGGCGCCGTCAGATCCTCGCCGGTTTCCTGATCGACCTGCTTCATGGTCAGCTTGACCTTGCCGCGATCGTCGAAGCCGAGGACCTTCACCTTGACCATGTCGCCCTGGTTGACGACGTCGGTCACCTTCTGCGGCCGCTTCTGCGACAGCTCGGAGATGTGCACCAGGCCGTCGCGGCTGCCCAGGAAGTTCACGAAGGCGCCGAACTCGACCACCTTCACCACCTTGCCGTTGTAGACCACGCCCATCTCCGGATCGGCGGCGATGCCCTTGATCCACTCCACGGCGCGTTCGGCGTTGGCCGAGTCGGTGGCGGCGATCTTGATGGTGCCGTCGTCCTCGATGTCGATCTTGGTCTGGGTGGTCTCGGTGATCTCGCGGATCACCTTGCCGCCGCTGCCGATGACCTCGCGCACCTTGGACGGGTTCACCTTGATGGTGGTGATGCGCGGCGCGTTGCCGGAGACCTCGTCGCGGGCGCTGGTCAGCCCCTTGGCCATCTCGCCCAGGATGTGCAGGCGGCCGTCGCGGGCCTGGTTCAGGGCGACGTCCATGATCTCCTTGGTGATGGACGTGATCTTGATGTCCATCTGCAGGGCGGTGATGCCCTCGGCGGTGCCGGCGACCTTGAAGTCCATGTCACCCAGGTGATCCTCATCCCCCAGGATGTCGGTCAGCACGGCGAAGCGGTCATCTTCCTTGATGAGGCCCATGGCGATGCCGGCCACCGGGCGCGGCATGGGCACGCCGGCGTCCATCAGCGCCAGCGACGAGCCGCACACCGTGGCCATGGAGGACGAGCCGTTGGACTCGGTGATCTCGGAGACCACGCGCATGGTGTAGGGGAAGTCCGCCTTGACCGGCAGCAGCGGCCGGATGGCCCGCCAGGCCAGCTTGCCGTGGCCGATCTCGCGTCGGCCGGCGCCGCCCATGCGGCCGGTCTCGCCCACCGAATAGGGCGGGAAGTTGTAGTGCAGCATGAAGTGCTGGCGGTACTCGCCCTCCAGCGCGTCGATGATCTGCTCGTCCTGGCCGGTGCCCAGCGTGGCGACCACCAGGGCCTGGGTCTCGCCCCGGGTGAACAGGGTCGAGCCGTGGGCGCGCGGCAGGAAGCCCACGTCCACCTCGATCGGGCGGACCGTCTTGGTGTCGCGGCCGTCGATGCGCTGGCCGGTCTCCAGGATGGAGCCGCGCACGATGTCGGCCTCCAGGGCCTTGAAGGCGCCGGGCATCAGGGCCTGGCCGGCCTCGTCGTCGGCGAAGGCGGCGGCCACCTCGGCCTTCACCTCGGCCACCTTGGCCTGGCGGGCCTGCTTGTCCGCCTCGGCATAGGCGGCGCGCAGCCCCTCGGCGCCGATCTCGCGCACGCGGGCGGCCACGGCCTCGGCCTCCGGCGGCGGTGGCGGCACGTCACGCGGTTCGCGCGCGGCCTTCTCGGCCAGGTCGATGATGGCGTCGATGACCGGCTGGAACTGCGCGTGGCCGAAGGTCACGGCGTCGAGCATGATCTCCTCGGACAGCTCCTGGGCCTCGGACTCGACCATCAGCACGCCGTCCTTGGTGCCGGCGACCACCAGGTCCAGGTCGGACTCCTTGACCTGATCGAGGGTCGGGTTCAGCACCAGCTGGCCGTCGATGTAGCCCACGCGCGCGGCGCCGATGGGACCCAGGAAGGGCAGGCCGGACAGCGTCAGGGCGGCGGAGGCGCCGATCATGGCGACCACGTCGGGATCGTTTTCCATGTCATGGCAGAGCACGGTGCAGATGACCTGGGTCTCGCACTTGTAGCCCTTGTGGAACAGCGGCCGGATGGGCCGGTCGATCAGCCGCGAGACCAGGGTTTCCTTCTCGGTGGGCCGGCCCTCGCGCTTGAAAAAGCCGCCGGGGATCTTGCCGGCCGCGAAGGTCTTTTCCTGGTAGTGCACGGTCAACGGGAAGAAGTCGATTCCCGGACGCGCGGCCGAATCGCCGACGGCGGTACACAGCACCGTGGTCTCGCCCAGCGAGACCAGGACCGCGCCGTCCGCCTGACGGGCGACACGGCCGCTTTCCAGGACCAGCCGGCGGCCGCCCCAGTCGAGTTCGGTGCGGGATACGTTGAACATGGACATGCGTCTTGTCTTTCTCTTGCAAGCTCGTCGCCGCCCGTATGCGCACCCACCGGCCGCAGACTCGCGCGAGCACGCGGGCCCCTTGCGTCCCTGTCGGCGCGGTGCGGCCATCGGCCCGGCGATCCCGTCCCGTCGAGGGACCGGGGCGCGGTGGGTCGGCGGACGAACGCCAGGGGACACGGAGAGGGGGCCGGCGTCTCGGCCGGACCGATCGACGGTCCGGCGTGCCGGGGGCGGGAGTCCGGGTCCAGCCCGGAATCCGCAACGCGCGGGGGGCGCGGTCCCGCGATCGGCGTGAGGATCGGCCTACCCGGCCCTGGTCGGGTCCCGGTTTCGGTGGCCGGCTCACTGCGCCCTGATTGCCCGTGTGACAACGAAGGGGACACGGGCGATCCCCCTTTTTTACTTCCGCAGGCCGAGTCGGCCGATCAGGCTTTCGTAGCGCGCCTGCTCGCACTTCTTGACGTAATCCAGCAGGCGCCGGCGCTGGCCCACCATCATCAGCAGGCCCCGGCGGGAGTGGGTGTCCTTCTTGTGGACCTTCAGGTGTTCGGTCAGGTTGATGATCCGTTCGGTCAGGATGGCCACCTGCACCTCGGGCGATCCGGTGTCGCCTTCGTTGGTGGCGTATTCCTTGATCAGGTCCTGCTTGCGTTCGGCGGTAATCGACATCGGGAACTCCATGAGGTCGGGGCTGGGCCGCCCCGAAGGCGATTGGGTAACGACCGGACGCGCGGGCGGGCTGGGCCGCGCCCCCTCCGGATCGACTGGGACAAACACGGGGGCCGGGCTCACCGTGGGGGACCCCCCGGCCAACCCGGTCACAGGTTCATGACGCGGACCGGGCGGATCTCTCCGCCGACGATCCGAACCATCGCCACCAGACGCGACCCCGCCATGGCCCTCAGGACCGTGTCGGCGTCCGCCCCTTCCGGTCCCGTGTCCACGGGAGACCGGGACAGCACCGGCAGCACGGCCAGCGATTGCCCCAGGGACAGGCGGCAGGCTTCGGCGTCCGTCAGGGCCAGGGCCGGGATGTCGTCCAGCGCGGTCTCGACGGACAGAAGAAGCTCGGAAGGGTCGAGACTATGCCCCACGGCGTCCAGCTTTTCCAGGGAAATCGCCTGGGACTCGTCGAACGGCCCGCAGGCCAGCCGGCGCAATCCGGACATGTGGGCACAGGTCCCCAGCGCCTCGGCCAGATCGCGGGCCAGCGACCGCATGTAGGTGCCCTTGCCGGACCGCACCAGAAGGGTGATCCGATCGGGATCGGCCCGGGCCTCGGCCTCGGCGGTCAGGATGTCGATGGCGTCGATGCGCACCAGGCGCGGACTCAGGTCCACCGGCTGGTCGGCCCGCGCCAGATCATAGGCGCGCTTGCCGTCCACCTTGATGGCCGAGAAGCGGGGCGGCACCTGCGACACGGTGCCGAGGAAGGCCGGCAGCGCGGCCCGGACCTCGTCCAGGGTGGGCCGATGGGCGCGGGTTTCGGTCACCCGGCCTTCGGCATCGTCGGTGTCCCGGGCCTCGCCCCAGCGGATGTCTAGGCGGTAGACCTTGCGGCCGTCCATGACGTGGCTCACCGTCTTGGTGGCCTCGCCCAGGGCGATGGGCAGGATGCCGGTGGCCAGCGGATCCAGGGTGCCGCCATGGCCCACCTTGGCGGCGTCGGTGGCCCGGCGAACCCGGGACACCACCCGCGTGGAGGTGATGCCTTGCGGCTTGTCCACCACCAGCCAGCCGTGCACCGGCTTGCCCTTGCGCCTACGTCCCATCGCATCGTCCGGAGTCGGCCGCCTCGGGGGCGGGCCCATCCCCAACCCGATCCGGGTGATCCCGGTCGAGATCCCGGGCCACGTCCGGGCGGTGCAAGATCGCCTCGATGCGATCGGCGGTATCGAAGGTCTCGTCCACCGCGAAGGTCAGGTCGGGCACGTGGCGCAGATTGACCTTGTGGGCCAGTTCGTGGCGCAGGAACGACTTGACGCGCTTGAAGCCGGCCAGCACCTCGGCCTCGGCCATGTCGCCACCCCCCAGCGGCACCACGTAGACGGTGGCGTTGCGCAGGTCGGGGCTGACCCGTACCTCGGTGACGGTGACCGGACGCCCGGCCAGGGCCGGATCGCGAATATCGCCCCGCTCCAGCGTCCAGGCCAGCGCGTGGCGCAACTCCTCACCGACGCGCAACTGGCGCTGGCCGGGCGGACGGGCGGTCCTCTGCGACGAGGCGGACCGGGTGGCGTCTCGTCTCATGATGACGCGACTCCCTGTCTGGATGAGAAACGTGAGAGGGGAGAGCGCCGTCGCATCATCGCCCCGGCGTGTCGCCGGGTCCCCGGTCCCGTCCCCGCGAGGGAGGCGGGAACCGGGGGTCATGCTCCATCGATCCGACGCGGGCCTCGCCCCGGTGCCGGACGCAGGCGACCGGCCGCTCGTGCACTGATCCAGACAAAAGATGCGGTCCACAGTCTTTTGTCTGGATCGAACGTGCGCGAAAAACAATGTCTTGTGCAGCGACCTTTGCATTCAAGGGTGAATTCCTTGCATGCGTCGCCGCACTAGAGTTCGGCCGCCACCTCCTCCAGCTCGAAGCACTCGATCATGTCGCCCACCTGAAGGTCGTGATAGTGCTCGAACGACATGCCGCACTCGTAGCCCTCGCGCACCTCGCGGACGTCGTCCTTGAAGCGCTTGAGCTGGCCCAGGCTGCCCTCATGGATGACCACGTCGTCGCGCAGCAGGCGCACCTTGGCGCCCCGCTTGACCACGCCCTCGGTGATCATGCAGCCGGCCACCTTGCCCACCTTGGTGATGTTGAACACCTCGCGGATCTGGGCGTAGCCGATGAAGTTCTCCTTGAACGTCGGCTCCAGCATGCCGGCCAGCAGTGCCTTCACGTCGTCGGCGACGTTGTAGATGATGCTGTAGTAGCGGATCTCCACGCCGTCGCGCCGGGCCATCTCGCGGGCCTGAGGGTTGGCGCGGACGTTGAAGCCGATGATCAGGGCGTCGGACGCCTTGGCCAGCGTGATGTCGCTTTCGTTGATGCCGCCGACCGCCGAGTGCAGCACCCGCACCCGGACCTCGTCGCTGCCCATCTTCTCCAGCGTGCCGATGAGCGCCTCGACCGAGCCCTGCACGTCGCCCTTGATGACCACGGGCAGTTCCTTGGCCTCGCCGGCATGGATGCGCTCGAACATCTGCTCCATGGTGCCGCGCGCCGACTTCACGAACTGGGCCTCGCGGTCCTTGCGCTGGCGATAGCCGGAGACCTCGCGAGCCTGCGCCTCGTCGGCGACGACGATGAAATCGTCGCCGGCCTCGGGCATGCCGTTGAAGCCCAGCACCTCGGCGGGCGTGGCTGGACCGGCCTCCTCCAGGCGCTCGCCGCGTTCGCTGACCAGCGCCCGCACGCGGCCCCACTCCTTGCCGCACACGAAGGTGTCGCCGATGTGCAACGTGCCGCGCTGGATCAGCACCGTGGCCACGGACCCGCGCCCACGCTCCATCTTGGCCTCGATCACCGCACCCTCGGCCACCCGGTCCGGGTTGGCCTTCAGGTCCAGCAACTCGGACTGGAGCATCAGGGCCTCTTCCAGCTTGTCGAGGTGCAGGCGCTTCTTGGCCGAGACCTCGACGCACAGCACGTCGCCGCCCATCTGCTCCACCACCACTTCGTGGTTCAGCAGCGCGGTGCGCACCTTGTCGGGATCGGCCTCGGGCAGGTCGATCTTGTTGATGGCCACGACCATCGGCACCTTGGCCGCCTGGGCGTGGCGGATGGCCTCCACCGTCTGCGGCATGATGCCGTCGTTGGCGGCCACCACCAGCACGACGATGTCGGTCACATGGGCACCGCGCGCGCGCATCGCCGTGAAGGCGGCGTGGCCCGGCGTGTCGATGTAGGTGACACGCGCGCCGGAGGCCGACTGCACCTGATAGGCGCCGATATGCTGGGTGATGCCGCCGGCCTCGCCGGAGACCACGTCGGCCTCGCGCAGCGCATCCAGCAGCGACGTCTTGCCGTGGTCCACGTGACCCATGACGGTGACCACCGGCGGACGCGACATCAGCGTCTCGTCCTCGTCGGGACCCGCCACCAGGCCGATTTCCACGTCGGCGTCGGACACCCGCTTGGCCTTGTGACCGAAGTCCCCGATCACAAGTTCGGCGGTGTCGGCGTCGATGACCTGGTTGATGGTGGCCATCACGCCCAGCTTCATCAGCGACTTGACCACGTTGCCGCCACGCTCGGCCATGCGGTTGGCCAGTTCCTGGACGGTGATGGTCTCGGGGAGCGTGACCTCGCGGATGACCCGTTCCTGCGGCTGGGACTGCTGCTTGCGGCGCTCCTTCTGCTGGGCGCGGCGCATGGCCGCCATGGAGCGTCCGCGTTCCGACCGGTCGTCGCCGGTCAGCACCGAGGAAATGGTCAGCTTGCCGCGCCGCTTGGGCTCGACACGCTTGGTCGACGGTGTCTTGGCCGGCGCCTTGGCCGCCGGGGTGGCGGTGGCACCGCGCCGCGCCGGACCGGCGTCCTGCTCACCCTCGCGGCCGGTGGCCGGACGGCCCCGGGCCGCCGGACGCGCGCGATCGGCCTCGGCGCCATCGGCGCGCGGCTTGTCGCGGCGGGCCGCCGCGTCGGCGACCGGGCTGGCGGCCGCCGCCGCCGCATCGGCCGGCGTCGCGGTCCGGACGGCGCCGGGCTCACGCGGCGATGCGACCTCTTCCTCGGCCCTGCGGCGAGCGTCCTCCGCCTCGGCCAGGCGGCGCGCCTCGTCCTCCTCGGCCTTGCGGCGGGCGTCCTCCGCCTCGGCCAGACGACGCGCTTCCTCCTCGGCCTTGCGACGGACCTCCTCCTCGGCCTTGCGGCGCGCCTCGTCCTCGGCGCGCTGCTGGGCGGCCTGGAGGGCGCGCAGGCGATGCGCCTTTTCCTCGTTGGTCAGGTCCCCCGACAGGGATTCGGCGACCTCGCGCAGGCGCGCGTCGGATCCGCCGCCGCGCCCCCGGCGCGCCGCTTCCGCCTCGGCGGCGTGGACGGTGCGTTTCTTGCGCACCTCCACCTGGACCACCTTGGAGCGTCCATGGGAGAAGTTCTGGCGCACCTGGCCACTTTCCAGCGGGCGCTTCAGTTCCAGCTTGCCGCGCGAAGACAGCGACAACGGGGCCTTACGTTCCTTCTCGTCCGCCATTCGAACCAGCTATGCTCCATACCCTTGCCATGGGCCGGGCCCCGGATGGGCGACGGCCTTCGAATACACCCTGGCCTCATCGGGCCGGGCGCGCGCGAGTCCCACGCGTCCCGTCCGGATGCGCCGGGTCGGTCTCTGACCCCTCGGCCCGGACCATGGAAACGGGACCCATCACCGGCTCCGCCCGGAAACCGGCAAGCAACACACAACTCTCCAGGAGACGCGTCGCCAGGCGCCCCGTGTCCAGGGCCACATGCACGGCCCGATCCCGGCCCAGCGGCCGCCCCAGTTCCGCGGCGGTGAAGGCCGTCACCAGCACCGGTTCCGCCCGAACCCCCTCCTGGATCGGACGCTTTCCATCGGGGCGATCCAGATCGTCGCCGCCGGACTCTGCGGCCCGGGCGCGGGCCAGGGCGGCCGCCAGGGCCGCGACCTTGGTCCGTCCGTCCGGAGCCCCGTCGCTGGCCGCCAGAAGCACGCCAACAGCCCCCTCGCGCAGACGGGCGCGAACCTTTTCATACCCGGTCACCACCTGCCCGGCGCGGCGCGCCAGACCGAGACCATTCAAGCATCGTCGGACGAGCAGGGCCTCGACCCTGTCGGCCAGATCGGGCGGCACGGTGACGGGGCGGCGCGCGGCCCGGGCGAATGCACGCCGGGACGACGCCATCTCTACCATATCGCGGCCAGGGCTCAACCACAAACCTCGCCCCGGCAGCCGTTCATCCACATCGGGGACCACCTGACCGTCCAGATCGAGCACAAAGCGGATCAGACGGCGCCTGGGACGCCGCTCACGGGTGACGATACAGCGCCGTTCACCCTCGGGAAGGGACTCGCCAGAGTCGTCCTCCGGGGCATCATCGCCCGCGTCGTCGGTCCTATCGGCGCCCTCGATCATGGCCGCGCCCCCGCGATCCCCCGCGATCCCCGCTTGCGCCCCGGTCAGCCGGCGCGGTCGGAGTCGTCGTCCACGGCGGCGGTGTCCGCGTCCCCCGCCGCGTCTTCCGCCACGACCTCAACCTCGAGGCCAACCCCAGACTCAGTCCCAGACTCAGTCCCAGGGTCCGTCCCGGCGTCGGCATCGGCGTTCGCGTCCGTTGCCGCGCCCACGTCCCCCTCGGACTCCGCGCCGGAGTCGGCCGCCACGTCGTCGTCGTCGAACCAGTGCGCCCGCGAGGCCATGATGATGGTGTTGGCCGTCTCCTCGTCCATGGCCTCCAGGCCGACGATCTCGCGCAGCTCGTCGCTGGCCAGATCGGCCAGATCGTCCAGGGTCTTCACCCCGGCCTGACCCAGGGCCACCAGCATGGTCGCCGACAGCCCGTGCACGAAGGTCATCTCGTCGTCCACGCCCAGCTCGCGGCGCTGCTCGTCGGCGACACGCTCGCGTTCCTCCAGGTAGGACTGGGCCCGCTCCTTGAGTTCGGCGGCGATGTCGGGATCGAAGCCCTCGATGTCGGCGAGTTCGTCGTCGACGACGAACGCCACCTCCTCCACGGAGCTGAATCCCTCGGTGACCAGCAGATGGGCGATCACATCGTCCACGTCGAGGGCATCGATGAACGCCTGCGAGCGGGTGCGGAACTCCTCCTGGCGGCGCTCGGATTCCTCGGCCTCGGTCAGGATGTCGATGTCCCAGCCGGACAACTGCGACGCGAGACGCACGTTCTGGCCGCGCCGGCCGATGGCCAGCGACAGTTGCTCGTCGGGCACCACCACCTCGATGCGGTTGGTGTCCTCGTCCAGCACCACCTTGGCCACCTCGGCCGGGGCCAGGGCGTTGACCACGAAGCTGGCCGGCTCCTCGGTCCACTGAATGATGTCGATCTTCTCGCCCTGAAGCTCGGCGACCACCGCCTGCACGCGCGAGCCGCGCATGCCGACGCAGGCGCCGACGGGATCGATGCTCGAGTCCCTGGACAATACCGCGATCTTGGCGCGCGAGCCCGGGTCGCGGGCCACCGCCTTGATGTCGATGATGCCGTCGTAGATCTCCGGCACCTCCTGGGCGAACAGCTTGGCCATGAACTCCGGCCGGGTCCGGGACAGGAAGATCTGCGGGCCGCGCGGTTCCTGGCGCACGTCGAAGATGTAGGCCCGCACCCGGTCGCCGTTCTTGAAGTGCTCGCGCGGGATCAGTTCGTCGCGGCGCAACAGCGCCTCGGCGCGGCCCAGATCGACGATGACGTTGCCGAACTCCACCCGCTTGACCAGGCCGTTGACGACCTCGTCCATGCGGTCCTTGTATTCCTCGTACTGACGCTCGCGCTCGGCCTCGCGCACGCGCTGCACGATCACCTGCTTGGCGGTCTGCGCGGCGATGCGGCCGAAATCGATGGGCGGCAACGGATCGATCAGCTCGTCACCGGGCTCGGCGTCGGGCTTCTTGCGCCGGGCGCGGTCCACGGTGACCTGGGTGGCCTCGTCCTCGACCTCCTCGACCACCTGCAAGCGTCGCTCCAGGCGGATTTCGCCGGTGCGCCGGTCGATGGCCGCGCGGATGTCGTGATCGTGTCCGTACTTGGACCGGCCCGCCTTCTGAATGGCCTGCTCCATGGCCACGAACACCTCCTCGCGCTCGATGCCCTTGTCGCGCGAGACCGTGTCGGCCACCTGCACCAGTTCGGGCCGGCTCATGCCGGCAATACGTTCCATCTGACTCAGTCTCCCGAAACTACGCGTCCTGCGCCGCGGCCCGATCCGGCGCCGGATCCCGGCGGGCATCCTTGTCGGCCTTCATGACCGCCGCGATCAGATCATCCGTCAGCACCAGCTTGGCCTTGGTCAGCGATCCCAGCGGCACCCGCCACTCGGCCACGCCCTCGTTGGTGGGCTCGTCCAGCCGCAGCGACACCACGTCGTCCTGGTCGATGCCCAGCAGCCGCCCCTTGGCGCGCCGCCGGCCGTCCACCGCCAGATCCGCCTCCAGCCGCACCGCGTGTCCGGCGTAGCGCGCGAAGTCGGCGCGCCGGGTCAGGGGCCGGTCCACGCCGGGCGAACTGACCTCCAGGTCGTAGGCGCCGGCGATGGGATCGTCCACGTCCAGCACCGCCGACAGCGCATGGCTGATGGCCTCGCAGTCCTCCACGGTGATCGGCAGGCCATCCACGCGATCGGCCATCACCTGAAGGACCTTGCGTTGGCGGCCCATGAACAGCACGCGCACCAGTGTGAAGCCCATACCCTCCAGGACGGGTGCCACCAGGTCCACCAGCGGGCCGTTGTCGCCGATCAGCCGCGTCACGCCTGTTGCCGCTCCATCCCTTGCGATCAGGTCCCCACCCCCGACGTGACGACGCCATCGCCGGACTTCGGGAACAAAAAAAAGGGGGGCCGCTGGCCCACCCCATCATGGCGTCCCGGGTCCGTATCATGGTCCGGTCCGTTATGAGGATCGATACCGTCGTCGTATACCAACATTGCCGACCGCTGGCAAGACCGCGTCCCAGGGCGATTCGGTTCCCCATGGGGCATCCCGTCCGACCGCGCCCCTCCGGCGCTGGTCCCGCCGCGTCTCCATGCCGGCCTTAGCGCCGCTCGGCATACCAGCCGTGGCGCGCCGGCCATGGCCTGGGCGCGGCGCCCCCCTCGAACAGGTCGCCCCCCGTGACGATCTGATCCCAGGGGTCGGCGCCCCGGGGTCCGGTGTCGCGCACGAACTCGACGGCGCCGTTCCGCCCGACCGTGCCATGGATGCGCGTCACTTCGCCGCCGCCGGGGCGGGACACGCGGACCGGCCGTCGATGTCGGGTGACGGATCCTGCGCCCTTGTTCCCGCATCGGTCTCCTCTTACCCTTTTCTTTAAGGTCCCGGTGTCAGAATGGGGGACGCGGCCGGCCGGTCGGCGCGGCCGCGCCATGATGCCGACCGCCTTGGGGATTCGGGGCATGCCGACGATCGCCCACTACGAGGTCTACACCCTGGAGGACACGGGCTGGGTCCTGCACGCCCGCTATGTCACGGCCGAAAAGACGCGCGCCCTGGAAGAGGCCAGCGCCCTGGAGGCCCACCTGGGCCGCCCCACCAAGGTGATGCGGGAAAGCTACGACACCGACACCAATCGGTACGGCGAGCAGACCGTCTACCTCAGCCCCAAGGCCGTGGACCTGCGCCGGAACCAGCGCGCGCGCCGTGACCGTACCCTGGCGCGCCGCCGGGGCACCAGGGCCAGCCTGGGGGACGACCTGGGGGACTCCGAGTGGGGCCGGCCAACCGCGTCGTCCGGGCCTGTCGGCGCCGGGTACCGCCCCAATGCGCGGATTCCCGCCGGACTGAGCCAGTTCGCGGGACCGGGAAACGCCCAGGCCGGCCGCACCCGCTTCGGCGCGCCCACCCATGCCCGCTCCACGGGGGATCTGCTGGCGCGCCTGCTGTTCGTGCTGGTCGCCAGCCTAATCATCGCCACGGCGGGCGCGGCGGTGCTTCCGGTCGTCATCAACATGCTGCGGAGCTTCGACGTGGTCGTCGACAGCCGCTCGCTGTCCAACTCCCTGTTTTCGGTGTTCATGGTCCTGTTCCTGCTCAGCGGCTTCGTGTTGACGCTGCGCCTGGTTCCCCTGCAGGGCGTCGCGGGCGAAGACCAGCCGCGGCGGCGGCGACGCGCGCCCGGCGGCGCGCGGGTCCCGGGACACGCCGCCCCGCCGGGCGCGGCAGACGCCGCCGGCACGGTCCTTGGCGCGCCCACCGAGACGGAGACCACCAGCGCCGACCGGACGGTGGTGGAGGACCGCGCTGGCCAGGAGGCGGCCGAGACCCCGGACGACCGATCGCCCCCGCCCGCGACGGACGGCGACATCGACAAGAAGCGAAAAAGGAAAATTCAGGACGAAGAGGAAAAAGAAAGGAAAAGGCTGAAGAAAGAACTTGAAGACCAGAAAAAGAAACAAAAAGAAAAAGACCAGAAATCAGAGCAAATCCTTGCGGAGATGGACCTGACCGACGATCCATACGACGAGTCCATGGATGAGCTGACCCTGGACCCGCCCCCCAGCCGGGCCTTCGAGACCGGTCACGCCCTCACGGTGGACTTCCTCGGCACGTATGTCGCCGCCCTCAAGGACCTACGTCCCAAACTGGACACCTTCAACCGCTTCGGCATCAACCTCTACCTGGCCGGCGTCTGCGACGTGGTGTCCCAGACCGCGCACCTGAGCCAGGAGGAGTTCCACAAGCTGTTGCGCGAGACGGTGGAGGTCATGGGAACGCGCCCGGAACTGGCCAACTCGTTCGTCGAGCGTCTCGACACCTATCTGGCCGAGGACCGCTACGCCCGCATGGTGCGCTTCGGACGCGAGGCCATGACCCTGCACCAGTCCGGCGCCGACAATGCCTTCGCCAGCCTGGGCATGGTGCTGGAAGACTGGAACACCCCCAAGACACAGACCATCACCGGCAGCACCATCGCCATCGTCTTCACCGACATGGTGGGCTCCACCGACCTGACCAGCGAACACGGCGACCTCAAGGCCCAGCAGACCCTGCGCGCCCACAACGCGGCCGTGCGCTCGGCGCTGGCGCGTTTCAACGGTCGCGAGATCAAGCACACCGGCGACGGCATCATGGCCACCTTCGAGCATGTGCCCGACGCCGTCTGGGGCATGATCGACGTGCTCAAGGCGGCGCGCGTCCATAACCAAGCCGAGTCCGAACTGCCGCTTCGGATTCGGATCGGCATCAACGCCGGCGAGCCCATCAGCGCCGAGAACGACTACTATGGCCTGGCGGTCACGGTGGCGGCGCGCGTCTGCGCGCAGGCGGACATGGACGAGATCATGGTCAGCCAGATCGTGCGCGACATGTGCGAGGGCACCAAGCTGGTGTTCGAGGAGCGGGGGACCACCTTCCTGAAGGGCATCAAGGACCCCCAGCGGCTGCACGAGGCGGTGTGGGAGGGATCACCGTCCCGCCAGCGGCGCGCGGGGTCCGCCGCCGACGCCCCGCCGGCGGACGGCACGGCTCCGGCCACCGGCGCGCCCCCTCCCGGACCCGCCGACGACGGGACGGCGGAGACCGCCCTCACCGCCGTGCCCAGCCAGCCGGGGGCCGGACAGGTCCACGACGGCGGCGCCACCATCGACCCGGAGGCCGACGGCTGGCAGGAACCGCGCCTTGATCCGGACCCGGCGTCCGGCCCCCGGGCGGCGGCCGATCCCCGATCCGATCCCCGATCTGATTCTGGACCCGAGGTCCGGCGCGCGTCCGACTCCGACGGCGGTCCGGCGCCCGACGCCAGGGGCGAGACGGGGGACACCACGCGGGCCGACATCGGCGGTGATGCCGGCAGCGACGCCCCCTCCGACGTCGTCGACCGGACCCCGGCCCGGGACGGCGGCGCGCCGGGATCGGCCGCCCCGCCGGACACAACGGCCACGGCCCCCACGACGGAGAGTTCGACGACGGAATCCTCGACGACGGGGCGCCCCGCCTCCGCCTGATCCCGGCCGGCGGCGGGTCACGCGCCGCATGCGGAGCGTCGCCAGGCCCGGGGATCGGTCGGATCCGGTGGCCGTTACGGCGAGCCGCCGGTGGCCCGGCTGGCGGCCTGGGTGAACTGCTGCCAGAAAAATTTTTGAAGATGTTCCAGGTTGCCGATCTGCGCCGGCAGCCAGGTCCGGAACAGAACCTCGGGATCGGTGGCCGCCAGGTTGGCCTCCAACCGCTCCTGCAACTGCGCCATCACCGCCGACTGCATGGGCTGGACGTCGGGCAGGCCGAGGAAGGCCCGGGCCTCCTCCGGCGTGCAATCAATGTCGATATGCAGCTTCATCGGTGGTCTCCTCCCGGAGTCGGGGTGGACGGGGCGTCGCGACCGTGCCAAGGGCGAGACCCATGATCCCGGCGATCGTCGCACCCGCACGAGGTCCTGTTATTCCAACGGTCATAGAGACTGACCGTCGCCGTCCGTGGCCGATGCCGCTGGTATGAGGACTCCTGCCTGCCAGGGATCGTGCCCGGGACCCTGCCCGGGACCCTGCCCGGGACCCTGCCCGGGACCCTGCCCGGGACCCTGCCCGGGACCCTGCCCGGGACCCTGGTTGTATCGCCAGCCGTGGATCCCAACCTAAGGCAACGGGCGCGCGGTTTCCAGTGCGGCCCCACGATCCCTTGACCGGCCGTCCTTGCGCCTGACTGGTCAGTCCCAAGGACATGCGCCGCCCCGGACGCCCGACGGGGCATCCCGTCGATACGACCGGAGCCGCGTCGCGGCACCGGAGGCGATACCGACGCCGTCGCGTCGGCCGCCCGACACCACGTTGACCCCTTCTGTCGGGCGGTATTCCCCCCCCACGCGGAGTCGAGACGCGATGAGCCACAACCGCCTGGCCGACGAAACCAGCCCGTACCTGCTGCAACACAAGGACAACCCGGTCCACTGGTGGCCCTGGGGCGAGGCGGCCTTCGCCGAGGCCCGGGCGAGCGGCCGGCCGGTGCTGCTGTCGGTGGGCTACGCCGCCTGCCACTGGTGCCATGTCATGGCCCACGAGAGCTTCGAGAACCCGGCCATCGCCGCGCGCATGAACGCCCTGTTCGTGAACATCAAGGTGGACCGCGAGGAGCGCCCGGACGTCGACGCCCTGTACATGGGGGCGCTGGCGCTGATGGGCGAGCCGGGGGGCTGGCCGCTGACCCTGTTCCTGACCCCGGACGGGCGGCCGTTCACCGGCGGCACCTACTTCCCGCCCACGCCGCGACACGGGCGGCCGGGCTTTCCGGCGGTGCTGGAGCAGGTGTCCGCGCTGTTCCACGCCGACGACGGACGGGTGGCGCGGGCGGCGACCGGCCTCTGTCAGGCGCTGGAGGCCCAGGCCCGGGGCGGCGGGAGCGGGGAGGGGCCGGACGCCGACGGACCGGATGGGGCCGGCGCCGTGCCCACCCTGGCCGATCAGGATGCCTGGGCGCGGCGCCTGCTGGATCACCTGGATCCGGTGCATGGCGGCCTGGCCGGCGCGCCCAAGTTTCCCATGGTCACGGCCCTGGACGCCCTGTGGCGCGCCTTCCGCCGCACCGGTGACGAGTCCCTGGGCGACGCGGTGCGCCTGAGCCTGACCCGCATGGGCCAGGGCGGGATCTACGACCACCTGGGCGGCGGCTTCGCGCGCTACAGCACCGACGAGCGCTGGCTGGCGCCGCACTTCGAGAAGATGCTCTACGACAATGCCCAGGTGCTCGACCTGATGGTCCGGGTCTGGGCGCGGGACCGGACCCCCCTGCTGTTGGCGCGCATCGAGGAGACCGTTGCCTGGGTCGAGCGGGAGATGATCGCCGACAACGGCGCCTTCGCCGCCACCCTGGACGCCGACAGCGAGGGCGAGGAGGGACGCTTCTATGTCTGGCGCGAGGCCGAGGTGGATGCCGTGCTGGACGGCGATCCGGAGACGGCGGCGCTGGTCAAGGCGGCCTACGACGTGACCGCGGCGGGCAACTGGGAGGGGCGGGTGATCCTCAACCGCTCGGGCCCCCAGCCGGTGCCGCCGCCCGGGTGGTCCACCGACGATGTCGAGGCCGCCCTGGCGCGCGGCCGGGCACGGCTGCTGGCGGCCCGGGACACGCGGGTGCGCCCGGCCCGCGACGACAAGGTCCTGGCCGACTGGAACGGCCTGATGATCGCCGCGTTGGCGCGGGCGGCGGCGGTGCTGGACCGGCCCGCATGGCGGACGCGGGCGGAGACGGCCTTCGCGGCCGTGGTCCGCGATCTCGGCTGGCGTGACGAGGCCGGCCACGCACGCCTGAGCCATGCCTGGCGCCAGGGGCGGCGGCGCAAGGTCGGCGTTCTGGACGACCTCGGGCATATGGCCCTGGCGGCCCTGGCGCTGCATCGCGGCACCGGGACGGCGGATTATCTGGAGCACGCGCGCGCCTGGGTCGACACCGCCCTCGCCCTGTACGGGGACACCGAGGCCGGGGGCTTCTTCCTTGCCGCCGCCGATGCGCCCGACCTGATCGTCCGACCCAAGAGCGCCATGGACACGCCCGCGCCCTCGGGCAACGGGGCGCTGGCGCTGGCGCTGGCGCGGCTGGCGGCGATGACCGGCGACGAGACAGACGCGCGCCAGGCCGAGGCGACGGCCCGCGCCTTCGCCGCCGTGCTGCCCCGGGGCTATCCGCACACGGCGACGCTCCTGGCGGCGCTGGAGGCGCTGGCGCGCTGTCCCCAGGTGGTGGTGGTCGGCCGGTCCGACGACCCGGGCACGGCGGCGCTGATGGGGGTGGCGGCGGCCAGTCCGGACCCGGATCTGGTGCTGACCCGGGTGACGCCGGGCGATGCCGTGCCGGCCGGGCATCCGGCGGCGGGCAAGACGGCCGTCGCGGACCAGGCCACCGCCTACGTCTGCCGGGGACCCACCTGCGGCGCGCCGGTGACCGATCCGGCGGTCCTGGCCCGGGTGCTGGACTAGATGCGACTCCGGCGACGGCGGCCTCCCCCCTTGGCCCACCGGTGGTCCGCCCTTGGCGCGCCTCTGGTCCTGCCCTGGTCGCGGTCTCCGTCGCGTGCTATCCGGACGGCACGGCAGCCGGCGGGGACCGCCCGCGCCCGCGCGCGGATCGTCGTTGGATGCCCGGTCACTGCCACGAAAGGAGCCCGGCCATGTCCCACGCCATCCGCTTTCACAAGACCGGCGGCCCCGAGGTCCTGAGCTGGGACCCCGCGCCGGACGGCGACCCCGGCCCCGGCGAGGTGCGGGTGCGTCACCGCGCGGTGGGCCTGAACTTCATCGACACCTATCATCGCTCCGGCCTCTATCCGGTGGCGGCGCTTCCCTCCGGACTGGGGCTTGAGGCCGCCGGGGTGATCGAGGCGGTGGGGGCGGGAGTCCAGGGATTCGCGGCGGGGGACCGCGTCGCCTATGGCACCGGGCCTCTGGGGGCCTATCGCGAGACCCGGGTGATGGCCACGGACACCCTGGTCACGCTCCCGGACACCATCGACGACACCACCGCCGCCGCCATGATGCTGCAGGGCCTGACGGCGCAATACCTCATCCGCCGCCTGTTTCCGGTCCAGCCGGGCATGACCGTGCTGGTCCATGCCGCCGCCGGAGGCGTGGGGTTGATCGCCTGCCAGTGGCTCAGGCACATCGGGGCCACGGTCATCGGCACGGTGGGCTCATCGGAGAAGGCGGAGCTCGCGCGGGCGCACGGCTGTGATCATCCGATTCTCTACCGTGACGAGGATTTCGTCGCCCGGGTGCGGGAGATCACCGGCGGTCGGGGCGTGCCGGTGGTCTATGATGGCGTCGGCCAGGACGTGTTCGAGGGTTCGCTGGACTGCCTGGCGCGGCGCGGCACGATGGTCACCTTCGGCAATGCCTCCGGGCCGGTGCCGCCGGTCTCCCCGCTGACCCTTTCCGACAAGGGATCGCTGGTCCTGACCCGGCCCAAGCTGATGGACTGGGTGGCGACGCGGGACGAGTTGGTGGCGGCGGCCGAGGACCTGTTTTCCGTCGTCTCCAGCGGCGCGGTGCGCGTGGCCGTCCATCAGACCTACGCCCTGAGGGACGCCGCCCAGGCGCATCGGGACCTGGAGGGGCGCAAGACCACCGGCTCGACGGTGCTGCTCCCGGCGTGAGGACCATCGGGACGGGGGAGGGGACCGCCGGGGCCTGTTTCACGTGAAACACACGGTTGGGGAAGGGGAGGGCAGCCCTCGTTGTTTCACGTGAAACAGTTGGCCAAGCGCGTGATCACCCGTCGGTGACGAGGCGCGCATTCGCGCCTCTCCCGGCTCCGCGAGCCCCTTCGTGTCGCGGCGCGAGACACCACCGCACCGCGTCGCCCCTGGAACCCGGTGGCCACCGCCTCTATAAGGACGGGGTCCACGCCCGATGACGCGGACGCCGCCGGGTCCCACCCCGTCCCCATGACCGACCCCGTGCCGCCCATGCCGCGCTCGACCCCATCGTCTGGCCCACACACACTGCCCCCCGCCGACGTCCTGGTCGTGGGCGGCGGGCACGCGGGGGTCGAGGCTGCCGCCGCCGCCGCGCGCCTGGGGGCGCGTACCCTGCTGCTCACCCATCGGCGCGAGACCATCGGCGCGATGTCCTGCAACCCGGCCATCGGCGGCCTGGGCAAGGGCCATCTGGCGCGCGAGATCGACGCCCTGGACGGCCTGATGGCCCGGGCCATCGACCGCGCCGGCATCCAGTTTCGCGTGCTCAACCGCTCCAAGGGACCGGCGGTGCAGGGGCCACGCGCCCAGGCCGACCGCCGCCTGTACGCCCGGGCCATCCAGGACCTGCTGGCCGGGGTCCCGGGCCTGGACATCGTCGAGGGCGCCGTCGAGGATCTGATCGTTGACTCCACGCCGCGCCGGGCCGACACCGACCAGGGCGTCGTCGCCGGTGTCGTGCTGGCCGACGGCCGGCGGCTGACCGCCGGCGCCGTCGTTCTGACCACCGGGACCTTCCTGCGCGGGGTGCTGCACCGGGGGCACGCCACCACCCCCGGCGGGCGTCTGGGCTGCCCGGCCGCCCTGGGCCTGTCCACCGCGCTGGCCCGCCTGGGCCTGCCGCTGGCCCGCCTGAAGACCGGCACGCCGCCCCGCCTGGACGGCCGCACCATCGACTGGGAGGCCCTGGCGCCACAGCCCGGCGACATCCCGCCCGAACCCTTTTCCAGCCTGACCGACCGCATCACCACGCCGCAGGTGCCCTGCCACATCACCACCACGACCCCCGCGACCCACGCCCTGATCCGCGCCAACCTGACCCGCTCGGCCCTCTACGGCGGCCGCATCGAGGGCATCGGCCCGCGCTATTGCCCGAGCATCGAGGACAAGGTGGTGCGCTTCGCCGACCGCGACCGCCATCAGATCTTCCTGGAGCCCGAGGGGCTGGACACGCCCACGGTCTACCCCAACGGCATCTCCACCAGCCTGCCCGATGACGTTCAGGCCGCCCTGGTGGCCACCATCCCCGGGCTGGCGCGCGCGCGCATCCTCCAATCCGGCTATGCCATCGAGTACGACATGGTGGACCCTCGCGTGCTGCGCCCGACCCTGGAGGTCGCCCGCCTGCCGGGCCTGTTCCTGGCCGGCCAGATCAACGGCACCACCGGGTACGAGGAGGCCGCCGCCCTGGGCCTGATGGCCGGCGTCAACGCGGCCCTCCTGGCCGGCGCCCGGGCCGGCGACCGCCGCGACCCGGCCGGCGCGCCCGCCGACGACCGGCCGGCCTTCACGCTGGATCGGGCCGAGGCCACCATCGGCGTCATGATCGACGATTTGGTGACGCGCGGCGTGACCGAGCCCTATCGCATGTTCACCAGCCGCGCCGAATACCGCCTGCGCCTGCGCGCCGACAACGCCGACGAGCGCCTGACCGACCGGGGCCTGGCCGTCGGCCTGGTGGGCCGGGAGCGCGCCGCCCACTGGCGCGATCGGGCCGCGCGCCTGGCCCAGGCCCGCGCCCTGCTGGACGGGCTGTCCATGACCCCGACGCACCTGAACCGCGCCGGCTGGCGCATCAACCAGGACGGCCAGCGCCGCACCGCCTTCGACCTGCTGGGCCAGCCCGACGTGACCGTGGCCCGGCTGGCGACCCTGTGGCCCGCGCTGGCCAGCATCGACCCGGCCAGCGCCGCCCGCCTGGAGGTCACCGCCCGCTACGACCGCTACCTGGCCCGCATGGACCGCGACATCGCCCAGCACCGCCGCGACGAGGCGCTGCGCCTGCCCGACGGCGTGGACTACGCGGCCATCGGCGGCCTGTCCACGGAGATGCGCCAGGTGCTGTCCCGGGCCCGCCCGGCCACCCTGGGCGCCGCCGCGCGTCTGCCCGGCGTCACCCCGGCCGCGCTCACCGCCCTGCTGGCCCATGTGCGCCGGCGCGACCCCGGCGCCCGCGCGCGGCCCGGGACCGCCGGACCATGACCCGCCGCCCCCGATCCCCGATCCGTCCCACCGCCCCGCCCCGGACCACCGCCCGTCCGGCGTCGGCGCGGACGGCGCCCCCGCCGCCGCTGGCGGACGACCCCCCGGCCGCCCGCGCCGCCCGCCGCGACGCGCTGGCCGCCGTCCTCGGCTGCCCCCCCACGGCGATTCCCGACGACACCGTCCGCCGCCTGGAGACCCTGCTCGACCTGCTGGCCCGCTGGACCCGTCGCATCAACCTGGTGGCCCCGTCCACCCTGACCGGGCCGGACCGGGGGTGGGCGCGGCACGTGCTCGATTCGGCCCAGCTCCACCCGCTGATGCCCGGCACCGCCCGTCGCCTGGTGGACCTGGGATCGGGCGCCGGCTTTCCCGGGCTGGTGCTCGCGATCCTGGGCGCGCCCGATGCGCACCTCGTCGAGTCGGACCGGCGCAAGGCCGCTTTCCTGCGCGAGGCCGCCCGCGCCACCCACACAGCCGTCACCCTTCATGCCGCCCGGCTGGAGTCCGTCGCGCCGCTCGCGGGCGACGTGGTCACCGCCCGCGCCCTGGCCCCGCTGCCGGACCTGCTGCCCCTGGTGTTGCGTCACCGCGCGCCGGACGGCCTGGCGCTGCTCCCCAAGGGGCGGGACGTGGAGACGGAATTGACCGCCTGCCGGGATCAATGGATCATGCGCCTGAGCAGCCAGCCGGCGCGCGGTGATCCCGCCGGCCGCATTCTCGTCATTCGGGAGATCCACCGTGTCGCCACCCCCCGCTGACACGCCCACCCGGGGGCGCGCCGGTGCCCCCCGGACCGGCCCCATGGGCATCGGCCCCACCACGGGCACCGGTCCGCGTATCATCGCCATCGCCAACCAGAAGGGCGGCGTGGGCAAGACCACCACGGCCATCAATCTGGCGACCGCGCTGGCCGCCACCCAAACGCGTGTTCTGGTCATCGACCTGGATCCGCAAGGCAACGCCTCCACGGGCTTCGGCATCGCCCGGGGCAATCGCGGCCGCGACAGCTACCAGCTTCTGTCCGGCACCCTGCCGTTGTCCGAAACCCAGGTGGACACCGGGATTCCCGGCCTGACGCTGGTGCCCTCGGGGATGGACCTGGCGGGCGCCGAGCTGGAACTGGTGGACATCGACCGCCGCGAGCACCGCCTGGCCGATGCCCTGACCCGGACTCCCGCGGGGCGTCCCGGCCCGAGCGACGCGGCGGTCGACTACATCCTCATCGACTGCCCGCCCGCCCTGGGCCTGCTGACCCTCAATGCCCTGGTGGCGGCGCACGCGGTGCTGATCCCGCTGCAATGCGAGTTCTTCGCCCTGGAGGGCATCAGCCACCTCATGACCACCGTCGAGCGGGTCCGCGCCCGCTTCAACCCCGCCCTGGAGATCCAGGGAATCGTGCTGACCATGTTCGACCGCCGCAACAACCTGTCGGACCTGGTGGCCGAGGACGTGCGCACCTACTTCGGCGACAAGGTCTACGAGACGGTCATTCCCCGCAACGTCCGCGTCTCCGAGGCACCATCGCATGGCAAGCCGGTGCTGCTCTATGACCTGGCCTGCGCCGGATCCAGGGCTTACGTGAAGCTGGCCGGCGAGGTGATCCGCCAGACCCGCACCCTGGCGGCGTAGTACCCGACCGGCCCCCGGCGACCCGCGTCACGCTGGTCCCTCCGACTTCAGACCACGGATACAAATGGCCAAACGACAGACTCTCGGGCGCGGCCTGTCCGCCCTGTTCGGCGAGGCGGAGGCCTCGGCCATCGCCGCGTCGGCCGACGACACCGGCGCCGGTCCGGACGCCACCGCGATCCCGTCCGGCACCGGCGACGCCGCCGCGCCGGCGTCCGGCGTGCGCCAGCTGCCGGTGGACCGCCTGAGCCCCAGCCCCTTGCAGCCGCGCCGGGTGTTCGACGAGGCCGGGCTGGACGAACTGGCCGAGAGCGTCCGCCATCGGGGCGTCCTGCAGCCCTTGTTGGTGCGCCCGCGCGCCGGCGCGCCCGACCAGTATGAGATCATCGCCGGCGAGCGCCGCTGGCGCGCCGCTCAGCGCGCCCAGGTGCACCAGGTGCCGGTGCTGGTCCGGGACTTCACCGACCGCGACACCCTGGAGGTCGCCCTTGTCGAGAACCTGCAGCGCCAGGATCTCAATCCGATGGAAGAGGCCGAGGGCTACCGCCGCCTGGTCCACGAGTTCGACCACACCCAGGAGGCCCTGGCCGAGGCGGTGGGCAAGAGCCGCAGCCATGTGGCCAACACCATGCGCCTGCTGACCCTGCCGGAGGAGGTGCGTGGCCTGCTCAACGACGGCGCGCTCACCGCCGGCCATGCCCGGGCGTTGCTGACCCTGGAGCACCCCACGCAGGCCGCCCGGGACGTGGTCCGCAAGGGCCTGAACGTCCGCCAGACCGAGACCCTGGCCCGCGAAATGGCCCAGCGCCCGGCCCAGGCACGCCCCCGCAAGGGCAGCGGCCCGCGCGCCGGACGTCCCGACAAGGACGCCGACACCCTGGCCCTGGAACGGGACCTGAGCGCTCAGCTCGGTATGGCGGTGAGCATCGACATGAAGGCGGGCGGCGGCACCCAAGGCACCGTCACCGTGCAGTACGCCTCGCTGTCGCAGCTCGACGAGATCCTGGCCCGCCTGTCGCGCGGCCCCTCGGCGGAGGATGGCGACGACATCACACCGTCGCCCTTTGGGTAAGCCACCGCCCGCCGAGGCGTCCGGGCATGCGCGGTCGTCACCGCCGCTCCACGGCCACGGCCACCTCGTTGCGGCGCAGGAAGGGCAGGGTCCAGGGCGGATCGTAGAACCACGCCACCGGCTGGCCCACCGGGCGCCACGCGGTCCGGTCGAGAGCCGCCAGCAACGCCGCCTTGCGCGCCTCGGTCCGGTCGTCGTTGCGGAAGCCGGAGAAGCGCAGCACCGCCATGTCCCGCCCGGGCAGGCCCACGATGCGCACCCGCGCATGGGTGGGAACGGGCGCGGTGTCCGGCGTGGACCCGTCGGGCAGGAAGAAGCGCATGACGTAGGCGTCCTCGCCGGCGGCCCCGGTTCGGTCCGATCCCGTGCTTTCCACGGGCACGGTCATGGGAATCTTCGTGCCCGCGCGCCCGCCGCCCGTCGGCCGGGCCACCGGCGTGGTCATGGCCACCGTCTCGCCCTGGCGATTGGCTCCGGAGATGTAGTCGAACAGCAACCGGAAGGCGGCGTTGCCGGTGGTGGGCGCGCCGTCGTCGCGGGGGATCACCTCGGCGGCGACCCGATCGCCATAGCGGCGCACCTCGACATGACGGGTGCCGTCGTCCCCGGGCACGGACAGACGGTCCTCGATGGTGAAGGCGGACTCGGGCGTGCCCGAACGGCCGCCGGTGATGGCGCAACCGGCCATGGCCAGGACTCCCACAAGGCTGATCGCCACGAAGGCGCGAGATGAGCGTGTCATGCCCAGACATACGGCATTCGTGTCCACCCGGATCATGGGAGGCCCCAGGGACGCTGGACGTTGGGCGTCGGGCGTCGGGTGCTGGGCCTCGGGCACGCGGCGGGACGTCGCGCCGCCCGAAGGGACGTCCCCCATCCCAACCGCCGATGGGGGCGAAGGTCCGTCCTCCGCCCCCGATCGACAAACGCCGATCGACAAACACCGATCGGCGGCCCCGATGACCGGCCCGATGACCGGCCCGGTGACCGCCCGCCGGCGCGGGGATCAGGCGCGCTCAGGTACCGGCAGCTTCACCCAGTCCCGATAGAAGGTCTCGATATCCGGTTCGAAGTCATGCACCACCGGATACCAGGGCGTCGGTGCCTCCACGTCGTGCATCACCCCGCAGGTCGGGCAATAGTATTCCCGGTAAACCTGCCAGGCGGGATCGGGCGCCATGAGGCGTGGATAGACCTCGGCCATGGCCTCTTCGGTATCCCGCACGTAAACGAGAGCATTCAGCTTCCAGTTTTCGTCACAGTCACCAAAGTTGTGGCCACACTCGCACATCGTCACCCACGCCTTATCCCTGGTCTGGACGATGTGGAGATGGGGGCCGAGCGGCAGAATGATCCGGGTATCGAAGGACGCCTTGTCCTGCAAAACCTCCAGGTACAGGCGGAAACGGTCGGCGTCCTTGGGCATGGACAGCATGCGATGGACGGTGGTCCAGGGCGCGCGGCCCTCGATCAGATCGGCGATCTGGTGCTTGGTGTAGCTGGACATGCGTTTGAGTCCCTTGCTCGATATCCGTCACGGGGTGGGGCGGGGAGGGCAGGGGACGCGACGGCGGCACCGCCCCCCGGCCGCGTCCAGTCCTATTCCTCGACCAGCACGACGGTGCGCACGTCGGGCAGCGTCGACAGGTCATTGCGGTGCCGGGCGCCGAAGGCGGGCACGCCCAACTCGTCCTCCGTCAGGGTCCAATCCCCGGGCAGGTCCCAGAAGGCGCGGAAGCGGGCCAGGAAGGTGTCGCTGAGCCCGAAGCTGCTGGCGAACATGTGCTTCACCGGAAGGGCGGCCTGCTTGGCGAGGATGCGTTCCCGCTCCTCGGCCATCCACGCGCGGGTCGGCTTGGCGCGGGCGAGGCGCTCCCGGCGGATGTCCGCGCGCCGCCTGGCCGTGGCCTCCCCATCCACCGCATAGCGCCCCTCCGCGTCGCGCGCGAACACCGCGCCGTAAACGGTTTCGGCGAACCGGGGCAGCACAAGGCGGTCGTTCAGGTCGGCTTCCACCGCCGCCGGATCCCGGTCCAGGGGATCGCCGAAGCCGGGACCGCCGCGCAGGTAGTTCAGGTACAGGTCGTGGTTCTCGAAGATGGACTCGGTGGTCATGGCCTGGTTGTCGCGTTTGACCACGGCGCTCGCGCCCAGGTGCTGTTCGTAGGCGCGCGCGTCCGGATCGCGGTCGGCGCCCAGGGGCAGGGACAGGCCCTCGGCGATGCGCGCCTTGAGGTCGGTCTTGTGGGCCTCGAAGCGGTATCCGGTGGCCGAGGGATAGCCACCCATGAGCCCCCAGTCGGAGTTCATGTAGCCGTTGCCCATGAAGTACATGGTCCAGTCCTCGGCCTTCCAAACCATGCGCAGGGTCTCGAAGCCGCAGCCGCCCCGGTACGTGCCATAGCCGCCGGAGTTGGTCTTCACGGTGCGCCCCAGGTAGAGCAGGGGCTCGGCCAGCTCCCAGATCTCCATGTCGCCCATGTCGCCCTCGGGGTTCCAGATGGCGGCCGCGTTGTTCAGGCCATCCTTGACCGCGCCGGCGCCGGTGCCGCAGGCGGCGGCCTCGAAGCTGTTGACGGCGTGGATCTCCAGATCCTGGTTGATTCCGCCTCCCTGGAGCCAGTTGGAGGTATTGGCGTTGCCGGCGTTGACCTCCTCCAGGTAGCCCCGGGCGAAGTAGGCGGAGCCCAGCCCCCGCCATAGGGCGCTCCAGCCGGACACCAGGAAGTGCCAGGCGTAGGCGTGGCCGGTGCGCCGGTCGTCCGGGTTCATCCAGGTGCCCTTGGGTAAGCGGAACTGGGTGCCGTAATAAGCGCCGTCGTTGATCCGCTCGGTGGGCACCAGGGTCTGGGTCATCATCACCCAGATGCCCGAGGTGAACGCCACCTGGTTGGCGTTGTACGTATGCCAGCCCCAGCGGCTCGCGCCCTCGAAGTCAAGGCGCCAGGTGGCGTCGGGCTTGATCGTGATCTCCACCGGCGCGTGCATGATGGTATCGACCTTGGCGAAGGCCGAGGGACAGCCGATGTCCTCGTGGGCGTAGGGCACGTCCACGAAGGCCACCCGGCGGTAGGTGCCGGGCACAGTCATCGCCTTGACACGGCTGGCCAGGCCCCGGCGGCCCTCCTCGATGACCTCGTGGGCGAAGGTCCTCCAGGTCTCCAGGCCGTCCTCGCGGATGACCTCCTCCACCAGGTCGCGGATCATGTGACAGCCGGCGATGCGGGTGCGTTCGTCCAGGATCCAGTATTTCGTGGTGCGCACGGCGCGCTGGCTTTCATGCAGCCAGTCGCGGAAGGGCTGGTCGTTGGCGCCGGTCTTGCGGCAGGTGATCTGCACGCCGTCCCCGAAGCGCTGCACCTGGCCCGTGGACATGGACCCGGGCCCCACCGACCCGGTGTCGATGACATGGGTCACGCCGCCCACCCAGCCGACGAGCGTATCGTCGGCGAAGATGGGGACGATGGTGGCGATGTCGCAGGGATGCACGTTGCCGATGGAGCAGTCGTTGTTGGTGAACATGTCGCCGGGGTTGATGCCGGGATTGGACTCCCAGTCGTTCTCGATCATGTACTTGATGGCCGCGCCCATGGTGCCGACGTGGATGATAATGCCCGTGGAGGTCAGCACGCAGTCCCCGGCGGCGTTGTACAGGGTGAAGCACAGTTCGCCTTCCTGCTCGACGATGGGCGAGGCGGCGATTTTCTTGGCGGTCTCGCGGGCATGCACCAGACCGCCGCGCAGCTTGGAGAACATCTTCTCGTAGGCGATGGGGTCGTTTTCCTTGAAGGCCAGGGCCTTCAGGCCGTTGTAGAAACCGGTTTTGGCGGTGCGGGCCAGCACGGTGTCGCGGTTCTGCTTCAAGGTCTTGCCGCCGCCGGCCAGGCCCGCGTGGATCGTCTTGGAGATCACGTTCATGGTCAGGCGCTCCCCTGGGCGGTGGTTTCCGTGAGATGGAACAGCCGGTGCTCGTCCAGCCAGGCGGCGAAGCCATCGGGGACGACGAAGGTGGTGGCCGAGGATTCGATGATGGCCGGGCCGGTGATGTGGTTGCCGGCCTTCAGGGCCTCCATGTGCCAGACGGTCGCGTGGACCCAGCGGTTATGGCGGAAGACCGCCCGGCGGCCGATGCGGGCGTCCTCGGGCGGATCCTGGCCGGCCAGCGGCTCCTTGGGCAGGTGGGGCTTCTGGGTGGCGACCACGCCGCGCATGATGGCGCCGGTGATGCTGAAGCCCAGCTCCGGCGAGCGCGCGGCGCTGGCGTAGACGCGGGCGTAGGTTTCGTCGAACGCCGCCACCAGCCGGTCCCAGTCGGCCGCCGTTGTCGCCGAGGTGACGGGGGAGTCGATCTCCAGGTCGTTGAGCTGCCCCATGTACTGCATGCGGTAGCCGGGGTGGAGGGTTACCGCCGAGGCCTCGAAGCCGTTGATGGCGAACTCCTCGATCACCTTGGCGGCCAGCTCGGCCCAGGCCTCCTGAAGGGCCGAGACCGCCTGCGTCTTGAAGGCATCGGGCGCGCCGCCGGGAACGGCCACGTCCACGGACTTGTCGTACCGGTATTCGAAGTCCGCCGTGGCGCAGCCGAAGGCGGAGAATCCGGCGGCCCAGGCCGGGACGATGACATCCTTGAAGCCCAGTCCCTCGGTGTAACCATAGGTGTGCACCGGCCCGGCGCCGCCGTAGGAGAAGCAGACGAAGTCCGTGGGGCTGTAGCCCTTGGCGCTGATGGTGGCCCGCAGGTGGTCGCGCAGGCTCAGGTCCAGCAGCTCGACCACCCCGGCGGCGGCTTCCTCCACCGACAGCCCCAGCGGATCGGCGATCTGCGCCTTGAGCGCGGCGTGGGCGCGCTCCACATCCAGGGTGATCTGGCCGCCCAGGAAGTTGTGCGGATTCAGGTACCCCAGCACCACATGACAGTCGGTGACGGTCACCGTGTCGAGGCCGCCCTCGGGCCAGCAGACGCCCACCCGGTAGCCGGCGCTGTCCGGCCCCAGCTTGATGGCGTTGGTGTGGGGATCCAGGCGGACGAAGCTGCCGGCGCCCGCACCCACCGAGTCCATGGCCACCAGGGGCAGGGACAGCACCAGGCGGGCCATGTCCGGGTCGGCGGCGATGGCGAAACTGCCCTTGGTGATCAGCGCCATGTCGAAGCTGGTGCCGCCGATGTCCGAGCAGGCGATGGTGTCATACCCCAGCAACTCACCCAGGAACTTGGCGCCGATCACCCCGCCCACGGGGCCGGACACCATGGTGCGGGCCAGTTCCTTGGCCTTCCAGCTGATGGTGCCGCCATGGGTGGCCATGACGCGCAGGTCGTGGCGGGCGCCCTGGGTCCGCATGCGGTCGCTGATCCGGGTCAGGGTCTTGCGGGACGGTTCGGCGGCGTAGGCCTCCAGGATGGTGGTGTTGGTGCGATGGCTCTCCTTGCGCACCGGGTAGTAATCGACGGAGGCGAAGATGGGCAGGTCCGGCTTACCGTGTTCGGTGGCCACGGCCCGGCAGATGTCCCGCACCCGGCGTTCGTTGCCGCCGTTCTTGTGGGAGTGCAACAGGCTGATGGCGATGGCCTCCACGCCCAGGGCGATCAGCTCGGCCGCCGCCTGGCGCGCCTCGTCCTCGCGCAGGGGAATGGCCACGTCGCCTTGGGAATCGGTGCGCTCGGTCACGCCCCGGGTGCGCTCGATCGGCACCAGGGGCGGGTCGTAGCGATGGGTGTTCAGGTGGATACGATCCTCGAAGGCATAGCCGAGATAGGACTGGATGGCCCGCCCCATGCGGTGGAAGTCCTCCACGCCCCGGTTGACGATCAGGCCGACGGCGAGCCCCTGGCGTTGAACCACCCGGTTGAGCATCGCCGTGCCCGAGTACACGCAGGTGATCATCTCGGGATAGACGTCCTCGATCGACCGGCCCCATTGGGCCAGGGCATCGACCGAGGAATCGGAAATCGCCAGGGACTCGTCGGCGGGATTGCTCTGCGCCTTGCCGACGACGAACTCGCCGTCGGCCTGGACGAAGAAGGTGTCGGTCATCGTGCCGCCGGCATCGATGCCCATGACCTGGACCGAATTGGCTTGGTGTCCCACTGTGTCCTCCCATGAGACCTGTTCTGGGTGACGTCCGGGGACGGACCCGCGCGGCGGGGGTCCGATGGACGCCACCGGGAGGCAGGGCAACCGTCGTGCCATGGCAGGAACGACAAGGACTCTGTTGTATTTTCAAGGGGTTGGAAGGCAGTCATCGGGTCCTGACCGCGTCCGCACCCTGACCGGTTCGCGTTTGCGGTCCGGACGCGTCATCCGAAATCCGGATCCACGCAAGGGGGTCGGTACGCGACACGGCACGGCATGGCCTCGGGCCTGCGAGAGGCTGGATCACGGCCGGGCGGCCGCCCGGACCCGCCCCACGACATCATGGGGAGGACACCCCTCAAGCCCCCATTTCTCTTTTCAAATCAAAGGAATAAGTCCGAGGCTCCGGCAAGCGGCGGGGCAACGCCCCGCATCGGCGCCCTACCTGGGGCACGCGGCCTGTGTCGTGTCGTGTGGATCACGACGCCGGCGTGGCCGCGCGGTCTACCGACCCCCGTGTCGCGACCGCGCCGGCCGGGCCTGAAGGGCCGAAACCCGATCGACGCGGTGGCGTTTCATCTTCTCGTAAAGCGTGCTCTTGGCGATCCCCAGACGGGTCGCGGCCCGCGTCAGGTTGCCGCGTTCGTGGGCGATGGCGTCGACCATGGTTTCCCGTTCCCGGTCGGCCAGCGACACCGGATCCCCCGCTGCCGGCGCGGGACGGTGTCCGGGACCGGTGTCGGCGTCGCGATCGTCGTCGCCGCCCCCCTCCGGGGGGCCGGTCCCGATCCTCGCGGACCGCGGCGCCGGCGCCTCGGCGTAGTCCGGCGGCAGGTCGTCCCGGGTGACCCCCTCGCCCTCGACCAGCAGCATCAGGCCCTCGACCACGTTGCGCAGCTCGCGGACGTTGCCCGGCCAGGGATGGGCTTGCAGCGCCGCGATCAGATCCGCCGAGGGACGCTTCGCCGCCACGCCATAGGCCCGCCGGGTCTGGTCGATGAAGTGCCGCACCAGGATGGGGATGTCCTCCACCCGGTCGGCGAGACGCGGCAGGTGAAGCACGGTCACCGCCAGCCGGTAGAACAGGTCCATGCGGAAGGCACCGGCGGCCACGTCCGCGCGCAGGTCGCGATTGGTCGCGGCCACCACCCGAACCTTGATCCGGCGTGGTTTGTGTTCCCCCAGCCGGTAGACGACGCCGTCCTCCAGGACGCGCAGGAAATGGGCCTGCAGGTCCGGCGGCATCTCGCCGATTTCGTCCAGGAACAGGGTGCCGCCATCGGCGGCCTCGAACTTGCCGCCCATGCCTCCCCGGCGGGCTCCGGTGAACGCGCCATCGCCGTAGCCGAACAGCTCGCTCGCCAGCAGATCCCGCGTCATGGCGGCGCAGTTCAGGGGCACGAACGGCCCGGTGCCCCGGGGTCCGGCGGCATGCAGGGCGCGCGCGAACACCTCCTTGCCGGCGCCGGTCGGCCCCAGCAGCAGCACCGGAACCGGCAGCCGCGCCAGGCGGCGGGCCTTGGTCTTCACCGCCGCCAGGACCGCGCTGGTTCCGACGATGGCGGCGAAGGGATCCGCGTCCTCGGTCCCGGGGGGGACGGCCTCGGCCACCGCCGGGGATCGATGCCCGGGACGCGACGCCGGGATGGCCAGCAGCGTCCCCAGGTGTTCGGCCCGCTCCATCACCGGTTCCAGCCAGTCCCGCTTGAGCCAGGGAGGCAGGGGGGTGTCGGGCGGAGCGTTGTCCGGCCAGGGACCGGGCAGGGCCACGTCGTTGCAGGCGCCCAGATCCAGGCCCAGGCCATTGAGATACGCCTCGGCGCGATGGTTGGCCCGAACCATCCGGCCCCGATGGTCGAAGATCATCACCCCCTGATCGGCCCATTGCCGGGTGCGCGTCAAGGCGACATCGAGCAGTCGAGCCCGGCGCTCGCCGTGCACGGCGGCCAGGCGGGCCTCGATCCGGCTGGCTCCGGTGACCGCCAGGGCCAGGCAGTGCGTGTTGTGGCTGCCCTTGAGGCCGGAGATATCCAGGACTCCCACGATGCGCCCGTCGTCAGGGTCGTGAATGACGGTGGCCGAGCAGGTCCAGCGCTTGATGCCCTCGCAGAAGTGCTCGGCGGCGACGATGCGCACCGGCTGTCCGGCGGCCAAGGCCGTGCCGATGGCGTTGGTGCCACTGACGGACTCGTGCCAGGCCGCGCCCGGGACCAGGCGAATATCGTGACTTCGCGCCTTGGCCTGCGGATCGCCCTCGACCCACAGAATGACACCCTCGGGATCGGTCAACACCATCACGGTCCGGGACTCCGCCAGGAACTGCCGCGCCTGCGCCATGACCGGCCGCGCGGCCTGAACCAGGTCCCGGTGCCGGTCCTTGAGGGCGTCCAGGGCGTCCTCGGCGACCATCACGGGCGCGGACCGGCGAACCGGATCGACACCAAGGGACTGGCAGCGGCGCCAGGAGTCTTCCACCGTCCGGCGCACGGCATCGGTGGGCATGCCCTCCCCGGACAGGAATTTCTCCCAGGCGGCCATGGTCGTTGTGTCGCCGCCCGGCCCGACGGCTCGGCTGTACGGGGTGCCTGCCATGACGGAACCCTCCCCGAGGTCGTCCGTCCATGGGACGATCCTTTTTCATTGCGTCTTCAGTATAAACCACGGTTCCCATGTTGTCTGCGGACACCCCGCCGCCGTCGCGCCAGCACCCGATCTCGGGTGCGCGCCACGGCGTTTCCGAACGCCCGGTCGGGACACCGGCCAGAGGATCGTCCTAAGCAAGGCGTGGACCATGTCCCGTCGCCCTGGTTCGCGCGGACTCAGGGACCCTCGGGGCGGGGTCTGGGGACACGCCGACCGGTCGGACCCGGACAACCCGTCCGGATCCGGGTCGACTCGCCCGGAATCCGATCACCGACCCGTGATCTTGACTCCCGCCCCATGACACCTGCCGATGCGACGGCACCCCGCCACGGGGTCCGGAGTCCAGACCGCGATGCAGGGCACTCGTCACCAGCACACTATTCAGGAAGAACCGTTAGATCATATCGTAGGGACCACGGACCACGCTGTCCGCAACCTTAGAGCATGGTGCGTGAGTCTGGACTCACGCACCATGATTTATGATTCTGATATTTAAGAAAATCGTCGTCGCGATCCGGTTCGGATCGCTCGGGATTTTCTTTAACTATTCATACTATCGAAGAAATCATTATTGTTCTTGGTGTCCTTGAGCTTGCTCAGCAGGAATTCCATGGAATCCTGCACGCCCATGGGCATCAGGATACGACGCAACACCCACATCTTGGACAGCGTTCCCTTGGGCACCAACAGCTCTTCCTTGCGGGTGCCGGAGCGGGTGATGTCGATGGCCGGGAACACACGTCGGTCGGACAGCTTGCGGTCGAGGATGATCTCGGAGTTACCGGTACCCTTGAACTCCTCGAAGATCACCTCGTCCATGCGCGATCCGGTCTCCACCAGGGCGGTGGCGATGATGGTCAGGGAGCCACCTTCCTCGATGTTGCGCGCGGCGCCGAAGAACCGCTTCGGGCGTTGCAGCGCGTTGGCGTCCACGCCCCCCGTCAACACCTTGCCGGAACTGGGCACGATGGTGTTGTACGCGCGCGCCAGACGGGTGATGGAATCCAGCAGGATGACCACGTCACGCTTGTGTTCCACCAGCCTCTTGGCCTTCTCGATGACCATCTCGGCCACCTGCACATGGCGGCTGGCGGGTTCGTCGAAGGTGGAACTCACCACCTCGCCGCGTACCGAGCGGGCCATGTCCGTCACCTCCTCGGGTCGCTCGTCGATGAGCAGAACCATGAGGTAAACGTCTGGATTGTTTGATGAAATCGCGTGGGCGATGCTTTGCAGCATCATCGTCTTGCCGGTACGCGGCGGCGCCGTGATCAGCGCGCGCTGACCCTTGCCCAAGGGCGTGACCAGGTCGATGACCCGGGTGGTGAAGTCCTTGCGGGTCGGATTGTCGATCTCCAGCGACAGCTTCTCGTCCGGATACAACGGCGTCAGATTGTCGAAATTGATGCGATGCCGCACGTTGTCCGGATCCTGGAAGTTGATCCGGTTGACCTTCAACAGGGCGAAGTAGCGTTCCCCATCCTTCGGCGCCCGGATCTGACCTTCCACCGTGTCGCCGGTCCGCAGCGAGAAGCGTCGCACCTGGCTGGGCGAGACATAGATGTCATCGGGACCAGGCAGGTAGTTTGCCTCGGGAGAACGCAAAAATCCGAAACCATCCTGGAGGATCTCCAGGACACCGTCGCCGAAGATCGCCGTTTCGTTTTCGGCCAGTTGCTTGAGAATCGCGAACATCATTTCCTGCCGTCGCAGGGTGCTCGCGTTCTCGATTTCCAGCTCTTCGGCGAACGCCAAAAGATCCGTAGGGGTTTTCTTCTTAAGATCCTGGAGATGCATGGTGGTCTCGACGATCGCGCATGCGGGAGGCGGGGCGCGGGCTGGGGAGGGGAATCGCCGGTGGCGCCGTCGTGATCGACGGACTCTCCGAGGTCCGGTCCAGGGCCGCCAGGCGCGGTGAGGGTCCATCGACTCCCGATGTCCGATCCCGTACGACCACGGACGAAGATCAGGATGCGGCGACAGAACGATGAGGAAACCGGGGGTCACGGCACATGACGTGCGACGGTCCGGGCACCGCTCCCGTCAGCGCCCCGTGAGCTTCCACGAGAACACCGAGGGGCCAGACCCGCACGGCCTCACGCCACCTCCGGGAAACGAAGATTTGCCTGGATGACCAGCCCGATGAGGGATGAGACGGGTCGGGTCCCCACGGACCCAACCAACGGCAGACTACGGAAAGCCAGACCCCCACGCAAGGAAAAAACCCGGGCTTGTGCCCCGGCCTGTGCCCAGGCCCGTGATGGTGATGTGGCGGCGCGCGCGTCACGGTGCGCGTGCCCGGGCCGGCTAGAACGTCGGCTTGACGATCACCACCGTCACGATCACCAGCATCATCAGCGTCGGCACCTCCCCCCAGACACGATAGAACACCGCCGAATGCGTGTTCCGGTCGGCCTCGAAGTTCTTCCGCCACCGGGCATAGACGCCGTGCGCCACCAGCATCCCCGCGACCATGAGCAGCTTGATGTGGAACCAGCCGTCCAGCAGGAACTGTCCCCACAGAAGCAGGCCCGTGACCAGCACGATCCCCAGCGCGGGGTTCATGATCGCCCTCAACAGGCGCCGCTCCATGACCTTGAATGTTTCGGAGGCCGACGACCCGGCCTGTTCCCGGGCGTGATACCGATAAAGACGGGGCAGATAAAACAGTCCAACCATCCACAGGATGACGCCGACGACATGCAGGGCCTTGATCCACAGCATGTAGTCATACAGATCAAAGAGATCCATAAAATCCACGTATTCCATGGGTTTTATCCTCCCCATCGTTCCGGTCTGGCCCGAACGGGTGGCATCACGGTGTTTTCGTCTGCCGAGGATTGGGAACATGCGGACACATGCTCCAGGTCTCGGCGCAAACTCGCGCGCCCACCTGGGAGCACAGCCGCCCCTGCGCCGGTCCCGCCTCGATCAGGCAGCCGTCGCCCTCGGTCGGGTTCACCGCCCGGCTCACCAGGTCGGCCAGGCCCTCGATGAACGCGGCATGGGTTTGCACCGTCGGCACCCGCACATAGACCGGGACACCGCGCTCGCGGGCCAGGTCTCCGTACTCCAGATCCAGTTCCACCAGCGTCTCGGAGTGCTCCGAGACGAAGGCCAGCGGCACCACCACCAGCGGCACGCCATCGGCGCCGGCCCGCACGATCTCGGATTCCGTGTCCGGACCGATCCACTCCAGCGGCCCGACACGGCTCTGGTAGCACACCAGCCAGTCCAGGTCCGGCTGGTCCATCTGTTCAATCACGGCCCTGGCGGTCATCTCCACCTGGCTCTGGTAGGGATCGCCCTTCTCGATGCTGGTCTTGGGCAGGCCATGGGCCGAGAACAGCACCCGGGGCCCGGCGGTCAGGCCGTGGATCTCCACCCCGGCGCGGGCGCGACCAAGGCCCTCCAGCGTCAGATTGGCCAGCGCGGTGACAAACCCGGCTTCGGTGGGATAGCAGCAGACCGTCAGGGTCTCGGCCGACAGGCCCCGTGCCTCGGCGATTTCCACCCAGGCCCGCAGCGAGGATCCGCTGGTGGACCCCGAGTGCTGCGGGTAGAGCGGCAGCAGCACCACGGTATCCGGCTTGAAGCGCTTCACCTCGTCCACGGCGGCGCGGGTCATCGGATGCCAATAGCGCATGGCGATGAACACGCCGATCTCGTCGGCCAGACCACGGTCGGCGAGCACCGCCGCCAGCGCGTCGGTCTGCGCCTTGGTCTGCTCCACCAGGGGCGAGCGACCGCCGATGCGGTCGTAGATGGCGCGGGCGACCGGCGCCCGGCGTCCCGAAATCAAGCGCGCCAGGATCCAGCGCACGGGCGCCGGCAGGCCAATGATCGCCGGGTCATTGAACAGGTTGAACAGGAAGGGCTTGACCGCCTTCAGGCTGTCCGGACCCCCGAGATTGAACACAACAACAGCCAGTCGGCTCATGATCTCTCCAGATCCCCGTCTCGCCGATGGTCCAGCGGGCGGGGGAGCGCGCGGCGCGCGGCTCCCTCGTCATGCCGCCGGCATGTCACCAGCGAGTCGGGCCAACCCTACACCGAACCAGGGCGCGGCGCATTGCGAACGCGGTCCATCAGACGCGCCACATTCTCGGGGGGCGTCTGCGGCACGATCCCATGGCCAAGATTGAAGACATGGGGCCGATGTCCACCCAGGGTCTTCAGGACATGATCGGTGGCCGCGTCCAGCGCCGCGCCGCCGACCACCACGTGAATCGGATCCAGATTGCCCTGGGTCACGGCCAGCGGCTGGATGGCCTCGGCCGCCCAGCCGCAGGGTAGGCTGGTGTCCAGGCTGACGGCGGTCACGCCGGTGTCGCGCACGAAGTCGGGGTACAGTAGGCCGGCCCCGCGCGGGAACCCGATCACCGGAATGCCGGGCCGCTCGGTCTGAATGCGCCGGGTCAGGCGCCCGATCGGCGCCACCACCCAGCGCCGGAAATCGGCCTCCGGCAGCGCGCCCGCCCAGGTATCGAAAATCTGCACCGCCTCGGCGCCGGCGTCGATCTGGGCGATCAGGTAGTCTCCGGTCGCCTGCACCAGGGTGTCGATCAGGCGTTCGAACAGGTCCGGACGGCCATAGGCCCAGGCCTTGGTCTTGGCGAAGTCCTTCGAGCCGCCGCCCTCGATCATGTAGGTGGCCACGGTCCAGGGCGCGCCCGCGAACCCGATCAGGGCGGTGGTGTCCGGAATGGCCTTGGCCAGGCCGCCCACCGTCTCCAGCACCGGCCGCAGATGATCCAGGACCCGGCCGACGTCGAGTTTGGCCAGGTCGTCCTCGGTCTTCAGGGCGTCGAGCACCGGACCCTCGCCCTGCCTGAAGGCCAGATCCTGCCCCAGGGCGTGCGGAATCACCAGGATGTCGGAAAACAGGATGGCGGCGTCGAAGCCGTAGCGCCGCAAAGGCTGCAAGGTCACCTCGACGGCCAGTTCCGGGTTGTAGCACAGGTCCAGGAAGCTTCCCGCGGTCCGCCGCGTCTCCAGGTACTCCGGCAGGTAGCGCCCGGCCTGACGCATCAGCCACACCGGCGGCGGCCATACCGCCTCACCCGCCAGGACACGAAGGAAGGGCTTGTCGGCCGACGGGGCGCTCGACTGGGACACGAGGACATCTCCGGCTGGTTGCGACCCGGACGCGGGTCGGGGGAAACGGATCGATCCGGGGCCTCGATCGTGGCCAAACGCGGATCCGGCCGAGGAACCGGCCGACGGATCAGATCCTCCTTCTACCCATTCATAGAAGGAAAAAAAAGAGGAGGTGGTTGTTGTGGATGCCGATGGATTTCGGGAATTCGCGATCGTCCCGAGGTTATCCCCGGCCACGACCGGCCGGGGACGCCGTGTCGGCATGGCGTGTCGCCGGTCTGTGGGCAGGTCCGGGATGATCCGGGAGGGGTCGGGCGAGTCCATCATGGCCGTCCCAGGAGTCGTGGGACGCGAAAACCCGGCCTGCCCATCGACCGGGGAAAGCGGGAGTCATGGGGATAACGACTCCCGGATCGCGCGCGCCGTCCCCAAAGTCCCCGGAACCGCTTCAGGGTTATTCCGGTGGGGACAGGCAGGGGGGTGACCGGACGGGCGAACCGGGGTAAAACCCGGGGTCCGTGACGAGGCCGTTCCTTGTCCCCAGGACCGCCCCGGTCATGCACAGGGTTGTCCCCAGGACCAGGGTCCGACTCCGGGTCGATCCGTGGCGCATGGCGCGCGGGACCGCACCCATCGTGTTTCTCCGGCGAGCCCGAGGTGTGGTCGTGACCGAACACCATCTGCATCTGGTCTCCGACGCCACCGGGGAGACGATCAGCAGCGCGGTTCGGGCCTGCCTGGTGCAGTTCGACACCGTGCCGAAGGTCAACCAGCATCTCTGGTGGCTGGTGCGGACCCCGGGACAGGTGCGGCGCCTGATCGAGGGCATTCAGGCCCATCCGGGGGTGGTATTCTTCACCCTTGTGGATCCGGAGATCCGCGTCGTCCTGGAAGATGCCTGCCGGGATCTGGGCGTGCCGGCGGTGCCGTTGCTTGATCCGGTCCTGCTGGCCCTGAAGCAGTACTTCCAGGCCGACTTTCGCAGTGATCCGGGTCGTCAGCACAATCTTGACGACGCGTACTTCCGCCGCATCGACGCCATCCACTACACCCTGGCCCACGACGACGGCCAGCTGCTGGAGAAGCTTCACGACGCCGATGTCATTGTCCTGGGCGTCTCGCGCACATCCAAGACGCCGACCTGCATGTACCTGGCCAACAAGGGATTCAAGGCGGTCAATATTCCGCTGGTGCCGGCTGTGCCGGTGCCGGATCAGGTGCTGGCCCTGGTCAGGGATCCGGCGACGGATGCCGGCACGGCACCCCTGATCGTGGGGTTGACGCGCGAGGCCCGCAGCCTGTCACAGTTGCGCCGAAACCGCTTACGCGTTATGCACGAGAGCGTGGATAGCATCTACGCAGACGAGGAACACGTGCGGGACGAGGTGGCCCGTGCCCGGCGTCTGTTCGCCCGTCATGGCTGGCCGGTGATCGACGTCACCCGCAAGTCCATCGAGGAAGTGGCGGCGGCCATCATCCAACGCATTCAACGTCATCAGGGAATGTCGTGGTGACCGTATCCTACACAAGCCGCGTCGCGGTGCCCGCCGCCCCGAGCGCCCTGCCCCTTCTGCTGGCGTCGGCAAGCACCACACGCCGGGCCTTGCTGCTCGCGGCCGGTGTGCCGCTGGCGGGACATAGCGTGATGCCCATGGATGAAGGTGCCCTTCGCGACGATCTGCGGGCCGAGGGCGCCACCACCGAACAGGCGGCCGACCGCCTGGCGCTGGCCAAGGCGCAGATCGTGTCCAGCCGTTATCCCGGGACCCTGGTGCTGGGCGCCGACCAGATTCTGGAAACCGCCGATGGCGCCTGGTTGGGGAAACCTGCCGATCGCGCGGCGGCGAAGACGCAGCTTGAGGCCCTTCGCGGGACCACCCATCGTCTGGTGTCGGCGGCCGTGCTGGTTCATGATGGCGAACCGGTCTGGCGCACGGTGAGCGACGCGCGCCTGACCATGCGCCCGTTCACCGATGATTTTCTGGAGGCGTACCTGAATGCCACCAGCAAGGCGGTGACCCAGAGCGTCGGCGGATATCAGGTGGAAGGCATGGGTCTCCAGCTCTTTTCCCAACTTGACGGCGATTACTTCACCATCCTGGGCCTGCCCCTCATGGCGGTGCTGGAGGCCCTTCGCGCTCGTGGCGTGGTGCTCGCGTGAGTCTGGCCGACTCCGTTCCCGCCAATGCCAACGGTGCGGGCGGGCCGCGCCTGCCCAGCGGCGCCGCCCGGGTGGCGGGCGTGATCGGCTGGCCGATCGGTCATTCGCGTTCGCCGCGTCTGCACGGGACCTGGCTGGCCTGGTACGGCATCGACGGCGCCTATGTGCCGCTGCCGACCCCGCCGGACAGGGCCGATGAAGCGTTGCGCGCCTTGCCCGCGCTCGGGCTGGTCGGGGCCAATGTCACGGTCCCGCACAAGGAACGGGCCTTTCGGGCTTGCGATACCCTGACCGACCGCGCCCGGCGCGTGGGTGCCGTCAATACCCTGTCGATCACCGAAATGGGTGGCCTTCACGGCGACAGCACCGATGGCTTCGGGTTCCTGGAAAACCTGCGGCACGGGGCGCCGGGCTGGGATGTGACCCGGGGTCCGGCGGTGGTGCTGGGCGCGGGCGGCGCGGCGCGGGCGGTCTGCGCGGCGCTGCTGGAGGCCGGCGCGCCGGCGGTGCGCGTGCTCAATCGCACCGTGGCCCGGGCCGAGACCCTGGTGGCCGACCTCGACGAGGGCGGTGTCATGACCGTGGCGCCCCTGGCGGACGCGGCGGCGGCGCTGATCGATGCCGCGCTGCTGGTGAACACGACGTCCTTGGGCATGGTGGGCCAGCCGTCCCTGGTCCTGGATCTGGCTCCGCTGCCCCCCGACGCGCTGGTCAATGATCTGGTGTACGCGCCCCTGGAGACTCCCTTGCTGGCCGCCGCGCGGGCGCGCGGCAACGGCGTGGTGGATGGCCTCGGCATGCTGTTGCATCAGGGCCGGCCAGGCTTCCAGGCGTGGTTCGGCGTCGACCCGGAGGTGACCCCGGCGCTGCGCCGCGCGGTTCTGGATGACTGAACGGACGTTGGTCACGACCCGGCGTCGGGCCCGGGGCGCACGCCTCGGCGGCCGGCGCATGACGGTCCTCGGCCTGACGGGTTCCATCGGCATGGGAAAGTCGACGGCCGCCCGCATGATGCGCGGGCTGGGCGTGCCGTGCCATGACGCCGACGCCACGGTGCACGCCTTGCTGGGACCAGGCGGCGGCGCGGTGGCCGCCGTCGCGGCGGCGTTTCCCGGCGTGGTCCACAACGGCGCGGTGGACCGCGCGGCGCTGGGCACGCGGGTGTTCGGCGACGACGCGGCCTTGAAACGGCTGGAAGCGATCCTGCATCCTCGGGTGCGCGCGGCCGAGCGGGCCTTTCTCCGCCGCCAAGCCTTGGCACGCCGGCGGCTGGTGGTGCTGGACGTGCCCCTGCTGTTCGAGACCGGGGGCGAGCACCGGTGCGACCTCGTCCTGCTGGTCACGGCGCCGGCCTTCCTTCAGGCCCAGCGGGTATTGCGCCGTCCCGGCATGACGCCAGAGCGGCTGGCCCGGATCCGGGCGAAGCAGATGCCGGAGGCGGACAAGCGCCGCCGCGCCGATCGGACGGTCAACACCGGCCTGGGCATGGCGCCGGCCTATCGGCGGGTGCGCGCGCTGGTCGATTACCTGCGGGCCGCGCCGGCCGGCCCCATGACGAGGACCTCATGATTCGCGAAATCGTGCTGGATACGGAGACCACGGGCTTCGACCCGGACCAGGGCGACCGCATCGTGGAAATCGGTGCGCTGGAGCTGCTCAACCACGTGGCCACCGGCCGGACCTATCACGTCTACCTGAACCCGGAACGGGACATGCCGGAGGGCGCCTACCGGGTTCACGGCCTGTCCAGTGCCTTCCTGGCGGACAAGCCGCTGTTTCACGAGGTGGTGGACGCTTTCCTGACCTTCATCGCCGACTCGGCGCTGGTCATTCACAACGCCGCCTTCGACATGAAGTTCCTGAATGCGGAACTGGCCCGCATCGACCGCCCGCCCCTGTCCATGGACCGGGCCATCGACACCGTGACCATGGCCCGGCGGAAGTTCCCGGGGGCGCCGGCCAGCCTGGACGCGTTGTGCCGACGGTTCGCCATCGACAACGCCCATCGCGCCCTGCATGGGGCGCTGCTCGACAGCGAATTGCTGGCCGAGGTCTATCTGGAGCTGATGGGGGGACGCGAGCCGGGACTGGGACTCATGAAGACCGGCGCGGCGCGGCGCGGCGCGGACCCGGATGATCCTGGAGGAGCGGACGGCGCCCTGCCGTCGGCGGCCACGCGACCCCGGCGGTCGCCGCGCCCGCATCAGGAAAGCGCGGCGGAACGGGACGCCCACGGGGTGTTCCTGACGCGCCTCAAGGACCCGATCTGGTTGCGTTGACCCGACAGGGCCCCGCCGATCCCTGCATGACGGATGCGCGCATGATCACACGCACGTGATCACCGGGACATGACCACAGGGGGCATCGGTGAACGGTGGCCCGACGAACGGGGGTCGCCGGGCCGGCCACCGACTCCAGCGGTCCAGGACATGGGCCGCCGGATATCCTGACACGGACCGTCCGGGCTCAGGCGGCCTGCAGGCGCTCGAACTTGGCCTGCAACTGCGCCGGAGTCTCGGCATGCGCCGGATCCTTCACGATGCAGTCGACGGGGCAAACGCCAATGCACTGCGGATCGTCGAAATGGCCCACGCACTCGGTGCAGCGATCGGCGGCGATGACGTAGATCGTGTCGCCCTCGGAAATGGCGTCGTTGGGGCATTCAGCGATACAGGCATCGCAGTTGATGCAGGTGTCGATGATTTTCAGGGCCATGGATTGGGGATCCTCTTGAACGGTCGGGTCGTCCGGTCGGACCAAAGCGACGGGACAAACCCATGGGTGGTGAATGATCCAGCCCGGCGCGGGACGCCGGGGACTGGACCAATCCAGGGTGCCAGGGCCTCGGTCCCGACGCAACGGGATGAGCTATGGGGTCATCGAACCGAGCCGGTGTCCCAAGGCGATACACCCGTCCGAGCGGTACGCAAAACGCGAGATGGCGGCAATGATGTGTGTCAATCAGCGCCCCATCGCGTTCCTGTCTATTTCGTTGCGAACCCCATCATGGGGGGGCTATACCGGCAGACTTGCGCGGTCTTGTCTCCTCGTCCTCCCCTTCTCGGTCGGTCGTGGGGTGCCCTGGCACCGCGCCCCCGACGAGAGACGCCCGCGGACGGGCGCCGGCATGAGCCCGGACTCGGGCCCCGGATGATTTGGGAAGGACTTCATGGCGCATACTTCGGTCTCCATCGCCCTGACAGGCAGTGGCGGTGCGGGCGTGATGACGGCGGGACAGAGTCTTCTGGACGCCGCCGCCAAGGCGGGATTCTACGGCCTCATGGGGCGGACCCTGGGCCCCCAGATCCGGGGTGGCGAGTCGGCCGCCCTGCTGCGCCTGGGCACGCACCCGGTGCAGGGCACGGATGACGGTTACGACATCATCGTCGCCTTCGACTGGGGGAACTTCGCCCGGTTCCACGACGAAATGCCGCTCAATCCGGGCAGCGTGGTGATCGCCGATCCCCACAACGGCGCCGTGCCCGACGTGCTGGCGCCCAGCAATCCCCACGTGGTGATGGTGCCGTTCCACGACCTGGCGAAGGGCATTCAGGGCGGGCGCGTCAACATGGTCGGCCTGGGCCTGATCGCCGCGCTGATCGGGCTCGATCAGGCGTTCCTGATCGAGCGCCTGTCGCGCCAGCTCGCGGGCAAGGGTGCCGAGGCGCTGGCCGCCAGTAAGGCCGGCCTGGAGGCCGGCGCCGGGGCCGCCGCCGCCATCACCGGTGTCGCGCCCCTGTCGGCGCCGGACCCGGCGCGCGGCGAGCGCTGGTCGCTGACCGGCAACGAGGCCGCCGGCCTGGGCGCCATCCAGGGGGGCGTGCGCTTCTGCGCCGCCTATCCCATCACCCCGGCCACCGACGTCCTGGAATGGCTGGCCCCCAACCTGCCCAAGGTGGGCGGCATGCTGGTCCAGTGCGAGGATGAACTGGCCTCCATCAACATGCTGCTGGGGGCCAGCTTCGGCGGCACGCCCTCGGTGACGGCCACGTCCGGCCCCGGCCTGGCGCTGATGACCGAGAGCCTGGGTCTGGCCGTGGCCTCGGAGACGCCGCTGGTGGTGGTCAACGTGCAGCGCGGCGGGCCGTCCACCGGCATCCCCACCAAGTCGGAACAGTCGGACCTGAACATCGCCGTGCATGGCCTGCATGGCGACGCGCCGCATGTGGTGACCGCGCCCCTGTCCATCGGCGACTGCCTGTTCACCACCCAGTGGAGCGTCTATCTGGCCGAAAGCCTTCAGACGCCGGTGATCGTGCTGTCCGATCAGGTGTTGGGCCAGTCGCGGGCCATCATCGATCGCCCGGCGGACATCGCCTTCATCGGCCGCCGCCGGGTGCCGGAAACACTGGACGCCAGCTACCGCCGCTACGAGCTGACCGCCGACGGCATCTCCCCCATGGCCCTGCCGGGCATGGAGGGCGCCTCCTACACGGCCGAGGGGCTGGAGCACAACCCGTTCGGCCATCCCTCGACCCAGACCAACTTCCACGAGGAACAGCTCGCCAAGCGCCGCCGCAAGGTGGAGGGCTTCGACTACGGCGATCCCTGGGCGATGACCGCCGGAGACCCGGACGCCGACATCGTCGTGCTCACCTGGGGCTCGTCCACCGAGCCCGCGCGCGAGGCGATGGAACGCGTCCGCGCCGAGGGCCGGCGTGTCCGTCTGGTGGCGGCCCGCCTGATCGCGCCGGTTCCGGTGGACCGGTTGACCGCCGCCCTGGAGGGGGCCCGCCATGTCGTGGTGGTGGAGCAGAACCACAGCGGCCAGTACTGCAACCTGCTGCGCGCTCACATGGACCTGCCCGGCACCGTGCATCCTCTGCATCGCCCCGGCCCGCTGCCCCTGCGGCCCGGGGAAATCGTCGACCACCTTCGCGGCCTGTAGGGAGCGCGCGTCATGGATGTCCCCCTGGAAGAGACCCCCGTCTACAAGGTCAAGAGCTACAAGTCCGACCTGAAGCCGATCTGGTGCCCGGGGTGCGGCGACTTCTCGGTGTTGTCGGCCATCATGCGGGCGCTGACCGAATTGCAGCTGCCGCCCCACCAGGTCTCGTTGGTGTCGGGCATCGGATGCTCGTCTCGATTGCCGGCCTATTCCACCCTCTACGGCTTCCACAGCGTGCATGGCCGCGCCCTGCCGGTGGCGAGCGGCCTGAAGCTCAGCCGCCCCGATCTCACCGTTCTGGCGGTGGGCGGCGACGGCGACGGCTTCTCCATCGGCGGCAACCACTTCATCCATGCCTGCCGGCGCAACGTGGACATGACCTATATCGTCATGGACAACAGCGTCTACGGCATGACCAAGGGCCAGGCATCGCCCACCACGGATCCGGAGTGGCCGGGATCCAAGCTGACGCCGGACGGCCCGGGAGTGGCCGCGTTCAAGCCGCTGGAGATGGCCCTGTCGGCGGGCGCGACCTTCATTGCCCGGGCCTTTTCGGGCGATCCGCTGGAGGTGGCCCGCCAGATCTGCGAGGGCATCCAGCACCCCGGGTTCTCGTTCGTGCACGTCCTCAGCCCCTGCGTCACCTACCGTCCGGAACAGAAGACGTGGCGCGAGCGGGTCCACGAGGGCTTTCCCGAGCCCACGGATGATCGCCGCGAGGCGTTCTTGCGTCTGCTGGACGACGACGCCTTCTCGACCGGCATTCTCTACAAGGGCCGGACCGGGGCCTTCCAGCCGCACGCCGAGGCGACCACCCGGGCGGTGGCGCTGGGCGATCAGTTCGTGATCTGATCCCCGGCCGGAGGACACCCGCCGGGCATCGAGACAGGAAAGGGACGACGGGGATGGAGACGGTGGAGGAGTTCCTGGCGCACGCCGTGGCCCTGGAGGAGGACTCGGCGGTGCGCTTCGACGACATGGCCGATGCCCTGGAGGTGCACCAGAACGACGAGGTCACCGGACTGTTCCGCCGCATGGCCCACTTCTCGCGCCTGCATCTGGCCGAGGCGCAGAAGATGGCCGAGGGTCTGGACCTGCCGCACTTCAAGCCCTGGGAATACAAGTGGCCGGACGCGGAGGCGCCGGAAACGCCCGAGATGGACGCCACCCACTACCTGATGACACCGCACCACGCGCTAACCCTGGCGCTGGACAGCGAGAAACGGGGGCATGCCTTCTACGCCGATCTGGCGGCCAACAACGGTAACGACCGGATCCGGGAACTGGCGATGGAGTTCGCGGAGGAAGAGGCCGAGCATGTAGCCTTGCTGGAAACCATGCTGGCCAAGTATCCCCTGCCGCCCGGGGACTGGGACGAGGACATGGACCCGCCGGTGGCCGTGGATTGAGGTGAGGGCGGCGGTCGCCGCCCGCGTCGCTACAGCTGCGCCCGCAGCCCCTGGACGATGGACCCCAGACCCATGAGGCCCAGCACCGCCGCCACGGTCAAGCCGATGCCGGTGGAGACCGACGGGATGCGCACCAGCACGCGGATGGCCCGGCCCAGGCTGGCGTAGATCAGGAACACGCCCGCCGCGACGGCCGCCAGGGCCACGGTCAGGGCCAAACCCAGGGCCATGGAACTGCCCTCCCGGGGGATGATCTGCGGGAACAGGGCCACGAAAAAGACGATGGCCTTGGGGTTCATCAGGGTGACGACGAACACGTCCACGAAACCCCGCGCGCGCAGCGTGGCGGCCTGTCCCAGCGAGGACTCCAGGGCGCGGAACGGGTTGTGACGGGCCAGATCCACCCCCAGCCATACCAGATAGCCGCCGCCCAGCACCAGCATGACCCGGAACAGCGTGTCATAGGTGTCCATCACCACGCCCACCAGGGCGAAGGAGGCCAGCGCCTGAAGCACGGATGCCGCCACGTTGCCGGCGGCGGCGGGCAGGGCCCGCGCCACCCCGTGGCGGGCGCCGGTGGCCAGGGCCAACACGGTGGTCGGGCCGGGAATCAGGCCCACCGCCAGGATGGTCAGGCAGTAGGTGGCCCATTGCTGCGTGGTCATCGGGCATCGGGTCCCTGTGGGTGCACGATCAGGCTTCCATACTAGGAAGATCCCTGGGGGTTCACGATTAAAAAGTGTTCACGTCGGCCAGGCCCTCGGAACCGGCGTCGCTCCCGCCCGTGCCGGCTCCGTTTTCCGTCTTGACCGATCCCCTCGGCGGCGACCACACCTCGGCTATGACCGACATCTCTACCCTGTTCGCCCTGTCCACCGCGCCCGGCCGCGCCGGGGTGGCGGTCGTCCGCGTCTCCGGCCCGGGCGCCGGCCCCGCCCTGCTGGCGCTGACCGGCCGCGAGGCCCTGCCGGCGCCGCGCCGGGCCACGCGGACGGTGATCCGCGATCCCGCTACCGGCGAGACCCTGGATGACGGCTTGGTGCTGTGGTTTCCCGGGCCGGCCAGCTTCACCGGCGATGACGTGGTGGAACTGCACGGGCACGGGGGACGGGCGGTGACGCGGGCCATCCTGGACGCCCTGGCCGCCCGGCCCGGACTGGCGCCGGCCGAGCCGGGGGCCTTCACCCGCCGGGCGTTCGAGGCCGGCAAGCTGGACCTGACCGCCGTGGAGGGCCTGGCCGACCTGATCGACGCCGAGACCCGGGCCCAGCACCGCCAGGCGCGCCGGCAGATGGACGGTGCCCTCGCCCGCCTGACCGAGGGCTGGCGGGATCGGCTTGTCCGCCTGCTGGCCCACCTGGAAGCGACCCTGGACTTTTCCGACGAGGACCTGCCCGAGGCGCTGCTGGCCGATCAGGCGTCGGCGGTGGAGTCGCTGCGCGCCGAGATCGACGCCTGCCTGGCCGACGACCGGCGCGGCGAGCGCCTGCGCGACGGCGTGCACGTGGCCGTGCTGGGACCGCCCAACGTCGGCAAGTCCAGCCTGGTCAACACCCTGGCCCGGCGCGAGGCGGCCATCGTCTCGGCGGAGGCCGGGACTACGCGTGACGTGCTGGAGGTGCACCTGGACCTGGGGGGCGTGCCGGTGGTGCTGGCCGACACGGCGGGCCTGCGCGAGACCGGGGACCTGGTGGAACGGGAGGGCGTGCGCCGCGCCCGTGCTCGCGCCGAGGCCGCCGACCTGCGCCTGCTGTTGCTGGACGGCACGATCGACGCGCCGCTTGATGAGACTCTCGCGACGCTGGCCGCCGATCCCGACACCCTGGTGATCCACACCAAGGCGGACCTGTGGTCCAGGCGGCCCGACGGGGTGTCCCTGCCCCTGTCGCTGGTCACCGGCGCCGGGTTCGACGCCGTGATGACGGCCGTCGCCGGCCGGGTCCAGGCCCTGGCCGAACTGGGCGCCGGGCCGCCCTCGCCGCTCACCCGGGCGCGCCACCGCCAGGCGCTGGCCGAAACCCGCGAGGCCCTGGCGCGCGCCGCCGAGGCGCCGTTGCCCGAACTGGTGGCCGAGGACCTGCGCCTGGCGCTGCGGGCGCTCGGCCGCATCACCGGCCGCGTGGACGTGGAGGACCTTCTGGACGTGATCTTCGGAGACTTCTGTATCGGCAAGTAGCGCGCGGCCGGGGTGGCCCGTCAGTTCCCCAGGATCAGGTCCAGCGGCAGGGCATAGTTCAGGGTCAGCGTCTCGATGCCCGGGTTGCGGTCCCCCAGGCCGGCGTTGGAGATGTGGTGATAGGCCACACCCAGGCGGCCGCCATGATCGAACTGGTAGGCCGCCTCCAGCCCGGTGCGGAACTCCAGGGGGTAGCCGAGGTCGCGGCCGTCCCCGGCGCTGTAGTACCCCAGGGCGGCGCTGGGACTGATCAGGAACCGGTCGCCGAAAAACACGTCCAGCATGACGCCGCCGTAGCCATACACCGCGCCCCGGTCGGTGATCTCCACGCCGGTGATGGGCGTCAGGCGCCAGAGCTTGGTGGGCAGGCGGGCTTCCAGGCGCACCATGGAGACGGTGTCGTTGCCGTGATCGTTCTCGTTGTCCAGGCGCACGTTATGGGCGCCCGCGCCGACGGTCAGGCGGAACGGTTCCTCCGGCCCCTCCGCCCACACGTCGTTGCCGCGCAAGTGATCGCCGATCAGGCCCGCGCCGATGACCGCGACCGAGGCGGCGGCGATCAGGTTGAAGTCCTGATCTGCCCGGGCCGGCGCCGGCATCGCCGAGGTCAGGGCCGCCACCGTCACCGCCGCGACCGCCGTCGTGCCCATGCCGGCGCGTCGCCCCCGCCGTCCCCGTGCCTCGATCCGCATCGGCGCGTCTCCCCCCTTTGATAAAAGGCCGCCCACCTTACCGCCTCTCCGGACGCGAGGGAACCGGGGCCACGGCGTCCCGAGTCTAACGCAGCGACCGGCGCAGCCGGGCCACCGCCTGCATGGCGGCCCACATCATGCGCGGGCTGCGCACCACGCAATACCGCCCGCGCGCCTGGCGCTGCCGGCAGATGGAGCGCGCCTGTCCGGACCCCAGCGCGGCCACATAGGCGCGGTGGCGCACCATGCCGCCCATGCCGGCCGGGGAGGTCAACGGCTTGCCCCCATACACCCGCGCCACCTGGGTGGCCACCGACCGGGCGCGGCCCCGGCTGCGGAAGGTGCCCATCTCGATGGCCCACCCGCCGGCATAAAGGCCGCCGCAGCCCTCCACATCGGGGGCCGGCTGGACGCGCACGGCGCGCGGCGTGACGAGGGTCGCCAGACTCGGGGCGGCCGGGGTCAGCACCGGCGCGTCCGCCGCCTCGGTCCCGGCCGTGGGTCCGGTCTCGTCCTCGGTGCTCACGTCCCCCTTCCCCTCGGCCTTGACGTCGGCGTCGGCTTCGGCCGACAGGCGATCGAAACCGGCCTCCATGAGCCGGGTGATGGTGGCCAGGCGATCGGCGCTGGACGCGCCGCCCATGACCACGGCGATCACCCGCCGTCCGTCGCGCTCGGCCGAGCCGGCCAGGTTGTAGCCGGCGGCGCAGGTGAAGCCGGTCTTCAGGCCGTCGGCGCCGGGCAGGCTGGACAGCAACGGGTTGTAAGTGCCCAGGGCCTGGCCCCGGAACCGGAACACCCGGGTCTCGAACGCCGCCATGCGGTCGGCATGATCCCGCCACAGGGCCAGGGCGAGGCGGGCCATGTCGCGCGGCGTGCTCTGGTGGTCGTCGTCGGGCAGGCCGGAGGCATTGCGGAAGGTGGTGCGGGTCATGCCCAGCTCCTCGCGGGCGACCCGGGTCATGGCGCGGCCGAAGGCGGCCTCGTCGCCGGCCAGCAACTCGGCCACCGCGACCGCCACGTCGTTCGCCGAGCGGGCGACCAGCGCCGGGATGGCCTCGGCCACGGGCATCGAATCGCCCGGCGGCAGGCCCAGCTTCACCGGGTTGGCCGCCGCCGCCCCTCGGGAGATGGGAATCAATGTCTCCGGGGTCAGGGTGCCGGCGTCCAGGGCCCGGAACAGCATCAACACCGTCATCATCTTGGTCAGCGACGCCGGATAGCGCAGGTGGTTGGGCTTGCGGGCATCCAGCACCCGGCCGCTGGCGGCATCCAGCACCACATAGGCCTGGCGATCCTCGAAGGCCCATGCCGGCGTCGCCAGCAGCACCCCCAGGCTCGCCAGCATCAGCAGCCACCGGATGCGGCCGCTCATGCCGGCGGCTCCCGGGGCTCGCCGTCGGCCGGGTCCCGCCCCGCGAGGGGATGATGGTCGCGCACCAGGGCACGCAGGCGGGCGTCGAGCACATGCGTATAGATCTGCGTGGTGGAGATGTCGGCATGACCCAACATGGCCTGCACGCCCCGCAGGTCGGCGCCGTGGGCCAGCAGGTGGGTGGCGAAGGCATGGCGCAGCACGTGCGGCGACACCCGCCCCGGGGGCAGGCCGGCGCGCGCCGCCAGCTCGGCCAGCATCTTGGTGACGCCGTCGCGGGTCAGGTGGCCGGCCGCCGCCCGCGAGGGAAACAGCCACCGCTGACCGGCGCGGCGGGCCGATCCGGCGCGGGCCAGGAAGGTCTCGCGCGCCGGCAGGTAGGCGCGCACCGCCATCCGCGCGGCCTCGCCGATCGGCACCACGCGCTCCTTGTCGCCCTTGCCGCGCACCAGCAGCACCTCGGGGTCTCGGGCCACGGCGGCCAGCGGCAGCGCCACCAGTTCTGAAACCCGCAGACCGGCGGCATAGGCCAGTTCCAGGAGGGCGCTGGCACGCAGGCCGTGCGGCCCCTCCCAGGCCCGGGCGGCCTCCAGCAGGCGCTCGACCTCCGATTCCTCCAGCGTTTTCGGCAACGGCCGGCCCAGGCGTGGCGGGTCGAGCCCATCGGCGGGATTGTCCGCGCGGCGCCCGTCGGCGGCCAGGAAGGCGTAGAACTGGCGCAGGGCCGAGCGCCGCCGCGCCGCCGTGCGCGGCGCCATGCCCTGGTCCGTCTGGTGAGTCAGGAACGCCCGCAGATCCTCGGACCCGGCGGTGTCCAGGGACGCCGCCGCCGGCGCGCGGCCCAGGAACACGGCCAGGGCGTCCAGGTCGCGGCGGTAGGCGTCCAGGGTGTGCGCCGAGGCGCCCCGGTCCACCGCCATCATTTCCAGGAAGGACTCGACGTGTCGTGACATGGGCGCGGGCGGTCCCGATGGGCCGGTCGAAGGCATGCGCGACTGTAGCAGACCGGGCCGGCGCCGTCGCCGCGTCCGATCGCCCCGGGTTCGGGGCAGGGTTCGGGGCAGGGTTCGGGGCAGGGTTCGGGGCAGGGTTCGGGGCTCAGGGTTCGGGTGGGCGGCCGGCCGGCTCCCCGGGCGCCGACGCCTCTCCCGTGTCCTCGCCGGTGGCGTCCAGCAGGCGCTGGGCCTGGGCTTCCACCTCGTCCAGTTCCTTGAGGGTCAAGCGCAGGTCGGCCAGGCGGTCCTGAAGGACGGACCGGCGCTGGCGAATGGTCTCGATCAACCGCTGAAGCTGCGCGCCCTCGGTCGGCTCCGCGCCGTACATGTCGATGATGTCCTGACATTCCCGCAGCGAGAACCCCAATCGCTTGCCGCGCACGATCAGCAGCAGGCGCACGCGCTCGCGTTCCGAGTAGACTCGGCGCAAACCCTCGCGTCGCGGCTCCAGGAGGCCCTTGTCCTCATAGAACCGGATGGCCCGGGGGGTGATCTCGAACTCCCGGGCGAGGTCGGCGATGCTGTAGGTGATGTCGGTCCCGTCGGCATCCCTGGACAGGGATGCACCGGGGCCAGGACGGGGGGGAACGTGTGGTTCGGTCATGGCCGCAGTTTACGTAAACGTCAAGTGAGTGTCGAGTCGGAACGCGCCGGCGGTGTCGCCGGGTCCCGGCGCGGGGTGGTGTTGCACGACCGGCGCGCCACCACTCCTTTTCACCAAACCCGGTCGGAACCGAATCGCCCTGGGGGAACCGACCGGCGGGGGTGACCGGGTGGGGGCACCGACGATACAGTGTCGGCCCGGTCGTGGCGCGAGCCGCCCCGGCGCCCCCGGCCCCCTCGCCGCCCCGTCCTTCCCCAGGAGCCTCCGCCGCCATGACCTTCGACGTGACCGCGCCCATGGTGAACGATCTGGATGCCTATTGGATGCCGTTCACCGCCAACCGACAGTTCAAGGGCGCGCCGCGCCTGCTGGTCTCCGCCCGGGGGATGCACTACACCAGCCGCGACGGACGGCGCATCCTGGACGGCACCGCCGGGCTGTGGTGCGTCAACGCCGGCCACGGCCGCCCCGAGATCACCGAGGCCATCCGTGCCATGGCCGGTCACCTGGACTACGCGCCGCCCTTCCAGATGGGCCACCCGCTGGCCTTCGACCTGGCGGCGCGGCTGGTTTCCATCATGCCCGACGGCCTTGATCACGTGTTCTTCTCCAACTCGGGGTCGGAGGCGGTGGAGACCGCCCTGAAGATCGCCCTGGCCTACCACGCGGTCCGGGGCGAGGCCGGCCGCACCCGCCTGATCGGCCGCGAGCGCGCCTACCACGGCGTCAATTTCGGGGGTCTGTCGGTCGGCGGCATGGTCAACAACCGTCGCCTCTTCGGGACCCTGCTCGGCGGTGTCGACCACCTGCCTCACACCCACCTGCCGGCCGAGAACGCCTTCACGCGCGGCCAGCCCGCGCATGGCGCGCACCTGGCCGACGACCTGGAGCGCCTGGTGGCCCTGCATGGCGCCGAGACCATCGCCGCCGTGATCGTCGAGCCGATGGCGGGGTCCGCCGGGGTGCTGCCGCCGCCCAGGGGCTATCTGGAGCGGCTGCGCGAGATCACCACCCGGCACGGCATCCTGTTGATCTTCGACGAGGTCATCACCGCCTTCGGCCGCCTGGGCCACGCCAGCGCCGCCGAGCGCTTCGGCGTCACCCCCGATATCATGACCACCGCCAAGGCCCTCACCAACGCCGCCGTGCCCATGGGCGCGACCCTGGTATCCGGGGCCATCCACGACGCCTTCATGCGCGGCCCGGAGCATGTGGTCGAGCTGTTCCACGGGTACACCTATTCGGCGCATCCGCTGGCCTGCGCGGCGGCGGTGGCCACCCAGGAGGTCTACAAGGCCGACGGCCTGTTCACCCGCGCCCGGACGCTGGAGGACCCCTGGGCCGACGCCATCCACGGGCTGCGAGACCTGCCCCATGTCATCGACCTGCGCACCCTGGGCCTGGTCGCCGCCGTCGAACTGGCGCCGCGCCCCGAGGCCCCGGGCGAGCGCGGGTTCGAGGTGTTCCGGGCCTGCTACGACCGGGGGGTCCTGACCCGGGTGACCGGGGACACCATCGCCCTGTCGCCGCCCCTGATCATCGGGGACGGGCACATCGACCAGCTGGTCTCGACGCTGGCGGATGTGCTGCGCGCCATCCCGTGACGGCGCCGGACGGACCGGAGGAACCGCCCGAGTCCCCACTTCCAAAGAGGTCTTGCGCCGCATCGGACGCTGGCTGATAGTGACGCGCGGGACACAGGCGACGGGTCGACGCGGGGGATCCGCCCGGCATGGAGGGCGCCCACGGCGTCGGTCGTTGTCCTGATGTCCGTCAAGGAGACCATGACCGCCCGGGTCAGGGCGGCGCCGGAGTGTCTTGGGTGACAGTGTCGTCGGTGACAGTGTCTTGGGCGGCGGCCCTGGAGGGAGACGCGCGGGAGCACGGGACCGCGCCCGGGGCGCGTCGCGGAGGGGACGAAGGGAATACAAGGGAGTCGCGCCGTCGCGTTCAATCCATTCACCATGGAGGGATCGTGACATGGAAAGCGATATCGAAACCGTGACCACGAACGCCGCGCCGGAGTCTGGGACCGACCCTGGGACCGATCCTGGGGCGGACAGCAGGTCGGATCCGGGGGCGACGACGCCCGAGGATTCGCCCGGCCGGGCCGACGCCCTGGCGCGGGACCTGCGGGAGGAGCGGGCCTTTCGCCAGGACGAGCGATTCCTGTTCGTGTTCGCCATCATCGTGCTGCTGGACGTCATCGTGTTCGACGCGGTGGGCGGCTGGGTCGTGCCGGTGGTCCTGCTGATCCTGGAGCTGGCGTTCCTGGTGGTGCTGGCTCGCCTCATGGGGATCGAGGCGGTGGGGGATCTGGCCCGGCGTCTGGGCCACTGGTCCAAGCACCTGTTTGATCAGGCGGCGCGGGCCGTCCAGGGCCTGAGCAAGCCGAAGATCAAAGCCGGATAGGACGTGGCCGCCGCGTGGCCGCGCGATCCGCGACGGGTCGAGGCCGTCCGTTTTTCGACCCCGATTTCCGGATTGCCGGCCGCGCGCGCGGTGGCGGGCGCCGGCTCTCGACCCGAGGGCCGGCGGTCGCGTCCCGCGCCTTCGGGCCGCCGAGGTCGAGGCCCGGCGCGCGGCGCGGACCCGGGTTGCCCGGGTCGGCGGGGCATGGGAGAGTGCGCCTCCCCGCCGCGCCCATCGCCCCGGGGTCCGGCCGGCAGCCGGGGTCGGGGGCGGAGCGGCCGGCTTGCGCGAGTCCTCGACCAGGCATCCCGCTCATGATCCGTTCCGTGGCGTCCGCCCCCTGCTCCGACGGCGCCGACGCGGCCCATCCCGCGACGGTGCCCGTGGTGTGGGCGCTGGTGGACCGGCTGGTGGGGTCGGCCAACCAGGCGCGCGGCGTGGCGACCGCGCTGGGCCTGCCGACGGCGGAGCAGCCCCTGGAGTACGCCCGGGAATGGCCGTGGGACCGGCTGGCGCGGCACGTGGTGCTGGCGCCGGAGACGCGGGCGCGGGTGCTGGCGTCGGCGTCCGCGCCCCATGGGCCACCCCGTCTGGTGATCAGTTGCGGGCGCCGGGCCGGGGCGGCGGCGCGCTGGATCCGGGGTGCCCTGGCGGCCGGGGGCGGGCGGCCGCCCCGCCTGCTGCACATGCAGGACCCGCGGGTCGGCCATGGGGACTTCGACCTGATCGCCGTGCCCAGCCACGACCGCGCGGTGGCGCGCCTGCGCCGGCGCTCCAATGTGCTGGTCGTGCTGGGGGCGCCGCACGCGCTGACGCCGGCGCGGCTGACGGCCGAGGCGGCGCGCTGGCGGGAGGCCGTGGCCGCCCTGCCCCGCCCCTGGATCACGGTTCTGGTGGGCGGCGATTCCGGGCGGCGGCGCCTGGATGCCGGGGTGGCGGTGACGCTGGCGGGGCAGGCCCGCGCGCTCGCGGCACGCGCCGGCGGGAGCCTCCTGGTCACCACCAGCCGGCGAACGCGGCCGGACGCGGTGGCGGCGATCCGGGCCGGCCTGGCCGGCGTGCCCCACGTCCTGCACCCCTGGACGCCGGACCGGGCGGCCAATCCCTATCTCGGGTTCCTGGGACTGGCGGACGCCGTGGTGGTGACGGGCGATTCCATCTCCATGCTGACCGAGGCGACGACCACCGGCCGGCCGCTCTATGTGGCCTCGCCGCCGGGGTGGGCGCGGGGGCCGCACGCGCGGTATCACGCGGCCCTGATCCAGGCCGGGGCGGCGCGGCCCTTGAGGGATGGGACGCCCTGGAGCCCCTGGTCGGCGACGGCCGTCAATCCGGCCGGCCAGATCGCGGCGGCGGCCCGCGCGCTGCTGGCGGCGGATGGCCTGGAGGGCGACGGGGAGGGTGACGGGGAGGGCGGCGGGGCGTGATGCGTCAGGCCGGCGGCAGGGGACGGCGGCCCAGCAGCGGCGCCGGGATGAACCCGGGAATGCGGCGGCGATAGTCGGCGTAGGCGCCGCCGTAGAGGGCCAGCAGGCGCCGTTCCTCGACGCGGGATCCGATCAGGAAGTACAGCGAGCCCCACAGCGCCGTGGCCAGCCCGAGGGGGCTCTGGGCCAGGCCCCAGAACAGCATGAGGCCGGCGGCGTAGAACGGATGGCGCAGGAAGCGGTGCGGCCCGTCCAGGCGCAGGGGCTCGCTCTCGGGCGCGTCGGGGTCGCGGATCTGCCGCAGGCCGGCCAGGCGGCCCATGTCATAGAAGCGCGACGCCCAGGCCAGCAGCAGCAGCCCGGCGAGGGCCAGGACACCTTGGGCCGCCGTCAACGGCCAGGGCGGGGCGAACGGTGGCCGATCCCCCAGCAGCCAGACCCCCCCGGCGACCACGACGGCGAGATGGACGGCGGCCATGGCGTTGTAGGTCAGGCGATACCACCGTCCCAGCGCCGCCATCCGGGCCTTCATGGCACGGCCGGCGAACAGCGAGTGCCCGAGGCCGAAACTGGCCCAGAGGGCGGCATAGGCAAGGTGGGGTACCCAGTCCATCAGACGGTCTCACGATGTTGGCATAATACTGCCGTGGGTGGCGGGGTGGGTCACGCCGATGGCGTGGAGGGCGAGTCTCCGGCGCCCTCGACCAGCCGGTCCAGCACCAGTCCGTGGAAGACCGGTGGCCGCGCCGGCGCGCCGGGCGCGCTCGGCTCGGCCAGGAACAGCCAGCCCAGGTGGCAGCCGCAGCCCGCGCAGGCGCTCACCATCCAGGCGTGGCCGGGGAACCAGCTGAACGCCGTGCTGCGCGGGCCGAAGGGACGCACACCCGGCGCCTCGACGAAGCAGCCGATCCGGAACACCAGGCCGGCCGGATTGAAGACGGTGTGCTCGTGGGCGTCGCGCACGCGGATGGCCCAGGCCCGGCGGGTGATCGGTGCGCCGCAGGCTCGGCAGCGGATCATCGCCCCGGGACGCGGCGCCTCGGCGGGGAGTCGTCGCGGCTGCGGCCCCGGCCGCCCCGCCGGCCCGCCGGGCTCGCGTGGGCGCGGGCGGGCGGAAGCCCCGGGGCCTGGCGACGCGAGCCCCGCCATGGGGTCAGTCCTTGGGGACCATGCGGCCCAGGGGCCGGCCGCCGAAGACATGGATGTGCAGGTGCTCGACCTCCTGGTTGCCGTGGGGACCGATGTTGGACAGCACGCGATAGCCGTCCTCGGCCACTCCCTGCTCCCGGGCCACCACGCCCACCGCCCGCACCAGGGCGGCGATCTCGGCGTCGCTGGCGGTCTCGGCGAAGTCGGACCAGCTCACGTAGGCGCCCTTCGGGATCACCAGCACGTGGGTCGGGGTCTGCGGGTTGATGTCGTGGAAGGCAAGCGTGTGCTCGTCCTCGCGCACCTTGGAGCAGGGAATCTCGCCGCGCAGGATACGGGCGAAGACGTTGTTGGGATCGTAGGCCATGGCGGAGTCTCCCGTGGGGGTGGTCGTGATCGCCTGTCGTTAAACCCCAAGGGCGGGATCAGGGCAACCGTGGCGGCCCGTTGATGCCCTCGGGTCCCACCGACAGACGGAACCGCACCTCCTTGTCGGCCCGCGCCCGGTCGTACATCACCGGGTTGCCGCCATGGGGCTCGTCGGCCGGGGTCCGGATCGGAATCCCGGTGCCGTCCAGGGCCCGCAGCCGCGCCGGAGCGGTCAGCGCCGCGTAGCCGGGATCCGGGTCGGCCCACGCCTGGATGCGCATCCGCCCGTCCAGACACCCCACGGCCAGCCACCAGAACTCGTGGGAGTCGAGTCGCCGAACGGTCGGCGGCCCGCCGTCCAGGCCGTCGGCCTCCAGGGCGGCGCGCAGCCGCGCGGCGTCACCCGGCCCGATCACCCGGCGCGCCACCCGCCCGCCCAGGGGCGCCAGCGCCAGGCCCGGCGCCGCCGGATCGACGGTCAGGCTGGCCGGCGTCGGCCCCAGCACGCGGGTCATCAGGACCAGGCTGCCGGGCGGCGGTCCCTGGGGGGCGGGGGGCGGTTCGACCAGGTCGTACACGCGCACGCGGACCATGTAGTCGGCGTTGTGCACGAGTCTTACGCGCAGGGGCGCCCCCGGGGCGCAGGTGGCGCGGATGTCGTCCCCGTTCAGAAACGAGAACCAGGTCAGCTTCCGTGTCACCGGATCGGCGATGTCGCCGCTGCTCGCGCAGCCGGCGAGCACGCCAAGAGCCACCACGGCCATCCCAAGTCTTGGGGTCACCCAGCGGGTAACCCGGCACGTCTTGTGTAAGCCCAAACGTCGCATGCCGTTCCCATCTCTTTCGGGGGAGTCCGGCGACCGGCGCCGGGACCTCTGGATCTCAAGGGACTCGAACTCTTCTATGGACAGGACCTCAGGTATTTTCTATGCTGATCCCAATTAGGCATTGAATCCGCACCAAATTCCCAGACCGCCGGTGCTCCGTGGGAGCCTCGGAGGAGGCCGGCGCGACAACCCCTCGATCGTGGCCGGCGCGTGACGCGAACCGGGCCGATACCCGGCACCGGGCCGCGTGCGCCATGTGTTTGGACGCCGCCGGGGTGTGTTCGGGCGTCGTCGCCGTTCCGGGCCGCGCGGCCCGCCATCGGACCGCAGGAGTCGCACCGTGTTGCCGCACCCGCCTGATGCCCCTGGCCTCCCTTCCATGCTCGCCGACGGGTCCGCTCCCGCCGCGTCGCCCCGTCCTGTCGGCACGCGGGTCTGCCAACGAACGCCCGCGCGATCGCCCGGCCCGGCCCTGATCACGGCCCGCCGCCTCATGGCGGCGCTGGGCGTCGTGCTGCTGCTGGGCCTGGTCCTGCCGGCCGCCGCCGAGGCCCGGGGCTATGCCTCGATCGTGGTGGACGCCGCCTCGGGCCGCATCGTCTCCGGGCGCCACATCGACACCCGGCTCTACCCGGCCTCGATGACCAAGATGATGACGCTCTACATGCTGTTCGAGGCCCTCGACCAGGGCAAGCTTACCATGAACTCGCGGCTGCGGGTGTCGACCCGCGCGGCCGGGCAGCCGGCCTCCAAGCTGGGGCTCCGGGCGGGCTCCACCATCCGCGTGCGCGACGCCATCCTGGCGCTGGTCACCAAGTCGGCCAACGATGTGGCCACCGTGGTGGCCGAGGCCCTGGGCGGCACCGAAAGCCGCTTCGCCCGGATGATGACGGAGCAGGCGCACCGCCTGGGCATGAGCCGGACCACCTTCCGCAACGCCTCCGGGCTGCCCAACAGCGCGCAGAAAAGCACCGCCCGCGACATGGCGATCCTGGCGCTGTCGCTGCAAACGCACTTCCCGCGCCAGTACCGCCTGTTCTCCACCACCAGCTTCCGCCTTGGCGGCCGTACCATCGGCACCCACAATCACCTGCTGAAGCGCTATCCCGGCGCGGATGGCCTGAAGACCGGCTACATCCGCGCCTCGGGCTTCAACATCGCCTTCTCCGCGCGCCGCAACGGGCGCCGGCTGGTCGGCGTGGTGTTCGGCGGCCGCAGCGCCCGCAGCCGCGACGACCACATGGCCAAGCTGATGGACGCCGGCTTCGCCACGGTCGCGCACCCCACCTATGTCAGCTTCGGCGCCGACGGCCGTCACCTGCGCGTGGTGGCGCGCTCGGACCTGTCCTCGGGCGTCGCGCCGCGGCCGCCGATCCTGCCACCCGGCAAGACGGTCGGTCCGCAGGTGGCCTCCCCGCAGGGGGCGTCCCCCCAGGTGGTATCCCTGAGCGCGACCGTCCCCCCGGTCCCGACGCTGTCCGCGCCGCTGACGCCGGCGCGGGCCGGCGCCATGGTGCCGCTGCCCGCCGCCCGGCCGATCCTCGGCGCCGCCGGTCCCGCCGCCGGTCCCGTCGTCGTCTCCCTGCCCCGCCCCGCCGCCGCGGCGGCGCCGGCCCCGTCCGCCGCCACGGAGGCCAATCCGGGCGGGCGCTGGGGGATCCAGGTGGGCGCCTTCGGAAGCCAGGGCGCGGCCGAGCGCGTGGCGCACGAGGCCGCGCGCCTGCTGGCCGGGCGCATGAACGACGTGCGCGTGCGCGTCATCCCGCACACGGTGGACGATGGCCGCCTGTACCGGGCGCGGCTGGTGGGCATGGTCTCGGAAGGTCAGGCACGCGGCGCCTGCGACACCCTGAAGGCTCGTGGCGGCTCCTGTCTGGTGGTGGTGCCGACGGGTTGGACCGTGGCCGCGCGCTGACGGGCGCGGCCGCGCCGGCCGGCCACGGACTGCAACGGTCATTCTCAATGACCGTTGATATTACACGTCCAGTTCCTCCACGAACTTCGCGTTCTCCTGAATGAAGGCGAAGCGCGTCTCCGCCTTGCGGCCCATCAGGCGTTCGACGAGGCCGGCGGTGTCGCGGGCCTCCTCGCGGTCTTCCTCGGTGCCCTGGCCGGGCACGACCACGCGCAGCAGGACCCGCCGCTTGGGGTCCATGGTGGTGTCCTTCAACTGAGCCGGCGGCATCTCGCCCAGGCCCTTGAAGCGGCTGACGTCCACCTTGCCGCGTCCGGTCAGCACGGTGGCCATGACCTCGTCCTTGTGGGCCTCGTCGCGGGCGTAGACCACGGTCCCCCCCTGGCTGAGCCGGTAGAGCGGCGGTTGCGCCAGATAGAGGTGGCCGTTCTCGATCAGCCTGGGCATTTCCCGGTAGAAGAACGTCATCAGCAGCGCCGCGATGTGGGCGCCGTCCACGTCGGCGTCGGTCATGATGATGATCTTGTCGTAGCGGAGCGCGTCGTCGTCATAGCGGTCCCGGATGCCGCAGCCGAGCGCCTCCACCAGGTCGGACAGCTCCTGGTTGGCGCGCAGCTTGTCGGCGGAGGCGGCGGCCACGTTGAGGATCTTGCCGCGCAGGGGCAGCACCGCCTGGGTGTCGCGCGCCCGCGCCTGCTTGGCGGACCCGCCGGCCGAATCGCCCTCGACGATGAACAGCTCGGTCCCCTGGGCCACCGAGCGGGTGCAGTCGGTCAGCTTGCCCGGCAGGCGCAGCCTCTTGGTGGCCGACTTGCGCGACAGGTCCTTGGCCTGCTTGCGACGCTGGCGCTCTTCGGCGCGCTCCAGGGCGGCGGTCAGCAGGCGGCCCGCGCCCTCCGGATCGGCCGACAGCCAGTGATCCAGGTGGTCGCGCATGGCCTGCTCGACCAGCCGCGTGGCCTCGGCGCTGGACAGCTTCTCCTTGGTCTGGCCCTGGAACTGGGGCTCGCGCAGGAACAGCGACAGCATGCCGCGCGCGCCACCCATGACGTCCTCGGCGGTCAACTGGCCACCCTTGCGGTGGCCCGCCATCTCGGCATAGCCCCGAAGGCCGCGCAGCAGGGCGTTGCGCAGTCCGGTTTCATGGGTGCCGCCCTCGGGCGTGGGCACGGTGTTGCAGTAGGAGCGGAGGAACGCCTCGCCGGCCTCGGGCCAGCACAGCGCCCACTCCACCCGGCCCCGGTCGTCGGCCAGGTCGGCCGCGCCCGCGAAGATCCCCGCGCCCAGCAGCGGCGTCCCGTTCAGGGTGGCCTCCAGGTAGTCGCGCAGGCCGTTGGGGAAATGCAGCTCGGCCCTGGCGGGCGTCGTGTCGCCGTCCTCCAGGAGCGCCGGGTCGCACTGCCAGCGGATGCGCACGCCCCGGAACAAGTACGCCTTGGAGCGCGCCATGCGGAACAGGGTGGCCGGACGGAAGCGGGCGCGCGGGCCGAAAATCTCCGTGTCCGGGCGGAAGGCAATGGTCGTGCCCCGCCGGCTGGCCGGGGCGTCGGCGCGCTCCAACGCGGTCAGCGGCCGGCCGCGACCGTAGCGCTGGGTCCACTGGACGCGGTCGCGGGTGACGGTGACCGTCAGGTCCTCGGCCAGCGCGTTGACCACCGACAGACCGACGCCGTGCAGGCCGCCCGAGACCTTGTAGGCGCCGCCGCCGAACTTGCCGCCCGAGTGCAGCACGGTGAGAATCACCTCCAGCGCCGACGTGTCGGGATAGCGCGGGTGCGGGTCCACCGGGATGCCGCGCCCGTTGTCGGTGATCACCACCCGATTGTCGGCGTCCAGGCGCACGTCGATGGTCGTGGCATGGCCGGCGACGGCCTCGTCCATGCTGTTGTCCAGCACCTCGGCCACCAGATGGTGCAGGGCGCGTTCATCGGTGCCGCCGATGTACATGCCGGGACGCCGGCGCACCGGCTCAAGGCCCTCCAGGACCTCGATATCCTGGGCGGTGTACGGGGTCGCGCCGGTGGAGGCCGGCCGGCGGGCGGCGGCGGGACCGCCAGGGCGGGCCGCGTCGGGATGTCGGAAAAGGTCGTCCATGGCCGGGAGTATAGGCACGCCCGCGGGTGCGAACAAGACGATGGGCAAGGCGATCTGGTATAGACCCCGGACGTCATATACTTCATATCGTGTGGCCTTCCGGCCCTCCACCAAGGAGTTCTTTCCGTGACCCAGACCGACCCCTCCCGGTCGGCGCCGCAGCGTGGCGTCGTCTCCATCCGCACCATCGCCATGCCGGCGGACACCAACCCCTCCGGCGACATCTTCGGCGGCTGGCTGATGAGCCAGATGGACATGGCCGGTGGCACCCACGCCCGCCACCTGGCCGAGGGACGCGTGGTGACGGTCGCCGTGGACGGGTTCCTGTTCCACCGCCCGGTGTTCGTGGGCGACTGGTTGACCTGCTACAGCCACCATGTGAAAACGGGCCGCACATCCCTGACCATCCAGGTCGAGGCCTGGGCGCAGCGGGCCGCCGGCGGCGCCAACGAAAAGGTGACCGAGGGCACCTTCGTGTTCGTGGCCATCGATACCGAGGGCCGGGCCCGCTCGGTGCCGGCGGGTGTCGAGGACCGCGAGGCCGCGCTGGTCGGCACCCCCTGAGCGGCGCCGGCCTTCCTCCAGACCGAGCCCGCCGCATGCCCCCGGTCCCGCCCGTGCCTTCCTCCGCGTCTCCGCCGCGCGACCCGCGCGCGCCGATCCTGGTGATCGTCCATCAGGCGCATTCGACCTGCGGGCGCGTGGGGGCGGTGCTGCGCGCCCGGGGGCACATCCTGGACCGGCGGGTGCCGCTGCTGGGCGATCCCTTGCCCGCGGACCTGTCCGGCCATGCCGGGGTGGTGGTCTTCGGCGGTCCCATGAGCGCCAACGACGATCATCGCGACGGGATCCGCGCCGAACTGGCGGTCCTGGAGCGCGCCATGGGGGCCGGGTTGCCGGTGCTGGGCATCTGTTTGGGGGCGCAGATGATGGCCCGGGTGGCCGGCGCGCGCGTCAGCCGCCACCCGGCGGAGCGCGTGCAGATCGGCTACTACCCGCTTTGGCCCACGGCGGCCGGCCGCCGCCGTGGCCTGTTCGACGGGGAGACGCCCGCCGAGGTCTACCACTGGCACACCGAGGGCTTCGACCTGCCGCCCGGGGCCACGCTTTTAGCGCGCGGGCCGGACTTCCCCAACCAGGCGTTCGCCCTGGGGGAGCGCGCGCTGGGCATCCAGTTCCACCCCGAGGTCACCCACGAGATGATGGAGCGCTGGATCCACAAGGCCGCGCCCATGCTGATGCTGCCCGGGGCGCGACCGGCCGAGGACCACCGCGCCGGCCGCCGCCGCTTCGATGCCGCCGTGGCCCGGTGGGTGGAGCGGTTCCTCGATCGCTGGCTGGGGTAGACGACGCGCCGTTTTGACGTCAGGATCGGCCGGACTTCACCGAGACCGCGCTGGGGCAAGGCACCGGCACGAGAACGCCGCGACCGCTGTGGGGCGGCGCGCGGGGGAAACGGCCCGCCAACGAGAGACCCCATGACGACGGGCCTGTCCGGCATTCCAGAGACATTGTTGATCCCCCTCTGGGCGCGCGCGGCCGAGACCCGCGCGGCCGCCCCCATCGTGCGCGACACGCGCGCGGCCGACATCATGGCGCGCATCGACTACGACTTCGCCAGGTTCGACCGGGCCTGGCTGACCCAGGTCGGCGTGGCCGTGCGGACCAAGATCCTGGACCGGGCGACCCGCGCCTACCTGGACCGCGTGCCCGGGGCCACGGTGGTCTCGCTCGGGGCCGGGCTGGACACCCGCCATGCGCGGCTCGCGCCCCGGGTGACGCGCTGGTACGACCTGGACCTGCCGGAGGTCATCGCGCTGCGGCGCCGCTTCTTCTCGGACACGGACCGCTATCGGATGATCCCGGCGTCCATGTTCGCGACCACGTGGATGGACCGCGTGGCCGCCGAGGGCACGCCGGTCCTGCTGATCGCCGAGGGGGTGTTGCCGTACTTCGCCGAGACCGACCTCAAGCCCCTGCTGGCGACCCTGGCGGAGCGCTTTCGCGGCGGGGAAATGCTGCTCCAGACGCTGCCGCCGGCGCTGGTCGGGCGCGGCCGGTACCATGACAGCGTGCGCAGACTCGACGGCCGGCCCGACTTCAAGTGGGGCGTGACAGACGTCCAGACGCTGGCCGGCTGGCACTCCGGCCTCTCGGTCGCCGAGCACTGGAACTACTTCGACTATCACAAGGACCGATGGCGATGGTACGGACGACTCATGACCGTGCCGGCGCTGCGGCGCCGGATGTCCCGCCGCATCGTCCGCCTGCGCTTCGGCGAGGCGTGATCCCGGCCGTCAACCCGTCACCCCGGACGGCTCCGGCAACACCATCCAGTCCGGCACCCGGGGTGTCAGGCGCGCCGCGCCGGCCTCCAGCGGCCGTCCGTCGGCCAGCGCCTCCAGCCGCACGATGGCCAGCCCCAGGCCGGAGGCCGCGTCCAGCGCCACGCCCGAGCGCATCTCGCCGGCATCCTTGCCGGCGGCGGTGGTCAGCGGCGCGCCCGGCGCCGGCAGCGGTCCGCTCACCTCCACCGGCATCAGCCGGCGCTTGAGCAAGCCCCGGTACTTGGTGCGCGCCGTCAGTTCCTGGCCCATGTAGCAGCCCTTGCGGAAGTCCACGCCGGCCAGCTCCTCCAGGCCGCATTCCAGGGGCAGGCTTTTTTCCACGCCGATGTCCGGCGCCCCCTCGGGCAGGCCCAGGGCCAGCCGGTGGCGCTCCCAGACGGCGGACTCGGCCGGCCGCGCGCCCAGGTCCTCCAGGACGCGCCGGGCCCGGTCCCCGGGCAGGATCAGGCGCGCCCCGGCCGCCGTCAGGCGCGGGTCCACGAAGGCCACGCCGCCCCCGGGCAGCGCCCGCGCCGCGCCCGCCTCGGCCGGCAGATCCAGCGCCGCCAGGGCACCCTCGCCGAACACCACGGCCACCACCCAGCCCACGGCCCCAACCCCAACCCCGGTGAGGGTTACCTTGCTGCGCAGCCTGTACTTGGACAGGCGCGCGCGCAGTTCGTCCAGGCGGGCGGCCTCGGCCTCGACCAGCAGGAGGCCGTCCCCGTCGCCCGCCCCGGACACGCCGACCAGCATCAGGTCGAACAGCATCTTTCCCTGGGGGGTCAACAGGGCGGCGAACAGCGCCCGGTCGGGACCGGCGCGGGTGACATCGTTGCTCACCAGGCCCTGGAGGAACGGGACCCGGTCCGGCCCGGCCAGGGTCAGCACGCCCCGCGTGTCCAGGACGCGGCCCCACGGCGGGGCGGGCACGGCGGCGGTCTCGGTCGGGGCGGACATGGCGCGGATCTCCGGGGCAGGGGGGACGGACCCTGGAGACATGGGCCGCGCGGCCCCCCGGGCAAGGGGTCCGGGTCCGGTCGTCCTCAGGGCTCCGGGGAAAGGCGCGCGTCCAGCGCGGCCAGGGTGGCGTCACGGGCCGCCCGCAAGGCGGCGCGCGCGGCCGGGGGAGCCGGGGACGTCTCCACGTCCGGCCCGGCGAGGGTCCGCGACACCGCCCGCTCCAGCGTCCAGGCCGCCGCCGCCAGCCGGCGCGCCCCCAGGGTCGCCGCCGCCCCGGCCAGGCGGTGGGCGTGGGTGGCCTCGCTATCGCCGGCCCGCACCGCGGCGCTCAGGTCGCGCAGGTCCCGCACCCGGTCGGTCAGCCGCGCCCGCCCCAGCAAGGCCAGCCGGCGCGCCCACACGCTCTCGTCCAGCAGCGGCGGCACGGCCTCCGGGGCGGCATCCGGGGCGGCATTCGGCGTGTCGGGGGCGCCGGCCCCCGGCGCGGCCATCCCCGGCACCCAGGCCGTCAGGACCCGCGCCAGGGTCGCCGCCTCCACCGGCTTGAACAGGCAGTCGGCCATGCCGGCGCGCGTACACGCCTCGGGCGGGTGGCGTCCGGCGGCGGCGGTGACGGCCAGCACCGGCACCCGCGCCCAGGCCCCCCCCAGGTCGCGCAGGCGCCGGGTGGTGCGCACGCCATCCGGATCGGGCATGTTCAGATCCATGAGGATCAGGTCCGGCGCCGCCGCCGTGGGCGGCCAGGCGCGCGCGGCCGCCAGCAGGTCCACGCCCCCGGTGAACCCCCGGGGCACGCAGTCCAGCGCCGCCAGGGTGGCCTCCAGGACCTCGCGGTTGATGTCGTCGTCGTCGACCACGAGGACGATGGGGCACCGGGCCGGCCGCCCCTGCCCGCCGGCCGTCTCCCCGGCTTCGTCCCGATCGTCCTCCCCGTCGTCGTCCCCGTCGTCGTCCTGGGCTCCGGTCTCGTCCGCGTCGTCGGCCCGGATCCCGCGCCGGACCGCCGGCACCGTCGTGTCGACCGGTAGGGTGACCCGGAACAGCGCCCCGCCGCCGACGGCGTCCTCGACGGCGATCCGCCCGCCCACGCCCTCCACCAGGCGCCGGCAGATGGCCAGCCCCAGGCCCACGCCGCCGGGCCGGCGGCCCCGGACCCCGACCACCTCGCCGACGGCGCCCGGGCCGCCCTGGCTGAAGGGGTCGAAGATGCGCGCCCGGTCCTCGGCCCGCACGCCGGGGCCGGTGTCGGTGACCGTCAGGTCCAGCACCGTGGCGCCGTGCGGCGTCGTCTCCAGCCGGGCGCCCACGGTGACCGCGCCCGCCGGCGTGAACTTGACCGCGTTGCCGACCAGGTTGAACAGCACCTGGCGCATGACCAGCCTCGGCCCGGTCAGCCGCGCCGGCAGCGCCGGATCCACGTCCATGGTCAGGGTGAGGCCCTTGCCGGCGGCGTTGGCCATCAGCAGCCCCAGAACCTCGGAGATCACGGCGGCCGGCGAGACCGGCGCCAGCTCGGCCGCGCCCTGGCCGGCCTCCGCCTTGGACAGCGCCAGCACGTCGTCGAGCAGCGTCAGCAGCAGCCGCGCCGAGGTCTCGATGCGGCCCACGTTGCGGGCCTGATCGGCGCTCAGCGAGCCGTCCTGCAACAGGCGGGCAAGGCCGATCATCCCCGACAGGGGGGTGCGGATCTCGTGGCTCATCATGGCCACGAAGTCACTCTTGGCGCGGGCCGTGGCCTCCGCCTGGTCGCGCGCGCGCACCAGCAGGGCCTCGGTCGCGCGCCGCGCCGAGACATCCTGCACATGGGCCACCCAGTGGCGCAGGGCGCCGTTCTCGTCGCGCACCGGCGCCGCCTTGGTGCGGATCCAGACGTGGGATTCCGGGGCCGTGTCGTCGTCGGCCGGGTCGCCCTCCCCGGGGTCGTCGACCGCGTCGATCGGGTCGGTGCTGGCCGAATCGTAGCGCGCCCACGGGCCGGAGCCGGCCGGACGCACCCGCACCTCGCCGTCCAGCACGGCACCGCCATCCTCGGTGGCCCGCCGCAGGAGGTCCTGGAACACCGGCCGGTCGCGCGGCGCCAGCCAGAGCACCACCGAGGTCCCGGCGATGTGCTCCGGCGGCGCGCCCAGCAGCGTCGCCAGCGATCGGTTGACGCGCAGCCAGCGGCCCTCGGGCGAGATCAGGCCCATGCCCTCGGCGGCCTGATTGAAGGCGCTGCGAAAGCGCGCCTCGCTCTCGCGCAGGGCCTGTTCCGATCGCTTGCGGTCGGTGACGTCCAGCGTGATCCCGTCCCAGGCCACGGTGCCGTCCTCCAGGCCCTGGACCTTGCCCGAGGCATGGACCCACCGCACGCTTCCGGACTTGGAGACAATGCGGAACTCGCGCGCCCAGTCGGTCAGGTCCCGCGCCGAGCGATGGATGCTGTCCAGCACGCCATCGCGATCATCCGGGTGAAGCACCCCCTGCAACAGCCCGGAATCGATGACCGCCTGGGTGGGATCGACCTCGGTCAGGCGTTTCACGCCACTGCTGAGGTAGGTGTAGAGCAGCCGCCCGTCCGGGGTCAGCAGGCGCCGCCACACCGCGCCCGGCAGGTTGCGGGTGTAGGATTCCAGCCGGTGTTCGGTGTCGGCCCGGGCGCTGCGGTCGCGGGAGCGCGCCATCGCGATGGCGTACATCTCGGCCAGGAAGGCGAGCAGGCGGTGGTCCTCCTCACGCCAGGCCCGGAGCGGGCTGGTGGCGCCGGTGGCCTCCGCCCGGCCGGGGTCCCCCAGGGCCAGGGCCACCTGGGCCGCCGGCTCCCCGTCCACCAGCACCGGGCGGGCCATGACACGCATCGCCAGCACCGGGACACCGCGCGCGGGCCGGCCATCCGGGTCGGCCGGGTCGAGGGGGCCGGTGACCGGCTGGCCGCGGGCGTCGGACAGGCCCCGCCACCGCCATGGCCGCCCGACCGCCCGGTCCCGCCGGCCCCGGGTCAGGTTGATCAGCAGGGGCTCCAGCGGTGGCCGGGGATCGGCCTCCGCATGCCAGGCGCAGCACATCGCCGGGTCGTCGGCCGGGGCGTCTTTGCTGACCGCCAGGCCATGGGCGCCCAGGAACCGCCCCACCTCGGCCAGCGCGCGCGGCGTCGCCACGCCGAGCGGATCACGCACGAAGTGCTTGGCCACGGCCAGCATGAGTTCATCACCGGCGGAGCGCCGGCGGCGCACGGCCTCGATATCCTGAGGGGGTGTTGGGGCCGGGGTGGGGGCCGGGGTCGCAGGGGGAGGGGCGGCCAGGACGTCGCGGACCCCGCCGCCGCCCCGGGACGGGGTTTCCCGCTTCGGCCCGTGGGAGGTCGGGGCGCGGTCCATGGGGTGGTCGCTCCGGTTCAGCGCGGCGGGTCGGCCGGGCCCGTGGCCCAGGACATCGGCAGGCTGGCCTTGGCGGCGTACCGGTCGATATGGGCCGACAGCGCCTCGGTCACGGCGGCGTCCAGGACGAAGCGCACCCCGGCGACGGCGCCGGTGGACCAGCACACGACGCACGGTATGGGCACGTCCAGGCCCTCGAGGGTCAGCACCCCCCGGTCGTCCGGCGCCAGCGGCGCGCCAAGGTTCAGCGCGGCGCCGTGAAGCGAGATGTTCTCCACCAGGACATGGACCCAGCGCCCCCCGGCCATCCAGCGTCCGGACAGCGGCAGCGGACGGCGGGGCCCATGGCGGCGCCGCTCGCCGCCGGCGACGGCCGACCGGTCCATCATGTCGGGGGTCTGGGGCGGCTCCATCGCGCGACACTCCAGAGCCTGGGGTGAGGGGGCCGGGGGCGGGACGGTTGAGTCCCCCTAGCCTACGCTCGGAAGCGCGGAAACGGAAGGCGAAGGTGCGCCACGGTTGGGCCCGGCGCGCGACTCGCGCGGCCCGGCCTCGTCGGCGGATCCCAGGTCCACCACCTCCAGGTCCAGTGCGCGGGCCAGGGCGCGGGCCTCGGCCACCAGCGCCGGATCGGCGGGCGCGGCCAGGCCCGGCACCCGGTCCGCCTGGTGGGCCGGGTGGTAGCTGTCCAGGATGGCCACGGTCATGCCCGGGCCGCCCAGCGCCCGCGCCAGCTCCAGAACCGGGCGCACCCCGCCCATGTCGTCCGGCAGCACCAGGTGACGCAGCAGCACGCCGCGCCGCGCCAGCCCGGTGTCGGGGTCGAGTCGCAGCGGTCCGACCTGGCGGATCATCTCGGCGATGGCGGCGCGGTTGACGGTCCCGTAATCGCGCACCCGCGAGCAGCGGCGCGCCGCCATATCGTCGGCGTACTTGGCGTCCGGGGTGTAGATGTCCACGACGCCGTCCAGCAGGCGCAGCGTGTCCACCGAGTCGTAGCCGCCGCTGTTGTAGACCAGGGGTAGGCTCAGGCCGTCCTCGGCGGCCAGCACCAGGGCCTCCAGGATCTGCGCCACCACGTGGCTGGGACCGACCAGGTTGATGGTGGGGCAGCCCGCCCGTTGCAGATCCAGCATGGCGTCGGCCAGGGCGCGGGCGTCCAGGACATCGCCCTTGCCGCGCATGCTGGCGTCGGCGTTCTCGCAATAGACGCAACGCATGTTGCACCAGGCGAACACGACATCGCCCGAGCCGGCATCGCCGACCACCACGCGTTCCTCGGCGAAGCCCGGCCCCACCGACGCCACCCGCGCATGCCGCCCGGTGCGGCACACGGCCCCGGCGGCCAGCGCCCCGGCGTCTCCGGCGGTGCGATCGACGTGGCAGGCCTGCGGGCAGAGATCGCAGTCCGCCAGCCGGGCCACCGCCGCCTCGGCGCGCCGCGCCAGATCGCCCCGGCGGTGCAGCCGCAGGTACCCCGGATCGGCATCGATGGTCATGTCCATGGGGGATCCCTCCATCCCGTCCACCCGGTTGGTTCGGGCTTGCCACCCGGTTGGTCCGGGCTTGCCACCCGGTTGGTCCGGGCTTGCCACCCGGTTGGTCCGGGCTTGCCACCCGGTTGGTCCGGGCTTGATTGAGTCCTCCCGATCGGCGCCCCCCGATTGGGGGCCGCGTCCTCACCCGCCGCCGGACCTCAGGCTCGCCGCCAGTCCGGCGGTGACGGCGTCCGCGTCGAACCCGTTCAGGCCGATCACCACCAGACGCCCGGCGCGTCCCTCGGCGGCGCGCCACGGCCGGTCGTAATAGGCCTGCACGCGCGGCCCGACGCCCTGCACCACCAGCCGCATGGGCTTTCCGGGCACGTCCAGCGCCCCCTTCACCCGCAGCGCGCCATGCGCCGCCAGCACCGGCGCCAGGGCGTCGGCCACCGCCTGCGGACCGGCGCCGGCCAGCGACGCGGGCACCGGCGGCATCGCCGCGACGATGCTGTTGAAGTCGTCGTGATCGTGGTCCGAGGCCGAGTCGTGATGGGACGGCCGCGACTCGAGGTCGCTCTCGGCCGCCATGCCCAGGCCCAGCATGATCGCAGGATCAATGCGCCCGTGGCTGGCGCCGACCACCGCCACGCCCGGCCGGGCGGCGGCGCGCACCTGGTCCTCGACCGTCGCCCGCTCGGCGTCGTCCAGCAGGTCGGTCTTGTTGACGATCACCAGGTCGGCGCACAGGAGCTGGTCGGTGAACACCTCCTCCAGCGGATTGTCGTGGTCCAGCGCCGCGTCGGCGGCCCGGAGCGCCCGCACCGCCTCCGGATCGTCGGCGAACAGCCCGGCCCGCACCGCCGGCGCGTCGATCACCGCCAGCACGCCGTCGACGGTGACCCGCGAGCGCACCTCCGGCCAGGTGAAGGCGCGCACCAGCGGTTTGGGCAGGGCCAGACCCGAGGTCTCGATAACGATGTGGTCGGGGGGCGGGTCGCGGTCCAGCAGCGCCTCCATGGTCGGCAGGAACTCGTCGGCCACGGTGCAGCACAGGCAGCCGTTGGCCAGTTCGACGATGTCGTCCTCGCCGCAGCCCGCGACCCCGCAGGCCGAGAGGATGTCGCGGTCCATGCCCACATCCCCGAACTCGTTGATGATCAGCGCGATGCGCCGGCCGCCGGCGGTCTCCATCAGGTGGCGGATCAGGGTCGTCTTGCCGGCTCCCAGGAAGCCGGTCACGACGGTGGTGGGAATGGGGTTCGCCAGCGGCATGACGGGGGGATCTCTCACGTTGGGTTGATAGGGCGGCCGGGACTCGACCGCCAGGGTTTGGGTCAGCGGTCCGATTATGGCCGGCGCGCCGGACGGCGCAACCCTAACCCGCGTGGGTCTATGGTGTTCCGACCCTCAAACGTTCGTTTTATGTTCATTTTTGTTCTTGCGCGCCGGAACAAACGCTGTACGGTGGCGGATGAGACGCGTCGGCGCATCGACCGCCCGCCCGCGTCGCCGTCATCGTCCGGCCCGGGTCCGGCGCATCGCTTGCAGGTGCCCGACCCCTGTGGAATAAGGGGGCTCCCTCATGTCGCAAAGCGCGCTCCGACTCGTGGACAGGGACACCATGGACAAGCAAAAGGCGCTGGACGCCGCCGTCAGTCAGATCGAGCGAGCCTTCGGCAAGGGCTCCATCATGCGGCTCGGGCAACGCGAGCGGGCCGTGGAGATCGACGCCGTGTCCACCGGCTCGCTGGGTCTGGACATCGCGTTGGGCATCGGCGGGCTGCCGCGCGGCCGCATCGTCGAGATCTATGGACCGGAAAGCTCCGGCAAGACCACGCTGGCCATGCATGTGGTCGCCGAGGCCCAGAAGCGCGGCGGCACCTGCGGCTTCATCGACGCCGAGCACGCCTTCGATCCCGCCTATGCCCGCCGGCTGGGGGTGGACCTGGACACCCTGCTCATGTCCCAGCCCGACGCCGGCGAGCAGGCCCTGGAAATCGCCGATACCCTGGTGCGCTCCGGCGCTATCGACGTGCTGGTGGTGGACTCGGTGGCCGCCCTGGTGCCCAAGGCCGAGCTGGAAGGCGAGATGGGCGACACCCACGTCGGCCTGCAGGCGCGCCTGATGAGCCAGGCGCTGCGCAAGCTGACGGCCTCGGTGGCCCGCTCCAACACGCTGATCATCTTCATCAACCAGATCCGCATGAAGATCGGCGTCATGTTCGGCAACCCGGAGACCACGACCGGCGGCAACGCGCTCAAGTTCTATGCCTCGGTGCGCCTGGAAATCCGCCGCATCGGCGCCGTCAAGAACAAGGACGAGGTGGTCGGCAACCAGACCCGCGTCAAGGTGGTCAAGAACAAGGTGGCGCCGCCCTTCAAGACCGTCGAGTTCGACATCATGTATGGCGAGGGAATCTCCAAGCTGGGCGAGGTGATCGACCTGGGCGTGCGCGCCAGCATCGTCGAGAAGTCGGGCGCCTGGTTCTCCTACAACTCCCAGCGCATCGGCCAGGGCCGCGAGAACGCCAAGACATTCCTGCGCGACAACCCGGCCATCGCCGAGGAGGTCGAGAACGCCATCCGCGCCAACGAGGGCCTGATCGCCGACAAGATGATCTCCGGCCCCGGCGAGAGGGCCGGCGACAACGACGACGGCGACGCAGACCCGACCACCGCCGAGGATCGGTAGACGGCCCCGCACCCGGGCGTCACAGTCGAGCCATCCGGGTGTCCATCAAGAGATGGCGCACGTCACGGACGGGGTCAGAGTCCATCCCCGCCCCGGCCCGCCGGTCCGGTCGTCCACGCGGTCAGTCGCCGACGCAGTCGGGGGACAGGGCCGCCGCCTCCCCTGAGGAGTCGGAGTCCTGATCGACCCGCCCGGTGAAGACATAGCCGGCGCGGTGCACGGTGACGATCAGGCGCGGTTCCGACGGATCGTCCTCCAGCTTGCGCCGCAGCCGCCGCACAAGAACGTCCACCGTGCGTTCGGTGGGCTCGAAGGCGCCGGCGCGCCCCCAGGTCAGCAACTGCCGCCGTGTCATCACCGCCCCGGCGTTGTCCAGGAAGGTGGCCAGCAGGTCGAATTCGGCGCCGGTGAGGCGCACGTCGCGGCCCTCGTCGTCGGTGACCCGGCGGGCCTGGCCGTGCATCACCCAGCGGCCGAACCGGCGCGTGCGCGCCGTCGAGGCGGGGGGGCTCGACCCCTCCAGGCGCCGCAACAGGCCCCGGACCCGGGCGACCAGTTCGGCCTCGTCCACGGGCTTGACCAGATAATCGTCGGCGCCCAGCTCCAGGCCCGCCAGGCGGTCGTCGCGATCGTTGCGGGCCGAGACGATGATCAACCCCACATCGGCCGACTGGCGCCGCAACTCCCCGGTCAGGGTCAGGCCGTCCTTGCCGGGCATGCCGATGTCCAGAAGGATCACGCGCACGGAGTCCTCGCGCGCCAGCACCGCCGCCATGCCGGCGCCGTCGGCGGCCGTCAGGGCCCGCAGGCCGGCCGCCTCAAGCACCGCCTGTAGCACGTCACGGGTGATCGGATCGTCGTCCACGACCAGAACGGTTGCCCGCCGGGCGGCGTCTGGCGCGGTCGGTCCTGTCGCCGGCATGCTGTCTTGCCCCCGTTTTGCCAGGGTCGATGCCCCCATTTTTGTTGTAGCCGGCCCATGGCGGGCCGGCAAGGCGGGCCGGCCACGGAGGTCACCGGCCTTGGTCGGCGACCGTTGGTCTGATACCAACGATCATTGAGAATGACCGTTGTAGTCCATGGCCGGCCCGCTCCCCCTCCCCGGCCACCCCCCACTTTTCCTTGGGGCAGTATACTTGGGGTGGCCGGGTGGGGGAGTGGGCCGGTGCCGCCCTGGCACCGCTTTGCGGTGCCAAGATCTGGACCATCCGGGTGCCTGCAAGGCGCCCGGGGGCGGATGAGTCACACTCATCCGCCGCTGGTCTGATTTGTCCAAAATCCGATGCAAGGGACACGGTCGGTTTCACTGGGGGTGGTGATCTTGTCGGATCAGGATACGGGATCGGGATGTCGACGCACCAGTGATCCCCCACGATCCCGGCATCGTCCCTTGGAAGGATCGCATGATCTCTTCAAAACGAAGCCGAACCTTGTTATGATTTGCTCTGTCTATTTTATCGATGGCCGTGGGTGACGTCCGTCCCTGACTCGAGAGCGCGGAGGCGAAATCCGTGGCGCGAGGTGAGGCGAGACATCTACCCCTCCACCACCAGAAGGGATGTGTGAGATGGCTGACTCAGTTGGGGCGGGCGGGCCAAGTGGCTCCAGCGGCGTTTTGTCCTCCGCCATGCGCTCGATTACCCGGATGGGTGGCGAGCCCCATGATCGTGACGCGCGCCGTGTCGAGGATGTGGTGGACCTGTCGCCCAAGGCGGTCGCCGCGCAGGTGACCGACCGGCCGGTCGAACCGGCAGGATCGACCGACACGCTACGCAATCCGCCGGCGCAACGCCAGGAACAGGATCTGCGCGATGCCGAGGCACGCCTGGAGAAGGCCCGCGAGGCCGACATCGGGGCTCGGGTCGAGGCCGCCGACGTCGGACCCAACGGACCGATCAACATCGGCCTGGCCGCCGCCATCGCGGTGGGCCTGCCCGATCTGGTCGATCGCTTCGACATCAATGGCGACGACAGCCTGGACCAGCGCGAGCGGGAGCGGGCGATTCGGTCGGTGCAGTCCGAGGCCGCGTACGATCAGGTGCGCGGCGGCGGGCCGTTGACGCCGGAGGGCGAGGTTCCGGAGTCCGGCGCCGGCGAGGGCGCCGAGGCCTATGCCGAACTCCAGGCCCGCAAGGCCGAGGCCAGCCAGCAGCGGGCCGAGGAGCAGGAAAAGGCCGCCCGGGCCAAGGCCGAGCGCGTGGCCGAACTGGCCGAGCAGGCCCAGGGGGTCACCCCGCAGGCCGCCGCGTCCGACGACGCCTACGCCCGCTCCGAGGAACTGGGCCTCATCCCCGGCGCCGTGCGCTCCGTGAGCGCCTGACGCGGGTCGTCCCCGGACTCCGGACGGGCGACTCGGTCGGCAGCCGGTTGGCCGGGGCGTCAACGGTCCCTCTCAAGGACCGTTGGTCTGAAGGCCGGCCCGGGGTCGGGGTGAGAGACTCCCGAGAGGGACTCCGGGATCGACAGCGGACGGGGCCACAGGGCGACGGGACGCGATGTCCGGCGGCGTTCCGTGTGCTATCCGGGCGGCTCCTGCCACGGGTCGCGCAGCTTGTTCAGCGCGCGGCGGTCACGCTTGGTCGGACGCCCGCTGCCCGAGTCGCGCGGGGCCACCGGCGCCGGGGCCATGACCGGATCGGCCAGACGCTCGGGCGGGGCGAGGTCCTCATAAAGGGCCTGGGCCTCGGGGGCCGGTCCACGGCGCGCCCCGAGGGCCGCCACTCGCAGCCGCCGCCGCATCGGCCCCAGGATCAGCACCACCTCGTCCCCCGCGCGCACCTGGGCACTGGCCTTGGTGACGGTCGCGCCGTTCAGGGTCACGCAGCCGTCGGCGCACAGCGCCTGGGCCAGCGCCCGAGTCTTGCGGAACCGGGCATGCCACAGCCACTTGTCGATGCGCATCGACTCGCCGCTCCGGTCCGTCATGCGCGGATCTTCCCGGCCAGCACGGCGAACGGCGAGTCGGCGGCGCGCCGCTTGGCGTGCGCGATGCGGCAATGGCGATCGGCCTTGCTGTCCTTGGCGGGGCCGGTGTTTTGGGGGCCCGTCTTGGGGCGGGCGTCGGGGGCGTTGCCCGGACCCACCGCCGGGGCCGGGGCGGGGCGAGTGCCGCCGAGCCGGGCGCGGCGACTCCCACGGTCCGGACGCAGGCGGCAGACACCGGCGTCATCGCGCCAGACGCGGAAGCCCAGGGCCCGGGCCAGGGTCTCGGCCTCGTCCAGTGACGCGCCCAGCATGGGCGGCAGGGTGGCGGGCAGGGGGGCGCCCGCGTGGGGATCCCGTTTGTCGGCGCCGGCATCTCGCGTGGCCTGGCGCAGGCCGGCGGCGAAGCGCTCCAGCATGTCGGCGCGAACCGCCCGGCCGCCCAGCAGACGAAAGCCCAGCGCCCGGATCCCCGCCTCGTCGCTGGCCTCGTCGCCGGTCTCGACGGCATAGCAGACCCGGCCCATGGGCGGCGGCGCCAGCGGCCGGCCGGTGTATGCGCTCCACAGGATGGCGCGCAGGCGCTGGGCCGCCGGCTTCAGCAGCGGCGGCATGAACACGCTTTCCACCCCCAGGCGGATCTGCAAGCGGGCCAGGGCCTTGCGGTCGGCGCGGGAGAGCGCGCCCAGTTGCGGGGCGACGGCGGCGCGGGCCACGGTGCCCAGGGCCTCGGTCACCTGGAAGGCGATGCCGCGCGCCGGGCCGGACAGCCCCTCGGCCGCCCGGGTGACCAGCAAGGGCGCCAGGTCCCGGGCCACCCGGCGGTCGACCCAGGCGGCGAGGCGGGCACGCACCCGCTGGGCGGGGTCCCCTGTCAGCAGGTCGGAGGCCGGCAGCTCCACCGCCGGGCGCAGCGGCTCCGCACCCCTGGACAGGCGCGCCACGGGACCCCCGTTCCAGTGCAGGGCGCCGTCGTCGGCCAGGGTGAGGGTCTCGTCGCCGGCCGCCTCCAGGGCCGCGACCCGGCGGGCGGTCTCGCCGTGCAGGGCCTTGAGGGCGGCGTGGAGCACCGCCTTGTCGCCGCGCGTCCCGCCGCCCCGATCCGGCGTGAACACGAAGCCGTCCAGGCGGCCCACCGGGTGGCCCTCGACACTGACCGCGCCGTCGGCCTCGACCCGCGCCACCAGCACCGCGCGGTCGTGCAACCGCTTCATGAGCACCGAGGTTCGCCGGTCCACGAAGCGCTGGGTCAGGCGCTCGTGCAGGGCGTCGGACAGGCGGTCCTCCAGCGCCCGGGTGCGCTCGCGCCAGTGGGCGGCGTCGGCCAGCCAGGCGTTCTGGTGGGCCACGTAGGTCCACACCCGGATGCTGGCGATGCGGTCGGTGAGGGCGTGGATGTCGCCGTCGGCGCTGTCCAGGCGCTTGATGTGGCCGGCGATCCAGTCGGGCGGCAGGCGCCCCACCCGGCCCGTGAGGTGGCGATAGATCTGGTCCTGGAGCCGGTGGTGCGACTCCTCGTGGACCTTGCGGAAGTCGGGCACCCGGCAGACGTCCCACAGCAGGCGCACGGCGTCGGTCCCTCGGGCCAGCGCGCGGATCTCGGGGTCGCGGGTCAACACCTCCAGCGCCAACTGGTCGGGGGCGTCGCGGGTGCGGCGCAGAACCTCCAGGCCGGGGGGATGGTTGAGGCTGTTGGTCAGCGCCGCCACCGACGACAGGTCCAGCGCCGTGTTGCGCCACTGGATGGCGCGCACCGCCTGGAAGCTGTGGGTCTCCACCCGCTCTACCAGGTCCGTGGGCAGGGGACCGACGTCGGCGGTGGTGCCGAAGGTGCCATCGGTCTGGTAGCGCCCGGCGCGGCCGGCGATCTGGGCGACCTCGGTGCTGCGCAGAGGGCGGTGGCGGTCGCCGTCGAACTTCTCCATGGCGGCGAAGGCCACATGATCGACGTCCATGTTCAAGCCCATGCCGATGGCGTCGGTGGCCACCAGATAGTCGACCTCGCCCCCCTGGTAGAGCGCCACCTGGGCGTTGCGAGTGCGCGGGCTGAGCGCCCCCATGACCACGGCGGCGCCGCCCCGCTGACGGCGCACCAGTTCGGCGATGGCGTAGACGTCGGCGGCCGAGAAGGCCACCACCGCCGTGCGCCGGGGCAGGCGGGTGAGCTTGCGCGGCCCGGCATAGGCGAGGCGGGAGAAGCGCGGCCGGGTCTCGAACAGGCAGTCGGGCAGCAGCCGGCGCAACAGCGGCTCCATGGTGGCCGCGCCCAGGAACAGGGTCTCGGCGCGACCGCGGGCATGCAGCACCCGGTCGGTGAACACATGGCCCCGGTCGGGGTCGGCGCACAGTTGCACCTCGTCGATGGCCAGGAAGTCCACCGGCCGCCCCAGGGGCATGCTCTCCACGGTACAGAGGAAGTACGCGGGCTCCGGCGGGATAATCTTCTCCTCGCCGGTGATCAGGGCCACGCGATCCGGCCCCTTGGCCCGCACCACCCGCTCGTAGTTTTCGCGGGCCAGCAGGCGCAAGGGAAAGCCCATCATGCCCGACGAATGGCCAAGCATGCGCTCCACGGCCAGATGGGTCTTGCCGGTGTTGGTGGGTCCCAGGACGGCCCACACCCGGCCTCGGTCGGGCGGCAGGGTCATAGTGCTCAAAAGGATGAGGGGTCGGGGCCGCCGATGCAAGGGCATCCCCGGTCCCGCGAGAAATGATACCAACGGTCATTGAGACGGTCACTGAGAATGACCGTTGCGGCCCGCCCCCGGTTCCTGACTGGGGGCGCAGCCTCCCGCGTCGGCTTGGAAGGAGGCCGCCGGCGGGAAAAGGACGTGAGACCATGAGAGCGACGCGAAAGGAGGGTGACCATGGACCGGTTCACTGGCGGCTGCCTGTGCGGGGCCGTCAGGCTGGTGGCGTCGGGACGCCCGTACCGGGTCGGCCTGTGCCACTGTCTCGACTGCCGCAAGCATCACGGGGCGCTGTTCTTCGCGTCGGCGGTGTTCCCTCGGGACGCGGTGACGATCGACGGCGAAACACGCGATTATCGCGGGCGGCATTTCTGTCCCCGCTGCGGCTCGTCCGTTTTCGCGCGCAGCGGAGACGAAATCGAAGTGCACCTGGGATCCCTGGACGCCCCCGACCAACTGACGCCGACGTACGAAAGCTGGGTCGTCCGGCGCGAGTCCTGGCTACCGCCGTTCCCGGTCTCGCGACGATACGACCGCGACCGACCCTCCACCGGCCGGGCCGAGGACGAGCCCCCTGAGCAGACCTGACCGTCGTCGACCCGGCCCGCTCACGCGCCGCTGGCGGACGGGTCACGCCGCGCCAGGGACTCCGGTCGGTAGCGCAGCGAACGGCGCACGGGGCGGCCCTCGGTGTCCAGGAGATCCATCTCAAGGGTCGGGTCGGTGCGCATGGCGTCGCGCGAGGCGAGGTGCAGGATCCCCACCCGGTGATGGGGAATCGTCGCCTCGACGAAGGCGCCGCTGCGGGCGCAGACACGCGGCACGTCCAGGTAGTTGCAGGCGTGCGGCATGATCTCCACGGGCAGCCCGTCCAGATGCACGGCCATGACGATAGCCATCTGGTTGGCGCCGAAGATGCGGCCCTTGCGCACCAGCCGGCTCATGTTGGCCTGGATCACCGGCCAGTGGGGGGCGTCGCCGGCCAGGGCGAAGACGCCGTTGTTGAAGGGCCGCGCCCGGGCCAGACGGCGCAGCTCCTCGGGCGACAGGCGGGCGCGCCGGGCGTGCTTCATGCAGTAGGTGCGGCCCAGCGCCCAGCCGCCCACCCAGGCGCGCACCTCCAGGTCCAGGGCGCTGGTGGGGGTGTCGTCGTAGCCCACCGCCAGGCCGGCGCGGCGCACGCCCTCCAGCAGCCCGTCGATGGCCGTCGGATCGCAGACCCAGGCGTCGGCGTCGATCCAGATGTAGACGTCGTAGCCCGGGAAGTAGTCGCGGGTGAACAGCTTGTTGACCCGCGCCATCAGCCAGTCGCGCTTGCCGGCGCGCTGGCCGGCCTGGGCGATGTTCCAGGCGCCGTCGGCGAGGTTCTCGACCTTGGGACGCAGGCGCTCGGTCACCGCCGGGCTCATGCCGGTGGCGATCAGCGACAGGTCGATGGCATTGAGCGACCGGTGGGCGCGCACCGAGGCGATCAATTCCTCGGCCAGGGGCGCGTAGCGGTCGTCGGCGCCGGTGACGATGGTCACCCGGGGCCGCGCCGGCATGGCGATGGTGGAGGGATCCTCGGACGGGTCCTCGGACGGCGCTTGGGGTTGACGAACGGCGGTCATGGGTGCGGCTGGCCCTCGGTGATGGGAAGGGCCAGCTTACCCGGGCCGCCGCCGCCCACAAACCCCGACGTCGTCGCCGGGCGGCGTCGCGGCATCCCGGATCATCCGGATCGGTGTGTTAGGATAGGAAGCGCTTGACGGCCTGTTCGACGCCGCGCACCTCCGCAAGGCCCTTGAGCCGCCCGATGGCGGGATACCCGGGCGTGGACCGGCGGCGCAGGTCGTCCAGGATTTGATGTCCATGGTCCGGGCGGAACGGAATGGTCGTGTTCAGGCGGCGTTCGGCCCTCACCACGGCTTCGACGATGGCGACGATATCCAGGTCGCCGTCCAGGTGCGCCGCCTCGTGGAAGCTCATCGCGTCGTCCTCGCGCTTGGTCGAGCGCACGTGGACGAAGTGGATGCGATCGGCGAAGCGCTCGATCATCTGGACGATGTCGTTGTCGGCGCGCACGCCATAGGACCCCGTGCACAGCGTGAAGCCGTTCGCCGCGCTGTCGGTCATGAGGGAGATGGCCGCCATGTCCTCGATGGTCGAGACAATGCGGGGCAGGCCGAACAGCGGGCGCGGCGGGTCGTCGGGATGGATGGCGAGAAGGGTCCCGACCTCGTCCGCCACCGGCGCGACAATGCCCAGGAAGGCCCGCAGGCGGTCGCGCAGGGTCGCCGCGTCGACGCCGTCGTAACGGGCGAGCCGCTCGCGGAAGGTCTCCAGGGTGTAGCTTTCCTCGGCGCCCGGCAGGCCCGCGATGATGGTGCGGGTCAGGGACTCGACCTCGGCCTCGGTCATGGCCTCGAAGGTGGCGCGGGCCGCGTCGACGGTCTCCGGCGCATACTCGGCGTCGGCGCCCGGCCGTTTCAGGATGAACAGGTCGAAGGCCACGTAGCGGGCGTGGTCGAAGCGCAGGCAGCGCGCGCCGTCGGGCAGTTCGTGGGCAAGATCCGTGCGGGTCCAGTCCAGGACCGGCATGAAGTTGTAGCAGATGACATGGATGCCGCAGGCGGCCAGATGGCGCACGCTCTGGGCCCAGGTCTGGGCATGGGCTTGCCAGCCCGGGGCGGCGGTCTTGATGTCCTCGTGGACCGGGATGCTCTCGACGACGTCCCAGGTCAGGCCGGCCTTCTCGATCTCGGCCTTGCGCTCGGCGATGGCCTCGACGGGCCAGACCGCGCCGTTGGGCAACTCGTGCAGGGCGGTGACGACCCCGGTCGCCCCGGCCTGGCGGATGTCTTGCAGGGAAACCGGATCCGTCGGACCAAACCAGCGCCACGTCTGCTTCACTGTCTTTTCACCTTGCTCACATGTCCTCGCGGACGCGCCGCGCCGTCCAAAATACAGTCCCCGCCGGGTCGCCGGTCAGCCCGTGCCCACGGCGACCGGATCGGTGTGGAACAGATAGCCGTCGAACTGCGGGTCATCGACGTCGGAGAGTTCGAGCAGGGTGTGCCGGACGTTCTCCAGGTGTCGCCACATGGCGTCCCGGGCCTGCGCGGGGTTGCGGCATTGCAGGGCGGCCAGGATGGTCTGGTGGTCGTCCAGCCAGCGGGTGCGGTATCCGCTGTCGAAGATCCGCTCGTGCAGCCGCGCCCACATGGGGCTGCGCTTTCGCTTGCGCCACAGCTCGTCGAGCATGTCCACCAGCACGCCGTTCTGCGAGGACTCGGCGATCAGGCGGTGGAACAGCTCGTCGCCCGAATAGTCGTCGTCGTTCCGCTCGATGGCCCGGCGTTCCATGTCCAGGGCCTCGCGCATGCGCAGGATGTCGCCCTTGGTGACCATGGTCGCGGCGAAGGCCGCGATGCTGCTTTCCAGGATCTGGCGGGCCTGGAGCAGTTCGAAGGGGCCGATATCCGCCTGGGTGCGGCCGCCACCGACATCCGGCAGCCGGGCCAGGTAGATTCCGGACCCCTTACGCACCGCCACCAGGCCCTCGATCTCCAGCATGATGACGGCTTCCCGAACGATCGAGCGGCTGACATCCATGTCCGCCGCGATCTGACGTTCGGTCCACAGGCGGTCGCCGACGCGATAGCCGCCCTCGGCGATGGCCCTGCGCAGGTCTTCCGCCACGTCCTGGTAGCGTCGTTTGCCCGGTGCGATGGTCATGGTGACGGACTCCCGCGCTCGGCGGCGCGCTCCGCGTAATAGGCGGCGAGCACCTGGAACGCCGCCTTCCGGGTGGTCTTGTCGGCGGCGATGAGCCCCTTGCGATTGAAGCCCCGCTGGAACACGTTCTGTCGCCGCTCCACGCGAAAATCGTAGAGAATCCAGGGGGACATGCCCTTCACATAGTCGAGATGCCGCAAGGTTTCGATCTGTTTTTCATAGACCGCGCGCATGTAGGTCTCGCTGAACAGTCCTTGCGTCGGGCCGTTCGGGCCGATGTCGGCATCCGCGCCCGTCTCCGAGATGATGACGGGCTTGTCCGGCCTGGAGTTCCGTCCGATGTCCTCCAGGTCCTCGAAGTTCTCCTCGTACCAGCCGTAGTATTCATTCAGGCCGATGACGTCGATGTGATCGGCGAGGCGGTCCTCGATGCGCTTGCGGGCATGGTTCACCAGGCAGGCCGCCGAGGTCAGGCGGGTGGGATCGGCCGCCTTCGCCGTCTCCGCCAGCCGGCGCATGAAGGAAAGGCGGGCGTCGGTATCCGGGTTCTCGTTGCCCACGGACCAGATGATGACGCTGGCCCGGTTGCGGTCGCGCTTGATGAGTTCGAGGAGCTGGTTCTCGGCGTCCTGATAGGTCGCCGGATTGTCGAAGGCGATGGCCCAGTAGACGGGGATCTCCTCCCACAGCAGGAACCCCAGTTCGTCGGCCAGCCGCGCCGCGCGTTCGTGATGGGGGTAGTGGGCGAGGCGCAGGAAGTTGCAGTTCAGCGCCCGGGCATGGGCGAAGCGGCGGCGCAGATCCTGGTCGTTCGTCACCTTCCCCAGGACGGCGTCGTCCTCGTGGACCGAGATGCCGCGCAGGAACAGCGGCGCGCCGTTCAGCAGGATCGTGTCGCCGGACCGCTCGATCCGGCGGAACCCCACGCGGTCGGACACGCGATCGTCGCCCGCGCTCAGGTGGACGTCATAGAGCTTGGGGTCGTCCGGCGACCAAAGGCGGGGTTCGGCCTCCACCTCGATGGTGCCCGTCCCGTCCGCGTCCAGCGCCACGGCCTGGCTGATCCCCAGTTCGGGAATGTCCAGGCGCGCCGAGACGGCATCGCCCTCGACCGCTACGGCCGCGCGGATCCGGTTGAAGCCCTCGCCGGGCGCCAGATGCACGAACAGATCGCGGATCACCGTCGCCGGTGTTTCGTAAAGGGCGACCTCGCGGTAGACGCCGCCGTAGTTGAACCAGTCGGTGTTGCGCATGGGGACGCGGGTCAGGGTCCGCGTGTTGTTGACCATGAGCATCAGCCAGTTGCGGCCCGCCGTCAGGTCGTCGGTCAACTCCGCGAAAAACGGTGTCGACCCGCCGAGGTGATTGCCGATGAAGCGGCCGTTCAGGAAGACCTTGCAGTCGTACTGGGCGGCGCCCACCCGCAGGATGTAGCGACGGCCCGGCACGACGGCCGCTATGTCCAGGGGACGGGTGTACCAGGCGCTGCCCTCGAAGAAGTACCACTTTTCCTTGACCATGGCCCAGCAGGAGGGCACCGGCGTCGTCTCGCCCTCGTAGGGATCGTAGTCCCAGGGCTCCGTTCGCTCCGCCGCCGCCATGGGCGTCATGGTGAACCACTTCTGGCGCAGACCCGTGTCGAGCAGATCGACGCAGAAGGTCCAGTCGCCGTCCAGGGACCGGGCCTCGCGCCCGCCGGTGAACACCATGGTCCGATGGTTCAGGGACCGGGTGTCGAAGGGGACGCCGTAGTCTTCGTCGTGCAACGCTTGCAGGGCGTTTTCCGCCAGGTCGGACCGTTCCAGCATGGCTCGGCGTTCCCTTCGGTCGGTGGGCGGCCACCCCGCCCGACCCCGGGGAGGGGCGGGTGGAGGGGCCGTCTGGTGTTGCCGCGCGTTACTCGCCGAGGGCCTTGATGCGCTGGATCAGGTCGGCGACCCGTGGGGACGCGGCGGCGGCTTCCTCATGCATGGGCAGGACCGCCTCGACGAAAGGCGCCTTGTCGACCTCGATGAACCGCACGCCCATCTCCTGCTTGGCCGTCTCCACACCCTTGGCTTCCTGCTTGTTCCAGAGCGCGCGGGCGTGGTCCATGGAGTCCCGGCCCGCCTGCATCAGGGCCTTCTGCTCGGCCTCCGACAGCGACTCCCACGTCTGGGTGGAAATCAGCACCACCGAGGGGATCATGGTGTGCTGGTCGTTGGAATAGACCTTGGCCACCTCGCCGTGGCGCGCCGAGGTCAGGGCCAGCGGATTGTTCTCCGCCCCGTCCACCACGCCGAGCTGAAGCGCGCTGTAGAGTTCGCCGTAGGCGATGGGGGTCGGAATGCCGCCTAGCAACTCGACCATGCGGATGGCCGAGGGACTGGGCTGCACGCGGATCTTCATGCCTTCCAGGTCGGCGGGAGAGGTGATCTCCGTGTTGGCGTAGAAGGAGCGCGCGCCCTCCACGTAGTAGGCGATGCCCAGGAACCCCTTGTCCTTCGACGAGGACAGGATATCGGCACCGATATCACCGCTCAGCACATCATAGTAGTGAGCTTCGTCCTTGAAGATGTAGGGCAGGTTCAGCGCGCTATAGGACTCATCGAACGCTTCAAGCTCGCTGGCATTGGACCGCGCCATGTCCAACAGGCCGTTCTGAATCATTTCCATCGATTCGCGCTGGGTTCCCAACTGGGCATTGGCGTAAACGCGAATTTTCAGGTCGCCGTTGGTCAGCTCTTCCAGCCGCTTGGACATGTACTCGGCGGCTTCGTGGACCGGGTGCGACTCGGGATTGTTGTGGTTGAGCTTCAGGGTTCGCGCCTCGACCGCGGTACCCGACATCAAGAGGGACGCGCCCACCAGCGCGCCGAGATACTGCCGTTTGCTCATTTCAAATTTCCTCCAATCGTCTCGGAGGCTTTCCGCCTCCCACCCTTGACCGGGATGTCCATGCCGCCGGGACCGGCATCCGGCATGGTGCGCGGCCGACCGCTCGGGGCGACCGAGGCCAAAATGGTTGGCCAATATCGACAATCAGTCAACCAATTTCGCAAAATTGGTTGACCAATTTTGCGTTTGGGAGAAGGGTAGGGAAACGGACGGGCTCGACGCTCGGCCAAGGACCCCAGAAAAGAGACCCGCCGGCGCCCCGTCCGGGCGCCCTGGCGGTCGGGAGGGCACCGTGTCGAAACACCCTTGGAACGTCCCCGGATGGACCGTCGCCGAACCGGCGTCCCGGAGGACGCCATGAAACGGCTCACGGCGGCCGTCGACGCCGTCCTCGGGACGCTCATCGTCCTGGACTTCGGGCTTCTGATCGTCTGTGTCTTCTGGCAGGCGTTCTCGCGCTACGTGTTGGGCGCCCCGACCACCGTCACCGACGAACTGGCTCGCTTCCTGTTCATCTGGATGGCCTTGTTCGGGGGGGCCTACACCTACGGAAAGGGCCGGCACCTCGCCATCGATCTGCTGACGGGCCTGTTGAGCGGCCGCAAGGCCAAGGTGCTGCACGTCGCCGTCGTCCTGATCATCGGCGCCTTCGCCCTTCTGGTGATGGTCTACGGGGGCCAGCAGCTCATGATGAAGACGCTGGCGACGGGGCAGCTCTCCCCCGTCCTGCGCATTCCCATGGGGTACGTGTACAGCGCCATTCCCGTGTCCGGGATGCTGATCCTCTTTTACGGCGTCGGTTTTCTGATCGACATCCTGGGCACCAGGGACACCGGGGGCGACGCGCCCACCGGCGATCCGCGTGCCCTGGCGACGACCCAGGCCGGCCACGCGGAGCGAGACTGATGGAACTGCAAAGCGCGCTCACGCTGTTCGGCACGTTCGGACTGCTCATGGCCCTGGGGGTGCCGGTCGCCTTCGCCATCGGCATCGGGGCGGCGGTCACCTTCCTGGCCTTCATGTCCTTCGATCAGTCGATGTTCATCGTCGCCCAGCAGATGGCGTCGGGCCTGGACAGCTTCACGCTGCTGGCCATCCCGTTCTTCATCCTGGCCGGCAACATCATGAACCGGGGCGGGATCGCCCTGCGCCTGATCGACTTCGCCAAGGTCCTGGGGGGGCGCCTGCCCGGCGCCCTGGCCCATTGCAACGTGCTGGCGAACATGATGTTCGGGGCGATCTCGGGCTCGGCGGTGGCGTCGGCGGCCGCGGTGGGCGGCGTCATGGCCCCGTTGCAGAAGAAGGAGGGCTACGATCCCAACTTCTCGGCCGCCGTCAACATCACCTCCTGTCCCACGGGTCTGCTGATCCCGCCCAGCACGACCTTCATCGTCTTCTCCCTGATCACCAACGGCACGTCCGTGGCCGCGCTGTTCGTGGCCGGATACCTGCCCGGCATCCTGATGGGGCTGGGCCTGATGCTGGTCGCGGGCGTGATGGCCAAGGCGCGGGGCTACCCGGTGGCGGCGAAACCCAGCTGGACGGAGATCCGTCGCAAGGCCCTGGACGCGGTGCTGCCGCTGGGCCTGATCGTGATCGTCATGGGGGGCATCGTCAGCGGCGTGTTCACCGCCACCGAGGCGTCGGCGGCCGCCGTGGTCTACACGCTGTTCCTGGCCCTGGTCTGGTATCGCGAGATCTCCGTCAAGGACCTGCCCGCGATCATCCTGGAAGCCACGATCACCACCTCCATCGTGCTGCTGATGATCGGCTGCTCCATCGCCATGTCCAAGGCCATGGCCTTCGCCGACATTCCCTACACCATCTCGGACATCCTGCTGTCCCTGTCCGAGAACCCGCTGGTGCTGCTGCTGATCATCAACCTGCTGCTGCTGGTGGTTGGCACGTTCATGGACATGACGCCCGCCCTGCTGATCTTCACGCCGATCTTCCTGCCGGTGGTCACGGGCCTGGGCATGGATCCGGTGCACTTCGGCGTGATGATGACCCTGAACCTGTGCATCGGCATTTGCTCGCCGCCCGTCGGCTCGGCGCTATTCATCGGCTGTTCGGTGGGAAAGACGACGATCGCCGGCGTCTTGAGACCCATGCTGCCCTTCTACGCCGTCCTGATCGTGCTGCTGATGGTCATCACCTACGTCCCGGACATCAGCCTGACCCTGCCCCGGCTTTTCCTTGGCTACGGAAGCTGACATGAGAACCCTCAAGACCTGGACGGTGGCGCGGACCCTCGACAATGGCGTGGAGCTGCGCGTCGAGGACCGTCACCTGCTGACCATCCTCGTCCTCGAAGAGACCCTGATCCGCGTGCTGCTGCGCAAGGATGGCGCCTTCCGCCTCGATCGGACCTGGAGCATCGCCCCGGCGGGGGACGTTCCCTGGGCCGGCCGCCCGCGCCTGAGCGTGGACGGCTTCTCCCTGCCGCCCTTCACCCTGGACCAGGAGGACGGCCGCCTCCGCCTGACGACCGCCCGGCTGCGGGTCACCGTGGGCCATCCCCTGGCGCTGACCTGGGAGGCGCGGGACGAGGGCGGCGCCTTCCGGCTGATCGCCCGGGACCGGCCGACGGCGGCCTACATGCTGGGGGCCCGCACCCATGCCCATGCCCATTTCCTGCTGCGTCATCCGGGCGAACGCCATTACGGGCTGGGCGAGAAGGCTGGTCCCCTGGAGCGGTCGGGGCGGCGCTACGAGATGCGCGACCTGGACGCCATGGGATACGACGCGCGATCAACGGACCCGCTTTACAAGCACATTCCCTTCACCATCACGCGAACCGCCGAGGCGGGGGTCGTGGGCCTGTTCCATGACAACCTGGCGGGCTGCTGGTACGACCTGGGAAACGAACTGGACAACTACCACAAGCCCTTCCGCGCCTACCGCGCCGAGGACGGTGACCTCGACTACTACCTGAGCTGGGCGCCCTCCATCCTGGAGGTGGTCAAGACGCAGGCGCGCCTGACCGGCGGCACCGCCTTTCCGCCGCTCTGGAGCCTGGGGTACTCGGGCTCGACCATGCACTACACCGACGCCCCCGATGCCCAGGCCCGCCTGGAGGGGTTCCTCCGCCTGATCGCCGAGCACGATATCCCCTGTGACAGCTTCCAGTTGTCGTCGGGCTATACCTCCATCGGCGACAAGCGCTACGTGTTCAACTGGAACCGCGACAAGGTGCCCGACCCCAAGGGCATGGCGGCGACCTTCGCCCGGGCGACCGTCCACCTGGCGGCCAACATCAAGCCCTGCCTGCTCCAGGACCACCCCCGCTACGGCGAGGCCGCGGAAGCCGGGTTGTTTATCCGCGACGCCGAGACGGGCGCGCCGGAAAGGTCCGCCTTCTGGGACGACGAGGGCTCCCACCTGGACTTCACCAATCCCCGGACCGTCGCCTGGTGGCGCGCGAACGTCACCGAGGCGCTGCTGGACGTGGGGATCGGCTCCACCTGGAACGACAACAACGAGTACGAGGTCTGGGACTCCACGGCACAGTGCGACGGCTTCAGCGTCCCGGTGGACATCGGCCTGATCCGGCCCCTGATGCCCGTCCTGATGACCCGCGCCTCCCACGACGCCCAGGTGGCCCACGCCCCGGACACCCGGCCCTATCTGATTTCCCGCTCCGGGTCGCCCGGCCTGCAGCGCTACGCCCAGACCTGGTCCGGCGACAACCGCACCAGTTGGGACACCCTGCGCTACAACATCCGCATGGGCCTGGGCCTGTCCCTCTCGGGGCTGTTCAACGTGGGCCACGACGTGGGGGGCTTCGCCGGCCCCCGTCCGGACCCGGAGCTGTTCGTCCGCTGGGTCCAGAACGGCATCTTCCATCCGCGTTTCACCATCCATTCCTGGAACGACGACGGCACGGTGAACGAGCCCTGGATGTATCCGGAGGTGACGCCCCTGGTCCGCGAGGCCATCCACCTGCGCTACCGCCTGATCCCGTACCTGTATTCCGCGCTCCACCGCTGCGTGACGGAGCGCGAACCGATGCTGCGGCCGACGTTCCTCGATCACGAGCGGGATCCCCGGTGTTTCGAGGAGACCGACGACTTCCTGATCGGCCACGATCTGCTGGTCGCCACGGTGGTCGAGCCCGGCGCCACGGAGCGCCGCGTTTCTCTGCCGCGCAACGACACCGGATGGTGGTCGGTCCGGGACGGCACCTGGCACCCCGGCGGAACCGACCTGACCCTTGCGGTGGACCTTGCCAGTATTCCCCTGTTCGCGCGCGGCGGATCGGTCATTCCCTTCGCCGAGGGGCTGCGCCGGGCCGACGCCAGCCGGGACACCCGGCGGACCTGGGCGGTCTTCCCGCCGCCGCCGGACGGCCAGGGGCACAGCCGGGAGTACGCCGACGACGGCCTGGACGCCCGCGCCCTGGCCGCGACCCATCGGCTCACCCGGTTCTCCCTGACGGGCGACGCCGGGTCCGTCGCCCTGTCCTGGACGGCGCAGGGGACCTACCGCCCGGCCCACGCGGAGGCCACGGTTGTTCTGCCGGCGGGGGAACGTCGCCCGCTCACCGTGAACGGCCGGGCCATCCGCTCCGGCGACACCGTCCCGCTTTTCTAGCCCATCACGCGCGACCATCGGGTCGCCAAGGAAACCAACCGTGCCCAAGACCACGACGATCGAAACGCCCCGCTATAACCGGGCCCTCCTCAAGCCCCGCATCCTGCATCTGGGCTACGGCGCCTTCGCCCGCGCCTTCCTGTCCACCTATGTGGACGAAACCCTGGACAGGACCGGCGGCGACTGGGGCGTGGTGGCCGCCCGGCTGCATTCCGGGGTGGTCGAACTGGATGCCCTCGACGCCCGGGACCGAATCGTGACCGTCGTCGCCGCCGACGATGACGGACTGTTGGTCCGGCGGGTGGGCTGCCTGGTGGACACCAGCCACCCCGGGCGGGACGGCCTCGACGCGCTTCTCGCCATCTTCGAGCGGGAGTCCCTGTCCCTGGTCTCCCTGACCATCACCGAGAAGGGATACTGCTCCCGCGCGGGCGAACTGGATGAGGCCCACCCCGACCTCCGGCACGACTTGGCCAACCCGGCGGCGCCGCGCACGGCCGTCGGCGTGCTGGTCGCCGGACTGCGCCGGCGCATGGCCCTGGACAGGGGCGGCCTGACGATTCTGTCCTGCGACAACTTGCCGGAGAACGGCGCCGTCTGCCGGTCCGTCGTGCTCGGGTTCGCGGCCCTGGTGGATGCGGACCTGGCGGCCTGGATCGCGGCCCACGTGAGCTTTCCGTGCACCATGGTCGACCGCATCGTCCCGGCCCTGGACGAGGCCGGCCGGACCCTGTTGCGGGAGATCGGCGTGGAGGACACCGACGCCATCGTCTGCGAGCCCTTCCGCCAGTGGGTCATCGAGGACCGCTTCGTCCGAGGACGGCCCGATTTCGATCTGGCCGGGGCCGAGTTCGTCGCCGACGTGCGCCCCTTCGAGGAGATGAAGCTGCGCATGCTCAATGGCGCGCATTCGTTCCTCGCCTATCTGGGCGCCCTGGCGGGACACGCGACCATCGCCGACTGCGTGGCCGATCCGGCGTTCCGCGACGCGGCCCGGGACCTGATGACCCTGGAGCAGGCGCCCACCCTGGCGATGCCCGACGGCATCGACCTCACCGCCTACGCCGACGCCCTGATCCGGCGCTTCTCGAACAGCCGGTTGAACCATCGGACCACGCAGATCGCCACGGACGGCACGCAGAAGCTGCCCCAGCGGATGCTGGCCTCGATCCGTATCCATATGGCCCACGACAGGCCCTGGCCCCGGCTGGCCCTGGGGCTGGCCGGATGGATGGCCTATTGCCGGGGGACGGACGACACGGGGACGCCCCTGCCCCTGAACGATCCCCATGCCGACGCTCTGCGGGCCATCGCGGCCTCGACACCGGACGGGCCGGCCTACGTGGCGGCCATGCTGGAGGGATCCACGGTGTTTCCCGCGGACCTTGCCGCCTCGCCCTCGTTCCGGGAGCCCGTGGACGCCGCCTATCGGACCCTGCGTCGCGACGGCGCCCGCGCCGCCGTCGCCGGACTCGGAAAGGACGCGTGATGAAAGCCTTCATGGGAGACGACTTCCTCCTCGAAAGCGATGCCGCGTGCCGCCTGTATCACGAGGTCGCGGCCCCCCTGCCCATCATCGACTACCACAACCACCTGCCGCCCCGGCAGATCGCCGAGGACACGCACTGGGAGAGCCTGGGCCAAATCTGGCTGGAGGGCGACCACTACAAATGGCGGGCCATGCGATGGGCCGGGATCGACGAGCGGCGGATCACGGGAGACGCCAGCTTCCGCGAGAAATTCGACGCCTTCGCGGACATCATGCCCCAGTGCCTGGGGAACCCCCTGTACCACTGGACCCACCTGGAGATGTCCCGCTACTTCGGCCTCGACGGTACGGTCCTGTCCCGCGACACCGCCGCCGCCGTCTGGGATGCCGCCGCCGACCGGCTCCCCCGGCCGGAGTTCGGGGCACGCGGACTGTTGCGGCGGATGGCGGTCGAACTGGTGGGCACCACCGATGACCCGTGCGATTCCCTGGAGCATCACCGTGCCCTGGCACGAGAGCCGGACCTGGGCTTCCGGGTCGTGCCCAGCTTCCGTCCGGATCACGCCGTCAAGATCGAGGCGGCGGGCTTCCCGGCCTACCTGGAGCGACTGTCGGCGGCGGCGGACATGCCGATAACCCGCTTCGAGGATCTGGTGGCGGCGCTGGAGCGGCGGCTTGATCATTTCGTGGCGGCCGGGTGCGTGGCCACGGACCACGGCATCGAGATCGCGCGCCTCGGTGCGGAACGGACCGACGCGGCGCTGACCGCCATCCTCAAGCGGCGCCTGGCCGGACACACCCTGGACGAGGCCGACATCGCCGACTTCCAGGGCGCGGTGCTGGTCGCCCTGGGCCGGGCCTACGCCCGGCGGGACCTGGTCATGCAGCTTCACCTGGGCCCCATCCGGAACAATCGGAGCGCCCTGGTCCGGACCCTGGGGGCCGATGTGGGCGGGGACTCCATCGGTGACCGCCCCTTCGCCGCGGCGCTCAACGCGCTGCTCGATCGCCTCGACCGGACCGGCGACCTTCCCCGGACCATCCTCTATTCCGTGGATCCCTCGCGGAACGCGGTCATCGTGACCACCGCCGGCAACTTCCAGGACGGCTCGGTTCCCGGCAAGGTCCAGGCCGGGTCGGGCTGGTGGTTCAACGACCAGTTGGACGGCATGCGCCGGCAGATGACCCAGTTGGCGCAAATGGGTCTGATCGCGCGTTTCGTCGGCATGCTGACCGACAGCCGGTCCTTCCTGTCCTTCCCGCGCCACGAGTACTTCCGCCGCCTGTTGTGCGACATGGTGGGCGACTGGATGGAGCGCGGCCACATCCCACCCGACCACGACCTGGCGGCGGGGCTGGTGACCGACATCTGCTACCGGAACGCCGCGCGGTGGTTCGCCGCCCGATGACCGGTCCGTCGCCGCCCCCTCGGCCCCGATGCGGTCGCGTCACGGCACGTGTTCCCACACGTCGATCAACCGTTTGCTCTCGTCATAGGTAAAGACGGCTTCATACACCCCCGGCGTGTCCGCCAGCAGCCGGGGCGCGAACACCCGATCCGCATCGGGCAGGGTGAGGTCGGGAAGCCGGTCGATGTCGACCCAGATCAACTCGCCCTCCGGCGGCGCGGCCAACAACTCGCCAGTGAACGCCGTGACCCGGTACATGAACATCAGCCATTGCCAGTCGGCGACCGGCGAGGTCTCCCGGATGATGCCGCGCAGGACCGCGTCTTGCGCGTACAGCCCGGTTTCTTCCGCGAACTCCCGGACCGCCGCCTGCACGGGGCTTTCGCCCGCCTCCAGCTTGCCGCCCGGGGCCACCCAGAACCCGACGAAGGGGGGCTTGGTCCGCTTGAGCAGCAGGACCTGCCGGTCCCGCGTGCAATACACCATGGCGGTGATCTTGGGGGGCAGGATCATGGTTCCCTCCATGGCTCGTCGCGGGACAGCGCGGCGGCGATGCCGGCGTCGTAGGCGGACAGGACGGTGAAGACCTTGGCCGCCAGCCGGCGGCGCAGTCGCAGCGCGTCCCCGGCGGCATCGCCACCGGACGCGTCCAGGGCCTGGGCGACGTGCGGATAGTCGGCCGGGTCGACGATCGCATAGACCGACCGGAAATTCTTGGCGGCCGCGCGCAGCATGGACGGTCCGCCGACATCGATGACCTCGACGAGCGGTCGCTCCGGCGACGGTTCGGCCGCCCTGGCCGCGAAGGGGTAGGGCGTCACCGCCAGCAGGTCGATCGGCGGGTACCCGCCCGCCGCCATCTGGGCTTCGTCGTCGGGGTCCCCCCGGCGATAGAGCAGGCCGGCGAAGACCTCGATGGTCAGCGTCTTGAGCCGGCCGCCGAACAGCGCCGGGGTCGGCACCAGCCCGTCGACGCGCCGGACCGGCACGCCGGCCGCGTCCAGCGCGGCCGCCGTCCCGTCGGTGGCGACGATCTCCCACCCGGCCTTCGCCAGGGCCGCCCCGAAGTCCTCCAGCCCGGTCTTGTCCGACAACGACAGGAGGGCGCGGCGCCGGGAGATCGCGCCGGTCATAGGGGGACCCCCTCGATCACGGCGGGATGGTTCTGGGCGTTGGTGAAGAAGAAATCCCGGGCGATGCCGTCGCGGACCAGCCCGTCGCACCAGGCCAGGGCGGAGGTCCTGTCGCGGGTGAAGGCATAGCACATGGGGCCGGTGACGCTGATGCAGATGGCGTCGATGTCGTCGCGCGATTCCGCCTCCCGGAACATCCGCTGGACGGGTTCGGGCTGCACGAGGATCTGCTCGCGCTTGTAATGATGCTCGTAGGTCAGCACGTTGAGCGCCCGGCAGAAGTGGCGGTAGTCCGCCTCGATCACCGCCGTGGACAGGTTGAGCAGCACATGGTGGGCCGTGCGCCGGGCCTCGGCCGCCGGGATCGGCAGCGTCTTGCGGAACCAGTCCAGTTCCGGCTTGCCGTGCAGTTCGGACCCTTCCGTGATGATGCACAGGATGGGCCAGGGCGGAAACGGTGCCTGGATCAGCACCGGGGGCTTGGGCGCCGGATGGGCGAAGCGGCTGGGCAGCAGGTAGGCCTGCGGGTCGTCGTTGAAGTCGTCCGGGTTCAGATGGCCGCCGTCGACCAGATAGCCGCCGCGATCGATCAGGTTGACGCTGGCCCCCGACGTGCCGGCCCGGCCGGCCAGCCGCGCCAGGCTGGCGGTGTCGATCGCCTGGCCGTAGAGCGCCGCGTACGCCTTGCCGGCCGCCAGCAGGGTGGTGGTCTTCGACCCGAAGCCGTGATGGGGCGGAAGGCCGCGCTCCACCGTCAGGCCGACCGGCGGCAGCGCGAACCGGTCGGCCATCCTGCCCAGGAAGTCGACGAGGACCGGACGGTACTCGTCCGCGTTCGCGTCCGTGTCCACGGTCAGGCGGTCGGCCGGGCGGGCGACAAGCTGCACCGAGGGGTGGCGCAGGGACAGCGAGGCCATGCCGTTCCGCCGGCCGGTTTCGCCGTTCAGGTCGATGAGCGTGAAACTCAGGCGGCTTGCCGCCGTCACGCGGAGTCCGAAGGCCACCGTGGACGGATCGACATCGGGGCGTCTGGTCACCATGGGCGGTCGGCCTCGTCGGGGCGCGCGGGCGTCAGGACGCGCGGCTGTGGAAGGGATCGGTCACGGTGATGGTGTGCGCGCGATCGGCGCCGACGCCGATGGCGGCGAACTCGACGTCCAGGCTCCGGGCGATGAACGACAGATAGGCCCGGGCCTCCGGCGGCAGCGCCGACAGGCCCTCCCGCGCCGCGCGGTCGGGATCGAAGCCGGGCCACCCGGGAAAGGTCTCGTAAACCGGGTGAAAGTCGCCCACGCGGGCCTGTTCGGTGGCGTAGGTGGTGATGGTCCGGCCGTCGACCGTGTGGGCCACGGCGACCTGGACGGTGGGCAGGTCCGACAGGACATCCAGACAGGACAGACACAGGGCGCGCACGCCGTCGAGCTGGATCGAGCGTTTCAGCAGCGGCAGGTCCAGCCAGCCGATGCGCCGGCGCCGGCCGGTCACCGTGCCGTACTCGCGGCCCCGCTCGGCGATGGCGTTGGCGGTGTCCTCGTCCTCGATCTCCGTGGCCAGGGGGCCGCCGCCGACCCGGGTGGTATAGGCCTTGGCGACCGCCAGGATGTCCAGCGGCCGGCCGGGCGGGATGCCGGCCCCGACGAAGACGCCGCCGCCGGCGCTGTAGCCGCTGGAACAGAAGGGATACGTGCCATGCTCGATATCGAGCATGACGCTCTGCGCGCCTTCGTAGACCACCGACTTGCCCGAGGCCGACAGGCCCTCCAGCCACGTCGGAATGTCGTCCAGCGCGGGGGACAGCGTGGCCACGGCGTCGAGATAGCGCGCGGTGATCGCCGGGACATCCCATGCCTCGGCGTCGTCGGCCAGCGCCGGCGCCAGGGTGGCGATCCAGCGGCGCTTGAGGGCGTGCAGCTTCTCCATGCGGGGGCGCGCGCTGTCCGGGTCGAGAAGGTCGACCAGACGCAGGCCGATCCGGCCGATCTTGTCTTCCCGGCAGGGTCCCACGCCACGGCGCGTCGATCCCAGTTCCCGGTTCGCGGACGCCGACGCCTCCCGGTCCGTCGCCGGGGACCGAAGGGGCGCGCCGCGCCAGATCTCCATGGCCTCGTCCTGGAGGCGATGATAGGGGAAGATCACGTGACACGTCGGCGCGATATGCAGGTCAACGGACAGCCCGGCCTGTTCGAAGCCCCGGATTTCCTCGACCAGCGCGACCGGATCGACGACACAGCCGTTGCCCAGGCCGCAGGGACGGCCGCGCAGGACGCCGGCGGGGACCTGCACGAACCGGAACTGCCCGGCGTGGGTCACGACCCGATGGCCGGTGTGCGGTCCGGCCTGGTAGCGGACCACGGCGTCGGCCTGTTCAGCGTAGTAGTCCGTGAACCGGCCCTTGCCTTCGTCCCCGAACTGGCTGCCGACAACGACAACGTCCATGCGCGTGCTCCCTTCGGTGGGTGGCGGACGACCGTGCGTCATGACGGGCGGGTCGCGCTCTGTGGCGCCGGGAGCTGCCAGGCGCGCAGTTTCGAGGCCAGGTCGTAAAGGGGGGGGGCGCCCCAGATGGTCTCGCCCGTCCACAGCTCGCACAGCGAGCGGTACATGTCCGCCACCAGCGATAGCAGGTCGCCCGGCAGCGGCTCGGGCGTCGGCCAGGTGGACCGGGGGCGTCCCTCGGCGGCCCAGCGTTGAACGTCCGCCTCCAGGCCGCGCGCCAGATAGAAGTCGCGCAGGATCTGCTTGGTGACGTGGACGCCGTCCAGCGTGAAGCGGTTCTCGTCGGCGGTGCCGGCGGTATCGACCAGAATCACCCGGCCGTCGCCGTCGATTCCGAACTCGACCTTGCCGTCGGCATAGGTCAGGCCGCGCGATTGCGCGATCTCGTTCACGACGCCGTTGATGACGTGCGCCAGGCGCTTGACCTCCGCCACCTGCGCGTCGGACAGCGCGGCCAGGGCCTGCGCCTCGGCGTGGGTGATGAAGCGGTCGATCTCCTCCAGCTTGGTCGTGAACTCGATGATCGGTGTCTTCAACGTGGCTCCCGGCGTGGGCAAGCCGGTCAGGCCGAGCTCGTCCAGGGTCACCTTTTTCGCCGCCAGCCGCCGGAACACCGAGGCGCCGGGCGGCAGGCGGTTGCGGTAGATGACCTGCAGGGGCACCAGGCGGGCCCGGTCGCCCGGGTGCAACTCGCCCCGGGCCGGATCCAGAATACGCAGGAACTTCACCGTCATGGTGCGCGGGGGATCGAAGGCCACCATGTGCGTCGGCACGCCGGCCTGCTCCAGGCGCCGCAGGGTGTAGGCGGCCATGCGGCCCAGGGCCTCGCCCTTGTCGGGGATCCGGTCGGGCATCTTGCTGTAATGGAAGACGGAATAGTCGTCGGTGAACCGAAACGTCGCCAGACCCGGCTCGTGCTCGGACGGCGGCCTGAGGATGTCAACGTCCTTGGTCGACCAGCGCTTGGGCATGTGTTCAGTCTCCTCGTCCGAGAAACGCGTCGGATGCCTGCGGCCGGGGCGGGCACCTCAGTGCCGGAACTGGCGTGTTCCGGTGAAGACCATGGCCATGTCGCGCGCGTCGGCCAGGGCGATGACCTCCGCGTCGCGCTTGGACCCGCCGGGATGGATGGCCGCCGTCGCGCCGGCCTCCGCCGCGGCCTCCAGGCCATCGGCGAAGGGAAAGCAGCCGTCCGAGGCGACGACGGCCCCGGCCGCGCCGGGTCCGGCCGGGCGTCCGTCCGTGTCGCCGGCGGCGGCCGTTGCCTTCTGGACCGCCATCCGGGCGCTGTCCACGCGGCTGGTCTGCCCCGTGCCGATGCCGATGGTGGCGCCGTCCCGGACCAGGATCACCGCGTTGGAGCGCACGTGTCCCACCACCGCGATCCCGAACCGCATGTCCCTCCATTCGGGGTCCGTCGGCGGGCGCCGCGAGACGACCCGCCACGGCGTGTCGGTGTCGGGCGGGCGGTTGGCCGTCTGGATCAGGAACCCGCCGCCGACCGACCGGAAGCCCGGCGTTTCGGGGGGCTCCATGGTCGCGGTGCCCGTGGCCAGCAGCCGAAGGGCCGTCTTGCCGGCGAGGCGGGCGCGCGCGTCCTCGGCGAAGTCGGGCGCGACCACGACCTCGAAAAAGCGGCCGGCGATGGTCTCGGCCGTCGCCGCATCCAGGGGGCGGTTGACGGCGACGATGCCGCCATAGGCGCTGACGGGGTCGCAGGTCAGCGCCCGCCCGAGGGCGTCGGAGAGCGTGTCTCCCCGCGCCGCGCCGCAGGGCGTGCCGTGCTTCACGATCACGGCGGCGGGGCGATCGAAGGTCCGCGCCAGGCCGAACGCGGCGTCGGCGTCGGCGATGTTGTTGTAGCTGAGCGCCTTGCCGTGCACCTGGGTCATGGTGCAGACACCGGGTGCTTGTGTCTGTGGTTGCATCTGGAGGCTGTAAAGGGCGGCCTGCTGCTGCGGGTTCTCGCCGTACCGCAGCGCCAGGCGCCGTCGCCCGATCAGGGCCATGGTCTCGGGAAAGGGACCGTCGCCGTCGGTCGCGGACTCGGCCGGGATGGCCGCCGCGACGGCGGCATCGACGGCGGCGGTGTGGGCCAGGGCGCGGCGCGCCAGTCGCCGCCGCGCCTCGGCGGCGGGGCCGGCGGCCGATCCCGAGACCAGGGCCGCGACGGCGCCGAAGTCCGCCGGATCCACGGCCACGGCGACCCGGTGGTGGTCGTGGGCCGCCATGCGGACCAGGGTCGCCAGATCGTGGGCCAGATCCCGGGCCAGATCCCGGGCCAGATCCCGGGCCAGATCCGGAGACACAGGAGGGCGGTCGCGCCCGTCGTTCCCGTCGGGGCATAGCGTGGTCACGATCACCAGATCAAGGGCACGGACCGCCGCCCGCAACGGGTTTCGCGACACCGGCTGCCCGAGGCGATCCGGCAGCTCGAACGGATCGGCGACCTCGGTCACCGCCAGGCCCGCGTCGCGCAGGATGGGGGCGCTGGCCGGCGGCGCGAACAGGGCGACGGCGCCGTGGGCGAGCGCGGGCGCCAGGGTGTCGAGGCCGGTGCCGTCGCGAAGGCTGATGAATGCCTGGGACATCGTGCGCTCCCCATGGTCCTGTGCCGTTACCGCGCCGCCGGGAAGGCGACGCCCACCCGTTCCCCGGCCTCGACCAGGGACGCCACGGTCGCCCCGTCCAGCGGGATTCCGTGCGTCTGCCGATGCCGGGCGGTCATGGCCTCCCGATAGCCCGGGTAGACGACGGGGGTGTCGGGATCGGTGGTGTCCACGGCCAGGACCGCCGACAGGATCTGGTCCACGGCCTCGCGGAACGCGTCCATCGACCGCAGGGCCTTGGGATCGATGGCGATCAGGACCAGACCGATGTTCTCGTCGGATGCCGTGGCGCCGACCGGACCGGCCGCCGCGCCGGACAAGGCCGCACACAGCAGATCGCAAAGCAGCGCCAGCCCCAGGCCCTTGTAGCCGGATGCCTGTCCGCCCAGCGGCAGAAGAAAGGCGGTCCCGGCGTCCAGCGCCCGGGGGTCGGTGACGTCCCGGCCCTCGGCGTCGGCCAGCCAGCCCGCCGGGATGGGCTCGTCCCGCCGCGCCGCCAGACGCACCCGCCCGGTGGAGACGGCCGCCGTGCTCATGTCGAGCAGGAACGGCGGCAGGTCGCCCGCCGGAACGCCGGCGGCGACGACATTGGTGCCCACCAGGGGGGTCGTCGAACCCGGGGCCGGCACCAGCGCCTGGGACCCGAGATTGATCAAGGCGAGGCCGATCAGGCCGTCGTCCACGGCGGTCTTGACGTAGAACCCCATGCTGCCGGAATGGGTCAGCCCGTCGACCGCCGCGCAGCCGATACCGTGGGCGCGGGCCAGACGGCAGGCCTGGTCCATGGCGAAGGCGGCGCTCACGAAGCCGATGGCGCGGCGGCCCGCGATGCGCACCGTGGCGCCCTGGGCGCGCACCACGCCCGGGACGCCGTCGCGGGCAATCGCCCCGTCATGCACCTTGGGCAGGTAGATCCGGGCCAGATTGATCGCCCCGTGGCTGTCGAAGCCGTGCAGATCGGCGTAGGCGAGGCCGGCGGCGGCGATCCGCGCCTGCGCTTCGGGCAGGCCGGCCGCCGCGAGTGTCTCGACGGAGAACGCGACCAGGGCCTGGTGGTCGTAGGCGCGCACGTCCGCCGCCTGCATCGTCATGAGATGGTCCTCCCGTCCTCTCCGGTGCGCGGCGTCTCGTCCCGGAGATGCCGGGCCATGGCGAGGCACAGTCGGGCGATCCGGTCGACGTAGCCGTACAGGTCCCGCCGATCGATGAACTCACCCTCGGCATGGGCGCGATTGCGCCCCAGATCGCCCGGGCCGAAGACGATCGTGTAGGCCTCCGGGCGCGCGAGCCACATGGCGTCGCAGGTGAACGGCAACCGCGCGTCGCCCTCGGCGATCCGGTCGAGACCGATGGCGGCGAGCAGCGCCTCGCAGGTCGGGTCGCGATTCGACAGCACCGGCAGGCCGCGCTTCAGCCAGTCCATCCGGCAAATCCGGTCGGCCGCCAGGGCCGCCGCGCGCGTCACCGCCAGGTCGCGATAGTCGGCGGCGAACCGGTCGCGGGCCTCGGTGAACGCGGCCTCGGCCATGGCCTCGATGGCCTTTGCCATCGGCGGGTCCGTGTAGGCGAAGTTGATCAGCAGGTGTCCCGACCCATAGACGCGATTGTGCGCGGCGCCGGTCTGGAGACCCGCCAGGCAGATCTTGCCGCCCCGGTCGAGGACGCGCGGCGCCAGCCGGTGGGCGAGCCGGTCGGCGAGGGCGGCCAGCAGCAGGGTGGCGTTCTCGCCCCGGCAGGGATCATCGTCGGTGGACCCCTGGCCCTCCACCCGGATCCGCGCCGTCGCCGAGGTCGTGGTGCGGTCGAAGTAGCCGCCGTCGGTCGGCTCGCAGATGACGTTGAGCCGTCCCCAGACTCCGGCCTCCGTCAGCACGCGGGTGCCGTAAACGCCCATGGCGCCGCCCTCCTCGCCGGCCGGCGCCTGGATCTGGACGGTCAGGGTGTCCATCAGGGACGGGTCGCGGGCCAGGGCGGCGCGCACGCCGGCCAGCACGGCCACGGCGAGCCCCTTGGCGTCGATCACCCCCCGGCCCTGAAGGCGGTCCGCCGTGGCCCGCGCCGGGCCGCCGCCGCCGACCGTGTCCATATGCGCGTTGAACACCAGCCGCCGGTCGGGCGGCCGCTCGGCGCCCAGGTGGAGAACGAGGTTGGGCTGGGCCTCCAGGAAGTCCGCGCCCAGCGCCCGGGCGCGCTCCCGGACGGTGACGGGCACGTCGGGGCGGTCCAGGCACGAGGCATCCGGGGCCCGCCAGTGAACCGCCGCGAAACCGATGGTGAGCGCGTGGTCGATCAGGCGGCGCTGGGCCTCGGCGATGCGCCCCCGGCTGCCGTGCTCCATCGGCGTCGTCGTGTCGATCGCCAGCAGGTCGAGGAGGCAGGCCTCGTCCTCGGCCGTCCACAGGTCGGCCGTCCACGGGCCGGCGGTCTCGACGGCGGCGGTCATGGTCCCGGCCCGCCGGCCGCCTGGAGACGGTCGCCCAGCAACGCCACGAACCGCTCCGCATAGGCCCGGTAGCCACGCGCCAGCGCCGGCGCGTCCGTCGAGGTCCGCAGATGCGGGATATGGCCGATGTGCGGTTCCAGGCTGATCCGGCCGCGATAGCCGCCGGCCCAGAGGCGATCCAGGATCTCCAGCAGGCGGGCGTCGCCCTCGCCCGGGAAGGTGAAGGTGACCGTGTCGCCGTCGCTGCGGGCGTCCTTGACGTGCACATGGTCGATCCAGGGGAAGACGGCCTCCATGTAGGCCAGCCCGTCGTGCCCGTAGGCGACGGGATTGCCGATGTCGAACAGCGCCCGCAGGTGAGGGGAATCGATGGCCGAGAACAGGGCCACGGCCCGCCGGGGATCCCGGCCCGCCCAGCCGGCGCAGTTCTCGTGCCACAGCACCAGGGTGCGGTCGGCGGCGCGCTCGACCAGGGCCGTGAGGCGGCGCATGGCCTCCGCTTCCCAGGCGCGGTCCGTGAGCCCGTCGTTGGGATAGGACATGATGCGCACCGTCCGGCACCCGAAGATCGGCGCCAGCGTGGCCAGCCGGTCCAGCTCGTCCAGATCCTCCTGGAGGGGACCGCTAATGGGCCGGGCCCAGTTCGCGATGCGCGAGGCGAGGCAGGCGACCTCAAGGCCGGCGGCCGTGATCTGGTCGCTGTAGCGCCGGGCGGACGCGGGATCGATGTCGGCGACGGCCGTTCCGGCGATGCTGCGCAGCTCCAGGAACCCGAACCCCAGCGCGTCGTGGATGCGCACCTGACCGGCCAGATCCGGGGCGGCCTCGTCGCCCAGGCCGCCGATGTGCCGGCGAGTCAGGACGGCGTCGGTCATCATTTCCTCCCCGTGTCGGGTCCGGGGCGTTCCCGCGATGGGGCCGATGGCGGTGTCCATGGGGCGACAATCCCAGCATCGGTGACCCGGGGAGGGACCGGACGGGCGCTCAATGGCGCGTGTGAAAGGCCAGCACCCCGTCGACCACCGCGTCCGCCTGGGCGTCCGTCATGTGGGGATAGATCGGCAGGGCCAGGTTCTGTCGCGCCGCGCGGATGGCGGTGTCCAGCCGGTCCCGTGGATCGGCATAGGCGGCGAAGGCCCGCTGGTGCGGGAGGATGCGGGGGTAGTAGATGTGCGTCGCGATGCCGCGATCGAGCAGGAACGCGCGCAGCGCGTCGCGGTCGGGGCTCTGGACGGCATAGATATAGTAGCAGCGGCCCTCGACCCCGGGCGGCGGCAGCGTGATCCGGTTGCCGAGGACCGACAGGCGCTCGGTGTACGACGCGGCGATGCGCGCGCGGGACCGCAGGATGTCGTCGAACCGCGCCAGCCGGTGGTTCAGGAAGCCGGCCATGATCTCGTCCATGCGGCTGTTGAAGCCGATGATGTGATGCAGGAAGCGTGTCGCGCCGTCCTGTCCGTGATTGCGCAGCATGCGGCAGCGGCGGCCGATCTCCGGATCGTCGGTGACGATCATGCCGCCCTCTCCACAGCCCCCCATGGCCTTGACCTGGAAGAAGGAGAAGGTGCCGACGTCGCCCAGGCGGCCGGCCGCGACGCCATCCTGGGTGGCCCCCTGCTGCACGCAGGCGTCCTCGACGATCACCAGGCCGTGCCGGCGGGCGATGTCGCGCAGGGGCGCCATGTCGACCAGGCAGGAGAACAGGTGCGCCGGCAGGATGGCCCTGGTCCTCGGCGTGATCCGCTCCTCGACGCGGGCCGGATCCATGACCATGGTGTCGGCGGTGACGTCGACGAACACGGGGGTCGCCCCCAGGGCGATCACCTGGCTGGCCACGGGCTGGCAGCAGTAGGCCTGCACGATCACCTCGTCGCCGGGGCCGACACCGGCCGCCTTCAGGGCCACCAGGACGGCGAAGGTGCCGCTGCTGACGGCGATGGCGTCCGCCGCCCCCGTGGCGCGGCGAAAGCCGTCCTCCAGGGCGGCGACGTGATCCTTCAGCATGAACCGGTTCGTGGTCCCGGCCTCGAAGACGAGGTCGTGGATGAGCGGCCGGTCGGCCTCGAACAGGTCCGGGGGGAAGAACGGAATCGTCATGCCGGGCTCCGGTCGTAGAAGTCGGAGATGCAGGCGCACACGCGCTCGACCGCGCGGTCGGACAGATCCGGATAGAGGGGCAGGGCGAAGGTTCGGGTGCAGGCGTCCTCGGCGACCGGGAAATCGCCGGCCCGGTATCCCAGGTCCGCGAAACAGGGCTGCCTGTGCAGGGGGCGCGGGTAGTATTCCTCGGTTCCGATCCCGTGCGCGGCCAGGTGGGCCATCAGCCCCGCCTTGTTCTCGGCCTCGATCACGTAGACGTAGTACACGGGATTGGTCGCCTCGGGGCGGGCCGCCACCCGGGGCGTGCGCACGCGCGGATCAAGGGGGGCCAGCAGGCGGTCGTACAGGCCGGCGATCTCGGCCCGGCGCGCGATCTCGGCGTCGAGCGTCGCCATGCGCGTCATCAGCACGGCGGCCTGGATGTCGTCCATCTTGCTGTTGTAGCCCCACACCACGGCCTCGTTGGAGATTCCGGGCATGTTGTCGATGGTCTGGCCGGTCCGGCCGTGGTGTCGCATGACGCGCGCCTCGTCGACGATGGACGCGTCATCGGTCAGGATCATCCCGGCGTCGCCCAGGGCGCCGAGGGTCTTGGTGGGGAAGAAGGACAGCACCCCACCCCGGCCGAACAGGCCGCCGTGGCGGCCGCCGTACCACATGCCGATGGCCTCGGCGCTGTCCTCCACGATCATGAGGTTCGCGTCGTCCGCCAGCGCCTGGAGGGCCGTCATGTCGGCCATCTGGTGGAACAGGTGCACCGGCATGATGGCCCTGGTTCGCTCGGTGACGGCGGCGCGGGCGGCCGCGACGTCGATATCGTAGGTGCGCGGGTTGACGTCGACGAACACCGGCCGCGCGCCGATGAGCGCGACGCTGGTGGCGCTGGCCACGAAGGTGAAACAGGGCACGATCACCTCGTCGCCCGGCGCCACCCCGGCGGCGCGCAGCAGGATCATCAGGGCGTCGGTGCCGCTGTTGCAGCCGATGGCGAAGCGCGCGCCGGTGTAGGCGCACAGGCGCGCCTCCAGTCGCTCGACCATCTGGCCGTGGCTGTACTTGCCGCGATCCATGACGGCGTCCAGATGCCGCCGGAGGTCCGGCCAGGACCGTCGGAACGACGCCGAGCCGTCATAGAACGGGATGTCGTCGTCCGCCGTCGGGCGGGGCGCGGGCGCCGGCAGGTCCGCATGAATCAGGCCGTGAGTCATGGTCGCTCTACTCGGGTTCGGGGTCTTTCAGGCCGCAGGTGGCGCGGGCCTGGGCAAGCAGCCGGCACATCGGCAAGTGGAACTCCGGCGTGCTGACCGGCCGGTCGCCGATGCCGAGAAAGTAGTCGTAAGTCTCGCGCAGCATCTGTTGGACGGTGTTATCCTCGAACCGGTCGATGACGGTCACGCCGCCGTCCTCGTCCACGGTCGCCAGGTGGGAGAAGCAGTCGTCCGACGAGCAGGGGAAGTAGCCCCGCAGCCGCGCCCCGTCGCGAAAGCGCAAGTCCACCCAGCGCTCGCGGGTCGGCTTGCGCAGGTCCGACAGAAGCGTCGCGGGCGTCCCCGCGTTGGCGGTCAGGCGCAGGGTGACCGATCCCAGGGCCTCGTAGCGGTGCGTCTCGCCGACGACCAGATCCTCGCAGGCGCTTGAGACCAGCGTCAGCCGGGGACCCAGAAGGTGCGCCGTCAGGCCCAGCATGTGGGGCAACTCCACCTCGAAGGCCGTCGGGTTCACGGTCCGGCTCCGGGTTCGGGAGAAGCGCGGCTTGTGCTGGTGCATCTCCAGGGTCACCACGGCGTCGGGTCCGCCGTGTTCGGCGATCCGCCGCGCCAGAAGCCGCGTCAACCGGCTGAACAGCCAGTTCGTCACGACGACGATCTTGATGTCGTCGGCCCGCGCGATGGCCTCCATCTCCTCGATCTGGCGAAACCCGATGCACAGCGGCTTCTCGACCAGAAAGCGGCGGTAGCCCAGCTCGTAGGCCTGGGTCAGGATCCGCGTGTTGAGGACGGCCGTGGCCGAGATGTGGACGATGGCGCCGCCCCGCCGCTCCACCGCCAGGTCGGCCAGCCGGCGGGACTCGCTCAGGCGGGGGTCGACGACCATGGGCGGCAACAGGCGGACGCCGGCGCGCGACAGGAAGTGGTCGGCATGGGTCTCCAGCGGGCGGAGATGGAAGTTGGTGCCCGCGTGGCCCAGGCCGACGATCACCGGCTGCACATCTTCGGTGGCGGGCGCCGGCCCGACGATCCGCGCCGTTGCTGTCTGCGTCATGGCCTCTCTCCCCGACCAGAGGCGGCTTCCGGTTCGAAGCGCACCGTGCCCTCGACCGCGACGCTCGGGTGATCCCCCGTCAGAAGCGCGGTGCTTTCGATGATGATGTTGTAATGATTTGGGAAATGGCAGTCGTCGAAGCCGACGACCCGGCCGACCCGTGCCTCGGGCAGGGCCACGACGTCGCCCGCCTCGATGACTCCGGCCCGCGTGACCTCCACGAAGCCGAGGAAGCCGGTGCGATCCACGCGCGACCCGGCGGACAGGCCCGTCTGATCCGTGGTCACCAGTTCGTGGAGGTCGCCGGCCCGTACGCACCGTGTGCTCTCGGGAATCAAGGTCATGCCGCGATCGTGGCGGACGTGGCGAAGGCGCTTCACGAAGACGGCCGTCACGGTGCGCTTGTCCGGGGCGATGCTCATGCCAGGCCCCCGGTGACGGCGATGCGCGGGACCGGACGGGCCTGGCGGTAGGCGTCCGCGACAAGCCGGGCGACGGTGTCACCCTCCGGGCCGACGCCACGCGGCGCGCAGTGGCTGACCGCGCCCCGAGGCGCGCCGGTGACGCGGGCGACGAAGTCGGCCAGGACGCCCTCGTACTCGTGCTCCAGGGATTCCTTGAAGCCCGTGTATCCTCGCAGGTAATCGATGCTGGTCGTGGCGCCGGCCTTGTCCCGAACGACAAACCCTTTCAGTTCCCCGTCGGGATACCCCCAGTCGAGGAGGGCCTCGGCCGAGACGGCGCCGGCGGTGAGCCGCACCCGTGCGCGGATGTCAAGCCCGCGGTCATCGACCTCAAGGTCCACGCCGTCGACCGTCAACGGGCCGAGAAGCGCCATCAGCGCATCCAGCGCATTCGGTCCGTTGTCCGCCAGACAGCCGCCGCCGCACCGGTCCGGGTTGAGGTACCACCGGTCCCGCCCGCAGTGATCCTCGATCTTTTCGCAATAATAGAGAGAGACATGGGAAACGGAGGCCGTGTCGAATCCGGCGTCCAGGAAATCTATGTAGTGTTGATTGTAGCGACGGTGAAACGCCGTGAAAAGCACGAGTCCGCGAGTCCTGGCCTGGTGAGTCAGGTGGGCGGCATCGGCCTCGCTGAGCGCCAGGGGCTTTTCACAACACACGTGGAGGTCATGGTTCAACGCCGCCGAGCAGACCTCGACGTGGGCATCGTTGGGCACATTGACGATGACGGCATCGACGAGTCCGCTGGCCATCAGGTCCGCGTAGTTCGTCATGACGGGCACATCGTGGACGAGCGACGGCGGGACCCGCGCCGGATCGAGGTCGCTGACGGCGGTGATACGGACGTCGGTCCGTTTCTCGATGGCCCGCACGTAGTACGCCGAGATTACACCGCATCCGATGAGGCCGAGACGAAGGTCGCGCGAAACGGTCTCTGGCATCGTCGACTCACTCGAAAAGTGTCTCAAATCGAAGGGATATATCCAATGGGATGATGAAGGTATATGGCACTCGTAATAGGGAAGGCCGTCAAGCCGAAAATGATGCGCAATCGTAATGATTGAGTGGGAGATCGCGATTGTGGTCCCGGCGGCGAGAGGGGATCACCGTTGGCGGTAAAGCCGCGCCGCCGCAGTTGATCGGGCTGTGAGATGCGGCCGGCCGGCGGCGACCGAGCCCCTGGACTCGCGCGGCGTCGGTCGACTCGCAGCGAATAAGCTCGTTATTGATGCGTTTCAATAATGGGTGGTACTATTCCGGCATCGAATCGGATGCCGAGGTCGTGCGGACGACCGACCGTGGACGAACGCGCCAGCGTGCTTGGTGTCGGTGACGAAAACCGCTTGCAGGAACGGACGGGTGCCATGATTCCTCTTGTCCCGGTAATCGCGGCCTCTCTTGTTGTTGGCGGAGCGTCCTACCTTTATGCGTCCAGAGACAAGCGGCGGTCCGATCTTGGCCGACTGCATCGAATCAGAACGAAGACACTCGTCACCTCACGACAGACCCTGGAACCGGCGCGAAAGCGGCGGCCGCGCCCCCCGTCCGAAACCGAGACTCAAAGCGTCTATGTTTCGGACACCAGCGACGCAGCGGTTGAGCCGTTCCTCAATGATCGGACGATGGCGTCGATCATCGCCGTCGTGGTGTCGGTGGCGGGGATCGTTCAGCCGGCCATCGCGATCGCGGCGTTGCCCTTCGTCCTTTGGGGCTGCTTTCCGTTTCTTCAGGACGGCGTCGTCGACCTGGTCCGGCGCCGGCGCATTACCTTTGGTCTGATCGATACGGTCGTCTTCGTCAGCCTGATCCTGTCCGGCCAGTGGCTGATCGCGGCCCTCTTGATGCTGGCGCTGTCGGCCTCGGGAACGGTCCTGGCGCGGGCCGAGAACAGGTCCCAGCAGGTCTTGATGGATGGCCTCGGCGTCAACATCACCAAGGCCTGGCTGCTGATCGACGGCGCGGAGGTGGAAACGCCGCTCGACCGCGTGGACAAGGGCGCGACGGTCGTGGTGCGGGCCGGCGGCACCATTCCCGTTGACGGCCTGATCACGGAGGGCTGCGGAACGGTGGACGAACGGCTGCTGACCGGCGAGGCCCTGCCGGTCGAACGCACGGTCGGGGAGCGTGTCTACGCCAGCACCCATCTGCTGACGGGGACCCTGTCGGTCTGTGTCGAGGAAGCGGGCACCAGGACGGTCGCGGCCCAGATCGCCGCCACCCTGCAACGGACGCTCCGGTATCGTCAGTCCCTGCAATGGCGATGGCTGCGCCTTCTGGACCGCCTGACCGCCCCGATCCTGATCTTCGGCGCCGTGGCCTGGGCGCTGCGGGGCACGCAGGCGGCCATGGGCGTCATCTGGGCGTTCGGCTTCGGCTACACCATGCGCCTGGCGGCGCCGGCGGCGCTGTTCACCGCGCTGCGGCGGGGGCTGGATCACCAGATCCTGGTGAAGGACGGCCGGACCCTGGAGCGCATGAAGACCATCGACACCGTGGTGTTCGACAAGACGGGCACGCTGACGTCCGACACCATGCAGGTGACGGACATTGATGCCTTCGGCGACCACACGGACGCCGATGTCCTGCGCCTGGCGGCCTCGGCGGAGGCGGACCAGACGCACATCATCGCGCTGGCGATCCTGGAGGCGGCGCGCCGCGACGGCCTGGACGCTCCCCGTCCCGACGACGTGACGGTCCAGTTCGGGTTCGGCCTGACGGCGCGGCTGGCCGAGGGCGAGGTGGCCGTCGGCAGCGCGCGGTTCATGGAGACCCTGACGGTCGCGCGCCCGGCCCTGTCCGAGGACCGGGAGCGGGAGTCGGCCCAGGTCGGGCGCTCGACCGTCTGGATCGCGCTGGATGGCCAGGCGATCGGCGCCATCCACGTGCAGCCGACGCTGCGACCCGAGGCGCATGCCGCCGTCCGCCTGCTGAAACGGCGAAACCTGACCCTGCATGTGCTGTCGGGGGACCAGCGCGCGCCGACGGAGCATCTGGCGCGGACCCTGGGGATCGATCGCGTCCAGGCCGAGACTCCGCCCGACCAGAAGGCCGTGTACATTCAAGAGCTTCAGAGAAAGGGACACAAGGTCTGCTTTATCGGCGATGGCATTAACGACTCCATCGCCCTCAGCCAGGCGGATATGTCCGTGTCGATCAGTGGCGCGTCGTCAATCGCGATCGACACGTCGCAAGTTATCTTGCTGACCCAGGATATTCGTGGACTTCATCAAATCTTCGATGTCGCCGAGGGCTTCAACAAGAGGCTGACGGAAAGCCTCTACCTGAGCATCGTGGCCGACGCCGCCCTGGTCATCGCCGCGCTGTTCGGACAGGCCGCGTTCACGACGATCGTCCTGGGAAGCTTCGCGTGTGGGGCCGCGATCGTCTCGAATGCCGCCCGCCCGCCACGGCCCGGTGACGCGATCGACCCCCCGGCCGCGCGCCCCCTGATGGCGGGGGAGGGTGGTCCGTCCGCTCTGGCGGCCCCGTGAGCCCGCACCACGAGGACCTGTCCTGATGGCCGACCACGCCCGTGTCCTGTCCGTGATTGGCCTGGGGTATGTGGGGCTTCCCGTGGCCGTCGCCTTCGCCCGGTGTGGTTTCCCGGTGATCGCCTTCGACACCAAGGCGGAGCGGATCGCCGCCCTGAAGGCCGGCGATGACCAGACCCGGGAAGTGCCCGCCGACGTCCTGACGGCCGCGCCGCTGCATCTGACCACGCGGCCCGAGGATCTGGCCCGGGCCGACTTCCACATCGTCACCGTGCCGACGCCGATCAACGAGACCAAACAGCCCGACCTGTCCCCGCTCGTCGCCGCCAGTCGAACGGTCGGCCGGATCCTCAAGACCGGGGATATCGTCGTCTACGAATCGACCGTCTTTCCGGGCGCCACGGAAACCGTCTGCGTGCCGATCCTGGAGGCGGAGTCCGGTCTGGTCCTGGGCGACGACTTCGCCGTCGGCTACTCTCCGGAGCGGATCAATCCGGGGGACCGGGACCATCGGTTCGAGAGCCTCGCCAAGGTGGTGTCGGCGAGCGATCCCCGTAGCCTGGACATCATCGCCCACGTCTACGGCCGCGTCATCGCGGCGCCGATTCATCGCACCGTCAACATCCGCACGGCGGAGGCGGCGAAGGTGATCGAGAACACGCAGCGCGACTTGAACATCGCGCTGATGAATGAGCTGGCGATGATCTTCGACCGGCTCGACATCGACACCGGCGATGTCCTGGCGGCCGCCGGAACGAAGTGGAACTTCCTGCCGTTCACGCCGGGCCTGGTCGGCGGTCACTGCATCGGCGTGGATCCCTACTATCTCACCCACCGGGCGGAGCAGGTCGGCTACCACCCGCAGGTCATCCTGGCGGGGCGCCGCATCAACGATGGCATGGGCGCGTTCGTCGCCCGCAACACCGTGAAACGGCTGATGCGCCGCAACGGCGGCGGTCCGGCCCGGGTGACCGTCCTCGGGCTGACCTTCAAGGAGAACGTGCCGGACCTCCGCAACACCCGCGTCGTCGACATCGTCCGGGAGCTTCAGTCGTTCGGCGTGCTGGTGCAGGTCCACGATCCCATGGCCGACCCGGCGGAGGTCGTGGCCCAGTTCGGGGTTCCGCTCGGCGACCTGGAGACGCTGGCGCCGGCGGACGCCGTGATCCTGGCCGTGCCCCAGCGCCCGTATGTCGAACACGGCTGGCCCTTGATCCTGCGCTGCCTGGCCGGCCATGGCGGGTTTGTCGCCGATGTGCGGGCCTGTCTCGATCGCGCCCAATGCCCGCCCAACGTGGAACTCTGGTGCCTGTAGCCTTACCCGCGCGGTGCGTCGTTCGTCCCGGCGCGGCCGATCCGCGCCAGCAGGTCCGGAACCTCGCGGATGCTGTCCAGCCGCCACAGGCCGGCGGTGGCGGTGGTGTCCGCGCTGTCGGACGCCAGGGGCGCGTGCGCCTCATGGGCCCAGGTCACGTGATAGGGGATGTGAACGGCGCGTCCGCCGATGTCCAGAACCGGCGCGATGTCGGAGCGCACGGAGTTGCCGATCATGACGAAGGCCCCGACGGGGACGCCATGCCGCTTCAGGATGGTCCGGTAGGTCGCGGGGGTTTTCTCGCTGACGATCTCGATCGCCTCGAAGGACGCCGCGAGGCCGGACTCGGCGATGCGCCGCTCCTGACTGATCAGCTCCCCCTTGGTGATCAGGATCAGCCGGTGGGACGCCGACAAGGACTGTATGACATCGGCGACACCGTCGATCAATTCCGTGGGAGATTGCAGGATGTCGTGCCCGATTCGCATGATGGTTTCGACGTCCCGTCCCGAGATCTCTCTGTCGGAGACCTCCAGGGCCGTCTCGATCATCGACAGCACGAAGCTTTTGACGCCATAGCCGAAGACGTCGATGTTGCGGGTCTCGGTCCGGAGCAGGCGCGCGTCGATCTCCTCGCTCGATCCATACGCCTTGAGAAGGGCGCCGTAGGCACGCTGGGCATCGGCATAGAACTTCTCCATGTGCCACAGCGTATCATCGCCGTCGATGCCGATGACCATCTGTCCGGACGTGGTCATGTCTCCTGCCCTCCTCATGGAAGTTCACGTCGGCGGCCACCGTCCTGGTCAAGGACCGTTGCTAACGGTCGCTTTGTCAGCCGTCGTCGTCGTCCTCCGCGACCACCCGGCCATCCCGCATCTTGACCACACGATCCGCCGCCGTGAAGTAGCGATCGTCGTGGCTGACCACGACGGCCGTCAGGCCCCGGGCGCGCAGGTCCGGCAGCACCTCGGTGTAGAACAGGCGGCGGGATTCCGGGTCCTGATCGGCCGCCCACTCGTCCAGCACCAGCACCGGGCGGCGCTCCATGATCGCGACGGCCAGGCCCAGCCGCTTGCGCTGACCCGCCGACAGGGCGCGGGTGGTGAAGGCGCCGTCGTGGATCCCCACGACGCGGGCGACACCTAGGCGGTCGAGCACCCACCGCCCGTCCGCCACGGCCTCGGGGGCGATGCCGTAGAGCCGGCGGAACAGGTGCAGGTCGGTGGGCACATAGGCGAACAGGGACCGCCACGCGGCCAGGGTCACCGGGTGGCCGTCCACCGTCATGTCCCCGTCCGACGGCGCATACAGGCCTGTGAGCACCTTGATGAGGGTCGACTTGCCGCTGCCGTTGCCGCCGACCAGGAACAGGATCTCGCCCCGCCGGAGGGTCAGGTCGATCGGCCCCATGCCGAACCCGGGGACGCCGCCCGCGTCCGGGTAGCGATAGGTGAGCCCGCTCAGCACCAGCCGCTCGAACGCCGGCGCGTCCGCCGCTGCCGGCGCCGCCTGGGGGCCGGTCGTCTCCGGCGCCAGCGCCCGGTCCAGCCCGTCGAGGCGGTCGAGGGCCTGGCCGGCGCGCTCCAGGGTCGGCATCACCAGGAGCAAGCCGCTGATCCACTGCCACAGGACGGCCAGCATCAGGAACGCCACCGTCACTTGGGCCGACAGCCCGAACCGTGGCAGCACGAACACCAGCAGCGCCATGGCCAGCAGCCAGCTCAGCGCGTGCATGTCCATGATCCGCGAGCGGGCGCCGGCCGCCGCCACCGCGCCGTCGCGGGCCGCCCGCGCCGCCGGCGCCAACGCGGTGATCACCAGGTCGCGCCGTTTCGCCGGGTCCAGATGCAGGTCCCGAGAGCCGGCGATCATCTCGCCGAGGTGACGGTTGAAGCGGGCCTCGGCCTCGGCGGCGCGGGCCGAGGCCCGGCGTTCGACAATGCGGCGCCGGCGGACCAGGACGCCCCAGACCACCGCCGCCGCGCCCAGGCACAGGAACACCGTGGGCGTGGTGACCAGGATGACGAGCGCGCACACGATCAGCGTCAGGCCGTGCTGCACGATCTGGAACACCAGCAGGACACCGCTGGCCACGGTGCTCAAGGCGCGGGCGACGGCCTCGCTCAGGCTGTCGGCGCCGGTGATCTCCACCGCCTCCAGGCTGGTCTCGCGCAGCCGGCCGACCAGCCCGTCCAGCAGGGCGCGCCGGCATCGCTCGCTGCTCCGCATCCCGCGCGCCAGGGCCATCCCGTGGACGACGGCGGCCCCGGCCACCAGGGCGAGGAAGCCGATCAGCCGGGCGAGGTCGACCGGCTGCGACGCGGCGTCCCGGATCAGGGCGCCGGCGGTCAGGATCACCACCGCGAACACCAGGCCGGTCAGCGCGGCCAGAACCAGGCCGACCGGCCCGCCGTCCGGGTCATGCATCAGCAGGGCGCGGACCACGCTGCGGATCGACCCGAGGGGGAGGAGCGCCCCCCGGGGCGGTGCCTCGGGCCACGGGTCTGGCGCGCCCGTCACGCCGGTCATGAGGCCGCGGCATCGGCGCCGGGGCCGACCCGCCGTCCGCTGTCCAGGTGGATGATCTGGTCCGCCACATGGAACCACCGGTCGTCGTGACTGACGGCCACGATGGTCCGCCCCTCCGCCGTCAGGCGCGGCAGCAGGTCCCGATAGAATCGCTGGCGAAACGCCGGATCCTGGTCGGCGGCGACCTCGTCCAGCAGCAGCAGGGGCCGGTCTTCCAGCAGCGCCAGCGCCAGGGCAATCCGCTTGCGCTGGCCCATGGACACCCTCTGGGGATGCAGGGTGTCGGCGTCCAGGCCGAGCGCGCGCGGCAGGCCCAGATCCTCCAGCAGCGGCGCCAGCCGCGCTCGCCGGGCGGGCGAAAGCCCATAGGCGCGGCTGAACAGGACCGGATCGGCGAACACCACCGAGCAGAGCGCCGCGCGCGCCTCCGCGTCGGCGGGACGCCCGTTCAGCAGGATGGCGCCCGAGGCCGGTGGCATCAGCCCCACCAGCAGGGTCAGCATCGTGGTCTTGCCGCTGCCGTTGCCGCCGACGATGAAGGTCACCGTGCCGGGCTCGATCCGGCAGGAGAGCGGCCCCAGCGTGAAGCCGGCGGTCGCCGTCGGATCGCGATAGCGGTAGACGAGATCGAGGGTGTCCAGCCCGGTGAACGTTGCCGGCGGCGGCGGTTCGGTGGCGACCGGGGACGCCGGGGGGCGGGCGGCCGCGCGCACCTCCGCCGTGAAGGCCTCCAGGGCGCGCCGCGCCTCCATCGCCCGCGCTAGGACCGGGGTCTGATCAAGGACGTACAGCGGCATGGCGACGATCAGGGCGACCGCGCCCAGGGCCTCCGGCGCGACGGTGCCGTCGCCGAGATGTGGCCCCAGGACCAGCACCAGCGCCACCAGGGCGAAGCGCACGGCGTTGGTCATCGCCGTGGTCGTGGCCAGCAGGCGGCCGGCCGCGCGTCCGGCCCGCGCGGCGGCGTCGGACGGCCCCGCCAGCTCGGCGGCGTGAAAGTCCCGGGCCAGGGCCGGGTTGAGCTTCAGGGTCTTGAAACCGCGCAGCATCTCCGCCATGCCCTCGAACGTCCGCTCCTGGGCCTCGCGTATGACGCGCTCGTGGGCCAGCATGCGCTGGGTCGCCAGGGCCAGCCCCAGCGTCATGGCCAGGGCGATCCCCGTCAGCGCCAGGAACACGGTCGGCGCGATCATGGCGATGAGGATGAAGGCGGCCAGCACGCGCGCCACCACCTGCCAGCCCTGCGCGATCAACAGGGCGGACTCGGTAGCCCGGTGCCCGAGGTCGATGATCCGGTGACGGAGGGCATCCGGGCCGAGCGCCCGGAGGGTCTCGAACGGCATCTGGCCCAGCGCCCGGATGACGGCGCGGCGGTGGCTCAGCGTCCGCGCGTGGATCAGGCCGTGGATGGCCACCATCATCGGGGTGCGCAGGGTCACGAACGCGACGATCATCACGAGCGCGGCCACGAACACCCAGCCGGGCGCCTGGCGATCCGGCAGAAAGCCGACCGCATAGCCCAGCGCTCCACCGACCCCCGCGCTGGTGGCGCCCACGAGGATGACCAGTAGACTCACGCCGGCGGGTGGTCGCCTCGGCGTGCCGACCTGACGGGATCGCTCCGACACCATTCACCAGTCCTCATGGCAAGGCACTCGGAACAGTACAGTTCGGCTCCGGTGTCGTCGAGGGGGGTCGCGCGGGGAGGTCCGCCCGTGGAGTCCCGGGCGCCGCGACGCGCGACGGGCGCATGGCTGGCGACGGTCCGCGATCAAAGGGCTTTATGAACCGGGTTGATCACCGTATGCCTGCGGCCTACTGTTTCTGGGGTGCCCGTGGACGGGGTGCGGGACCACCGACCGTCCGGTCCGGGCGCCACGGCTCCGCGCGCGTTGCGCCATCGAGCAAGACGGTGCCATGTGGGTCCTTTACGGATGGGTCAGGATCGTTCCGTGGGGCCGCTTGGCGCGCGTCGTCCAGGGGGTGGCCCGGGGGCTGCGGCGCGGCCGGCTTGGCGGCGCGCGCCTGCTGCGGCTGCTGCCGACGGCCTCCGGCCCCAAGGACGGCCTGAGGGACGGCCCGGGGATCGACCCGGCGGGGGGGGCCGCAGGGTCCGGGGTCCCGGGCCGGCGCGCCGAGGGTCTCTGGCGGGCCATGGTCGGCGCGTGGACCCGCTCTCCTCCGGATGGACCGCGCGGTCGCCGCCGAAACCATGTCTCCACCCTCACACCCCCGGGAGCCGTGACACCCATGACCGACGACGCGCATGCAGAGCCGCCGCCGCGATCCTCCTCGGACCTCGACCGGGGCGATGAGCCCATCCCCGACGGGAGGGACGACGGGAGGGACAATGGGGGGGACAACGGGAGGGACGATGGGGACGGCGGCGCGGACGACCTGCCGACCGTCGCCGACCTCATCCATGCGGAGGCCCAGTCCCTGGTGCGCGGCAACGTCATCGCGGCCATGGCCATCGGCCTGGTGCCCGTGCCGGTGGTCGATGTCGCCAGCGTGGTGGGCCTTTCGGTGCGCATGGTTCACGGGCTGAGCCAGTGTTATGGGGTGCCCTTCTCGAACGAGGCCGCGCGCGCGGCGCTGATCGCCCTGATCCCGGCCGTGCTTCCGGTGACGGCCGTGGGCAGCATGGCCAGCGCCGTGAAGTCGGTCCCCATCGTCGGGTCGGTAGTGGGGGCGGGCGGGGTCTCCCTGCTGTCCGGCGCCGTCGTCTATGCCCTGGGGCAGGTGTTCATCCGCCACTACGAGCGCGGCGGAACCCTCCACGACATCAAACTCGACGCCGCCCGCGCGCACTTCAAGTCCGCGCTGGCCCAGGGACGCCAGGTGGCGTCCCGCATGCGCGACCGGGTCGACGGCGTCGGGCCGCGTCCCGCCGGATCCGCCGACGCGGCGCGCTCGCCGGCCGGAGAGCATCCCCGGGCCGAGTCTCAGCCATAGAGCGATGTCCGGTTCCTGGAAACGGATGGCGATTGCGCCGCCGCGCGCTTCATGAGACACTTCGGCTTCGAAATGAAATAGAAAGGTTGGCGGTCCAGGGTGGACAGGCCGGCGTGGCGTGCGACGGTGATGCGCGGCCCACCGTGCCCCCCGATCGTCCACGACACGCCCGATCGTCCACGACAAGGAGGTCGATATGATCACCGAGACCGATCAGACCGAAGCCGCGACCGACGCCGGGGATGCCGTCGACGACGCGGTCGCGGCGGGGCACACGATCCCCCCGACCGACGCGCAGATCGACAACCTCATCAAGACCTACGTCATCAGCGCCATGGCGCTGTCGCTGGTGCCCGTGCCGGTGTTCGATATCGCGGCCCTGATCGCGGTGGAACTGAAGCTGATCCACGCCCTGGCGCGGCGCTATTCCGTACGGTTCTCGGAGAACATCGCCAAGTCCCTGGTGCTGTCGCTGATCGGCGGCATCGTGCCCATCACCGCCGTGGCCACCGCCGGCAGCCTGCTCAAGGTCTTCCCGGTGATCGGCAGCCTGGCCGGCGGCGCGAGCATGGCCATCCTGGGGGGCGCCATCACCTACGCCATCGGCCGCATCTTCGCCGAGCACTTCGCGTCGGGGGGCACGCTGCTCACCTTCCGTCCCGCCGACGTGCGCGAGCGCTTCCGCGACGCCGTCAAGCGCGGCAAGGCGGAGGCGGCCGACCTCAACGCCGGCCATCCGCCCGCGGACGAGGGCCGGGCGGCGGCGTCCGCCTGATCGGCGCCCACCACGGACGCGGATGCGGACGGGGGCACGGAAGGCGGCATGGAAGGCGCGGCATGGACGGGGCATGGACGGGGGCACCCGGGGGTCTGACCCGGTCAGTGGGGACGGCCGGTCCGGGCCGACCCCCGAGGGGGTGGGGACACAAGCGGCATGGGCTTCTTCAGGCGCACGGGCCGGCACGCGGACGCGTCCGGGTCCCCAGGCGGCGCGGGGGCCGGGGCGGGCCGGTCCGCGCTGGACGACGACGGCTTCAACGATGGCCGGCCCGACGGCGACGGAGTCCGGGGCGGACTGGGTCGCGTCGCGGGGGTCCTCGGCGACGGCCTGCTGCCGCTGGCCGCCGTCACGGTCCTGGTGGTCCTGCTGGTCCTTCTGTACTTGTGGAACGGGTTGCTGGTGCTGATCCATCCCGGCGAGGCGGGCGCCTTGTATCGCCCGTTTCATGGGGGGACCGTGACGGACTACGTGTATCCCGAGGGTCTGCACATTCTGAAGCCCTGGAACCGGATGTACGTCTACGACGTGCGCGTCCAGACCGTGCGCCAGGACCTCCGGGTCCTGACCAACAAGGGCCTGCCCATTTCGTTATCCTTGTCGATCCGGTTTTACCCGGAATACGATCTGGTCGGCCTCCTGCATCAGCGGGTCGGCCCGGACTATGTCCAGAAGATCGTGGTGCCGGAGGTGGAGTCCGTGTTGCGTCGCAATATCGGGCGCCACGACCCCGAGGATGTCTACACCAACAAGGAAGGCATCCTGACCAACATCGTCGTCAAGGCGATCGAGGAAGCCGGCCAGAAGTTCGTGTTCATCGACGATGTCATCATCCGTTCGGTGACGCTGCCGGAGGAGGTGCACGCCGCCATCGCCGAGAAGCTGGTTCAGCAGCAGCGCTGGAAGGCCTACGAATTCCGTCTGGCCCGCGAACAGCAGGAAGCGGAGCGCAAGAGGATCGAATCCCGGGGCATCCGCGACTTCCAGACCAATGTCCAGGCGACCCTCACCCCGGACATCCTGCGCTTTCACGGGGTCATGGCGACCCTGGATCTCGCGCGTTCGGCCAACAGCAAGATGATCGTCATCGGCGGCGGCGATGGCGGGTTGCCGGTGATCCTGAACCCGGGTTCCGACGACCCGGCCGCCACCCTGCCGGCCCTCGGGTCGTGTGGCGTGGTGCCCGCCGGGACGCCCCCCGGGACGCCCCCCGGGACGCCCCCCGGACCCGGCGCCGGTGCCGACCCGGGGGCGTCGCCGGTGATCCCGTCGACCTCGGCGTCGGTGCTGCCCGCCGCGCGGCTGGCCGGGCCGTGAATCGGCGCGGCTTCCTGGCGGTTGGCGCGGCGGGGCTGGCGACCCTGACCACGGCCTGCGGACGGGCCGACGCCGACGAGCGCGCCGCCCTGGCGGCCGAGCGTGACCGGAGCGGCGAGGGCACCATCGACATCGGCGTGGTCTGGACCCGCCGGCCCGACGCGCTGCTGCTGGAGGGCGTCGAACTGGCGGTCGAGGACCTGAACGCCGGCGGTGGTGTTCTGGGCCGGCCGGTCACGCTGACGGTGCTTCCCGACGAGTCCGGCGCCGCCGACCCCCGCGCCGGGGCGCGCGACCGCGCGCGCGCGCTCGTCCGCGAACCCTCCCTGATCGCCGTCCTCGGCCACACGGTGCCGGCCGGCGCCGGCCCGGCATCGATCCTCTACGAGGACAGCGGCGTTCTGTTCCTCAACGCCACCATGGCCGACCACGGCATGCATGGGTTCGGGTTCCGATACGTGTTCAGCACCATTCCCAGCGACGAGGACATCATCCGCCAGGCCGCGACCTTCTGTTCGAGCCTCGGGTACCGGCGCATCGCCATCCTCAGCCACCGGGACAACCGCGCGGCGCCCCTGCGCCACGTGTTCGCGGCACAGGCCACCACCCTGGACATGACCATTGCCGTGCAGCGGTCCTTCTTCACCGGCCGCGAGACCTTTCGCGACCTGCTGGCCGACCTGGGGGCGTTTCCCCATGACGCCCTGCTGCTGCTCACCGACGGGGCGGCGGCCGGCGCCATTATCGGCCAGGCCCTGGAGATGTCCCTGAACACCCACTGTGTCCTCGGCCGGGTGACCGATCCGGTGGCCCTGCGGCGCCGGGTCGGGCGCGAGACGCCGCGCATCGCCATGCCGAGCCTGTTCAACCCCTATGGCGGGTCACCCCGGGTGCGCCGGTTCCGCCAGGCGTTCACCGACAGGGTTGGCTGTGCCCCCGATGCCTGGGCCGCCCAGGGGTATGATGCCATGGGGCTGCTCGCCCATGCGATGCGTCAGGCGAACGCGACCGTGCCGCTCAGCATTGCAACCGTGCTGCGATACACGTTGGCATGGCGCGGATTGACCGGCCGCCATTCGTTCGATCGGCGCGGCAGCATCTACACCAAGGACGTCGCGTTCGCGACGCTGGAGAAGGGCGACATCCTGGTCTTCGGTCCGGCGGGGGCGGTCTCGCCGCTGCCCGGGGACCAGGGGGCGCCGGCCGACGCGCCGTGTCCGCGATCATCCGCTTGAGGGGAGGCTTCGCCGTGCCGCTGCTGTCTACGCCGTTTCTGGTGACGGGCTACGTGGGCTTGTGCGCCATCCTGGGCATCATCGGGCGCCGCCGGAAGATGGGCGGGTGGGGATACTTCTTCGCCTCGCTGGTCCTGACACCGGTGATTGGGGCGTTGCTGGTGGCCGTGTCCGATCCCCGCCGCGACTGGACCCGGGACAAGGTCCGGTCCTGCGACTGCGGCCGGGACCTCTGATCCGGTGCCCGGACGCGCGTCGCCTCGCCGGGGATGTCGCGCGGCCACCGCGCGGGTCTCGCGCGCGCCGCTGGGGGTGGCGCCGGTCCTGGCGATGGTGCTGGCGGCGGCGGGTTCCGCCCATGCGCAGGCCGGCCGCGACTATGTCAGCGTGATCGGCTCGCGGGCGACCCATCCCTATGTCTCGCATCTGGTCGAGCACTTCGGCCAGTCCACGCGCTTCAAGTACCCCCGCGTCGAGACGACCGAAACGCGGGCGGTGTTGAAGCTGCTGTGCGGGGGGCTCGGCGCTGGCTTCCCCGATGTGGCGATGGCCACCCGTCCGATCGACGACGCCGAACGCGCGCGCTGCCGGGACAACATGGTCGGCGACGTGCTCTCGCTGCCGGTGGGGTTCGATACCGTGGTGCTGGCCACGGCGCGCCGGGAGGAGGGGCCGCCCCTGGCGCTGACAGCGCGACACCTGTTCCTGGCGCTGGCGGCGCGGGTGCCGGATCCCGCGACGGCCGACGAGTCCCGCCCGGCGCTGGTGGCCAACCCGTATCGGCGCTGGTCGGCCATCGATCCGGCGTTGCCGGACCTGCCGATCCGTGTCGTGCTGCCGCCCGTCGCCACCACGGCGACCGATATCCTGGCCGAGAGTATCCTGGCGCGCGGCTGTCGGGATGTGATGGGGCTCCAGACGCCGGCGGCGCCCTGCGGCGCCCTGCGCGACGATGCGGCGGTCGAGCGCCTGAGCGCGCCGTCCGAGGATCTGGTGGCGACCCTGAAGGCGCGGGCCGGCGACGGCGCCATCGCGTTGCTTCGGCCGTCGGATGTCGCGGCGGCGGCGGCGCTGGTGGGGCTTCCGATCGACGGCGTCCCCCCCACCCGCGCGCGCATCGCCGACTATCCCGCCGCCCGCCCGCTGTACCTGATCGTCAAACCGGACCACGTCGACCTGATCCCGGGCCTGCGAGCGTTCATCGCCATGGTCATGGATCCCGCCCTGTCGGGACCGGCGGGATCGCTGACGCATGTGGGCCTCGTGCCGTTGCCCGAGGAGATCCGCGCCGACCATGCCGCGCGCGCGGGTGCGCTGATCGCCGTGCCGGACACCATGGGCGGGCATGCCGGGGATGATGGCGACGGCCTCTCGCCGCACACCCGCCTGCGCACCATCGAGACCGCGTTGTGGCGCGCCGTGCGCCACAGCGACGATCCCGACACCATCCGCACCTATCTGTCGGTCTTTCCGGACGGGGTGTTCGCGCGCCGCGCCCAACAGCGGATCGCGGTGCTCACCCGTCGCGGCGCCGATCGGGAGCCGGGGCCGGAGGACGGGCCGGACGCGGCCCGGTGACGCGGCCTCGCCGGCGGTTCGACGACCGGCCGGAGCCCGGGACACGGGACAAAAGAGGTTACGTCCCGGGCCGGACCGGACTATGGAGAGACTCGCAACCCTCCTCCATGTGATGCGCGGTGGTTCCCTGGCGCGCGTGGGTGCGTCCTGGTGCGCGTCGGGGGCACGCGGTGGCGGATGGCCATCGTCTGGCCCGTGGAGGAGACGATCACTCCCAACAGCGGACGACCTGCCCATGGATGCGACCCTGACGACGGCAACCTGGTACTGGTTGCTGATTCCCATGCCTCTTGTGGTCCTTCTCTCCCTGCTGTCGTGGCTTGTCCACGTTCTCGGCGCGCGACGCGGGGAGGGATGAGACCATGGTGAACGCGACAACCCTGACCTTTGTTGTTTATCTGATCGGCATGGTGACCATTGGCATCATCGCCTTCCGCCTGACCGACAGCCTGTCCGACTATATCCTGGGCGGGCGATCGCTCGGTCCGGGCGTCACCGCGTTGTCCGCCGGGGCCTCGGACATGTCCGGGTGGCTGCTGCTGGGCCTTCCCGGTGCGCTGTTCGCCGCCGGCATGAACCAGATCTGGATCGCCATCGGCCTGTCGGTCGGTGCCTATCTGAACTGGCAGCTGGTGGCGCCGCGCCTTCGCATCTACACCGAGCAGGCGAGCAACGCCCTGACCCTGCCGGATTTCCTGGAAAACCGCTTCTCGGACGAAACCCGGCTGCTGCGGGTGTTGTCGGCGGTGGTGATCCTGCTGTTCTTCACCTTCTACACGTCATCCGGTCTGGTCGCCGGCGCCAAGCTGTTCGAGGCGACCTTCGACATGCCCTATGACGCGGCCCTGTGGATCGGCGCCGCCGTCATCATTGCCTACACCTTCCTGGGCGGTTTCCTGGCCGTGTCCTGGACCGACTTCGTGCAGGGCACGTTGATGTTCCTGGCGCTGATCGTCATCCCGTTCGTCACCCTGCAACAGGTCGGCTCCTGGGACGCCGTGACCGCCGCCGTCGCCGAGACGAACCCGGAGTTCCTGGATGCCTTCCACGACATGACGGTGCTGGGCATCATTTCGCTGGCCGCCTGGGGCCTCGGCTACTTCGGTCAGCCGCACATCCTGGCCCGCTTCATGGCCATCCGGCGGGTCTCCGACATTCCCCTGGCGCGCCTGATCGGGATGGGCTGGATGGTGATCGGCCTGTTCGGCGCCATGTTCACGGGCTCCATCGCCATCGCCTACTTCGGACCGGACCAACTCGACGACCCCGAAAAGGTCTTCATCGTGCTGAGTCAGGTCCTGTTCCACCCGATGGTGTCGGGAATTCTGCTGGCCGCGATCCTGGCCGCCGTCATGTCCACCATCGACAGTCAGCTTCTGGTGTCCTCCTCGGCCATCACCGAGGACTTCTACCGCCAGATCCTGCGCAAGGAGGCCCCGGAGACGGAACTGGTCTGGGTCGGCCGGATTTCGGTGGTGATCATCGCCCTGATCGCCACCCTGCTGGCCACCGACCGGGACAGTTCGGTGTTGTCCCTGGTCTCCTATGCCTGGGCCGGGTTCGGCGCCGCCTTCGGGCCGATCGTGCTGCTCAGCCTGATGTGGCGCGGCCTCAGCCGCAACGGCGCCCTGTTCGGGATGGTCTCCGGCGCCGTGACGGTGGTGGTCTGGAAGGCGCAGACCGGCGGCCTGTTCGACCTTTATGAAATCCTGCCCGGCTTCATCGTCTGTGGGGGCGTCGCCATCCTGGTGTCTCTGTTCGGCAAGCCCGCCAGCGAGGAGACCTTGGTGGAGTACGACCGCATCCGGGCGATGTGGCGCTGAGACCGGTGGTGGACGACTGCGACCACTCGACGTGGGGCGCCTGAAAGGCGCCCCATCTCAAGGAAAACCAGGCCCCGCGAAACGGGGCCTGGGCGTCACCGGCCCATCCCCTCTCCCTGCGTTTCCTTGGGGCAGGGAGCGGGGGTGGCCGGGTGGCGGGCCGGTTCGGCCGCTGTCCTGTCCCCCGTCCCGACCGGTCAGCGCTGCCACCAGCCCCGGCGGCCTCCTCCGCTCTGCGCCTCGTCGACGGCATCCGTGTCGGAAGCATCCACTTGGGGGCCGTCCATCTGTGGATTGACCGTTTCGGGTGTCTCCGCCGGCGAGGCGGCCTCTTCGGCGACCGGCTCCAGGGGCGGCGCGGCCGGGGGCGTTTCGTCCTCGGCGGCGGGCGGTGCCTCGGCCGGGGTCGGATCGGCGGCCGCGTCCCCATCGGCCCCGGCGTCGTCCCGTTCCTCGGCGGTCACCGTCTCGGGTTCCGTTTCGCGTTGGGGCTGGGGTGCGTCGGGGTCGGCCCAGTCCGTCTCGACCGCTTCCATCAGGGCGACCGCGCCCTCGTCCTCGCCGTCCCCGTTATCCTGGCTGTCGTCGGTGTCCGCCGCGTCCGTGGCGCCGTTGGCGTCGTTGGCATCATTGGCGGGGGTGGGGCCGTCCGTCCCGTTCTCACCGCCCGTCTCCTCGCTACCCGTCTCCTCGCTACCCGTCTCCTCGCCGCGCCGACCGCGATTGCGGCGTCCGCCTCGGCGCCGGCGGGGGCGGCGCGACCGGCTCTCGCCCTCGCCGTCGGTCTCCGTATCGCCGTCCGTGGTCTCGGCGTCCTCGCGGTCGGTGTCGGCGGAGTCGTCGTCATTATCCCGGCTGGCGTCGCTCGCGTCCGCGCCGGGGGGCGCGGCGGTATCGTCCCGGGACTCGTCCTCGCCATCGTCGTCCGGGCGCGTGTTGTCGTTGCTCTCCGCGCGGTCGTCGCTGTCCCGGCGCGGCCGGCGCCGCCGGCGCCGGCGCTTCTTGCCGCTGGCCCGCGTGGCGTCGTCGTCCTCGCCGTTGGCGCGTTCGGTGCCGCCCCCGGCGTCGCTCCCGGTGTCGCCGTCGTCCTCGGTCTCGTCCTCGTCCTCGGGGTGGGTGTCCTCGACGGGCGCGGTCTCGCTCGCCGTCGCGGGGCCGTCACCCTCGCCGCGCTGCGCCTGCACCCGGTCCAGGCCGAAGTCGGGAATGATCAGCGCCTCGTCGCCCTCGATGACGACGCGGAAGTCGTAGCGGGCCTCGATGGCCGCCAGCATGGCTCGCTTGTTGTTGAGGATGTAGAGCGCGACCGGCGTCGGCACCTTCAGGGTGACCTCGGACGAGCGGCGCCGCACGCCCTCTTCCTCGATCACGCGCAGCATGTGGATGGCCGTGGACTCGATGGAGCGCACCACGCCCGTGCCGTGGCAATGCCGGCAGGTGTGGAAGGCGGTTTCCATCAGGCTGGGGCGCAGCCGCTGGCGCGACATTTCCATCAGGCCGAAGGCGCTGATGCGGCCCACCTGGATGCGCGCGCGGTCCTGCTTCAGCGCTTCCTTCAGGCGGCGCTCGACGGCGGCGTTGTTGCGGCCGTCGTCCATGTCAATGAAGTCGATGACGATCAGCCCGGCCAGGTCGCGCAGGCGCAACTGCCGGGCGACCTCGTCGGCGGCCTCCAGGTTGGTCTTGAGGGCCGTTTCCTCGATATGCCGCTCCTTGGTGGCCTTGCCCGAGTTGACGTCGATGGCCACCAGGGCCTCGGTCTGGTTGAACACCAGATAGCCGCCGGAGCGCAGGTTGGCCACCGGGCTGTGCATGGCGTCAAGCTGGCTTTCCACCTGGAAGCGGTGGAACAGCGGCATGGCGTGGTCGCGGTAGGGCTGCACCTTCCGGGCGTGGGAGGGCGTCAGCATCTTCATGAAGTCCTTGGCGCCGCGATAGCCGTCCTCGCCGTCGACGATGATCTCCTCGATGTCGCGGGTGTAGATGTCGCGCATGGCCCGCTTGATGAGGTTGCCTTCCTCATGAATCAGCGACGGTGCGATGGACTTCAGCGTCGTGTCCTTGATCTGCTCCCACTGGCGCATCAGGAAGTCGAAGTCGCGCTTGATCTCGGCCTTGCTGCGCTCGGCCCCGGCGGTGCGCAGGATCACCGATCCGCCGGCCGGACCGTGCAGGTCGCCGAGGATGGACTTGAGGCGGCGCCGGTCGGTCTGGCTGCTGATCTTGCGGGACACGCCGCCGCCCCGCGCCGTGTTGGGCATGAACACGCAGTAGCGGCCGGCCAGCGACAGATAGGTGGTCAGGGCCGCGCCCTTGTTGCCGCGCTCTTCCTTGACCACCTGCACCAGCACGATCTGGCGGCGCTTGATGACCTCCTGGATCTTGTAGTGGCGCAGGCCGTTCAATGGGATCGAGGGGGTCGCGGCGGACACCGTCTCCTCGCCGCCCAGAACCTCGACGTCCTCGCCGGCTCCGTTGCCCCCGCCGTCGGCGCTGCGCTCCTCTTCCTCGTCGGCGGCGCGCTGGCGGGCTTCCTGCTCGGCGAGCAACGCTTGCCGGTCGGCGACGGGAATCTGGTAATAGTCGGGGTGAATTTCGTTGAAGGCCAGGAAGCCGTGGCGATTACCGCCATATTCAACGAAGGCGGCCTGAAGCGACGGTTCGACGCGGACAATCTTGGCCAGATAAACGTTGCCCTTGATCTGTCTCTTGGTACTGGTTTCGACGTCAAATTCTTCCAGACGGTTCCCGTCCAGGACGACCACCCGGGTTTCTTCCGGGTGGCTCGTGTCGATGAGCATGCGCTTGGTCATGAAGGGGTGATCTCCGTGGAGACCTCGGCGGCCGGCCCGCTGTCGCGGGGGCACCGGGGTCATGTCCTGACAAGAGACCAGGGACCGGCGCGGCGGGGATCGTCCTGGCGGTCGCGGCCGGCGCCCAGGGCGCGCGGCCTCGCCGCCCGGCCCACGCTCCGGGACATCCCGCGGCGCGCCTCGGACCGCCCCGCGAGGGGCGCCCGGGCGCTGGCCGGATCGGGACGAGATGGACCATGGACATGGGAGCGATCCTCCGGTCCGGGCATCGCCGGCCCGGTCTCGAACACCTGTTGGCAATCGTATCGATCCCCGACCGAACTCCGGCGATCCTGTGCCTCGTGATCGTCGGTCGGGGTCGTGTGGGTCCTAGCGGTCTGACCACCGGCGCGAACCGGGCGGTCGGAGGCGGTCCGGGGGCCGTGGACCCTCGCGGCGGACAGGCGGACGTCACGCGCGTGACGCCGGATGCGCCGGGGTCGGTGCCGGACCAGGAAGCCCGGGCCCTGCGGCCACGTCTTCCCGTGGGTATCGTGCCCTCCTGGCCACGGTCCTCACGCGACGCGCGCGAGGTCGTTGGCGATGTGAGGATGCCTCTCGGCTGTGGTTCCGGAGTCGACGCCCGCCTCGCGGTACGGGGAGCGCCGGTCCGAACGATTCGGCCGGGATGGTCCGAAAGAAGGAGCGTCCCGACGATGAACCGCCATCTCCGAGAATAGTGCGCTGTCTGGCGGGGGACAATAGTCCTTGCGCGGTCCTGGGGACGCAATCTCGCCTGGACGGGACTCCGGGCGGGGCGCGACGGGGCACCGCAACCGATTCCGCTTATTAGGTGTGTTGGTCTTCTCGTAAAAATATAGGTTCCCCAAAAAACGTGACGGTCTCGGGCGACGGCAAGGGACCACGCGGCCGCGCCGCGTCGGAGGCCGGCGCCGGGATCCCGGTCACGGGCGCAGGGCGGCGTTGGCCCGCACCAGCCCGACGGCCCGCGCATACAGGCCCGGGTCGGCGATCAGGCGGCGCGCCACCACTTCGTCCAGGCCGTTGATCTCGTGGGGCTCGGCCGGGCACAGGGCGCGCAACTGGCGCCGCCGCTCGGTGTCCTCATAGGCGGTGTGCTGCCAGGACGACAGGCGCCGGGCGATGTGCAGGGCGTGCGTGCGCAGGTCCTCAAGCACGCTGTCCACCACGCGGGGGCCGGTCTGGTCGGCCCGGCCGCTGGTGCAGGCCACCGGCGGAACCCCCAGGCCGTGCAGCACATAGCCGGACGGGCTGTGGAACCGCGACCAGGTGAGCGTGATCTCGCCGCCGTTGGGAAGCTGGATGACCGTCTGCACCGTGCCCTTGCCGTAGCTGGTGGTGCCGATGACCACGGCGCGGCCCCCGTCCTGCAGGGCGGCGGCGACGATCTCGGCAGCCGAGGCCGACTCGCCGTCCATCAGCACGACGATGGGCAGGCCCCCGGCGACGTCGCCGCCGGTGGCGCTGTAGTACTGGCGGGCCTCGGGATGGCGGCCCCGGGTGGAGACGATGGTGCCGCCATCCAGGAACAGGTCGGCCATGGTGACCGACTGATCCAGCAGGCCCCCCGGGTTGCCGCGCATGTCGATGATCAGGCCCCGGGGTCCGGCGGCCGGGCCGGCGCCGGCGCCGGCTTGGCGGCGCGCCGCGCGCACGGCCTCGGCCACGGCCTCGGTGGTGGCCTGGTTGAAGCTGCTCACCCGCATCACCGCGATATCGCCGTCAAACGTCAACTCGACCGTGGGCATGACGATCAGGCCGCGCCGGATGGTCACCGACAGGCGTTGCCCGCCCCGGTCCACGCCGAGGCGGACGCTGGCGCCCACCGGTCCGCGCAGCAGGTTGCGCACCAGGGTCATGTCGGCGCGCTCCAGCGGTCGCCCGTCGACGCTGACGATGCGGTCGCCCGCGCGCAGGCCGGCGGCCTCCGCCGGGGCGCCCCGCACCACCTCTTCGACCCGGACGATGCCGTCCTCGGAGACGTCGAAGACGATGCCGATGCCGCCGAAGCCGTTGCGGCTGCCCCGGTTCAGACGCGCCTCCTCGGCCCCGGCGTAGCGCGAGAAGGGATCCAGGCTGGCCAGCGCGGCGTCGAACAGGGCGTCGTACAGGGCCTCGGCGTCGGCCGACGCCAGATCGGGCGAGACCGCGCGGGCGGCCTGCACGGCGTCCAGGGTCAGGTCGGCCCAGGCGCCGCCGTGGTCCTGGTCCGGGCGGTCGAAGGCGGCGACCCGCCGGCCGTCGTACAGCACCTCGACCGTCGCCCCGACGATGCGCGCATCCAGGCGCGCGTCCAGGCTGGTGAGACCGCGCAGGCCGGCGACCACGAAGTCGGCGAGGTTCACCGGCTCGATGTAGCGGCTGGCGACCGCCACGTAGCCCCGCGCGAACATGTGGCGCGCGTCCGGCTTGCTGAAGGGGCGGAGCGACAGGTCGCGGCTTACCGGCGCCGACGGCGAGACCGGTGTCTCGGGGGCGGACCCGGGGATGGCCGGCTCGTCGCCGGTGAGCGAACAGGCGGTCAGCGCGAGCCCGAGCAACAGGACCGGCAGCACGCGGGACGGGGGAGGCAGGGTCATGGGACGCAGGCTCGTGTTACCGTGTTCGTGGAGCGCACCCGGTTCCGTCCGCATCCGCCGCGCCCTCGTTCGGTGGCGTCGCGCGCCTGTCCCATGGGGTGAGGGGGGCGTCGCGGCCCGGACCCGGCGAGGCCGGCAGGACGAGGCGGAGCGGAGATGTCACGGGCCGCGCGCCCTCGGCGAGGCGGGGATGCGGATGACCGTCTACGGTAGACGTTCGAGGTAGTCTAAGGCAAAGCCGTTTCCAAATCACTACGAAGGCGCTGGGTCATGCCCTGGCCCGCGCGCCGTGCGCGATCCCGGGGTCGGTCCGGTGCTGGCCCGGGTCGCCGCCGGCCGCCGGCGGCCGGTTCTCGGGACCGCCGCGCGGACGATCGCGCGGCGACGGCGCCAGCGAGCGCCGCGCGGGAAAGCGCAGCGTCACCGTGGTGCCCCCGTCGACACGGCTCTGGATCTCCACCGTGCCGCCGTGCAGGCCCATGAACGCCTCGACCAGCGTGAGGCCGAGGCCGGTGCCGCGCTCGCCCCGCTGGCGTGGCGTCGGCGCCTGGTGGAACGGCTGCAGGACCTTGTGAAGCTGATCCTCGGGGATGCCGACGCCGGTGTCCCGCACGCTCAACGCCTGACCGCCATGCTCGTCCACCGAGGCCGACACCCGCACATGCCCGCCGGTGGGCGTGAAACGGATCGCGTTGCTCAGCAGGTTGAGCAGCATCTGTCGCAGCGCCCGGGGGTCGCCCAGCAGGTCGGGCTGGTCCGGCGGGATGTCGTGGTCCAGGCGCAGGCCGGCGCCGCGTGCCTGTTCGCGCATCAGTTCCAGGGCGTCCTGGGTCCGGTCGGCCAGCGACAGGGGCTGGTCTTCCAGGGTCAGGCGTCCGGACTCGATCTTCGACAGGTCCAGGACGTCGTTGATGAGCCCGAGAAGATGCTCGCCGCTCTTGCGGATGTCGCGCGCGTACCCGTCGTACTGCCCGCTTCCGAGGGGGCCGAACAAGTTCTGCTCCATGACCTGGGAGAACCCCAGCACCGCGTTCAGCGGCGTGCGCAGTTCGTGGCTCATGGTGGCCAGGAAGCGGGACTTGGCCTGGTCGGTCTGTTCGGCCCGGTGCCGCGCCGTCTCCAGCCGCGCGCCCAGGCGCACCATGGCCAGCGCGCCCAGGCCGATGCCCACCAGGCCCAGCAGCCAGACGCTCGCGTGGCCGATGAGCGACGCCGTGCGCGTCGGCGCGACGATGGCGGCGATGGGCGCCAGGGGCACGATGACGCTGATGCCGCCCCGCACGTCGCCGACGGCGTAGCCCTGCTTTTCGTGGCAGGCGAGGCAGGGTTCCTCGACGCTCAAGGGGCGCATGAAGCGCAGCACCTCGGCGCCGTCGTCGGCCGTGACCACGGAGGTGTGGACGGTATCGCCGGCCGCGAACCCTGCCAGGGCCTCGCGCTCCCAGGGGGCCGGGGCGTTGGCCGGGCGGATGGGCTCCAGGCTGGTGATATGGCTGACGATGCCCGAGCGTTTGGCGGCGATGCCATGCACGATGCGCGTCATGTAGGCCGGATTGACCAGGGTCAGCGGTCCGGCCACCGTATCCAGGTCGCGGTGCTCGACCTCCAGATAGGGATTGGGCTCGACCACCTCGGCGCTGGCGTAGACGCCTCCGGTCGCCGCGTTCCACAGCCTGTAGCTGAGGTCGCGGTCGAAGGCGCCCTGGGCTTGAAAACGGCCGAGCGCCAGGACCTGGTCCCTCAACAAGGAGAGTTCCCAGCCCAGGGACACAGCCAACGTCGCCGTCCAGCCCAGGGTGGCCAGGACGGCGAGGATCACGACGCGCCGTGGCGCGACAGGGGTCATGGCTTGAGGCTCCCGGCCGCACGGTTCCTCCAGGGTACGGCCAATGGGCTCCAAAGGTAAAGAGGGAGGGAATGGTTGCGCGCGTCCAAAGGATGTGGGGTGCGACCCGGCGGGGCCGGCGGCCTGTTCAGGATCATGGGGGAGGTCGGTCGCCACCCTGATCAGCGTCGGCTATGGTGATACCGATCCGGTCGTGCCGTCGGTCGGCCGGCCGAACGACCCGGCCGGCGCCGAAACCCTGGGGACGACGGTGGCCGGGACGCGGACGGAGGACCCATGACCCCCTTGAGCCTGAAGCAGCGCGTGAACGGCCTGTACACGGGGCTGAGCCGGCGCGCCAAGCTCTTCCGCTATGGCCTGATCGCCTTCGACCTGTGCTCCATCGCCTTCATCGTCGCCACCATGCCCATGGAGCCGCGTCCCTGGATCCTGATGACGGACGTGGCCATCGGCCTGGTGATCCTGGCCGACGTGGTGGCGCGGCTGTGGATCGCGCCCAACCCCCGGCGCGCCCTGGTGCGGCCGATCATGGTGATCGACCTGATCGTGGTGTTCTCGCTGCTGCTGGCGCCGCTGTTGGCCCAGAATCTGGGCTTCCTGCGCATTCTGCGCTCGTTCCGGCTGTTCCAGTCCTACCGGGTGCTGCGCGACCTGCGCCGCGAGACCGCCTTCTTCCGCCGCAACGAGGACGTGATCATCAGCGTCATCAACCTGGTGACCTTCATCTTCCTGGTCACCGCGCTGGTCTTCACCCTTCAGTATCGGGACAACCCGGCGATCACCAGCTATCTCGACGCGCTGTACTTCACGGTCACCACGCTCACCACCACCGGTTTCGGCGACATCACGCTGACCGGCGAGGGCGGGCGGCTGCTGTCGGTGGTCATCATGGTGGTCGGCGTGGCCCTGTTCCTGCGGCTGGCCCAGACCGTGTTCCAGCCGTCAAAAGTCCGCCACGCCTGCGAAAGCTGCGGACTGGGCCGCCATGACGCCGACGCGGTGCACTGCAAGCACTGTGGCGCGGTGCTGAAGATCGAGACCGAGGGGACGGGGTAGCACGCGGCCCGCGCCACCCGCCGCCCGGCCCTCCGGCCCTGCGGCCAGCCTTATACGTTGAACAGGAAGTGGAACACATCGCCGTCGCGGGTGACGTAGTCCTTGCCTTCCGACCGCATCTTGCCGGCCTCCTTGGCGCCGGCCTCGCCGCCGCAGGCCACGAAGTCGTCATAGGCGATGGTCTCGGCGCGGATGAAGCCGCGTTCGAAGTCGGTGTGGATCACCCCGGCGGCTTCCGGCGCCCGGGCGCCCCGGCGCACGGTCCAGGCGCGCGCCTCCTTCGGCCCCACGGTGAAGAAGGTCAGCAGATCCAGCAGGCCGTAGCCGGCGCGGATCACCCGGGTCAGGCCGGTTTCCGATAGCCCGAGATCGGCCAGGAAGGCGGTCTTCTCCTCGGGATCGTCCAGTTGCGCGACCTCGGCCTCGATGGCCGCCGAGATGATGACGTGGGCCGCGCCCTCGGCCGCCGCCTTCTCGGCCACCCGGGCGGAGAGCGCGTTGCCCTCGGCGGCGCTGTCCTCGTCCACGTTGCAGACGTAGAGCACCGGTTTGGCGGACAACAGGGTCAACTGGCGGAAGATCCTGTCCGTCTCGGGATCGTCCGGCCGCGCCAGGCGCGCCGGCTTGCCCTCGCGCAGCAGGGCCAGGGCCGGCTCCATCACCGCGATCTGCGCCTTGGCCTCGGGGTCGCCGCCCTTGGCCTTCTTGCCCAGGGGCACGATGCGCTTCTCCAGGCTCTCCAGGTCGGCCAGCAACAGTTCGGTCTCGATGGTCTCGGCGTCGCGCACCGGGTCCACCGCGCCGTCCACGTGGGTGACGTTCTCGTCCTCGAAGCAGCGCAGCACCGAGACGACGGCGTCGGTCTCGCGGATGTTGGCCAGGAACTGGTTGCCCAGGCCCTCGCCCCTGGAGGCGCCGCGTACCAGCCCGGCGATATCCACGAACTCAAGCTGGGTGGGAATGGTCTTGGCCGACTTGGCCAGCGCCGCCAGCCGCTCCAGCCGGTCGTCGGGTACCGCCACCCGGCCCACGTTGGGCTCGATGGTGCAGAAGGGGAAGTTGGCCGCCTGAGCCGCCGCCGTGGCGGTCAGCGCGTTGAACAGCGTGGACTTGCCGACGTTGGGCAGGCCGACGATGCCGCAATTGAAACCCATGGGTCGCCTTCGTGGTGGGGAAACGGTGGGGGATCAGGACCCGCGCAGGGCCCTCAGAAGGGCCTGGCCCAGGGAGGTCCCGGCCTCGGTGGCCGGGGGCGGCGTGTCGGCCGGCGGTGGCGCGGGGCCGTCCTCGGCTTTCGGCGGCGAGTTCGGCTTGGGCGGTTTCCCGGGCTTGGGGGGCCGGGTGGCCTGGGCAACCTTGCTCATGAAATCGGAATCGCGCCCGGCCACCAGCAGCGGCGCATGTGTCGCCACCGCATCCAGAAGCGGCGTCAGCCAATCGCGATCCGCCTTGGCGAAGTCGGACAGCACATGGCCGTGCACCCGGGCCTTGTCGCCCGGATGGCCGATGCCCAGGCGCACCCGCCGGTACGCGTTGCCCAGATGCGCGTCGAGCGAGCGCAGGCCGTTGTGCCCGGCGGCCCCGCCCCCGGTCTTCACCTTCACCTTGCCGGCGGCCAGGTCCAGTTCGTCATGGAAGACGATCACCTCGGCCGGGGTCAGCTTGTGGAAGCGCGCCGCCTGGCCCACCGCCTGACCGGACAGGTTCATGAAGGTCTGCGGCTTGACCAGCAGGACCTTGGTGTCGCCCGCCGTCCCGCCGAGTCGGCCATCGGCCACCTGGGCCTGGAACTTGGACCGGAACGGCCCCAGGCCGTGGCGCGCCGCGATGGCGTCCACGGCCATGAAGCCGATGTTGTGCCGATGACCGGCGTAGGCCGCGCCCGGGTTGCCCAGGCCCACCAGCAGCAGCATGGCGCTCCCTCCGGTTGGTCAGGCCCCAAGGGCGACGACAGGGCGACGGGGCGGGCGGACCTCAGTCCTCGGCCGCCTCGTCGTCCTCCTCGGTCTCGGCCTTCACGCCGGACGGCGCGGTCACCGTGGCGATGGTGAAATCGCGGTCGGTGATGGTCGGACGCACGCCCTCGGGCAGGGTCACGGCGCTGATATGGATGGAGTCGCCCATGTCGAAGCCGATCAGGTCCACGTCCAGTTGCTCCGGCAGGGTGTCCGGGGTGCCGACCAGCTCGACCGTGTGGCGCACCACGTTGAGCACGCCGCCGCGCTTCAGGCCCGGGCATGCCTCGTCGTTCAGGAAGCGGACCGGCACCTCGGCGGTCACCCGCGAGGTGGCGCTGATGCGCAGGAAGTCCACGTGCTGGATGGTGTCGGTGACCGGATGGAACTGCACGGCCTGAGCCATGACACGGTGCTGGGCGCCGTCCAGGTCCAGGTGGTACTGGCGGGCATAGAAGCCGGCCTTGTTCAGTTCGGCCCACAGCGGACGCGGGTCCATCTGGATGAGGACCGGCTCCTGCTTGTCGCCATAGATGACGCCGGGGACGAGACCGTCGCGGCGCACCGCGCGGGCCGCGCCCTTACCGGCCCGCTCGCGCCCCTGCACCGGCAGCGTGCTGATATCGGACATGGTTCTGGAACCTCCGTGAGGCGCCGCCAGGGGCGCCGGGTCAGACTGGGGATGGGCGCGGGCCTCCAGGGGTGCCAACGCCGAAACCGCGCCACCGGGGCGGCGCGGGACGGGGCCTTATAGGGCGGGGGGCGAGGGAAGGCAAGGATGGCGTTCCGGTCCGTTGTCCGGTGGTTCTGGTGGGGCGGGTCCAGGGACTCGTCGATCACGCGCGCGCCTCGTGGCGCGCGTTGCCGCGCACCCTGTTGCCCGCGCCCGGCCCTGGGCGTAGGGTCCGTGACGTCTTTCGCGGTCCACAGGGGAGGTTGGTCGTCGTGCGCTACGTGAGCACCCGGGGCAAGGCCCCCGTTCTCGGCTTCGACGAGGTGGTTCTGGCCGGGCTGGCCAACGACGGCGGCCTCTACGTGCCGGACGACTGGCCGGTCCTCAAGGAGAAGGAATGGCGGTCGCTGCGGGGCCTGTCCCATGCCGAACTGGCGGTGCGGATCATGCTGCCCTACGTGGGCGCGGCCCTGACCGAGGAGGACCTGGCGGACCTGGTCGAGGCCGCCTACGCCCGCTTCGACCATCCGGCGGTGGCGCCGCTGCGCCAGATCGGTCCGCACGACTGGCTGATGGAACTGTTCCACGGTCCCACCCTGGCCTTCAAGGACCATGCGCTGCAGATCCTGGGGCCGCTGTTCGACCTGCTGCTGACCCGCGCCGGCCGGCGGGTGGCCATCGTCGGCGCCACCTCGGGGGACACCGGCTCGGCGGCGATCGAGGCCTGCCGCGACCGCGCGGCCATCGACATCTTCATCCTCTATCCCAAGGGCCGGGTCTCCGACGTGCAGCGCCGGCAGATGACCACCGTGGACGCGTCCAACGTGCACACCCTGGCCGTGGACGGCACCTTCGACGACTGCCAGGCGCTGGTGAAGTCGCTGTTCGGCGATCCCAGCTTCCGCGACGAGGTGGGCCTGTCGGCGGTCAACTCCATCAACTGGGCGCGCATCATGGCCCAGGTGGTCTATTACGCCTGGGCCGGCGTGGCCCTGGGGGCGCCGGACCGGCCCTTCGGCTTCAGCGTGCCCACCGGTAACTTCGGCAACATCTTCGCCGGCTACGTCGCGCGCCGGATGGGGCTGCCCATCGACCGTCTGGTGGTCGGCTCCAACCGCAACGACATCCTCACCCGCTTCCTGGAGACCGGCGTCATGGTCCAGGAGAAGGTGGAGCCGACCCTCAGCCCCAGCATGGACATTCAGGTGTCCAGCAACTTCGAGCGCCTGCTGTTCGAGATGCATGGCCGCGACGCCGCCGAGGTGCGCGCCGCCATGGAGGGGTTCCGCCAGTCCGGCCGCTACCAGATTCCGTCCGACCTGCACCAGGAGCTGCTGGGCCTGTTCCGGGGGCACCGGCTGGACGACGACGAGACCCTGGAGGCCATGCGCCTGATCCGGGATACGACGGGCCTGACAGTGGACCCGCACACGGCCATCGGCGTGGTCGCCGGCGGCGTGGCCGGGCGCCGCGACGAGGGAGGGGTCACCGTGTCGCTGGCCACCGCCCATCCGGCCAAGTTCCCGGACGCGGTGGAGCGGGCCACCGGGGTCCGTCCGGCGCTGCCGGATCGCCTGGCCGACCTGATGACGCGGCCGGAGCGGTCCCGGGAGGTCCCCAACGACACCCGCGCCCTTCAGGCGGTCATCCGCGCGGGGCTGGGGCGCTAGCCGGAGCCGGGGTCCGGCCGCCCAGCCAGCGCGGCGGCCGGTGCAGCAGGGCCAGGGTCGCCAGCACCAGGACCGCCGCCGCGGCCAGCGGCGGCCAGGGCGTCCAGAGGGCGGACGCCAGCGCCAGGCCGACCAGCACGGCGTTGACGGTGGCGATCACCGTGCTGACCCGGGCGTGTGACAGGCCCGCCTGAACGGCGCGCTGGTAGGCGTGCTCGCGATGGGCCTGGGCCAGGGGCCGGCGGCGGGCGGCGCGGACCAGCAGCGTCAGGGTGGCGTCGCCCCAGTAGTAGGCCGGCGCGATCAGCGCCGCCGCCCAGGCCCCGGACGCCGCCAGCATCACCAGCAGTCCCCCCAGCAGGTAGCCCAGGGGCACGCTGCCCACGTCGCCCAGGAACAGCCGCGCCGGGTGCCAGTTCCACACCAGGAACCCGGCCATGGCGCCGGCCAGGATCAGCGGCGCGGCCACCGGCAGTCCGCCCACCGCCGGCACCGTCGCCAGCAGTGCCAGGGCCAGCCCCACGGTGACCGTCTCCACCCCGGTGATGCCGTCGATGCCGTCCATGAAGTTGACCAGGTTGACGAACCAGGCCCAGGCGAGGACGGCCGCCAGGGGGTCCAGGACCCCGGGCAGCCAGCCCTGGAACACCGGTCCCGGCAGCGGCAGCAGCAGCAGTCCGGCGACACAGGCCATCACGTGGGCCAGCAGCCGCGCCCGCGCCGGCAGGTTGCGCAGGTCGTCCCACCAGGACACCACCGCCAGCCCGACGCCGCCCAGGATCAGCGCCCAGGGCAGGCCGCCGCCCATCGTCGCCGGGCGTGTCGCCGCGTCCCAGGCCAGCAGCGGCACCGCGACCGCCATCACCGCCAGCCCGCCGCCGCGCGGGGTGGGCACGCTGTGGCTGGAGCGGGCGTTGGGATGGTCCAGCAGCGCCCGCCGCCGCAGCCAGAGTTCGGCCAGCCGGACGCCGGCCACCGTCAGGACGGCGGCCAGCGCGGCCAGGATCAGCGGGTGCGGCGCGGCGAGCAGGATCATGGACGCGCGTATACCGGAACCACGGGATGCAGACAAACGATACCGACCGGTCCGCCTCAGGGGCCGCCGGCGTCATCGGGCCGATGCGCGTCGTACAGCGCACGCCAGTCGAAAAACGGCGGCAACAGGCCCTCGGCCTGGAAGTGCGCGGCCAGCGCCGGCACCGGGCAGAAGCCCGGCAGCACGTCGAGGACCCGGTTGGTGGTGCGGCGCTCCGCCCCCTGGTGGGCGACGCGCCGTTTCGGGTGGCCCACGTAGCGGGTGTTCTCGAAATGGGTCCAGTGGTCGCGCAGCACGGACCCGTGGGTGAACAGCGTGTGGCTCATGTGGCCGGTGCTGCGCCAGCGGCGATCCGCGCCCATCACCAGGTAGCTCGGGTAGTGACGGGTGTAGAGCACGCGCTGTTCCTGCGGGTGCAGCATCAGGTGCCCGCCGGTGGCGGCGTGTACCTGGCGATAGAAGCCGACCATGGAGGCCACCGCCTCGGGTTGGTGCAGGTAGTCGTCCTCGACGAAGTAGATCAGGCGGTCGGCCCCGGCGGCGCGCTTGAACTGGGCGTGCATCACCGGGCCGGCTTTCGTCACCTCGGCGGTGCGCAGCGTCCAGGGCACCGTCAGGCGGGACAGCGTGGCCTCGATCAAGGCGCGGGCGTCGGCGTCGGAGTGGTCGTCGTCCACCTCCACCCGCAGATCCTCCAGGCCGGCGGCCTCGGCGGCGTGGTTGACGCTGGCCACCAGCGATCCCAGGCAGGCGCGCACCACCGTCTCCAGGGAGTCGTCCACCAGGTCATGGCGCCGGGCGCGGCGCGGGTCGCGCAGGCAGGTCCGCGCCATCACCGTCAGGGCCACCGGCGCCGGGGCATTGCCGGTCCGGTCGAACAGGGCCTTGGCGGCCAGCAGGGAGTCCGGGTCGCGGAGCCGCTCCGGGTGGGCGAGGGGGCGCAGGTTGACCTGTCCGGAGCGCGTGATGCGATAGCCGAAGGGCCGCAGCAGCAGCCGGTCGAGCAGCTTGAGGGCGTCGTTCATGGCGGGGCGATCCTGGGGTCTTGGGGGGACGCCGGACAGTGCGCCATCGCGGGGTCCCCTTCAAGGCCGAGCCCCTATCCCGTGAACGCCTGCAGGCCGGTTTGGGCGCGACCCAGGATCAGGGCGTGGATGTCGTGGGTGCCCTCGTAGGTGTTCACGGTCTCCAGGTTCATCACATGGCGGATGACGTGGAACTCGTCGCTGATGCCGTTACCGCCGTGCATGTCGCGGGCTATGCGGGCGATATCGAGCGCCTTGCCGCAGTTGTTGCGCTTGACCAGCGAGATGGCCTCGGGCGCCGCGCGGCCATCGTCCAGCAAGCGGCCCACCCGCAGCATGGCGTGCAGGCCCAGGGTGATCTCGGTCTGCATGTCGGCCAGCTTCTTCTGAATGAGCTGGTTGGCGGCCAGCGGGCGGCCGAACTGGTGGCGGTCCAGGGTGTACTGGCGGGCCGCGTGCCAGCAGAACTCGGCGGCGCCCAGCACGCCCCAGGCGATGCCGTAGCGCGCCTTGTTGAGGCAGCCGAAGGGACCCGCCAGCCCGGTCGCCTCGGGCAACAGGTTCTCCTCGGGCACCTCGACGCCGTCCAGCACGATCTCGCCGGTGATGGAGGCGCGCAAGGAGAACTTGCCCGCGATCTTCGGGGTGGAGAAGCCCTTCATGCCGCGCTCCACCAGGAAGCCCTTGATGCGTCCGCCATGGGCCTCGGAGCGCGCCCACACCACGGCCACGTCGGCGATGGGGCTGTTGGTGATCCACATCTTGGCGCCGGTCAGGCGATAGCCGCCGTCGATCTTCTCGGCGCGGGTCTTCATGCCGGCCGGATCGGAGCCGTGGTCGGGCTCGGTCAGGCCGAAGCAGCCCACCTTGTCGCCCCGGCCTAGCAGCGGCAGCCAGGTGTGCTTCTGATCCTGGCTGCCGTACGCCTGGATGGGATACATGACCAGCGAGGACTGCACGCTCATGGCCGAGCGGTAGCCGCTGTCCACGCGCTCGATCTCGCGAGCGATCAGCCCATAGGCCACGTGGTTGACGCCGGCGCCGCCCAGGGCCTCGGGGACCGTCGGCCCCAGCAGGCCCATGGCCCCCATCTCGGTCATGATCTCGGGGTCGAAGCGTTCGTCCCGGTTGGCGCTCAGCACCCGGGGCATCAGCTTGTCCTGGCAGTAGGCGCGGGCGCTGTCGCGGATCATGCGCTCGTCCTCGGACAACAGGCCGTCGAGGTCCAGGATGTCATCCCAGGAGACGAGCGGGGGGGCGGTGGTCATGGGGAGGCTCCTGCGGGGCGCGAACACGGATCGGACAGTCCGACCCGGGCACTATGCCCGCGTTGCGCGGGTGTGTCCAAGTTCCGCATACCCGCCATGCAAGAGGGGCCGCGCGATCGCCCGCGCGGCCCCAGGCCCATGCTCTTCGGCGGCGGGACTTACCCGCACCGATCGGGTGGTCGCCGGCCGGGGGCGTGCGGGTCGTTCGGGTCCACGTACAGCAGGTCATAGCCGGTCAGCATGGCCTTGAGGTACGCGTAGAACGGCTTGCCGGCGAAGGCGGCCAGGTACACGTGGCCGACGAAGAAGACCAGCATGGCGAAGGCCGCCGCCGTGTGCACCAGGGCCACGTCGCCCAGGGTCACCGGCCCCTCCAGACCGGTGCGGACCCAGTCGTTGTAGAACATGTACAACAGGCCGGAGATCCAGATGACCGGCGAGATCAGCACGTTGAACGCGAGATAGGCCAGGCGCTGCAACGGATTGTGCTTGGCCATGCGGGTCTTCCGGTAGGGATGCGGCACCGAGGCATCCAGGATGCCGGTGGTGTAGTACTGGACCACCGCCATGATGCCGCGCCGGGTGGGGATGTACTGCTTCCACTCCCCGGTGATGGCGTGCCAGAACAGCACGAACACCCACAGTCCGATCAGGAACCAGGCGGCGAAGCGGTGCCACTGCGCGGCCCGTTCGTAGCCCAGCCATTCGTAGGCGCCGTTCACCTCGAACCCGGTGACCATCATGGTGATGATCAGCGCCGCCTGCGACCAGTGCCAGAACCGCTCGAAGCGGCTGAACACCATCACGCATTCTTTCCTGTCTCTATGAGGCATCGGGACGTCCTTTCGTGAGGGGTCAGCCGCGGCGCGCCCGCGCGCGGATCGAGGCGGCCAGGCGGATCAGGCCGTGCAGGATGGTGCCCAGCAGGGTGAGCCCCGCCAGCCCCCAGCCGACCGTGGTCAGCCACGGGAAGGTGTCCCGCCCGGGCATGTAGAAGCCCGTCAGGTCGGCCAGGCGGCCGTTCCCGGCGTGGCACTCGTTGCAGCTCAGCGCCTCCTCCTTGGGGGCCACCATGTGGGTGATGGGCCAGTAGGTCTCGGTGTCCACGAAGTCGTGAGCGCCGGAGAACGGCACCGGCTGGGCCGCCATGCCGGCGGTCAGTGCCTTGGGCCAGTCGAAGTTGGTCCAGAACGCCGTGTCGTCCTTGCCGAAGACATGCGGCAGGGCCAGCACGGACTGCCCGGCGTCGTAAGGTTGGCGGCTGTGCATCACCTTGAAGGGCCAGATGCGGGAGTCCGGATCGTCGGCCGCGCCCTCGACGGCGTTCAGGACGACCACGCCGTCGGGGTCGATGGTGTCGCCGGGCTTGGTGTAGCGGATGGTGCCGTTGAACCAGCGATAGTCCGGCGGCACGTCGGCGCCCCAGACGAAGTCCCCTTTCTTCGATGTGTAGGTCGTGTATCCGTGGGCGCCTTCCTCGTGAAAGGGCTTGCCGTCGGCGGTCATGCGGCCGGCCGTGGACCAGTCCCAGCGCACCTTGGTCATGCGCGCGCCCCGCGCGAAGGCGGGGATGTGGCAGGTCTGGCAGGCCACCCGGTCGGTGTGGTCGTTCAGCTTGGAGCGCCGCTCGTGCGGCGTCTGCCCGTGGCAGCTTTCGCAGGTGGCCCGTGTCTGGTCGGTGTGCCCGGGGACGTCGATGCCCACGGGGTCGATGGCCGTGGGGGCGTAGCGGCTGCCGGTGACCTGGTGCCCGCCGGTGGTGTGGCAGGTGGCGCACTGGAAGTTCAGGCCGTTCGCGTCCATGTGCACGTCGAGCGCGAAGTCCGGCTGGATCAGCGAGGTGTCGAGGTCGCCGTGCTTGACGCCGTCCTCGCCGCCGCCGTTGAAGTGGCAGGCGCCGCAGGTGGCGCGCGACGTCGGTCCCACGTTGCGCGCCACCTCGGCCAGGTCCAGGGCCGGGTCGGGATGGCCGGCCAGGGTGGCGGGCTTGGTGTAGGTTCCGGTGGTGTCGTGGCACACCAGGCAGTCGACGGCGGTTTCCGAGCCGTGGTCGAAGCTCGCGTCCTCCCAGCCATAGCCGATGTGGCAGCTGGTGCAGCGCGGCCAGTTGCTCTCGATGGAGATGCAGAAGTTGTTGACCACGTTGCGCTTGCCCAGTCCCGCCTGACCGGTGCGCGCGTTGTCGTAATGCCAGGTCCAATGGGTGGTCTGGTGAAGCTGCTTGGCGGCGTTGGTGTGGCAGTGCAGGCAGGCGGCGGTGACCGAGGGACCGTCGGTGAACGGTCCGGTCAACTCCTCGTAGGCGGTGTGGTCGGCCGTTGAGTCGTGGGGGGTGTCGATGGCGCCGTGGACGATGGGGGTGGCGCCGGCCGCCAGCGCGGCGCGAGGGGGGCCGACCAGGCCGAACAGCGCGAGGCCCAGGACAAGACCTAGCAGGACGCCGGCGCGGGCCGTGGGGGGGCGGGATTTCCGAACGCGTGGATCCCGCGAGGATGGGGGATGACAGACTCCTCCCGTCATGGTCGCTTTCTCCCTGTTGACCGCCGTTTGTTTGTTGTTGAGGGCCGGCATCCCCGACCTGGCGGCTGGGTCGGGGACAGCGCCATACCCCCATGAACCGCAGGGGAATGGACCCATCGTACGGACCTAACCGGACCGTTCGCGAAACGCATTGATGGAACGCACTTGGCCAGGGACCGGGTCGCGCGCGGAGCCATGGGCCGTGGGATCCGGGAGAGCGGGACCCGACCCTCTCGTGGTCCGCCCGCCGCTGTCGCGCCCGTCTCGAGTCCCCGTCCGGGTCCCTCCCCGCGTCGTCTCCCCGAGTCGTCCTCCCGAGTCGTTGCTCCAGTCGCTCACGATGGCGCGCGACCGCTCCCGGACCATCGCGGGCAGGCCGTGGCGCCGTCTCACGCCGCCGAATCGGACGGCGAGCACCGGTTTCGATTGACGATCCGCAATCCAAGCCCTCAAGAATCATGAGGACTCGTGGCACGCCTGCGTTCTGGGGTGGTCCGCCATGATCAACACCGGCGACGCTGGTGAAGGGGGGACGGGCGGCGTAGACTCAAGATTGTTGCTGACGTCAGCCAGGGTCTCGACGGGATGGAAGGGAGTCGGCGATGGAGCCACGGCCCGCCCACATCATCGCCATGCTGGAGTTGCACCACGGCCGCATGGTGGCGCGGTTGCGCAACGTGCTCGACACCCAGGTCCGCCGCGCGCCCGAGGCGGGCGTGATCACCAATGAGCTGGGGTTCCTGGCGCTGGAGGCGGAGGCGTACCGCGCCTTCGTCCATGCCCACGCCGACCAGTTGGCGCGGGTCGCCCCCGTCACCGACGCGGGTTCTGGCGGCGAGGACGAGCATGTGTTGCGCGACGCCGCGGATTCGCTGTACTTCGATATCCTGCACATCAACGACCGCGTGGATCGGGATGGCGAGTCCGATCCCGGCGTGGTGACCCGCATCGCCAGGGTGGGCGCCGATTTCCTGGAATACACCCGGCGCTGTCACTTGAGCATTCAGCGCCGCCGCGCCGATCGCGTCAGTGCCATCCGCGCCGTCATCGCCCGGGGGACCGTGCCGCTGGCGGCGAGTTACGTCCCCTGGACCGGATGCTCGTGAGACGACGCCGTCAAGGGGACCATCCGTCTCGACGCACGGGAGCTGTCCGGATCACGCGCTTGAGGTCCGGGCGGGCTCGTGGCGGCCCCGCTTGACGACGGCACCGCCGCCTGCTTCGATGCGCCCCTGATCACGACACGCGGGGGTGAGGAGGCGCGGGCATGCCCGAGACCATCGGGGTCGAGGACTTTCTGAAGGTGGACATCCGCGTCGGTCGGGTGGTCGCCGCCGAGCCCTTTCCCGAGGCCCGCAAGCCCGCCATCAAGATGCGCGTGGATTTCGGCCCCGGGATCGGCGAGCGCAAGACCTCCGCCCAGGTGACCAGGCATTACACGCCCGAGGCGCTGGTCGGCCGCCAGGTGCTGGCGGTGGTGAACTTCCCGCCCAAGCAGATCGGCAAGGTCATGAGCGAGTGCCTGGTGCTGGGCACGCCCGATGACGCGGGCGAGGTGGTGTTGCTGCGTCCGGATCACGAGGTGCCCCTGGGCGGGCGCATGTATTGAGCAGGGGGCGGACGGCCGGTTCGCTCCCGCGCGGGAGAAGAGCGTGAGGGTCCTGGTTCTCGGCGCCGGTGTCATCGGCGCCACGACGGCCTATGTCCTGGCGCGCGAGGGGCACGCCGTGACCCTTGTGGATCGAAGGGACGGCCCTGGCCTGGAGGCCAGCTACGCCAACGGCGGCCAGATCGCCGCCAGCCACGCCGAACCCTGGGCCGGTCCCTCGACACCGCTGAAGCTGCTGGCCTGGCTGGGGCGGGACGACGCGCCCCTGCAACTCCGCTGGGCGCGGTGGGACCCGGCGTTCTGGGCCTGGGGCCTGCGGTTCCTGGCCAACTGCCCGCCCGCCCGGCAGGCCCGCAACCTGGACCGCCTGGTGCGCCTGGCCCTGGACAGTCGCCAGCGCCTGGTGGAGCTGCGGGCCGACCTGGACCTGCGCTACGATGCCCGTACCGAGGGCATCCTGCACATCTATCGCCAGCGCCGCAGCCTGGAGCAGGCGCGCCGCGCCGGTGCCGTCATGAGCGCCGCCGGGCTGGACCGCCATGCCATCAGCATCGAGGAGGCGGTGGCCCGGGAACCGGCGCTGGCCCATGTGGCGCCCACGCTGGCCGGCGCCTTCTACAGTCCCGGGGACGAAAGCGGCGACGCCCACGCTTTCACCCGGGCCATGGCGGAGCACGCCCGGCGGCTGGGCGCGCGCCTGATGTACGGCACGGCGGTCACCGGCCTGGAGCGCGGCCGGGGCCGCGCCCGCGACCGGGTGGCGGCGGTGCGCACCGACCGGGGCCGGCTGGAGGGCGACGCGGTGGTGCTGGCCCTCGGCAGCCTCTCGCCCCGTCTGACGCGGCCGCTGGGGCTGCGGCTGCCGGTCTATCCGGCCAAGGGCTATTCGATCACCCTGGATACGCGCGGATACGACGGCGCCCCCACCGTCAGCGTCACCGACGACGAACAGAAGATGGTGTTCTCGCGCCTGGGCGACCGGCTGCGCTGCGCCGGAACCGCCGCGCTGGAGGGCTGGGGCACCACCTTGAACCCGGCGCGGGTGGCGCTGACCCTGCGCAATGCCCGCGCGCTGTTTCCGCGCGGCGGAAACTACGACGACCCGGACCCGTGGTGCGGCCTGCGCCCGGCCACGCCCGGGTCGGTGCCGTTGCTGGGCCGGGCACCGGGGTTCGACAACCTGCTGCTGAACACCGGGCATGGCACCCTGGGCTGGACCCTGGCCTGCGGCTCCGCCCAGGTCACCGCCGATGTGTTGGCCGGACGCGAGCCGGCGGTGCCGATCGGGGACTGAGCGGCGTCCCTGCTTCGGCGTGGCCGGCCCCCTGGCTGGCGACCCGGCGCCACCCTATATTGGCGCCAAGACTTCGCATCTCGATCAGGGAGCCCCGAGAGGGATTCACGGCCATGAAGGATCCCTATGCTCTCCTCGGCGTCGACCGCGAGGCGTCCGCCGAGGACATCAAGCGTGCCTATCGCGCGTTGGCGCGCACGCTTCACCCGGATGTCAACACCAAGGACCCCCGGGCCGAGGACCGCTTCAAGGAGGTGAACGCGGCCTATGACCTGCTGTCCGATGCCACCAAGCGCGCCCGCTTCGATCGCGGCGAGATCGACGCCAACGGTCAGGAGCGCGGGTTCGGGTTTGGCCGCGGGGCCGGCGCGCGCCGGGGGGGCGCGACCGGTCAGGGAGCCGGGAGCGGCTTCGGCGGGGGCTTCGGCGGAGGGTGGGGCGGCGGCGGTGATGGCGGCGCCCACTTCCGCTTCGACGACCTGTTCAAGGGGGCCGAGACCTTCGAGGATATCTTCGCCCGCGCCCAGGCCGCCAAGCGCGGCTCCGGCGGCCGGGCGGGAGGGGGAGCGGGCCGCGAGCCGGCGGCGCGCGGCGGCGACGCCCAGTACCGTCTGCGCATCTCCTTCGAGGAGGCCATCCGGGGCGCCACCCGGCGCATCTCGTTGACCAACGGGCGCACCCTCAACGTGCGCATCCCGCCGGGCACCGAAAGCGGCAGCACCTTGCGCCTGCGCGGCCAGGGCAAGGCCGGCAGCCATGGCGGCGACGCCGGTGACGCGCTGGTCGAAATCCTGGTGCGCGATCACCCGGTGTTCCGCCGTCAGGGCGACGACGTGATCGCCGAGGTGCCGGTCTTGCTGTCGGAGGCGGTGCTGGGCGCCAGGATCACCGTGCCCACGGTGGACGGCCGGGTCGCCGTGACCGTGCCCGAGGGCTCCAACGCCGGCGCCGTCCTGCGTCTGAAGGGCAAGGGCGCGCCCCGGAAGGACGGGCCGGCCGGCGCGCGCGGCGACCAACTGGTGCGCCTGCGCGTCGTCATCGACGACCCGGCGGACGAGCGCCTGCGACAGTTCCTGCGCGGCTGGCGCCCGGCCAACGCCCGCGACGCTCGCGCTGATCTGGAGGATCCGGCGGCGCCGGGGTCGTGACCGGCGCCGCCGTCCCGTTTACTCCGGCTGGGCCAGCAACAGCACGCCGTCCAGGTGGGTGAGGCTGCGCAGGTCGTCGCGTTCCACCACCGTCATGTTGTTGACCAGCAGCCGCAGCCGCCAGCCGCCGTCCTCGGCGGTGACCTCCATCCGCTCCGCCGCCACCGTCACGACGCCCTCGGCGAAGGCGGTGTTGTCCTCGCCGTCGACGATGGCGGAGACCATGGGCGCCAGGTCAAGCGTCACCAGCGTGCGTTCGGCGACGTCGCCCTCGCCGCCGGCCTCGACCAGGGCCAGGGTCAGGCCGGTGACGCGCACCGTGCGGCCGTCGCCGATGTCCACCGTGTGCTGCCCGGGGGGCCACAGCGTGACCGGCAGCATGGTGTCGAAGCCGGCGGTGGACAGGCCGGCGCGCGCCGGCTCGACCCCCAGGCTCACCTCGCGGCGGCCGGTGCTGGCCAGGGTCCGGTCCAGCGCCAGGGCGGTGATGCGGTCCTGGGCGCGGGCGTCCTCGGGCTCGTTCGGGAACAGGTCGCTCAGGTAGCCGGAGTACGCGCGCGAGTCGAAGAAGTACAGGATGTCGATCATGCGCGCCTGGTCTTCGGCCGAGGGCGGGGCTTCCTCGGACGCGGGCAGGGCGGTCCGCCGCATGGTCACGCCGGGCTCGGTGACCTCTTCCTCGGGGATTTCCTCCTCGATCACCATGTCATGGGCGCGCAGCAACTCCAGGAACTGCGCCCGCTGGCTGTTGAGCGACACCGAGGCCGCGCCCCACGGCCCGCCGCCGACGACCATCAGCAGCGCGCCCAGAAGGCCCGCCAGCCGCGACGGCGACACCAGCTGTCCGGGCATCCACACCAGCGACAGCAGCAGCAGCCAGCCGGCGACGAGGGCCAGCAGGAAGCGGGGTTCGGTGACGCCATAGGCATCGATGCGCACCCACAGCGCCCAGGCCAGCGCCGCCAGCGGCAACAGCATGGTGAACGGGAACACGCGGCGATACAGGCGCGCCAGCGGCCGGCCGGCATGGGCCAGCGGCTGGGCCGCCAGATGGGTCACGGCGCCGAAGGTGAGGTAGCCGGCGCTGATCGGCGCGATCATGCCCGACGGCATCTCGCCGAGGATCGCCAGCCGCGCCAGATACAGGTACAGGATGATCGTGAAGACCACCGACAGCGGGATCAGCGCCCAGCCGACCACCAGGCCCAGCCAGCGCGGGGGCTGCTCCGGCACCGGCGCGCGCAGCTTGGTGTTCACGGGCAGGGCGCGTTCCGCCTCGACCATCACCCCCATCGGCCAGATGACGGCCAGCGCCAGGATCCACATCTGCGTGTAGACCTCGCCGGGAACATTGACGGACAGGAGTTCCTCGACGGCGTACAAGGCACTGATCACGCCGCCGGCCAGCAGGCTCGCCAGGGCCAGGGCCAGCACGCAGCCCATCACGAAGCGCTGGCCGCTGTACCAGGCCAGCAGGTCGGAGTCGGGACGCGACATCTCGAACGGCAGGCGGAAAGCCACCGCCACCAGCAGGATGGCCAGCGAGCCGCCCCAGATCAGCGCCTGGTAGATGAAGGTCTCGCCGGTCGTCGGCGCGGGCCAGAAGATGCCCACCAGAACCCCCAGCAGCACCAGGGCGAACAGGGAGCGCAGGCGCCGGATGGGGAACGAGCGGCGCAGGTCCAGTTCCAGCGCGAGGGTGCCGAAGAAGCCGCTCACGGCGGTGACCAGCAGGACCTGGACGGCGTGATCCCAGGCGTCGGGGATCCCGACGTTCATCATGGTCAACAGGATGGCGGCGACCACCACACAGGTCGTGGGAATGGGATGAGCGCCAATGGCCTCGATCCAGGCGACGGTGCCGCGTACGACAGTCGCGAACACTTTGTTGGGTGGGGTGGGCATGGTCTTGGTTTCCACAGATCAGGAACGGGACGACGCGTCACCCTTGGGGCCACTTTTTTGGACGGGGAGGCGCCGGGCGCATCATGCCAGGGTTGGGCGTGAACGCAAGCCGACTGAACCCATTCGCCCTGGGGGCTTTGGGAGGGCTATGGCCGCCGGTCCTCACGGGCACGCCGGGGCGGCTCGGTTGTCCGCTCCCATCGGGTGCCTGATCGGGCGTCTGGATCGGTCCTGAGGTGTGGTCCAGATGTGGTCCGGGCGGCGGGACGGGGGACGCCCCCCGCCCGCATCCCTGCGTCCGTCCTAACCCTGGCAGTAGGGCAGGGACTCGTCCGGAGTCGCGTCCGGATAGAAGGTGACGATGGCGCCGTCGCGGATCACGAACACCGCCTCGTAGCTGTGGCCGTCGTCCAGGATCTGCCGGCGGCAGGCGTACTGGCCGCTGGAGCCGAAGCGCCGGCGGGCGTCGGCGGTCGCCTTGGTGATCTCGTGCAGCATGTCCGGCGCGGTCAGCCCCAGGGCATAGCCGTTGATGCACTTCACGCCCGTGGTGCCGTCCGGCGCGCGAAACACCACGCCCTGGGTGTAGATGGGCGGCGCCGTCTCGATCACCGAGCAGCCGCCCGTCAGCAGGCCGGCCCAGCCGTTCAGCTGCGCCTGAGCGTAGCGGCCCATGTAGTGCAGCCCGCCCAGGTTCCAGCCGGACTCGACGCGCTGGTCGGGTTCGCCGCAGAACACATGGCGGAAGCCGTCGGCGTCGAACCAGGCGCCGACCAGGTCTTCGTCGCCGGCGTCGGGAGAGCCGCTGAGGGTGGTGACCAGCGTGTTGCGCAGACCGGGGTGTTCCTCCAGGAAGATCCGGAAGTCGGCGGCGGTGGGCGTGTCGCCCCAGTCGCCGCACAGACGTAGCACCGAGAAGTCGACCTGCCCCAGGACCGGCGGCGGTGGGGTACGGTCCTCGGCACCGTCGTCGATGCGGTCGAAGAACCAGGGGAACGGCTCCGCCGGGGAGGCGGCGACCACCGTGTTGTTCATCAGGGGCACCAGGCCGTCGCCGGGCACGGCGGGGTCGGCCGCGTCATCGCCCGTCATGGCCGGATCGTCCATCGGGGCGGTCGCGCCCAGGGGCGCGTCGGCGAGGGCCGGCGCCAGGGACACGGTGGGATCCGGTCCGGCCGGCGAGGTCACCGCCAGCACTCCGCACTCGCGCGCGACCCAGCGGTCCAGGGGCGCGGCGCCGGGCACGCGCAGGCGCACCCAGCCGCCGTTCGGCTGGTTGATCTCGAAGGCGCCGTAGGTGGTGCCCGGCCGCAGGGCCACGTCGCCGGGGTTGGTACCGTCGTTGAAGCTCTGGTAGGCGGGGCAGGCGGCGCGGGCCTCGAACGTGCCCTCGATGGCCACGGCGGCCTGCGCCGGCCGGAGCGCGAGCGTGCCCAGCGCGACCAGCGCGGCGGCGCCCACCGTGACGGGCGCGGGGACGCGGATACGGGAGATCATGGTCTCGACCCTCCGGTCTTCAGTGAATCAGTGAAAGGGTGGGGGACAGAAAACGCGACCGCCAGGATGCACGACAGCGTGGCGGGAATGGGGCGGGAATGGGACGGGCATCGGCCGGGGACCGGACACGCCAAGACCCGCGACGCGGGCGGGCGTCGCGGGCCATGACGGGGTGATGGGGACGGATCGACGGCGCGCGCCGCCGCGCGTCAATCGAACAGGCTGGAGACCGACCGCTCGTCGCTGATGCGCTGGACCGCCTCGGCGATCAGGGGCGCGATGGTCAACTGGCGCACGTTCTTGGCCAGCCGCATGGCCTCGGTGGCCTGGATGCTGTCGGTGATCACCAGGCTGTCCAGCGGCGAGGAGGTGACCCGCGCCACCGCGCCGCCCGACAGCACGCCATGCGTGACATAGGCGCTGACCGAGACCGCGCCGGCCTCCTTAAGGGCCAGGGCGGCGTTGCACAGCGTGCCGGCGGAATCGACGATGTCGTCCACCATGATGCACATGCGGCCGCGCACGTCGCCGATGATGTTCATCACCTCGGACACGCCGGCGCGCTCGCGCCGCTTGTCGATGATCGCCAGGTCGGCATCGATGCGCCGGGCCAGCCCACGGGCGCGCACCACGCCGCCCACGTCGGGGGACACGATCATCGGCCGCTCGCCGGGATAACGCTCCAGGATGTCCTTGGAGAACACCGGCGCGCTGAACAGGTTGTCCAGCGGGATGTCGAAGAAGCCCTGGATCTGGCCGGAATGGAGGTCCAGGGTGACCACCCGGTTGGCGCCCGCGACCGTGATGACGTTGGCCACCAGCTTGGACGTGATGGGCGTGCGGGGCGAGGTCTTGCGATCCTGCCGGGCATACCCAAAATAAGGAATCACGGCCGTGATGCGCCGGGCGGAACTGCGCCGCAGGGCGTCCAGGGTGACCAACAGCTCCATGAGGTTGTCGTTGGCCGGGTAGGACGTGGGCTGAAGGACAAAAGCATCCTCGCCGCGCACGTTTTCGTGGATTTCGACGAACACCTCCATGTCCGAGAATCGTCGGACGGAAGCGTCGGTCAGTTCGATGTTCAGGTAGGCGGCGATGGCTTCGGACAGCGGACGGTTGCCGTTGCAGGCCACGAGTTTCATCGGCCAGGGTCCCCACGGGCGAGAAGGCGGCGGCGGAAAGAGGCGGGACAACCACATGCGAACGCGGCACCGCTGCCCGATGGGCGTGCCCGACCGGTGGTGCGCGCCGACATCGATCACCCCGGCGTCGGGCGCGCGGACTATAGCAATGGGGGTTCGGGCTCACAACACGGCAGTCACGGCTTTGTCACATGGCATGGTCCCGCCGGTGTCGGATCTTGGGGCGGGGTCTGCGCTCGATTCGTGCCGGACTGTATACGAGAAACCGTACCGCGTGGCGGGGCGGTCCCCCTACCGCACCAGGGCGTTGATGTCCTTGAAGCGCGGATGATCCTTGCCGCCCAGCCACTCGAACAGGACCATCTCGGTGGTGACGACCTGACAACCGGCCGCCGCCAGCCGGGCCATGGCCGCGCGCTCGTTGTTCGGGTCGCGGGACCCGCAGGCATCCGCGATCACGAACACGTCGACGCCGGCCGCGCGCATCCCCAGCGCCGTTTGCAGGACGCAGATATGGGCCTCGGTGCCGCAGATGACGGCCTGGGCGCGGTCCAGCGCCCGCCAGCGGTCGCGAACGGCGGCCTCGTCCCAACTGCCGAAGCGGGTCTTCTCCACCACCGCGCCCTCGGGCAGCAGCGCGCGCAGGTCGATCATGGTCGGCCCGAGGCCCTTGGGGTACTGCTCCGTGCACAGCACCGGCACGTCGAGCACGGCCGCGCCCTTCAGCAGCCGCGCGCCGTTGAACAGCACCCGGCGGGGGTCGTCGATCACCGGGCACAGACGCTCCTGGACATCGACGACGATCAGGGCGGAGGTCTCGGCGCGCATCAGCATGGGGCGTGCTCCTGAAGGGGACAGGGAGCGCCTACCCTGGCGCGGGTGACGGCGGGTTGCAAGGCGACGACGACCCCGCCGCGCCCGGCGCCCGGTCGCCCCCCTACGGCCTCCAGGTCGCCAGGTGCACCCCGAAGGCGACGAAAACGGCGCCCGTGACCGCCTGGACCCAGCGCCTGAACCGGGGCGAGCCGGTGGCGGCGGTCAGGCGGCCGAAGAACAGCACCAGGCTGGACAGCCAGGCGGTGGTGATCACCGAATGGAGCACCACCAGGCCCAGGGCGCTCCAGGCGGAGTCGCTGCCGGCGGGCAGGAACTGCGGGAAGGCCGCCAGGTAGAACAGCGCCACCTTGGGATTGAGGGCATTGGTCAGAAAACCCTCGGCCGCCGCCCGGGCCAGGGTACGCCGCCGCGTCGCCGGGACCACCGGGCCGGTGGGCGCGGTGCCCATCGTCCAGGCGGCCCACAGCGCCTTGGCGCCGATCCAGCACAGATAGGCGGCGCCGGCGATCTTGAGCACCAGGAACAGGGTCGCCGAGTGCAGCAGGATCACCGACAGGCCGAGGATGGACAGCGCCCCGTGCAGGTAAAACGCGGCGGCGATGCCCAGCACGGTGGCGAAGCCGGCGGCCTTGCCCGAGGTCGGCACGGTGCGCGCGACCAGCAGGCCGTTCGGCCCGGGGGTCAGGGCCAGCAGCCCCGCCACCAGGGCGAAGGCGAGGATGTCGGAGAGGTCCATCGCGACGGTCTCCTTGCGTGTCTACCCCGTGCGGGCGAAGCGCCGTTCGATGACGGTGAACAGGGCGTCCAGGCCCTGGGCGGCGGCGCCCTCGGGCCGGCCGGGGCGCGCCTTGGGCGCCCAGGCGAACAGGTCCACATGGGCCCAGGGGGTGTCCGGCGAGACGAACTCGGCCAGGAACAGCGCCGCCGTGATGGCCCCGGCGTGGGGGCCGCTGCCGGTGCTGTTCAGGTCGGCCACCGGGCTGTCGAGCAGCGCCCGATAGCCGGCGTGCAGCGGCAGGCGCCAGAGGGACTCGCCCGTCGCCTCGCCGGCGGCCAGCAGGTCGAAGGCCAGGGCGTCGTCGCGGCTGAACAGCGCCGGGACGTCCGGTCCCAGGGCGACCCGGGCGGCGCCGGTCAGGGTCGCCAGGTCCAGCAGCAGGGCGGGGTGTTCGGCATCCGCCTCGGCCAGGGCGTCGGCCAGCACCAGCCGGCCCTCGGTGTCGGTGTTGCCCACCTCCACGGTCAGGCCCTTGCGCGTGGACAGCACGTCCAGCGGCCGGAAGCTGTCACCCGACACCGCGTTCTCCACCGCCGGGATCAGCACCCGCAGCCGCACCGGCAGCCGCGCGCTCATGACCGCGTGGGCCAGCCCCAGGGCGTGGGCCGCGCCGCCCATGTCCTTTTTCATGATCTGCATGCCGGCGGAGGGCTTCAGGTCCAGGCCGCCGGAGTCGAACACCACCCCCTTGCCCACCAGGGTCACGCGGGGGTGGTCCTCCTCGCCCCAGCGCAGGTCCAGCAGGCGCGGCGCCCGGGCGCTGGCCCGGCCGACAGCGTGCACGGCGGGCCAGTTCTCGTCCAGCAGGGCATCGCCGACGATCTCCAAGACGCGGCCGCAGTGGCGTTCGGCCAGGAGGCGGGCGACCCCGGCCAACTCGGCCGGTCCCATGTCGGCGGCCGGCGTGTTGACCAGATCGCGGGTCAGGGTCACGGCGGTGACGCGGCGGACCACCACGGCGCGGTCGACCTCGGCGGGCCAGGCCAGGCGGGCCGGCGGCGCGGCCGGCTCGCGGGTGCGGTAGCGGGTGAAGCGATGCGCCCCCAGCGCCCAGGCCACGGCGGCGGCCTCGCCGAAGCCCGGGGCCTGGGTGGCCGGGGAGTCGGCCAGGGCATAGGTCGCCCGGGGCAGCGTCGTCGGCAGGCCGGCCAGCGCCCAGCGATCGGGCGCGTCGCCCAGCCCCACCAGCACCCCGGCGCGGGTGCCGCCGTCTCCGGGCAGGGGGCAGGTCTCGCCGGCCTTGCCCGTGAAGCCGGCGGCGGCCACCCAGGCGGCGCGAACCGCCGGCTGGGTCTCGCGCCAGGGCGCCAGATCCTGGGGGCGCAGGCAGATCAGGGGCACCGCGCCCGCCGCCGCCTCCACCAGGGTCGCCAGGCAGGGCGGGTCCAGGAGAGCGGCCAGGGGAGCAGCCAGGGGAGCAGCCAGGGGCGCGGCGGCGTCTTGGGTCATCGCGGGAGGCTCCGGTCGAACTCTACGGCCCTCCATCCTGTCCCGTTTCACGGTCAGTCGGGACGGCGACGGAGAGTTGGGAATGGCGCGACGTCCATCATCGCGGACAGGGTGGACAGTGTGAACACGCGTCCATCCGTGTCGCGCAGCACAGGCGCGAGCGCGTCGTTGATCCGTGCCCACCCGATACCACCGAGAACGGCCAGCAGGGGTATCCCGCCCAATCGAACCGCCTCCTCTCGCAGGCGGGCAAAGCGCAACGCCTTGTCGCGAGCCGTGCCACCGTTGTTGGTGCCCTTACACTCCAATATTGCCCGCAATCCACCATCGATGGGATCGAAGACAACAAAATCGGGCGCTGGTGTGACGCGAACCTCGAAACGCTCGGCGATCTCCGCCTGATTGTGGCTTCCGGTTCGGATGAAGGATATTCCATGTTCTTTATAGAGTCGTTCAACCGCATCTTCTATCATGTTGCCACGGAGTGAAGATGTAGCGTCCAGAACCTGACGGAAAGCACCGCCGTAGTGTCGCTGGTGGAGAAAAACCTCAAAAGGAACACCTTCCTCGGAGAAACGACGGACAGAATCCCATCGTTGATCTGTGTCGGGTTTACATTGCTTGAGTCTCATAGACGCCGGGGGTGGTCCGAACAAAGACCTGCTCATGACGTCCGTTATGGTTCGGGCCAACGCCTGGGTCTGGGCTTCGAGTTTTTCACGTGACTTTGATTGCACTGACACGGCCGGCCGATCCGGGTCGGTGCGCTCCATCGCATCGATCACGGACGGTGTGACCGTCACGCCCGTCGTGTTTGCGGCGACAAGAACCGTGGCGTGCGAGAATTCCTCCTTGGTCAGACCCAAGATCGTGCGGAACACAAGCAGCGATGTCGGGCATTCCATGAGGACCCGCGACAAGGTGTCTTCCGAAACATCCGAGAACCCTTGGGTCTTTTGGCTGGCGGCCTCGTACGCCGCGAAGAAGTGGTCACGGTCATAAAACGGGGCGACATGGATGAATGCGAAGTCTGGGGTCAGGTGCGGCAGGTACAGTTCACGCGCAACCTCGGCGTACACGGCAATATGGTCGCCTGTCCCGTGCCGTTGAGGGACTAGGCGCAGTTGTGCGATACGATGCGCCCAGGTCTCGGCTTCAACGATTGACCGAATGGTATCTTGAACGCTTATCATGTTAGCCGTCGACCCTCAAAGGCTGGCCAGGCAAGTCTTCCGCAATATCCGCTTTGATCCGACGTGTGGCCTCCTTCACGAAGTCTTCGTGAAGCTCGAAGCCGCCGGCCATACGTCCGTATCGTTTAGCAACGACGACCGTGGTCCCACTGCCCGCGAAGGGATCAAGAACCACCCCACCCTCAGGGCATGCGGCCTGGACGAAGAACGCGGCCAGTCCTTCCGGCATCGCAGCGGTATGGGCGACACCATGATGCTGATTGTAAGTCTGAGGAACGCTCACGACATTCCCTGGGTCTGCGCCACCAAGAAGGTATGTTTTCGTTCGGTCGCGACCAAAGCCCGCTGCGGTGTTTCTGCGACCGTGAGTGTCAAGCTTGCGTCGCGCGATTTCGGCCGTGTCGGCGCGGTACGGAACCCGGACGGCATTCAGGTCGAAGTAAGGCTTTGATCCTCGTGCGAAATGGTAGACGTACTCGAAAGCATCCTTGGCGCGTGGGCCGAAACGTCCGGGCACCGCGTTCGGTTTGGCCCAAATGTAGGTCTCGATCCAGCGCCACCCCATGTGCTGAAGGGCGAGAACCAGTTGATATACGTAAGGATGGCGCTGCCCTTTCAGAGGACCGCGACTTGCGACGCGGTTCTTGATGTTCACGATCATGCTGCCCGATTGTTTCGTCGCGTCAAACATGGCGCGCGCGAAAGGCAAAAACCACTCAACGTAGCGATCAGGATGAATTTCACTGTAGGTCCGCGCATCCGCATAGGGTGGCGACAAGAAGAAGAGGTCGACGCTGTCTCTGTGAAGCCTCCGCAGGAGAACGGAGGCGTCGCCCTGAACCACTCCCGCATCAAGGACGTCGGTCAGGAATGCCGGATCGCGTTGCTCTGCCGTGTCGGCGACATCCTCGTCTGTTTCGGGAACGGCCTGGATAAGATGCAGTGAGCGCGTCTTTGGCACAGGTCCTCTCCGCAGCAAACCGATTCTTTCGGGTAGGAGACTCGCATTGACCACGTTCGTCAAGCGCCGGTCATGCGGTTGTCCTTTCACTCTTACCGGCGAACGCCGTCCCGTCATCCCGCAGCACAACATAGATCGCCGGGATCACCAGCAGGGTGAGCGCCGTGGAGGACGCCAGCCCGAACACCAGCGACAGCGCCAGTCCCTGGAAGATGGGGTCGGCCAGGATGAACGCGCCGCCGATCATGGCCGCCAGCGCGGTGAGCAGGATGGGCTTGAAGCGGATGGCGCCGGCGTCCAGCAGGGCCTCCCGCAGGCACGAGGCGCTGGGCTGGCGATGGCGGATGAAGTCCACCAGCAGGATGGAGTTGCGCACGATGATCCCGGCCAGGGCGATGAAGCCGATCATCGAGGTCGCCGTGAACGGCGCGTCGAACAGCCAGTGGCCGGCGACGATGCCGATCAGGGTCAGGGGCACCGGCACCAGGATCAGCAGCGGCACCTTGAAGGACCCGAACTGGGCCACGACCAGCAGGTAGATCCCCAGGATGGCCACGCCGAAGGCCGCGCCCATGTCGCGGAAGGTGACGTAGGTGATCTCCCACTCCCCGTCCCACAGCAGGGTGGGCGTGCCGTCGTCCTCGGGCTGGCCGTGCAGGCGGAGGGTGGGCGCCGGCAGCCCCAGGGCGTCCCAGTCGGTGGCCGCGATCCGCTCCTGCACCGCCAGCATGCCGTAGATGGGGGCCTCGAAACGGCCCGCCAGATCGGCCATGACCATTTCCACGAAATGGCCGTCGCGACGGAACAGGGTGTGGGAGGTGGTCTCGCGGACCTCGGTCACCACGTCGCCCAGTTCAACGATGCCGTCCAGGCCGGGAACCGGGGTGCTCATCAGGTGCTCGCCTGGAGCCAGGCCGGCGCGGGGCAGGCGCACGGCGATCTCGATGGGGTCGATGCCGTGGCCGCGATGGGAGTAGCCGACGCTGACCCCGCCCAGCAGCGCCTGGAGGGTGTCGTAGACGGCCTCTTCCTCGACGCGGTGGAACTCCAAGGCCTGCTGGTCGATGGCCAGGCGCAGGCGCTCGGTCGGGTCGCCCCAGGAGTCGTCGAGGTCGACGATGAAATCCACGTCGCGGAAGATGGCCTTGACCCGATCGGCGACGGCGCGGCGGGTTTCGGCGTCGGGGCCGTAGATCTCGGCGAGCAGGGTGGCCAGCACCGGCGGTCCGGGCGGCACCTCCACCACCTGGAGGGCCGCGCCCTCGGGCAGGGGCAGGTCGGCCAGACGGTCGCGCGCGTCCAGCGCGATGGCGTGGCTGGCGCGCTCCCGGTGGTGCTTGGGAGTCAGGTTGACTTGCAGGTCGCCAAGGTTGGGCGCCGCCCGCAGGTAGGCATGCCGCACCAGTCCGTTGAAGGTGAAGGGCGCGGCCGTGCCCGCGTGCAGTTGCACCGAGGTCAGCTCCGGCAGGTCGGCGAGCCGCCGGGCGGCGTCCATCAGCACCCGCTCGGTCTCCTCCAGGGGGGCGCCGTCGGGCAGGGTGAGCACCACCTGAAGCTCCGATTTGTTGTCGAAGGGCAGCAGCTTGACGGTCACGTCCTGGGTATAGAAGGGCAGGCAGGCGGCCACCGTGCCCACGCCCACGGCGATCAGGAACACCCAGGCGCGCAGTCGGCCCTTGAGCAGCGGCCCGGCGATGCGCCGGTACAGGCGGCCGAGCCGTCCTTCCTCGTCATGGCCCTGGCCGCCGGAGTCGGCCATCCGTCCGGCGCGCCGGCCGGCCACCTTCACCAACAGCCAGGGCGTCAGGATGACGGCCACGAAAAAGGAAAAGATCATGGCCGCCGAGGCATTGGCGGGGATGGGGCTCATGTAGGGCCCCATCAGGCCGGAGACGAACATCATCGGCAACAGGGCGGCGACGATGGTCAGGGTGGCGACGATGGTCGGGTTGCCCACCTCGGCGACGCCCTCGATGGCCTTTTGCAGCACCGAGCGGTCGTCTTTCATGGCCCAGTGGCGGGCGATGTTCTCCACCACGACGATGGCGTCGTCCACCAGGATGCCGATGGAGAAGATCAGGGCGAACAGGCTCACCCGGTTGATGGTGTAGCCCATCATCCAGGCGGCGAAGAGGGTCAGCAGGATGGTGGTGGGAATGACCACGGCCACCACCAGCCCCTCGCGCCAGCCGATGGCCAGGGTGATCAGGGCGACGATGGACACCGTGGCCAGCGCCAGGTGGAACAGCAGTTCGTTGGACTTCTCCAGCGCCGTTTCGCCGTAGTTGCGCGTGACCTCGACATGCAGGCCGTCCGGGACCACGCGGCCCCGCAGGGTCTCCAGCCGCTCCAGCAGGGCGTCGGCCACCACCACGGCGTTGGCGCCCTTGCGCTTGGCCAGGGCGATGGAGACGGCGGGCACCGCCGTGATGCTGTCGCCGCCCTCGCCCTCGCCCTCGTCCACCCCGGCCGCCGGCGCGATTTGCCATACCCGGTGGTCGTCGGGCCGGGTACCGACCACCACGGTCGCCACGTCCTTGACATAGACCGGGCGGCCGTCGTGGCTGGTCAGCAGCAGGTCGCCGATGTCCGCCACCCCTTGCAGGGTCTGGCCGGCGACCACCGGCACGCTGGTTCCGGCCTCGCGCAGCCGGCCCAGGCGGACCGAGCGGTTGGCGTGCTCCAGCTTTTCCACCAGCCGGTTCAGGGTGATCCCGTACAGCGACAGGCGCACCGGGTCGGGCTCCACGCGGATCTGCTCGGGCCGGCCGCCCACCAGGAAGGTGAGCCCGACGTCCGGGACCTTGATCAACTCGATCAGCAGTTCCTCGGCCACCGCGTGCAGCCCGGCGTCGGTCCAGCGGTCGGCGACCGCCGGCTCGGGCGACAGGGTGAGGACGACGATGGGTACGTCGTTGATGCCCCGCCCGACAATCAGGGGTTCGGGAATGCCCAGGGGGATCCGGCTCATGTTGGCGCGGATGGTCTCGTGCACCCGCAGCATCGCCAGGTCCTCGTCGGTGCCGACGTTGAACCGGGCGGTCACCGTGACATGGTCGTCCACCGTCTGGCTGTAGACGTGCTCCACGTCGTCGATGCCCTTGACGATGTCCTCCAGCGGCTTGGTGACCAGTTCGGCGGCGTCCACCGCGCGCAGGCCGTCGGCGGTCACCAGGATGTCCACCATGGGCACGGAGATCTGCGGCTCCTCCTCGCGCGGCACCGAGACCAGCGCGAGCAGGCCGACCACCACGGCGGCCAGCAGCAGCAAGGGCGTGAGGGGCGAGCGAATGAAGGCTTGGGTCAGGCGACCCGACAGGCCGAGGGTCATGGTCCCGGGTCCCCCTTACTCGCCGTGGCCGGCGGGGGCGCCGGCGGCCGGGATGGCGCCGCAGCGCACCGGCACCAGCACGTCGCCGGGGCGCAGGCCGGAGAGCACCTCGATCCCGCCCCCGGTCCTCCCGGCGTCCCCTTCGCCCACCCAGGCGCCGGTCTGCACCACCGCCACCCGGCGGCCCTCCAGGCACACCGCGGTGACGCCGTGGCGGGTGGTCAGGTAAGCCGGCGGCACCACGTAGGCCATGCGCTCGCCGGTGACGATGTCCACCCGCGCGCGCTCGCCGACGAAGTAGCCGCCCAGGCCGTCCACCGCCACGTCGGCGATGACGCGCCCCTGGTCCAGCTCCGGATAGACCTTGACCACCCGGCCGTCCCGCCAGCCGTCCCCATCGGCCGCCGGGCCGCGCGGCCCGGACGGGTCCAGGCCGCGCGGCCCCACCCGCACCGCGTCGCCCACGCCGATGAAGCGGGCGTGGCGCTCGGGCAGGCGCAGGCGCAACAGGTAGCGTTCGGTGGCCACGCGGGCGATGGCCTCGCCGGGCAGCACCACGCTGCCATCGGAGACCAGCACGTCCAGCACGCGGCCCTCGCCCGGCGCCCGCACCGCGCCCTCCGAGACCTGCTGGCGCAGCACCTCCAGGTCGGAGGCCAGCGAGTCGCGCTGACGCTCGGCCACCTCCAGGGCCGTGCGCGCCTCGTCCAGGCGGCTTTGCGGGGCCGCCCCCTGGGCGCGCAGGCGCTCGGCCCGGGTCAGGTCGGTGCGCGCCTGGGAGACGGTGGCCGCCTGGGCCTCCAGCCGCGCCTCCAGGGCCTGGATGCGCGGCGCCATCTTGTCGTCGACCACCAGGGCCAGGCGCTGGCCGTCCCCAACCGCGTCGCCCTCGTCCACCGCCAGGTCGTGCACCGTGCCGCCCAGCCGGGCGCGGGCGGCGAGCACGTCCACGCTCTCGACGGTGGCGAACACGGCCTTGCGGTCGACGATCACCTGCGGGTGGACCTCCAGCGCGTCGCCGGCCCGGGCCGGCCCCGCCAGGGTCGCAAGCATCACGGGAGCGAGGAGCAGGGCGGCCAGGACCTCCGGACGGCGCCGGGAAAGACGGAGATGACACATGGAAAAGCGGCTTTCGGTGGTGGAGACGGGCGCGGGTGGATCCCTTTTCGTGTTGACATAATATTAGTATATGCTAATTTAATCAACATGAATGTGGACCGCCTGCACGCTCACACCGCGCGCGCCGCGGCGTTGCTGAAGGCCCTGGCCAACGACCGGCGCCTGAGGATCCTATGCACGCTGGCCGACGGCGAACGCACGGTGGGCGCGTTGGAGGCTACGGTGGGCCTGGGCCAGTCGGCGCTGTCCCAGCACCTGGCGCGGTTGCGGCGCGAGGGACTGGTGGCCACGCGGCGGGAGGCGCAGCACATCCACTACCGGCTGACCAGCCCGGAGGCCCAGGTGATCATCGACGCCCTGGCCAACCTGTACTGCCCCGGCGACGACGACCCCGCGCCGAACACCTGAACCAACCCAAGGAGACCGCTGATGTCCATCGACCGCATCGTTATGGCCTTCGCCGGCACCGTCGTGCTGGTCACCGTGTTGATCGCCATGCTCACCCCGTACACTTGGGTGCTGTGGCTGACCGCCTTCGTGGGCGCCAACATGCTGCAGGCGGCGTTCACCGGTTTCTGCCCGCTGGCGATGATCCTCAAGAGGATGGGCGTGAAGCCGGGCGTGGCGTTCGGGTAGCCCCCCCGCCCGACCGTGTCCCGGCGCGGCCGCGCCGGGAGGTCCACCGTTGACCTCCAACCCGTCCGGCGGCACGACCCTTGGATGATCCTCCCGTTGCGCGCACGTCCCCGGACGGCGGGCGCGGACGATGCGAATGCGGCGTGGCGGTCCACGCGGGCACTGGCCACCGCCGGTCCGCCATGCGACAAGACCGGCCAGCGTTTCCCATCGTCCGAGCCCGCCGCCATGTGCCCCGCGACTCCGTCTCCCGTCACCGTCCGCTTCGCCCCCAGCCCCACCGGCCTGCTGCACGTGGGCAATGCCCGCACGGCGCTGGTCAATGCTTTGTTCGCCCGCCGTGCCGGGGGGCGGGTTCTGCTGCGCTTCGACGACACAGACGCCGGGCGTTCACGCGCCGACTACGTGGAGGCCATCCGCCGCGATCTCGCCTGGCTGGGGGTGACCTGGGACAACGAGGTGTTCCAGTCTGCGCGCGCCGATCGCCATGCCGAGGTCGTCGCCCACCTGAAGGGCACGGGACGGCTGTACGCCTGTTACGAGACCCCGGAGGAGCTGGAGTACAAGCGCCGCCGCCAGCGCGCCCAGGGCCGTCCGCCGATCTATGACCGCGCCGGGCTGGCGTTGACCGACGCCGAGCGCGCCCGCCTGGAGGCCGAGGGTCGCCGCCCCCACTGGCGCCTGAGGCTGGATCCCGAGGACATCCGCTGGGACGACCTGGTGCGCGGCCCCTGCCACTATGACGCCGCCCACCTGTCCGACCCGGTGCTGGTGCGGGCCGACGGGACGCTGCTGTACACCCTGCCGTCGGTGGTGGACGACCTGGACCTGGGCATCACCCATGTGATCCGGGGCGAGGACCACGTGGTCAACACGGCGGTGCAGATCCAGCTTTGCCGGCTGCTGGGCGGCACGCCGCCGGTGCATGCCCATCTGTCGCTGTTGACCGACGCCGCCGGGGGCGGCCTGTCCAAGCGGCTCGGCAGCCTCTCGCTCGCGGATCTGCGCGACGACGGCCTGGAGCCCCTGGCGGTGGCGGCGCTGCTGGCGCGCCTGGGCACCTCCGACGACATCGCGCCGGTGGCCGACATGGCCGCGCTGGTCGCCGGCTTCGACATCGCCCACTTCGGCCGCGCGACACCCAAGTTCGATCCGGCGGACCTGACGCGCCTGAACGCCCGGCTGTTGCACGGGATGGCCTACGCCGACGCCCGGCCGCGCCTGAAGGCCCTGCGGGTGGATGGCGGCCCGGCGTTCTGGGAGGCGGTGCGCGGCAACCTGGAGCGTTTGGCCGACGCCGCCGAGTGGCACGCGGTGGCCTTCGGCGACATCGTGCCCCGAGGCGCGTCGGCCGAGGACGCCGGCTTCCTGCGCACGGCCCGCGAGGCCCTGCCCGAGGAGCCGTGGGACGCGGACACCTGGCGCGCCTGGACCGGGGCGCTGAAGGCGGCCACCGGACGCAAGGGCAAGGGGTTGTTTCGCCCGCTGCGGCTGGCGCTCACCGGCCGGGAGCACGGCCCGGACCTGGCCGCCCTGCTGCCGCTGATGGGCCGGGCGCGCGCCCTGGACCGCCTGGCGCGGGCGGCCCTGGCGGCGGATGGTCATGTCCGGTCACCGTCCATCACCCACGGCCCACTGTCCGACAAGGGGACTTCGGCATGACGTCCTTGACCGCCTGTGCCGCGTTTCCGAGCCTGGTGGTGCTCGACCACCCGCTGATCCAGCACAAGCTGACCCTGATGCGGTGTTGCGACACCTCAACCCGCACGTTCCGTGACCTGCTCCGGGAAATCTCGCTGCTGATGGGCTACGAGATCACCCGCGAGTTGCCGCTGGACCACGGGCCGATCGAAACACCGGTGGCGGCCATGGACCGGGCGCCCCGCATCGCCGGCAAGAAGGTGGCGGTGGTGCCCATTCTCCGCGCCGGGACCGGCATGGCCGATGGCCTGCTGGAGCTGATGCCGTCGGCGCGGCTGGGGCACATCGGGCTGTACCGCGATCCGCTGACGCATCGCCCCATTGAGTATCTGGTGAAGCTGCCGCCGGTGGCGGGGCGGCTGTTCCTGGTGACCGACCCCATGCTGGCCACCGGCAACTCGATGGCCCATGCGCTGGACGTGCTGAACCGCAACGGGGTGCCGGACAGCAGCATCCGGGTGATGGTCCTGGTGGCCGCCCCCGAGGGGGTGCGCGTGGTGCAGGAGACGCATCCCACGGTGCCGGTGTTTACGGCGGCCCTGGACGAGCGCCTGGATGACCACGCCTACATCATCCCCGGCCTGGGGGACGCGGGGGACCGGCTGTTCGGGACGAAGTAATACCGGCGACGGATGACTCACACTCATCCGCCGCCGGTATAAGCCTGTCCGGGAATCCCTGCGGGACGTGTCAGGAGGCCCCCATGCGCACCGGAAACCTGTTCCTGGGGATCGCGCCGCCGTGCCTGTGGCTGGCGGTGCATTGGGGAACGGCGCCTGAGGGCGGGGACGTGTGATCAGACCGACCTAAAGCGTTCCCTGAAGATACTGCAAGGTCGTCACCGTGGCCCCGACCATGCCGGCGCACAAGCCGAAGATGGCGATGACGGTGCCGATGACGAAGCCTCGGGAGGGCTTCTCAGCCAACTGTGCTTTGAGCGAGGCGACGTCCTCGCGAATTGAGTCTTGCCCGACTCGCAAATCCGTCAACGCCGCCTTGATCTCATCCAGATCGCGGCGGACATAGGTGAACTCGGTCTCCAGGCGGGTGACGCGCGTTTCCATGTCGCCTCCGTCGAGTCCATCACTCCCGGTGCCCTTGCCGTCCGGTGCGGCGGGCGGTCGCCTGGACAGGCTGTCATGATGGAGTCTACCCACGCATCGCCTCCGCAACAACCGGCGTCAATCGCATCGCTGTTCTTGATACGAGATGATCCGTCCGAATGCACGTATTTTGATTCTGCGTGGTGGACCATGGGGCGCGGCGGTTGCGGCAAACGGCCCGGGGCGGTAAGACCGGGGCCGGATCACGCTCCCATGGGACTCCGCCGCCATGTCCAGTACGCCGACGCTGTCGCTCCACGACACCATGACCCGCGCGAAGACGCCCTTCGCGCCGCTGGATCCGGACCACGTGCGGCTCTACGTCTGCGGCCCCACCGTCTACGACCGCGCCCACGTCGGCAACGCGCGGCCGGTGCTGGTGTTCGACGTCCTGTTCCGGCTGCTGAAGCGGCTCTATCCGCGCGTCACCTACGTGCGCAACATCACCGACGTGGACGACAAGATCAACGCCCGGGCCCGGGACAGCGGCCGCTCCATCGGCGTCCTCACGGCGGAGACCACGCGCCTGTTCCACGAGGACATGGCCGCCCTGAACGCCCTGCCGCCCACGGTGGAGCCGCGCGCCACCGAGCACATCGGCGACATGATCGCCCTGATCGAGACCCTGATCGCCCGGGGCCACGCCTACGCGGCCGAGGGCCACGTGCTGTTCGCGGTGGGCAGCATGGCCGACTACGGCCGGCTGTCGGGGCGCTCCCGCGACGAGATGATCGCCGGCGCCCGGGTCGAGGTGGCCCCCTACAAGCGCGATCCGGGCGACTTCGTGCTGTGGAAGCCGTCGGCCGACGACCTGCCCGGCTGGGACAGCCCCTGGGGCCGGGGCCGCCCCGGCTGGCACATTGAGTGCTCGGCCATGAGCGCGCGCCACCTGGGCAAGAGCTTCGACATCCACGGGGGCGGTCAGGACCTGGTCTTCCCCCACCACGAGAACGAGATCGCCCAGAGCACCTGCGCCCACGGTCCCGGCACCTTCGCCCGCTACTGGATGCACAACGGCTACCTGATGGTCGAGGGCGAGAAGATGTCCAAATCCCTGGGCAACGTCTTCACCGTGCGTGACCTGCTCGACCAGGCGCCGGGCGAGGCCATCCGCCTGTGCATGCTGTCCACCCACTATCACCAGCCGCTGGACTGGACCGCCGAGGGCCTGAAGGGCGCGCGGGCGGCGCTGGACCGGCTGTACACCGCGCTGCGCGGCGCCGCCGACGTGCCGGTGACGGACACGCCGGTGCCCTCCGGGGCGATGATGGCCGCCCTGTGCGACGACCTGAACACGCCCCGGGCCATCGCCCTGCTGCACGAGACGGCGGGCGCGCTCAACAAGGCCACCGACCCGGCGGAGCGGGCCCGCCTGAAGGGCGAGATGCTGGGAGCGGGGGCGATTCTCGGCGTGCTGGACCAGGATCCCGACGCGTGGTTCCAGGGCGAGGATGCCGGCGACGGCCCCTCGGCGGAGGCCATCGAGGCGCTGATCGCCGAGCGCAAGGCCGCCCGCAAGGCCCGCGACTTCGCCCGCGCCGACGCTATTCGTGATGACCTCGCCGGACGGGGTGTGATCCTGGAGGACGGTCCCCAGGGCACCACCTGGAAGCGGGGGTAGGGGCCTTCGCCGCGTCCGTGGCCATGGCGCGCGGCTCATCTCCTTACCGGGCGACGCGCGCGGCGCGCGGCGTCCGTCGCCCTACCCGGTGGCCGCGAACCGCGTCACGCCGTCCGTGCCCATGATACGCCGCAGCCGGCCCCGGGCCTCCAGGTGATGCAGGTGGGCCAGGGTCTCGCCCAGGGCAAAAAAGAACTGGTGGTCGTCCAGCGCGCGCTTGAACAGGCGGGGCAGCATCGCGGCGGCGCTCAGGGGCGCGGCGCGGCATTCGGCCTCGGTTTCGTCCAGGCGGGCGTCATGGTGATGCGACAGCACCTCCAGGCGCGCGTGCAGGCCCCGGAACGGCAGGCCGTGCGAGGGCAGCACCAACAGGTCGTCCGGCAGCAGGGCGCGCCAGCGCGTCAGGCTGTCCAGGAACAGGGACAGCGGGTCGGCCGTGGGTTCGGTGGGCCAGACGCTGACGTTGGGGCTGATGCGCGGCAGCACCTGATCGCCGGAGATCAGCAGGCCCAGGTCCCGGCACCACAGGCCGGCATGCTCGGGGGCGTGTCCGTGCCCCACCACCACCCGCCAGTCATGGGCGCCGATGGGCAAAACCTGGCCGTCCATGAGCCGCGTCAGCGCGTAGGGGTGGGGCGTGACGCGGCGGCGGTAGACGTTGCCCCGCGTCTCCACGAGCGCGAGGTCGTCCGGCGCGCACCCGGCGGGCCGGTAGAGGGCATGGCACAGGGACGTGAAGGTCGCGTCGCTCATGGCCGCCAGTTGCCGCCCGAAGGCCCACTCGCCCAGCGGCGCCCACAACGGCACGTCCAGGCGCCGGGTCAGCCAGCCCGACAGCCCCATGTGGTCGGGGTGGAAGTGGGTGCAGATCAGGCGCCGCACCGGCCGTCCCGCCAGCGGACCCGCGAGCACCTGGTCCCACAGGGCGCGGGTGGCGTCGGTGGCGATGCCGGTGTCCACCAGGGTCCAGCCGTCGCCGTCCTCCAGGACCCACAGGTTGATGTGGTCGAGCGCGAAGGGCAGCGGCATGCGCAGCCACAGCACGCCGGGGGCCACCGCGGCGACGGCGCCGGGGGGCGGCGGGTCCGGGTATGGAAACGTCAGGTCGTCGGCGGCCGGCGGGGGGATCCGTTGGGTCATGCCTCCGGGCATAGCGCGCTTCGCCGGGCTTCGCAAGCGGGCGGGCGGAGGATATGCTCCGCGCCATGACCACACCCGTGGAGGATCCCGCCGGGCCGCTGCGCATCGGCATCGACCTGGGCGGCACCAAGATCGAGGGCCTGGTGCTGGACGGCGCCGGGCGGCATCGCGCGCGCCGGCGCGTGCCCACGCCGCGCGGCGACTACGAGGCGACGGTCCGGGCGGTGGCGGATCTGGTGGCGACCCTGACGCGGGCGGCCGGCGCCGACCCGACCGTCCCGGTGGGGGTGGGGACTCCGGGTACCATCTCGCCGACCACGGGCCTGATGAAGAACGCCAACTCCACCTGGCTGATCGGCCGGCCGCTGGACCGGGATCTGGCCGTCGCGCTGGGCCGGCCGGTGCGCCTGGCCAACGATGCCGACTGTTTCGCCCTGTCGGAGGCGACCGACGGCGCCGCCGCCGGGGCACGGGTGGTGTTCGGGATCATCCTGGGCACCGGCGTGGGCGGGGGCGTGGTCGTGGACGGCCGTCCGATGACCGGCCCCAATGCCACCGGCGGCGAATGGGGGCACAATCCCCTGCCCTGGCCCGCCGACGACGAACGGCCGGGGCCGGCCTGCTATTGCGGCCTGTCGGGCTGCATCGAAACCGTCCTCAGCGGCCCCGGGCTGGCGGCCGACCATGCCCGCGTCACGGGGACGACGCTGGAGGGGCCGGAGATCGCCGCCCGCGCCGAGGCCGGCGACGCCGCCTGCCGGGCCACCCTGGCGCGCTATGCCGACCGCCTGGCGCGGGCCACGGCCACGATCGTCAATGTGCTGGATCCGGACGTGGTGGTGCTGGGTGGCGGGCTGTCCAACCTGAGCGTCCTGTATCAGGCGGTGCCGGCGCTATGGCCGCGCTGGGTGTTTTCCGACACCGTGGCCACGGCCCTGCGACCGCCGGCCCATGGCGATTCCAGCGGTGTGCGCGGCGCCGCCTGGCTGTGGCCGGCCGACCAGGGCGCGGGGCCATCGGCCGCGCCGGTCAGCAGCCGCCGTCCGTGACCGGTGTCAGTTCCACCAGGCTGGCGCGCAGGGCCATGGTGCCGAAGTCCTGAATCACCTCCTCGGCCACGCCGTTGGTGTGGTAGCGCAAGCGGACCTCGTATTCGGGCAAGGTCGTGTTCTCGTCCGGCGCGAAGAAACTGAGCACCATGCGCCAGGACGGGCCGGCGAGAAGGGCCGCCTCGGGCAGTTCCGAGACCGTGCCGGCGGGCACCGACTCGGCGATCACCGCCGTGGCCTGCATGGCGCCTTCGGTCTCCGAGCCGTCGAACATGGGCACCGTGAACAGGCGCCGGCCCTCGGCGGCGGCGCGCAGCACCGCCAGCGTGTGCTCGCCGGGCAGCATCACGGGTGCCTCCAGGTCCAGATCCTTCTTCTCGGGGTGGGTGAAGTGGGCGACGCCACGCCGCCCGCCCTCGCCGGCGGCCATCTCGGCGCGGCCGTCGATGATCTCCTCCACCTGGCCATCGCGCTCCGAGCGGATGCGGAAGCGGTAGCGGTCGGCGGCCTTGCTCTCCCAGGATATGAACGTCCAGTCGCTGAGGACCGGGTCTCCCTCCTTGTGGAACAGGGCCAGCTCGGTGCGGCTTTCCATGGCCCAGCCGTCACAGGTGTCGGTGAGGCGATAGGCCATGGTGCCGTGGACGTTGACCAACGGGCTGCCGGGGGCGCGCCGGATCAGGCGCATCTCGTAGCGGGCCTCGTGGGGGGCCAGGGTGATGGCCGGCGCCGTCTCTCCGTTCGGACCCGGACCGGTCGAGGCCGCCTCCTGGGCCGAGGCCGGTGTGGCGGTGCCAAGGACCGTCAGGGTCAGGGCCAGCAGGGCGGCCCCCGTCGCGATCCACCCCGCGTGCCGATCCCCGAGGGCGGGCGCGGTCGGGGACTGGGGCCGGATCGGACGGTTGGTGGCCGAACCATGCGGGCGCGGCGGGACGAGGAGCATGCCAGGGAACTCCCAAGCCTGAGAAGCGAAACGGGTGGGCGCGTCCTCCCAAGGTGGGGGAACGAGGCCACACTGTCCATCCTGCGCAAGGCTCTGTGGTGGGAGTAAGGCGCGGGGCCGGAGCCAGCTCCCACGATCAGGCCAGGGCCGCCAGGCGCGTTCGCGCCCGCTTCAGGCTGCCGGCGTTCTCGGCGGCGCGGGCGGGGTCCCAGCCGTTGGCGTCGCGAACGAAGGCGGCGAGGCGCGCGTTGTATCCCGGTCCGACGCGGGCGGTCCGGCGGGGATCCGTGGGCAGCAGATCCGCCCTGACATCCTTGCGCGCATATCGTCGGACCAGGCCGAGGAGCGTTTCTTTCGGATCGTCCAGGCCCTCGACATCCTGGGGTACCTTGAGCCTGGGAATGCCCGTGACGGCGGCGAACCCCGCCCGGTCGGCCATCAGCCATGCCTCCACCTCACGCACCGCGACCCGGAACAGCAGGCCATCCGGCACCGATCGGCCCTTGCACCAGGATCCGATGAGGGTCGGCGGGCACGCGACCGTATCGAGGTCCGTCAGCAGGACGACCGGATACGTCCGGGCCATCTCCATGAACTTGGCGATGTTCGCCTTCAGGTACCCCGACCCCTTTCTGCCCAGCGGAGGCGGGATGTGGACATCCGGGATGGCCTCCCGGACCAGACGGTCGGCGACAACCTCGCTGAGGGGGTCTTCCGTGGCCAGGTGCACGACGGTCATGGGTCGAGGCTTAACCGCTCGATGTCGTCGGGGCGCGTGCGTGGCAACACGGCCTCGGCAATGGAAAACCCGGCCTTGAGGGCGTTGAGTTCGGCGTCCGTTGGCGGCTCGATCTCCGAGCCCTCCTTGCCGGACGCCAGCCGGACCACGCCGCCGACGTCGATCCCGGGGTTGCTCAGCATGGCTTCGCTGTGGGTGCTGATGATGATCTGGCGTTTGTGTTTCGCCTCGCGCTGGGCCCGGGCGATCAGGGCCGGAAGTTGCTCCACCACGGCGGTGTGCAGGGACAGTTCCGGTTCCTCGATCAGAAGGGGCCCCTTGCCGTCCAGGAGAGACCAGAGAATGCCGAGCAGCCGCAGCGTTCCGTCCGAGAACTGGTCTTCCCGCTGCCATGCGCCTTGCGGACGATGGTGCTCGTACCGCGCCTGGATATGCGGGCGCCCGCGATCGTCGCGATCGAACGCCAGGGCCTTGAACTTCGGCACCGCGATCCGCAGGGCCTTTTCGATTCTCCTGAAGCGCGAGGCTCGCGTCTTGGTCGGGGTGTCGGCGATCCGTTCCAGGAATCCCTGGCCGAAGGGATCGTCGTCCAGCCGGTTGCCGCCGATCTGGTCCCCGTATTTCAGCAACTGGGGGACCAGATGCAGGTAGGTGACGCTGGCGAACTGGTCGGCCAGGACCCGGAAGCGCGCGTTCGACCGTGTCTGCTCCAGATGGGTTTCCGTCAGCAGAAGGGGGTCCTTGGCGTCATCGTCGTCCGGGCGGTCGAGAACGGCCCGTCTGCCCTTCCGGACCTGCTCGACCGTGACGACGGGGCGCTGCGCGCCCGTGCCCTCGGACTGAAAGCCCAAGATGTACGTCCACGTCGGGCCGGGGGCTTCCAGGGTCTCGGACAGTCCGATCTCGATGCGAACCTCCGAATCTCGTCTGGCGTGGAGACAGCGGACCTTCTTGATCCCGCCCCGCACTGCCATGGCCTGCTGCAATCCCCCGCCCGTCGGCTTGGAGATATCGCGCAGGAACCGGAACACATCGATCAGGTTCGACTTGCCCGACGCGTTGGGCCCGATGAGGTAGGTGACCGGTTGCGTCAGGTCAAACGCGGCCTCGCGGAAATTGCGCCAGTTCTTGATCTTGACGTGCGTGATGACCATGCGGGCGGCCCGGTGCCAGACGACAAAGGGTCCGCTGGAGGCGACCAACGGACCCTTTCAGATCTACGCGTCCGTGTCCGGCACGGCAAGGCGGCCGCGCCGGCGCGCCCGCCTTACCCCATGGCCGTCCTCAGGCCCCGGTCCAGCGCGTCCAGGAATTGGGTGGTGGTCATCCAGGGCTGGTCCTTGCCGATCAGCAGCGCCAGGTCCTTGGTCATGTGGCCGGCCTCGACGGTGTCGACGCAGACCTTTTCCAGGGTCTCGGCGAAGCGCACCACCTCGGGCGTGCCGTCGAAGGTGCCCCGGTACTTCAGGCCCTGGGTCCAGGCGAAGATGGAGGCGATGGGGTTGGTGGAGGTTTCCTGCCCCTTCTGGTGCTGGCGGTAGTGGCGGGTGACGGTGCCGTGGGCGGCCTCGGCCTCCACGGTCTGGCCGTCGGGGGTCATCAGCACCGAGGTCATCAGCCCCAAGGAGCCGAACCCCTGAGCCACGGTGTCGGACTGCACGTCGCCGTCGTAGTTCTTGCAGGCCCAGACGAAGCCGCCCTCCCACTTCATGCAGCAGGCGACCATGTCGTCGATCAGGCGATGCTCGTAGGTGATGCCGGCGGCGTCGAAGCGGTCCTTGAACTCGGCGTCGAACACCTCCTGGAACAGATCCTTGAAGCGGCCGTCGTAGGCCTTGAGGATGGTGTTCTTGGTGGACAGGTACACCGGCCAGCCGCGCGTCAGGCCATAGCTCATGCAGGCCCGGGCGAAGCCGCGAATGGACTCGTCCAGGTTGTACATGGTCATGGCGATGCCCGAGCCGGGGAAGCCGAAGACCTCCCTGGTGATCGGCTGGCCGCCGTCGTCGGGGGTGAAGGTGACGCTGAGCGTGCCCTTGCCCGGCACCAGGAAGTCGGTGGCCCGGTACTGGTCGCCGAAGGCGTGACGGCCGATGACGATGGGCTTGGTCCAGCCCGGCACGTAGCGCGGCACGTTGGCGCAGATGATGGGCTCGCGGAACACGGTGCCGCCCAGGATGTTGCGGATGGTGCCGTTGGGCGACTTCCACATCTCCTTCAGGCCGAACTCCTCCACCCGGTCCTCGTCGGGGGTGATGGTGGCGCATTTCACGCCGACGCGATGCTGCTTGATGGCGTTGGCGGCGTCGATGGTGATCTGGTCGTTGGTCTCGTCGCGCTTCTGGATGCCCAGATCGTAGTACAGCAGATCCACGTCCAGGTAGGGCAGGATCAGCTTGTCCTTGATGAAGGACCAGATGATGCGGGTCATTTCGTCGCCGTCGAGTTCGACGACCGGATGGGCGACCTTGATCTTGGTCATGCGCAGGGACTCCCCGTCAGCAGTGGCGTTCAGGCGTCCGCGGGGGTGTGCCCCCAGGGAGGAACGGAGGCCGTGACCGGGCCGATGGGCCGGATCTGGCGACGGACGCGGCACCATGGCAGGCCAGGGACCCCAAGGCAAGGCCACAGTCGCGCGGTTCGCCGGGCACGCGGGGTCGCCCGAGTGGCCGCCCGAGTGGCCGCAGAGTCGGTCATGCGCCTGTTTCCGGGGGGTGTCAACGCCGCGCGTCGCTCGTTTTGGATGCCGGGCATCCGTGGGGAAACCCGCCGGTCTGGCGCAGCGCCTCGCCGGCCACCATGGCGGCGGCCAGCACCACGTTGAGCGAGCGGGCGCCCGGGGCCATGGGCACCGTCACCCGGGCGTCCACCGCCTGATGCACCGCGTCCGGCACGCCGGCGCTCTCGCGCCCCAGCAGCAGCACGTCGTCGGGCCGGAAGGCGTGGTCCACGTGGGCGACGGCCCCGCCCGTGGTCAGCAGCACCAGGCGGGCGCCGGCCAGATCGGTCGCCTGGCGAAAGGCGTTCCAGCCCGCATGGCGGCGACAGGACGCGGTCTCCAGGTAGTCCATGCCGATCCGACGCAGTCTTTTGTCGTCCCACAGAAAGCCGCAAGGCTCGATGATCTCCACCGGCAGTCCCAGGCAAGCGCCCAGGCGCAGCACGGCGGCGGTGTTCTGCGGCATGTCGGGTTGGAACAGGGCCAGACGCATGGTGGCAAAAAACCAGGATCACGAGAGGGTTAAGACAAAATCATTGGTTTTTTTTGTCCTTTTCAAGGCTAAGGATATGGATTATAAGCCCCACAACCGCCGAACATCGCCCATGGGCCACGTCTGTTCTGCTGCCGGAACCATGATGTGGGGCGTGTCTGGGGGACCCAATCCGTTACGGGTTCGTTGTCACCGGGCTCACTCGGATGTTGAGTGGGCGCGGACGGGTTGTCACGGTTTGGACTGACACACGCCGATCCGAAGGGGGAGGGAGCGTGCTGTCCTCGTATGCCGCTCCGTAACTCATTGAAGAGGTTTCATTGCAATGTCCGAAACGGCTCACTCGGCTGGAACCGGCGGCGACACCAGTCGTCGAGACATGTTGCTGTACGCCAGCGTCGCATTGGGAACCGTCGGTACCGCCCTGGCGGTCTGGCCCTTCCTCGACAGCATGAATCCGGCCAAGGACGTGCTGGCCCTGGCCTCGATCGAGGTGGACCTGTCGCCGATCCAGGAAGGTCAAGCCATCACCGCCGTCTGGCGCGGCAAACCCGTGTTCATCCGCCACCGCACCCCCGCGGACATCGAACAGTCCCGCGCCGTTGAAGTCTCCAGCTTGCGTGACCCCCAAGCCGACGAAGACCGGGTGATCAAGGACCAGTGGTTGGTCATGATCGGTATCTGCACCCATCTGGGCTGCGTTCCGAAAGGTCAGAAGCCCGGTGATCCCAAGGGAGACTACAACGGTTGGTTCTGTGTCTGTCACGGGTCGCATTACGACACGGCGGGCCGCATCCGCAAGGGCCCGGCGCCCCTCAACCTGCCGGTCCCGCCGTACGACTTCCTGGATGAGACCAGCATCCGGATCGGCTAGGAGCACAGTGATCCATGAGCACCACCCCTGACCCTGTGTGGAGCAATCGAGCCATTAAGTGGTTCGATCGCCGCCTCCCGCTTTTCACGATGATGCACAAGGAGTTGATCGTCTATCCGACTCCTCGGAACATCAACTACTGGTGGAACTTCGGTTCGCTGGCCGGTGTCGCCCTGGTCATCATGATCTTGACCGGCATCTTCCTGGCGATGTTCTATACGCCGCATGAGGACATGGCGTTCGCCTCCATCGAACGCATCATGCGCGAGGTGAACTACGGCTGGCTGATCCGCTTCCTGCATATGAATGGCGCCTCGATGTTCTTCGCGGTGGTCTACATTCATATCCTACGTGGGATGTACTACGGATCGTACAAGGCCCCCCGTGAACTGCTCTGGATCATTGGTGTCGTCATCTACATCCTGATGATGGCCGCGGCGTTCCTGGGTTACGTGCTGCCGTGGGGGCAGATGTCCTTCTGGGCCGCCACCGTGATCACCAGCCTGGTGACGCCGCTCCCGTTCGGCGAGACGATCGCGATCTGGCTGTGGGGCGGCTACTCGGTGGACAACGACACCCTGAAGCGCTTCTTCTCGCTGCACTACCTGGTGCCGTTCCTCATCTTCGCCTTTGTGTTCCTGCACCTGTGGGCATTGCATACGACCAAGTCGAATAATCCGCTGGGCGTGGAAATCAAGAAGCCGGCCGACACCCTTCCGTTCCATCCGTACTTCACGGTCAAGGATTCGGTCACCCTGGGTGCGTTCCTGTTCCTGCTGTGCTACTTCGTTTTCTTTGCTCCGAACTACTTCAACCACTCTATCAACTATGTCATGGCCGACCCGCTGGTCACGCCGGAGCATATTGTCCCTGAGTGGTACTTCCTGCCCTTCTACGCCATCCTTCGGGCGATTCCGGACAAGCTGATGGGCGTGGTGCTGATGTTCGCGGCCATCCTGGTCTGGGCCGCGCTGCCCTGGCTGGACACCTCGAAGGTGCGCAGCGGCCGCTTCCGCCCCACGTTCCGCATCTTCTTCTGGATCTTCGTCGCCGATGCGGTGCTGCTGACCTACCTGGGCGCCATGCCGGCCGAGGGCATCTACGTGACCCTGGGTCAGTTCGCCACGGCCTGGTACTTCATCCACTTCCTGGTCGTCCTGCCGATCCTGGGCAAGGTGGAGAAGACCGAGCCGGTCCCCGAAAGCATCAGCGCGGCCGTGAGTGCCGAACATCAGAAGGAGGCCTCGGCATGAGCGGCCTGAAAGGTATCATCGGCGCGGCCGCGGTCGCCGTGGGTCTGGTGGCGGGCGCGCCCGCCGCCCTGGCCGCCGGCGGCGGGCATGGGCCGGAACTGAAGCATCAGTCCTGGACGTTCGACGGTCTGTTCGGCCGTTACAGCGAAAAGCAGTTGCGCCGGGGCTGGGAAGTCTACGAGGGTATCTGCAAGTCGTGCCATACGCTGGACTACATGCACTACCGGAACCTGGAGCAGATCGGCTACACCGAGGACGAGGTGAAGGAGATCGCCGCCCGCTTCGAGGTGCAGGACGGCCCGGACGAGTGGGGCGACATGTTCATGCGTCCGGCGACGCCGCTGGACGGCTTCGCCGAGCCCTACGAGAACGACGCCATCGCCATGCTGGCCAATGGCGGCGTGGTGCCTCCCAACCTGTCGGTGATCACGCGCGCCCGCGATCATGGCGCGGACTACGTCTACAATCTCCTGCTGGGATATGAGGACGAGGTGCCGGAGTGGGCCACCGAGGCGGACCCCACGTTCTCGCTGGCGCCGGGCAAGTCGTTCAACACCTTCTTCCCGGGGTATGCCATCTCGATGCCGCAGCAGCTGTTCGAGGGCATCCTGGAGTACTCCGACGGGACCGAGGCGACGCCTGAGCAGATGGCTAAGGACGTGAGTGCCTTCCTGCAATGGGCCGCCGAGCCCGAACTGGAGGAGCGCAAGGGACTGGGGCGGATGGTGCTGCTGTTCCTGATCGTGCTCACCGGTGTGCTCTTCGCCTACAAGCGGGAGCTGTGGAAGGACGCCCACTGACGGGTGCTCTCCCCCTCCCGAGGGGGTGAAGATCCCAACACGCGGGGCCGTTCCGTCTCAGGATGGAGCGGCCCCACGCGTGTCCGGGGTGGCGAGGGTGACATGGCATGACTCGGTCCCGACCGTCCGACCTGTTTCCCATGATGGCCCAGGCGCTGGAGGAGGCCCGCGCCGCCGCCGCCCGCGACGAGGTGCCGGTGGGCGCTGTGCTGGTGGACGCCCGCGACGGGCGGCTCCTGGCCCGCGCCGGCAACCGGGTGGAGGGGGACCGCGACCCCACCGCGCACGCCGAGATGCTGGTGCTGCGGGCCGGGGCGGCGCGGCTGGGCACGCCGCGCCTGGCCGGCTGCGATCTCTACGTCACCCTCGAACCCTGCGCCATGTGCGCCCAGGCGATCGCCCTCGCGCGGGTCCGCCGGCTGGTGTTCGGGGCCTATGATCCCAAGGGCGGGGGCGTCGAGCACGGCGCCCGGGTGTTCGATCACGCCACCTGCCATCACCGGCCGGAGGTCATCGGCGGCGTGCGCGAGGCCGAGGCCGGGGACCTGCTGCGGCGCTTCTTCCAGGCGCGGCGATAGCCGGTCCAGGACCGCCGGGCGCCCGCCCCGGCGACGCGGGGCGGGCGGTGGCGCGGGAGGGCAGGGGTCAGCCGACCAGGGCATAGGTCGCGTAGGCCGCGCCCAGGGCCGGGACGGCGCTGTACAGGGTCGCCACGAAGGCCGCCTTGGGCGCCACGGCGATCGCCGGGAACAGGGCATCGCCATCGTTGGACAGGGCATTTCCCAGCTGCGCCGACAGCGGGGCGATGTCCGCCAGATAGAGGCTGGTCACCAGGATCTGGGGACCGCAGCCGGGAATAAGCCCGATCGCCACGCCGATCGCCGGCACCAGCGGCGCGGCGACCGCGAACCAGTGCGCGAGGTCGAGGGCGAGGGCCTGCACCACCACCTCGAAGCCGACAAAGGCGAACACCACCCATCCCGTCACGAAGCACGTGGTGGCTACCACCGGCCGCAGGTCGAGGCGCCCCCGAGGCGACTCCGCGCCGACCTCGCCGCCGCGCCCGACCAGCACCCACAGCGCCAGCGACAGAACCGCGCCCGCGACCCCCAGCGCGGCGCCCGGGGCGACGCCCAGCACGGGCGCGATCCAGGCGTCCGGGTCGACCTGGAAGGACAGCATTGCCCCCAGCACCAGCCCCGGTCCGAGCACCAGCAGCCACAGCCGGCGCAGGCCGGCGGCCAGCCGTCCCTCGGCGTGGTCCGCGTTCGCCGACGGGCAGCCGCCGGGGCAGGCGGGACCCGCCATGGCGGCGTCCGGGGCCGCTCGCGGACGCATGAAGTCCGGCCCGTGCAGGCGGTCGACGGCGAGCCCGGTGAGGATGCCGACCACCACGCTGACCGCGACGATCAGACCAGCCGTGGCGGGCGCCTGGGCGAGCAGCAGGAACATGGCGTCGCCCATGGTGGCCGTCAGGGTCGCGACCACGCCCCCCATGCTGAGGTGTCCGCGCGTGTACTGCGTCAGCGCGACGATGGCGCCGCCACAGCCCGGAAAGGCGCCCAGAAGGGCGGCGATGGGCACCTGCCAGCGCTGGTGCCGGTGCAGCAGCGCGCTCAGGTCGAGGCCCAGGCGGCGTTCCAGCAGCAGCAACAGGAGCAGGGTGCCGGCCACGTAGACCGATACCGCGAGATAGGCATCGGCCAGCGACTCGTGCAGGATGGCGGCGCCGCCGGGCACCGACAGGGCGGCGCCCACCAGGGCGGCGAGCGCAAGGGCCCGGCGGACGGGGCCGGAAACGGGCGGCAGCCGGCCGGGGCGGGGCAGGCCGCCGGACCGGAAGGGAAGGGAGGCGATCAGGGCGGACATGGCGGGGGGCCTTCTGGAATGGGGCACCCGTGAGGGCGCGGCCAAATTTGCAATTGCGACTTAGTCGCATTTATAGGCCGTTTGACCCTACCCCGCAATCCAATTTTTCTTCTATGATTGACCGCGTGATCTCATCGCCTTCCACCCTCACGGGTGCCCGGCGCCGCGTTGCTTCCCGGGTCGGCCCGTTTCCCGCGTCTTCCGTGCGGAGGGATTCCATGCCGTCGTCCTTCATGGACCCCGATCCGGCGCGGCCGGACCCGACCGACGCCGCCCTGGCGGACGCCGGCCTGCGTCTGGTCACCGATGGGGACCTGCGGGCCTGGGGTCACGGCTTGGTGCGGCGGGCGCTGGCGCCGCCCGGGCGTGGCTTGGTGGTGACCGAGGCGGCGGCCACGGCCCCGACGCTGCGGGGCCTGGCCCTGACCATCGCCGCCGCCGATGGGGTCGCCCTTCTGCTGTCCGCCGGCACCGCCTGGATGCTGGACACCGCCGAGAGCCTGACGGACGCCGTGGTGTCCCGCTGGCCGGATCTGCATCACCGTCATGCGATTCTGCGCCTGGCCGTGCACGAGGCCCTGGTGAACGCCGCCCTGCACGGCTGCTTCGGCATTCCGCCCGACCTGCGCGACCGGCCGGAGGGCTGGCTCGCGCATACGGCGGCGATCGAAGAGGCGTTGGCCGACCCGGCGCGCAGCCTGCGCCCGCTGCTGGTGGGCGCGGCGCCGGATGCGACCGGAGAGGAATGGGCGGTGTGGATCGCCGACGATGGCCCGGGCTTCGACGCGGCGACCGCGGATGCGCCCGGGGCCGACCCGCCCGCCGGGGGCGACGTCAAGACGCACGCCTTGCGTGGGCGCGGCCTGCGGCTGATGCGCACGGCGGCCGACGCCATCGCCTGGCGGGACGGCGGCCGCCAGGTCTGCATGACCCTGCGTCGGGCGCCCGGGTGAGGGGCGGGCGGTCCGGCTTCAGTGCCGGAAGTGGCGCATGCCCGTGAACACCATGGCCAGGCCGGCGTCGTTGGCGGCGGCGATGACCTCCTCGTCGCGGACCGAGCCGCCGGGCTGGATCACGGCCGTGGCGCCGGCCTCGGCCGCCGCCAGCAGGCCGTCGGCGAAGGGGAAGAAGGCGTCCGAGGCCACCACCGATCCCCGGGTCAGGGGCTCCGCCATGCCGGCGGCCTCGGCGGCGTCCTGGGCCTTGCGGGCGGCGATGCGGGCACTGTCGACGCGGCTCATCTGGCCGGCGCCGATGCCCACCGTGGCGCCGCCCTTGACGTAGACGATGGCGTTGGACTTGACGTGCTTGCACACCCGGAAGGCGAGCAGCAGGTCGGCCAGCTCGGCCGGCGAGGGGGGGCGCTGGGTGACCACCGACAGGTCGTCCTCGGTCACCAGGCCGGCGTCGCGGGACTGCACCAGCAGCCCCCCGGCCACGGAGCGCACCGTCAGCCCGGGGGTGGACGGATCGGGCATCACCCCGGTGATCAGCAGGCGCAGGTTCTTCTTCGCCGCGAACACGGCGCGGGCGGCGTCGTCGGCGTCGGGGGCGATGACCACCTCGGTGAAGATGCGGGTGATGGCCTCGGCGGCGGCGCGGTCCAGGGCGCGGTTGACGGCGACGATGCCGCCGAAGGCGCTGACCGGGTCGCAGGCCAGCGCGCGCTCATAGGCGCCGGCCAGGGTTTCCCCGCGCGCCACGCCGCAGGGGTTGGCGTGCTTGATGATGGCCACGGCGGGGTCGGAAAACTCGCTCACCAGTTCGAAGGCGGCGTCGGTGTCGTTCAGGTTGTTGTAGGACAACGCCTTGCCCTGCACCTGGCGGGCGCTGGCCACGCCCGGCCGCGCCAGCCCGTGGACATAGAAGGCGGCCTGCTGGTGCGGGTTCTCGCCGTAGCGCAGGGTCTGCTTCAGCCGGCCGGCGGAGACGATGTGACGCGGGATGGTCTCGCCCACCTGCTCGGCGAACCAGCGGCTGATGGCGCCGTCGTAGGCGCCCGTGCGGGCGAAGGCCGCCGCCGCCAGCCGCTTGCGCAGGGCCGCCGACACCGCGCCGGCATGGGCCTTCAGGTCCTCCAGGAGACAGGCGTAGTCCTCCGGGTCGGTCACCACGGTCACGCCGGCGTGGTTCTTGGCGGCGGCGCGGATCAGCGCCGGCCCGCCGATGTCGACGTTCTCCACGCAGGTGGCGAAGTCGGCGCCGCGGGCCACGGTGGCCTCGAACGGATAGAGATTGACCACCACCAGGTCGATGGGGGCGATGCCGTGGTCGGCCATGGCCGCCTCGTGCGCCGGATTGCCGCGCATGCCCAGGATACCGCCGTGAATGGCCGGGTGCAGGGTCTTGACGCGACCGTCCAGCATCTCCGGGAAGCCGGTGTGGTCGGCCACCTCGACCACCGGCACGCCGGCGGCCTCGATGGCCTTGGCGCTGCCGCCGGTGGACAGGATCTCTACGCCATGGGCGTGCAGGGCGCGGACCAGATCGGCCAGGCCGGTCTTGTCGGAGACCGAGATCAGGGCGCGGCGCAGCGTGACGGGCGTGTCGGCGGTGGCGGGAGCGGGAACGGCGACGGTGGTGGGGGCGGACACGGGCGGGATCTCCAGGCGGGCTGTCACGCGGGCGCACAGCGAAACGATCAGGACCAAAACGGGAGGCGATGCATAGCATGGCGGCCGGCGAGGGGGGAAGCGGTGCGGACACGGTCGGCACATGCGGCGGGCCATGCGGTGCGGTCAGCACCGGGGCTGACGGGGAGCGCGGGACTCAGCCGCGCGCCTGCGGCATTGTTTCCACGCCGCCCCCCATGGCATGGTGGGCGGCCCGGCGGTCCCGGCGTGGGACGGCACACTCTCCCTGACAAGGCGTTTTTCGGCGATGACCAGCACGCGTGTCCATCTGTTCGACAGCACCCTGCGCGATGGCGCGCAGACCCATGGCGTGGACTTCTCGGCCGCCGACAAGACGGCCATCGCCCGGGCGCTGGACGACCTGGGCATCGAGACCATCGAGGGCGGCTGGCCCGGCGCGAACCCCACCGACGACCGCTTTTTCGCCGCCCCCCCGCACCTGACCCGCGCCCGGCTGGCGGCCTTCGGCATGACCCGGCGCCCGGGCCGCAGCGCCGACAACGACCCCGGCCTGCGCGCGTTGCTGGAGGCCGACGCCCCGGTCGCCGTGCTGGTGGGCAAGAGCTGGGACTTCCAGTGCCGCGTCGCCCTGGGCGTGGAGCCCGAGGAAAACATCCGCATGATCGCCGACAGCATCGCCCTGATGGCGCGCGAGAAGGCGGAGGCGATGTATGACGCCGAGCACTTCTTCGACGGCTACGCCGACAACCCCGCCTATGCCGTGGCCTGCGTCAAGGCAGCCCTGGATGCCGGCGCCCGCTGGGCGGTGCTGTGCGACACCAACGGCGGCACCCTGCCCCATGACGTCGAGCGCATCGTGTCCGAGGTGGTCGCCGCCGGGGTCCCGGGGGAGCGCCTGGGCATCCACTGCCACAACGACACCGACAACGCCGTCGCCAACTCGCTGGCCGCCGTGCGCGCCGGCGTCCGTCAGGTCCAGGGTACCCTCAACGGCCTGGGCGAGCGCTGCGGCAACGCCAACCTGATCTCGCTGATCCCCAGCCTGGTGCTCAAGATGGGCATGGACGTGGGCCTGGGGCCGGACGACCTGGCGCGCCTGACCGAGGTGTCGCGCGCGCTCGACGAGCGCCTCAACCGCGCCCCCGATGCCCGCGCGCCCTATGTCGGCGACTCGGCCTTCGCCCACAAGGGCGGCCTGCACGTCTCGGCGGTCGAGAAGGACCCGCGCTGTTACGAGCATATCGATCCGACGGCCGTGGGCAACCGCCGCCAGATCCTGGTCTCGGACCAGGCCGGCCGCTCCAACGTGCTGGCCCGCTTCCGCGAGATCGGCCTGGAGGTGGACCCCGACGACCCCAAGGTGCTGCGCGTTGTGGAAGAGGTGAAGCTGCGCGAGTTCAAGGGCTACGCCTACGACGGCGCCGGGGCCTCGTTCGCCCTGCTGGCCCGGCGGCTGCTGGACCACGTGCCCGACTACTTCCGCCTGGACGGCTTCCGCGTCATCGACGAGCGCCGCTGGAACGCCAAGGGCGAGCTGATCACGTTGTCCGAGGCGACCATCAAGGCGGTGATCCGGGGCGAGCGCCACATGGCGGTGGCCGAGGGCAACGGCCCGGTGAACGCGCTCGACGCCGCGCTGCGCAAGGTGCTCGTGCCGATCTACCCGCGTCTGGCCGACCTGCGGCTGGTGGACTACAAAGTGCGGATCCTCACCCCGGACGCCGCCACCGCCGCCATCACCCGGGTGATGATCGAAAGCGCCGACACCGGCGGCGAGCGCTGGACCACGGTGGGGGTGTCGTCGAACGTGATCGACGCGTCGTACAACGCGCTGCACGATTCGATCACCTACATGCTGTTCTCCGCCGAAACCGTGGCGACCGCCGACGCCGCCGAATGACCGGCGCCATGACGCCCCCGACCAAGGACCCAAACGCCCCCGCCGCCGACACGGCGCCGGCGTTCGTGCTGGTGCGCCCGCAACTGGCCGAGAACGTGGGCACGGCGGCCCGCGCCATGCTCAATTGCGGCCTGGACCGGATGCGCCTGGTGGCCCCGCGCGAGGACTGGCTGTCCGAAAAGGCCATCGCCGCCGCCTCGGGCGCCGAGATCGTGTTGCGCCACGCGCGCTGCTACGACAGCACCGAGGCGGCGCTGGCCGACCGTCATCGGGTGCTGGCCACCACGGCGCGCCGCCGCGAGATGATCAAGCCGGTGATGACGCCGCGTCACGCGGCCGGCGTGATCCGCGCCGCCGCCCAGGGCGGGCAGGCCACGGCGGTGCTGTTCGGACCGGAGCGCACCGGCCTGGAGAACGACGACGTCGCCCTGGCCGACGCCATCGTCGAGGTGCCGCTGAACCCGGTGCACCGCTCGCTCAACCTGGCCCAGGCGGTGCTGCTGGTGGGATACGAGTGGTTCCAGGCCGGCGTCGATCAGCCGCCGGTGGAGTTGCTGACCAACGGCGGGGAAATGGCCGACCGGGCCATGCTGCTGACCTTCTTCCGCCACCTGGAGTCGGAACTGGACGCCTGCGGCTTCCTGCGCAACGCCGACAAGCGCCCGGGCATGGTGCGCAACCTGCGCAGCCTGTTCGAGCGGGCGGAACTGACCCGCCAGGAGGTCCGGACCCTGCACGGCGTGGTCAAGGAACTGCGCTGGGGCCGCCGGCCGGACCGTCCCCGGCGCTCCGAGGGCGGGAGCCCGGATGACTGGGCGCGGGGGGAGGAGGGCTGACAACCGACCCCGCGTCCGTCAGGTTCAGCCACCCTTCCAGGCCATCGACCCGCGTCCGCGACGATGCGGTGTTGTCGTCCCGATGCCCCTTACCGCGTCTCTTCGTCGCCAGGGGCTCCCCCCGCCTCACCTGTCACCGCGATGCATCACCTGGGCGCACGCGAAAAGCGCGGCGGTGCGCCATATTGACACCCGGCCGACGCGGACTATGATGCCGATGGCCCGAGAGATGGGCCAAAGGCCGGGCCCGCCCAAGGCGCACGGGACGCGCGGGCCGCCCCGGTTCGGGCGCGCGATGCCTCGACACCGCCCAGCCCCAGGGCCGACGCACCGGAAAAGGGATCCCGGGTCTGCGGGTGTGCCCTCGGCTCGCTGTTGCCGTCACGCCGCCCCTTCCTGTCATGATCCCGAGGACCGAACAACCCGTCATGAAATTCGCCGATCTCGGCCTCTCGCCGGAGACCCTCCAGGCTATCGAGGAGGTGGGGTACGACACCCCGACCCCGATCCAGGAAAAGGCCATCCCCCCCGTCCTGATGGGGCGCGACGTCCTGGGCATTGCCCAGACCGGCACCGGCAAGACCGCCGGCTTCACCCTGCCGATGATCGAGATCCTGTCCAACGGACGGGCCAAGGCGCGCATGCCGCGCTCGCTGATCCTGGCGCCGACACGCGAACTGGCCGCGCAGGTGGCGGAGAACTTCACGCTCTACGGCAAGTACCACAAGCTGGACATGGCGCTGCTGATCGGCGGCGAGAGCATGGGCGAGCAGATGCGCGCGCTGGACAAGGGCGTGGACGTGCTGATCGCCACGCCGGGGCGCCTGCTGGACCTGTTCGAGCGGGGTAAGATCCTGCTGCGCGACGTCAAGGTGCTGGTGATCGACGAGGCCGATCGCATGCTCGACATGGGGTTCATTCCCGACGTCGAGCGCATCACCACCCTGTTGCCGCCACTGCGCCAGACGCTGTTCTTCTCGGCCACCATGGACAAGGAGATCCGCAAGCTGGCGGATGCCTTCCTCAGCAATCCGCGCGAGATCTCCATCGAGCGCAAGGCCACCGCCGCCGAGACGGTGACCCAGCGCCTGGCCATGGTGCCGCGCATCGACAAGCGCGAGGCGCTGCGCCACATCCTGCGGACGGAGGGGGTGCGCAACGCCTTCATCTTCTGCAACCGCAAGCGGGACGTGGACGTGCTGAACCGGTCGCTGCGCAAGCACGACTTCAACTGCATCTCGCTGCACGGCGACATGGACCAGCCCACCCGCAACGAGATGCTGCGCCGTTTCAAGGACGGCGAGGCCGACCTGTTGGTGTGCTCCGACGTGGCCGCGCGCGGGCTGGATATCGACGACGTCTCGCACGTCATCAACTTCGACATCCCCACCCACCCCGAGGACTATGTCCACCGCATCGGCCGCACCGGACGCGCCGGCAAGGACGGCGCGGCCTTCAGCCTGGCCACGCCGGACGACGCCAAGCTGCTCGCGGCCATCGAGTCCATGTTGGGCCGGACCATCCCGCGCATGGAGTTGGAGGGGCTCGACGCCCCGGCGACTGGCGAGGACGCGACGGACCGCCGCGCCGACAGCGGACGGCGCGGTGGTCGGGATCGGGACCGGCGCGGGGCCCGCGATCGCCGCACCGGACGCGAGCGGGACCGTTCCGAGGCCACGACCGCGCCGGCGTCCACGCGCGGCGCCAGCGAATCGCGCGACAGGACGGATAGAATCGACAGGACGGACAGGACCGACAGACTCGACCGGGCCAGCCGGCAGCGCCGGGGCCGCCGCCGGGACGAGATTCCCGCCATGTCCCATGCCGACGACGTGGTCGGGTTCGGCGACTACATGCCGGCGTTCTTCGCCGACAACGCCCTGGTGCCGATGGGGCGCGGGGGCGAGGACACCGCCACGGAGGGCGAGGACGGCGACGAGGCCGAGGCGCCCCGGGGCCGCCGCAAGAGCGCTGACACCAAGAGCGCGGGCAAGGAGCGCAAGAGCACGGCCAAGCCCCGCGCGCGGAGCAAGGCCAAGGCCAAGGACGCGGACAAGGGCACCGACGCGAGCCAGGAGCCCGGCAAGACCCGCAAGCGCCATGGCCGTCGTGGCGCCGCCCCGGAGGAGGGGACCGAAGAGACCCCGCAAGAGACCGTGGGAGACTCTCCCGACACCCCGACCGACGGCGCCCCCGACGGCGCCCCCGGCGACACGCCCCCCGGCGGCGCGGAGGCCGAGGCGACCTCCAGCGCGGACGACACGGCACCGCCCAAGAAGCCGCGCCGCGCGACCCGGCGGCGCAAGACCGCGCCCAAGACGGAGGACGCGGGAGACGCGACGACCGACGCCGGTGACACGAGCGCGGGGAACGGCGCCGCGCCGGATACCTCGGCTGATCCCAAGGCTGATCCCAAGGCTGATCCCACGGGCGACGCCGAGGTCGCGCCCGCGCCCAAGCGGCGCGCCCGCCGGGTGCGCCGACCCAAGGGCGAGGCGGCGGCCGACACGGCGGCGAAGGCCGAGGCGGAATCCTCCGGCGACGGCGACGCGCCGGTCCCGGATCCCGCGCCCGAACCGCCGGCATCCGAGTCTCCGCAGGAGGCCGACACCGTCGACTCCCCGCCTTTGGGCGCGGCGTCACCGGAGCACGCCACACCGGACGCTCCCGTCGAGACGAGCGGCCCGGCGGATGGCGCCGCCCCGGACGGCGGGACCACGCCGACCCCGGAGGAGGAGTCGCGCCGCGCCAGCGCCGACCCTGATGACACCCCGGCGGCTGTCCAGGACGATCCGGCCCCCGACCCGCACCCCGCCGGCTGAGCCCGGCGACCGTCCCCGGTCCTGACGGGTCGGGATCGGGGACAGCCGCTGTCAGAAATCGACACCCTCGGGCGCGTCGCCCGTTTCCAGGTTGTCGAACCGGGTGTAGTTGCCGTCGAAGAACAGCCGCACGGTACCGATGGGGCCATGGCGCTGCTTGGCGATGATGCATTCGGCGACATTGTGGGCGGCCTCGCAGCGCTCGACCCATTTCTGGTGTCGCTCCAGATACTTGTCCTCGTTCTCCTCGCCGCGACGGGCGGGTTCGCCACGCTCCAGGTAGTACTGTTCGCGGAACACGAACATGACCACGTCGGCGTCCTGTTCGATGGACCCCGACTCCCGCAGGTCAGCCAGTTGCGGGCGCTTGTCCTCGCGCTGTTCCACCGCGCGGGAGAGCTGCGACAGCGCCAGCACCGGCACGTTCAGCTCCTTGGCCAGGCTCTTCAGGCCCCGGGTGATGGCCGACACCTCCTGGACGCGCGAGTCGAGGGAGACGTTCTTGCCGCCGCTGAGAAGCTGGAGGTAGTCGACCACCACCAGCCCCAGGCCGTGCTGGCGCGCCAGCCGCCGGCAGCGGGTGCGCATGGCCGACACCGTCAGCGCGGGGGTGTCGTCGATGTACAGCGGGACCCGGTGCAGTTCCTGACTCTCCACCAGCATGCGCTCGAAGTCCTCGCCCGACAGTTCGCCGGTGCGGATGCGATGCGAGGAGACGCGCACCCGCTCGGACAGGATGCGGGTGGCCAACTGTTCGGCGCTCATCTCCAGCGAGAAGAAGGCAACGCCCTTGCCGTGCTCGGCCTCGTCGTCGGAGTCAGCGAGGTGCTGCGCCGCGTTGAAGGCGATGGCGGTGGCCAGGGCCGTCTTGCCCATGGACGGGCGCCCGGCCAGGATCAGCAGGTCCGAGGCATGCAGCCCGCCGAGCTTGCGGTCCAGGTCCATCAGGCCGGTGGTCACGCCCGCCAGCCGCCCCTCGCGGCGGTGCGCCGCCTCGGCCAGGTCCAGCGCGTTGATCAGGGCGGTCTTGAAGGCCACCAGGCCGCCCTCATACTGGCCGGTTGTGGCCAGGTCGTACAGGCGTTGCTCGCTGGTTTCGATCTGGTCGGTGGCGTTGATGTCGATGTCGTTGTCGTGCGCCTCGTTGACCATGTCGGTGCCCAGCGCGATGAGCTGGCGCCGCAGGAAATAGTCGTGGATGAGGCGCCCGTAGTCCTTCGCGTTGATGATCGACACCACTGAGCCGACCAGGGCCGCCAGATACCGGGCGCCGCCTACCTCGGCCAGCGACTCGTCGCTGTCCACGTAGGGCTTGACGGTGACCGGGTTGGCCACCTGGTTGCGCTCGATAAGGCGCTGGCAGGTGTCGTAGATGTGCGCGTGCGCCGGGTGGATGAAGTGCTCGGGGCGCAGGAACTCGCCCACCGTCTCCATCACCTTGTTGTTGGTCAGCAGCGCGCCCAGGAACGCCTGTTCGGCCTCCAGGCTGGCCGGCGGCGGGCGCAGGCCGGTGTTGTTCGCGTCCGGGGCGCCGTCGTTGGCGTGCGCCGGGGCGCGGGCGTGGGGGGTGTGGGGTTCCATCGTCCGATCATAGCGCGGTCGACGATCGCAAGCAGGCCCCATCCCCCCTGTGAGTCATGAGGATAACGGGGACAGTCCGGCGACGGGACGGGCCTGTTGCCGCGCGTCGCGGACTGGAGGGGCCAGCACGGCCGGCGGTCAGGGCCAGTAGCCGGACTCTTGGTAGTAGCGCCGCGCCCCGGGATGCAGCGGAATACCGGTGCCGTGCGGCGCCCGCGACGGGATCAACAGATCGCCGGCCGGCGTCTGCTGGAACAATCCCCGCACGCTGGGGTGCCACATGGCCCGGGCGACGCCGTGGGCGGTGGCCTCGTCCAGGGCGTCGGTCACGGTGGTCAGCACCGCGCCGACCGACACCGTATGGATGGGCGCGGGGTTGTTGGCGTAGGTCCCCGCCGGGATCACGCTGGTGGACAGGAAGGGGTGGTTGCGCACCATGCGCTCGATGGCCGGGCCGGCCAGCGGTACCACCCGCACCGGCATGGCCTCGGCGACCTCGCGCACCACCGTGACCGGCGGGGCGCCGATAAAGAAGAAGGCATCGATCTCGCCGGCCACCAGCAGGTCGGCGGAGGGTCCCGGCTTCTCGAACACCGGCAACAGGTCCGCCTCGGTCAGGCCATGGGCGATCAGCAACTGCCGCGCATCGACCAGGGTGCCCGATCCCTCCTCGCCCATCCCCACGCGCATGCCCCGCAGATCCTCGACGCGGGTCAGCGGTCCGTCCGCCCGCACCACCAGGTGCAGGGCCTCGTCATACAGCCGCGCCAGGGCCACCAGATTCGGCATGGGACCGGCTTCCCGGAACACGCCGGCCCCGGCGCGCGCCCAGAAGGCCACATCGGACTGGCTGAACGCCATCCCCAGCGCCCCCGAGGCCAGCAGATGCATGTTCTCCACCGAGCCGTTGGTGGACAGCGCCACGGCGATCAGCCCCGGCACGCCGCAACTGCCGCCCTTCTCGCAGGGCCGCGAGCCGGGCGGCCGGCTGATGGCGCTGGCGATCAGGCCACCGATGGGAAAGTAGGTGCCGGAGGTGGACCCGGTGCCGATGCGCAGGAACCGCAGGTCGGCCGCCGAGCCGATATCGACGTCCTGGGCCCGGGCGCCGCCGGGGCCGGTGGACGGCCCCAGCAGGCCGGCGCCCCCGGCGGCCAGAAGCAGTCCGGCCCGTCCCAGAAGGCCCACAAGCCGGCGGCGATCATCGGACCACCGCTCCACGCTTCGTCCGTCGGTCCCCGACGCACCCACGGCCCCCGTGCGTATCACCCCCATCTCCGGTGTTCCTCCTCAAGCCACCACCATCGTGGCCGGACGGGGCCGGCGCGGCCGGTGGATCGACCGCCGTTCCCTGTCATCGTCCCATGGTCCAGGATGGGCCGTAATGTGGGACTTTTTCGGGCATCGTGCAGGCAGAACCGTCGTCGGCGACGACCTGTCGTGTCGACGACGGGTCCGGGCCTCCCCTGTCGCGGCATTTTCGCGGACACCAGACGCAATGGTACCGGCCGGAGGGCTGGAATGCTACCGTTGGGCGGCCACCCCGCCGGGTCCTCGGCGCGGCGCCGGCGGTCGAGTCGGACTCATCCGGCGGCCAAAAACCGTTGCGGGCACCCGGTTGCCTTGCCATGCTTGGGTCCGGGCAGGCACGCGGGGCGCGCGCCCCGGGGGGACCGGCGGCCACGCACAAATCGGGGGACACGGGCCATGACCAGCACCCATCCGGAGCCCACCGGCACGGCGTCGGACCAGGATCGGCGCGACCATCCGCGCTGGGAGCTGCCGGAAACCGCCAAGCTGATCCTGGACTCCGAATACGATGTCTCGTGCGCCATCGGCGACGTGTCGGGCTCGGGCCTGCTGGTCAACACCGCCCTGGCACCCCGCATCGGCGACGAGGCCATCATCTATGTCAGGTCCCTGGGGCGGTTTCGGGCGCAGGTGGCGCGGGTGTCCGACGGTCAGGTGGCGTTTCGGTTCCTGATCGAGGACGAGCGCCAGGTCCTTCTGTTGCAGCGGCTGGAACGCCGCCTTCAGCAGCCCCCCGACGCGACCGGCGCGCCGGCCGATCCCGCGCGGTGAACCCGGCCCTCGGTCGCCCTGTCACCGAAGGGTCGCTGGACGGCGCCACCGGGCCACCCCACGTGAGTGTTCGGAACGCTCCTCTCCCGATAACGGACCCCGACCATGAAGATCGTTCACCTGTCCGACCTGCATGTGGTCGCCGCGCCGGGCACGCTGTATGCCAGCGACCCGCGCGACAATCTGGCCCGCGTGCTGAACCATGTCCATCGCCACCATGGCGACGCGGCCTTCCTGTGGATCACCGGCGACCTGGTGCATGATGGCGGCGACGCGGCCTATCGCGCCGTCAGGGACCTGTTGGCCGCCTGCCCGATGCCGGTCCACCTGGGCCTGGGCAACCACGACGCCCGGGCGCCGTTCAAGCGGGTGTTCACGGACGCGCCCATGGGCGATCCCGACTATCTGCAATACACGGTGGACACCCCGGAGGGCGTGTTCCTGATGCTGGACACCCTGGAGCCGGGGCTGGGCGCCGGGCGCCTGGACGCCACCCGGCTCGCGTGGGTGCAGGCCCGCCTGGAGGAACACAAGGATCGCGACGTGTTCGTGGGCCTGCATCACCCGCCCTATGAAACGGGCATCGCCGCCATGGACCGCATTCGCCTGACCGTGGGCGCGCGCGAACTGGGCGACCTGCTGACGGCGCATGGCCGGGTGCGCCACCTGTTCCACGGCCACCTGCACCGGCCCATCACCGCCTGCTGGCGCGGCATGCCCATCTCGACGGTGCCGGGGACCAACCACCAGGTGGCGCTGACCCTGGGCAAGGATCCCACCGTGCTGGGCTGCTTCGACCCGCCGGGCTATGCCGTGGCGCTGATCCGCGACGGCGCGGTCTGCCTGCACCAGGAGCGGGTGGCCGACCCCGGCGCGCCCCTCTACAGCATGGAGGACAAGGCCGCCGAGGCCGCCGCCACCCTCGACGCCATGCCCCTGTTCAACACCATCGCCGCCGCGTGACCGGGCGGACGGAGGGCGCCGGCTCCCGTCGACGCCTCGACGGGACCGCCCTTGCGACCCGGGCGCCTCGTCCTCAGGTGAAGGGGGTTCGGGTCCACCCAAGCCCGGGGAGGCGTGATGGGTCTGCTCGTCGACGGCGTCTGGCATGACCGGTGGTACGACACCGAGTCCTCGGGCGGCCGCTTCCAACGCCAGGACAGCGCCTTTCGCGCCTGGATCGGCGCCGATGGCGGCACCCCCTTTCCGGCCGAGGCGGGCCGCTATCACCTTTACGTCTCGCTGGCCTGTCCCTGGGCGCATCGCACCCTGATCCTGCGCTCCCTCAAGGGACTGACGGAGGCCATCCCGGTGACCGTCGTCGATCCGCTGATGCTGGCGAACGGCTGGGAGATCCCGGCCGGCGCGGACCCGGTCCACGGCGCCCGGTTCCTGCATCAGGTCTACACGGCGGCCAAGCCCGACTACACCGGACGGGTGACCGTGCCGGTGCTGTGGGACCGCAAGACCGGAACGCTGGTCAACAACGAGAGCGGCGAGATCATCCGCATGTTGAATCACGGGTTCGGGGCGCTGGCCTCGGGACCGGATTTCTACCCGGAACCGCTGCGCCCGGCCATCGACTCGATGAACGCCTGGCTGTACGACACGCTGAACAACGGCGTCTACAAGGCCGGCTTCGCCACCACCCAGGCGGCGTACGAGGAAGCCGCGCGCCCCCTGTTCGACACCCTGATGGCCCTGGACGCGCGCCTGGCCACGCGGCGGTATCTGCTCGGCGAGGTCCTGACCGAGGCCGACTGGCGGGCCTTCACCACCCTGATCCGCTTCGACGCCGTGTACCACGGGCACTTCAAGTGCAACCAGACGCGCATCGAGGATCTGCCGAACCTCGCAGGCTATGTGCGCGAGCTGTACCAGGTGCCCGGCGTGGCCGACACCGTGGACATGGGGCACATCAAGACCCACTACTACGCCAGCCACCGCACCCTCAATCCCGCCGGCATCGTGCCCCTGGGTCCCGCGCTGGACTTCACCCGCCCGCACGGCCGCGACCATCTGCCGGCGGCGGGGCGAGTCCTTCAAGGGAACGTCCCCCCAATGAGCGCTTGAGTCCGGGGGCCGAACCGTGTTTGGGTCCTGCCCCGGCCGAACCAAGCGGAGCATGCGTCATGCTCCGGGTTGTATGCCATTGTCGAGAAATGTGTACTTTGCATGACAGCCATGCGGCGGCCAGGCAAGACAAAGCCTCACCAAATCCGTTACCTTTTTGTCCCGGAGCCATCCCGATCCGTTTTCTGATCCTGGAGGATGCCGTGGGCATGACCGAGGAAGGTCTGATCATAAGTACCGAAGCGCGTGGCCGCATGCGCGCCGGGGGTGTGTACCTGCGTAACCTGCGCGAAAGCCAGGAGATCACCCGCGCCGAACTGGCCGAGCAGTTGCTGAGCGTCTCCGAGGCGCTGGTGAGCGATATCGAGGCCGGGTCCGTGCGCCTGTCGATCGAGGACATGAGCCGCTGGGCGCTGGCCCTGGGCGTGCGCCACGACATGATGGCCGACGCGCTGGGCCGGCTGTACGACCCGTTGCCCTTCGATACCTTCTGGACTCGCGCCGCCGCCTAAGCCGCGCGCGATTGTCCGAGTGGCGCCAACGTCACTCTGATCCGGCCTGGCCTTCTGAACCGGCGCCACCCGTAGGCGCCACCCGCCCTCCGCATCGGGCCGGGTGATGGGATGCCCCCGCCGCTCTCCGCCGTTCGAGTCGGGACCCGCCATGATCATGCATGGCGGGCTTTGGTGGTTCGGGATACGCCGGGCGCGTCAGGCGCCCCCCCTTCCCATCGCCGTCAGGTCCGTTCCATGCGCACGCCCCCGTCCGTCCCCGCCGCGCCCGCCGCCGCGTCTCCCTCGTTCCTTGACCTGTTCACCCCGAAGTTGGTCACGGTGCTGCGCGAGGGCTATGGACTGGCCCAGATGCGCGCCGACGCCCTCGCCGGGCTGACGGTCGCGGTGGTGGCGCTGCCGTTGTCCATGGCCATCGCCATCGCCTCCGGCGTCAGCCCGGACCGGGGCCTGTATGCCGCCATCGTCGGCGGGTTCCTGGTCTCGCTGCTGGGGGGCAGCCGCTTCCAGATCGGCGGTCCCGCCGGCGCCTTCATCGTGCTGGTGGCCGGCACCGTGCAGCAACACGGCGTCGACGGCCTGCTGCTGGCCACGCTGCTGTCCGGCGGCATCCTGATGGCCATGGGGCTGCTGCGCCTGGGCACCTACATCCAGTTCATTCCCTACCCGGTGACCGTGGGCTTCACCGCCGGCATCGCCGTCATCATCGCCGGCAGCCAGATCAAGGATCTGCTGGGCCTGACCCTGGGCGGTCCGGAACCGGGGCCCCTATTCGACAAGCTGCCGGTGCTGTGGCACAGCCTGCCCACGGTGACCCCGGCGGCGGTGGCCGTGGCGCTCGGCACCATGGCGGTGATTACCGGCCTGAAGCGCTGGCGGCCGGCCTGGCCCAGCCTGTTGATCGCCGTGGTGGGCGCGGCCCTGCTCACCACGCTCGCCAACCTGCCGGTGGCCACCATCGGCAGCCATTTCGGCGGCATCCCCCAGGGCCTGCCGCTGCCCGGCCTGCCGCCGCTGGACTGGGCGCGCATTGAGGCGGTGGTGCCCAACGCCATCGCCTTCGCCCTGCTGGGGTCCATCGAATCCCTGCTGTCGGCGGTGGTGGCCGACGGCATGACCGGGCGGCGCCATCGCTCCAACTGCGAACTGGTGGCCCAGGGGACGGCCAACATCGGCGCCGCCCTGTTCGGGGGCCTGTGCGTCACCGGGGCCATCGCCCGCACCGCCACCAACATTCGCGCCGGCGCCCACGGCCCGGTGGCGGGCCTCATCCATGCCCTGGTGCTGCTGGCCTTCGTGCTGATCGCCGCGCCGCTGGCCTCGTTCATCCCGCTGGCGGCGCTGGCCGGGGTGCTGGCCATCGTCGCCTGGAACATGGTGGAGAAGGAGGCGTTCCTCACCCTGCTGCGGTCAAGCCGGGGCGACGCGGCGGTGTTGCTGGTCACCTTCCTGCTGACCGTGTTCCGCGACCTGACCGAGGCCATTGTGGTGGGCTTCGCGCTGGGCGCGCTGCTGTTCATCCACCGCATGTCGCAGGCCGTCTCGGTGGAGGCCCACACCCCCCCCCACCCCATGCCGCCCGTGGCCGAGGACCGCCCCGACGGCGCGCCGGCCGAGCGCACCCCCTACCAGCGGGATCCGGCCGTCGACCCGGGCGTGGTGGTCTACCGCCTCAGCGGCGCGTTCTTCTTCGGCGCCGCCTCCACGGTTGGGTCGGTGCTGGACCGCATCGCCGCCGCCCACAAGGCGCTGGTGCTGGACTTCAGCGGCGTTCCCGTCATGGATTCGTCGGCCGCCAACACCCTGTGCGGCCTGGCCCGCAAGGCCCGGCGGGCGCAGGTCCACGTGGTGCTGAGCGGCACGTCCCCGGGCGTGCGCGGCACCCTGGAGACCCATGGGGTGCGGCCGCCGCTGGCCACCTTCGCGCCGACGGTGGACGAGGCCGTGGTCCAGGCGCACGCCGCGCTGGCGGCACCGCCACCCCCGGCCAAGGGACCCGCCTGAGGGCGGCCCGGCGGCACCTCTCACCTCTCACCCCTCGCCGTCCAGCAGCGCCGCCAGCCGGTCCGCCCGGTCGTTGCGGCGCGAGCGCCACAGGCCCCGGTCCAGCGCCTCCTGGAAGCGCGCCGCCATCTCGCGCAGCGCGTCCGGGTTGGACCGGCGCAGGAAGGCGAGCACCGCCGGATCCTCCAGGTAGGCGTCGAACAGCAGATCGAAATGGTGACCCTTCACGCAATGGGCGGTGGCGGCGAAGGCGAACAGGTAGTCCACAGTGGCGGCCATCTCGAACGCCCCCTTGTAGCCGTGACGCATGACCCCGGCGATCCACTTGGGGTTGGCGGCGCGGGCGCGCACCACGCGGGCGATTTCCTCCTCCAGGGTGCGCACGCGGGGCGTATCCGGGCGGCTGTGGTCGGTGTGATAGACCGCCGGCGTCCGCCCCGACAGCACCCGCGCGGCGGCGGCCATGCCGCCCTCGAACTGGTAATAGTCGTCTGAGTCGAGAAGATCGTGTTCCCGGTTGTCCTGGTTGTGGATGACGGCGTCCACCCGGGTCAGCCGCTCTTCCAGCAGCCCCCGCGCCTCGGCCCCGGCCGCGCCCGCCCCGTAGGCGTGTCCGCCCCAGGCCAGCCAGGCGGCGGCCAGATCGGCGTCGGTCTCCCAGCCGCGTTCGTCGATCAGCGCCTGAAGCCCGGCCCCGTAGGCCCCGGGGCGGGCGCCGAACACGCGGTGGCCGGCCCTGCGGCGGGCGTCATCGGGCGTCAGTCCCTCGCGCTCCAGGCGCGCGGCATCGGCCCTCGCCCGGGCGGCCAGCGGGTTCATGTCGGCGGCCTCGTCCGCCAGCGCCGCCACCGCGCGCGCCGCCGAGTCCACCAGGTCCACCTGGGCCGGGAAGGCGTCGCGGAAGAAGCCGGAGATGCGCAGGGTCACGTCCACGCGCGGCCGGTCCAGCAGCGACAGCGGCAGGATCTCGAAGCCCACCACCCGGCCGGTGGCCGGCTCCCAGCGGGGCTTGGTGCCCAGCAACGCCAGCGCCTGGGCGATGTCGTCGCCACCGGTGCGCATGTTGGCGGTGCCCCAGGCGGATAGCGCCACGGCACGCGGCCAGTCGCCGTTGTCGCGCACATAGCGCTCGATCAGCAGGGTCGCCGACCGCCATCCCAGGGTCCAGGCCGAGGGCGTGGGAACGGTGCGGCTGTCCACCGAGAAGAAGTTGCGGCCGGTGGGCAGCACCTCCGGCCGGCCCCGGGTGGGTGCGCCGGACGGACCGGGGGGCACGAAGCGGCCCTCCAGGCCGGTGAGCAGACCGGCGACCTCGGCCCCGCCGCAGGCGTCCACCGCCGGGGCCAGCCGGTCGCGGACCTGATCCAGCACCGCGCGGGTGGCGGTCCAGGCGGGATCGGCCTCGGCGTCCCCGGCCACCAGGGCGCGGGCCAGCGCCTCCAGCCGCTCCACCGTATCGCCGGCGGAGCGCCATCCGCCCTCCCCCCGGTCGGCCAGCACCGCCGGGCGCGGGCCGGTCCAGGGGCGGCCCAGATCCTCGGTGTCCAGGGGATCGAAGGGCGCGTCCTCGGTGCCCATCATCCCACAATCCTCCGCCAGGGCGCGGATGAGGGAGGCATCCTCGGCCCCGGTCCCGCGCGGCGGCCGGGCCAGGGCCACCAGCAGGTCGGTGCGCTGGTCGCCCCCGGGGGAAAGGCCGAACACATGCAGGCCGTCGCGGATCTGCAATTCCTTGAGTTCGCACAGATGGTTGTCCAGCGCCGCCAGGGCCTGGGCCGCCGCCGCGTCGCAGTCCTGGCGGGCCGAGGGCAGGCCCAGGTCCTCGGCCAGCCCGCTCGTCTCGGCCAGGGACAGGATCTCCGCGCGCAACACCCGCAGGCGGCGCGGATCCACCCCGGCGGCCTCGTGGTACTCGTCCACCAGCCGCTCCAGGTCGCGCAACGGGCCGTAGGTCTCGGCGCGGGTCAGCGGCGGCGTCAGGTGGTCGACAATGACCGCCTGGGCACGGCGCTTGGCCTGGGTACCCTCGCCGGGATCGTTGACGATGAAGGGGTACAGGTGGGGCATGGGACCGAAAACGGCCTCGGGCCAGCAATCAGCGGACAATGCCAGGCTTTTCCCGGGCAGCCACTCCAGCGTGCCGTGCTTGCCCATGTGCACGATGGCCTGGGCGCCGAAGGTCCCACGCAGCCAGACATAGAACGCGATGTAGCCGTGGGGCGGCACCAGGGCCGGGTCGTGGTAGCTGCTCACTGGATCGATGCCATAGCCGCGCGCCGGCTGCACCCCCACCACCACCCCGCCGAGGGGCAGCACGGCCAGCGCGAACCCCGCGCGGTCGGGCAGGAAGAACGGATCGTCCTCCGGCCCGCCCCAGCGCTCGGTGACGGCGGTCCGCAGCGTCTCGGGCAGCCGGGCGAAGGCGGCGCGGTAGTCCGCCAGGGGCAGGACCACCCGGACCTCGCGGCCGGAGCGGGCCTCCAGGGCGTTGGTGGGGCCGGCCCGCAAGCGGGTCATCAGGGTGTCGCCGTCCGCCGGGCTGTCGGTCACGGCGTAGCCCGCCCCGGCCAGGGCCTTCAGCACGCGCACGGTGCCGGCCGGGGTGTCCAGGCCCACGCCGTTGCCCAGCCGGCCGTCGCGGTTGGGATAGTTGGCCAGCACCAGGGCCACCCGCCGCCGGGCCACCGGCGCGCGCCGCAGGCGGGTCCACCCGCCGCACAGCGCGGCGACGAAGGCCACGCGGTCGGGTTCCGGCACATGGCCGTTGACGTCCACCTGGGCGGCCTCGTCCCAATGGCGCAGGCCCTTGAAGGACACGGCGCGGGAGAACAGCCGCCCGTCCACCTCGGGCAGGGCGACGGCCATGGCGATATCGCGGGCCATCAGGCCGTGCAGCCCCTGCCGCCACGCCTCGGCCGTGCCGGCGGCCAGCACCGCCTGGATCACCGGCCCGTCATGCGCGGCGAAGGGACCGCCGCGGGCGCGGCCGGGCGCTGCGACGGCGAAGTTGGTCAGGTTGAGGATCAGGTCCGGGCGGTGCTCGGCCAGCAGCGTTTCCAGCAGCCCGGCGGCCACCGGGTCCTTGAGGCTGGTGACATGCAGCGCGGCCACCGCCAGGCCCTCGGCCTCCAGGGCATCGCGCAGCGCGTCCACCGGCGCCAGGTCCCCCGACTGGGCCAGGGCGCGGTAGAACACCAGCGCCACCCGGGGCCGGGTGTCGTCCGCCGCCGGGGCCGGCCCGTGCAGGCCGGCCGGGGGCAGCGGCGCCGGCTCCCGCCAGGTATCGGCGAGGCCGGGCGCGTCGATCAGGGCGGCGGCGCGGCGCAGGAAGTGTTCGGCGTTGTCCACGCCGCCATGCACCAGGTACTGCCACAGCCGGTGCAGGTCGCCCGCCGCCACCGTCGAGCGGTCGGCCAGATCCGGATCGGGATGGGAATCCCCGGGCAGCAAGGCGAGACGCGGGCCGCCGGGGGCGCGCGCGGCCTCGGTCAGGCGCTCCACCCCATGCGGCCAGTAGGCGCGCCCGCCCAGCAGCCGGCCGACCACCAGCCGCGCGTGGCGGATCACCGCGTCGGTGTACAGATCCACCGAGAAGTGATGGCCCAGCCGGGTGAGGTTGGCCAGCCGCAACGACGGTGCCGCCGGCCCCAGGCGCGCGCGGGCGGCGCTGAGGCAGGCGATTTCCGTATCGGCCGACGTCAGGACGACGATGTCGGCGGGGGCCTGGCCCAGGTCCACGGCCTCGGAGCCGTCCGTGACCACGCCGGGCGTGGCGGCGAGAAGATGCATGTGGAATCCCGGAAAGCGTACAAACAGACCAAGGCAGTCCAGGAGATATGGGGAGCCCTCCCGATCTTCAGAACCCGTGCGCCACCAGCGCCTCGACAGCCATCCGCCGGGCCTCGGCCTTCAGGCCGACGCGGCGCAGCGCCGGCAGCACCGCCCCCAGGGTCTCCAGCGACGCCCCCCCCGGGCCGTCGGGTCCCAGCGCCAGCAGCACATTGGCCACCACGGCGCCCACCTGGCCGGCCTCGGCCGCCACCGCCAGGGCCGCCAGCCGGTCGGGATCATGATGGCCGCCGTCCATGGTGACCACCTCGAAGAACACCCGGTTGGTGCGCACCGGCAGCCAATGGGCCTCGGTCACCGGCGCGCCCAGGGCCTCCAGCACCCGCAACAACAGGACATGCGCGCGGTCCAGGGTCCGGCTCGCGTCGGCGCCCTCGCCCAGGCGCGCGGCCCGGGCCTGCCGCCAGAGGATCAACTGGTCGGTGGGCAGCGGACCGTCCAGCGCGGCGTCGGCCACGCGCGCCAGCGGCCACAGCAGCGCGGCGGCATCCTCGGCGTCGGTGTCGGTCCGCCCCTGGCGGCGCAGGTCGGCCAGCCACACCCGCCCGGCCTCGACGGATCCGGCCGTGTACAGCGCCCGCCCGGCGGGCACGCCCAGGAACACGGGCACGGCGGGCAGCACCGGCACGCGGCGAATCAGCGGCGCGTACAGGCGGGCATGAACCGGATAGAGCGCCGGATGCCGCTCGCGCACCGTTTCCAGGGGATGCAACAGGTCCTCCGCCAGGCGCGCCGGATCGGTCTCGCGGAACAGGATGGCATGGGCCAGGGCACGGTCGAGCGACCGGTCGCCCAGCACGACCTGGGAGACCGGGGTTTGCAGGTCGCGCGGATCCACGGGCAGGCGCGCCCACAGGTCTCCCAGGGTCTCGACGGAAAGGGTCCCCAGGCTGGCCGCGCGCTCCGCCGCCGCCGCCAGCACCTCGGCCGGGCCGGTGCCGGCCAGCGCCAGGGTGCGGGCGGTCCAGGGGTCGTCATCGCGCAGGCCGTCGGCGGGCGCGCTGACGCCCTCGGCCCGGCGCAACAGGCGATAGGTCACCACCGAGGCCCCGGCCAGGCTGTCCGGCGGCGGGCTGTCGAGCCCCGCCAGACGCTCGGCCAGACGGAAGAACGCATCGTCGGCGGTCCCGCCCATCTCGCGCAGCACGGCCAGCCCCAGCATCGCCTGATCGGCCTTCCCCGCCAGCAGCGCGCAATGCACCGCCGCCTGCTGCCACAGGGCCGCGGCATGACCGGCCCCCACCTTCGCGGCCAGGGCGCAGGCCGGCTGGTCGCGCGCCTCCAGCAGCAGCGCCCGCAGCCGCGCCCGGTCCAGCGCCTCGTCGCGCATGGCCGGCGGTACCGGGTCGGTCAGCGCCAGCACCGCGTCGGCCGGCGCCCCCAGGCGGTCGAGCACCGCCACCCGTGCCCGCAACAGATCCAGGACCGCCGCCTGCGTGGCGCCGGGGGCCATCTGTTCGGTCAGCAGCAGGCGCCGCCGCAGGTCGGCGACCACCGGCGACGATCCGCCCACCGGCAGCGTGGCCACCAGGCCCACGGCCTGATTGAGGGGCGTGCCCACCCAGGGCTCGGCGGGCAGACCGCCGGGCCCGATCCGCACCGCGCCCAGCGTGATCGGCACGCTGGCCGGACCCGCCGACGCCGGGGCGCCGTCCCCGGGAATCCCGCGTTCCGAGTCGCTCAGGCCGCCGGGCGGGGGCGCGATCTCGCGGGCCGGACCGAGCGGCGGCGGCGCGCCACCGCCGGTTCCGGTGTCGACTCCAGGTCCGGACGACGCCCCGGGCAACAGCGGCAGGGGCCGCCCCTGGGCGGCCGCGATCCCGGGCGCGAGTCCGAGTACGGCCAGCACGGCCAGCGCCACGACCGCCCGGGCCGCGGCGCCAACACGCGCCCGAGACTCAGGCCACGGCCTAGAATCGGTCATTCGGAATCACCTTCTCCACCGACCGGGTGGGCGGCTTGATGTCCCACGTGGCCAGGACCACCCCGCCGGCCACGAGCAGGCCGACGACCACCAGCCCGACCGCCTTGGCCAGGACGCTGGAGGAGTCGTCGCGGGCGATACGACTGCGCCGTTTCACAGCGTTGGTCTCCCCGTTCGTGCGCGCGGGCCGCGTCGGCGCGGCGGGACCGGCAGAGGCTGGACTCGCCCAGACGGGCGGTCTACACAGCCTCGGGCAGGAATCCGCATGGCGCGACCCGCGACTCCGCGAGGGTTTCGTGCTAGGACCAGCGGTCGACACGGTGACCGCGAAGGACCGATTCGGGGTTCCCCGGAGAAAACTGGATCCGATCATTCACAGACCCGTGACAGACCCAAAAACAACCCCTGGGGACGGCCGATGACGGACCCTCATCGGCCCTGTGTATAAGGTTCGTTGATGGCAACCGCGAGGCAGTGTAGAGACCCGTCGGCGCCGACGCAACGCGCGCCGGCGCCCGCCGGCATCCCGCCCCGCACGGTGGTTCTGGTGGGGCTGATGGGCGCCGGCAAAAGCTGTGTCGGCCGTCGCATGGCCGCGCGCCTGGGCTGGCCCTTCGTGGATGCCGACGACGAGATCGTCAAGGCCGCCGGCCTGTGCGTGGCGGACATCTTCTCCCTCTATGGCGAGACGGCGTTTCGCGACTGCGAGCGCAAGGTCATGGCCCGGCTGCTGGACGGCCCGCCCCACGTGCTGGCGGCCGGGGGCGGGGCCTTCATGGACGACCGCACCCGGGCGCTCATCCGGGCGCGGGCCACCTCGGTCTGGCTGCGCGCCGACCTGGAGATCCTGGTCGCCCGCACCGCCGGGCGCACGCACCGGCCGCTGCTGAACACCGGCGACCCGCGCGAGACCCTGCGCGCGCTGATGGAGCGCCGCTACCCGGTCTACGCCCTGGCCGACCTGACGGTGACCACCGGCCCGGACTCCGCCGACCACACCGCCAACCAGGTGCTGGCGGCGGTGGCCTCGGGCGGGCCCGACGGCGCCGGCCCTCCGACGGACGGCGGCCAGGCGATGGACACCGGCCGCGACGACAGCCAGGACACCCAGACACCATGACACCCCCGGACAGCGCCGCCCCCCCGCCCTCCGATCCCCTCACCGTCTCCGTGGAGCTGGGCGCGCGCGCCTATCCCATCCACATCGGCGCCGGCCTGCTGGCGCGCGCCGGGGCCCTGATCCGCGCCCGCCTGCCCAGGGCGACCCGGGCCTTCGTGGTCAGCGACGCCACCGTCGCGCCGCTCTACCTGGACCAGACGCGGGCGAGCCTCGCCGCGGCCGGCCTGGCCGCCGCCGACCACGTGATCCCGGCCGGCGAGGCGAGCAAGAGCCTGGAGCACCTGGGCGCGATGATCGAGGCGATGCTCGGTCACGGCATGGAGCGCGGCACCCCGGTGATCGCCCTGGGCGGCGGCGTGGTGGGCGACCTGGCCGGCCTCGCCGCCGCCGTGGCCCTGCGGGGCGTGCCGCTGGTGCAGATCCCGACCACCCTGCTGTCCCAGGTGGACAGCAGCGTCGGCGGCAAGACCGCCGTCAACAGCGCTCACGGCAAGAACTTGATCGGCGCCTTCCACCAACCGGTGCTGGTGCTGGCCGACACCGACACCCTGGATACCCTGCCGCGCCGCGACCTGCTGGCCGGGTACGCGGAAACGGTCAAGTATGGCCTGATCGGCGACGCCCCCTTCTGGGACTGGCTGGAGGGGAACGGCCCCGCCCTGCTGGACGGCGACGCCGGCTTGCGCGCCGAGGCCATCGCCGTGAGCTGCCGCGCCAAGGCCGCCGTGGTGGCCGCCGACGAACGCGAGGCCGGGCAACGCGCGCTCCTCAACCTGGGCCACACCTTCGGCCATGCCCTGGAGGCCGAGGCCGGCTACGGCGACGCCCTGCTGCATGGCGAGGGCGTGGCCATCGGCATGGTCATGGCTTTCGAGCTGTCGCACCGCCTGGGCCTGTGCCCGGGCCAGGACCTGGAGCGGGTGCGCCGCCACCTGGACGCCGTGGGTCTGCCGACCCGCCCCGACCCGGCGCGGACCTGGGACGTGGACCGGCTGATCGGTCACATGGCCAAGGACAAGAAGGTGGAGGGCGGCCGCGTCACCTTCGTGCTGGCGCGCGGCATCGGGCGCGCGCATCTTCAACGGGATGTGTCCGCCGACGCGGTGCGGGACACCCTGTCCGCCTGCCTCGCGTGACCGCCCGTCCCGGCGTTCGCCATCTTTCCTGACTCCCCGCTCAAGACCCAACGGCCATGATCGAAACACTCGTCGCCATCCTGTTCCTGCTGGTCCTGTCGGGCCTGTTTTCGGGCTCGGAAACCGCGCTGACGGCCGCCTCGCGCCCCTTGATGCTGGAACTGGAGAAGAGCGGCAACAGCCGCGCCCGCATCGTCAACACGGTGCTGAAAACCCGCGAGCAGTTGATCGGCACCATTCTTCTCGGCAACAACCTGGTCAACATCCTGGCCTCGTCGCTGGCCACCAGCGTGATGATCACCGCCTTTGGCGAGACCGGCGTGGTTTACGCCACCATGGTCATGACGCTGCTGGTGCTGATCTTCGCCGAGATCCTGCCCAAGACCTATGCGCTCACCCACACCAACACCATGGCGTTGGCGGTGGCGCCGATCATGCGCGCGCTGACCTTTGTGTTCTGGCCGGTCACGCGCGTTATTCAGGGCCTGGTGCAGGTCATGCTGAAGCTGTTCAAGGCCGATGCCGGGCAGGAGAAGTCCGCCGCCACGGCGCTCGCCGAACTGCGCGGCGCCATCGAGTTTCATACCGCCGAGGCCGACGGCCCCGGCCCCAGCGGCCAGACCGTGCGCCGCGAGCGCGCCATGCTCAAGAGCGTGCTGGATCTGGCCGACGTGGAGGTCGGCGAGATCATGGTGCACCGCTCCAGACTGGTGATGATCGACGCCAACCTGCCGGCCTCGGAAATCGTCGAGCAGGTGCTGAACAGCGCCTACACGCGCATCCCCCTGTGGCGCGACCGCATGGACAACATCATCGGCGTCCTGCACGTCAAGGCGCTGCTGCGGGCGGTCCAGGCCCACACCGGCAGCCTGGACGACCTCAACGTGGTGAGCCTGGCGGCGCCCCCCTGGTTCATCCCGGACACCACCACCCTGCTGCACCAGCTTCAGGCGTTTCGCGAGCGGCGAGAGCACTTCACGCTGGTGGTCGACGAGTACGGCACCATCATGGGGGTGGTGACGCTGGAGGATATCCTGGAAGAGATCGTCGGCGAGATCAGCGACGAGCACGACGTGCAGATCCAGGGCGTGCGGCCGCTGGGCGACGGCGCCTTCATGGTCGCCGGGGACGTCACCATCCGCGACCTCAACCGCGAGTTCGAATGGGCGCTGCCCGACGACGTCGCCAACACGCTGGCCGGGTTGATCCTGCACGAGGCCCGGCGCATTCCCGAACAGGGCCAGGTGTTCCTGTTCCACGGCTTCCGCTTCGAGGTGGTCAAGCGGGTGCGCAACCGCCTGACCTCGATCCGGGTCGCGCCCCCGGCGCGCGAGCCGGAGGCGGGGTGAGGCACCCGCCGGGCGGTGCAGGCGTGTCGTCCGCCCCTCGTCCTACCGCAGCCCCCGGCGTTCGCGAATGCGGTCGTAGGCGTGGTTGATGCTGGCCATGGTGCGGGTGGCCTGCTCGATGAACGCCTCGGGCAGGCCGGCGGCCAGCAGCGTATCGGGATGATGCTTGCGGGCCAGCCGCGTCCAGGCGGCGCGCACTTCGGCGTCGCTGGCGTCCGGGCTCACGCCCAGCACCGCGTAGGGATCCGGGCCGTCGTCGACGCCACCCGGACCAGCCCCCGCGCCGGCGCCGCCCGCGCCCCCCGCCCCCTCGAAGCGGGCCCGCAGCCGGTCCACCACGTGCGGGGGAAGCTGGAACAGGCGCGCGACCTCACGCAGGAACGTGACCTCCTTGGGGTGCAGCGCGCCGTCGGCCAGGGCGATCTGATAGAGCGCGCCGAGCAGTTCCTCCAGCACCTCGGGATGGCCCCGGAACACGGCGGCGATCTGGAGGGCATAGATCTCGTAGCCCTGGGCCGACTGCTTGGCGCGGTCGAACACCGCCCCGACGGCCGCGATCTCGTCATCGGGAATGTGGAACACGCGCTTGAAGGCGGCCACCTCGTCGCGGGTGACCCGGCCGTCGGCCTTGGCCATCTTGGCGCCCAGCGCGATGACCGCCACCGCGAACGCCTGCTGGCGGGCGTGTCCGTCCCGGCCGCCGGCCACCATGCCCTCGGCGGCGCCCACCATGCCCCGGGCCTGGGCGCGAACCTTGTCGAGGGCCGCGGAGACGCCCCCTTCGGTGTCCACCGCGTGTCCGGCGGCGGCGCCGACCAGCGCCCCCAGCGGACCGCCGACCAGAAAGCCGCCGACACCGCCGACCACCTTGCCCCAGAACCCCATGCCTCTCCCTCCGTCCGTCCAGATGCAGCGCTGGCCCCAAGATAGGGCGCGCCCGAAGCCCCCGAAACCCTGAAACCCCAGGGCCCCCGAAGCTCCCCCCGAAGTCCCTCACCGCCGCCGCGTCAGCGGCCGGGCGCCAGGGTCAGCGTATCCGGGCGCGCGCCCCGGGCGGCATCGCCGGCGCCCGCGCCGGCCCCGCAGGTCTCGCGGCCGATCGGCGCGAGCGTACCGTCGGCCCAGTCCCGCAGGCGATCGCCGTAATGGGCCGAGACCGGATTGCCCGACTGTCCGGTGGCGATGACGAAGCGGCCGCAGGCCGGCGGCCCCAGATCGACCACCATGCGCAGGCCGGGCCCGTGCCGATGGGCGAACGGCCGGCGGTCATCCCAGCCCGCGTCGCTGCCCCGGTTGAGGGTGAAATCGCCGCCGTCGGTGGCCACCTCCAGCCGCGTGAGCCCACCCAGCCCCGGCACGAACCGGAACAGGCCGTGCCCGAATCGCGCGCGATGCCAGTCTCCCCAGCGGGCCGCCAGCACCGGCCCGCCGCTCTCCGCCGCGATCCAGGCGAGCGCCTCGTCCAGCGCCGCCGCCACCGCCGGGCCGCACTCCTCGACCCGGTCCCCGGTCGTCCGGTCATCACACCACGCCGGGTCCTCGGTCAGCGCCCACAGCACCGGCAGTGGCCGGGCGCGCGCCGCCCAGTCGGCGAACACCGGCCCCAGGTCGTCGGCGAACAGACGCTCGGTCAGGGCCTCCAGCCAGACCGCCAGGATCAGCGGTTCGGGCCGGTCACGATCCATCACCGGCGGATCCCAGGCGCGCAGGCGATCGAGCACCGCCGGGGCCTCGGCATGCGTCACGGCACCGGCCTCCAGGGTCTCCAGCATCGCCGGCAGCAGGGCGACGGCCATGGGCGAGACCGCGTCCCCCTGAATCGCCGCCATGGCGTCGGCATCGGTCCCCCCCGGATCCAGCGCCCGCAACCGCTCCGCCAGCCGCTCGGCCCGCCAGGGCTCGGGAAACGTGACCGCCAGGGGGTGCGGCCAGTCCGTGGGGTGCACGCGGTTGTTGGCGTTCAGCACCCGGCCCTCGGGCGGATCGAGGGTCCGGGGCAGGGCCTCGCGCGGCACCCAGCCCCGCCAGTCCATGGCCCCGGTCCAGCCCTCGGCCGGCAGGCGGCCATCGTGGCCCGGCGCCCGGACCGGCACCCGCCCGGGCGACAGCATGGCGACGCGCCCGGCGCGGTCGGCCAGGATGACGTTCTGTTGCGGCGCCTCCCAGGCGTCGAGCGCGGCGCGCGCCGCGTCCAGGTCGCGGGCCTGGTTGAGGCGCAGAAGGGCGTCGGGGGTGGTGTCCGCCTCGGCGAGGGTGGCCGAGGCCAGGGCCAGCACCTCGCCGGCCGGCAGGGTGGCGCGGGCCTCCGCGAGGGCGTCCCAGGCCAGATCCGAGACCACCGGGCCGTGGCGGGTCTCGCGCACCGTCAGGGCCTGGTCCGGGCCCAGGCGCACGCGCAGGGTCTCCACGCGCGTCGTGAAGGGGCGCGGGCCATCGGGGGCCTGATAGGACCGGCCGTCCCCGGTCGGGCGCTCCCGATAGAGGTCCTGGGTATCCGAATGGGTGGTGGTGATGCCCCAGGCCACATGGGTGTTGTGGCCGATGAGCACGAAGGGCACGCCGGGCACGGTGGCTCCCTCCAGGGTCAAGCCCGGCGTCTCGATGCGCGCCAGATACCACAGAATCGGCGCCTGAAAGCCCAGGTGCGGGTCGGAGGCCAGCAGCGCCCCCACCCCCGGCGCGCTGTGCGCCGACCCCACCGCCCAGGCGTTGGAGGCCAGGCGCGCGCGCCCCTGCGGCGGGATCGCCCGGGAGAGCGCCGCCAGCGAGGGCTCGAACAGAACCGGGGAAGCCTGGGTGACGGTGATCGGCTGGGGGTCGTCGACCTCGGTGCGGGTGACGAAGGCCAGCGCCGCCGGGTCCTTCAGGTGCGCCAGCAGGCGCGCGTTGAGCAGTTCGCGGCTCCAGTTGCCGGCCAGTTGCTGGCCCATCAGCCGCTGCCAGACCAGGGTGTCGGCGGGCCGCCAGGGTTCCGGCCGCAGCCAGGTGAGCTGAAACTCGGCGGGCAGCGGCCCCGGCCGGGTCTCCAGGAAGGCGTTCACGCCGGCGGCGTAGGCGTCCAGGGCCTCGCGCGTCTCCGGGGCCAGGTGGGGGATCTGCGCCTCGGCCCGGCGATAGATCCTCAGGGTGCGCATGAAGCGGTCCGCCCCCAGGCCGGGCGCGCCGATCACCTCCGCCAGGCGGCCGGCGCCCAGGCGGCGCATGGCCTCCATCTGCCACAGGCGGTCCTGGGCATGCGCGTAGCCCAGCGCCACCGTGGCGTCGCGCACGGTGTCGGCGCGGATCACGGGCACGCCGTGGCGATCGCGGGTGAGGGTGACGGGGGCGGACACGGCCTCGCCCAGGGCCACGGTGCCGGCCGTCCTGGGCAGCGCGAGAAAGGCGGCCCCCACGCCCCAGGCGGCCAGACCCGCGACCAGCAGGAGAAGAAGGGCGAGGCCGGCGACGACCAGCCGCCGGGTCCAGCGGAGGAAAAGGCGCATGGGGCGGGTCCTGTGTCGGCGATCCCGGAGGGCGGCCCCGGTCAGGGCGTTCGGGGCGCCATCCTACCATGGGTGGACGCGGCGGGACGAGGACGGGGCATCCCGTCCCTCTCCCCAGACCCGCCCCTCTCCCCAGAGTCGTGTCGGGCCCCCTGCCGGCCGGACCTACGCGGTCTCGCGGGGCATGATCGTGAAGCCCACGTCCACCACCGTCTCGGTCAGGGGCGTGTTCTGCAACCGCGCCAACAGAGCGTTGGCGGATTCCTCGCCGATGGCGGCGCGGTCGATCTTAACGGTGGTCAGGGCCGGCAGCATGTGGGCGGCGAAGTTCTGGTCGCCGAAGCCGACGATCGCGTAGTCCTCGGGAATGCGCAGCCCACGGGCCAGCGCCTCCGTCACCACGCCCTGGGCCAGGGTGTCAGAACTGCAGAACACGCCCCCCCCGTCGAAGCCCTGGCCGATCAAATCCGCGAACCCTTTCCGCCCCAGTTCCAGGCTCGACACCGCGTGCACCAGCCCGGACGCCACGCCGGTGATCCCGTGGCGCTCCAGGGCGCGCGCATAGGCCTTGTTGCGCACCAGCGCCCGCGGGTCGTCGGAGGACACGATGCCGAAGCGCCGGCACCCCCGGCCGTGCAGGAACGCGGCCACGGCCTCGCCCACCTTTTCGTGGGAGAAGCCGACCACCAGGTCCAGGGGGCTCGGCGTCAGGTCCCAGGTTTCCACGACGGGGATCCCGGCGGCGAGCAACTGGCGCCGGCACTGGGGCGAGTGGTGAATCCCGGTCAGGAAGATGGCGTCGGGGCGGCGGCTGAGAACGGCCGTGACCAGCGCGTCCTCGGTATCCTGGCCGTAGCCGGTCTCGCCCAACAGAACCTGATAGCCGCACGCCTTGAGGCGGTTCCCGAAACTCTGGATCGTCTCCGCGTACACCAGGTTGTTGATGCTGGGCACGATCGCCGCGATCAGGTGACTCCGGCTGGAGGCGAGCCCCCCGGCCAGGAGGTTCGGCACATACCCCGTGTCGGCGATGGCCTGGGTGACGCGCTCCAGCGTCTTTCGGGCCACCATGTCGGGCTGGTTGATCGCGCGGGAGACGGTGGCCGGGGCCACGCCGGCCAGGCGGGCGACGACGTCCAGGGTGACCGTCCGCCCGCCCCGCCGGGGCGTCGAGACACCGGGGTCCCCATGTCTCGGGGGTACTGGCTTGGTCATCGCGTGGCGTGCACCAACGGTATGGTCGGCCACGCGTCCCAGGGACCTAGGTGACCGGGGCCGGATTGAACACGGTCAAGTCGTTCTGGAGACCCAGACGATCGGCGGCCGTCGTGTGGCGACCGCTCGCCACGTCGAGGATCAGGCTGAACAGGGCCTCGCCCATCGCCGCGACCGTCACCGCACCGGTCGCGATCCGCCCCGCGTCCAGATCGATCAGATCATGCCACCGCGCCGCGATCTCGCTGTTGCTTGAAACCTTGATCACGGGCGCGGCGGCCAGATTATAGGGGGTCCCCCGGCCGGTGGTAAACACGTGAAGGGTCATGCCCGCCGCCAGTTGCAGGGTCCCACAGATGAAATCGCTGGCCGGGGTGGCGGCGAAGGTCAGGCCCTTGCGCCGGATCCGCTCGCCGGGGGCCAGGACATCGACGATCGGGCTGGAGCCCGACTTGGCCACCGATCCCATGGCCTTCTCGACGATCCCCGACAGGCCGCCCGTCTTGTTGCCCGGGCTGGTGTTGGCGCCCCGGTCGGCGCCGCCCTTGTCCAGATAGGCGTCGTACCAGGCCATCTCGCGCGCCAGCGCCCGCGCCACCGCGTCGTCGGCCGCCCGGGCGGTGAGCAGGGGGATCGCGTCCCGCACCTCGGTGACCTCGGAGAACAACACCGAACCGCCGTGGGCGACGATGAGGTCGGCGACATGGCCGAGCGCCGGGTTGGCGGTGATCCCGGAGAACGCGTCGCTGCCGCCGCACTGGAGGCCGACCACCAGGTCCGACACCGGGCAGGGTTCGCGCCGCCGCCGGTTCAGGCGGTCCAGGTGTCCCTCGGCCTGCTTGAGCATGCCGTCCACCATGGCCTGGAAGCCGGTGAACGCCGTGTCCTGAAGCCGGAGCACGGAGGCGTCCTCCTGTCCCTCGGGGAGCAGGGACTCGGGCACCAGCTTTTCGCACCCGAGGCCGATGACCATGACCTCGCCGCCGAAGTTGGGATTGCGGGCCAGGTTGCGGATCGTGCGGATGGGGATGTCGGCGTCGGGCGCGGCGATGGCCACGCCGCATCCGTAGGCATGGGTCAGGGCAACGACCCCATCCACGTTGGGATAGCGCGGCAGCAGGTCCGTTTCGATGCGCCGGGTCACATGCTCGACCACGCCCCGGACGCAGGGCACGCTGGTCGTGACGCCGAGAAGGTTGCGCGTGCCGACACTGCCGTCGGCGTTGCGGTAACCGTCGAAGGTCGCCCCCGCCCGGATGCGCACCGCCGCCGAGGACCGCGCCGCCAGGATCGCCGGCGGCGGCAGCCTGTCCAGGGACGGGGCCGGCGGCAGGGTGACCCGATCGTCCGACACCCAGCTTCCCCGGCCGAGGGCGTGCGTGGCCAGGCCGATGGTCACCCCGTAGCGCGTGACGGCGCCCCCCGCCGGAAGGTCCGCCAGGGCCACCTTGTGGCCGAAGGGCACGTCCTCGATCAGGGGAGTCCCGTCCAGGGCGAGGGCGCCGGCCTGGAGACCGCCGGGCGCCAGCACGATGGCCACGTTGTCATCGGGATGCTGGCGCAGGGTGGCGCCGTCCGGCGTCATGCGCCGCCCTCCTGTGTCTTGCGCCGGGATGCCTTCACCAGGTTGTAGACCGAGAAGGCGATGGACAGCACGATCAGCCCCCACAGCACCATGGCGATCGGGCTCTTGGTGAAGAAGATCGTATAGGTCCCGAAGGATTCCAGGCTTTTGACGAAGTAGACCTCGGCCTGCCCGCCCAGGATGAAGCCGATGACCAGCGGCGCGATCTCGATGCCCACCTTGCCCGCCAGATAGCCGCCCAGGCCGAACAGCAGCAGGGTCCAGACGTCGAACATGACCCCGTAGTTGATGGCATAGGCGCCGACCACGCACATGATCATGATGATCGGGTACAGAAGGTACTTGGGCACCATCACCACGCGGGCGACGTACTTGATGGCGAAGAACATGATGGCGAACATGACCAGGTTGGCGAACACCAGCGCCACCATCATGGTGTTCCAGGTCTCCAGGTTCTCGCCGATGAACAGGGGACCGACCTGCACCCCCTGCAGGGTGAAGGCGCCGATCATCACGGCGGTCGTGCTGTCCCCGGGAATGCCCAGCGACAGCAGCGGCACCAGAGCGCCGCCCGTCAGGCCGTTGTTCGCGGATTCGGAGGCGACCACCCCCTCGGGGACACCGGTGCCCATCTTCTCGGGGGCCTTCGAGAAATTCTTCTGCTGGGTGTAGGACAGCACCGAGGCCGCGCTGCCTCCGACACCGGGCAGCATGCCGATGAAGGTGCCGATGACGCCGGAGCGGACCAGGTTGACCCCCTGATTGCGGAACACACCGAGGCTGAAACGGGCGCCTTTCTCAAGGGTGATGCGCATGCCCTCCGTGTTCTCGCGGATGCCCTGTTCCGCCTCCTTCAGGATCGCCGCGACCCCGAACAGGCCGATCAGCACCGGCAGCAGGGAGAAGCCCTCGGACAGATAGGGTTCCATGGCCTCGGTCATCAGCCGGGTGTCGCCGTTGCCCCCGACCGAGACGTCGTAGGTGCCGATGAGCGCCAGCCAGACACCAATGAGGCCGCTAAACAGGCCCATCAGCAGGTTCCGGGACAGCGAGGCGATCACCGTCAGGGCCAGGAAGATGATGAGGAACTTCTCGACGTAGGAGAACTTAATGGCGAAGTCCGAGAGCACGGGGGCGAACAGGAACAGCACCGCCGCGCTGAACAGACCGCCGAACAGGGACGAGACGACCCCGATCTTCAACGCGCGCTCCCCCTCGCCGCGCTGACACATCGGATAGCCGTCGAAGGTCGTGGTGATCGACGACGGCGTGCCGGGGATGTTCAGAAGGATCGCCGGCACCAGACCGCCGGAAATCCCGCCCACGTACAGGCCCAGCAACAGCGCCAGGCCGTGGTTCAGGTCCAGCGCGTAGGTTAGCGGCAGGCAGACCGCGATGGCCATCGTCGCCGTCATGCCGGGGATCGCGCCGAAGACGATGCCGATGGCCGCGCCCGCGGAGATCAGCACGAAGAACAGCGGATCGAGTGCGGAAAGGACGTCCATCTCGCGCTTCCCTCTACGGCAGGGTGACGTTGAGCAGTCGGGCCAGCAGGTACCAGACGGCGACCGGGGCGATCAGCGCGTTGGCCATCGCCAGCAGCAGCGTCCGCCGGTCGCGCCGGTGCAGATAGAGGACCGACAGCGCGGCCATGTAGGGGATCGAGACGATCAGGAAGCCAAGGCCGGTGTTGGGCACCATCTCGCCCACCGGCGGCATCAACAGGAAGTAGGCGACGGTCAGGCCGAGCGTGCCGAAGAACCGCAGGTGGTCGAACGGCCCGTCCATGACGGGCCATGTCCGGTGACCGGCCCAAACGGCGCGCAGGGTCGGGATACCCCGGACGACCACGATCACCAGGGCCATGGCCAACAAAAGACCCTGAATGATTCGGGGGAAGAACAGGTGCGACTCATCGAAGACGATCCGCACCTCGAACAGGTCCGACAGCCCCATCACGCCCTCCCCTTTCCCAGGCCCCGCCGGGCATCCCGGCGGTGACCGCCAGGATGCCCGGAGCTTGGCAGGCGCTCGGCGGCGACCGGTCAGGGGTCGCCGCCCTGGCCTTTAGTTGTGCAGCGCGTCGATGATGGTGGCGTACTGCGACATCTTGTCCTTCAGGTAGGCTTCAGCCTCGGCGGAGGGCATGAAGTTGGGAATGAAGAAGGACGTCTTCTGGGTTTCCTGGATTTCGCCCTCGGCGAAAATCTCGGTCAGCGCCTGGTCCAGTTCCTCGATCAGCGCCGGATCCATGTCCTTGTTGAACAGGAAGAAGAATTCCTTGTCGAAGGTGAAATTCTTCTCGCCGTCCTGGGTCACGCTGACATTTGGCTCGACGTACTGGAGCAGGTCCTCGCGGGAGGTCTGCCCCATGCCCTCGGGATTGGCCTGCTGGATGGTCTGGTTGCGGGCGGTCAGCCACACGAAGCGCATGGCCTTCTGGTCATCGGCGGGCAGGCGGGTGTACTGCTCGTTGGCCTGGACAGACCCATGGATCAGATCGGCCAGGCCGTCGAACATCGCCTGGTTCTTGTCGGACTGGGAGCCCCGGTTGACCGCGACCAGACAGCCTTCCTTGCCCGGATGCTCGATGCGGATGGCGTTCTTCATGGCGCTGTAGCCGATCTCGGACACCCCGCCCGGCTGGATGGCGACGCGGATGTCGGTGCCGTCGGCGCAGGCCGTCATCAGTTCATCAAGGCCCTGGAAGGGCGATCCTTGCGCGACCAGGTAGGCGCTGCCGGGATTGATCGAGACGGTGGGGCCGATCCGGTATTCCTCGAACGGGTTTTCGTAGCCCTTCCGGCCGTAAAGGTAGCCCAGGTAGGACTGGTCATGGAACATCATGATCGTGCTGCCGTTCGACACCCGTTTCAGGGTCTTGAAGGCGGCGGTCGCCCCGACCGCGTCGACCTTGACGTTGATGTCCAGCTTCTCCGCGAGGGCCTCGGCGACGATGGCGGTGTTCTGATAGGTGTCGCCGCCGGTCGACTTCGATCCGATCACGATCCGCAGGTTGTTCGGGAAGCCGGTGTCGGCCAGGGCGGCCGAGGTCGTCGCGATGCCGCCAGCCACGGTGGCGGCCAGGCACAGACCCAAGGACAGCTTTTTCATCACGCGTTTCTCCCGAGTGTGGTGGCCCTGAAGGTCCGTTCAGGGGTTCCGCATGCGTTCAATGGACCTTCTCATCCATAAACCACACGAGACTCATGGGGGTGTTCGTGTCCTGACCATATCCTAAGGATGCTGAAGGCATGCGGCACCGTGTGACGACCATCGGAGTCAGGACACGCGCTCAAGGGTCCCGTTCGACCCCACGGAGCACCGGTTTGCGGGCCCAAGTCTTCGTATTTTGACGGGCATTGACCCTGCTTCGCGCACCGTCCGCCGCCGCAGAGCATGACTGCAAGGGCTTTCATTCTGGATCGTATCTCAGGGACTACCGGTCTGTCAAGGAGACCCGGCGCGCCTACATTCCTCACAAATCACTGTGTCCATTTGTAGTTTTTTTCGCCCTGCGGCATTCCCCAAAAAAATGATTGCGCTTTCATCGGAAGGGTGTCGAAATGGGGGATGCGTGGGCGATGGACGATCGCCGCACGCGCCCCCACCCTCATGCAACGAGCACTGGACAAGGCCATGTCCGCGCGAACTGAATATGAAACGGGCTCGCCAACCGTGACCGGGATGCGGGTCGTCCCGGTGGCCGGCCAGGACAGCATGCTGCTCAACCTGAGCGGCGCGCACGGCCCCTACTTCACGCGCAACATCCTGCTTCTCTCCGACAGCGCCGGCCGCCTGGGCGTCGGCGAGGTCCCGGGCGGCGAAGCCATCCGCCAGACCCTGGAGGACGCGACCCCCCTGGTGGTCGGGCGGACCATCGGCGATTACAAGAGCGTGCTGAACCAGATCCGCGCCCGGTTCGCGGACCGGGACGCGGGGGGACGGGGGCTTCAGACCTTCGACCTGCGCACCACCATCCACGCCGTGACCGCCGTCGAGACCGCCCTTCTGGACCTGTTCGGCCAGTTCCTGGACCTGCCGCTGGCCGCCCTCCTCGGCGACGGGCAGCAGCGCGACGCGGTCAAGATGCTGGGCTACCTGTTCTACATCGGCGACCGGCGAAAGACCGATCTGCCCTATCGCGACGGTTCCGCGTCACGAGATCCCTGGGAGCGGCTGCGCGACGAGGAAGCCCTGACCCCGGAGGCCATCGCGCGCCTGGCCGAGGCCGCCCACGAGCGCTACGGGTTCACCGAGTTCAAGCTCAAGGGCGGGGTGCTGGCCGGCGAGGAGGAGATGCTGGCCATCGAGGCCATCGCCCGGCGCTTCCCCAAGGCCCGCGTCAACATCGATCCCAACGGCGCCTGGTCGCTGGCGGAGGCCATCCGCCTCTGCCGGGGGCGGGGGGATATCCTCGCCTATGCCGAGGACCCCTGCGGCGCCGAGGCCGGCTACTCCGGCCGCGAGACCATGGCCGAGTTCCGCCGCGCCACCGGCCTGCCCACGGCCACCAACATGGTGGCCACCGACTGGCGGCAGATGGGCCATTCGGTGCTGTTGCAGGCGGTCGACATCCCCCTGGCGGACCCGCACTTCTGGACCATGAGCGGGGCCGTGCGCGTGGCCCAGATGTGTGCCGACTGGGGGCTGACCTGGGGCTCTCACTCCAACAACCACTTCGACATCTCGCTGGCCATGATCACCCAGGCCGCCGCGGCGGCGCCCGGGGACATCACCGCCATCGACACCCACTGGATCTGGCAAGACGGCCAGCGGCTAACCACGGACCCGCCGCGCATCGTCGACAGCCATGTCGCCGTTCCCGACCGGCCGGGTCTGGGCGTCGAGCCGGACCTGGAGCGGATCGAGGCCGCCCACGACCTCTACAAGGCGCGGGCCCTCGGCGCGCGGGACGACGCGGCCGCCATGCGCGTGCTGATCCCCGGCTGGACCTTCGACCCCAAACGCCCCTGCCTGGTGCGATAGGAGACCATCATGCGTCCGAACAAGCTTCGCGAGGTCTGGGCCTCCGGCGGCGCGATCCTCAATGGCTGGCTCACCATCCCCAGCGCCTTCTCGGCGGAGACCATGGCCCACCAGGGGTGGGATTCCCTGACCGTGGACCTCCAGCACGGCGTGCTCGACTACCAGACGGCGGTCACCATGTTCACCGCCGTGTCGACCACCCAGACGGTTCCGATCGCCCGCGTGCCCTGGCTGGATCCGGGGATCCTGATGAAGGTCCTGGACGCCGGGGCCTACGCGGTCATCTGCCCGATGATCAACACCCGGGAGGAGGCCGAACGGCTGGTCGCGGCAACCCACTACCCGCCGCGCGGCACGCGCAGTTTCGGGCCGATCCGCGCCCTGCTGTACGGCGGTCCGGACTATCCGGCGCACGCCAACGACACCATCGTGGTCTTCGCCATGATCGAGACGCGCCAGGGGCTCGACAACCTGGAGGACATCCTGCGCGTGCCGGGGCTGGACGCGATCTACATCGGCCCCTCGGACCTGTCGCTCGCCCTGGGCTGCACGCCCACCTTCGACGACGTGGACCCGCCGGTGGCCGAGGCCATCGCCTACATCCTCGCCAAGGCCAAGGAGCACGGGAAGATCGCGGGCTGCCACAACGGCACACCCGAATATGCCCTGAAGCGGATCGAAATGGGCTTCCAGTTCGTCACCATTGCCTCGGACGCCCGCCTGATGGCGGCGGGCGCCCAGCGCGTCCTGGGCACCCTGCGGGCGACCGCGCCCGGCCCCGGGGCCAAGGCATCCTGAACGAGGAGTAGACAACGGCATGAGCAAGCTTGGGTTCATTGGACTGGGCATCATGGGCACGCCCATGGCCGGTCACCTGATCGCCGGCGGTCACGATCTGGCGCTCACCACCCTGGGCGAGGTGCCCCGGGCGTTGACCGACGCCGGCGGCACGGCCTGCGCGACCGCGCGGGAGGTCGCCGAGGCGGCCGACATCCTCTTCGTCATGGTTCCCGACACCCCCCAGGTCGAGGCGGTCCTGTTCGGCGACAACGGCGTCGCGGAGGGCCTGTCCCCCGGCAAGACCGTGGTCGACATGAGCTCCATTTCGCCCATGGCCACCAAGGACTTCGCCAAGCGGATCAACGGTCTGGGGTGCGACTACATCGACGCGCCGGTGTCGGGCGGAGAGGTCGGCGCCAAGGGCGCGACCCTGACCATCATGTGCGGCGGGTCCGAGGAGGCGTTCGCCCGGGTGAAGCCTCTGTTCGATCTCATGGGCAAGAACGTCACCCTGGTGGGCGGCAACGGCGACGGACAGACCTGCAAGGTGGCCAACCAGATCATCGTCGCCCTGACCATCGAGGCGGTGGGCGAGGCCCTGCTGTTCGCCTCCAAGGCGGGCGCCGACCCGGCCAAGGTGCGCGAGGCCCTGATGGGCGGATTCGCCTCGTCCAAGATTCTCGAAATCCACGGCGAGCGCATGGTCAAACGCACCTTCGACCCGGGCTTCCGGATCGAGCTGCATCAGAAGGACCTGAACCTCGCCCTGTCGAACGCCCGACAGATGGGCCTGAGCCTGCCCAACACCGCCACCGCCCAGGAGCTGTTCAACGCCTGCGCGGCCCATGGCGGATCCGCCTGGGACCACTCGGCCATGGTCCGCGCCCTGGAGATGCTGGCCGACCACGAGGTCGCCTGACCCCGTGACGCCCGGGCACGCGGTGCGCCGCCCCCCCGGGGTGGCGCGCCGAGGCCAGGGCACGAGAGTGAGAGGGAACACTGGACAGGCGCGACGGGCGCAACGCCCGCGCCGATATGGGCCGACGGTGGTCGACCACCGATGCAGACCATCGTTGACACCGCGCCGTCAGGCCGGGACAAGATCATACCAACGGTCATTGAGAATGACCGGTGCCGCCCTGGCACCGCTTTGCGGTGCCAAGATCTGGACCATCCGGGCGCCTGCAAGGCGCCCGGATGGTGGATGAGTCACACTCATCCGCCACTGGTATCAGTCCCGCCGCGACCGGACTCGCCCGTCGGGTCCCGGCATCCGTCTCCAGCGAAGACCCACTCACGGAGCTTTCACACCCATGCCCGCGCTCGAACACCCGTTGCCGCCGGACGCGTCCGCCCCGCATGCCGGCCTGGTTCGCGTCGGCTTCGCGAGCCGCGACGGTCAGTCCAGGAAGATCGCCACACACATCGCCGAGCGGTTGCAGGCGGACGGCCTCGCCGCCGAGACTCTGGACCTCGCCGCTCCTCCCCCCGTGGCCCAGGCTGTGGCCGGCGCCACGCTCATGGTGGTCGTCGCCGCCGTGCGCTACGGCCATCACCTCAAGGAGGCCGACACCTTCCTCAAGGCGTACCGGGCGCATGCGAACGCGCCGCCGCTCGCGCTCGCCTCGGTCAACCTGACCGCCCGCAAGCCCGAGAAACAGACCCCCGAGACCAATGCCTACATCAAGAAGCTGATCGCCCGGCACGACCTGCGGCCGGTCGTCGCCGCCGTGTTCGCGGGGCGGCTGGACTATCCGAGGTATCGCTGGTTCGACCGCAACATCATTCGCCTGATCATGTGGCTGACCGGCGGGCCGACCGACGGCACAAGCACCATCGAATACACCTCGTGGCCGAGCGTCGATGCCTTCGCCGGGGACATTCTGGGCGCCGCGCGGACGGCCCGCGAGACGCGAGCCTGATGCCCCACGCCTGGCCTGACGCCTGGCCTGACGCCTGACGGATCACACCCTCGTCGCCGGACGGTCTCCGCCGGCGCGAGGGTGGTCCCGTCACCGCCGTACCGACTTGTGTTCGATCCCGGGCAAGTCCGGACACAGGCGCGGGAGGATTGTTTCTCAAACGGTCGGTGTCCCGAAAAAATCGGGGGTGATTTCGAACCCACCTTTGGCGCATGAGAACTGCCGGATGGTATCGATAACAATTGACGGCGGCGACATCCTTGGGCATGCTTCTTCAAGATGACCGGTGATGTGACTGTCTGGCGACGTGGTTTTCATGGCCGAACGCCCCCCTGACCAACGCGACACGCAACCGTCGAGCCCCCGCCGCGCCCCCACCATGGCGGACGTGGCGCGCCGGGCCGGCGTGTCGGCGATGACGGTCTCGCGGGCGCTCAAGGGCAAGGGAACGGTGACCCCGCCCACCCAGGACCGCATCCTGAAGGCGGTCCAGGAACTGGGCTACGTGCTGGACAAGTCGGCCGGCGCCCTGTCGTCCAAGCAGACCGGGTTCGTCTCGGTGCTGATCCCGTCGCTCAACAACTCCAACTTCTCCGACACGGTACAGGGCATCTCCGAGGTGCTCGACACCGAGGCGATGCAGGTGTTGATCGGCACGACCGGCTACTCGCGCGAGCGGGAGGAGGCCGTGATCGAAACCATGCTGCAACGGCGGCCGGAGGGGATCATCGTCACCGGCGGCAAGCACACGCCCCGCGCCCGCACCCTGCTGGGCCAGGCCGGCATTCCGGTGATCGAGACCTGGGACATGCCGGCCGCGCCCATCGACCATGTGGTCGGGTTCTCCAATGCCGCGACCATCGAGGACCTGCTGGCCCGCCTCATGTTCCGGGGCTACCGGCGCATCGCCTTCATCGAGGGCGAGCACGGCGAGGACACCCGGGGGCACGACCGCCGCGCCGGCTACGAACGGGCGGTGGAGGCGCTGGGCCTGGAACGCTCCTGCGTCATCTCGGTCGGTCGCCCGCCGATCACCATCGAACACGGCGGCGGCGCCGTGGTGCGTCTGGTGGAGACCTGGCCGGAGGTCGAGGCCGTGATCTGCGTGTCCGACCTGTCGGCCTTCGGCGCCATCATGGAGTGTCATCGGCGCGGCTGGGCGGTGCCCGAACGGCTGGCGGTCGCCGGCTTCGGCGATTTCGAGGTCTCCCGCTTCTGCTGGCCGTCGATCACCACCGTCTCGGTGGGCAGCCGCGACCTGGGCCGCCAGGCGGGGCGCCTGATGCTGGAGGCCATCACCGCCATGCGCACCGGGACTCCGCTGGCGCCCCGGCGCCTGAACATCCCGCATACGGTGATCGAGCGCGACAGCACCGCCGTGCACCGGCATCCGGCCGCCACCCATCAGGTTGCGTGACGGCCGTCGGCCGGGGCCTCGGCGGCGCCCTCATGCGAAGGCGATCTGCACCTTCATGGCCGTGCGGCGGTCGCCGGCGGACTCGAAGGCGGCGACCGCCTGGTCCACGGGGAAGGTGCCGGTCAGCAGCGGCGCCAGCGGCACCCGCCCCGCGCCGATCAACGCCACCGCCCAGGCGAATTCCTCGTGGAAGCGGAACGACCCCCGCAGTTCGATTTCCTTGGCCACGATCTGGTTCTGCGGCAGCGTCACGTCTCCCCCCAGGCCGAGTTGCACCAGGCACCCGCGCGGGCGGATCACGTCCAGCGCCGCGCGCAGGGCGCGTTCGTTGCCCGAGGCCTCGAACACCACGTCGACCGAGCCCTTGTCGGCGCCATAAGCGGCCAGGGCGTCGGCGTCCGTGGCCACGTTGATGGTGCGGTCCGCCCCCACGGCGCGCGCGCGCGCCAGGGCTTCATCGACGACGTCGGTGGCCACCACCTCCAGCGCGCCGTGCAACTTGGCGGCGGCCACGACCAGCGCGCCGATGGGCCCCGTGCCGGTGACCAGCACCCGCTTGCCGATCAGGCCGCCGGCCCGGTTGACCGCGTGCAGGGCCACCGACAGCGGCTCGGCGAAGGCGGCCTCGGCGGCGCTGACACCGGCGGGCAACACCTCGCACTGCCAGGCCTTGGCCACCAGGGCCTCGCTGAAGGCGCCCTGCACGTGCGGCGTGCGCATGGCGCTGCCGTAATAGCGCATCTCCAGACACTGGTTGTACTGGGCGCGGCGGCAGTAGGCGCACCGACCGCAGGGCCGGCTGGGATTGACCGCCACCAGGTCGCCCACCGACAGGCCGGAAACCTCGGACCCCACGGCGGCGACGCGCCCGGCCACCTCGTGGCCCAGGATCATCGGTTCGGTGAGGCGCACGGCGCCGAAACCGCCGTTGTTGAAGTAGTGCAGGTCGGATCCGCAGATGCCGCCGGCCTCGGTCCGGATCAGCACCTCGTCGGGACCGGCGACCGGGGTTTCGCGCTCCTCGATTCGCAGGTCCTTGGGGCCGTGGCACACGATGGCTTTCATGGGGGCTCTCATGGGGGCTGTCATGACGGACACTCCTTTCCGGAAAAGGACCAGATGGCGGGGGTCGGCGACGGGCGAACCCCGGCGGCAGACACGACGATCACGGTTGACTCCCGTCATCTCTTTGTCATATGTTATCGATAACAAGACGACATGCAAGGGGAATCGCCGTGCACGCCAAACAGATGTTCGACCTGACCGGGCACCGCGCCCTGGTCACCGGATCGGGACAGGGCATCGGCTTCGCGCTGGCCCGGGGCCTGTCTCAGGCCGGGGCGGACATCGTCCTCAACGACATTGATCCCGCCCGCCTGACGACGGCAGCCGAGACCCTCTCCGGCGAGGGCGCCACGGTGCGCACCCTGACCTTCGACGTGACGGATCCCGGGGCCGTGCAGACGGCCATCGACGGCTTCGAGGCGGACATCGGGGCCATCGACATCCTGGTCAACAACGCCGGCATGCAGGTGCGCGCGCCGCTGGAAGAGTTCCCTGTCGAGCGCTTCGACGCCCTGATGCGGCTGAACCTGAACGGTGTCTTCTACTGCGGCCAGGCGGTGGCCCGGCACATGATCCCCCGCAAGGCGGGCAAGATCGTCAACATCTGCTCCGTCCAGACGGCGCTGGCCCGGCCGTCGATCGCGCCCTACACGGCGTCGAAGGGGGGCGTGGCCAACCTGACCAAGGGCATGGCCACCGACTGGGCGCGCCACGGGTTGCAGATCAACGGTCTGGCGCCGGGGTACTTCAAGACCGAACTGACCTCGGCCCTGGTCGCCGACGAGGCGTTCACGGCCTGGCTCAGCGCCCGCACCCCGGCCGGCCGTTGGGGCGACGTGGACGAGTTGATCGGCGCCTGCGTGTTCCTGGCCGCTCCCGCCTCCAGCTTCGTGAACGGACACATTCTCTATGTCGACGGCGGTATCACGAGTTCGGTTTGAGCGGCGGCCCGTCGTCATCGTCATGGGCGTGTCCGGGTCGGGCAAGTCGACCGTCGGCGCCGCCCTGGCGGCACGGCTGGACGTGCCCTTCCTGGACGCGGACGACTATCACCCACCCGCGAGCGTGGACAAGATGTCGCGCGGGATCCCGCTCACCGACGGCGACCGCTGGCCCTGGCTGGACGCGCTGGGCACGGCCATGCGGGCGCGCGCCGACGCCGTTGGCGGCGTGATCGCCGGCTGCTCGGCGCTCAAGCGGGCCTATCGCCAGCGCCTGAGGGACACGCTGGAGGTGCCCGTGGTGTTCGTGGTGCTGGACGGCGGCCGGGAGACCCTGCTCGCCCGCATGACCGCGCGCCCGGACCACTACATGCCGCCCAGCCTGCTCGACAGCCAGCGGGCCGACCTGGAGCGCCCGACCGACGACGAGCCGGCCGTGTCGCTGTCCATCGAGCAGGACGTGGACACCCTGGTGACCGAGGCACTGGCGGCGCTGGCGCCCCTGACGCCGGCCGCTGGGCGTTACCGATAACATAGGGATCGATAACAGACGGGGACCGTGGAGACCGGCCGACCCGACCCCCGCACGGGAAACCATGGAGTCCGAGTGATGCTGGATCGAGAGTACGCCCTGTTGGTGGGAAGCTACAGCGACATGGACGCGCTGGCGCATCAACCCTATGCCCCCGTCCCCGGCAAGGGCATCTACGCGATGACCCTGGACCGCGCCGGCCGGCTGACCCTGACGGACGTCGTCGAGGCGCTCAATCCGGCGGTCCTGATTCCCCACAGCAACGGCCGGACGATGTACGCCATCGTCGAGACGATCCGGGACCGGGGCGACGTCCTGCGCTACGACGTCACCGACGGCGGCTCGCTGGACTACAAGGACTCGTTCCGCGCCTCCGGCCGCTCGACCTGCTACCTCGCCCTGTCGCCCCGGAAAGACGCGGCGATCATCATCAACTACTGGGACGCCATCATCGACGTGGTGGACGTCGACGCCGACGGCAAGCTGGGATCCCTGCGCCAGAGCTTCAAGCAGGTCCACCGCCCGGACGGCACCTGGCGGCAGGTCCAGAACCGCGAGGACCATTGGGGGAACCGCCAGGTCGGCCCGCACGCCCACTGCGCTCACTTCTGGCACGACTGGGTGTTCATCCCCGACCTGGGCGAGAACGCCGTGTTCCAGTACCGCTACGACGCCGACGCCAAGCGGCTTGCCCGCGAATGCCACATCGACTTCGAGCCGGGATCCGGCCCGCGCCACATGGCCATGCATCCGGGCCTGGACGTCTGCTACGTCTCCAACGAGCTGTTCAACACGGTGTGCGTCGCCCGCCTGGACGCCAGCGACCCGGCGGCGGTGAAGCCCCGGCTGATCCCCTTCCAGTACGAGTCGACCGTCGATAACCGCGAGTCGGTCAGCTACGTCTCGGAAATCAAGCTCTCGCCGGATGCCCGGTTCCTCTCCGTCTCCAACCGGGGCGACAACTCGCTGGCCATTTTCCGGGTGCTGGACGACGGCCGCCTGGACCGGACCGGCCTGGTGCCCACCGGCGGCAAGTTCCCCCGCCATTTCGCCATCACGCCCTGCGGCAAGGCGGTCATCGTCGCCAACCAGGACTCCGGGCACGTGCGTGTGTTCGCGCGCGATGTCGCGACCGGCGCCCTGGAGATGACCGGCGAGATCCAGGAGATTCCGGCCCCCAACTACGTCCGGTTCCCGTGATCGTCCGGGGGGCCGCGCCGACGGGGTGTCAGCAGGGAGGCCAACGATGCCAACGTTTTCCGCGAACCTGGGATTCCTGTGGCGGGAGCTGCCGTTGCCGGACGCCATCCGCGCGGCCGGACGGGCGGGGTTCCGGGCGGTCGAATGCCACGTCCCCTATGAGGCCGACCCCCGGGCGGTGACGCAGGCGCTGGCGGACACCGGGCTGCCCATGCTGGGGCTCAACACCCGGCTGGGCGCCAACGGCGCCGACGACTTCGGCCTCATGTCGCTGGCGGGGCGGGAGCGGGAGGCGCGGGACGCCATCGACGAGGCCATCGCCTACGCCGTCGCCATCGGCTGCCGCGCCGTCAACTGCGTGGCCGGCAAGAGCCACGGCGCGGCCGGCGCCCAGGCAGTCTACGAGGCCAACCTCGCCCATGCCTGCGCCCGGGCGGCGCCGCACGGCCTGACCATTCTGATCGAGCCGATCAACCAGCGCGACGCGCCGGGCTACCACCTGCGCACGGTCGAGGCCGGGATCGAGACCATCCAGGCGGTCGGCGCCCCCAACCTCAAGCTCATGCTCGACTGCTACCACACCCAGATCACCCAGGGTGACCTGACCGCGCGGCTCAAGGCGGCCCTGCCCGTGCTGGGCCACGTGCAGATCGCCGCCGTCCCCGATCGCGGCGAGCCGGACCGGGGCGAGGTGCACTACCCCAACCTGCTGGCCGCCCTCGACGCCATGGGCTGGGACGGCTACGTGGGCGCCGAGTACCACCCCCGCGCCACCACCGAGGCCGGCCTGGGCTGGCTGGCCGCCTATCGGTCCTGACACCGCACCCCCACCCCGGAGGCCGCCGCCATGAGCACCCCCACCCGTGACACCCGCATCGCCCTGGTCGGCATCGGCCTCATGGGCAGCCGCATGGCCCGGCGCCTGCTGGACGCGGGCTTCGCCGTGACCCTGCGCGACACGGCCCGGGACAAGGCCGAGGCGCTCATCGCCGACGGCGCCCAATGGGCCGGGTCGGTGGCCGAGGCCGTCGCCGACGCCGACGTGGTGATCACCAGCCTGGCCGGCGCGGCGGTGATCGAGCAGGTCACCTTCGGGACGGACGGCATCGTGCCCGCCGCCCGGAAGGACGCCCTGCTGATCGACATGAGTTCCCTGGCGCCGGCCATCGCCCGCGAGACTCATCGCCGTCTGACGGAGGCCGGCTATCCCCACCACCTGGACGCGCCGGTCTCCGGCGGCGTGTCCGGTGCCCAGGACGGCACCCTGTCCATCATGGTCGGCGGCGCGGAGGCGGACGTGGAGCGCGCGCGGCCGGTGTTCGCCGTGCTGGGCCATGTCTTCCATCTGGGCGGCGAGGGGGCCGGCCAGGTCTGCAAGCTGGTCAACCAGGCCGTCGTGCACATCACCATCGGCGCCGTGACCGAGGGCCTGATGCTGGCGGCCTCGCTGGGAGTCGACGCCGGCAAGGTGCGCGAGGCCATTCGCGGCGGCTACTGCCAGAGCCGCATCATGGAGATCCACGGCCAGAAGATGGTCGACCGGGATTTCGTGCCCGGCGGGCCGCTGGAGTACTCGGTCAAGGACATGGACATGGCGGTCGAGATGGCGCGCGGCGCCGACCTGACCCTGCCCCTGAGTTCCGTGGTGCTAGAGCGCTACCGTGCCCTGCTGGACAGCGGACGCGGCCGGCTGGACCACTGCGCGCTGCTGCTGGCCTATGAAGAGGCGAACGCCCCGCACCGTGTGTCCCCGGGAACGGCGGACACGCTGCCCTGACGGGTGCCCGGGGGCCGCGGCGGGTCGGGATCGGGCGCCCCGCGACCATGACGGCCCGTGGCATGATCACGAAGAGGAAGACGGTTCGTCCTGTATCAAGAAAGAAGACGATAGACAAAATTGTTGCACGGTGGTTCCGGTTGCTGTATGTTATCGATATCAGGCAAGCGGCGTTCGTGCAAACATTTGCAGGGGGTGGAGGAAGCCGATGCCAAGAATCCGTTTCGACTCCGTGGAAAAGCGCTACGGTCAGACCCAGGTCCTTCCTCCCTTCGATCTGACGTTCGAGGACGGCGAGTTCACGGTTCTCGTCGGCCCTTCCGGATGCGGCAAGTCCACGACGCTGCGCATGCTGGCCGGCCTGGAGGAGGTGACCAGCGGCGAAATCTGGTTCGACGACCGGCCCATCACCCGGCTGGAGCCGAAGGACCGGGACATCGCCATGGTCTTCCAGGACTATGCGCTCTACCCCCATATGAACATCGCCAAGAACATGTCGTTCGCGCTGCGCCTGCAACGGGTGCCGAAGGCGGAGATCGACGCGAAGGTCGATCGCGTCGCGCGCATGCTGGGCATCGAGACCCTGCTTCAGCGCAAGCCCGGCGAACTGTCCGGCGGCCAGCGCCAGCGCGTGGCCATGGGACGGGCGCTGGTTCGGGATGCCTCGACGTTCCTGTTCGATGAGCCGCTGTCCAACCTGGACGCCAAGCTGCGCGGCAAGATGCGCACCGAACTGGCCGAGATGCGTAACACCCTCGACAAGAACATGGTCTATGTCACCCACGATCAGGTGGAGGCCATGACGCTCGGCGACCGTATCGTGGTGATGGCCAACGGGCTGGTGCAGCAGCAGGGCTCGGCCGAAGAGCTGTTCAAGGCGCCGGCCAACGCCTTCGTCGCCGGCTTCATCGGCAGCCCGACCATGAACTTCCTCAACGCCGACCTGGTCGAGGACAATGGCACGCTGGCCGTGCGGGGGCCGGGCTTCACGCTGGACCTGCCGCCCGATTTCGGTGCGCGGACCCGCGCCCTGTCCGGCCCCGAGGTCATCGTCGGCATTCGCCCGGCGGGCTTCCAACTGGCCTCCGACCGCGACGCGCGCGGCTCCACCATCGATCTGTCCATCAAGGTGTCCGAGTACCTGGGAAACCAGACCATCCTCGTGACCATGTGCGGCGACCACGACATCGTGGTGGAACTGGACAGCGCGGCCCGCTTCCAGCGGGGCACGACCACGACGTTCGTCGTCGCGCCCGATCACATCATGGTCTTCGACAAGAAAACCGAACTCAGGCTGTAGGAGCCGATGCGGCGCCACCGCCGCCCGGCACGGTCAAGAGCCCGTCCGGACCGTCCCAAAGACCGCGCCTCGCGGTGTTTCGTTGCCCCAGCCCCTCCGTGTCGGGGCGCGACATCCGGGGCGCTCTGGACAGACCTCAAGAGGAGGAAACGATGCGCGCGTTCTTGAAAGGTGTGGCCGCCTCGGTCACGGCCCTGGTCATGACGGCCGGCGCCGCCTGGGCCGATCCCTACGCCCCCTATGCCGGCGAGACCCTGGTGGTCAGCTTCCCGGCGCATCCGCACTTCACCGCCGTGATGAAGGTGCTGCCCCGGTTCACCGAGGAAACCGGCATCGAGGTTGAAGTGGATCTGCTTCAGTACCTGAAGATGCGCGAGAAGCAGACCCTTGAGCTGACCAAGTCCAGGGGCGACTACGACCTCATCGCCTACGTGGTGTTCTCGAAGGCCGATTACGTCTATGCGGACCAGTTGGAAAACCTGGCCAAGTACTTCATGAACCCCAAGCTGGCCGATCCCCATTACAACGCCGATGACCTCATCGACGCCTACGTCAGCAACATCAGCCTGGTCGGCGGCGAGAAGGGCTACCTGCCCGGTCCGCTGGCGTCGGCCTACGGCATCCCGTTCGGCTCGGAGACCTCCATCCTCGGTTACCGCACCGACATCTTCGAAAAGCACGGCCTGACCGTGCCCGAGACCTACGACGACCTCCTGGACCTGGCCTGCCGGATCCCCGAACTGGAGCCGGGCATGGGTGGACTGTCGTCGCGGGCGGCCTCCGGACACCACGCCAGCCACGCCTTCCTGCTGCATCTGGCGCCGCTGGGCGGACGCATCTTCGACGAGCAGTGGACCCCGATCGTCAACAACGAGGCCGGCGTGGCCGCCGCCGAGGCGTTGAAGACCATCGTCGGCTGCGGTCCCGAGGGCGCGCAGACCTTCGGCTTCGCGGAATCCGGCGCGGCGTTCCTGCAAGGCCAGACCGCCATGTTCCTGGACACCACCGTGTTCGCCGGTCAGGTCAACGATCCCACCAAGTCCAAGGTGGCCGGCCTGGTCGGCTGGGCCCCGCATCCGATGGGCGTCCGCCGGGGCTCGCAGACCGGCGGGTTCGGCGTCGCCATTCCGCGCAATGCCGAGAACAAGGAGGCCGCCTTCCTGCTCATGCAGTGGCTGACCTCGCCCCGGGTGGACAAGATGATCGCGTTGGCCGGCGGCAACCCGTCGCGCTACTCGACCCACGCCGACCCCGAGGTGAACGAGACGTTCCCGCACATGGCCACCTTCGGCGAGGCGTTGAAGCACGCCGACCCCGACTGGCGGCCGATCATCCCGGTCTGGGGCAAGATCAACGCCGACCTGGGCACCGCCCTGTCCAAGGTCCTGACCGAGGACCTGGACATCCAGGAGGCCCTGGACGGCGTGGCCGAGCGCGCCCGCGCCACCATGGACGAGGCCGGCTACTACACCTGGCAACAGTAGGGTCTTGAGGGTGGTGGCGGGGTCCCCGCGAGGGCCCCGCCAGCCCGAAACCGAGACCTGGGTGGACGACGCCACGGGACGACTGATCAGGGGCGGGTCGAGATGGCAACCGCACGCGTCAAGCGCATGACCCCGTACATGTTCCTCGCTCCGGCGGCGGCGATCATGATTGTCGGGCTTCTGTATCCGATCGGGTACATGGTTTACGCCAGTTTCTTGGACTGGAACCCCAGCCAGCGCATCGGCGAGGCGGACTGGGTCGGCCTTCGCAACTACGTGACCCTGTTGCACGACGCCAGTTTCCGGGAGTCGGTGGGCGTCACGCTGACCTTCTCGGCCATTGTCGTCAGTGTCGAACTGATGCTGGGCGTCGGGCTCGCGCTGCTGCTGGACCGCAACATTCGCGGCATGTCCGCGCTGCGCACCCTCTTCATCCTGCCGATGATGATCGCGCCCATCGTCGTCGGCCTGATGTGGCGCTACATGTATCACCCCTCCGTGGGCATCCTGAACCAGACCCTGAAGAGCTGGGGCCTGGAGCCGGTCCCCTGGCTGTCGGACTCCGGCTGGGCGCTGACCTCGATCATCATCGCCGACGTCTGGCAGTGGACCCCGTTCATCTTCATTCTGGCGCTGGCGGCGCTCCAGTCGCTGCCGCGCTCGGCGCTGGAGGCGGCGCGCATCGATGGTGCCTCCGGCTGGCAGCAGATCATCCATATCAAGCTGCCGCTGATGATGCCGGTGCTGATCGTGACCGGCCTGCTGCGCCTGATCGACTCCTTCAAGGTGCTGGAAGTCATCCTGGTGATGACCAACGGCGGACCGGGCTTGTCGACGGAGATCCTGTCCCTGCGCATCAGCCGCACCGCGTCGGAGTTCCGCGAACTGGGGCAGGCGGCGGCGATGTCCAACTATCTGCTGCTGATCCTGCTGACGCTGACGATCGTGATGTTCGTCTACAACAAGGTCGTCGAGAGCCGCGCGCAGGCGATCCGCCAACAGGCGGAGGAGGTCTAGGCCATGACCCAATCCTACGAACGCCAGAATCCCGCCTTCTACGCCCTCGTCCTGGCGCTGGTGGTGATGTCGGTCGGACCGATCTATCTGATGCTGACGACGTCGCTGCGGCTGAACGTCGACATCATGAGCGATGCCTCGGCGCTGTTCTTCATGCCGACGCTGCGGAACTATGAAACCGTGCTGTGCAATGCGCTGTGGTACGAGCCGGCGCATGTGGACTACTGCGATCCGACCTTCGGGCGCGCCCTGGGGAACTCGCTGATCGTCGCCCTGGTCTCCACCGGCGTCACCCTGGTCGTCGGCTGCATGGCGGCCTACGCCCTGGTGCGCTTCCGGTTCATGGGGCGCGGGACCCTGTCGCTCACCACCCTGATGATGCGCATGGTGCCCCCGGCGGTGCTGCTGGTGCCGGTGTTCGGCATCTGGACCTTCCAGTATCACCTGGACGGCACCCACGCGGGTATCATCCTGGTCTACGTGGCGATGAACCTGCCCTTCGTCATCTGGATCCTGCAAAGCTTCATCGTCCAGGTGCCCATTCAGTTGGAGGAAGCCGCCAGGATCGACGGCGCCAACGCGTTCCAGGTGTTCTTCCTGGTCGTGTTGCCGGTGATCAAGCCGGGCCTGGCGGCCGCCTCGATCTTCACCTTCCGCATCGCCTGGAACGAGTTCCTGATCGCCAACGCGCTGCTGGATCGCTCAACCCGGACGGTCCCGGTGACCATCGTCAACTCGCTCACCGAATACGGCATCGACTGGGGTGTGATCATGGCCACCGGGATGCTGCTGGCCGTGCCGCCGATCCTCTTCACGTTCGTCGCCTCCAAGCAGATCATCACCGGCATGACGGCCGGCGCGGTCAAGGGCTGAGCCCGCCCGCGAGACGGCATGATCCGGGCGGCATGATCGCGCGCGGGGGGAGGGGGGAACGGGCAGGACCAGACCCGCCCGTGCGAGCGGTTTCCATCAAGCCCGACCCAAGGTACGCTGACGGCGTGTGGGGGGGTGTCCCGAGGCACCGCCCTTGTCCTCCGTTCACTGTCGTTGGGATCCCCATGGCCGGCATCGACCCGTCCCGTCCCTTCCTGCCGGTGCGCCTGGCGGTGCTCACGGTCTCCGATTCCCGAACCCTGGCCGATGACCGCAGCGGCGACGTGCTGGTGGAGCGCCTGCGCGCCGCCGGCCACACGCTGGCCGACCGCGCCATCGTCCGCGACGAGGCCGACGCGATCGAAGCGCGTCTGCGCGCCTGGGTCGCCGACCCGGCGGTGGACGCGGTCGTCGCCACGGGTGGCACCGGGGTGACCGGCCGCGACGTCACGCCGGAAGCCTTCGCCCGGGTCGTGGAAAAGGACATCCCCGGCTTCGGCGAACTGTTTCGCATGCTCAGCTACCAGACCATCGGCACCTCCACCATCCAGTCGCGGGCCCTGGCCGGGGTCGCGGGCGGGACCTACCTGTTCGCCGTGCCGGGGTCCACGGGCGCCTGCAAGGACGCCTGGGACCAGATCCTGGCCACCCAACTGGACAGCCGCTACCGTCCCTGCAACTTCGTGGAGCTGATGCCGCGCCTGTGCGAGCATCTCACCCCTCCATCCGGGGATGCCGCCCGAGGCCCGTCCCGGCCGCGTGTCTGAAAGCCCGCCGTCGTCCATGCCCCCCCTGTTTGTCACCCCGCCCACGCCGGTCACGGTGTTGCCGCAACAGCGCCTGCTGCTGCAACTCGTGGTCATGTCGGGCGACATCGCCGTCACCAACGTCGCGCCGCAGTGCATCCTGCGGCGCACCCTGCGCGAGTGCGAACACCGCGGCTGGGTCGAGGTGACGGAGATCAGCCCCGGCGTGCACAAGGTGATCCTGCGGCCGCCCGGGCGCGTCATCGCCCATGCCGACGAGGGCATCCCGGATCAGCCGCTCCGGGGTGGCGCGGGATGATGGCGGGGCACGGACGGGACGCTCGTCGGCGCATGCCACGAAGCGGTCATAAAGGTATGCGACACCAATGTCTTCGTGGGTTTGTCCCCAGCGGCGGCGGCGCCGTCGGGGGCGTTGAGTGTGGTCGGCGCCCGGCGCCACCCCCGGCCCGCATCCCCGATCCCGCAACGGAAACCGAAATCGAAGGATGATTCATCTGCATGGCTCAGATCCGTCGCCCGCCCCGGTCCTGGCGCCTGCTCGCCCCGCCCGTGCTCGCCATGGCGGTGGTGGTGGTGGCCTCCAACATCCTGGTCGGCTACCCCATCAACGACTGGCTGACCTGGGGCGCGTTGACCTACCCCGTGGCCTTCCTGGTGACCGATGTCACCAACCGGCGATTCGGCCCCACCCAGGCGTGGCGGGTTGTGTCGGTGGGCTTCGCGCTGGCCGTGGTCCTGTCGGTGGTGCTGGCCTCGCCACGCATCGCGCTGGCCTCGGGCACCGCGTTCCTGATGGCCCAGGCCCTGGACATCCTGGTCTTCAACCGCCTGCGCGACCGGGTCTGGTGGCTGCCGCCCATGGTCTCGTCGCTGCTTGGCTCGGCCCTCGACACCGTGATGTTCTTCACCCTGGCCTTCGCCGGCACGGGTCTTCCGTGGATCGGCTGGGGGGTCGGCGATTTCGGTGTCAAGGTCACCGTGGCGCTGCTGCTGCTGCCGGCCTTCCGGCTGCTCGCGCGCGCGCGCGGCCCGGTGGTGGCGGGTTGATGACGCGGACCCGCCACACCGACCGGGTCACGATCCGGGCACCAAGGCGCACGGTGGGGCGGGCGTTGGGGCTGGCCGTGTCCCTGGCGCTGGCCGCCGGCGCGGTCACCGGCGGCGTGGGCGGCTCCCTGATGGCGACCAAGGCCCAGGCCCAGGGCTACCAGCCGCCGCCCGGTCCCCGCGTCATGCTGTGCCTGTTCGACGAGCGGGGACGCTTCCTGGCCGGCAGCCCGAACTGTCCGGGGCGTGTCCGCCCGCGCGACGCCGTGATGCCCCAGGCGCATTGCTTCTACGATCGACGGGGCCACCTGTGGCGCGGCCTGCCGCGCTGCCCCTCGGTGGCGCCGTCGTTCCTGATGGACGAGGCCAGCCGCGCCCTGGATGTGCAGGGCTGAGGGCGGTCACGCGACCGCCGACCGCCCTCAGCTTATACCAACGGTCATGGAGAATGACCGTTGCAGTCCGTGGCCGTGCCCCGAGTGTCAGCGGGCCCTAGAGTAATCCGAGATCAAGTTGGGCCATAGCCGGAATGCCGCATATAGTTGCTGCACTCTGTTGGCATAACTTTGTCGAGCGCTTCTTTCAGGGCCTTGCAGAGGGCATCGAAATCCCGAGGTGCGATCGCTCGGACAACGGCC
>NZ_JACIGK010000002.1 GCF_014197915.1 Roseospira visakhapatnamensis
CACGCAGCCTTTCGATCCCTCCTGGGAATCGTCACCACCAAAGGCCCCATCACCTACGATATGTTGATCGCACCGGAAGCAAAGGGATAAGCCTTTGTAGCTGTTCCAACCATGAGTTTTAGGCTAGAACAAACTTTTGGAGGGTTGTCTGCACAGAAAGGGAGGCCATACCAAGTCATTGGAAGTACAGTAGTGGAGGGGAGCGAGTATAGTATCGTTGAGCTTGACGCTTACGGTGGGTTAGCCGGGCATTTCTACGGTCAGTTCGTGGGACAGACGCGATTCGCAGCTCTTGTTAGTAGTGATGGTCGTATCCATGATCATCTAGCCTCATATCATCATTTTTCAGGTATGAAGTATGTGCACGAGGCTTATCGGCTAGTCCCGTCATCAGCAAGAATGGAATTTCGGAGCGAATATTCCGGCCAAAATGTAGGTTCGGGTAAGGAAAACTTCGAGATCATTTATAGTGGAATATCAGATTCCACTATACATCTTGTTTACAGAGAGTACACCTCAAGCAATACGGCCCGACAGGCATTCTTTCAAGACCTTAGTTATGATAAGGAGCAGCCAAAGATAAGATTCAGGGATATTATTATCAACGTGGTGTCGGCGAATAACCGAAAGATTGTTTTTTTGGTTGAATCTGATTAAAGCATCACATTTTGGCTGCGCTTACATGATGCCGGGCTTTTTAAGGCTATGAGGTAGGGTGCGGTGTGCTGAGCATCCAAAAGTTTAGTGTGTTGCGCAAGATAATTCGGTCGGCTGACAGGCGCGTTGGTACCCGATATAACACGACACGCGGCGGGGGCGATCCGTCGCGACGGGCACCGGGAGCAGGCCATGGACGATCGACGCAAGCGGATACTCTACCGGGCGAAGCTGCGCGGCATGAAGGAGACCGACCTCATCGTCGGCGGTTTCGCCGAGGAAAACGTCGCCGGCATGAGCGAGACCGAACTGGATCAGTTCGAGTCCCTGCTGGACGTGCCCGACGCCGATATCCTGGACTGGCTGTTCGACCGCAAGCCGATCCCGGCGGAGCACGATACGCCGGTGATGGCGGCCTTGAAGGCGTACCGCTTGCCTGTCCCGCGCTAGTGCAGCGACGCCCTCAAGGGATTCACCCTTGAATGCAAATGTCTCTGCACAGAACATCGTTTTTGGGGCACCGATCCAGACAATAAAAATGCAGACTGCATCCTTTGTCCGGATCAGTGCACTCGTTTCCGGGGTTCCTGGCGGGTTGGTGGCCGACGCCGATCCTGACAACCGAAGTCTTGACCCGTGCTCAAACGACAGATCGAGAAGGCCCTGTTCGAAACCCAGGGCCGCACCACCCTCGCCGGCATGCCCGAGGGGCATGATGCCCTGGTGCTGGTGGCCATGGCGCGCGCCCGCAAGGGCCTGTCCATCCTGCACGTGGCGCGCGACGACGTGCGCCTGGCCATGGTGGCCGAGGCCGCGCGTTTCCTGGCCCCCGACGTCACGGTGCTGGAGGTCCCGGCCTGGGACTGCGTGCCCTACGACCGGGTCTCGCCCCATCGCGATATCCTGGCGCGGCGCCTGGAGAGCCTGACCACGCTTGCCGCCCTGCCGCCGGGCCAGGCGGCCTCGGCGCCGCTTCTGGTGGTCACCACCGTCAACGCCGCCAGCCAGCGGGTCCCCCCCCGGGAGGCCCTGTCGGCCGATGCCTTCGCCCTGGTCAAGGGCGAGTCGGTGGACCTGGAGGCGCTGCTGCTGTACCTGGGGCGGACCGGGTACGGCCGCGCCGATCAGGTCATGGAGCCGGGCGAGTATGCCGTGCGCGGCGGCCTGGTGGACCTGTTTCCCCCGGGCCAGGCGGACCCCTTGCGCCTGGACCTGTTCGGCGACGAGGTGGAATCCATCCGCGTCTTCGATGCCGTCACCCAGCGCACCACCGGGGACCTGGCGCGCGTGGTGCTCAAGCCCATGAGCGAACTGGCGCTGGACGAGGCGTCCATCGCCCGCTTCCGCTCTGGCTATCGGGAGCTGTTCGGCACGCCGCACCGGGAGGATGCGCTCTACGAGGCCATCTCCGCCGGCCAGGCGTTCCCGGGCATGGAACACTGGCTGCCGTTGTTCCACGAGGGCATGGACACCCTGTTGGCCTATATACCCGAGGCGGTGGTGGTGCTGGATCCGGATGCCGACGCCGCCCGCGCCGCGCGCTGGGACCAGATCACCGAGTACCACGACGCCCGCCGCTCCATCGCCGATGCCGGAACGACGGGTGAGGGCGGCCTGATCTACAATCCGATGCCACCCGATCGCCTCTACCTGACCGAGGCGGACTGGCGGCGGGTGCTGGCCACGGCGCCGCGCTGCCTGGACCTGTCCCCCTATGCGCCGGACGAGGCCGCGCCCAACACCCTGGACATGGAGGGCCGCCCGGGCCGCGACTTCGCCGATATCCGCGCCCGGCCCGGTGAGAACCTGTTCGCGGCCGTGGGCCTGCACGCCGGCGAGCGCATGGCGGCGGGCAAGCGGGTGGTGCTGGCGGCGCGCAGCCTGGGGTCGCGGGACCGCCTGGGGGGGCTGATCCGCGACCACGGCGCGGCGCCGGTGGCGACCGTCGAGGCCTGGGCCGACCTCGCCAAGGCCCACAAGAGCGCGGTGGCCCTGGTGGCCCTGGGGCTGGACCGCGGCTTCGAGAACGCCGACCTGGCGGTGATCGCCGAACAGGACGTGTTGGGCGACCGCCTGGCCCGTCCCCCCAAGAAGAAGCGCAAGGCCGAGTCCTTCATCCGCGACGCCGGGGCGCTGACCGAGGGTGACCTGGTCGTGCACGTGGATCACGGCATCGGCCGCTATGACGGCCTGGAAACGCTCACGGTGGGCGGCGCGCCGCACGACTGCGTGCGCGTGATCTACGCGGGTGAGGACAAGCTGTTCGTTCCCGTGGAGAACATCGAGGTCCTTTCCCGCTATGGGACCGAGACGGCCGGGGTGCATCTCGACAAGCTGGGCGGCGTGGGCTGGCAGGCGCGCAAGTCCAAGCTCAAGAACCGCATTCGCGACATGGCGGAAAAGCTGATCCAGGTGGCCGCCGCCCGCCATCTGCGCAAGGCCGAGGCCATGGGGCCGCCCGAGGGGCTGTACGACGAGTTCGCCGCCCGCTTCCCCTATGCCGAGACCGACGACCAGGTGAAGGCCATCGCCGAGACCATCGACGACCTGACCAGCGGCAAGCCCATGGACCGGCTGATCTGCGGCGACGTGGGCTTCGGCAAGACCGAGGTGGCCTTGCGGGCCGCCTTCGTCGCCGCCATGACCGGCGTGCAGGTGGCGGTGGTGGTGCCGACGACCCTGCTGGCGCGGCAGCACTTCAAGACCTTCCAGGAGCGGTTCGCCGGCCTGCCGATCCGCATCGGTCAGTTGTCGCGGCTGGTCACCGGCAAGGCGTCCACGGCGGTCAAGGCGGAGATGGCCAACGGCACCCTGGATATCGTGGTCGGCACCCATGCCCTATTGGCCAAGTCGGTGCGCCTGAAGAACCTGGGTCTGCTGATCATCGATGAGGAGCAGCACTTTGGCGTCGCCCACAAGGAGCGCCTCAAGCAGCTGAAGAGCGACGTGCACGTGCTGACGCTCTCGGCCACGCCCATCCCCCGCACGCTCCAACTGGCATTGACCGGCGTGCGCGAGATGAGCCTGATCGCCACGCCGCCCGTGGACCGGCTGGCGGTGCGCACCTTCGTGCTGCCCTTCGACCCGGTGGTGATCCGCGAGGCCGTCCTGCGCGAACGCTATCGCGGCGGGCAGTGCTTCTATGTCTGCCCACGGCTGGCGGACATCGACGAGGTGGCCGACCGACTGGCCGCCCTGGTGCCCGAGGTGCGGGTCACGGTGGCTCATGGACAGATGCCGGCCAAGCAACTGGAAGACGTGATGACCGCCTTCGCCGACGGTCAGTACGACGTCCTGCTGGCCACCAACATCATCGAAAGCGGCCTGGACATGCCGCGCGTCAACACCATCGTCATCCACCGCGCCGACATGTTCGGCCTGGGGCAGTTGTACCAGTTGCGCGGCCGGGTAGGGCGCGGCAAGGCGCGCGGCTATGCCTATCTGACCATCCGTCCCAACCGGAAACTCTCCAAGGCCGCCGAGAAGCGCCTGGACGTGATGCAGACCCTGGACAGCCTGGGGGCGGGCTTCACGCTGGCCAGTCACGACCTGGACATTCGCGGCGCCGGCAACCTTTTGGGTGAGGAACAGTCGGGCCACATCAAAGAGGTGGGGATCGAACTCTACCAGCACCTGCTGGAGGAGGCCGTGGCCGCCGCCCGCTCCGGCGAGGGGATGGAGGCGGCGGACGACACCTGGTCGCCGCAGATCACCCTGGGCTCGCCGATCCTGATTCCCGAGGGCTACGTGCCCGACCTGGGGGTGCGGCTGTCGCTCTACCGTCGTATCGCCGACGTGACCGAGGATGCCGAGGTGGAGGCCCTGGCCGCCGAGATGATCGACCGTTTCGGTCCGCTGCCGGGCGAGGTGGAGAACCTGCTGAAGGTGATCTCGATCAAGGTGCTCTGCCGCCGCGCCAACGCCGAGAAGATCGATGCCGGCCCCAAGGGCGCGGTGATTGCCTTCCGGGGCAACGACTTCCCCAACCCGGGCGGGCTGGTGCAGTTCATCGGCAGGAACGTCGCCACCGTGAAGCTGCGCCCCGACCACAAGCTGGTCTGCAAGCGGGACTGGCACGACGCGGCCCGTCGCCTCCAGGGCCTGCATCGGCTGATGCACGACCTGGCCACGGTGGCGGAGGGGTAACGCCGGCGATCCTGGATCGGGACAAGCCGTCAGTTTGCGCGGGCCGCGCGCGCGGCGGCTTTCCTGTTCGCCGCCGCCTCCCGCCGAACGCCGAAGAACGTGCTGTAGAGCACCGGCACGACCACCAACGTCAACACCGTGGCGAAGGTCAGGCCGCCCATGATGGTCACCGCCATGGGGGCGAAGAAGGCATCCCACAGCAGCGGCGTCATGCCGAGAACGGTGGTCAGGGCGGCCATGGAGACGGGCCGCACGCGGCTGACCGCCGCGTCCGTCACCGCCTGATACGGGGACTTCCCCGCCGCGCGTTCAAGGTTGATCTGGTCGAGCAATACGATCTCGTTCTTGATCAGCATGCCGGCGAGGCTGAGGAAGCCGAGCATGGCCATGAAGCCGAAGGGCTTGTCCGCCAACAGCATGCCGCTCGCCACGCCGATCACCGCCAGGGGCAGGCCCAGGAAGATGATCAGGGGGTGCCGCAGGGAGTTGAACAGCATGACCGAGATCAGGAACATGGCGGTGAAGGCGATGGGCACGTTGGACATGAGCTTGGTGTTGGCCTCCACTTGCTCCTCGTGCTCGCCGCCCCAGTGCAGGGTATAGCCCTCGGGCAAGGGGATGCTCTCGATCGGTCCCATCAACTCCCGCAACAGACCATCGGTGGTGCCCGTCTTCTGCTTGCAGGAGACCCGCAACACCCGCGCGCGATTGAGACGGTGGATCACCGGCGTTTCCCACCGCAGGCTCTGACCATCGGTGACCTGATCGACGGGGCTCCAGTGCGCCTGGGACTCGCTCCAGACCTGCACATTGCCCACGCTGTCGATGCCCTGCCTTTGGTCGCGCGGCGGACGCACGATGATGGGCAACAGGTCCTCGTCGTGGCGATAGACCCCGGCGACCATGCCCGACGCGGTCATGGCCAGGGCTTCGGACAGGTCTGGTCGGGTGACGCCGATCTCCCGCGAGCGCGCCGGGGCCAGGCGAAGGGTCTGGGCCGGCACCGGGCGTCCCCAGTCGGTGCGCACGCTGCGGCTGTTGTCGTTCGCCCACATGGCCTCCTTGACCCGGTCGGCCAGCGACCGCAGCACGTCGGCATCGGGTCCGCTGAGGCGGGCCACCACCGCGCCGCCGCCGGGACCGAGCTTGAAGGCGTCCACGCTGGTGATGGCGCGTGGGTGGTGGTTCTCCAGATACGGGGTCAGGTGGGCCTTCATGCCCGGGATGCGCTGATAGTCATCCAGACTGACCAGAAGCTGGCCGTAGGCGCTGTTGGGCATCTCGGGTTCGTAGGTCAGCAGGAACCGCAACGGCCCGCGCCCGACGAAGGCGGCCACGTCGGTCACGCCCTCCAGGGTGCGCACGTAGGCGTCGATGGCCGCGACCTCGGCAGTCGTCCGGTCGATGTGGGTGCCCTCGGGCATGCGCACGTCGATGGTGATCTGCGGGCGGTTCATGTCGGGCATGAAGTCCTGGCGGACGAAACCGAACCCCCACAGGGCGGTCATGAACAGACCGCCCACCATGGCCAGGCTGATCCAGCGGTGATCGATGCAGGCGCCGATGAAGCGGCGGTAGGCCCGGTAGAACAGGCTGACATGGGGCGTGCCATGATCGGTCTTGCCACTGGGCAGCAGCGCCACGCACAGGGCGGGGGTGACCGTGATGGCGAACACCCAGCTCAGGCCCAGCGACAGGCAGATGACCTGGAACAGGCTCTTCAGCCACTCGCCGGTCATGTCCTTGGACAGGGTGATGGCGGCGAAGGCGAGGATGGCGATGCCGGTGGCGCTCAAGAGCGGCCATTGGGTCTCGCGCACGGTCTCGATGGCCGCCTCGACGCGGGTCTTGCCTTGATGGGATTTGATGACGGTGCCCTCGGCCACGACGATGGCGTTGTCCACCAGCATGCCGAGCGCGATGATGAGCGCGCCGAGCGAGATCCGCTGCAAGGTGATGCCCATGGCGTGCATGGCCAGGAAGGTCGCCAGGATCGTCAGCAGCAGCACGGCGCCGATGATCAACCCCTCGCGCAGGCCCATGAACACCAGCAGGAGGCCGACCACGATCAGCACGGCGGCGCCCAGGCTGAGTTCGAAGCCGCGCACGGCGGTCTTGACCGTCTCCGACTGGTGGGCGATGGCGTGGATCTGGATCCCCACGGGCATGCGGGCGGTCAGGTCGTCCAGGCGCTGGGAGATGGCGTCGCCCATGGCGATGACATCGCCGCCGGAGACCGTCGAGATGCCCAACCCCACCGCCTGCTGGCCGTTCCAGTGCAGCACCGCGTCGGGCGGGTCGCGGTCGGCGCGCTCGATGCTCGCGATGTCCTTCAGGTGGATCAGGCGGCCGTTCGGGCCGCTGCCGATCAACTGGTCACCCAGATCCGCGACGGTGGCGTAGTCGCCGGTGACGCGCAGCCGCACGTCCTGGGCGCCCACCGCCAGCTTGCCGGTCTCGGCAATGGTGTTCTGGTGGCGGATGGCATCGAAGATGACCTGCGGATCCAGGCCCAGCCGCGCCAGCTTGGCGCGGTCCACCTCCACATAGATCACCTCGGTGGGCAGGCCCCACAGGTCGATCCGGCCCACGTCCTGGCAGAGTAGCAACTCCCGGCGCAGGTCCTTGGCGACCTCCGTCAGGTCGGCCGGGGCGTAGCCATCGCCGGTGACGGCGAACAGAACGCCATGGACGTCGCCGAAGTCGTCGTTGACGTCGGACGGTCCGGCCCCCGGCGGCAGGGCGGTCTGGGCGTGGGTCACCTTGCGCCGCAGTTCGTCCCAGACCTGCGGCAGAGTCTCCTTGTCGTATGTCTCCTGGATTTCGGCGAAGATGATCGACAGCCCCGCCCGGGACTGGGAGCGCACCTCCTTCAGCTGCTTGAGTTGCTGAATGGCGGTCTCCAGGGGCTCCGTGACCTCCCATTCCACCTGTTCGGCCGTGGCGCCGGGGTAGGGGGTGTAGATCACCGCTTCCTTGATGGTGAACTCCGGGTCCTCCAGGCGGCCGAGGGACCCATAGGCCAGCATCCCGCCCAGCACGATCAGCACGATCATGACGAACAGGGTGGCGCGATGGTGGATGGCGATGGCGGCGGGGTTGATCATCCGTCAAGCCCCCGGGCGCCGGGCACCATGGGCCGCACCCAAAGGCTCTCTCGCAGGCTGTGCAGGCCGGCCGTGGCCACGTGCTCGCCCGGCGTCAGCCCGTCGCGGATCTGAACACCGTCACCGACGAGGGCCACGGCCTCCACCCGCCGTTTCGCCGGTGTGCTGCCGTCGGGGTCGATCACCCAGACATAGGACAGGCCGTCGTGGCCGCGCCAGAGGGCTTCCACCGGGATGCGCGTCAGCGCCGGGGCCGGAGCCCTGGGTGGCGGTGTTCTGCCGTCGATCCGGGCCTGCACGGTGGCGGTCATGCCGGGGAAGACGGTGAGGTCCGACGGCGGGGCCAGGGCAACCACCACGTCGTAGGTGCGGGTGACGGGATCGGCCTGGGCGCTGTACTCGTGCACGGCGGCCTCGAACCAGCGGGAGTCATCGGCGTCGAAACGGACCCGAAGGGCGCCCATTTCCTCCGGTCCACCGTGGGCAATCACCCGCTCGGGAACCTGGATCACCACCTCGATGGACGACAGGTCCTGGAACGAGACGATGGTCTGCTTGGCCTCGATGTGCTCGTGGGTCTCGATATGGCGCCGCGCCACCAGGCCGTCGAACGGAGCCAGCAGGACGGTGTCCTCCAGGGCCTTTTCGCGGATGCGCAGTTCGGCCAGGGCGATGTCACGCGCGGCCTGGGCATCCTCGTAGCTGGCCTTCGAGCCGACGCGCTTGTCCCACAGGGTACGGGCGCGCACCAGATCGCGTTCGGCCTTGACGTAGCGGGCCTCGGCCGCGTCCAGGGCGTTCTGGTAGTCGCGCTGATCCAGCGCGGCGACCACGGCGCCCTGACCGAGGCTGCGGCCTTCCTGGGCATTCAGGGCTTCCAGCACGCCCGGTACCGAGAACGCGAGGTCGACGCGGCGCGCCGCGCGCACGCTGCCGGGGAAGGCGCGCACATGGGCGGCGGGCTGGTATTCGACGATGGCCGTCGGCACCGGGCGGGCGATGGGCACGGGGGCCAGCCCGTGAGATGTCTCGGGGGACGTCCCGGGGGACGTCCCGGGGGGTGGCGATGTCCGTTCCGCGTGGCCTGGGGTCGTGGGGACTCCGATGACGCCGACCAGCCCCAGGCCGGCGATGCCCAGGGCTCCCACGATCGCGGCAAGGCGGGGTGCCGCCGTGCCGGTCCGGTCCGCCGTGCCATGGCCCTCATAATTAATTTGCTTAACAAAAAGACCGAAAAAGGACTGTGGCATCATCGTTTGCCTCTCGGGATCGTCGGTCCTGTATCGCCCGTACGGCGACCGAGGATGGGGGGATGCGCGGAAAAATCCGGAATTATAGGACGTTCCAAGCTCGCGCGTCAGATGCGCCCGTCGCCTCGCACGGTCTTGATGTCGTGGGGGCTGGTTGCCTCATCGCACCTTGGAGGCATTAAAGTATAGTGCCTTAACCATCGTGTCAATCGAATATGGCGGGCCGGTCCGCGCGGGTCCGGACCCCGGCAATTTTTTCCCAGTGGAGCGCAGGAGTGCCCCTGTTCGTGCGTCCAATATCATGAAAAGGGTTCGGCACGGGACAGTCCGGTCACGGGAGGCACGGTCGCGGGAGGCGGGGAGGCCGCCCGGCGGGACACGATCCAGGGAAGCGAGGACCGTTATCGCGACGCATCGTTACGAGGCGCTGGACGACCACGCCCTGATGGCCGAGGTGGCGGCGGGTGATCGCGGCGCGTTCTCGTGTCTGACGCGCCGGCATGTGCCCGGGTGTCTGCGTGTCGCCGCCCGCATCGTCGGCAATGCCCACGACGCCGAGGAAATCGTGCAGGAGAGCCTTCTTCAGGTGTGGCGCCACGCGTCCGACTGGAGAGGCGACGGGGCCAGGGTGGGCACCTGGCTTTACCGGATCGTCGTGAACCGCGCGATTTCCCATCGTCGCAAGCGGCGGTTCGAACCTCTGGACGCGGCGCTGGAGGTTCCCGATTCCGGCCCGGATCCACAGGCGGAAACCGAGGCGCGGGACTTGGCGGCGCGCGCCGAGGCGGCCATCGCCGCCCTGCCGGATCGCCAGAAGGCGGCCCTGAGCCTATGTTGTTACGAAGGTCTGACCTGCGCCGAGAGTGCCCAGGTGCTGGGTGTTTCCGTCTCGACGATGGAAAGCCTGCTGGTGCGGGCGCGGCGTGCGGTGCGCAAAAGCCTGGACATGCCCGAGCGCTCGACGGCGCGGGCGCGGGGACGGAAGAACGAAAGGGACAGGCCATGAGGATGTCGCGCTTCCGGCGTCTCGCCGATCTTCATGGAGGACAGCTCGGTCGCTGGCCCGAGGCGGAGCGCGCCGAGGCCCGGATGCTGCTGGCCATCGCTCCCGAGGCACGGGTCGTGCTGGATCGGGCGGCGGCCTTGGATCGGTGCCTGGACGCCGCCGGCCGGTCGGTCACCGATATGGTGGATCCGGACCGTGTGTGCAGGGCCATCGAGAGCGGGCTGGATGGCGACAGGGCCGCCCTGAGAACCATCGGCGCGGTGCCGGCGCCGGTGTCCGCTCGTCCCCCTCCGTGGGTGGCCACGGCTGGCTTTCTGGCAGTTATGGGACTGATCGGCTATCTGGCGGGGGATCCGGATCTGCTGACTCGGCAGGCTGGATCCACGATGTCGCAGGCGCCGATCGTCCTTGAGTCGGTCCTGATCTGGTGGATGCCATGACTTCACCTTCCATGGGCCGCGTTCTCTGGCTGGCCCTGATTCTGTCGCTGGGCGTCAATCTGTTTCTGGGTGGTTTCGTCTTGCGCGGGGTTCTGGACCCGCCGCGCGGGCCGCCTCCGCCCTCCATCGATCGGGTGATCGATCGGATGACCGGCTATCTGCCGGAGGCCGATGCGGCCATCCTGCGCGCGGTGTTCGAGGCGCGCCGGGCGGAGGTGGAGGCCCAGGAGCGGTCCGGTCGAGCCCTTCACAAGGCCGTGGCCCAAGCCCTCAGGCAAGACCCGTTCGACCCGGAGGCTCTGGCGGCGGCGTTTGCCCGCATGGATGCGCATATGATGGCGTTGCATGGGAGCATGCAGGCAATCATCGTCGAGGCCACCACCCACATGTCGCCGGAGGGCAGGCGGGGCTTGGCGCGATTCCGTCCCTGATACTAAAAAGCCTGACACAGAGACGCCTCCCACAGAAAAAAAACGATAACGTGCGCAGGACTCGCCCCGGTCCGGGCGTCCCAAGGAGTACGGCCCGTGTGCTTGGCGCGCGCGCATCGGGCGTGGCCCTTGGACGCGCGCAACATGATGGGAACGAAAGGGGCACCCATGTCCATCTCCGGAATCGATCCAACCGCCGGGTTGGCGGGCACGATGCCGTCTCGGTCTCTGTCCGGTCCCGGCCAGGAAATGCGAGAGGCCATGAAGGCCCTCAAGGATGCGTTGAGCGGCGACGATCTGGACGCCGCCAAGGACGCCTACGCGACGGTCACGGCCCTTCAGGAGAGTCAGGAGGGAGCGGGGACGTCTACGCCAGCGTTTCAAGACATGGTCGATATGTTGGCCGAGGTCGGATCCGCCTTGGACGTCGGGGATCTGGGCGCGGCGCAATCGGCGTTTGCGGCGGGAGCCCCGAAGGGACCGCCTCCGCCTCCGCCGCCTCCACCCTCTGCGGATCTGTCCGAGGAGGAGTCGGATGCCTTGAGCAGCCTGGCCGAAGCGCTGCAAAGCGATGATCTGGCCAGCGCCCAGGATGCCTATACGGCCCTGTTGGCCCTGCTGGACAGCCGGCAGGCGGAGATCGAAGAGGAGAATCAGGCGGCTTCCACGGCGGACTCGCTCCGGGATCGGCTGGAGGATCTGGGTACGGCCCTGGCCGCCGGAAGCGTGGAGGCCGCCCAGCAGGAGTTCGCGTCGCTGGCTCCGCGCGGCATGCGCGGCATCGACGTGCTTGCGTGACCCGTTCGGACGTGTGACCGCGCGAGAAGGTCCGACGTTGGCGGCGGTCTCGCGCGGGTCCTCTCCCGGCGGCAAGAGGAGGATGAGGGGCTGGCCCGCCTGCCGCGCTGGCCTCTCGTCATGCGGACACCGGAGCATGCCGCGTGAGTCGGGGTCACACGGCATGCTCCGACGCTGTGGCATGGACGAAAACCCGGCGTGACGACCTGGGCCACATCGCTCGGGATCATCTTTAAAGGTAATGCGCCTCCAGTGGCGCGAAGCCGTTGAAGCCGACCGACGCATACGTGGTGGTGTAGGCCCCGGTGGACAGCAGCCGCAGCCGGTCGCCGGCCGTCAGCGACAGCGGCAGTCGTATCCCGGCCTTGTCGTAAAGCACGTCGACGCTGTCGCAGGTGGGGCCGGCCAGCACCACCGGGCCGGTGCCCGCGCCGTCGTCGTCGCGGTCGGTGGTGATGGGGTAGCGGATGGCCTCGCCCTCGGTTTCGGCCAGGCCGTTGAACCGCCCGGCGTCCAGGTAGACCCAGCGGCGTTCCTCGCCGGCGTCCTTGCGGGAGACCAGCACCACCTCGGTTTCCAGCACCCCGGCGTTGCCCACCAGGCCGCGCCCGGGTTCGATGGCCAGGCGCGGCGCCTCACCGTCGAACAGGCGGTCGACGGCGGCGCGGATGCCCTCGGCGTAGATCCCGACCTCGGGGACCGGGCGGCCGTACTGGGTGGGCAGGCCGCCGCCCAGGTTGACCAGCGACGGGCTCAGGCCGTCGGCGCGCAGGTCCCGGAACAGTCCCGCGCAGGTCTCCAGGGCGTGGTGCCATTGGGTTGGATCGGTCTGCTGGGAGCCCACATGGAACGACAGCCCGACCGGGTCCAGCCCCAGGCGGCCGGCCAGCCGCATCAGGTCGCGGGCCATGGCCGGCGAGCAGCCGAACTTGCGCGACAGCGGCCACTCGGCGCCGGTGTTGTCGGTCAGGATGCGACAGAACACCCGGGATCCCGGGGCGTTGTCCGCGATCTTGCGCAGTTCTTCCTCGGCGTCGAAGGCGAACAGGTCCACGCCGCGCGCGTGGGCGGCGGCGATGTCGCGGGCCTTCTTGATGGTGTTGCCATAGGACAGGTGCCCGGGATCGGCGCCCAGGCCCAGGCACAGGTCGATCTCCGGCAGGCTGGCCGTGTCGAAGCGCCCGCCCAGGGCGATCAGCCGCGCCACCAGCGGCGCCGCCGGGTTGGCCTTGACGGCATAGTACACGGCGGCCTCGGGCAGCGCGGTCCGAAGCTGGCGATAGTTGTCCTCGACGACGTCCAGATCCACCACCAGACAGGGGGTCTGCGGGCGGTCGGCCAGAAAGGCGGCGGTCTTGCGGGTGAGTCCGGGCGCCACCCAGTCGGGGGAGCGGGAAACCAGGCTCAACGTCGGACAGGTCGCGCCGGCGGACGCGGGGGGATCGATCAGGTCCGCGCGCAGGGCATAGGGGGCCATGTCCACCTCCTTCGGGGGCACGGGCACCGCGCGCGGGTCACGGGCGATCAAGGCCCGCGACCGGCGCGGCGGTCACGACAACGGGGCGTGGGTTGATGGGCGGTCGCCAAAAACGGCGGTTTCGCCTACACCACGCCGCGCTTGTGCTCGACGAGTTGGGACTGGCTGGTCTCAAACGCCTTGCGAAACACCGACACGGCCCGAAGGGGCTGGGCGTCCCCGCACATGAAAATGTCCAGCGCCGCATACCCGCACTCGGGCCACGTGTGGATGCTGATATGCGATTCCGCCAGCACGGCCACCCCGGACACGCCGCCATTGGGCGAGAAGTGGTGCAGGTGGATGTGCAGCAGCGTGGCGTCGGCGACCCGGACGGCCTCGCGCATGGCCTGTTCGACACGGTCCAGATCGTCGATGCCCCGGGCGTTCCAAAGGTCGAGGATCAGGTGGCGTCCCGCGAATGTCAGCCCATTCTCGGTAATGAAGTGGTCAAGTCTGTCGTCGTCCTGGGGCACGTCGATGGGGACGGCCTTAAGGCGGATGGACGGAACGGATCTTACCTCTGCTCGGGCTTCGCGGGCCTCCGCTTCAGTATTCACCGCCAATTGGGGGGATGCGTAGCGCATGATTCCAGATCCCTCAAACCAGCGTTGAACCCGAAGGGTCTTGTTTCGTGTGAACAAGCCTCGTCTGTGGTTATCGACTGTGTGACGCGAAAAAACGCGTGTTGCCAAAAAAAGCGAACGCACCCCCCGTGCGGGTGCATGGGGCAGGTGCGTTGGCCACGGCCGGGGACCATAGCCGTTTCGCGAGCGATCGCAAGGGAAAACTGCGCGCGTGGCGCGGATCGGGACGCCTTACCGCTCCTCCATCCAGGGGGGCAGGTCCTCCAGGGCGGCCATCTCGGCCAGGCTGGGGCGGCGGCGCACCACGTGGAAGCGCTCGCCGTCCACCAGAACCTCGGGCACCAGCGGTCGGCCGTTGTACTGGCCGGCCATGACGGCGCAATAGGCCCCGGCGGTCATGAAGGCCACCAGATCGCCGGCCCCCAGGGACACCGGCAGGGACCGGTCGCGGGCGAAGGTGTCGGCGCTTTCGCAGACCGGGCCGACCACGTCCATCGGCATGGTGTCGGTGCCGGGCGGCGGCGCGATCACCGGGTGGACGGCGTGGTGGGCCTCGTACATGGCCGGTCGGATCAGGTCGTTCATGGCCGCGTCGACGATCAGGAAGGTGCGGGTGATGCCGACCTTGCGATAAAGAATCCGTGACAGCAGCACGCCCGCGTTGCCGACCAGGGCGCGACCGGGCTCGATGGTCAGGGCGCAGTCCAGGTCGCCCACGGTCCGGCGCACGATCTCGGCGTAGGCGGCCGGCGAGGGCGGCACGTCGTGGTCATCGAGATAGGACACCCCCAGGCCGCCGCCCAGGTCGAGGCGCTCCACGGGCACGCCGTCGGCGCGCAGCAGCGCCACCAGGTCGCGCACCTTGCCGAAGGCGGCCTCGAACGGCGCCAGATCCAGGATCTGCGAGCCGATATGGAGCGCGATTCCCTTGACGGCGATGCCCTCCAGGGTGGTGGCGCGGCGGAACACGCGGCGGGCGCTGGTCCATTCGATGCCGAACTTGTTCTCGGCCCGGCCGGTGGTGATCTTGGCGTGGGTGGCCGCGTCCACGTCCGGGTTGACGCGGATGGCGATGGGGGCCCGCACGCCCAGGCGCCGGGCCACGGCATCCAGGGCGTCCAGTTCCGGCTCGCTTTCCACGTTGATCTGGTGGACCCCGGCGCGGAGCGCGGCCTCAAGCTCGCCCTCCGATTTGCCCACGCCGGAAAAGACGATGCGTTCGGCCGGCGCCCCCGCCGCCAGGGCCAGCGCCAGTTCCCCGCCCGAGACCACGTCCACGCCCGCGCCCAGGTCGGTCAGCAGGCGCAGGACCGCCCGGTTGCCGTTGGCCTTCATGGCATAGCAAAGACGGGCGCCCAGGTCGGCGAAGACCTCGGTGAAGACCCGATGGTGACGGGTCAGCGTGGCCGTGGAATAGACGTAGCAGGGCGTGCCCACGGTCTCGGCGATGGCCGTGAGGGGCACACCCTCGGCATGCAGGACACCGTCCCGGTCTGTGAAGTGGTGCATGGGGATCTCACTCGGGTCTGCGCGGCACGCGCCGGGCGTGGGGTCAGGCGCCGGGCTGCGCGGTGCGCTGGCGACGCTGGTCCGGGGTTTCGGGGGCCGGGACCGACCGCGTCGCCGGGGGCGCGGCATCGACGGGCGCCGGATAGATGCGCGGGTAACTGCCGCCCTCGACCGGCAGGTTGGGGGCTTTGCGGCCACAGCCGATCAGGCCGCCGACAAGCGCCACGGCCAGCGCCAGGGCCACGGCCCGCCGCGTGCTCACGGTCCATCCTCCGCCAGGAAGCGCGTCCGGGCCTCGGCGCAGGCGGCGCGCACGCGATCGGGCGCGGTGCCGCCGACGCTGGCGCGGCCGGCCGCCGATCCGGCGGCGTCGAGGCGCAGGTCTTCGGTGATGCGCGGCTCGACCGTCCGCAGGTCCTCCAGCGACAGGTCCTCCAGCCCGACGCCCCGGGCCTCGGCCAGCTTGACGATGGCGCCGGTGACGTGATGGGCGTCGCGGAAGGGCATCCCCAAGGCGCGCACCAGCCAGTCGGCGATGTCGGTGGCGGTGGAGAAGCCGGCCCCGGCGGCGGCCGCCAGGCGGTCGCGGTGGACGGTCAGGTCGCCGATCATGCCGGTCATGGCGGCGATGCCGAGCGCCAGGGTGTCCACGGCCTCGAACAACGGCTCCTTGTCCTCTTGCATGTCCTTGGAATAGGCCAGGGGCAAGCCCTTCATGACCATCAGCAAGCCGGTCAGATGACCGACCACGCGGCCGGTCTTGGCGCGCACCAACTCGGCGGCGTCCGGGTTGCGCTTCTGCGGCATGATCGAACTGCCGGTGGAGAAGCGGTCCGACAGCCGCACGAACCCGAACGGGGCGCTGGTCCAGATCACCAGTTCCTCGGCCAGCCGCGACAGGTGCACGGCGCACAGCGACAGGGCCGCCAGCACCTCCACCGCGAAGTCGCGGTCGGAGACGGCATCCAGGCTGTTGGCCATGGGCCGGTCGAAGCCCAGCGCGGCGGCGGTGGCGTGGCGGTCGATGGGAAAGCCGGTGCCGGCCAGGGCGGCGGCCCCCAGGGGGCTTTCGTTGAGGCGGGCGCGCGCGTCCCGCAGGCGGCCCCGGTCGCGGCCCACCATCTCGACGTAGGCCAGCAGGTGGTGCCCCAGGGTCACCGGCTGGGCCGCCTGAAGGTGCGTGAAGCCGGGCATGACGGCGTCGGCGTGGGCCTCGGCCTGGGTGATCAAGGCCCGTTGCAGCCCCTGAAGCGCGCCGTCCAGCCCGTCGATGGCGTCGCGGGTCCACAGGCGCAAGTCGGTGGCCACCTGGTCGTTGCGCGAGCGCGCGGTGTGCAGGCGCCCGGCCGCCGGGCCGATGATCTCGCGCAGGCGGGCCTCCACGTTCATGTGGATGTCCTCCAGCGCCGTCTTGAAGACGAACCGGCCGTCCTCGATCTCTTGCAACACCTGGTCCAGGCCGGTCAGGATGGCCTCGCCGTCGGCGCGCGGGATGATGCCGGTGTCCATCAGCATGCGGCAATGCGCTCGCGATCCGGCGATGTCCTGCCGGTACAGCCGCTTGTCGAAACCGATGGAGGCGTTGATGCGCGCCATGATCTCCGCCGGGCCGGCGGAGAATCGTCCGCCCCACATGGCGCTGGCGCCCGCGTCACCCGTCTTGCCGTCGTCCTTCGTCACCATCTCATTCATCAGGGGAACCCACTCTTGACCGTCGCCTGGACCCGACTCCCGAGGACCCGGACCCTGATCCTGGGGGCCATCATCCTCATCGGCCTCGCCGTTGCAAGCCTCACCGTGTTTCTGGCGGTGTCCTGGCTCACGGACTCCGCCCGCGGTGGGCCGGGGGGCGGCGACCCGGCGGCCCTGTTGCGCGCCGCGGCGGCGGAGGGATCCGGCGCCGTGATGACCGGGGCGGCCTTCCGGGACGGCGCCGGGCGGGCCGTCTCCCTGGCCGATTTCCGGGGGCAGGTGGTGGTCCTGAACCTGTGGGCCACCTGGTGCGGCCCGTGCCTGCGGGAGATGCCGGCGCTGGACCGGCTCCAGGCGGCTCTGGGCGGCGAGGGCGTGGCGGTGGTGGCCGTGTCCACGGATCGGGCATCGGTTTCGGACCTGCGGACCTTCTTCCGGAGCCAGCGCCTGCGGCACCTGCCGCTGTATCACGATCGTGCGGGCGATCTGGCGCGGGCGCTGGCCCTGGACGGACTGCCCACCACCCACATCCTGGATCGGGACGGCCGCCTGCTGGCGACGCACAAGGGCTACCTCGCGTGGGACCACCCCGGCGTGATTGCCTGGCTGCGCGGGCTGGTGGCGGGCGGCTGAGCCTTGATCTAACGGGGGTTGCCCAGGCGGATGTCGTGGCCCCGGCGCCGCGCCCAGCGCGCCAGAAGCACCACCGTGGCGATGCCGATGAGGCTGCCCATCAGCACGTCCGACAGGTAGTGCACGGTCAGGAACAGGCGGCTCGCGGCCACCAGGATCCCCAGGGTGACCCAGGTGGGCCAGTGGCGCGGGAAGATCAGCATCAGCGCCGTCATCGCCGCCCAGATGGTCTGCGAGTGGCCCGAGGGAAAGCTGTTGGCGGCCCACTCGAACGACAGCGGCGCGAACCCGTACTCGCCCTCGCGGAACAGCCAGACGGGCCGCAGTCGCCCGAACAGGGCCTTCAACGCGGTCACCAGCACGCCGCTGAGCGCCAGTCCCGCCAGCAGGAACGCGGTGGCCCGCGCGCGCGCCGCCCAGCGGGCCGAGGAGTCGGGCCAGCGTGACCGGGCCTCGCGCCAGCGGCAGACGCCCCAGGTGGCCAGGCCCAGGGTGTACCAGGGCCAGCCCGACCCCAGCGCGGTGAGCACGCGCCAGAAGCCTTGCCAGTCGCCGTCGACCCGCGCCTTCAGGGCCAGGGCCAGGGGCTGGTCGAGCAGGGCGATGGACAGGAGGCAGGCCAGGACCACCCAGGCGAAGGTCATCCCCAGCGGCCACCGCCGGACTAGGGCGGTGTGCCGGGATCGCCAGCGGCGGACGATCCCGCGCGCGCGCGTGGCGAGGGGGGCGGGGGGATGGGACCGGAAAAGGCGCGCCATGGGGTTCCTGGATGAAATAATTTGATTTCGAGGGGGTTACCGGATGTTCTTCAAGTCAGGACTGCGCTATCGTAAGCCTGGACGGCACGGGTTCCCCTGCCGCCCTGTCTAACGCCCGGGGTCTGCCCCGACAAGCGTGTCCCCCGGCCGCGCGCCGGTCTGTCCGCGTCCCGTCTCACGGTGTGCCCGTCATGCCCCTCAGCCTTGCCACGCCGCACCCGCTTCCCCCCCGCACCCGCCAGCCGGTGACGGTCCGCTCGGAGGGGGCCACCGGGCGTGGCGCCGCGTTCTGGACCGTGACGCGCGAGGGAATCCACCTGCGGCCGATGACCGCGCGCGACGCGGGCGCGGTGCGGGATTTCCTCCAGGCCCAGTACGACGCCTTCAACGCCGTGGACAACACGGCGCTCGGCCACGCGACCTTCCGCGCCTTCATCGCCGTGGCGGCATTGCGGGCACGGCTGGACGCCGGCCAGGTGATTCACCTGGCGGAGCGGCGCGGCCAGGTCCTGGGCGTATGCGAGATCCAGTCCGACGGCTACCTGACGCTGATGTATGTGCGCGGCGACTTCCAGGGACGCGGCCTGGGGCGCCGGCTGTTGCAGACGGCGCTGACGCGGTTGATCGCGACGCGGGGGGCGTTGGGCTGTATCCGCGTGCGCGCCATGCCCTATGCGCGCCGGTTCTACGAACAGATGGGCTTCCGCCATCTTGGCGAGGTGCTGCGCGAGGATCGGGGAATCCGCTACTACCCGTTCGTCCTGGACCTGGAGCCGGCCGCCGCCCCCGCGCCGGATCACGAGGCCGAGTCGCGTGGCCCGACGGCGGGTCCCGATCACGGCCGGGAGTCACCCCGGAACGCCGAACAGGCGCCGTCCACCCGGTAGGAGGCCGGTCTCCGCCGTCGTCAGCGGCACATCTCCGATAGCCGTTGCGCCTCCGGGTCCACCTCGACGATGCCCGAGCCCAGGGTCACGTCCGTGAACAGGCCGGGACCCACCTGGGTCGCGATCCGCGCCAACAGGCGTTCCTTGAGCGCCGCCGCGTCGAGGTGTGCCTTGTCCTGGACCGAGACCGGCTGTTCGTTCAGTGCCATCATCACCGCCTCGTGGGCCCAGGGCGCCTTGAAACAGGCCAGCACGCGGCGGTCCGGGTGTGGGGTCAGGCGGATGGTGAACGCCTCGTAGCGGGACCGGCGATTCTGGAGCACCGGCAGCCACATGACGCTGAGCTGCATGTAGTCTCCGGTGACCGAGTCCGCCTCGGTCCGGGGCAGCACGGTTTCCTTGTCCGGGCGGTCACCGGCCGAGGCCGCCGACGATCCGTGTCCGCCGCCATGGCCGCCGCCGCCCCCGGCCGCCAGGGCGGGGGCGGCGAACAGCGCCGCCCCGAGCACGACGCCCAGCGCAAGGTGCGCGACCCGTCCTCGGCGTATCCGGCGGCGGCCCGCGTCACGCGGCCGCCGTGCGGTCGAGTCCCGATGGTCCCCTGTCATGGCTGGCGTACCCCCCGTCTCGGTCCCGGCTTGCATGGTCATCCAAGGGCGCCGACGCGGCCGCGTCCCGGCCATCGACTTCGAGTCGCCGCGTCGCGCGGCGTGGTCAGGCGGCGCCGTGGCCGCCCATCGACAGGTGACGGCCCCGCAGGGCGCGAGGCGGAATCACGGCCGGGGCCGACATGGCGCCGGTCACCAGCATCAGGTCAGGGCGGCCCCGAAACGCCATGGCGGGCACCCGGTGGCCGTCCTGGCGGGGATTCCGGGTGGTCGCGGTGGACGTGGTCCAGGGCACGCGCATGGTGGCGGGGCGGGTCGGGCGGCCCAGGGACAGCAAACCGTCAAGCAACATCCGAACGATCATGTGGATGGGTTTCCGTTAGATACAAGAAATCACAAAAACTCTCTTCTGGATGTCTGACATCAGCACCCATGCGTGGCAAGTCTTCTGGCTTGCGTAAATGGAAGCGAGTCCATGGAACCCCTAGAAGACCGACATACCCCGCGTCCTTCAAAACAGGACGTTCGGCCTTTTGGTTCGACACCCCTCTCTCACCATCTGACTATATCGGTGCCGGGCAGGGCGAAAAAGGTCTTTTTTCTGATCGTTTGCTTTCTCTTGTCTTAGGTAAGGAATTGCCGACAAGTCCCTGTTAAGACACCAAAAGTGGCCGAATGAGGGGCCCGAACCCGAGCGAACGGCCGCGCACGCCCCGCCCTCGCGCGACCCGTCGGCCGGGATGCGTCCCAGGAATAGATGGGGGGTCGGGCCGTTCGGGCGGACGATCAGGCCGACAGGCTGGGGACGCCGGTGGTCGTGGAATGCTCGAAATGCAGGGCCTCGCCCGGGTGGGCGACCCCATAGGCCGCATGGGCCGCCGCCGCCGCCTCGGCGAATCCGGTCAGGATCAGCTTCAGCTTGCCGGGATAGCTGGCCACGTCGCCGACGGCGAAAACCCCGGGCAGGTTTGTGGCGCAGGTGGCCGGATCCACGACGAGCTGGTGGCGCTGAAGATCGAGTCCCCAGTGCGCGATGGGACCCAGGTCGGTCGCCAGCCCGAAGAACGGCAGCAGGCGGTCAGCCTCCAGACGGCGGGTGCCGCCGTCCAGATCGGCCACCACCACCGCCGAAAGGACACCATCCGCGCCCTCCAGCGCGTGCAACTGATAGGGCGTGACCAGGTCGATGCGACCGGCCTCGGCGAGGGCATGCAGGCGGGCGATGCTCTCCGGCGCGGCGCGGAACCGGGCGCGGCGGTGCACCACGCTGACGCTGGTGGCCACCTCGGCCAGGGATAGCGCCCAGTCCACCGCCGAATCGCCACCGCCGGCGATCACCACCCTTTGGTCGCGAAATGAATCGCGTCGCGCTACAAAATAGAAGATACTGGTGCCTTCATAGTGCTCCAGGCCGGCCAGGGGGGGCCGATTGGGGCCGAAGGCGCCGGCTCCGGCGGCGATCAGCACCACCGGGGCCTCGATCACCGTCCCGGTGCCGGTGGTCAGGCGCCAGCGGGCATCATCCTCGGTGCGCGCCAGACCCTCGACCCGCTGGCCCAGATGGAAGGTGGGCGCGAACGGCTTGGCCTGATCCAGCAGCCGGTCGATCAGGTCGCCCCCCAGGATCTGGGGGAAGGCCGGTACGTCGTAGATGGGTTTCTCCGGATACAGGGCCGTGCACTGGCCCCCCGGTGCATCCAGAACATCGACCACATGACACCGCAGCCGCGCCATTCCCAACTGAAAAATGGCGAACAGGCCGACCGGCCCGGCGCCGATGACGACCGCATCTGTGTGATGGACGGAGGATTCTGGCATACGGGGGACTCCAGGGCGGGCCATGGGCGGCGGCCGTGGAGAAACGACCGCGGCGCGCGGGACGGATGCGGGCGGTTCGATGACGCCGCGCGGGTATGGCATAGCGGGGCGGCGGGTGCCTTTCAACCCCACCGCCCGGGCATCGCGGGCGGCTTCCCGGTCTCGGTGCCCCGTCCGGGCCCGGGGTGCATTGCGGGCGGCGTCGTGGGCGGCTAAAAGGCGGCGGGTGGCCGTGATCCTGGCCACCGCCCAGTCTTGATTCCGGAAAGGCATGTGCCATGACCGATCACGTGTTTGCCTTGGCCGATGCCGCCGCCACCGAGCGTCTGGGCGCGGCGTTGGCGGCTCGGTGCCGGGCGGGCGATGTGCTGGCCGTGTGGGGTGACCTGGGCGCCGGCAAGACCGTGCTGGCCCGCGCCTTCGTCCGGGCGCGCACCGGCGATCCGGAGGAGGAGGTTCCCAGCCCCACGTTCACCCTGGTCCAAAGCTACGACGGTGCGGACGGCGTGCCTGTTTTCCACTATGATCTCTATCGGCTTGAGTGTTCCGATGATGTCTGGGAACTGGATCTTGAGGATGCGCTGGCCGACGGCGTGACGGTGATCGAGTGGCCGGAGCGGTTGGGAGCCCTGCTGCCGGAGGATCGCCTGGACGTGCGGCTGGAGCATGCCTCGCCCGGCGAGGACGCGGACGGCAGACGCGCGATCGTGACACCACATGGCGCATGGGGGACGCGCCAGGGAAAGAGTGCTTGTCATGTGGCATGACAGACCGGCATGGGCCTTTCGGTCTGTGGACTCAACCCGGCAGGCGGCCCTTGCCGCTCTCCTGACCGATGCCGGCTGGACGCTTGAGGACTGTCGGCCGCTGGCCGGCGACGCGTCGTTTCGCACATATCATCGCCTGGTGCGGGACGATCGTCGCGCCATCCTGATGGACGCCCCGCCCGCTCACGAGGACGCCGGCGCCTTCGTGCGCATCGCCCATCACCTGGTGGCCCTCGGGTATTCCGCGCCCCGCATCCTCGCCGAGAGCGCCAGCCAGGGCTTCGTTCTGCTGGAGGATCTTGGCGACGAGACCTTCACCCGATGCCTTTCCGGCGGCGCCAACGAGACGGCGTTGTATGCCATGGCCGTGGACCTGCTGATCGATCTGCATCGCCGGCCGCCGGACGAGATCCTGCCCCCCGATCTGGTGCCGCGCTACGACGACACCCGCCTGATCGAGGAGGTCTGCCTGCTGACCAACTGGTACGTCCCGGCGGTCCTCGGCACGCCGCCGGTGGCCGGGGCGCTGTTCGAGTACGAGGCGTTGTGGCGGGCGGTGTTCCCGCTGGCCCGCGCGGTGCCGGAGACCCTGGTGCTGCGCGATTTCCACATGGACAACCTGATGCGTCTTCAGGGCCGGCGCGGCGTGGCGGCCTGCGGCCTGCTGGACTTCCAGGATGCGGTGGCGGGGCCAGTCACCTACGACCTGGTGTCGTTGCTGGAGGACGCGCGGCGTGATATCGACCCGGCGCTGGTGGCGGTCCTGCGCCACCGCTATCGGGCGGCCTTTCCGGCGCTGGACGCGGATGCCTTCGCGGCCAGTTGGGCGGTCATGGCGGCGCAACGGCACGCCAAGGTCATCGGCATCTTCACCCGCCTGCACCGGCGCGACGGCAAGTCCGACTACCTGCCGCATATCGCCCGGGTCTGGCGCCTGCTGGAAGCGGCGCTGACCCACCCCATGCTGGCCGATCTGCGGACCTGGTTCGAGGTCCATGTGCCCCCCTGGCGGAGGATCACGCCGACATGATGTGCGCCGATCACCAGCCCGTGACGATTCCGCCGGTCGGTGATGTTGCCATTCCACGATGTGCCATGGTGCTGGCGGCCGGCCGGGGGAACCGCCTGCGGCCCATCACCGAAACCCTGCCGAAACCGCTGGTGCGGGTGCGCGGGCGGGCCCTGATCGACCACGCCCTGGATCGGCTGGAAGAGGTGGGCGTGGAAACCTGCGTGGTCAACGTGCATCACCTGGCCGATCAGGTGCGCGCGCACACCGCCCGCCGCCGTCGGCCCCGCGTGGTGATCTCCGACGAGACCGATGCGCTGCTGGAGACCGGCGGCGGCGTGCGCAAGGCGCTGCCGCTGCTGGGGGATGATCCGTTCTTCGTCATCAACACCGACGTGCTGTGGCTCAACGGGGTTCGCCCGGCCCTGACACGGCTCGCCGAGGCCTGGGACGATGCCCGCATGGATGCGTTGCTGCTGGTGCTGCGGCTGGTGGGGGCCAACGGCTACGAGGGGCGTGGTGACTTCTTCGTCGATGCCCTGGGGCGGCCGCGCCGGCGACGGGCCCAGGAGATCGCACCCTTCGTGTACGCGGGGGTGCAGATGCTGGCGCCGCGCCTGTTCGAGGATACCGAGGCCGGCTCGTTCTCCCTCAACCGTCTTTATACCCAGGCGCTGGACGAGACCCGGCTGTGGGCGCTGCCGCATGATGGCGAATGGTATCACGTGGGCACGCGGGCCGGCCTGGATCTGGCGGAACACCGGCTGGGCCAACACGGTCCCTACAGCGACCAGTAGGGCGCCATGACCGGCGCCGCGTCCCGTGTCTTCACCATCGACCCCGGCCGGCCCTTCGTGGATGCGCTGGCGGCGGGCCTGCTGGACCGGTATCGCGGGGACAGGGACACGGGGGGCGATCCCCTGGCCCTTGCGGCGGTCACCATTCTGCTGCCCACGCGTCGCGCCTGTCGGGCCCTGCGCGAGGCGTTCTTGCGCCGGGGCGGGGGGCGGGCTTTGCTGCTGCCGCGCATGCTGCCGCTGGGCGACGTCGACGAGGACGACCTGGTCCTGGAGGCCGGCGCCGGCCTGATGCCGGGCGAGGGCGCGGCGCTGGCCGACCTGCCGCCCGCCGTCTCCGACCTGCGGCGGCGTCTGCTGCTGGCGCGTCTGGTCGCCGCCCGCCCCCTGGACCCCGGGGGGCGCCCGCCGACGCCCGATCAGGCGGCGTGGCTGGCCGCCGACCTGGGGCGCCTGCTGGACCAGGTGCAGACCGAGCGGGTGTCCCTCGGCGCGCTGGCCGGCCTGGCGCCGGAGCGCTTCGCCGCCCACTGGCAGATCACGGTCCGTTTCCTGGCCGTGCTGTCCGAGGTCTGGCCCGGCGTGCTGGAGGCCGAGGGTTGCCTGGACCCCGCCGACCGGCGCGACCGGCTGATGACGGCCCAGGCCACGCGCTGGACCGAGACGCCGCCGCCCGGCCCGGTGATCGCCGCCGGCAGCACCGGGTCCATTCCCGCGACCGCCGACCTGCTGGCGGTGGTGGCGGCCTTGCCCCGGGGCGCGGTGGTGCTGCCGGGGCTGGACCGGACCATGGACGAGGCCAGTTGGGCGGCGCTGGACCCCACCCATCCCCAGTACGGCCTGCGCGGCCTGCTGGCGCGTCTGGGCGTGGACCGGCGCGCCGTGGCCGACTGGCCGGCATCCCTGGAGGATACCGCCGATCCCAAGGCCGCCGCCGGCCGCCGCGCCCTGATCGCCGAGGCCATGCGTCCGGCGGCCACCACCGATGCCTGGCGCGAGGCCCGGCCGCTGCCGTCCGAGGCGCTGGCGGGGGTCGCCCGGCTCACCTGTCCCGGCCCGCGCGAGGAGGCCGAGGCCATCGCCCTGATGATGCGCGAGACCCTGGAGCATCCGGGTCGCACCGCCGCCCTGGTCACGCTCGACCGGGATCTGGCCCGGCGGGTGGCGGCCAGCCTGGATCGCTGGGGCGTGGCCCTGGACGATTCGGCCGGCCAGCCGCTGGGGGTGACCGAGCCCGGCGGCATCCTGCGGCTGCTGGCGCGGGCGACGGCCGAGGACCTGGCGCCAGGTCCGCTGCTGGACCTGCTGCGCCATCCCCTGGCCGCCGGGGGCCAGGACGAGGCGCGCTTCCGCGCGCAGGGGCGGCGCCTGGAGCTTCGGGTGCTGCGCGGACCGCGTCCGCCGGCCGGGATCGATGGCCTGCGGCGGGTGGCGCGCGCGCGGGGCGTGCCGGAGGGTGGCGGCCTGATACGCGTCCTGGACCGGCTGGAGCGGATCCTGGGTCCCCTGGTCGCGCTGATGGCCGGCCCCGAGGTGCCCTTGCGCCTGCTGGTCGAGACGCACATGGCCTGCGCCGAGGCCCTGGCCGCCAGCGACGACACGCCCGGACCCATGCGCCTGTGGGCGGGACCGGCGGGCGAGGCGGCCGCCCTGTTCGCCGCCGACCTGATCACCGCCGCCGAGGGCCTGCCGCCACTGGCGCCGCGCCATTATCCGGGACTTCTTGATGCGCTGATGGTCGGGCGGGTGGTGCGGCCGCCCCAGGGCGGGCACCCGCGCCTGTCCATCCTGGGGCCGCTGGAGGCCCGTGCCTGGCACGCCGATCACATGATCCTGGGCGGGCTGAACGAGGGCTCGTGGCCGCCCGCCGTGGCCGCCGACCCATGGATGAGCCGGCCGATGCGCGCCGCCTTCGGGCTGTCGCCGCCGGAGCATCGCGTCGGCCTGTCGGCCCATGACTTCACGCAGGCGTTCTGCGCGCCGCGCGTGACCCTGACCCGGGCCGACCGGGTCGAGGGAACACCGACGGTGCCGTCGCGCTGGCTGCTGCGGCTGGACGCGGCCACCCAGGCGACCGGGCTGGGCGCGGCGTGGCGGGCGGCGGCGGCGCGGGGGGCGTCCTGGCTGGCCCTGGGGGGGCGCCTGCGGGCGGTGGCGGCGGTCTCGCCGGCCCCGCCGCCGGCGCCCACGCCGCCGGTGGAGGCGCGCCCCGGCCGCCTGTCGGTGACCCGCGTCGAGACCTGGATGCGTGATCCCTACGGCATATATGCCCGCTTCATCCTGGGGCTGGAGGCGCTGGACGCGCTGGATCGGCCCTTGGGCGTCCAGGACTACGGGATGCTGGTGCATGACGCCCTGGAGCGGTTTCGCGCCGCGTGGCCGGAGGACCTGCCCCCGGACCCCGAGGCCGAGTTGTTGCGCCTGGGACGCGCGGTGTTCGAGGCGCATGGCGACAACGCCGCCGTGGCCGCGTTCTGGTGGCCGCGTTTCGTGCGCACCGCCCGCTGGGTCATCGACCAGGAGCGCGCCCGCGCCGGAACCGTGCGCCGGGTGCGTGTGGAGGTTGCCGGCGACCTGGCGCTTTCGGGTGTCGCGCGGCCCTTCACCCTGACCGCCCGCGCCGATCGGGTGGAGGAAACCGTCGACGGAGACGTGGTGGTCGTGGACTACAAGACCGGCGCGCCGCCCACCGGACGCGAGGTGCTGGCCGGGTATGCGCCGCAATTGCCCCTGGAGGCGGCCATGGTCGCCGCCGGGGCGTTCCCGGGGATTCCCCCAGCCCCGGTGGTGGGCCTGGAGTACTGGCGGCTTGGTGGCGGGCGCGAGCGCCCGGGCGAGATCCGCCCCGTGGCCGGCGATGCCGGTGATCTGGCCCGGCGGGCGCTGGACGGGCTGACGGCGTTGGTCAACCTGTACGCCCGGCCGGAAACGCCCTATCCGGCCCGTCCGGTGCCGGACGTCGCCCCCCGGTATTCGGACTACGAGCATCTGGCCCGGGTGCGCGAATGGGCCGCCGCCGGGGAGGAGGGGGAATGACCGGCGCCCCCGCGTCGTCCCCTGGCGCGCTTGACCCGGTCGCGCTGGCCGGGCGGGAGCAGCGCCGGGCGGCGGACCCGGCGGTCTCCGCCTGGGTCGCCGCCAGCGCCGGTTCCGGCAAGACCAAGGTGCTCACCGACCGGGTGCTCAACCTGCTGCTGGAGGACACCGCGCCCGAGCGCATCCTGTGCCTGACCTTCACCAAGGCCGCCGCCGCCGAGATGGCCAACCGGGTCGCGGACCGGCTGGCCGGCTGGGCGGTGGCCGACGACGCGACCCTGGCGCGGGCGCTGACGGACCTGGCCGGCCGGCCGCCGTCTCCCGGCGGCATGGCGCTGGCGCGCCGCCTGTTCGCCCGGGTGCTGGACACGCCGGGCGGCCTGCGCATCCAGACCATCCATGCCTTCTGCCAGTCGGTGTTGCGGCGGTTTCCGCTGGAAGCGGGCCTGTCCCCCGGCTTCCAGGTGATGGACGAGCGCGTCGCCCGGGAAGCCGCCGAGGTGGCCTTGCGCACGGTGCTGGACGCGGCGCGCCTGGGCGACCCGGCCCGCGATCCCCTGACCCAGGCCCTGGCCCTGGTGACCGAGCGGGTCAGCGAGGACCGCTTCCCCAAGCTGATGGCGGCCATGACGGGCGCCGCGCCCCGCCTGCGGCGCCTGTTCGCGGCGCGGGGCGGGCTGACGGCGACGCAGCGGGCGATTCAGGCGCGGCTGGGGCTGGCGGGGGACGAGACACCCGGGTCCCTGGTCGCCGCCGCCTGCGCCGATCAGGCGTTCGATGGACCGGCCCTGCGCGCGGCGGCGGCGGTGCTGGCCGGGATGGGAGCCAAGACCGACAAGGGCCGCGCCGAGGCCGTGGCCGCGTTCCTGGCGGCGCCGGCGGAGGCCCGTCCGGATGCACTGGCGACGTACGTCAAGGTGTTCTTCGACAGCAAGGGCATGCCGCGTCCGCCGGACAGACTGTCGGCGACCAAGGCGGTGCGCGACGGCCACCCCGAGGTGATGGACGCCCTCGCCGCCGAACAGGAGCGCCTGATCCGCCTGGACGCGCGCCGGCGGGCGGCGCTGGTGGCGGAGGCGACCAATGCCCTGCTGACCGTGGCCGACGCCTATCTGCGCGCCCTGGCGGCCCAGAAGACGGCGCGCGGGCTGCTGGATTTCGACGACCTCATCCATCACACCCGCGCCCTGCTGGAACGCGCCGACGGCGCCGCCTGGGTGCTGTACAAGCTGGACGGCGGGCTCGACCATCTGCTGATCGACGAGGCCCAGGACACCAGCCCCGACCAGTGGGCGGTGGCCCGGGCGTTGACCGAGGAGTTCCACGCCGGCCTGGGGCGCGAGGGTCCGCCGGGCGCCGCCGCGCCACCCCGGCGAACCGTGTTCGCCGTGGGCGACCGCAAGCAGTCCATCTACGGCTTCCAGGGGGCCGATCCGGCGGGGTTCGAGGCCATGCGCGCGCGGGTCGCCGCGCGGGCCCGGGCCACCGGCGCGCGCTTCGAGGACGTGGGCTTGCATGTGTCGTTCCGCTCCACGCCGGCGGTGCTGGAGGTCGTCAACCGCGTGTTCGCCCGCGACGACGCCCGCGACGGCGTGGCCGAGACCACGGCGGACGTCACCCATATCCCGGCCCGCGTGGGACAGGCGGGCCTGGTGGAGCTGTGGCCGCCCGTGGATCCGCCGGCGGGCGCCGATCCCGAGCCCTGGAAGCCGCCGGTCGAGCGGTTGCGGGTGGAAAGCGCGCCGACGCGGCTCGCGCGCCTTGTCGCCCGGCGCATCCACCGCATGATCGCCGGGGACGAGGGACGGGGGGGCGAGCGCCTGCCGGCCCGGGACCGACCGATCCGCGCGGGCGACGTGCTGGTGCTGGTGCGGCGGCGGACGGCCTTCGTCGGTGACCTGACCCGGGCGCTGAAGACCCTGGGCGTGCCCGTGGCCGGGGCCGACCGCATGGTGTTGACCGAGCAGATGGCGGTCATGGATCTGATGGCCCTGGGCCAGGCGGTGCTGCTGCCCCAGGATGACCTGACGCTGGCCACGGTGCTCAAGGGACCGCTGATCGGCCTGACCGAGGATGAGCTGTTCACGCTGGCCCATGGGCGCGGGGCGCGCTCCCTGTGGTCGGTTCTGGAGGATCACGCGGGCGCCGACAGCGCCTTTGGCCGGGCTTGGCGGCGGCTGTCGGACGTGATGGCCCGGGCCGACCGGGTGCCGCCCCACGAGCTGTTCGCCCACGTGCTGGAGCGCCTGGACGGGCGCCGCGCGCTGATCGCCCGCCTGGGCACCGAGGCCGAGGACCCCATCGACGAGTTCCTTGCCCAGGCCCTGGCCCACGATCGCGATCAGGCGCCGTCCCTGGGCGCCTTCCTGCGGGCGCTGGCCGTGGCCGGAACCGAGATCAAGCGGGACCTGGACCACGGCGGGGGCGTGCTGGGCGGCGGTGCGGTGCGGGTGATGACCGTGCACGGGTCCAAGGGCTTGCAGGCGCCGGTGGTGATCCTGCCCGATACCCTGGGCATGCCGCCGGCCGGGGATACCCATGTCGACTTCGAGGGCGACGGGGATGACGCTTTGCCGTTCTGGGCGCCGCGCGCCGCCGATCGCGAGCCCGCCGTCACCCAGCCCCTGCATGAGGCGCGTCTGGTCGCCCAGGAGCGCGAGTATCGCCGCCTGCTGTACGTGGCCCTGACCCGGGCCGAGGACCGTTTGATCGTGTGCGGCTGGAACACCCGCCGGAGAGCGTCGGACGGGACCTGGTATCACTTGGTGGCGCGGGCGCTGGAGGGGTTCGCCGCCGTCGACCCGGTGCCCGATCCCGACCTGATGGCCGCCGGCGTGGCCGAGGCGGATGCCCACGTTCGGCGTCACCGGGGTGAGCAGGTGCGCCCGCCGCGCGCCGACGGGGCCGGGGAGGGGGGGGCGGCCGTGCCCCCGGACGAGGCCGATCCCCCCTGGCTGTGGCGCGCGCCGGCCGCCGAGCCGCGTCCGTCGCGTCCCCTGGCGCCGTCGCGCATGGAGGTCGACCCGGCGGCGGCATCCCCGGTGGCGCCGGCCGGCGCGCCGGACCCCTTCCAGCGTGGACGGCTGATCCATCGGCTGTTACAGAGCCTGCCCGACCTGCCCCCGGCCGGATGGGCCGCCGCCGCGCGCGCCTATCTGGCGCGGCCCGCCCATGGGCTGGCGCCCGAGACGGTGGCGGCGATCACCGCCGAGGTCCAGGCGGTGCTGGACGATGCCGCGCTGGCGCCGGTGTTCGGCCCGGGCTCCCGTGCCGAGGTGCCCATCGTCGGGCTGGTGGCGGGGGAGGTGGTGTCCGGTCAGGTCGACCGGCTGCTGGTCACCGACGACCGGGTGATGGTGCTGGACTTCAAGACCAACCGGCCGCCGCCCAGCGATCCGGCCAAGGTGCCCCCGGTCTACCTGCGGCAGATGGCCCTGTATCGCGCCGTGCTGCGCCAGGTATACCCGGACCGGCCGATCCTCTGCGCCCTGGCCTGGACCGTCGGCCCGCGCCTGATGGTGCTGGACGCCGGGCTTCTCGATACCGGCCCGCGCCCGGCAGGAGAGCGATGAGGGGCCATCGGACCCGTGGCCCCGTCCGCGCCGACGGCCGGGCCGATTTCACGGGCGGCCTGTCTCCTCCGTCCGGGCGTCGGGCGGTGTGTCATCGGCGGGCGTGAACACGCGTGCATCGACACCCTGGCCCCGGACCGGCAGCTTGCCCAGCGACATGTAGGGAAGGGACGGGGCCAGGGCGGCCGTGCGGTCGGACAGCAGGATGCGGGTGCCGGTGGTCTTGTTCAGGGACTCCAGGCGGGCGGCCAGGTTCACGGCGTCGCCGTGCACGGTGTAGGTCAACCGCCCCTCGGCGCCGACCGCGCCGGCCACCGCCGGGCCGGTGCCGATGCCGATGCGGCACCGCAGGTCGTGACCGGCGATGGGGCCCTGGTCCAGCCGCCGCTGCATGGCCAGGGCGGCCAGCACCGCCGCCGTGGCGTGGTCGGGATGCGGTTCCGGCAGGTTGAACACCACCAGCATGCCGTCGCCCTGGAACTGGGTGACCATGCCGCCGTGGTGCTCCAGGATCGCCACCATGGCCGAGAAGAAGGCGTTCAGGACCCGCACCACGTGGTCCGGGCCGAGGGCATGGGTCAGCGACGAAAACCCGGCCAGATCGGCGAACAGCACGGTGGCCTCGGCGTGGTCGACGGGCATCGGGTCGCCCTGGGCCAGCAGGCGGCGGGCCACCTCCTCGGGGACGTACTTGCCGAACAGGTCGCGGATGCGTTCGCGCTCGCGCAGGCCCGCCAGCATGCCCCGCCAGGCGACCCGGCCGTCGCGGAACTCGCGGATTAGGGTCGGCGTATTCGGCGGATCCTGGCTCAGGTCGCCGGCGGCCACCGCGCGGGCCAGTGCCGAGAACCGCGTGATCGGCCGACCGATCCAGCCGCCCAGCAGCAGCGCGGCCACCACCGCCAGGACCAGCACCACCAGACCGGTGAAGATGGCCCGCCACTGCTGGACGTAGGCGAAGGCGCCTTCCTCGACCGTGAAATGGGTGCCCATCAACAGGGGCGCCGGGGTGAAGTCCGTGACCTCGCGCAGGGTGTGGATGACCTCCTCGTCGGGCAGCCGCACCCCCCGGACCCACCCGGGTTGCAGATCGACCGGGTTGCGCAGGTCCATTTCCTCGCCGCTCCACAGCGTCGCCAGGTGCAGGTCGGGAAACGAGGTGACGTCGAGCAAGGGTTGCGCGGCGTTCGCGGCGTCGTCGGTCCGCAGGGTGTCGCCGTCAAGCAGCGGATGCGCGAGGACCGCCGTCCGGTCGTACAGCACATAGGGCGTCAGCATGTCGGTGGTCAGCGACGCCGGCAGCGCCTCGGTGATCGGGCCCAGGCCGATCATGGCGATCAGCGTGCCCACGGGCGCGCCGTCGCGGACCAGGGGCGCGCGCACGTTGAAGGCGGCATGACCGCCGTTGCCGCGCCAGAGCGGCTTGCCCCAGACCGGGTCCGTCTCGCCGGCCCGGGCGCGCGCCGCCAGGGCCTCCAGCATCGAGACCACGTTGGGACGCTCGCTCCAGTCCTCCGTCACCGGATCGCTGTCGCGGCCGTACCGGCGCGCCCGGTTGTCGGGCGTCACCACCGCGACCACCTCCAGACGCGGGGTGCCCGCCAGGATGCCGCGAACATAGCCGTCCAGGGCCGCCGGGTTCGTCGGGTCCAGGCCGCCATTGTGCACCACGGCCTGGGCGTTGCGGACCACGGTTTCCATGGGGCGGAGCTGCCCTTGCAACCAGCCTTCCAGGGCGTGCATGACGGCGACGGTCCGCTGCTCCATCAGGTCGTCGGCCGCCGAGCCGCTTGACCAGAAGTTGAAGCCGACCACCGTGCCCGTGGACAGGGCCACGAGGCCGGAAAAACCGAGCGCCAGAATAACGCGCAAGGACACGCTGAAACGACGGAGCATGGAAACCAGGACCTGTGTACGGCAAACGTATGGCCCCCGTCCGGGGTCCGACCGGGTCGCCGACGGCGGCCCCCCGCCAACATAGCAGGTGTTCAGGACGGCGAAAGCTTCGTATTCTAACGGTCCGGGATCCGGTTGTGGTGGCCGGAGGCCGACGTGACTCCAGACCAGGAGCCAAAGGGGAATGCCCGAGGGTCGGCGGGACCGGGGACGGGCGCGCGAAGCGAGGCAGGATCACCCGCGTCATGCGATTTTACTTCCTCGGAACCGGGTCGGCCTTCACGCTGACCGAAGACAATTTCCAGAGTAACGCCATCCTTGAGACGGAGGACGGCGGACGTTTGCTGATCGACTGTGGCACCGACGCGCGCCATGCCCTGAAGGCGGCCGGGTTGTGTCAGCGTGATCTTTCTGCTGTATACATCAGCCACTTGCACGGCGACCATGTGGGCGGTCTGGAATGGCTGGGGTTCACCACCTATTTCAATCCGGATCTCGACCGGCCGATTCTGTATATCCAGGCTGACCTGGCCGGACCGCTGTGGCGGGAGTCCCTGAAGGCCGGCATGGAGGTGCTGGACTACGGCCATGGCACCCTGGACGACTTCTTCGATGTGCGGCCGCTGCCGGCCACGGGATCGTTCCTGTTCGGCGGGGTCCGCCTGGGTCTGGTGCCGCTGACCCACATCGCCTCGGGCGAGGCCGTCATGCGCTCCTACGGGCTCATGATCCATGCCCCCGGGGGACCGGTGCTGTTCACCTCGGACTGCCTGTATCAGCCCGATGTGCTGATGCCCTATTACCGGGCCGCGCGGCTGATCTTCCACGATTGCGACACAGGGTGCCGACGTGGTGGCGCCCATTGCCACTACAGCGACCTTGTGGGCCTGCCCGCCGACGTGAAGCGCAAGACGTGGCTGTATCACGCGGCCGACGGACCGCGCCCCGATGCCGCCGCCGACGGCTTCCTCGGCTTCGCGCAACCGCGTCAGGTGTTCGACCTGGGTGCCGAGAGGCCCGGCGTGGCCGGCGGTCTGTCGGGCTGAGGGAGCATCGGCGTCCCCGGTATGTCCGGCGGCGCCGTCGCCAGCGTATGAACCTGGGTCGGCGCCTGCCGCCCGCGCACGGTGACCGCGCCCACCGGCGGCGCCTGGTCCGGCGTCAGGCCGGCGGCCGTGGCGGTGGCCTCGGACATCAGCACGTAGGTCCCGTGGCTCTTGTTGAGCTGCTCCAGGCGCGCGGCCAGATTCACCTCGTCGCCGTGGGCGGTGAAGATCAGCCGGTTCGGGGACCCGACCGCGCCCAGGATCACCTGGCCGGTGTTCAGGCCGCAGCGGGTGCGCAGGCGGTGACCCGCGGGGCCGAAGGGGCGATCGTTCAGCGTGGCCACGATATCCCGTGCCGTGGCCACGGCGCGCATGGCGTGGTCGGGGCAGGTCCGGCTGCTGTAGGTGATCAGCAGGGCATCGCCGACGAACTGGACGATGGCGCCGCCATGCCCCTCGGCAAGGGTGTTCACGGCATCGAAATAGGCGTTGAGAATGCTCATCAGCGTGGCGGGATCCACCTGCTCGCTCAGGGTCGCGAAGCCCTCGATGTCGGTGAACAGGACGGTCGCCGGACCGACCTCGCCGTCGCCCGGCTTCAGGCCCTGGCCCGACTGGGTGATTCGCCGGGCGACGTCGGGGGCGACGAACCGCGACAGGTCGCGGGCAGTCAGGCCGTCCACCACCGCCCGCTCCAGCAGCCGCCGGCCGCGCACCAGGGCAATGGCCAGGATGGCGGTGACGGTGAGGATGGAGACGATCTTGTCCACCTCCGCGCCGACCAGCACCGTGTTGGAGGTCATGTAGGCCACGTAGTCGCGGGTGATCATGGGATCGCCGCGCTGCAATTCGGTGATCAGCGCGTACGCCAGAAGGACGGTCCAGCCCAGGGCCGCCGTCGCGCCCGCCGCCACCACGTAGGCGGTCTGGTAGCGCAGCGCCCGCAAGGCTATGAAGATGAACACATACAGAAGGGTTGGGGCCTTCAGGTAGAACGGTGCCGCCTGTTCGTACTGAAGGTGGAAGCTCCAGATCAGCATCATGAGCAGGCCCATGTCGACGATCACCGACAGGCCCAGCAACACCGGTCCCAGCCGCCCCAGGTAGGCGAGCCACAGCCGTAGCACGGTGAACACCAGGTATCCGCTCAGGGCATAGGGCACCGGCATGAAGTCGGTGTTCATGCCGGTCTTGGGCGCGACCAGATACAGCGTGCCGAACAGCACGACCACGCCCAACTGGACCCAGCCGATGAGGATTTCGCTGTCACGCTGCTGGGCGTCGATGGTGGCGCGCACGCGTTCGGGCAGGCGTTCGGCGGCGCGGCGGCCGAGGATGGCGTCGCCGAAACGGCGTCGGGGCTGGGTCATGGGGAGCCTCCCTGCGGCGGGCCATGGCGGCGTGCGGGCCGCGCCGGGCGCGGGCTTGCCCATGGCGTGGCCAGGGGAAAATGCGGTAATCATGGTGCCGCCATCCGCCCTGGCAGTATGCAATCGAAACGATGGCCAAACAAAGAGGTCCGCGCGTCCGTGTCGTGGAACCCGGATGGCGGCCTGTCGTGGCGGGACCGTGATCCGGTCCCGCCCTCCTGACCGATCCCGCTTCGGAGTGCCGCCGTGACCACGCCCGACCCGCTGTCGCCGCCCGATCCGTCCGCCGCCGTCGAGGACCCGCCGCCGGCCCTGGGCCGTGGGGTGGCGATCATCCTGGCCGTGGTGGGGGCGGTGGGCCTGCTGGTGCTGGTGGACCTTCTGGGGATGGTGGTGGCCGGGCACGCGGGCGCCTTCGGGGGGGGCGGGCTGCTGGGAATGCTGCCGCCGCCGGTGGGATCCTGGCTGGCGCCGCCGCCGATGCTGCTGGTGGCGCCCGAGGGCCATGCGGCCCTGGCCGCGCTGGCGGTGCTGGTGGCCGCCTGCGGGCATGGCGTCGCCCGGGGGGACGCGGCGCGGATGGCCGGTGCCCTGGATCTGGTGGCGGTGCTGGCGGTGGGGGTCATCTGGGCTCCCGTGGTCGGGGCCGTGGTCGCGGGCCAGGGCGCGTTCCTGGCCCTGGCCGGCTGGATCAATCGCGGACGCGGCCCGGGCGGCGGCGCGATGGTGCCCGGGGTGACCCAGGCGGCGCGCCTGCTGGGCGTGTGCGCGGCCGTGCTGCTGGTCGACACCACGCCACCCGCGCTGATGGTCGCGCTGGTGGTGGCGGGACTGGCGCCATGGGCGTTGGCGCGGCTGCTGTTCGGGCGGGACGCCGCGCCGCCGGTGCGCGCGCGACGGCGGTCGGCGTCGACCCCGGATGCCCCCTCGGGAGAACCGGACGACAGGCCGACCGCTCCGGATCCGGAGGAGGCCGCGACGGTGGACGGGCTGGTCGACCCGGTCGCCGATGACGACCGGCTGCTCGACCCCGTCGGTGACGCCGGCGCCGAGGTCGGCGACGAGGTCGGCGACGAGGGGGCCGATCGGATGGTCGATCCGGACGCCGACCGGCTGCCGCCGCGTGTGGTCCCGATGGCGCCGGTCACCGGACCTTTCGGCGCCGATGCCGTCGCCGAGACGGCCGATCTGGTCCCCGCGACCGATCTGCCCGAGGCGGCCCGGGTTGCGCTGAACGCCGGGGGCGGTGCCATCCTGGCGGTGATCCGGGTGGACGGCCTGGCCGGCATCGCCGAACACCTGGGTGTCACGGGCGGCGGCGTCCTCTTCACCCAGACCAGCGGACGGCTGGCCGGCGCGCTGCCGGCGGGCGCCCTGTTGGCCTGGATGGGCGACGAGACCTTCGCGGCGCTGGTGCCGGTCGCTGGTGGGACGGCATCGGGGGACATGGATTCGGTGCTGGGGTCGCTGGGCGGGGGCCTGGCGGCGCCGTTCGCGGCCGACTTGGTGGTCGAGGGGCGCGCCATTTCCATGGAAGACGCCATCCATGTGGAGGTCACAGCCCTCCAGGTCGAGATGCTGCCGGATCTCGCCCAATGGGCGGCGACTCCCAGGGCGTGATGTCCACGAGAGCAAGGCCCGGAGGATCGAGTCCCGCACGGTGGGTGGGGGGCCGGGCGGGACGGACGGGCCTACCCCATCACCTCCTGAACGATCATCTCCAGGCGCGCCACGTCGTTGACCACCAGCACGTCCCGTTCGCGCGTGACCAGTCCCTGGCGCGCCAGGTCGTTGAGCACCCGCGCCACGGTCTCGCGGGAGGTGGAGACCCGACTGGCCATGTCGGCGTGCGGGGGGATGGGCGTGATGACAGCGCGTCCGGCGGAATCGACCCCGGCCGTCATCGCCTGCCGCAGCAGGTCGGCCTGCACCCGGTTGTTGGCGCCGAGGGTGGACAGTTCAACGATGCGATCGGTGGCGGCGCGGATCACGGCGGCCAGCCGGCGCATGACCACCAGGGCCAGGGGCGGATACTGGCCGAGCACGCGCAGGAAATGCCCGGCGGACAGCGACGCGATCCAGCATGGCGTGACCGCGAGCACGCTGGCCGAACGGGGCGCGCCATCGAACGCGGCCAGTTCGCCGAAGTATCCCCCGGCCTCGACATCGTCCAGGGCGACCGCGCGGCCCGACGCCGTGTAGATCATGATGCGGGCCGTGCCCTCGACCACGAAATGGACGTCTTGGCTGTCGCCTTCACGGTCGATGATCTGTTCACCGGCGCCATGGCGCTTCCAGGCGCACAGGCGGGTGAGGTCGGCTCGTGTCGAGTCGTCCAGGGTCTCGAACAGCGGCACGCGTCCGAGGCCGGGCGGATGCGGGGAAAGCGCGGGGGGGGGCGGTGATCGCGTCATGACCAGACAGGGGACCTCCCCGGGACGCCGCCGGGACGGCGCGCGGTTCAGACAGGAACGACGCGGCGCCCCGTGTCGCGGGTGGTCCGGGTCGCGGGTGGTCCGGCGGCGGCCCTGACCTCCGTTCGGCGAGGCGCGGTGTCCCCCGATGATGGCGTTGAAGCGGGGGCGATGGCAATACGCCTCGACGGACGGGCCACGAACTTCAACGGTCATGGTCCATGACCGCTGGTTCCCCGTCCCTGGTAGACTCGGGGCCCACCGGACACCGTCCGTGCGGGGTCCGGTCCGCGCCCATGGCACGGCCCGTGATCCCGGAGTTCCGAGAAGACCTCTTGCCTGGATGCCGCGATGTCGACCATAGCCAAGCCAAGCCCCCCCGGGGATCCGTCGCCCCGACCCGTCGCCGCGACCATCGCCGCGGTGTTTCACGAGGGCCGGATCCTCCTGGTGCGCCGCGCCAATCCGCCGGACATGGGGCGCTGGGGCTTTCCCGGCGGCAAGATCGACTTTGGCGAGACGATCGAAAGCGCCGCCGTGCGCGAACTGTTCGAGGAGACCGGGGTGCGCGCCCGCGCCGGGCGGGTGTTCACGGCCGTCGATGTCTTCGACCGGGACGAGGGCGGTTGCCTCCGCCGGCACTTCCTGCTGATCGCGGTTCTGTGCCACTGGGTGTCGGGGACACCGGTCGCCGGCGACGACGCGCTGGAGGCGCGATGGTTTCGCCTGGACGACCTGGACGAGGCCGGCCTCGCGCTCAGCCTGGATGTCGCCAAGGTCGCCCGCCTGGCGGCATCCGCCGGGCACGGAGCGAACGCGATGTCATGACGGGCGGGGGCTGGTCCCTCGCCGGACCCGATCCGATCCGGCGCCCGGGGGGGCCGGCTAGAACGTGCCGCCGTCGCCGGGCAAGCCGGCCAGCAGCGGCACGAAGCGCACCGCCAGCAGGCGCTCGGTCTTCAGGCGGTGGCCGGTGCGGGTCAGGCGCATGATCCACTGCTGGCCCTCGTCGCCCACCGGCATCACCATCACCCCGCCGTCGTCCAGTTGATCGGTGAGCCCCTCCGGCACCTGGCGGGCCGCCGCCGTGACCATGATGCGGGCGAAGGGCGCCTGCTCCGGCCAGCCCTTCATGCCGTCGGTGTGGCGGGTGACGACGTTGGTCAGGCCCAGGGCGGCGAAGCGCGCCTCGGCCTGGGACAGCAGGGGGGCATGCCGCTCCACCGTGTACACCCGGCGCGCCAGCCGCGACAGAACGGCCGCCTGATAGCCGGAGCCCGTGCCCACCTCCAGCACCTTCTCGCGGCCCGCGAGGGTCAGGTACTGGCTCATCAGACCGACGATCAGCGGCTGGCTGATGGTCTGGCCGCAATCGATGGGCAGGGCGCGGTTGTCGTAGGCGTGCTCCAGAAATGGGTCGGAGACGAAGACGTCCCGGGGCACGGTCTCCAAGGCCTTCAGCACCCGGGTATCGGTCACCCCGGCCAGCCGCAACTCCATGAGGAGGCGGATCTTCTGGTTCTGCGGGTTCAAAACACGCGGGCCATGGAGGCCATGGTCCCCTGGTCGGTCAGGTCGATGCACAGCGGCGTGACCGCGATGTAGCCCTCGGCGACGGCGTGCAGATCGGTGTCGGCGCCGTTGAAGGCGCGCACCTGCTCCACGCCGATCCACACATAGGGACGGCCGCGCGGGTCCACCCGCTCCACCAGGTTCTCCGAGAAGCGGCTGGAGCCGACCCGCTTGCCCTGGCGGGCCAGGCGCACCCCCTTGACCTGCTCCGGCGGGCGGTCCGGCAGGTTGACGTTGATCAGTACGTCCCGGGTCCAGGGCGCGGCGCAGGCGCGACGGATGACGTCCCCGGCCAGGCGTTCGCCGGTCGCCCAGGGGATGGCGTCGCCGTCGGCGAACTGCTGGGACAGGGCGATGGAGCGGACGCCCAGCAAGGTTCCCTCCATGGCCACGGCGACCGTGCCGGAGTAGGTGACGTCCTCGCCGATGTTGCCGCCGCGATTGATGCCCGACAGCACCAGGTCCGGCCCCCGGTCGGCCATGAACCGCTTGACGGCCAGCAGCACGCAGTCGGTGGGCGTGCCGCGCACGGCGAAACGCCGCTCGCCCCGGGCGGTGTAGCGGATGGGGTCGTGCAAGGTGAGGGAGTGGCCGGCGCCGCTCTGTTCGGTTTCCGGGGCCACCACCCAGACGTCGTCGGACAGCGACCGGGCGACGCGTTCCAGCACGGCAAGGCCGGGGGCATCTAGGCCGTCGTCGTTGGACACCAGGATGCGAGCCGTCGACAGGTCGGGGATGGGATCAAACATCGGGAGTCAGGACCTCCTGTCCGCCCATGTAGGGGCGCAGCGCCTCGGGGACGGTGACCGAGCCGTCGGCATTCTGATAGGTCTCCAGAACCGCCACCAGGGTGCGGCCGACCGCCAGACCCGATCCGTTGAGGGTGGCCACGGGCCGGGTTCCCTTGCCGCCGGCGCCCGTGGCGGCCTCGGCGGGCCGGAAGCGGGCGTCCATGCGCCGCGCCTGGAAGCTGCCCACGTTGGAGCAGGATGAAATCTCGCGGTAGCGGCCGGCGCCGGGCAACCAGACCTCGATATCGTGGGTGCGCCGGGAGGCAAAGCCCATGTCGCCAGTGCACAGCACCACGGTGCGGAAGGGCAGGCCGAGGCGCTTGAGAACCTCCTCGGCGCAGGCGGTCTTGCGGTCCAGTTCGGCCTCGGCCTGATCCGGGTGCACGATGCTGACCAGTTCCACCTTCTCGAACTGGTGCATGCGGATCATGCCGCGCGTGTCCTTGCCGGCGGCGCCGGCCTCCGAACGAAAACACTGGGTGAAGGCGGTGAAGCGCAGCGGCAGGTCGGCCTCGTCCAGGATCTGGCCGGCCACCAGGTTGGTGAGCGTCACCTCGGCGGTGGGGATCAGCCAGTACCCCCCCTCCACCTTGAACAGGTCCTCGGCGAACTTGGGCAGGTTGGCCGTGCCGTAGAGGGGGGTGTCGCGCACCAGGGCGGGCGTGTTGACCTCCTGGTAGCCATGCTCGGTGGTGTGCAGGTCCAGCATGAACTGGGCCAGGGCGCGTTCCAGGCGCGCCATGGAGCCGCGCAGGATGACGAAGCGCGCGCCCGACTGGCGGGCGGCGGTCTCGAAGTCCATGCCCAGGGCCGGGCCGAGTTCGAAATGCTCGCGGGGTGCGACATCGAAGGCGCGCGGCTCGCCCCAGCGGCGGATCTCGACGTTGTGGTCCTCGTCGGGCCCCTCCGGAACGTCGTCCGCCGGCAGATTGGGCGTGGCCATCAGCAGGTCGCGCAGGTCGGTGTCGGCGGCGGCGTTGTCGGCCTCCAGGGCCGCCATGCGGGTCTTGATGCCGGCGACCTCGTCCATCAGCGCCTGGGCGTCGCCGCCCTGCTTCTTGACCGCGCCGATCTGCTTGCTGGCCTCGTTGCGGCGGCGCTGGAGGGTGTTCAATTCGGTCTGCGAGGCGCGGCGGCGCTCGTCCAGGGCCCGGACCTGATCGGACAGGGGCGCCAGGCCCCGGCGGTTCAGGCCCCGGTCGAAGGCGTCGAGGTTGTCGCGGATCCACTTGGCGTCATGCATCGGTTTGGTCCGTTGGGTCGAAACTGGGGTGTCCGTATGGCCGGCCGAGGGCCTGCGCGGCCCTCGTCAAGGGCCGCCGGCCTCTCGTTCTGGACGACAACGGGGGCGGCGCGCCGCCCCCGTTGTGGGGAGACCGCTGGTCTGCCGCTTACCGGCCGCTGTTGAAGTCCGTGTCGGGCGGGCCGTCATCCTCGTCATCCGGATCCTCGTCGTCGGGATCCATGTCGTCATGGTCGGCGGCCGTGTCGGGACGGTGGCGTTTGCCGGCCTCGGCCGCCGCCGCGCCGGACGCCGAGGTGGCGGGCGCGGCCGTGGTGGTCTTGCCGGGGGCGCGGGATCGCCTGGGGCCGTCATCGTCGTCGTCCGGGTCGTCGTCCGGGTCGTCGTCCGGGTCGTCGCCGTCATCCTCCTCGCCCATGCGGCGACGGCGGTTGCGTTCCACCAGCCGGCAGGACCAGATCGAGCCCTCGTACAGCAGGATCAGCGGCAGGGCCAAGCCGATCTGGCTGATCACGTCGGGGGGCGTGACAACGGCGGCCAGCACGAACACGCCGACGATGGCGTACTTGCGCCCGGCGGCCAGGGTGTCGGCGCCCAGGATGCCGACGCGGGCCATCAGGGTCAGGGCCACCGGCATCTGGAAACTGATCCCGAAGGCCAGGATGAGTTTCATCACCAGGCCCAGGTACTCGCCCACCTTGGCTTCCAGTTCGATGGGCAGCACGGTTTCGGCGCCCGTGGTCTGGAAACCCAGCAGGAACCGCCAGGCCAGCGGCATGATCAGGTAGTACACCAGCGCCGCCCCGGTGAGGAACAGCACCGGCGAAGCCAGCAGGAAGGGCAGCAGCGCCTTCTTTTCGTGCTTGTACAGGCCCGGTGCGATGAACAGCCAGATCTGGGTGGCGATCATCGGGAAGGTGATCACGACGGCGCCGAACGCCGCCACCTTCACATAGGTGAAGAACGCCTCGGTCAGCGCGGTGAAGATCATGCGCTGACTGCCGCCGACCTCCATCATGATGCGCGCCAGGGGCATCATCAGGAAGTCGTAGATGGACTGGGCAACCGCGTAGCACAGGAAGAACGCGGCCAGAAACGCCACCACGGAGTAGAGCAGGCGCTGTCGCAGTTCGGTCAGGTGCTCCACCAGCGACATCTTGTTGTCGTCGGGATCATCGCTGTAGGGGGCCACCGCTCAATCCTCGGCCTTTGATTTGGGGTTGGGTGTGCCGGGCGCGTGAGGCCCGGGGGCGTCCGCGGGACCCGTGGGATCGTCCGTGCCGTGGTCGAGCACCGTGCCCCGGCCGCCACCACCCCGGCCGCCGCTCGGGGCGGCGGGTCCGGTCTGGCGGGCGCGCCGGTCGATCTCGTCCAGGTCCCGAGTGACCGAGCCGTCGGGGTCCACCATCTTGTTGAGGGTTCGGCCCAGGTTGCGCCCCCGCACGGTGTTGACGCCGTCGCGCAGGTCGTCCAGGTCCGACTCGCGGATCATGTCGTCCACATGGCCCTGAAACTCGCGCGCCAGACCCCGCAGCCGCCGGGCCCACTGGCCGAGCGTCCGCAGAACCTTGGGCAGGTCCTTGGGGCCGACCACCAGCAAGGCGATCACCCCGACCACCGCCAGTTCGACCCATCCAAGGTCAAGCATCGCCGGGTCCTCCGGGCAGAATCATGCGTCCGCGCGGTCCTGGACGTCCCGGGCGTGACCACGGCACCGCCCGGGTTCGTCCCGCGCAGGGAACGGGGCGGTACGGGGCGGCCCGGCACGCCGGACGCCCGCGACCCGCCGGTTCGCGACCAGGGGCATGGGAAGACGGTCAGCCGTTGGTGGCGCCATCCTTGCGGGTCTCGGTGGTGGACGTGGCGGAGTCGCCCTCGATTTTCTTGGACGCGCCGTCGCCGGCACCGTCATCGTCGTCGGCGAGGCCCTTCTTGAACGCCTTGACGCCCTTGGCCACATCGCCCATGAGCCGGGGAATCTTGCCAGCGCCGAACAGCAGAAGAACGACAATCAGAACAATGACCCAATGCCAGATGCTGAAGGTACCCATCTGTGACCCTCTTGTTGCGTGATCGCGACCGGCACGGACCCGCAAGGGGGCGGGCCGGTTCGAGCGCCGGTACCATGCACCATGTGACGCGTGCGGGAAAGGCCCGCGTTGCGGTCGCGGCGATCGCGCGGACGGCGCGCGCCGCCGGCCGTCAGGCCGCCGTCTGGTCGCGCAACCGCACCCAGGCCGGCGTGTGGTCGGATGCCTTGGGTTCGCCGCGCGGTGTCCGGTCCACCCCGGCATCCTCCAGGCGGTCGGCGGCCAGCGGCGACAACAGAAGGTGGTCGATGCGCAGGCCGTTGTCCTTCTGCCAGGCGCCGCCCTGGTAGTCCCAGAAGGTGAAGACGCCGGGGCGGGGATGGCGTGCCGCCAGCGCGTCCCAGTATCCCAGGTGCAACAGCGCCCGGAAGCGCGCGCGGCTCTCCGGACGGCACAGGGCGTCGTCACGCCAGCCCTCGGGATCGTAGACGTCACCGTCGGTGGGGCAGACGTTGAAGTCGCCGCCCAGCACCACCGCCTCGTCCAGGGCGCGTAGGGCGGTGGCGTGCGCGCCCAGCCGCTCCATCCACGCCAGCTTGTAGGCGAACTTGGGCGAGTCCGACGGGTTGCCGTTGGGCAGGTAGATCGAAGCCACCCGCAGGGTGCCGCCCACCACGGCCTCGATGTAGCGGGCCTGGTCGTCCTCCGCTTCCGCCGCGCCCGGCAGGCCGCGCGAGACGTCTTCCAGGCCGAGACGCGACAGGATGGCCACGCCGTTGTAGCTTTTCTGGCCATGCACGGCACACTGGTAACCCTGGTCCTCGATCTCCATGAGCGGGAACCCCGCGTCGACCGTCTTGGTCTCCTGGAGCAGGACCACGTCCGGACGTGCCCGTGCCAGCCAGGCCAGCACGGCCGGCAGGCGGGCCTTGATGGAATTGACGTTCCAAGTGGCGATGGTCGGCATGGTCGCCCATATGTGGACAGGGGGAAGAGGGTCGTGGCCAGGGCTGGCGCGGAGGCTCATCATCGTCAAGTGGCCGCGCGCTTGCAAGGACCGGGGCACGCGGGATCGGCGGGGCCCGGCCCGGCTCCTGGCGGACGGACAACGCGGGTGGGGCGGGAGGCGAGGACGATGGAGGCTGGTCCGGTACGGCAGGCGGCGGCGCCAGCCCTGAGTCGGTCGCCATCCCGGGCGGTGGTGCCGGGCGCGATGCTGCTGTTGGCCCTGCTGATGGCGGCGGCGACGCCGGCGCATGCCGCCTCCTGTCCCGGCGCGGACCGGGAGGTCGCGCTGACCTTCCGGTCGGTGTTCGACCGGGCGCGCCTGGATCACACCAAGCCGGCGGCGACGATCGACGCGATGTTCACGCGGATGCGCAAGGACGCCTCCATCGCGCGCCGTGGGTCGGCCGTGGGCTTGACCGTGACCCAGTCGGAGTTTCGATTCAGCACGCAGATACAGTACTATAAGCGATCGGACGGACGCTTCTGCGTCTATTTGCGATCGGTGGACGCGCACCTGAACCTCCGCGATACCGTCATCTACGTGGCGCGCGAGTATCCCCGAGGCTCATGCAATTTCGATGTGATCTACGAGCATGAAAAGCAGCACATGCGCATTCACTACCGTGTCCTGAAAGCCTATGCGCCCCGGGTGAAGCGGACCCTGCAAGCCCTCATCCAGCATCTCAATCCGCGCGTGGTGCGGACCCTGGACGAGGCGCGCAACGAACACGCCGAGGTCATCAACAACGGTGTGGCGGACCTGATCGAATCCATGGAAAGCGACCGCATGCGCTTTAATGCCGCCCTGGACACGCCGGAGAACTACGCGCGCGAGCGGGACAAGTGCCCGTCCTGGTGACGGATGACCGTAACGACGATCGTAGCGATGATCGTAGCGATGATCGTAACGACGACCACGTCGGGGAGTGCATGGAACCGCGAGGTCCGCGTCACGGCCGGTCGTCGTCCTCGTCGTCCACCTGGGCCTCGATGGCCTCCATGTCGTCGTCGGAGAGTCCGAAGTGGTGGCCGACCTCGTGAATCAGCACGTGGCGGATCAGGTGGGTGAGGTCCTCGCCCGTCTCGCACCAGTACGCCAGGATCGGCTCCCGGTAGAGAAAGATCATGTCCAGGTCCTGCGGGGCGTGCGCGACGCTCTTCTCGGGCAGGGCCACGCCCCGGTACAGGCCCAGCAGGTCCCAGGGGCTGTCCAGCTCCATCTCGGCGCAGGTCTCGTCGTCGGGGAACGCTTCGACGTGGATCACCACCCCCTCCACATGCCGGCGCAGCGCCGCCGGGATGCTGGCCAGGGCCTCGCGGGCCACGGTCTCGATGTCGGCCGGCGAGGGGGGACGGGTAAAGGGGGAGCGGCGACGGCGCATGGGCGAGGGTCCAAGGGGCGAGGTGGGGGGGGCGAGGTGTGGGGGGCGAAGACCCGGAAGCGGCAGGGCCGCACGGCCAGAGCGCGGGTTGATCGGCCGGCGCCTCCGTCCAATGTTCCGATGACGGACGGCCGCGCGGCTGTCAACACCCGCATCCCCGCTCTCTAGGAGGACCCATGGTTCAGACACTGACGGACACCGAGCGGGCGCACGCGCTGGGCACAGTGCCCCAGTGGGCCCTGGTGAAGGATCGCGACGCCATCCATCGGGTGTTCACCTTCGCCGACTTTTCCGAGGCGTTCGGCTTCATGGCGCGGGTGGCGCTGGTGGCCGAGAAGATGGACCATCATCCGGAGTGGTCCAACGTGTACCACACCGTGGTGGTGACCCTGTCCACGCATGATGCCGGGGGGCTGACGCAACGAGACATTGATCTGGCCGGTGCCATGGATGCCATCGCCGGGGCTTGAGCAGGCGATGGCTCCGGCTCCAACGCGACCGATACCTCGGACAGGCACCGACAGCGGCGGAGAGGTGGACGAGGGGCCACGGACCGCGACCCGGGTGCATCGTCCCCGGGGCGCGGTTGGCGGCTGTCAGGCGAGCGCGGCGCCCTGATCGCGGGCGTCGGCGGCGCGGCGCGTGTCGTCGGCGGCATGGCGCAGCACCGCCTTGCGCACCTTGTCGAAGGCCCGGTTCTCGATCTGGCGCACCCGCTCCCGGGAGACGCCGTACTCACGGCCCAGGTCCTCCAGCGTCTCCGGATCGGCCGTCAGCCGGCGGCGGCGGAACACGTCGCGCTCGCGCTCGTTCAGGGCGTCCAGGGCGCCGTCCAGCAGGGTGAGCCGGTACCCTGTCTCCGCCTGATCGAGCAGCATGTCCTCCTGGTTGGGACGCTCGTCCTCCAGCAGGTCCATCATCTCCAGGTCGCCGTCCTCGCCGACGGTGCGGTTCAGCGACCCGTCCCGGGCGGCCATGCGCCGGCTCATGGTGGTGACATCGGCTTCCGAGACGCCCAGTTCGCCGGCGATCAAAGTCACCTCGTCGGGCGACAGGTCGCGGCTGTCCAGCAGACCCAGGCGTGCCTTGATCTTGCGAAGGTTGTAGAATACCTTCTTATGGGCGGAAAGCGTGCCGATCTTCACCAGCGACCAACTGTTGAGGATGTATTCGTGGATGGATGCCTTGATCCACCACATGGCGTAGGTCGCCAGGCGGAAGCCGCGTTCGGGGTCGAACTTCTTGACGGCCTGCATCAGCCCCAGGGTGCCCTCGCTGACCAGATCGGCCACGGGCAGTCCGTAGTGGCGATAGCCGATGGCGATCTTGGCCACCAGACGCAGGTGGCTGGTGACCAGCGCATGCGCGGCATCCACATCATCGTGGTCGTGGAAGCGGCGGGCGAGCATGTACTCTTCCTCCGGCTTGAGCACCGGAAACTGGCGCACGGCGCGAAGGTATCGGTCGAAACCGTCGTCGGCGCCGACGGCGGGCAGCTTGGCAAGGGTGAGGGCGGTCATGGTCGTCTCTCCTGGCGAGGCCCGTGGCGCGGCGGCCGGCATCACGGCGGCCGAAGCGCGGATGGGGCGGTCCTGTTCGGGGCAGGGCGATGAGGATGGGCGGGCGCTACCGCGCGACGCCCAGGGCCCCTGCCGATGCCGATAGGGTAGGAGCACCCGCGGGTCGACTCGACCAGACGGGCCGCGAACAGGACCAACAGGAGAGAGTGTGCGGCCCGGCCTGATGCCGAGCGGTACCAACCGGGTATGCGGCGCGGTGCTCGACCGTCCGCGAAATCGTCACGCCCAAGGCTGTCGACGTGAAAGACATCGTCATGGATCATCCTCCTGACAGAAGCGATGATGATGTCCGGGCCCCAACGAATGGCCGCCCGGTCACGCTGTCCGGCCGGACCCGAGACACGGCATCCGACCTGCCTACATTATAGGCAATCGATGCGCTGGTTTCAAGATGACGCAGGGTCGGGACAGGGGGCGGACGTTGAACGACCGGTCGCTCGCGATCTGCCCGCCGAACGCGGGGGGCGCTCGGGACGGAGATCCCCCGTCTCGCCGCGCGTTGTTTCTCAGGTGTTCGGCTGCTAGAACCGCTGACGGGCCGGTGTGGCCGGCTCGCCGTCGTCACCTTTTTCGGGACTCCGCCCATCATGCTGCGCGCCACCTACGACTGGGCCTTGCGCCGGGCCGAGAGCCCCTACGCCCTTTGGCTTCTGGCCCTGATCTCTTTCCTGGAAAGCTCCGTCTTTCCCATTCCGCCCGACATCCTGCTGATCCCCATGGTGCTGGCCCGGCCGCACCGGGCCTGGTTGATCGCCGGGGTGTGTACCCTGGCCAGTGTGCTCGGTGGTTTCGCCGGCTATGCCATCGGCCTGTTCCTGTTCGACACGGTGGGACAGCCGGTGCTGGCCTTCTACGGCTACCTGGAGCGCTTCACCGGCTTTCAGGCCCTCTACAATGAATGGGGTGCCTGGATCGTCGCCGGCGCCGGGGTGACACCGTTCCCCTACAAGGTCATCACCATCGCCAGCGGGGTGACGGCGCTGGACCCCTGGGTGTTCGGCATCGCCTCGGTGCTGTCGCGGGGCGTGCGTTTCTTCCTGGTGGCCGCGCTGTTGTGGAAATGGGGCGACCCGATGCGGGCCGTCATCGAACGGCGCCTGGGACTTCTGGTCACGCTCGGGTTCGTGCTGCTGGTGGGTGGGTTCGCGGCGCTGAAGCTGTTGTAGGAGCCCGCTCGGACGGTCACGGAGGCCCCGCGTGGGGGCCTCCGTCGACCGGATCGCCGGCAACCCGGATTACTTCGCCGGCGGTGCCATGGGCGCGCCCATCATGCGCGCCGGGCCGCCGTACATCATGGCGGCGCTCACCTCCTGCTTGGTGATCTCGGCGTTGTTGTCCAGGTCAAGCCCGGCGAAGCGTTCGACGCTGGCGGCCTGGAACTCGCTCTGAGTCACGCTTCCATCGCCGTTGGCGTCCCAGGCGTTGAATCGCTGGGTCTGCATCTGCTCCCGCCGATCGGCGCGACACGCGGACCGTCCGTTCTGCTGGGCGCCGGGGCCGACGCCCTGACGCGACGCGAGGAAGTCGTCCAGCGTCACGGCGCCGGTGCCGTCCGGGTCCATGGCGCGGAAGGCCAGGACATGGAAGCTGTCGAACTCGGCGCGGGTGACGATGCCATCGCCGTCCGCGTCCATGGTCTGCAGCATGCCACCCGGACCACCGGGGCCGCCGGGGCCGCCACCCATCATGTTGGAACCGCCCCGGCCGTGGCCAGGACCGCCGCCGCAGGGACCGCCGGCCTGCGCGGGCAGGGCCAGGGCGCCAAGGCCGATGACGGCGGCGACGGCGGTGGTGATGACGAGGGTCTTGGTGCGGGACATGGTGTCTCTCCTTTTAATGTCCTGGGGCGCTGGGTGCGCCCCGATGAGGGTCCGAAGGGTGGGGCCGGTCATCCGTGCCGCCCTTCGATGAAACCTAGTGAACACCCGCGCCGTCACAGGGGTATGACCGCTGTTTCCCATGGTGGTGACAAAGTGTGACCGAGGGGTGCCGGGGCGGTCACATCGTGGCGAGCGGTACCAAAAAAGGACTCGCCTCCCGTCCCGAAACCCCGCAAAGTCCGGCGCCTTCGTATTTGCTGATCGTGGGGGCATCCTGACGAGTCAGGATGCCCCGCTCCGCCGCTTCGCGGCGCCGGCGCGGTCGCGCCGGCCAGGTCCGCCCCGTCCCGACGGGCCGAACCTGGGTCCATATCACCGAGACGTCGTTGGTTGCCCGCGCGCATGACACAGCCAGCCTTTTCCCGTGACGAAGCCGTGCCGTCCTCGGTCATCGACCGGCGGCGCACCTTCGCCATCATCAGCCACCCGGACGCCGGCAAGACGACCTTGACGGAGAAGCTGTTGCTGTTCGGGGGCGCCATTCAACTGGCCGGCGCGGTGAAGGCGCGGGGCGAGGCGCGCCGCGCCCATTCCGACTGGATGAAGGTGGAGCGCGAGCGCGGCATCTCGGTTGCCTCCTCGGTGATGACCTACGACTACGCCGGGCGTGTCTTCAACTTGCTGGACACCCCGGGCCACGAGGACTTCAGCGAGGACACCTACCGCACGCTCACGGCCGTGGACTCGGCGGTGATGGTCATCGACGCCGCCAAGGGCATCGAGGAACAGACCCGCAAGCTGTTCGAGGTGTGTCGTCTTCGGGACGTGCCCATCGTCACCTTCGTCAACAAGCTGGACCGCGAGGGTCGCGATCCCTTCGAGATCCTGGACGAGATCGAGCAGACCCTGGCCCTGGACGTGACCCCGGCGAGCTGGCCCATCGGCATGGGGCGCTCGTTCCTGGGCTGCTACAACCTGTTCCAGGAGCGCCTGGTGCTGCTGGAGAAGGGCACCAAGGGGGCCTTGCCCTCCGAGGGCGCGGCCTGCGACGGCCTGGACGATCCCAAGCTGGACGCCCTGCTGCCCGCCGACGCGGTGGCCACCCTGCGCGAGGAGGTGGAGATGGCGCGCGGCCTGTGCCCCGCGTTCTCCCTGGACGCCTATCGCGAAGGCCACATGACGCCGGTGTTCTTCGGCTCGGCCATCAACAACTTCGGGGTCCGGGAGTTGCTGGACGGACTGGCCGCGCTGGCACCGTCACCGCGTCCGCAGCCGGCCAGGGACCGGGTGGTGGCACCGGACGAGAAAGCCGTCAGCGGCTTCGTGTTCAAGATCCAGGCCAACATGGATCCCAAGCACCGCGACCGTATCGCCTTCGTGCGCCTGTGCTCGGGCCACTTCAAACGGGGCATGAAGCTCACCCACGTGCGCACCGGCAAGGCCATGGTCATCCACACTCCGGTGCTGTTCCTGGCCCAGGACCGCGAGGTCGCCGAGGAGGCCCACGCCGGCGACATCATCGGCCTGCCCAACCACGGCAACCTGCGCATCGGCGACGCCCTGACCGAGGGCGAGGGACTGCGCTTCACCGGCATTCCCAGCTTCGCGCCGGAGATGCTGCAAAAGGCGCGGCCGGTGGATCCCCTCAAGGGCAAGCACCTGGGGCGCGCGCTTCAGCAGTTGGCCGAGGAGGGCGTGGCCAGCGTGTTCAAACCCATGATCGGCGCCGACTGGATCGTCGGCGTGGTGGGGTCGCTTCAGTTCGACGTGATGGCCGACCGCATCCGCACGGAGTACGACGTGCCGGTGATTTTCGAGCCCACGCCGGTCCACGCGGTGCGCTGGGTGGAAGGCGACGACGCCCGCCTGATCAAGCGCTTCGTCGACGCCAATCAGAGCGCCGTCGCCGAGGACCACGACGGCGCCCCCGTGTTCATGGCCCGCAACGCCTGGCACCTGGACAAGGCCGCCGAGGAGTTCCCCGGCCTGCGCTTTGAGAAAACGAAGGAGCCGGTCCAGTAGGGGGTGAACCGCCCCGGGTTTGGCGGAGGCTCCGAAGTTTGAGAGGATGGAACCAGGAGCAAGGCCGGGACCTCGACGAGGTCTTCGCCTGACGTGCGCGAACGCGCGGTAAGGATGGTGACGGACCATGGGGGCACCCACGCCTCCGAGGGGGCGGCTTTGACGTCGATCACCGAGACGTTCGGGTGTTCGGCGGAGACGCTGCGCAAATGGGTTCGCAAGGCGGACCGCGCGGCGGTCCCCGAGCACGCGGCGTCCGAAGCGGCGGCGGATCGGGTGAAGGCGCTGGTGCGGGAGAACCGCGAGCTGCGCGAGGCCGACGAGATCCTGCGCCAGGCCGGCGCGTATTTCGCCCAGGCGGAACTCGACCGCCGATCCAAACCATGATCGGGTTCCCATGGGATCCTTGGGACGATCATCGGGACGTCCACGGGGTCGGGCCGATCTGCCGGCATTTGCCGATCGCTCCGTCGACGTATCATGCCCATGCGGCCCCCCAACACAACATCTGGAGAGACCATCGAAACACATCCCCTACAGGATGGGAATCCCCGAAGAGTGCCCACAGAGAGTCAGCCCCTCAGGCCGCTGGTATTATCATCGGAAAAATACCGCTTCACGCAAAATCCGGTGACCGATCCGGGATGAAGCGGTGAGAGTATTTCGATGTGCACTTGATTTTTGGCCGAGTTTATTTGGCAGGTACTTCTTCATGGAGCCAGGGCGCAAAGCTGAGGCCAATCAGAACACCTTCGGGGCTTATAAACCGTGCAACGGTCTGACCCCACGGTTCATCTCTGGCTTCATGTATAAACGCCTGCCCGCCTTGTTTCATTTCTTGAACGGCAGCCTGAACCGAATCGGCGTCACTGAGTTCAAACTCAATGGTTGCCGTAGGGGCAGGGATATGATCAGGCCACGTTTCACTGCCAAAGCAGGTTTCAGCCACCATTTTCAGCGGCCAGACCCCAAAGTGGTTGGCACCGGGATACCTGTCCATGAACAGGTAATCCTCCTGCTGTTCCAGCGGAAGGCCGAAAGCTGTCTTGTATAAAGAAGCGCTTCCGTTGGAGTCCTTGGTAATGACTGCAAACCCGGCAATGCACTTGATCTTCATGAAAGACTTATCCTTCTGATTCTGGCGCGATCAACATAATCGCCGCCACCTCGGTGGAGAAAACAAGACGCCGGTCATCCGGCCTGCCTTCTCTTCTCGTCCAGGAAGGCGTCGAAATCAAATGGGGTCGACGGGCCGTTGGACTCCGACAGACTGCTAGCCCGGGCTCAGGCCGCGCAGCCGTTCGCCCCGCCGGCGCAGCAGTTCCAGGCTGACCAGCAGCAATGCCGACATCCCGATCAGCAGGGTGGCCACGGCCAGGATGGTCGGGCTGATCTGCTCGCGGATGCCCGCCCACATCTGCCGGGGGATGGTGCGTTCCTCGAAACCGGCCAGGAACAGCACCACCACCACCTCGTCGAAGCTGGTGATGAAGGCGAACAGCGCACCCGAGATCATGCCCGGCATGATCAGCGGCATGGTGATGTGGAAGAAGGTATGGGTCGGCGTCGCCCCCAGGCTGCTTGAGGCGCGGATCAGCGTGTGGTCGAAGCCCGACAGGGTGGCCGTCACGGTGATGACCACGAAGGGCGTGCCCAGCGCGGTGTGGGCCAGGATGATCCCGGGCAGGGTCTGGGCCAGGCCGACGTGCGAATAGAAGAAGTACATGCCGGCGGCGGTGATGATCAGCGGGACGATCATGGGCGAGATCAGCAGACCCATGACGAGGGTGCGCGCGGGCATGTGGGCGCGGCTGAGGCCCAGGGCCGCCAGCGTGCCCAGGGTGGTCGCCAGCAGGGTCGCGCAGAGGCCGACGATGACGCTGTTCTTCATCGAATGGATCCACTGCTCGTTCCGCCAGATGTCCTGGTACCAGCGGACCGAGTAGGCGTCCGGATCCAGGCTCACCATGCCCTCGGTGAAGGTGAAATAGGGCTCGGCGTTGAACGACAGCGGCACGATCACCAGCAGCGGCATGATCAGGAACAGCAGGATCAGGGCGCAGATCACCCGGAAGGCGACGTACCACAGGCGTTCCAGCGGCGTGGCGTAGGACGGCAGGCCCGACATTCCTCTGCTCTCCCTGGTGTCCGTCGCGTGATGCCCCGGGACGGGGGCTCAGCCGAACTTCATTTTGTCGATGCCGATCAGGCGGTTGTAGAGCCAGTAGAGCACCAGCACGGCGGCCAGCAGCAGGGCGCCCAGAGCCGCCGCCAGGCCCCAGTTCAGCGATTTCTGCATGTGGTAGGCGATGAGGTTGGAGATCATCTCGCCGGTGCGCCCGCCCACCAGCGCGGGCGTGATGTAGTAGCCCACCGACAGGATGAACACGAGGATGGCCCCGGCACCGACCCCGGGCAGGGTTTGCGGCAGGTAGACCTCGCGGAAGGCCCGTGCCGGCGTCGCTCCCAGCGAGCGCGCGGCCCTCATGTGGGTGGGGGGAATGGTCTTCATGACCGAGTAGATCGGCAGCACCATGAACGGCAGCAGGATGTGCGTCATGGCGATGATGGTGCCGGTCTGGTTGTAGATCATCTGGATGCGGCCCTCGTCGGAGAGCATGCCGATCCACACCAGCAGGTCGTTGATGACCCCCTCGGTCTGCAACAACACGATCCAGGCCGTGGTGCGCACCAGCAGCGAGGTCCAGAACGGCAGCAGCACCAGGATCATCAGCAGGTTGGATTGCCGTAGCGGCAGGCTGGCCAGCAGGCAGGCCAGCGGGAACCCCAGCGCTAGGCACAGCGCGGTGACGAGGGCGCTGATCCACAGGGTGCGGCCGAACATCAGCCCGTAGATCCGCTTCTCCTCCGGCTGAGCGACGACGTCGCCCCGCCAGTCCAGGCGCAGGTCCACGGCCGCCAGGAAAAACGATGGCGTGTAGCGTGACGACGCCTGCCGAATGATGCCCCAGGTCTTGGCGTCGCCCCAGCGGTCGTCGATGGCGACGAAGGTCTCTTTCCACGGCGGTGTCCCGCGCCGGGCGATGGTGCGGGCCGTCTTGGTGATGAGGCTGCGCAGCCCGCTCTGCTCGTAGTTCAGGCGGGTCCCGACCCTGGCGATCTCGCGCGCCTTGTACTGCTGGATCATCTCCTCGGCGAGGGTGGCGAAGATGCGCTCGTCCGGGGGGCCTTGCCCGTCCCAGTCGCTCGCCAGCAGGGCCACGGTGCGCGGGATCTGCGTCTGCAAGACGGGATTGTCCACGGCCCGCAGCAACATCATGCCGATGGGCGCGAGGAAGGTGACGACGATGAACACGAGAAGGGGCATCACCAGGCCCAGCGCGATCAACCGCTGGCGGCGGGTGACGCGTCGCAGGGTGGTTTTCAGCGGCACGCCGTCGCGGGTGCGCAGGATGTCGTCGGCCGGCGGGCCGGCGGGCGCGAGGGGCGTGGCGTCGGCCATGGGGATGCCCTTCGGAGGTCGGAGACGGATCGCCGCGCCGTCACGGCGATGAGGGGGATGGCGCGGGCGCCATGCGGGGTCGCGGTGACGGCGCGGGTCCGGGCGGGTTTCAGGCCCGGGTTAGAGTCAGGCCCGGGTTACTGGGCCAGCCAGGCGTTGAAGCGTTCGTTCATCTCGTCGGCATGGTCGGCCCACCACAGGAAGTCGTTCTGGAGGGCGTTCTGGAAATTCTCGGGCGCGGTGGGCATGTGCGGCCCCATCTCGATCCCGGCCTCGGCGTGGGTGCCGATCAAGGGCACCGAGGAAGCGCGCGCCGGACCGTAGGAGATCCACTCGGCCTGCCGGGCGAGTTGTTCGGTGGCGGTGGCGAACTTGATGAACTCCCAGGCCAGGGTCTTGTTGGGGGCACCCTTGGGAATGACGAACAGGTCCATGTCCCAGACCTGGCCGTCCCAGACGATCTTGAACGGCTTGTTCTCCACCGCCATGGCGTTGAACATGCGGCCGTTGTAGGCGGTGGCCATGACCACCTCGCCGTCGGCCAGCATCTGCGGCGGCTGGGCGCCGGCCTCCCACCAGACCACGTGATCCTTGACGCGGTCGAGCACGGCGAAGGCCCGGTCCACGCCCTCGGGGGTGGACAGCACGTCATAGACGTCGGCGGCCGGCACGCCGTCGGCCATCAGGGCCATTTCCAGGTTGGCCTTGGCGAAGCGGCGCAGGCCGCGCTTGCCGGGGAACGTGTCGACGTCGAACAGGTCGGCGATGGTGCTGGGCTTCTCGTCCGGGAACTTGGTCTCGTCGTAGGCGTAGATGTTGGTCCAGACGATGGAGGCCACGGCGCAGTCATGCAGCGTGCCCTCGATGAAGTCCTCGGCGGCCGGGGTGCCGTCGGGTGCCGGCGGCAGGTCCTCCAGGGGCAGCACCTCGACCAAACCCTCGTCGCACAGCTTGATGGCGTCGGACAGTTCGACGTCCACCACATCCCAGGTGACGTTGCCAGACTCCACCTGCGCCTTCACCGGCGCGACGTTGCCGTCGTAGTCGATGGAATTGATGGTGTGACCGGTCAACTCCTCCCACGGCGTATAGTACGCCTCCTGCTGGCTCTTGGTGTAGGCCCCGCCCCAGCACACCACGTTCAGGGCCTCGGCGCGCGCCTGCGTGGCGATGGCGAAGCCGGCCCCGGCCACCGCCAGCGCGCCGATGCCAAGCACCGTCCGGCGCGTGCGCGTGGCCACGCCCCTGGTCAACATGGTCATGGCTCTCGTCTCCCTGTTCGGCTTTGTTGCTTCAGGGAAGCACGGCCGTGCCCCCTGTCGGACCGTCGCCGGGAGCCTCGGCCGATGCGGCCGGTGGCGGCGGCGATCGGGTGACGGCGTCAGGCGTCCAGCGCCCGGCAGTCCTCCACATGCCAGCCCACGGTCAGGTGCTCGCCGGGGCGAAGGTGGACGTGACCGGCCCAGTTGGGCACCTTGACGATGAAGTCGGTCTGGCCGCAGACGCGCATGCGCGACCGCAGGTGATCGCCGAGGTAGATCAGTTCCAGCACCTCGGCGTCGAACACGTTGGGCATGCTGCCCGGCGGGGGATTGACCGATACCCTCTCGGGCCGCAGCGACATGAGGGTGCGCTCGCCGAGGCCGCTGGCGCGGATCGCCAGGGCCTCCACGAGGTCGCCGCTGTCGGCGCGCACGCGGCAGCGATCCCCGGCCACGTCCTCCACGCGCCCCATCAGCTTGTTGTTCTCGCCGATGAACTGGGCCACGAAGGCGTTCCCGGGATGCTCGTACAGCATGGATGGCTGGTCCAGTTGCTGGATGACGCCGTCGTTGAACACGGCGATGCGGTCGGACATGGTCAGGGCCTCGGACTGGTCATGCGTGACGTAGACCATGGTGACGCCCAGGGTTTCGTGGATGTGCTTCAACTCGTACTGCATCTGCTCGCGCAGGGTCTTGTCGAGCGCTCCCAGCGGCTCGTCGAGCAGCACCAGCGACGGTTCGAACACCAGGGCGCGGGCCAGCGCCACGCGCTGTTGCTGTCCGCCCGAGAGTTGCGCCGGGCGCCGTGAGCCCAGCGCCCCCAGTTCCACCATGTCCAGGGCGCGCCGCACCCGGTCCCGGGCGTCCGCGCGCCCGACGCCGCGAACCTTCAGGGGATAGCCGACGTTTTCCGCCACGCTCATGTGCGGAAACAGCGCATAGTTCTGGAACACCATGCCGATGCCCCGGCGGTGCGGCGGCACGGTGTTGATCGGTGTCCGGTCGAGAATGATGTCGCCATGGGTGGGGGTCTCGAAGCCCGCCAGCATCATCAGGCAGGTGGTCTTGCCCGACCCGGACGGCCCCAGCAGGGTGAGAAACTCGCCCTTGGCGATGTCCAGCCAGAGGTCTTTGACCACCAGCGTCTCGCCGTCGTAACTCTTCTGGATGCCCTGGAAACGGACGAAGGGGTCGGTCGTTTCGGCCATGCGTGTGTCTGACGCTCCTCTCCGGTCCCGGTCCCGGCCGCGACGCGCATGTGGCCCAGGGGTCCGGTGGACCGCATGGACGGGTGATCCCAACGTGTATTGTGTGTAACAGTAGCATGCTGCGGAACAGAAACAATAGCCAGGGTGTGGGAACCGAACGATCGATGGTAAGCATGTGTTTAGACCGTATGACGCGCGCGGCCAGATATGGGCGTAACTGCGAGTCTTGATTAAAGTAGAATTCGTGGTGAGCACCGTGCTCGTTTAAGGAGCCCGGAAATACGGTGATCGGTAAACATGGAATCGTTCGCAAATGTCCGTGGAAATTTTCTCGTACCTTCGACATTCGTTGCGCCCGCCATGCTGGTCGGGTGGCCAGAATGCCCAAGATTATGTTGGCCATGGCCCAAGGTTGCGGCATGGCGCGGCCCGTGTCCGGCGTTCCGTCGGGCATTCGGTCCGAGTGTGCGGGGCCATGCTGGCCCTGGTGGTGGCCCTGCCGACGGGACCGGGCGCCATGGCGGAGTCCGACTCGACGGCCCAGGCGTGTCCGGTGGACCGCCTTGTGGTCGCGGTGGATGTGGGGCACCACCTGACGGCGCCGGGTGCCACCAGCGCGACCGGACGGACGGAATATGCCTTCAACCGGGACCTGGCCGGGCGCCTGCTCGCGCAGCTTCATCAGGTCGGCGTGACCGGGGCCTTCCTGGTGGAGGAGACCGGCGCACCGATCGACCTGTGGGCGCGGCCGCGCCGGGCCGGAGCGCGCGGCGCCCACCTGTTCGTGTCCGTTCATCATGACTCGGTGCAGCCTCAGTACTTGCGGTCGTGGGTTCATGAGGGCCGGGAGCGGCGGTACGCCGACCGCTTCCAGGGGCATTCGCTGTTCGTGTCGCGTAAGAACCTGTACCTCGACGAAAGCCTGGCCGTGGCGCGGGCCATCGGCCGCGCCCTGCGGTCCTGGGGCCTGACGCCCAGCCTGCACCATGCCGAGCCCATTCCCGGCGAGAACCGCCCCCTGGTGGACAAGGACCTGGGTATCTACGACTTCGCCGACCTGGTGGTGTTGAAGGCCGCGCCCATGCCCGCCGTGCTGTTCGAGGCCGGCATCATCGTCAACCGCGCGGAAGAGGCGCGCCTGCGCGAGTCCTTTCACCAGGACATGCTGATCGATGCCGTGGTGACCGGAATTCTGGAGCGTTGCTTCGCTCTCGTGGAAAAATGATCCGGACCGGCAACGTCGGCCGCGTCGCGGGCACCGGCACGATTGCGCTTTTCTTCCGGGTCTCTGACAATCGGGCCAGGCGGGGTGTCCCAGGCGGGATGTCCCAGGCGTGGGGGATCGCGGTGGGCCCGGCCAGGGGGGGACGCGATGGGGCCGGCCGGCGACGCCCGGGGGACAGGCGCGTGAGCACCGGCGGGGCGGCGGCGGTCGCCGGTCCCGCGATTCTGCGATCAGGCGACGGGGACGCAGGCCGATCATGACAGCGGAACTCAGCATCACCCTGCGCAACGATCTGTCGGAGATTCCGCGCGTCACGGAGGCCGTGGAAGGCTTCGGCGAGGCCCATGCCGTGGGCGAAAAGGTGATCTTCGCCATGACCCTGGCCCTGGACGAGGTGCTGACGAATGTCATCACCTATGCCTTCCCGAAGGACGACCCGGGGCCGCGTGCCATCCACGTGGACGTCAGCCTGACCAATGGCGTGGTGCGGGCGATGGTGCGCGACGACGGCCGGGCCTTCGATCCCCTGACCGAGGTGCCGCCCCCGGACCTGGACGCCAGCATCGACGATCGGGCCATTGGCGGCCTGGGCGTGCACTTTTTGCGGACGCTGATGGACGGGTGCAGCTACAGCCGGCGCGGGGACCGGAACGAGCTTGAGTTTTTCAAGAACCTGTAGTCCAACTGATCGGGTCGGAAGGCGGTCCGGAGCCGGATCGAATGGCACGGTCTGGCGCGGCTGGACGACGGACGACGAAAAGGGATGACGCATGGATATCCTGCAACAGGAGGAGGGTGACGTCCTGGTCCTGTCGCCCGGGGGACGCCTGGACGGCACCACGGCGCCGGAATTCGAGACGGTGTTGCTGGGCCGTATCGGCGAGGGGCGCACGCGCGCGGTGATCGACTTCGGTCGGCTCGACTACATCTCCAGTGCCGGGTTGCGGGTGTTGTTGATGGCCGCCAAGCGCATGCGTCAGACCGACGGGCGGTTGGTCTTGTGCGCCGTCAAGGCGCACATCCTGGAGGTCTTCGAGATCAGCGGATTTCTCTCGATCTTCACGGTCGAGACCAATCGCGACGCCGCCGTGGCGGCGGCCGCGGCCTGACAGGGCGGCGAACCCCGGATCGGGGACCGGACGAGCGTGGGGCGAGAGCGGGCTGGGCGCATGCGGCGCGGACCGGTCTGGGGGGCTAGACGGGAGACGGGGTCATGGGCATCAGCCTGACCGCACGCATCGCCCTGACGATTATTGTGGTCTTCCTGTTCGCCATGGGCCTGACAGCCCTACTAAATCTCCATAAATTCGACCAGTTGTTGACCCAGGTGCTGCGGGATCGCCTGGCGTTCACCGTCGAGGACTTGCGCTCCAACCTGGAGACGCGGCTGAACCTGGGCCTGCCGCTGGACACCATGCGCCACGTTCAGGATACCTTGGAACAACGCCGCCTGGACGATCCCAACATCCTGTCCATTGAGGTGTTCGACCCCGATGGCCTGGTGCTGTTCGGTACCGATCGCAGCTTCATCGGCGACCTGATCTCGCCCCGCTGGCTGGATGCCTTCCGCTCCCAGGCCACCGAGGCCAACGGAACCCCTGGGGGTGGCGACGGGGCGGCCGGCGGCCGGCGCACCTTCCTGGTCCATGATCACGACGCGCTGGTGGTCGGCACTCCGATCGTCAGCAACCTCGGCGATAACGCTGGCGGTATCGCCATCCGCTACGCCCGGGCCGCCATCGACCGGACCGTGGCCGCCACCCGGCGGGAACTGATGATTCAGGCGGCGGTGGTCTCGGCGGCCGTCGGGTTCGTGATCGTGCTGGGTGTGTTCGCCGTCATGGCCGACATCCGTCGCCGGCTGGCGCGGATCGAGGACCAGGCCAAGGCCCTGGCCGCGGACATGGACGCGGCCGATGAGTCCGGCGCCGGTCCCGACCATCCCGGCCTGGCGCATGCCGCCGGGGATGCCGGCGAGCACGGGGACCGGCTCGGAGCCGCGTCCGTCGAGACCAGCCCCCTGGAGGCCGATTTCCGACGCTTCGGCCGCACGGCCCGGGAAGCGTTCGGGGAAATCATGCGCGGCCGGCGGGAGATCCGTCGCCTGGACGAAATGGACTGAGGCGAGGACGACGGCCATGACACAGCGACCGCCCGGACCCGCGTCCGCCCCCGCGCCCGTCCGTGCCCTGTCGGCCATCCCCGAGGCCGGCGGGGGGGCGGCAACCCTGGCGCCTGGCGGGGCGGGCACGGAGGCGGGCGCGTCCGCCGGTCCGGGCAAGGCCAAGGCGGCGCGCACCACCCTGGCCTCCCGCATGCTGCTGGTGCGGCTGGTTCCCTTGACCCTGGTGCTGCTGCTGGGCGCGCTGGCCACGTTCTCCTACATCGCCGTCAATGCCTTCGAGCGCGAGATCCTGCCGGAGGTGGACGCCAAGGCGCAGGCGGTGGGACAGGCGGTCTCGGAAACCATCGGCAAGGCCATCGGCCACGGGATCCCGCTGGGACGCCTGGTGGGCATGGGGCCGTTCCTCACTGATGTGCAGCGCAACAACGTTGGTCTCGCCTATCTGCTGGTGACCGATACCAACAATCAGGTGCGCTACGCCACCGACGACACGCCCGAGGGCGTGCTGTCCACCTTCGACACCATCAGCGGCGGCAACGACGTCACCGTCGCCGAGGGCTTCGCCAGGCTGCAGGTGGACTACCGCGACACGGCCATTCCCATTCGCGCCGGCCCCCGCGAGGCGCCGCACGGCTACCTGCATGTGGGGGTCGACGCGGATTACGTGACCACACAGCTCATGGCTATTATCTACGACATCCTGACGGTGGCCCTGGTGTCGCTGCTGGTGTCGTTCGAGTTCCTGTTGATTCTGGTGGTCGTCTTCGTCACCAGCCCCATGCGCCAGGTCGAGGCCTTGATGCGCCGGGGCCAGGGTGGCGACTTCTCGGTGGTGCTGGCCAGCACCGGCGGGCACGGCGACGAGGTCAAGCAACTCGGGCGGGCCTACAACGCCATCGTCCGTCGTCTCGGCGACGCCTATCACGAACTGTTGCAGGACGCCGACGAGGTGCGCGCCGCCCAGTTCGACAGTGGCGCCATCCGGCGCATCGAGGACATCCTGGGAGGCTTGCGGCGGCGCTTCACCATTCCCACCCGAGAGTTCCGCCGGGCCGCCGCGCCCTCCAGCCTGTTGCGGGTCCGGGTGCCGCTGTTCCTGTTCATCTTCGCCGAGGAGATGACCCGCCCCTTCCTGCCATTGTATGTGCGGGAGCTGCACACCACCACCCTGTGGCTGGACGAGGCGCTGGTGCTGGCGTTGCCGATCTCGGTGTTCATGCTGGCCATCGCCATCATCACGCCCTTCGCCGGCGCCTGGACCGACCGCCTGGGGACGCGCCGGGTGTTCCTGATCGGCGCCATCCCCAGCGTCGCCGGCTACCTGGGCGCGGCGCTGGCCCAGGGGGTGCCGGATCTGCTGGTGTGGCGGGCGCTGTCCGGCTTCGGCTACGCGGTGATCTACATCGCCTGCCAGGGCTATGTGGCCATCCATGCCGATCCCGGGCGGCGCGTCAGCGGCATGGCCACCTTCATGGGCGCGGTGTTCGCCGCCGCCATCTGCGGCCCGTCCATCGGTGGCATCCTGGCCGATCGGGTGGGCTATGCGCCGACCCTGGTGGTCTCGGCGGGCCTGGTGCTGGTCGCGGCGGTGCTGATCCACGGGCTGCTGTCGGGGACCGCCGATCACCAGGACACGGAGCGTCCGCCCCTCCGCCTGCGCGACATGGCCCTGGTGCTGCGCAACGGGCGCCTGCTGGCCCTGCTGCTGCTGTCGGCGATTCCGGCCAAGATTCTGCTGACCGGGTTCCTGTTCTACCTGGCGCCGCTGTTCCTGACCGACCTCGGCGAGAGCCAGTCGTCGGTGGGCCGGATCATCATGGTCTATGGCCTGATGAACGTGCTGGTCACGCCGCTGGCCGCGCGCGTCGCCGACCGGGTGGGGAATCTGGCGCTGCTGGTGGGCGGCGGCGCGGTGCTGTCCGGGGTCGGCACCCTGGCCATCATCCTGGACCAGTCGGCCTGGATGGTGGCGCTGGCGGTGTTCACCATGGGCATCGCCCATGCCCTGGCGATCTCGCCGCAGCTGGTGCTGGTGCAGGAGGTCTGCGCCCGCGAGTGCCGTGAGTTGGGGCAGACCACGGTGCTGAGCGTGTTCCGCCTGATCGAGCGTCTGGGCAACGTCGCCGGCCCGTTCCTGGTCGGGACCCTGGTCACCCTGTACGGCTACGGGGACGCCATGGCGGTCACCGGCCTTGGCGTGATGGTGGCGGGCGCAATCTATCTGGGGCTGCGTGTGATGACGGACGACTCTCGGCACCGGACGGTGGCGCCATGAGGGCCGCGCGCGGGACGCGGGCGGCCCTCATGGCGCTGGGGCTGGGTCTGCTGGTCGTGCTGCTGGCGGGCGGTCCGCCATCGGCCCCGCCGGGCCTGTTCGGAGCCGCGCCCGCCCGGGCACAGGCGGCGGGTTCGGGGTCGGGGCCGGGCGGCGAGGCGGCGGCCCCGGGCGCCTATGCCGCCACCCGCGCCGAGGGACCGGCCCGCGCGGACGGCGGGGCGGCCCCGCCATCGACCCTGGGGGACGGGGCGGCGGTCGCCCGGGCCGGGGGGGAGGACCTGGGCGACCGGGCCATGGCCGAGCTGCGCGCCCGCATTCGCGGCATGCGCGAGCCCTTGCGCATCGTCATGGTCACCTGGCGCGGCTGGACGGATACCGACCAGGGCTTCAAGGACTACTTCGAGAGCCACCGCATTCCCGTGGACCTGATCGTCCGCGACGCCGGCCGCGACCGCGCGCGGTTGCCCGCGATCGTCGCCGAAATCCGCGAGCTCCAGCCCGATCTGGTCTACACCTGGGGCACCTCGGTCAGCCTCGGCATTCTCGGCCGCCATGACACCGAGACGCCCGGGACCCACATCACCGACATCCCGGCGGTGTTCGCCAACGTGTCCTATCCGGTGGTCTCGGGGCTGGTGCCCTCGCTGGCCAACTCCGGGCGGATCATCACCGGCTCCACCTACCTGGTGCCGCTGGAGGCGCAACTCCGGGCGATCCGCTCCTACCGGTCGTTCGAGACGCTGGGCATCATCTACAATCCCACCGAGTCCAACAGCCGCAACGTGGTGGACACGCTGCGCGCCATGGCGTCGGAGGAAGACGGGTTTACCCTGGTGGACCGGCCCATCCCCCTGGACGAGGCGGGCAAGCCCGTCGCGGCGGCGCTGCCCGACATGGTGGCTCAGGTGGCCGGGGCGGGCGCCGATTTCCTCTATATCCCGCCGGATTCCTTCCTGTCGGGCCACAAGATGGAGCTGACGGCGGCGGCCGAGGACGCGGGCCTGCCGACCTTCGCCGCCGCCGAGGGCACGCTGGAGAACTCCCGGGCGATGATGGGGCTCATCAGTCGCTACTACAACATCGGCAAGCTGACCGCCCATCTGGCCACCCGCATCCTGGTCGGACGGGAGGATCCGGCCTCCATCCCCATCAGTTCCCTGGCGCGCTACTCGCTGGTTCTGAACATGGATGTCATCCGCACCCTGGAATTCTATCCGCCCATCGGCCTGTTGCAGATTTCCGAGATCGAGGACAGCCGCGCCGATGGGGGCGGCTCCGTCGAGGAAGACGGCGACGAGGACCAAGACCAAGACCGTCCCCAGACAGGCGGAAGCGTTCGCTGAGCGTCCGCCCACCCGATCAGGAGACCCGGACCGTGATGCCCCTGACCGACACGGCCCTGCCCAAGGCCCCCGTTGCCGCCGTCGCCGTTCCCGGCGCCCCCGACACGGCCGGCCTTGACGACCGCCTGGCCGCCCATCTGGCCGGCCGCCTGGCGCATCCCGACGTGCCGCGCCTCAAGATCAACCTCTACCGGGGCTACGAGGTGGCGGCGGTCGCCGAGGCCGCCGCCGACCTGCGCGGCACCGTGCCCGGGTTCACCCAGCTGGACAGCCTGATGGTGGCCGACAGCGTGCTCACCACCCACATGGGCCGCGCCAGCACCCGGGTGCCCAGCGGCGAGGAAGCGGCCTTCCTGGACATCATGCGCGGGTTGGTCGCCGAGGTCGCCGCAGCCGCCCGCGCCGCCTTCGGCACCGGACCGGAGGCACCCTATGTCATCGCCGACATGCCGGACGGCAGCGCGCGCACGCCCGACGACGCGGAACGCCATGGCGCCGGCATGCTGGCCCTGGGCGCCGACATCCTGAAGGTCGAGGTGGGCGACGACGGCGGCTTCCCGATCCTGGAGCGACTGGGACGCGCCGGCCTGCCGGTGATCGCCCATCTGGGCTACACCCCGCAGTCGCGCGAGAACCGCAAGTACGGCACCACCCCCGAGGAGGCCCTGGCCCTGTGCGCGGCGGCGCGCCGGGCGCGGGACGCCGGCGCCCGGGCCATCGTGCTGGAACGGGTCAGCGGCGCCGTCAACGGCGTGCTGTCGCGGCCGTCGCCCCGTGGCCTGCCCGTCTACAGCATCTTCTCCGGCCGCTGTCCGCATCTGGGGCAGAGCCTGAACGTGTGGGATTCGGTCATTCGCCCGGACTTCGCGGCCAAGGCGTTTCCACCCACCGCCGACCTGAACCGCGCCGCCTATCCCGACGGCTACACCGGGGCCGCCATCCGCGCCCACATGGCGGCGTTGTTGCGGCTGACCCTGGAGGGCCGGTTCCCGCCGCGCGATCCCCTGGCGCCGCCGGCGGGCCTGCCGGATGATCCCTGGGGGGCCGCGTGACGCCGTCCGTTCCCATGCCCGCCGCCCGCTGAGGTCCGGTTCCCATGCTTCTGCGCACCCGTCTGATCCTCATCGTCCTGGTGTTCTCCGTGGTCCTGACGGGCGGCCTGGTGTTGGCGGCCTTCGAACGCGAGCGCCTCAACGACGTCCGCTACGCCCGGGCGGTGTTGTCGGGCTACCAGTCGCTGTGGGCGGCGGTCCTGGAAAGCACGCTGGAGCGCATGGACACCGAGGTGCCGGACTTCACCAACGTGCCGGTCATCAGCAGTGCCCTCGACAGCGGCGACAGCGGCTTGATTTCGACCGTGTTCAATTCGGTCGCCGATGCCCTCATCATGCGCGGCAGCATCTCGCGGTTCGAGGTGCTGAACAGGCACGGCGGGCTGGCGTTCACCTCCCAGGCATCGCTGTTCCCGTCGCCCATCCTGGACGGCTCCCAGGCCGAGCGGGTGCTGGCCGGGGAGCGCGTGCGCGGCCTCGCCCAGGACGCCGGGCGCACCGTGTTCGTGGCCGACAGCCAGCCGTTGCAGGATCGCGGGCGGGTGGTCGGCATCCTGACCGTCGCGCGCGCCGTCGACACCGTGCTGGCGCGCATGCAGCACGAGACCGGCGACGACGTTTTCGTCGTCAACCGGCGCGGCCGCATGCTGGCCGGCACCACGCCGCCCCTTTGGGATGCGCTGGTGGCCGGCCATGTCGTGGACCCCGGCGTCGACAGCCTGCGCATCGTGCCGCTGAACGAGCGGCGGCTGTCCATGGCCACCCTGCCGCTGGGCACCGGTCAGGGCGCGCAGGGGGCGCTGGCCGGCAATCTTGTGATCGTCAAGGACGTGACCGAAAGCGAGCGGCGCCAGGACCAGGTGGCGCAGGTGACGCTGATCGCGGTCGGTGCCTTCCTGGTGCTCATGATCACCACCCTGGGCTGGTACATGCGCACCTCGTTCCTGCCGCTGGAGGCGGCCCTGGGCGTGCTTCAGGCGCTGACCGAGGGCGACACGCGGCGCTCGGTGGAGGGCGTGGACCGGGCCGACGAAATCGGCAATCTGGCGCGGGCGCTGGAGGTGCTGCGGCGCCGGCAGATGACGCTGGAACGCCTGAAGCGCTCGCGCACGCGCCAGCGCCACCGTCAGGAACGCTTCATCCGCCAGGAAATGACGAGCCTCGCCCAGACCCTGGAGGACGAGGCCCGCGAGGACATCCTCGCCGACCTGGCGGAGATCGAGGCCGAGGCCAGCCGGGTTCTGACCCGCGCCCAGCGCGCCGGCGAGGACGGGGACGTCGCCGAGACGAGCGGCCTGGGCATGATGGCGCCGGCGATCCAGAAGATGGCCAGCCGGGTGCGCGAGCAGCATGGGCGCCTGCGCGAGGTGATCGCCGAGTTGCGCGAGGCGCTGGCCACCAAGACGGCCTATCTGTCGCTGCAACGAGAGCTAGGCATCGCCCACGACATGCAGCTCTCGATCCTGCCCAAGGGCTTCCCGCCCCGGCCGGAGATGGACCTTCACGGCAGCATGCGGCCGGCCAAGGAGGTGGGTGGCGACTTCTACGATTTCTTCGCCATCGACGCCGACCGCGTCGGCGTGGTGGTGGCCGACGTGTCGGGCAAGGGCGTGCCGGCGGCCTTCTTCATGGCCATCGCCCGCACGCTGCTCAAGGCCACGGCGCTGTTCGGCGAACGGCCCGGGACCTGCCTGGCCAAGCTCAACGACCTGCTGTGCGAGACCAACGACCAGGAGTTGTTCGTCACCGTCTTCTATGGCCTCTACCATGTACGCGACGGGCATATGGTGTATGCCAACGGTGGGCATAACCCGCCGCTGTGCCTGCGGGCCGACGGCCGGGTGGAGCCGCTGCCGCTGACCGGGGGGACGGCGCTGGCGGTGCTGGACGGCCTGTCCTACGTCGAGGCGACGGTGACCCTGGGCGAGGGCGACAGCCTGTTCCTGTACACCGACGGCGTGACCGAGGCGTTCAATCCCGCCGGCGTGGAGTTCGGGGAGGAGAGGCTCACGGCCCTGCTGTCCGGGCTCGGCGACCTGGACGCGCGAACGCTGAACGACCGGGCCATGGCGGCGGTCGCCGCCTTCGCGGAGGACGAGCCCCAGGCCGACGATATCACCTGCGTGACGCTGCGGCGCTTGCGGGCGTGACCGGTCGTCCGGCGGGCGCGTCCGGGCCGCGCCAGGGCTGGAGCAGCAGGCGGTCCAGCCATTGATCGCGGGGCGCGCGGAACCGCGTCTGACCCAGGATCATGGCGTCGTGGCCGGCGGCGGGCTGGGGCGTGTAGGTGCCCAGCAGGCGATCCCACCAGGACAGCGAGAAGCCGAAGTTGCTGTCGGTCTCCTCCCGGTGGATCGAGTGGTGGACCCGATGCATGTCCGGCGTGACCAGCACCCAGCGGATGACCCGGTCCACCGGCGCCGGCAGACGCAGGTTGGCGTGATTGAACAGCGCGCAGGCGTTCAGCGTCACCTCGAACACCAGCACGGCGACCGGCGGCGCCCCCAGGGCGGCGACCGCGGCGAGCTTGATGCCCATGGACAGGAGGATCTCCACCGGGTGGAAGCGGAGCGCGGTGACCACGTCCAGGTCGGTGTCGGCGTGATGCACCCGGTGCAGCCGCCACAGCACCGGCACGGCGTGGAACACGCGGTGCTGGGTGTAGATCAGCAGGTCCAGCAGCAGCAGCGAGGCGATCACGGCCACCCAGGCCGGCGCCCCCAACACGTTGAACAAGCCCCGGCCCTCGGCCTCGGCCCACGCCGCCAGACCGACCGCCAGCACCGGCACCAAGAGGCGCAGCAGCAGTGTGTCCAGCGCCACCAGGGCCAGCGTGTTTCCCCAGCGCAGCCAGCGCGGCAGGGTCCGCGCCCGGCGCGGCCGGGCGGCCTCCCAAAGCGCCAGGAGCCCGAGCAGGCCCAGGAACGCGGACAGGCGCAGGGCGGGTTCGTGCTCCAGCAGGGTGGCGCTCATGGGGGCATCCCTCTCGGTGCGGCGCGGGGTCCTCGGGGATATGGGTGAGTCCCGCGCCGAGGGAAGGGGGCTGCGGGATGGCGTTCGGGGACCGGTGTCCGGGGGGGGGCGGGGTCAGGGCGGCGGCGGGCCAAGCCGGCCGATCAGGCCGTGCCAGATCCCCTGGGCGATTCGGCCCATGCGCGTCAGGCGGTGGCCCTGGAACGCCCAGAACACCGCGTTGCGCACGACCACGTCCTTGGCGATGGCCAGCTTCCAGCCCAGGCGGCCGTGCGGATGGCGCAGCATCGCGACGCCGTTCCGGGCGATGAAGTAGTCTCGAAGCGGGCTGTGGGCCTTGAAGGAAAAGCCCCCCAGTGACCGCACACGGATGACCGCGTCGCCGATGGTGTGGTCCATGCGGGCCGCCCCCACCGCTATCAGGCGCCGCCCCAGTCCTTGAGCCCGGACGCACCAGTCGATGTCCACATAGTCGATGAACAGCGCCTCGCGCATGGGACCCACGGCCTCCAGCGCCGCCCGGTGGACCAGCATGCCGGAGGTGATGAGGTGGTTGACCTCCAGGACACCGTCGCTCTCCGGAATGGCCCACACCCGGCGCAAGCCCCGGAAGGTCTCGGAGACAGCCACGACGCCGGTGCGCGGGTCCACATGCACGGGGCCCACCGCCGCCAGGGGCACGCCCTCGGCCATCAGGCGGGACTCGGCCTCCAGAAGCCGGGCCACCATGTCCGGGGCGGGCACGCTGTCCTGGTCGAGGGTCAGCGCGTGCGACCAAGATCCGGCCATCAGATGGGCGATGCCCCGGTTGAGGGCTCCGGCGACGCCGGTGTTGCGGCCCAGCGCCAGGGTCGTGACGCCCAGGGACTCGAGCCAGCCCGGCGGCAGGGCGGAGCCATTGTCCACCACCAGCACCGCGCTTACCTGCGGCCGGATGCGCGCGACCAAGGCGGTCAGGCGCGTCGGCTCGGGATGATAGGTGACGATGATGGCAAGGACGCGCGATGTGGGGGCGGGGGTCACGGGCACGCTCGTGCTGGGGCCGGACGGACGAAACCGAATGACCCCCGGCATATCATACCGGCGCGCGCCTGTCCCCCCGGGGGCCGATGCGGGGTCCTGTCCGATGGTCGCGGCCCCGACCGTCGGCGAACCGGTGGCTCAGGGGGTCGCCGTCGCCAGGCGCCGGCGGCCTCGTCCGCCGCCATGCCCACAGCCGCCGCGTCCGTGCCCATGGCCATGGCCATGGCTGTGCGCATGGTCGTGATCATGGTCCTGGCAGCCGCAGGCGGCGGGATCGTGCGCGTGTGACCCGTCCTGGCAACAGGCCTGACTCTCGGTGTCGTCGGGCGTATCGACCGCCTGTGGGTCATGAGGATGGCCGTCGTCGTGGCCATGGTCGTGATGATGATGGTGGTGGTGGCCGTGGTCCGCGTCGGCGGCCGTGATCGCCGGCGGGCTGATATCCAGGCGGTTCTCGGCGATGGCGCGCAGCACCGAGGCCGGATCGGTATCCTCGGCGCTGACCACCACCGTCACGCCGCGCCGTGCCATGCGCACGCGGAACTCCGGGCCGCATTCCTTGGTGACCAGCACGTCCAGGGCATCCAGGGGGTGCGGACCGGCGCCATGAAACGCATGCAGCGTCATCTCGACGGGAAAGTCCAGACGCTCCACCTCGGTGGCGGTGCCGCCGGTGTCCAGCTCATAGACCAGGAAGCGCCGCGTGCGTCCGGCATGGCCGGTGATGGTTCGGAAGTTCTGACTGGTGAAACCGATGCGCATGTTTCGGCGTCCTTGACCTGGGATCCACGGAAAGGGGGGCTTGGGGCGGCGGACCCTGGCGCGGTCAACCGCTCGGCACGGAGCGGTCGCGAGGGGTCGGAGGGCGTCCCGGCCCTCAGCTATAGATCCATCGGACCGTGGGGCGAATAACAATTCGCAATCGCACACATGCGTTCCGCGCGGATCTCCCGATCCCGTCACGCGGGGACCGTCCGGGCCGAGCCCCGGGCCGTGTTGGCCGCCAGTGGACACACCGTCGGGACGCCCGTCAGGACAGGGGATCGCCGGCGTTCGCGCGATCCGCGTTCATGACCCAGATTCCCAGGTTGAGGAACGCCGCGAAGATAACCCAGAACGCGTAGGGGATCAGCAGCAGGCCGGCGATGGTCTGGACCCGCAGGAACAGAACGATCGTCGCCAGCACCGCCACCCACAGCAGCATCATCACCACGAATCCGAGCGCCATCCGATGAGCGCCAAAGAACACCGGCGCCCACAAGGCGTTCAACGCCAGTTGGACGGCAAAGGCGATGAGCGGCAGGGTGGCCGCTTCTTCCGGGACATCGCGCCAGACCAGCCACCCCGCGACGGCCATCATCAGGTACAGGATGGTCCAGGCGACCGAGAACAGCCAGTCGGGGGGAGTCCAGAACGGCTTGCGCAGGGACTGATACCACGGCCCCGGCTTGAAGGCCGCGCTGGTGGAGGCGGCGGCGAAACACGCCAGCAGGAACCCGCCCAGGGCCATCATCGTCTCGGTGTCCACGCGGGACCTCCTTGTTCGTCGGCAGCCCCCGGAAGGCGCGGACGGCCGCCGGCCGGTCGGGCGGGACGGGAGCGAGCACGCGCGGGGGGCGATGGGGTGTCGCGCCGCCGCCCGGTATAGCGCGTCGATGTCCCAAGATCGACCCCGGCTCTTGCCCGGGGACGGTGTCCGCAGTAAAAAAGCGGTTCATCCGCGTCAAACCGGTCGGCGAAAAAAGGACGACCCTTTTCGCTGAGCGGCTGGCGTGGTCGTGCCGGCGCTGCGGCGCCGGGCCCTTATGCCGATATGTCGGGACCGGGGCGGGTCGGTATCATAAAGGAATCACGATGCCAGGGGGATCGATGTCCCACGCCGTTCGAACGTTCTCGCCGGGCCTGCTGGTCGGCCTGCTGCTGCGCCCCGTGCCCGTGCCGGTGATGCGCGCGCTGGCGCGGCCGGTGCTGGAGGGCTTGGTGCGAGACCTGGAGCCGCGCCTGGGCGACCGGCTGTCGGGCCTGACCGGACGGCTGGCCATCGTGCCGGCCGGGCACCCGGCGGCGGTGGTGGTGGACATGGCCGACGGCGTGCTGAGCCTGGATGTGGCCGAGGCCGAGGCCGACGAGGTGCGTCACGCCGAGGCCGTGGTGCGCGCGCCGCTGGAGACCCTGACCGCCATGCTCGACACCGAGGGCATGGACGGCGATGCCTCGTTCTTCGCCCGCGCCCTGACCATCGAGGGCGATACCAGCCTGGTGATGGCGCTCCGCTACGCCCTGGAGGACGCCAACGCCGGCATGGACGACGTCAGCCGCGCCATGCCCTGGCCGCTGGGCCGGGCGTTGCCCCACATGCTGCGGGTCGGGCGGCGGGTGCATGCCGCCGCCAGCCGCGATCTGGCCACCGTCCAGGATGCCGTGCTGGCCCCGCTACGCACCGATCTGGCGCGTCAGGAAGGCCGCTTGGCCAAGCTGGAGGCCGGTTTGCAACGGACCCCACGGCGCCGTACCGCCGTCTGATCCGCGTCCCTTCGTCGGTCCGGGCGGCGCTTCATCGCACGCACGATGCCGTATGGACCCTTGATGTCGCGCCGGTCGGCTGGCCGACGTCCCTTGCCCAAGAGGATCTGGCGATGACTGCTCCCATGGAACTGGTGTGTCCGGCCGGGACGCCGGCGGCGCTTGACGCGGCCATCGAGGCCGGCGCCGACGCCGTCTACTTCGGCTTCCGCAACCGCACCAACGCGCGCAATTTCCCGGGCCTGAATTTCTCGGAAAAGGAACTGGCCGAGGGCGTGGCGGCCTGTGACCGGGCCAAGGTGCGGCCGATGATCGCCATCAACACCTATCCGGACGCGGGTGACGACTCGCTGTGGCGCCGCGCCGTGGACTGCGCCGCCGAGGCCGGAGCGGGCGCGGTGATCCTCTGCGACATGGGGCTGGCCGCTTACGCCGCCCAGCGGCACCCCAGCCTGCGCCTGCATCTGTCGGTGCAGGCGTCGGCGTCCAACGTGCCGTCGGTGCGGTTCTATCGCGAGGCGTTCGGTATCCATCGCGTGGTGTTGCCGCGCGTCATGACCGTGGAGCAGATCGCCGCCCTGACCGCCGCCGTGCCCGACGTCGAGACCGAGGTGTTCGTGTTCGGCGGCCTGTGCGTGATGGCCGAGGGACGCTGCTGCCTGTCGTCCTATGCCACGGGCATCTCGCCGAACAAGGACGGCGCCTGTTCGCCCGCCAGCCATGTCCGCTACGAGCAGCAGGGCGAGACCATGATCTCCCGCCTGGGCGAGTTCGTGGTCAACCGCTTCGGGGCGGGCGAGCAGGCCGGCTATCCCACCATCTGCAAGGGCCGCTATCAGGTGCTGGGCCGCGAGATGCACCTGTTCGAGGATCCGCTGAGCCTGGACGCCACCTCCCTGGTGCCGGCCTTCGCCAAGGCCGGGGTTACCGCCCTGAAGGTGGAGGGGCGCCAGCGTGGCAAGGCCTATGTGTCGCAGGTGGTGCGCTCGCTGAAGGCGGCGATCGCCGGCGCCGCGCCGCCGGCCGGCCAGGCGGCGGCCTTCATGGAGGGCGGCGGCGGCACCACGGGCGTCTATGCCGGCACCTGGCACTGAGGACCAGAGAGAGACCATGACCCATTCCGTGAAGCTTGTTCTCGGCCCCTTGCCCTACCAGTGGCCGGCCGCGCGGCGGCGGGACTTCTACCGCGCCATCGCCGAGCAGGGCCCCTACGACCGCGTGGTTCTGGGCGAGACGGTCTGCTCCAAGCGCGAGACGCCCGTCGCCGAGGCCATGGCCGAGGCCGAGGTGGCGCTGAAGGCCGCCGGCCGCGAGGTGGTGCGCCCGACCATCACCCTGGCCGTGGACGAGGAGGACGTGCGGGTGCTGGAGGCGGTGTCCAAGACCGCCAATGCCGGCGCCCTGATCGAGGCCAACGACACCGGCGCGCTCGCCCTGCTGTCGGGCAAGCCGCATCACATCGGGCCGATGGTCAACGTCTACAACGAGGGCACCTTGCGCGCCCTGGCCGGGCGCGGTGCCACCGCCGTGACGCTGCCCTGGGAACTGCCGCGCCGCAGTGTTGAGGTGCTGGCCGCCGAGGCCGGGCGCCTGGGCGTCGAGTGCGGGCTGAACGTGTTCGGGCGGGCGCCCCTGGCCATTTCGGCGCGCTGCTACCATGCCCGCGCCCATGGCCTGACCAAGGCCACCTGCCGCCTGATCTGCGACCAGGACCCCGAGGGCCTGGAGGTGGACACCCTGGAGGGCGACGAGTTCCTGATCGTCAACGGCCTGCAGACCCAGGCGCGTACCGTCACCCTGCTGGTGCGCGAGATCCCGGACCTGATCAAGGCCGGGGTCACCGCCATCCGCCTCGCGCCGCTGGACCTGGACATGGTGGCGGCGGGGCAAGTTTACGCGGACCTGATCGCGGGGGCGTGCTCCGTCGACGCCGCCGAGGACCGCTTGCTGGACCTGCTGGAGGATCGCGCCGTCGCCAACGGGTTCCTCCATGCCGAGCCGGGCGCCAACTGGGTCGCGGCGGAGTAGGCGTCTCCAGACACGATGAGTCGGTGGGCGCGTGACGCGCGCGGGGCGCGCGTGGGCGGCTCCGGCGCGGTCCGTGAGCGCGCCGGTGACCGTCGTCCAACCATGGGGTCTTTGCGGGCCGGCGCATGGCCGCTACAAAGGGGGACTCCCGAACGCCACACGAAGGGTCGTCATGGAAAAGTTCACCGCCTTGACCGGGGTCGCCGCGCCGTTGCCGATCGTCAACATCGACACGGACATGATCATCCCCAAGCAGTTCCTGAAAACCATCAAGCGGACCGGTTTGGGAAAAAGCCTGTTTTTCGAGATGCGCTACGACGACGCCGGCGCCGAGGTGCCGGACTTCGTGCTCAACCAGCCGGCCTGGCGGGGGGCGCAAATCCTGGTGGCCGGGGACAACTTCGGCTGCGGTTCGTCGCGCGAGCATGCGCCGTGGGCGCTGCTGGACTTCGGCATCCGCTGCGTCATCGCCACCAGCTTCGCCGACATCTTCTACAACAACTGCTTCAAGAACGGCATTCTGCCCATCCGCCTGCCCCAGTCCGAGGTGGACAAGCTGATGGACGATGCCGGTCGCGGCGCCAACGCCACCGTCACCGTGGACCTGGAGGCGCAGGAGATCCGCGGCCCGGACGGCGGCGTCATCCGCTTCGACATCGATCCCTTCCGCAAGCACTGCCTGCTCAACGGGCTGGACGACATCGGCCTGACGCTCCAGCGGGAAGACGCGATCCACGCCTTCGAGGCCGAGCGCGCCCGGCAGTTCCCCTGGCTGGCCGCTTGAGCGGGGCACCCCGGTCATGAGCGGCGCCCGACCCGGGGAGGACTGGTCCGCCGGCTACGTGACCGATGTCGCGTACATGCCGGGCTTCTATCACCACCAGACGCCGGGATTCATGGCGCTGGCCTGCCTGCTCAACGGGTTCGAGCCGCCCGGGCTGGATGGCCTCACCTACTGCGATCTCGGCTGTGGTCCCGGCTTCGGGATCACCCTGATGGGCGCCACCGATCCCGGCGGAACCTACGTGGGCGTGGACTTCAATCCCGCCCACGTGGCCCAGGGCCGCCGCCTGATCACCCGCGCCGGCCTGACCAACGTGCGCCTGATCGAGGCCAGCTTCGCAGACCTGACCGGTCCGGAGGCGGCCCGGCACAGCCTGCCGAGCTTCGATGTCATCACCCTCCATGGCGTCTATAGCTGGGTGGACGAGGGCCTGAAGCGGGCCATCGTCCGCTTCATCGACCGGCACCTGAATCCCGGTGGCATGGTGTACCTCAGCTACAACTGCTATCCGGGATGGACCACCGCCATGCCGGTGCAGCGGCTGTTGCGCGAGGTGGCGGCGCGTCAGCCAGGCGAGAGCACCGGCCGCTTCCGGACCGCTCATGCGGTCGCCCAGGCGCTGCACGCGGCGCATGCTCAGGGCCTGGGCGACAAGACGGTGTTCGAGGCCCTGGACCGGGAACTAGAGGGGGGCAACGACGCCTATCTGGTCCACGAGTACCTGAACGCGCACTGGCGGCCGCTGTTCTTCAGCGATGCGGTGGCGGACATGGCGGCGGCCAAGCTGGTCTATGCCGGCGCGGCCAGCCTGCTCGACAATTTCTCGCAGTTTCAGATGACGCCCGAGCAACGCGCGGTGGTGGACATGCTGCCCGATCGGGTGCTGCGCCAGCAGGCGGGCGACTTCTGCGCGGGGCGTGGCTTCCGCCGCGACGTGTACTTGCGCGGGGCCCTGCGCCTGGACGAGCCCCAACAGGTCGACCGGCTCCGCCGGGTTCGCTTCATCAACCCCCGTGTCGAGGGCGGGGAAAGCCTGAAGGTCACCACGCCCGTCGGCACCGCCGAACTGGAGTTGCGTCTGTACGGCCCGATGCTGGCCTGGCTGCGCGAGGCGCCCTTGACCGTGGGGGATTTGCTGGCCCGGGTGGCGGCCGAGGGGGTGGCCGACCGCTCGCCGGTGGAGGTCGCCGGCATGCTGGCCGGGTCCGGGCTGGCGGTGCCGGTCTACGACGATCCGTCGCCGCTGGTCCTGGACCGGGTGCGCCGGCTGAACCGGGAGATCGCCGACCTGCCCCTGGGTCAGGGCCGCCTGAAGCCCTCCACGGCGCTGGCCTCGGCCCTCGGGCGGACCGGCGTGTTCGCCACCCTGTTCGATGTGCTGGCCTACGCGGCCCTGGCGGACGGCGCCGACGAAACCCCGGAGGCGTTGGCCGATGCCGCCTGGGCGCGTCTGTCGGCGCGCGGGGAGGCCCTGCGCCATGAAGGGGAGCCCCTTGAGGGCGAGGCCGCCAACCGCGCGGCGCTGATCGAGAACTTTGGTCCGGTGCTGGAGGGCGTGGTGCCGATGTGGCGGCGGCTCGGCGTGCTGTAGGGGGCCGGCCGGGCGCGACCGGACCGATGAGGGCAGGGCAGGGGGGAGGCAGGGGTGGTGATGTCGGCTGGTGAGGACGGGGCGGCGACGCTGGGGCCCTATCGCCTGGATGGGCTGTTGGGTCAGGGCGCCATGAGCCTGGTGCACCGCGCGGTGGACACCCGCGACGGTCGGGCCGTGGCCGTCAAGACCCTGCGCCCGGAGCTGCTGACCGCCGGCGAGCGCGCGCTGATGATGGGGCGCTTCCAGCGCGAGGCCGACCTGGGCCGGAAGCTGGTGCACCCCCATCTGGTGCGCGTGCGCGACCACGGCGAGGGACCCGACGGTCCCTTCATGGTCATGGACATCCTGACGGGACCGACCCTGAAGGACGTCATCGAGCGCGACGCGCCGCTGCCGCCGGCCCGGGTGCTGGATCTGGTGCTGCCGGTGCTTGACGGGTTGGCCCACGCCCACGCCCGAGGGGTCGTCCATCGCGACGTCAAGCCGGCCAATGTGCTGCTGCTGGATAACGAGAGCCGCCCGATCCTGATGGACTTCGGCATTGCCGCCGCGCGCGACGGCGCGACGGCGGACCTGACCCAGGTGGGCGACATGCTGGGAACACCCGCCTACATGGCGCCCGAGCAGTTGCAGGGCCTGGCGGTGTCGGATCGCGCCGACGTGTTCGCCGTGGGCGTGGTTCTGTATGCCATGCTGACCGGCGAGCGCGCCTTCTCCGGAACCCTGGCGTCCATCATGCAAGGGATCCTGTTCGAGGAGCCGCCTCCGCCCTCGCGGACGGCCGCGTGGCTGCCGGCGGACCTGGACGCCGTGATCGCCGCCGCCTTGACCAAGGATCCGGCGCGCCGGCCGGATGCCCTGGGGCTGGTGCGGGCGCTGTCCAGTCTGGCGACGATGCTGGCCTCGGTCATGCCGCCGGCCGGCGCCGGCGTCGCCGCCGATCGGGCCCATGCGGCGCGCCAGGCCCGCGATCTGGCGGCGGTGGACGACAGCGCCCGGTTGTCGCGGCTGCGCGAGGCGCTGGCGCACGCCCTCGACCAGGCCCTGGCCAAGCGCTTGGGGCAGCGTCAGTTGCGGGACATCGGCGTGCTGCTGGAGGCGGCCGGGGAGTCCCTGGGGCGGCTGGATCCGGACGTTCGCCAGGCGGTGTCCGCCGATCTGGTCGCGCTGATCGAGACCCGAGGCGTCAAGCCGGCGCTGGAGATCGCGCTGTCCGGCGCGCCGCTGCCGGGGCGTCCTGTGCGCGAGACGCGGCGCGACTGGATGGGCGCGGTGCGGTTGCTGGTGCTGCTCAGCGACGCCCTCGACCGGGTGGGCGACAGTCCGGCGGGCGACATGGCGCTGGACCGGGTGGCCGGCGAGATCGCCGACGCCGTCATGGACCACGCCGCGCGCCTGAATGCCTCCCTGGGCGAGGAGGACGGACCCGACCTGGCCATGGTCTCGGCCGACTTCATGCGGCTGGACGTGCTGTGCCTGGCCCTGGAGGAGATCGGCGCCGACACCGAACGCGCCTCGGCCGAGGCACAGATGGCCGCCCTCGCCACCCAGGTCATGCGCAAGGTCAACGCCGTCATCCGCCACGCCACCCAGGAGGGGGATGCGCTGGCGCGGTTCGGCATGGCGACCATGCTGGGCGAGGTGGAGGACCTGATCGCGCTGGCCCAGCGGCTGCTGGAGGGCGGCGAGGGCGGCGCGCGCCAGAGCGGACGCGCCGCCCGCATGGCGCGGGCCGTGGTGGCCGACTTCATCGACAACGCCGCCGCCGTGGCCGCGCTGTACGGCAGCGACTTGCGCGCCGCCATGGCCGCGCCGGCGCTGGACACCGCCGGGTTCGGTCCGCGCCTGCGGCGGCTGGGGCATCTCTACGTGTTCGCCAGCCGGGTGCACGGCGCGGACATCGCGCCGGCGCTGTCCACCCTGGCCGAGACCGTCCATGGGCTGGTGGCCGAGATCACCGAGGGCCTGTTGCGGCGCGCCGGGGCCGGCGAGGCGGCGGCACTGGAGATCGTCGCCGTCCTGCTGGAGATGACCGACGCCTTCGGGTGGGGCGCGATTCGTCAACGTTTGCTGGTGGTGCTGCGCGACGGGGTGATGCGGCGGCCCGGTGGTCAACCGGGCGATCGGGCCTAGGACCGGGGCGGGTATCACCGCAGGCGGACGAGGTGGGTTGGTCTTCCTGCCCAGGTTGCCCAGCCCCGCGCCGCATGCGGACTCCTCGCCGTCCGCCCCCCGAAAACCACGCCGGCGGGGCGGCCGGCGGCGCGATGGTACTGGTATGGCCGTGCGCCAGTCGCTAGGATCGTTCCGGGTTGGACCTGATCGAGGAGGACGCACAGCACCATGGTGGCCGTGGACCTGCAATCCCTGATCGGGAAAATCAACCAATCCTGCCGGAGCGCCCTGGAGGCGGCGGTGGGCATGACCGCCAGCCGCACCCATTACAACGTCGAGATCGAACACTGGCTGTCCAAGCTGGTGGAGTCCGCCGATGGTGACGTCGCCGCCATCCTGCGGCATTTCGAGATCGACCCCGCCCGGGTGGCGGCCGACCTGAACCGCGTGCTGGAGAAGCTGAAGACCGGGAATTCCCGCGCGCCGTCGCTGTCGCCCGACGTGGTGAAGATGGTGCGCGAGGCGTGGGTCATCGGCTCGTTGCAGTATGGCGAGGCGCAGGTGCGCTCCGGTCATCTGCTGCTGGCGCTGGTGTCCGACGAATATCTGGCACCGCTGGCCCATGGCATGTCGTCGCAGTTCCGCGCCATCCAGCCCGAGGCCCTGAAGGCCAGCTTCGTCGGCATCACCCGGGAGACCGCCGAGGAGGCCATGCAGGCCCAGGCGCGCGCGGCCGCCGGTCCGGGGGCCGCGCCCGGCGCCGGACCGGGCGGGCCGAAGGCCGGCGGCGCCCTCGATCAGTACACCGTGGACCTGACGGCGACGGCGGCCGGGGGCGGTTTCGATCCCATCCTGGGCCGGGATTCCGAAATCCGGCAGATCGTCGACATCCTCACCCGCCGCCGCCAGAACAACCCGATCCTCACCGGCGAGGCCGGGGTCGGCAAGACGGCGGTGGTCGAGGGCTTCGCCCAGCGCATCGCCAGCGGTGACGTGCCCCCGGCGTTGCGCGGGGTCGCCGTGCGCTCGCTCGACCTGGGCCTGTTGCAGGCCGGCGCCGGCATGAAGGGCGAGTTCGAGAACCGCCTGAAAGGCGTGATCGACGAGGTCAAGGCGTCCGAAACCCCCATCATCATGTTCATTGACGAGGCGCATACCCTGATCGGCGCCGGCGGCGCGGCCGGCCAGAACGACGCCGCCAACCTGCTGAAGCCGGCGCTGGCCCGGGGCGAGTTGCGCACCATCGCCGCCACCACCTGGGCCGAATACAAGAAGTACTTCGAGAAGGACCCGGCGCTGACCCGGCGCTTCCAGGTGGTCAAGATCGACGAGCCCTCCGAGAAGGTGGCCATCGACATGATGCGCGGCATGGTCCGGCCGCTCCAGAAGCACCATGGCGTGCGCGTCACCACCGATGGCGTGGTGGAGGCGGTGCGTTTGTCGTCGCGCTACATTCCGGCCCGCCAGTTGCCCGACAAGTCGGTGAGCCTGCTGGACACCGCCTGCGCCCGCGTGGCCATGAGCCAGAGCGCCACCCCGGCGCCGGTGGAGGATCGGCAACGCTCCATCAGCCTGCTGACCACCGAGATCGACATCCTGGAGCGCGAGAAGGCCATCGGCCAGGGCGACTTCGAGGAGGACCTCACCCACGCCCGCGAGGCCCGAACGACGGCCGAGACCGAACTGGCGGCGCTGACCGAGCGCTGGGAGAAGGAACGGGACCTGGTGCGCGCCATCCGCGACATCCAGGACCGTCTGGAAGAGGCGCATGATCGGGAGGTGGCCGCGGTCGCCGCCAGCGCCGGTGCCGGTGACGACGGGGCCGGCGCGCCGCCGGCTGATCCGCCCGCCGAGCCCATCGACGTGCCGGCCCTGGAGGCCGAGCGTGACGCCAGGGTGGCCGACCTCGCGGCCCTTCAGGGCGAGGAACCGCTGGTCAAGATCAACGTCGATGCCCAGGCGGTGGCCGAGGTGGTGGCCAACTGGACCGGCGTGCCGGTGGGCCGCATGGTGTCGGACGAGATCCGCACCGTGCTGGCGCTGAAGGATCACATGTCGGCGCGCATCAAGGGCCAGGACCACGCGCTGGCGGCTATCACCGAATCCATCTGGACGTCGCGGGCCAAGCTGACCGACCCGCGCAAGCCGATCGGCGTGTTCCTGATGGTCGGAACCTCCGGCGTCGGCAAGACCGAGACCGCGTTGACCCTGGCCGAGTTGCTCTACGGCGGGGAACAGAACGTCACCACCATCAACATGAGCGAGTACAAGGAAGAGCATAAGGTCTCGCTGCTGATGGGCTCACCCCCCGGCTACGTGGGCTATGGCGAGGGCGGCGTGCTGACCGAGGCGGTGCGTCGGCGGCCCTACAGCATCGTGCTGCTGGACGAGATGGAGAAGGCGCACCCCGGTGTCCAGGATCTGTTCTATCAAGTGTTCGACAAGGGCATGCTGAAGGACGGCGAGGGCCGGGACATCGACTTCAAGAACACCATCATCATCATGACCTCCAACGCCGGGACGGAGACCATCGAAAGCCTGTGCGCCGACCCGGAGACCATGCCCGACGCCGCCGGCCTGGCCGAGGCGCTGCGGCCCGACCTGCTGAACACCTTCAAGCCCGCCTTCCTGGGCCGGTGTACCCTGGTGCCCTATTTCCCGTTGTCGGACGCCATCATCCGCGAGATCGTGGGGCTCAATCTGGAGCGCATCCGCAAGCGCGTCGCGGACAGCTACAAGGCGTCCTTCACCTACGCGCCGGCGCTGGTGGAGACCATCGCCAGCCGCTGCACGGAGTCGGAAAGCGGCGCGCGCAACATCGAACACATCCTGTCGCGGGGCATGCTGCCGGAGCTGTCGTCCCGCATCCTCGGCCGCCTGGCCGATGGCCTTTCGGTCTCCAGGGTTCATGTGGACCTGGACGACGGGGGGCACTTCACCTACCAGCTGGACTGACCGCTCCGGCCCGCTGGCGGCCGTCCGGGGGACGTCGCCGGGCCGCTCACCGATCCATGAGCAACGATCCTTGACAAGGCCTCACGGCACAAACACCGAGACAGAAACAGGGGGTACGGACCGTGGCGATCTACATCAAGTACGAAGGCATTGACGGCGATGCCACCCATCAGGACCACAAGAAGTGGTTGGACATCGGCTCCCTTCAATGGGGGGTCGGCCGCGCGATCTCGACCCCGGCGGGCGCGGCCGCCAATCGTGAGGCCTCGGAACCCTCGATCAGCGAGGTGACCATCACCAAGCAGATGGACGGATCCTCGCCGCACTTCCTGATCGAGGCCTGCGTCGGCGACAAGGGCAAGAAGTGCGAGATCCACCTGGTGTCCACGGGCAGCCCGGGCCGCACCTACGCGACCTACGTGCTCACGAATACCCTGGTGTCGGGCTACTCCATGTCCACCGGCGGTGATCGTCCCTCGGAGAGCATTTCGTTCAACTTCACCAAGGTCGAGTACAAGTACATTCCGTCCGGTGAAGGTAACGATCTCGGGTCGCCGATCGCGGTGGGCTATGACCTCTCCACCACCAAGAAGTCGTGACGACCCGGGTCATGGCGTGATGGAGGCATGATCGCGGCGGGGAGGGGCGTCCTGGTGCACTGATCGAGACAATAGATGCAGCCTGCATTCTTTTGTCTGGATCGAACGTGCACTGGAAACAATGTTTTGTGCAGCGACGCAATCAAGGGAAATCCCTTGGATGCGTCGCTGCACGAGGGCGTCCCTCCGACCTGTTGTGATCGGCGGTCGACCGAGGAGACCCGGCCCGGTCCCCGCGCGCACCGGATGCCCGGGTCTGTCCGAAAGGACGCTTCATGTCGGACGTGGTCCTGACCCAGGACGGCCGCTGGCTCACCATGGACAGCCCCCTTGGCGCGGATGTGCTCATCCCCACCGGCCTGGCGGGCGAGGAGCGGCTGTCCACCCTGTTTCTCTTCACGGTGGACGTGCTGTCGTCGGACGACGCCATCGATCCGGCGACCCTTCTGGGCAAGTCGGTCACCGTGCGCGTGCGCCGGGGCGAGGATCTCGACCCACGGCCGTTCAACGGCATCGTCAAGTCCATGGCCGGCGGGCCGCTGGTGGTCCACGGTTACCGCGCCTATCGCCTGGAGGTGGTGCCGACGTTCTGGTTGCTGACCAAGACCAGCGACTGCCGCATTTTCCAGACTCAATCCGCGCTGGACATCATCAAGGCGGTGCTGTCGGAGGGCGGCGTGTCCGCCCTGGAGACCTCGGGCGTGACCAGCCAACCGGCCCAGCGGGACTACTGCGTCCAGTACAACGAGACCGATTTCGCCTTTGTTTCCCGTCTTCTGGAGGAAGAGGGACTCTTCTATACCTTCCGCCACGAGGACGGGACGCACACCATGGTGCTGGGCGACGCGCCCAGCGCCTATGCACCCTGCGACGACGCCGACGCCTACTACCGGTCCGGCGGCCGTGCCCATGCGGACGGGGTGTTCGCGTGGACGGGCGGCGCCTGGTTCCGCACCGGCAAGGTGGTGCATGACGACTACGATTTCGAGGCGCCCTCCACCGACCTGAAGGCCGAGACCAGCACCGTGCTGGATCCGGCCGACTTCAAGTCGTGGGAGCACTACGAGTATCCCGGCCGCTACGTGAAGAAGGATCGCGGCTCCGCCCTGGCCCGGGTGCGCATGGAGGCCGAGGAGGCGGAGTATCAGGTCGCCGAGGGCAGCGGGGCCTACCGCATGTTCTCGCCGGGGCAGACCTTCACCCTTAAGGAGCATCCGCTGCCCACCGTCGCCGACACCGAACACGTGCTGCTGAGCGTGCGCCACCAGGCGTCGGACGAAAGCCACTTTTCCGGGGGCGGCGGATCATCCTACGCCAATGGCTTCACCTGCCTGCCGGCCACGGTGCCCTTCCGTCCCGCCCGCAAGACGCCGAAGGCGGTGGTGCGCGGGCCGCAGACGGCCATGGTGGTCGGCCCCTCCGGCGAGGAGATCCACACCGACACCTACGGCCGCGTCCGCTGCCAGTTCCATTGGGACCGTCTGGGAAAGTCCGACGAGAAGTCGTCCTGCTGGATCCGGGTGGCGCAGATGTGGGCTGGGCGCCAGTGGGGGACCCTCTTCATTCCCCGCATCGGCATGGAGGTGGTGGTCGAGTTCCTGGAGGGTGACCCCGACCGGCCCCTGGTCACCGGCTGCGTGTACAACGCCGAGACCATGCCGCCCTACACCCTGCCGGCCAACAAGACGCAAAGCGGCATCAAGACGCGCAGCAGCGCCAAGGGCGGCACCGCCGACTTCAACGAACTGCGCTTCGAGGACAAGAAGGGCAGCGAGGAAGTGTATGTCCACGCCCAGAAGGACTACACCCGCTTCGTCGAGAACGACGATACCCTGACCGTGGAGCACGACCAGACCCAGACGGTGAAGAACAACCGCACGCGCACGGTCAGCGAGGGCAACGAGAGCGTCACCGTCGCCAAGGGCAACCAGACCATCACCGTGTCCGAGGGCAACCAGTCGGTGACCGTCAGCCAGGGCGACCGGACGATCGCGGTTTCGCAGGGCGATCAGTCCACGACCGTCAGCATGGGCGACCAGACCAACACCCTGGGTCAGGGGAACCAGACCAACACGCTCAGCCAGGGCAATCACACCACCACGTGCTCGCTGGGCAAGATCACCCTGGAGGCCATGCAGTCCATCGAGCTGAAGGTGGGCGCCAACAGCATCAAGATCGACCAGAGCGGGGTGACCATCAAGGGTACCATGGTCACTGTCGAGGGGCAGGCGACCACGACGGTCAAGGCCCCCATGACGACGGTCGAGGGCCAGGGCATGCTGACCCTCAAGGGCGGCGTGACCATGATCAACTAGAGCAAATCCCGAGCGATCCGAACCGGATCGCGACGACGATTTGCTTAAATATCAGAGTCATAGAGTATGGTGCGTGAGCCCAGGATTACGCACCTTGCGCTAAGGCGCGGGCCGGCCACGGACGGCAACGGTCCTTCTCAAGGGCCGTCGGTATTACGCGTCCTTGAGGCTGCGCTGGGCGCGTCGGCAGATGCGCCGGGTCGCCGGATCCACGGCGTCGTCGCCGACGCCGCCCAGCCAGCTTGCGCAGAGCGCGCGTACCCACGCCGGATCCCCGCGCGCCGCGTCGTTCAGCCAGTTGGCCACGGAATCCTGGACGTAGGGCGACGGGTCGGCGCGCAGCGGTGCCAGCACGGGCAGGCCGCGCCCCGGATCGGCCTTCAAGGCCGCGATGTGCCGGCACCAGACGCCGCGTGGCCGCGTGCTCTCCACCGCGAAGCGGCGCAAGGTATCCCGCGCCTCGCCGGTCCAGGGTTCCAGCAGGGCGATGGCCCGGTCGACGTCGGCCGCGATGCGCGCGCGCACGCCCAGCCAGGCCCACTCCCGCACGCCGAAATGCGGATCGGCGGCGAACGGTCGGATGCGTGCCAGGCGGGCGGGCAGGTCCAGGTCGTCCAGCGCGCCGACGGCATAGGCACCCCATCCCCGGGCCATGTCCGAGGGATGTGCCGCCAGGGTATCGATGATCGCCGGCCCCTTGGCCTCCAGCAGCACATCGGCCGCGGCCGCCATGCGCCGCGTGATGCCGGCGTCCGCGCCGGCGCGGGTCTCCAGGCGGGGGCCCAGGCCGGGTGCCACGTGGTCCAGCAGGACGCCCAGGTCCATGGCGAACATCTCGACCAGCGTGCGGGTCTCGATGTGTCCGGCGTTCAGGTCGGCCAGCACGGTGGCGGGGACATCGGCCATGCGCCCGGCGCCCTTGCGGGCCGGCGGGGACGCCTTTGGACGGGAGGGAGTCATGGGAGACACCCGCCGGACAAGCCCGCACCGGACAAGCCCGGTTGACGAGGCGGCCGGGACGCCGGCCATGGTATCCGGGGGCGGCCGTCAGCCATCGGCGATGATCCGCGTGGCCAGTTCGGCGGCGACGCGGTCGGCCTCGGCCTCGGGAACCTGACAGGTGCCGGCGGTCTCGTGACCGCCGCCGCCGTACTCCAGCAGCAGATGGCCGACATCGGTGCGCGCGGTGCGGTTGAGGATCGACTTGCCGACGGCGATCTCGATGACGCCGGGCCGGCTGGCCCGCGACAGGTAGAGCGAGATGTTGATCTCGGGAAACAGCGCGTAGACCATGAACCGGTTGCACGCGAAGATCATGGGCTCGCGCCGGAAGTCCACGATCATCAGGTTGTCCCGTCGGCGGGCGTTGCGGCGGGTCTGGTGCTCGGCCTGTTCCTTGTGCTGAAGATACAGGTGGACGCGTTCTTCCACGTCGGGGATGTGCATGATCTCGTCGACGGGGTGGCGCCGGCAGTAATGGCTCAGGTCGACCATCAACTGGTCATTGGAGATCGCGAAGTGCTTGAGGCGGTGCAGGCCGGTGCGGGGATCGATGACGAAGTTGAGCATCGTCCAGCGGTCGGGCGCCAGGATGTCCATTTCGTCGTAGTCGGCGCTGTCGGCCTTGTCGACGGCCTCGATCATGTCCTCGGCGATCTCGGGAAAGCCGGCGCGGCCGCCGTAGTGCTCGTAGATGACGCGGGCCGCCGAGGGCGCCCGGCCGTCGATGATCAGGTTTGGACGCGGACCGACGCGGGTGATCTCCGAGACGTGATGATCGAAGGCCAGGTGCACACCCTCCACGAAGGGCAGGTTGGAGGTGATGGTGTCCGGCGTGACCGGAACGCGCCCGGCCTGCATGTCGTTGGGCTGGGCGAAGGCGATCTCGTCGATCAGCCCGCGTTCGCGCAGCAGCACGGCCGAGATGACCCCGTCGAAGTCGGCGCGCGTCAATAGCCGGAAGACCCGGCCCTGTTCGGAACGGTCCTGCCCCTGCTGGTCTGCCATCGTTTGTCCTCAGTCCCCGGTGGTGGACCACCCCCCCCATGACGCCGGTGCCGGGCCGTTCCGGCGACCCTCACGGGGTCGCGCACAGGGACCCCGACGACGGCGGCGCGATGGCCCCCGGACCCTGCCCTAGCCCGGGGACGCGTCTTCTCTCATCGCACCATACGCTCGTGGTGGCGGGGCGCCAACGAGTTCCTGAGCGGGAGATCCCCGGGCGGGCGGGCGTTCGTCCACTCTTGATGTGATGACTCAATCAATGCAAAATCTCATGCAAGAGGGAAAAGAGACCCCCTCCTACCGGCGGCGGCCGTGCGAGATGCATCCGCGGGCCGGTCACGGGCTTCAACGGTCGTTCCCAAATGACCGTTGCCATCAGGACTCCACCGGTAACGAAAAGCGCTGGGTCTGCGGGCGCTTTTTTGGGGACCGTGGCGCGGGGAATTCGGCATGAGTTTCTTCCGACGCTTGATCGGCGCCCTTGGCGCGGCGTCCCAGGTCCGTCATGGCATTCAGGTCGGGGACCGTTACGTCAAGACCGACGGCCAGTATCAATCGGTGTGGGTGGTTCGCCAGATCGTGCATTTCGAGGGCATCCCGCCCCATGCCCGGCTGGCCAACAACCATGACTTCGATCATGGGTACCGGACGATTTCGGTGACCGCCCTGGCCGATCCAGATCTGTACCGCCGCGCGACCGCCGACGTGGGGCGCCCGCAGGGCGGGGCGCCCGGGGGACGGTCGGGTGCGGGTCGAGGGGGTGGCGCGTCCGGGCGCTACCACCGTGGTTCGGGCTGATGGCGGCGGCCACGGACCGCAACGGTCATTCTCAATGACCGCTGGTATCAGTCGCCGGACGCGATACCGGGCCCCCCCGTGATCAATACAGACCGCCGGCCTGTGGGGCCCCGCCGCCGCTGGGCGGCGGGGGAGGCGCGGTGCCGACCTGGCCACCGCCCACCGGCCCCGACCCGATCGCCGGGGTGGCGCTGGATCCGTAGCCGTACACGCCGCTGGGCATGGGCACCACGCCCACCCCGGCCGTGGACGGGAAGCCGTAATGGGCGCCATGGGCCGAGCCATCCAGGACCACGGGATTGCGGACCGGCCCCTCGCCCGGCTTGAATGCCTCGGCGATCACGTCGCCGCCGCCGCTGGCGCGCTGGCCGGTATGGCGGTCGACGGTGATGAACTGGATGCCCGGCGGCACCGGGAACGGTCGCGCGGGGGTATCGGCAAGGGCGGCCAGCATGAAATCGCGGAAGATCGGCGCGGCGGCGGTGGAGCCGGCCTCCCGTCCGCCCAGCGTGCGCGGCTCGTCGAAGCCGACGAACACACCCACGGCCAGGTCGGGGGAGAAGCCGACGAACCAGGTATCGAAGGAGTCGTTGGAGGTGCCGGTCTTGCCGGCCAAGGGCCGGCGCAGGGCGGCGCCGACGCGACCGCCCGTCCCCCGCTGCACCACGCCCTGGAGAATGGAGACCATCTGGTACGCGGTCAGGGGATCGGTCACCTGCGACCGGTCGTCGGGCACGAAGGGCACCGGCTGAGCGGCCCACTGCACCTGCTGGCAAACCTCGCAGGCGCGGGCGTCGTGACGATAGACGGTGCGGCCGTGGCGATCCTGAATGCGGTCGATCAGGGTCGCCTGGATGTCCTTGCCGCCGTTGACGATGCGCGCGTAGGCCGTGGTCAGGTCGAGCACCGTGGTCTCGATGGACCCCAGCGAGGCGGCCAGGTACTCCGGCATGTCGTCCACCACGCCGAAGCGCTCGGCCACGTCGGCCACGTTCTCCATGCCCACCGCCTGGGCCAGCCGCACCGTCATCAGGTTCCGGGACTTCTCGACGCCCATGCGCAGGGTGGACGGGCCGTAGAACCTGTGGGAGTAGTTCTTGGGCTTCCACTTGGGCATGCCCGGTCCCTGGTCGTAGACGAAGGGGGCATCCAGGATGATCGACGCGGGCGTGTAGTCGTTCTCCAGCGCCGCCATGTACACGAAGGGCTTGAATGACGATCCCGGCTGCCGCAACGCCTGGGTGGCGCGGTTGAACTCCGAGCGTTCGGCGGAGAAGCCGCCCATCATGGCCAGCACGCGCCCGGTGCGGGGATCGATGGCCACCAGCGCACCCTCGATATCGGGAAGCTGGCGCAGCGCGAAGGTGGCGGGGGGCGTGGCGTCGGTCTCCTGGCCCTCGCCGCCGCCGTCCGAGGCGACCGGGGTGGGGGGCAGCGGGTCGCCATCGGCATCCACCGCCTCGACCAGCACCACGTCACCCGGCGAGAGCACGTCGCCGGCGGATCGCGGCGCGGCACCCACGCGCTGATCCTCCCGCCAGGGCCGCGCCCAGGTCATGGTGTCGAAGGCCATGGTGCCGGTGCGGCCGTCGACGAAGCCCAGGCGCACGGACCGGGCGTCCACGCCCAGGGCCACCGCCAGGGTCCAGGTCTCGGGCGTGCCCGCCGGCCGGGCGATCCCGGCCAGGTCCTGGCGCCAGGCATCGGTGGCCTCGGAAACGGGAATGGTGGCCACCGGGCCCCGCCAGCCATGACGGCGGTCGTAGGCGATCAAGCCGTCGCGCAACACCTTGCCGGCGATCGTCTGAAGCGCCGGATCCAGGGTCGAGCGCACCGCCAGGCCGCCCTTGTACAGCGCGTCCTCGCCATACTGCGTGGCCAGGGTGCGGCGGATTTCCTCGGCGAAGAAGCCGGCGCCGTAGACCGCCTGGGTCTCGTCGCGCCTGCGCATCTGGATGGCCTCGGAGCGCGCCTGCGCCGCCTCCGCCGGGGTGATGTGGCCATCCTCTAGCATGCGGCCGATGACCCAGTCGCGGCGGCCATAGGCGGCGTCCGGGTTCCTGACCGGGTGGTAGTTGTTCGGGGCCTTCGGCACGGCGGCCAGATAGGCGGCCTCGGCGATGGTCAGTTCGTCCACCGACTTGTTGAAGTAATTCAACGCGGCGGCGCCGACCCCGTAGCTCTGATGGCCGAGGTAGATTTCGTTCATATACAATTCAAGGATGTGATCCTTGGTGAACGCCTGTTCGATCCGGAAGGCCAGCAGCGCTTCCTTGATCTTGCGTTCTATGGAGACCTCGTTGGACAGCAGGAAGTTCTTGGCCACCTGCTGGGTGATGGTCGAGGCGCCCACCGGCCGCCGTCCGGTGTTGACGTTGCGCAGGTTGGTGATGACGGCGCGGACGAGGCCCTGAACGTCGATGCCCGGGTGGCTGTAGAAGCTCTTGTCCTCGGCCGAGAGGAAGGCGTTGCGCAGTCGTTCCGGGATGGCCTCGATCGGCAGGTAGATGCGCTTCTCGATGGCGTATTCGGCCATCAGGCGCCCGTCCGAGGCATAGACCCGCGTGGTGACAGGGGGTTCGTAGGTCTTCAGGTGGTCATAGGCCGGCAGGTCGCGGCCAAAGTGGTACAGCACGTATGCCACACAGGCGACGCCGACCACGCCCATGACGAGGGAACCGGCCACGAACAGGCGAAAAACCTTCAACATGCGGACGCCAACTTGGAAAGGGTGGATGGTCCCCGGGACACGCCGGAACCGACTCGGATCTCACGGCGACGACCCGGGCGGGACCACGCGGGCTTAACCCGGGCATCCACGGGGGACGTCAGCATCCGTCGTAGGTTGCGAATGTGGCGTGGTCAAGGCCGCTGGGCGCCCTGGACGACGGTGAAGAACCGGTCCAGGGACCGCACCACGGCATGCGCCAACTTCACCCGATAGGCCCGCTGGCGCAACAGTTTTTCGTCCGTGCGATTGGACAGATAGCCCATTTCCAGCAGCACCGACGGTACATCCGGCGCCTTCAGCACGGCGAAGCCGGCGTAGCGGCGGCTGTGGTTGAGGGTGCGGACCTCCCGGGGCAGTTCCGCGAGCAGGGTGTTGGCGAAGCGGACCGAGCGGTTCATGGTCTCGCGCTGGGCGAGATCGATGAGGATGTTGGTGACATCCGCCGATTCCGCGCTGAAATCCATGCCGAGGATGATGTCGGCCTTGTTCTCGCGGTCCGCCAGGGCGGCGGCCTCGGCATCGGACGCCTTTTCCGACAGGGTGTACACCGAAAGACCCCGGACGCCCGGATTGCGCAAGGCGTCGGCGTGAATGGACAGGAACAGGTCGGCCTCGGCCTGGCGCGCGCGGCGCACCCGCTCGCGCAGGCGGACCGAGACGTCGCGGTCCCGCGTCATGAACACCCGGTAGCGGCCGGTGCCCATCAGCACCTGGCGCACCTCCTGCGCCATCGACAGCACGATGTCCTTCTCGTAGACGCCATTGACGCTGATGGCGCCGGGATCGCGGCCGCCGTGTCCCGGGTCGAGGGCGATCACCGGTTTGCGCGGCAGCGTCGGCTTGCGGGCCGGGATCGGCACGAAGGCCGCTGGCGCCGCCGACGGCAAGGGGGCCGGTGTCAATGCCGGGGCCGCCGCCACCGCCGGGATGGCGGTGGCCACCGGAGTCAGCGGCGTGGGCGCCGGCGGCGTCGCAGCCGCCACCACGGGGTCCAGCAGGGAGGGCAACGGCGGCGGCTCTTCCGCGCCGGGTGCCGTGGACGCCAGCGCCGGCGCTGGCATCGGCGCCGGATCGGCCTGGATGGCGCGCTCCACGCCGGCGGCGGCGCGGAAGGCCGACGGCGTGGTGGTCGTCAGGTCGATCACCAGGCGCCAGTCCCGCCCGTCGCGCGGCGACAGCACGAAGGCGTTGGCGACCTGCGTCGGTCCGTCGAGGTCCAGGACAACCCGGGTCAGGCCGTCGGGAAGCAGGCCATGGCGCACGCCGCGCACATGGCCCTTGGACGCGGGCAGGGCGCCGGCCGGCACCAGCCAGTCCGCCTGTCGCAGGTCCAGCACCAGACGCGGCGGATCGACGAGGGTGAACAGCCGATAGGCGGGGCGGGCCGATACATCCACCACCACGCGGGTGCTGCTGGCATGCAGGCCCAGGCGGAACCCGGTGGCCAGGGTCTGAGCCAGCGCGGTACCGGTCCAGCCGCTGGCTGTCGCCAACCCGCAGGCCCCGGCCCCCGCGACCAGCAGGCCCCGGCGCGACAGGTCGATCAGGCCCGCCGGGGTCTGCCCGGGCGCGTCCGACGGCACCACGACCGGCGCCCCGGACGACGCCGGGGCGACCTGGGAGGCGGGTTGGGTCGGGTCGGCTTCGACCGCCATCAAGGGTATTCCTTTATCCGGGCGGTGTCCGGAAACCGGACAGGTCACACCCCATCGCGTCCCGCTCGCCGAGGCGACGACCGCGGCGGCATTGCCGGAGCCCCCTCCCGGGGGCCCCCTCAGTCAATCTTCCCGTCTTCAATCTCCCCGTCTTCGGTCCCAGTGTCACACGCAAGCCGTTAAGAGCGTATGACCGGGGTGGCGCGGGGACGGGTCACGGGCGGATCTCTGGCTCATCCTACCGACCACAGATCTTGTAGTTTCGTATACGCGAATCGTTGCAACCCCGCAAGATAAAATGAAAAACCGTTTGGCGACGGCCGAGAAAGGGGATCGGTCGCCGCGCGGGGATCGGTGTCATCGCGGCGGCGTCTCGTCCCCCGGGCGCGACGACTCCGGAGGTGTCGGTTGCCGCAGCCAATGGTGGATGGTTTCCCCATCCCGATGTTGCGCCAGCAGGTCGGCGGCGCCGCGCGCGGCCAGGGCGCGCATGTCCTCGACGCTGGCGGGGTCGGTGGTCCAGACCTCCAGCACGGCCCCGGGGGCCAGCGACCGCAGGGCCTTGACCGAGCGCAGGACCGGAAGCGGGCAGCGCAGGTCGCGGACGTCAAGAACGCGATCCGCGCGCGGGGGTGAGGCCTCGGGGGCCATCATGACCTCGGAGGGGTCGCGGGGGTTATCTTGCATTGTCGATGAAAATCCTGCTAAAGATCGAGTATTCGACCCCTACGAAAGTGCGAACGGATCCTGTGAGCGTCCGGCCCTCGTTCGATCGTAGCACACACCGGTGGATCGATCGCATGTTCCGCATCCCCGACGACGACGAAGCCGAGTCGCGCGTGCGCGCGCAGGTTCAGCGTGTGCCGGCCGCTCAGGCCATCGCCTGGCATGCCCATGGCACGGTGTTTGTCCTGGACGTCCGCGAACCGTTCGAGTTCGACCAGGGGCATATTCCCGGTGCCTATTTGATGCCGCTGTCGGGGTTCGATCCGCGTTTCATGCCCGATCCCGGGGATCGTCGGCTGCTGGTTCACTGTGCCGTTGGCATTCGCTGTGGGCATGCCGCCAAGGCATTGGTGCAGTTCGGCTATCCGGATCTTGTCCACCGACTCGACGGGGGCATCGCGGCGTGGGAGGCCGCCGGCGGCCCGCTTCAGGGGCCGTCCGATCCCTGACCGGACGCAGTCGCGTGGGCCATATTTTGTGGCATGGCGGTGGGACGGCGGCTGCCGGATCGCCCCGACACCGATCGCGATTGCGTTCCCGTGACAATCCTGGGAAAGATGACACTTCGGTGGCGGAGGCCGCGCCGGGCGCCGGGGGACGTCTGGGGCAGGACCAAAGTCCGTCGTCGGACCACGCCGTCCACGGTGGGGTCGCTCCACGTCCGGCTTGCCGGGCGACGGGACGTGCCATCGGGAGGGGTGGTCGGGAGGGAGGACCCGAGCGATGCATGATCCCGTCACACCTGTGTCCCGGACCGATCCGGGCGCGTCCCTGGGGCCGGAGGACCGCACCTTTCTGGTGGTGGTCGACGGCAGTGTCGAACAGCGCGCGGCCCTGCGCTTCGCCTGCCGGCGCGCCGGCAACACCGGCGGCCATGTGGCCTTGCTTTATGTCACCGAACCGGCCGAGTTCGCCCACTGGGGGTTCGTCGGCAAACGCATGCGCGACGAGGCCCGCGAGGATGCGGAGAGCCTGCTTCAGCGCCAGGCATCGCTGGTCGGGCGGATGACCGGGCGCATGCCGGCCCTGTTTGTTCGGGAGGGGACGCCCACCGAGGAACTGCTGGCGCTGCTGGACGAGGAGCCGGAGATCTCCGTCGTCGTGCTGGCCAGCGGGTCGGGCAAGGACGGGCCGGGGCCGTTGATCACCGCCCTGACCGGCAAGCAGGCCCATCGCCTGCGGGTGCCCATGACCATCGTCCCCGGGGACCTGTCGGACGCGGCCATCGACGGCCTGGCCTGACCAGGCCGCCGTTCTCTCCGCCGCGTGACGGGATGGCCGATCCCACCGGTCGTCGGGGTGGTCGCCGATCTGGCCGGGCCGTTTCCGGCGCCGGGGTGCGACATCCGGGTGTCCTCGGGGGTCGCATCGCCGCCGACAGGCGTGCACCAGAACCGTGCTTTGATGTCTGATACCAGCGGCGGATGAGTGTGACACATTCGCCGCCGGGCGCCTTGCTGGCGCCCGGATGGTCAAGATCCTGGCACCGCGACGCGGTGCCAGGGCGGTCCCAGCCCACTCCCCCACCCGGCCATCCCAAGCATATACTGTCGTGGGCGGGGGAGTGGGCCGGCAACGGTCATACCAACGGTCATTCTCCATGACCGTTGGTATGACCGTGTCCTTACAACGGCGCGGCGCGACCTTTGACGACCTTCCGCCCTCTGCGATACAATATTGAAATGTAAACAATTGTTTGCGTTTCGGCTTGGTCCCGCCGTCACCCCGGGGTGACCGTCGTCTGAGTCGTCATGGCTGGTTGGCGGTCCGAGGGTTTTTCCGCTTGACTTGCCCCTCGATCCCGACAGTCTCTGGGGCGGACGAGGGTCCAGAGGCAAGGACCACGGCCATCGTCGCCACGAAGCATAGGGCAACGGGAGGCAATAGAGGCGAGGATGGCCGGATACAACCTGGAACGCCTGAACTTCCTGATCGTGGACGACAACAAGCACATGCGCGCGTTGGTCAAGACCATCCTGCATGCGCTGGGGGCGAAAAGCGTTCATGAGGCCGCTGACGGCGCCGATGCCTTCAAGGAACTTCGCCATTTTCCGGCCGACATCATCATTTGCGACTGGAACATGTCGCCGCTTGACGGTCTGGACTTCGTGCGGCTGGTGCGAACCGGCAAGGACAGCCCCAACCCCTTCGTGCCGATCATCATGCTGACCGGCCACACCGAGATGCACCGGGTCGTCGAGGCCCGCGACGCCGGCGTGCACGAGTTCCTGGCCAAGCCGATTTCGGCCAAGTCACTGTACTCGCGGGTCAAGGCGATCATCGATCGGCCCCGTCCCTTCGTGCGCACCAAGACCTACTTCGGCCCCGACCGCCGCCGCCGGCAGATGGAGTGGAAGGGGCCGGAGCGCCGCAAGGCCAACCGCGAGGCGGCCGCCCGCGCCAAGGAGGCGCAGGAGACCGGCCTGTCGCAGGACGAGGTCGAGGCCCTGCTGAAGGGCGGCTGAGGCCGTCCAGGCCGTGGACGGTCCCGGCAATCCATGTTAGCCATGATGCCAACGGAAGGCCGGTTCGCGGACTCGCCGAGGCGAACCCCATGCGGCATCCCGACCGCCTTCATTCCCATCCGCTTGACTCATACGAGGGCCCCATGACCCTGATCCCCCGCTTTTCGTCGGTCCGCCCGCGCTGGATCCCGGCCGTTCTGGTGGCCCTGTCGCTGCTGGTCGCCGCCCCCATGGGCGCCCGCGCCGCCGATCTGCCCAACGAGCCCGCCGCCTTCATCCAGGCCGTCGCCTCCCATGCCATCGACAACATCCTGACCCCGGACATCTCGCAGAAGGAGCGGATCGGCCGCTTCGAGACCCTTCTGGATGAAGCCTTCGACCTGGAGGCCGTGGGCCGGTTCGTGGTCGGCCGCGCGTGGCGCACGGCCAGCGAGGAGGAACGCACCGAGTTCCTGCGGCTGTTCAAGGAGTTCAACGTCTACAACTGGGGCAGCCGGTTCGACGAATACGGGGGCCAGCAGTTGCACGTGCGCAACGTGGTGCCGGATGGGGACAAGGGCCACTTCATCGAGACCGAGATCGGCGCCAAGGAAGGCAACCCGTTCGTCGTCACCTGGCGGGTCCGGCAGCGGGCCGGGGGCTTGCGCATCGTCGACCTGTCGGTGGAAGGCATCTGGATGTCGCAGACCTGGCGATCCGAGTATGCCTCGGTGTTGAAGAAGGAAGGCACCGTGGCCGGCTTGAACGCCGTGCTGGAGCAACGCCTGGAGGACATCCGCGCCAAGACGACGCTCTAGAACCAGCCTGCGGGATGTGTCCGGGTTGCGCGCCGGGACAAACGGGCGCGCGGCCGGTCGTGGGCGGTGACCATGCGCCGCCACCGACCCGGTGATGCTTGATCACGATGCGTGATGCGGGTCCAAGGGACCCCGGCGGCGCCTTTGACGGGCGCCGCACGCGTGTCCGGTATCGGTCGGACGTGGGCGTGTGGGGGATGGAGGCGGCGCCTGATCCGGGCGCCGTGTCGGGGATAACCGTGTGCCGGGGTGCGTGACTTAGTCACAGCCTCACCGCTCGGGCTTGGGTAGGATCGGTGCCCAATCCCCCGAAGGACACCCCGATGACCGAGCATAAACCCGACTCCCGTGCCCTGGCGGTGCCCAGCGGCCGTCTGACCCGCCTCGCCCGTTTCGGCGGCCTTGCCTCCAACATCGCCGGCACGGCGGCGCTGCACGGCGCGCGCCAGGTGGTCCAGGGCAAGCGGCCCCGCGCGAGCGACCTGCTGCTGACGCCCGCCAACGCCCGCAAGGTGGCCGATCAGATGGCCCACATGCGGGGCGCGGCGATGAAGGTGGGCCAGCTCATCTCCATGGACGCGGGCGACATGCTGCCGCCCGAACTGGCCCAGATCATGGCCCGGCTCAGGGCCGATGCCCATTACATGCCGGGCGCGCAGCTCAAGAGGGTGCTGGACGACGCCTGGGGCCAGGGCTGGCAAAGGCGGTTCGCCAAGTTCACCGTGCGGCCCATCGCGGCGGCCTCCATCGGGCAGGTGCACCGGGCCCATACGCTGGACGGACGCGACCTGGCGATCAAGGTGCAGTACCCGGGCGTTCGCCGCAGCATCAACAGCGACGTGAACAACGTGGCCGCCCTGATGCGGATGTCCGGGGTCATGTCCAAGGACCTCGACATCACGCCGATGCTGGAGGAAGCCAAGCGGCAGCTCCACGAAGAGGCCGACTACGAGCGCGAGGGTCGGTATCTCACGCGGTTCGCCGAGCTTCTGGCCGGTGCCCCGGACTTCGTGGTGCCCAGCCTGCACGCGGACCTGACCACGCGGGACGTGCTGGCGATGGACTACGTCGAGGGTGTGGGCATCGAGACCCTGGCCGACGCGCCGCAGGAGATGCGCGACCGGGTGATGGCGCTGCTGATTGGGTTGCTGTTCCGCGAGTTCTTCGAGTTCCAGCTGATGCAGACCGACCCGAACTTCGCGAACTACCGCTATCAGCCGGCGACGGGCCGGGTGGTGCTGCTGGACTTCGGCGCCTCGCGCGCGTTCCGCCCCGAGATGGCCGAGCAGTTCCGCCGCCTGATGACGGCGGGTATCGATGGGGACCGCGCGGCGGTGCGGCAAGCAATCCTCGACATCGGCTTTTTCGCCGAGCATACGGCCACGCACCACCAGCAGCTCATGGTCGACATGTTCGAGATGTCCATGGAGCCCCTGAAGCGCCCCGGCGCCTTCGACTTCGCCGACAACGATCTGGCGGTGCGGATGCGGGACGTGGGGATGGCGCTGGGCGCCGACCGCGAGTTCTGGCATATCCCGCCGATCGACACGCTGTTCATGCAGCGCAAGTTCGGCGGCTTCTACCTGCTGGCGAGCCGGCTGAAGGCGCGCGTCGACCTGCGGGCCATCATCGAGGGCTATCTTTGAGACCACCCGTCGTTGACCTCGACGCGTCCGGGTCCCGGTCGAGGGGACTCACGGGAAGGCTCGCTTTTTTTCGGCTCATCCGGGATCCTCGGAGTCGAGGGGGGCGAGGGGGCCAGCCATGGCCCGGCGCGCCGCGGTGGATCGCTGGCCCGTGACGCGGCGATGACCCGTCTGGGAGGATGAGCAGGCGTGCGCTGGTTGGCGGTGTTTCTGGTCGTCGCGGTGGCCGCGTCGGGGTACATGGCCCATCGGTTCATGGTCGATCGTGACCGGCTGCTGCACGAACACCTGGTGGAGGTGCGCGCCACCTGGGGGGCGGTCACGCGTGTCTACCGGCTGGTGGCGGAGAGCATCATCGCCGAATCGGTGAACACGCCCGAGGTCTGGTCGATCATGCGCCGGGCGGTCCAGCGGGAGGGCGACCAGCGAGACCTCGCCCGCGCCCAGTTGCGCCGGCTGATGCTCCCCGTCTACGAGCGTCTGACGCAACGCCGGCTGCGGCAGCTCCACTTTCACCTGCCGACCGCCGAAAGCTTCCTGCGTGTGCATATGCCGTCCCGGTACGGCGATTCCCTGACCCAGGTCCGCCCCTCGGTGCGCCTGGCCAACACCGAGCGGCGCCGGGTCACCGCCTTCGAGATCGGCAGGCTGTATCACGGCTTCCGGTTCGTGTTTCCGCTGGGCGACGAGCACGACACCCTGGGAACGGTCGAGGCCAGCGTTGGCTTCGATGCCCTGAGCGCGGAGATGGCGCCGCTCATTCCCCGGACCTCGTTCCGCCTCATCCTGAACGCGGCGACGGTGCGGGACCGGGTGGACCCGGATCGGCTGGCGCTGTACGCCCCGGTTACCTTCGCCCCGGATTTCCTGCTGGAGGGCAACGCCGAGACCGGCGCGCCGACGCAGGGGTTCGGGACGCCGACGGACCCGGTGACGCGGCACCTGGCGCGCTGGGATGATCTTCCGGACCGGCTGCGCCAGGGCGCGGCGTTTGCCCTGCCGGTGACCGTGGCGCGGCAGCCCTGCGCCGTGAGCTTCCTGCCGGTGCCCAACGTAACGGGGGAGGTCGCCGCCTACGTGATCGCCGTGACGGCCGTGCCGGATATGGTGGCGCTGCGCAACGGACGGCTCGTGGAGGCGGCCGTGATGCTGCTGGTCATGGGCCTGGTGGTGGCTCTTCTGGGGGTGACCGTGGACAGCCGGCGTCGCGCCCTGGTGGAGCGGCGCCGACTGCTGGCCGTGGCGGACACCATGGCCGAGGGCCTTTATGCGCTCGATCGGCGGGGCCGGATCGCGTTCGTCAACCAGGCGGCGGAACGGCTGCTGGGCTGGACTCGGCCGGAGATCCTCGGGCGACCGCCGGCCGCGCTGTTCGTGCCGCCCGCCGAGGCCGCTGCGGTGGCGGACGCGGCCAACCCGACGGCCATCGCCTGGCGCGTCGCCGACGACGATCGGAGCGGCCCGCAGGCCCGCGTGACCGAGGGGGCGGCCGATGCCGCGCCGACGGCGGTGGAGGGCCCCCGGGACGTGATCTTCACCCGCGCCGACGGTCGCCGGTTCACGGCGCAGGTCACGCGGGCGCCCCTGGTCGAGACATCGGCCACGGCCGAGGTGGCCGTCATCACCTTTTCCGACGTCACCGAGCGGCGGCGGGTCATGGAGGACCTGCGCATCCGCAATGCGTTGCTCGGCACGCAGCTCGACGCGTCGCCCGAGGGCATTCACTGGGTGGACATGGACGGCGTCGTGCGGTCCTGGAACCGGCGTATGCTCGACCTGTGGGGGCTGGGCGCGGCGACGCTGGACGGGGCCGACCGGACCCGCCTGCGGGCGCTGTTGCGCGACCGGCTGGCCGACCCAGACGGCCCGGCGGGCCGTGAGGTGCTGGCCCTGGTGGAACGGCCCCCCGAACACCCGGAGGCGCGCGGCGCGGAGCTGGAGGTGGCCACGGTCCATGGCCATGTCCTGGAGGTGCTGTGTCGGCCGCTGCGGGCGGAGGATGGCACCGCCTTCGGCCACGTCTGGTTCACGCGCGACATCACCCCCTTCCGCGCGGCGGAGCAGGCCCTCGCCGATCGCTCCCGGGCCGTGCAGGACGCCAACGCCGATCTGCGGGCCAGCCGCGAGAATCTGCGCCGGCGCACCACCGAACTGGCCCGTCTGGCCGAAAGCCTGGACGTGGCGCGGGGCGAGGCGGAGGTCCGGAAGACGGAGGCCGAGCGGACCCTTGCCCAGTTGCGGGAGACCCAGGCGCACCTGGTCCAGGTGGAAAAGGCGGCCGCCCTGGGGCATCTGGTGTCCGGCGTGGCGCACGAGATCAACACGCCCGTGGGGACCGCGCTGACGGCGATCACCCACCTGACGGATGAACTGGCCCGCCTGCGCCAGGACGTGGAGGACCGCAAGGTGGACCGGCGGCGGTTCGCGCGTTTCGCCGACGTGGCCGATGGGACCGCCGCGCTGGTCCGGTCCAACCTGCGGCGGGCCGCCGATCTGGTCAGCGGCTTCCAGCGGATGTCGGTGATGCCCGAGGCGGGCGACCGGGCCGTGTTCGACCTGCGGGCGGTGGTCGACGGGGCCGTCGCCACGGTGCGCGCCACGCATGCGGCGCACCCGGCCCGCATCGACGTGGACGTTCCCCCGGACATGGACATGGAGGGCTATCCCACGGCCCTCGGCCGCGTGCTGGAGATGCTGCTGGACAACGCGCTGATCCATGGCCTGCCGGACGGGCGGGACGGCGCGGCTTGGGTGACCGTGGCCTACCACTCCGAGACCGAGGTGGTCGTGCGTATCGGCGACGACGGCGCCGGCATCGCCCACGACAGCCTGACGCGGGTGTTCGAGCCGTTCTTCAGCACGCGGCGCGGCCAGGGGCGCAACGGACTGGGCCTGCACATCGTGTTCAGCACCGTGACCGAGGTGCTGGGGGGGCGCATCAGCCTGGATTCCGCGATCGGACGGGGCACGCTGGTGATCCTGGAACTGCCGCGCCGCGCGCCCTGACCCCGGGATCCCGGGCGGGAGGGCCGGCGCCTTGCGGTCCACGGGACGGGCCGCCTACTGTCGTCCCCGACCCCGGTTGACCCCGGCGCCCGTTCACCCCGACCAGAGGAACCCCGCGCATGCTTGAGGATCGCCGCGTCCTGCTGATCGTCGCCGGCGGCATCGCCGCCTACAAGACCCTGGACCTGATCCGTCGGCTGCGCGAGCGCGGCGCCCGGGTCCGCTGCGTGATGACCGCCGCTGCCCGGCAGTTCGTCACGCCGCTGTCGCTGTCCGCCCTCACCGGCGACAAGGTCTACGACGACCTGTTCTCGCTGACCGACGAGGCGGAGATGGGGCACATCCAGTTGTCCCGCGATGCCGACCTGCTGGTGGTGGCCCCGGCCACCGCCAATATCCTGGCGCGCATGGCCCACGGCCTGGCCGATGACCTGGCCACCACGGTGCTGCTGGCGACCGACGCGCCGGTGCTGGTCGCGCCGGCCATGAACGTGCGCATGTGGGACCATCCGGCGACCCGGGCCAACATGGCCGTGCTGCGGGACCGGGGCGTGGCCGTGGTGGGGCCGGACGAGGGCGACATGGCCTGTGGCGAGTACGGGCCGGGGCGCATGGCCGAGCCGCAAGCCATCCTGGCGGCCATCGCCGGCCATCCGCGCAAGGCCGGGGCCGGTCCCGACGCCGTCTCGGGGCCGGGTCCCCTTGCGGGGCGCCGCGCCCTGGTCACCAGTGGTCCCACGCACGAGGCCATCGACCCGGTGCGCTACATCGCCAATCACAGTTCGGGCAAGCAGGGCCACGCCATCGCCGCCGCGCTGGCGCGTCTGGGGGCGGCGGTGACCCTGGTGTCGGGGCCGGTGCGCGTGCCCGACCCGCCCGGGGTGACGGTGGTGGCGGTGGACAGCGCCCGGGCCATGCTGGCCGCCTGCCAGGCGGTGTTGCCGGTCGACGTGGCGGTGTGCGCGGCCGCCGTGGCCGACTGGGGCGTGGCCGACCGTGCGCCGCAGAAGCTGAAGAAGGCGCCGGGGCAGGAGACCCTGACCCTGACCCTGACCCGCAATCCGGACATCCTGGCCACCGTGGCGGCGCCGGGACCGGCGCGTCCCCGCCTGGTGGTGGGGTTCGCCGCCGAGACCGAGCACCTTCTGGAGCACGCCCGCGAGAAGCGCGCGCGCAAGGGCTGCGACTGGATCGTCGCCAACGATGTCGGCGCCGCCACCGGCACCTTCGGGGGCGATCGCAACACGGTGCATGTCATCGGTACCGAGGGCGTGGAGGCCTGGCCTCCGCTGACCAAGGCGGCGGTGGCCGAGCGTCTGGCCGCGCGCATCGCCGAGGCCCTGGCGGAGGACGCCTCGTGACCGCTCCGGCCGCGCCCCTGCCGATCCCGGTGGTTCGCACCGAATCCGGCGTCGACCTGCCGTTGCCCGCCTACGCGACCCCGGGGGCGGCCGGCCTTGATCTGCTGGCGGCGGTTTCCGCGCGGGTTGAATTGAGGCCGGGAGATCGCCAATTGATTCCTGCCGGTCTGCGGATCGCCCTGCCGGCGGGATACGAGGCCCAGGTGCGCCCCCGCTCCGGCCTGGCCCTCCGGCATGGCGTCACGGTGCTGAACACGCCGGGCACCATCGACGCGGACTATCGCGGCGAGGTCGGGGTCATCCTCATCAACCTGGGGGCCGAGCCCTTCGCGGTGACCCGGGGGATGCGAATCGCGCAACTGGTCGTGGCGCCCGTGACCCGGGTGGCCTGGGCTCCGCTGGACGTCTTGCCGGAGTCCGCGCGCGGTTCGGGTGGGTTTGGCTCCACTGGAGGGCGATGACAGGCCCCGAGCGTGGGGAATCGAAACCGCCGGGTGACAGGTTCGTGTACATCTTAGCGAGATCGCGGGGGTTCCCGCTCGTTATGTTAGTGGAAGACACGTGCGGCGATATGATACGGTGACGGTTCACGAAGGCGTGTTTCCAGGGGCGATGGCGTGTTGAGGGGATCCCCGGACCGACACGGCGCATTCCGCCAGGACTCTAACGGAGGTCAGGATACCCCCATGAACGTTGAGCAGATCAGCACCGGCGTGACCGGCCTTGACCGGGTCCTGGCCGGCGGATACGTGGCCCACAGTCCCACCCTGATCGTTGGCCCGCCCGGGTGTGGCAAGACCCTGTTCCTGCTTCAGTTCCTGGCGTCGGGGGCGCACCAGGGCCAGCGCGTGGTCTGCGCCACCTGCTCCGAGGCGCCGGAGCGGCTGGTCTCCTACATGCGGGCCCTGAACCATCCGGTGGATCAGTGGCTGACCGACGGACTCCTGACCTTCGTCGACCTGCGCCCGATTCATTCCGAGATGGTCGCCGGACCCTACAACCTGGATGTCGTGAAGGTTCGGGTCGATGCCGCCCTGGCCGTGGAAGGCACGGTGCCGGCGGATGCCCGCCTGTGTATCGACGATCTGAACCGTCTAGCCTATGCCTTCGACGCCTCGGGCGTCGCCTATGAAACCACCCTGTCCTTGCTGAAGCTGCTGCGCGATACCCGGGCCACCACCCTGATCGCCATGGGGGACGACGATCAGCGCCGCATCACGCCGGTGGACTACGCCGTCGATGCCATCATCGAACTGAACCAGACGGTGGAGAACCGGTTGATGACCCGCACGCTGCGCATCTCGAAGATGCGCGGCGTGGGGCATGGAACCAATATGTACCCGTTCCTGATCGACGGGTCGGGACCGCGCCTGATCCCCATCACCGGCCTGGATGGCGTCTACCGGTCGCGCCAGGGGATGGTGAGGACCGGACATGACGGCCTGGACCGCCTGCTGGGCGGTGGTGTGTACCGGGGCGGTGCCGTGATGATCACCGGGACCTCGGGCACCGGGAAAAGCACCCTTCTGGGGCTTTTGTCCGTCGGCCTGTGCACCGAGGGCATGACCGGGATCTATCTGAGTTACGAGCAGGATCAGAGCGAACTGCGCCACGACCTCGACGGCGTGGGAATCGACGTGGGCTCGTTGATCGACGACAACAAACTGGACATCCGGCTGATCCGCTCGGTCGACTACGGTCTGGAAGAACACCTGATCCGCATCACCCGCACCTTGATCGACGAGAAGCCGGACTTCCTGATCATCGATGCCGTGACCGCCTTGATGGACCTGGGCGCGACGTTGTCGGTCAAGGGCATGCTCGTGCGCCTGATCGACTTCTGCAAGGCCCAGGGCACCACCATCATTCTGACCGAGTTGCTGACGGATGCGGCCCTCAGCGGTAGCACGCTTGGGCTGTCGTCGCTGCTGGACACCTGGATCCGCGTGGAACTGCATCGCCAGTCGGGCGAATACGTGCGCCTGATTCGCGTCCTGAAGGGACGAGGCGCGCGCACATCCTCACAGCTCAAGGAATTTCACATCACCAGCGAGGGTATCGTGATCGAGGATCCCTACCTGGGCGCGGGCACCTTCGTGTTCGGCACGGAAAAGCTTGTGCGCGAGCAGCAGGAGGCGTTTGAGTACGGTGAACTGCGGCTGCAGATGGCCCACCTGAAACGGCAACTCACCCACGTGCCCATTGCGTTCGATGCCCGCGTCGCGCAGACCGAAATGGAACGGGACGAGGCCATGGAGCGCGTGCGGGCCGATATCGCTCATCTGGAACGCCGCATCGCCGGGATGGCCAGCCACGCCGATCAGATCCGTCGAATCAGGGGGGGGCATGGTCAATGACAACCGATGGCCGCTCGCAAGGATTTCGCGCGACGCTGCGGCTGTTCGTCGTCGGACGAACGGCGGCGACGCGTCGGGCGGTCGCCAATGCCCGGACCCTGGGAGAGGTCGACATCATCGACGTGCGGGAACACCCTCACCTGGCGGAGGCCGATCGCATCATCGCCACGCCAACCCTGATTCGGACCGATGCCGTGTCGGTACGGATCATCGGGGACCTGAGTGACCTGGACGCCGTGCGTGCCCACCTTGGCCCGCCGTTTTCCAGGCCGGAGGACGACACGCCGGGCTGGGAGTGCGACGACACGACGTTCGGCGATCCGCTGTGATCGTCTCCCTGGATTGTCAAAGCATTTGCTATGTTAGATAGTTTTTTTGGAAAATAAACACTTAAAATTGTTTTTCGAGACGCTCCCGACGGATCCTGCGCGCCGGGGCGAGCCCAGCGCCGCCACACGGGGACGGCCGTCCATGGGCATTCGGCTCAAGGGACGACGGGACGTCGCGCCGTGCCGCGACGCCTTCAACGGCGAATCCCTTGAATGCGTCGCTGCACTAGACATTCAGCAACAGATACTCTCGCTCCCAGCTTGAAATAACGTGCTGGTAGGCGTCCCACTCCGCCCACTTGACGCTGATCAGCACACGGGCGAAGTCCTCGCCCAGCACGTCCTGAAGCGCCCGCGCGCGGCTGAACCGCTCCACGGCGTCCGGCAGGTGGCGGGGCAGGGCATGGGCGCGGGAATAGGCGCTGCCCTTGATGGGGCGGCTGGGGTCCGTCTGCTCCACCATGCCCAGGTATCCGCAGGCCAGCGACGCGGCGATGGCCAGATAGGGGTTGGCGTCGGCCCCGGACAGGCGGTTCTCCACCCGCCGGCTGGCGGCGTCGGAGTAGGGCACGCGCAGGCTGACGGTGCGGTTGTCGTAGCCCCAGTGCATGTTGATGGGCGCGCCCCAGTCGGGCACCAGGCGGCGATAGCTGTTCACGTTGGGCGCCAGCAGCAGCATGGCTTCCGGCAGGTGGCGTTGCAGGCCGGCGATGTGCCAGCGGAACAGGTCGCTGTCGGCGCCGTCGGCGTCGGCGAACAGGTTCCGCCCGTCCTCCGCCCCGATGATCGACTGGTGGAGATGCATCGACGACCCCGGCTGCCCCTCCAGGGGCTTGGCCATGAAGGTCGCGTAGACCTTGTGGGATAGCGCCACCTGGCGCACCGTGCGCTTGAACAGGAACACTTGGTCGGCCAGGGCCAGGGAATCGCCGTGATTGAAGTTGATCTCCATCTGCGCGGCGCCGGCCTCGTGATGCAGCGTGTCCACGTCCAGGCCCTGGGCCTCGCAATGGTCGTAGATGTCCTCGAACAGCGGATCGAACTCGTTGACCGCGTCGATGCCGTAGGCCTGACTGCCGGTCTCGGCCCGCCCCGAGCGCCCCGGCGGGGGCTCCAGGGGATAGTCGGGGTCGTCGTTGATCTTGACCAGGAAGAACTCCAGTTCCGGGGCGACGATCGGATGCCAGCCCCGCGCGGCGTACAGCGCCAGCACCCGCTGGAGAACATGGCGCGGCGCCACGGTGACCGGCGCGCCGGCATGGTACACGCAGTCGCTGATGACCTGGGCGGTCGGCTCGTCGTACCAGGGCACCATGCGCACGGTGGTCGGGTCCGGCACCAGCAGTACGTCCTGGTCCTCGATGCCGATCGGGTCGTCGTCGGGATAGCCGCCGGTGACCGTTTGCGTGAACACCGATTCCGGCAGCCGCAGGCCCTTGTTTCGCAGGCTGCTCAGGAACTTGCGCGCCGGCAGGATCTTGCCGCGCGGCACGCCAGACAGGTCGGAGACCATGCACTCCACCTCGGTGATGCCGCGGGTGCGGACCCAGGCTTCCAGGCCGGCCAGATCCCCCGGGCCGGGGCGGTCGTCATGCGGCCCATCGGCGGGACTGGCCGGTGTGTCATCGGGCGAGGGCAACGGTGAGGGCGTGTCGGGCAGGGTCACGATCCTGAATCCGGATGAGGGGGCGGCCTCCAACGGGGGCCGCGCGGTCGTGGATCATCCGACTGTAGCGTGTCGCGGGGCGGGCGCAAGGTCTGGGCACGGCCGGTCTCGCCGACTTCGCCGGTCTCGCCTCGGGGTGGGCTTTCCCTGTCCGGACGGACGGCCTAGAGTATGCGGGCTCGGCAAGCCGGCGATGGAGACCGCGAACCCGGAGGCACGGTTTACAACATGCAGTACACACATCTGGAACAACGCATCGATGGTGTGGTTCACGTCCTGGGCGTGGCCGTGGTGGGGGTGGCTGTTCTCGCCCTGCTGGCGTGGGTCCTGATTGATGGCGACGGTCCCCGGGTGCTGGCGGCCGCCATTTACGGCCTGGGTCTGCTGGCGTCGTTCGGGTTTTCGGCGGCCTACAACATGACGCGGGCGGTTCGGGTGAAGGCGGTGCTGCGGCGCTTCGACCACGCGGCGATCTACCTCCTGATCGCCGGGACCTACACGCCGTTCGCGGCCATCGCCATGGGGGGGACCGTCGGCTATGGCCTGCTGGCGGTGGTCTGGACGCTGGCGCTGGTTGGCCTGGTCCTCAAGGTGACCTGGCCCCGCCGGTTCGAGCGCCTGGCCCTGGTGCTGTATCTGGCGCTGGGATGGGCGGGTCTGGCCGTGGTGGGGTCGATGGTCACCGCGCTACCGCTTTCGGCGCTGGTGCTGATTCTGGTGGGCGGGCTGATCTACACCACCGGGGTCGCGTTTCACCTGTGGCGGAGCCTGCGGTTCCACAACGCCATCTGGCATGGCTGCGTGCTGGTGGCGGCGGGCTGCCACTACGCCGCCGTCATCGAGTCCATCGCCCCGCGTTGACGCGGCGCGCGGGGGCCAGACCGGGAGATCACGCGTGAGTTACATGAATCACATCCATGCCCTGAACCGTCACGACATGGGCGGGTTCCGGCCGTTCTTCGTGGCCGGACGCGAGGTGGGGTGGGTGCGTCACGCGCTGGCCGAGCGCCTGGCGGAGGCGGCGACGGTGTTCGAGGTGGGGCCGTTCGGGGTGGCCTTGCGGGCCGACCTGGGCGACGCCGAGGCCCGCACCCAGGCCATCGCCGCCGCGCTGGCGCCCCTGGTGGACGACGGTGTGCTGCCCCCCTGCAACGGCGAGTCCTATACCGTCGCCGCCTCCTGGGGCGAGCCGGCGCTGTTCACCCTCGATCGCGCGCATGTGGCGGCCCTGGGGGTTCGGGCCTACGGGGTGCACCTCAACGGGTATGTGCGGCGGCCGGACGGCCTGTTTCTGTGGGTGGCGCGACGGGCCGCCGGCCGTGGGGTGGCGCCCGGCAAGCTCGACAACATGGTCGCCGGCGGCCATGCGGCCGGCCTGACCCTGTGGCGGACCCTGGAGAAGGAGTGCGCCGAGGAGGCCGGCATCGGCCCGGCCCTGGTCCGCCGGGCGCGACCGGCCGGACTGGTCTCCTACTGCCGGGAGACCAGTCCGGGATTGCGGCCCGACACCCTGTTCGTGTTCGACCTGGAGGTGCCGGCCGACGTCGAGCCGCGCAACACCGACGGGGAAATCAGTGACTTCATGCTGTGGTCGGTGGACAAGGTGCTGGAGACCGTGCGCGTCACCGAGGCGTTCAAGTTCAACGTACCGCTGGTGATCCTGGACTTCGCGATCCGCCACGGGCTGCTGACCGCCGATGCCGAGCCCGAGTACTGCGACATCGTCCAGGGTCTGCGGCGCGGCGCGGTCAGCTTTCACCCGCCGCCGGAGTGACGCCGGGCGGCCGGGGTGGTCAGGTGCGCGCGGATCTGCTAATCAGGCCCGTGGCCCGTGATCGAGAGCCGCTTGCGACGGCCCCGTAGCTCAACTGGATAGAGCACCGGTTTCCTAAACCGGGGGTTGCAGGTTCAAGCCCTGCCGGGGTCACCACCTTCTCGAAATTTGGCAATCATCTCAAAGCTTTGTTCGGGAACGTGACTAACCTTTCAGACCGGTTGGTCAATGCCAGCTTTTCGTTCAGGCGGGCGAGAGAGCCGGCCGGGGAAATCTGGACAGGGCGATAAGGGGATCTCCTGCCTGAGACCGGCGAGGATGCCGAGACAGGAGGGCCTTTTATGGCGAGACGACCGCGCCGCCGCCTTGAATACATGCGGCACTGCGGAGCGGTGCCGGGGCGCACCGGCCTTCAAGGCGACAGTGGCTCTTGCAGCCATCAAGGGTGAGAAGACGCTGGCCGAGTTGGCGCCGCGGTTCGACGTTCACCCGAACCAGATCACGGCGTGGCGCGCCCAGCTTCTGGAAGGGGCCACGGGGGTGTTCGGTGACCCGGCGCCGGGCGGCTCCGGCCCGGCCGTGGACGTCAAGGAGCTGCACGCGAAGATCGGCCCGTTGATGCTGGAGCGGGACTTTTTGTCGGATGCGCTCGGCAAGGCCGATCTGCCGAGCGCAAGGCGATGATGGACCGCGACCATACTCTGCCGGTGATGCGCCAGGCCGAGATGCTGGGGATCAGCCGGAGTGGCCTGTGCTATCGCCCTCGGCCGGTTTCGGAGGCGGATCTGGCGCTGATGCACCGGATCGACGCGCCGCATCGGGACATGCTGGTGGCGGAGGGCTTCATGGTCGGCCGCGACACGGTGGTGACGCTGATGCGCCGAGGCGCATCGTGCTGGACATCGACGACACCTTCGACGCCGTCCACGGCGGCCAGCAACCGCGGCTGTTCAACGCCCATGACGACGACTATGGCTTCCAGTCCATCGTCGTCTTCGACGGCGACGGGCACCTTGTCGGCGCGGTGCTGCGCCCGGCGAAGCGCCCGAAGGGCCGCGAGATCGCCGGCCGAGACCCTGATGCGCCTCGCGCTCGACCGTCTGCCCAGCCTCGCACCGGGATAGGCCATCGTCCCAACAGACGTGCCCGCCCGCCCAAAGTCCTCAACCGCAAACCTCCGCCCCCCGATCACGCCGCCCCGCCAAGGGCGACGCGCCCTTGGCCGCGCCCGGACTCGCCCCGGTTGAGCCAACGTTCAACTTCAGACCGCCTCGGGCCCGTCATGAATGATCCCGGCTAGATCGACGGACCGATCATCTTCTCCGGCAGCCAGGTGATGATCTCTGGAAAGACGGTGCATAGGACAAGGGTCAGGATGACGATGCAGACGAACGGAATGACGCCCCGGATGATCTCGCCCATGGTCAGTCCGATCTCCGCCGACGCGGTGCCCTTGAGGACGAAGATGGACATCGCCATGGGCGGGGTTTGGAAGGCCATTTGAAGATTGATGCAGATCATCATGCCGGCCCAGAGCGGGTTGAAGCCCAGGTCGGCCAGGATCGGCGAGAAGATGGGCACGATGATGAACACGATGCCGATCCACTCGATGAACAGGCCGAGCAGGAAGACGATCAGCATGATGGTGGCGAACGCGCCCCAGCGACCGCCCGGCACAGACTGGATCATCTCCGTCACGACGTCGCCCGCCCCCGCGTTCATGAAGATGCCGACATACGCATAGCAAAGGGCGGCGATCATCACCACGAAGGTGGACACGCGCAGGGTCTCGATGGACGCCTTGCCGATCAAGCCCCAGGAGAATTTGCCATAGACGACCGCAAGCAGGATGGCGGCGAAACATCCCACCGCTGCCGCCTCGGTCGGCGGCGAGATGCCAGCGAAGATGGTGCCCAGCACGGCGACGATCAGCAACACCGGCGGCAGCAGCGAAGCCAGCAGGCGGACCAGCTTGCGGGGCGTGAACGCTGGCATCTGGTCGGCGGGAATGGGCGGGCCGAGTTCCGGGCGCAGGTTGCAGCGGACAACGACGTAGGCGATGTACAGCGACGACAGGATAAGGCCGGGGAACACGGCGCCCATGAACATCTGGCCGATGGACAGGCCGGCCTGCGGCGCATAAACCACAAGCATGATGCTGGGCGGAACCAGGATGCCCAGGGTTCCCGTCGCAACGATCGTGCCGGCTGCCATGGACTTGTCATATCCGCGGCTGACCATCGGACCCAGGGCGATCAGTGACAGGATGGTCACCGAGGCCGCGATGACTCCCAGGCAGGCGGCCAGAACGGTGCCGAACAGGATGGTCACCACCAGCAAACCGCCGCGCACCTTGCCCAAGACCTCATAGAGGTTCTGGTAGAGATCCTTGGTAATACCCGAATGCTGGAGGACAACCCCCATGAAGGTGAACAGGGGCACCGCCAGGTAGGGGTAGTTCAGGGACAGGTCATAGAACCGGCTGTACAGGATGTGGAAGGTGGTATTGGCGCCGAATTCCATGAGGCCGACGAAGAACGCCACCGAGCCGATGACGAAGGCGATCGGATAGCCGGTTAGGACGAGGAACAGGACTCCACCCAGCATGAGCAGGGCGACGGCTTCCGGACTGAGGTCAATCAAGGTCTTTCCCCCGCAGCACGAGGTGGACGTCCCTGATCAGCTTGGCCAGGGCTTGAAGCAGGAGCAGGAATAGTCCCAAGGCAAAGATGGTGCGGTAGGGCGCGGCGGGCGGATACCAGAAGCTGTTGAACATCACCTCGTTGATCCGCCAGGCGCGGAGCGCCCAGGAGACGGCCATTTCGAACATGACGGTCATCAACGGGAAGAAGAAGATCAGCGCGCAAATGACATCCAGCAGCGCCTTCCTCCGCGGAGAACACCGACTGTAGAAGATGTCCACCCGGGTGTGGGCGTCGTGCCGGTAGACATAGGAGGCGCCCAGCAGGTATGTCACGCCGCCGGCCATGCACAGTGTATCGTAGGCCCAGATGGTGGGTGCGTCGAAGAAGTGCCGGGACACGGTCTCGAAGGTCCCGACCAGGACGAGAAGAAAGGCGAACCACTTGCCGATGGCGCCTGACCATTCGCTCAGACTGTCAACGAAGCTGAGGATTTTTTTCAGCGCGGTCATGCCTTTCTCCCCATCCTGCAGGTGCTACGAACTACATGCTCTCGGCGTAGTCATGTCCGAACTTGCGCATGGAGTCATAAATCTCCGCGAAGATCGGGGGTTCGAATTCCGATTTCTCGGCGTAGAACTTGTCCGCCTCTTCGTTGAGCGCGACCTCGATGTCCTTGGGCACGCGCAGAACCTCGTTGCCGGCCTTGCGGAACTCATCCATGGCCTTGATGGACTCGACCACCAGGTATTCATGCTGATCCTGGGTGAACTTGGCGACCTGCCCCTGCACGATGGTCTGGAGATCTTCGGGCAGTTCGTCCCAGGCATCCTTGTTGAAGAAGAACACCTGCGGATCGCTGGGCGCGCGGGTGGGCGAGATGTAGACATACTTCGCCACTTCGTTGAAGTGCATCCTCCAGTTGGACGCCAGCGTCGAGTATTCGAAGGCGTCGATCGTGCCGCGCTGCATCGCCTCGTACAACTCGCCGCCCGGGATGATGACGGTGGCCGCGCCCATGCGCTTCAGGATCTCGCCGCCGTCGCCCATGCAACGGGCCTTCAGTCCCTTGATGTCGTCCAGGCTGTCGAGCCGGACCTTGGAATGGAAGAAGACTTCCTGCGGCAGGGGCGACAGCGCGCCCGGGAAGGTCACGACGTTGTAGCCTTCCATCATCTTGTTCAGCAGTTCGGCGCCGCCGCCGAAATTGAACCAACTGCGCAGGGCTTCGCCCGGCAGGCCCCCGGGGCGCGAGCTGACGAGACCCGCGGCCGACCACTTGTCCAGGTTGTACATCGGGCAGGTGTAGGCCATCTGAAGCACGTTCTGGTCAACGGCATCCAGTTCCTTGTAGGCGGGAACGATGGAGCCACCGACGAAGGGCTTGACCTCCAGCCGACCACCGCTGGCCTTGGTGATCGCGTTGCAGAGCATGTCGTGATAGATCTGCGACGGGTCGGACGCCGGCCCGTGGCCCGAAGACTTCCAGACAATGGGTCTGTCGGAGGCGCGCGCCGCCGAGGGCATCGTCGCGGCGACAGGGGCTGCCACGCTGGCTCCCATCAGTCCCAGAAACCTCTTTCGCGTCAGCATTTTCCAAGTCCTCCGTTGCAGGAACAAATTCTTGTTGAGACCCGGGACCGGCGATCCCCGGGGTAACCCGCCTTTTACGGCCTAGTTGATGAACAGGGCGGTTCCGGTTCTGTTGTGGTAATAGCCGCTGTCCATGGCCGACAGCGTTTCCATGGCCGCCTTGCCGGTGCAGTGCGACATGCCAATCACGCTGATCTCTTTCTCCCGCAGGTACGCCGCGGTCAGGGCGATACTTTCGGGACTTGCCTCGACCATATGCGTGCCGCCGATAACGGTATGGATCGGTTTGCCCAGTCGCTGGGTGGCGGCGTCCAGCATGTTCTTCACGCCGGGATGCGAGCAGCCGAGGATCGCGATCAATCCCTCGGGCATGTCGACGGCCAGCATCACCTCGTCGGCGAAGTCGTCTGTGACGAGCTTCCCGTCCCTCAGAACCTTGAAACGCGGGTTGATGACCTCGTCCGGGTGGACCCGCGGGAAATCCGTCAGGGCATGGACCCCCGGCACCAATTCCCGTATCGGTTCGTTCAGCGTGACATGGTCGATGCCGTTTTCGGCCAACCAGTCGGCATCGAAGTCATTGCCGAGAAACTCGCACGCCGCGCCCACTTCGGCATACTTGTCGTCCAGGCACCCGGGGCCGGTCACAAGTTCAAACTGCGGCGATTGGGCCGCGAAGGCACGCAGCCCCCCAGTATGGTCATAGTGCCCATGGCTCAAAACCACCCGGGTCACCGAACTCAGGTCGATGCGCAGGTGCCGGGCGTTAGGGACGAGGGCGTCGCCCTGGCCGGTGTCGAACAGCAGGCTGTGCGCGCCGGTGTCGATGTGAAAGGAGAGACCATGTTCATGGAGCAGGCTTTTCAACTCTCCGGGAGAATTCTCCACCACCGTAGTGATTCTCAGCATGGTGCTTCCTTGGAACGGCGACAGGGTGTCATGGCGATGACGTGCCGCTGATTTCGCGGATGGCGTTGCGCAGATGAGTGGTCATGCTATCCATGGCCGCCTCGGCATCGCGGTTGCGGATCGCCTCCAGGATCTGACCGTGTTCAAACACTGTCTTGTCCATTCGACCGGGGGTGTGGAAGCTCGAGATCCAGTCGTCGAACAACGACGTGGCCAAGGACTTGATCAGCGCGTACAGCATCTTGTTGTGCGTGGCTTTGGCCAGGCGCGTGTGGAATTCGCGGTCACAGTCGATCGTTTCGGTCGTCCGGCCGAGCAGCGAATTGCGCGCGAACCGCTCATGGTTATCGGCCAGGGCGTCGATTTCATCGGGTGTTGCGGCGAGGGCGGCCAGCCGCGCGACCTGAGGCTCGATGATCAGACGAACCTCAAAATGCTCCTGAAGCGACTGATCGTTGCGCTTCAGCCAGTCCAGGAAACCGTCCTGGGGCCGAATACTCGGCGCCTCCACGAAGATCCCCTTGCCGTGGCGGACCGACAGCATGCCCGTGACCTCCAGAATACGGATGGCCTCACGCAAGGATGATCGGCTGACTTGTAATTGGGTGGTGAGCTTGTTTTCGGAATAGAACTTGTCCCCCGGCGCGAAACCCTCGTCGGCAATCATGCGGCGGATCGCATCCACCACACCTTCGGAGAGCCTCGACTTCCTGACAGGTCCCACCGTGTCTCTCCCGGGGCAATCCCGTTCGACGGTCCGTGCACGCCCCCCCCCAACTAACTGACCCTTCAGCGATCCTGCATCGCGCGGACCCGAGCCGACAAACGCCTGGGGGCAGGGCATCACGAACTTGACGACTCATCAGACAAGTGAGTGTCTATCAGTTTTGTGACGCTGTCAACGCCAACGCGGTTCGGCGCGGACCGGCCGGATGAGCCCCCCGGGCAGGCATCGGATCGCGAGATACGCCGGATAGGCCGCTTCGTACGATAATGGGCGCTGACCTTGGGGCAGTGACGGGTCAGGCGCCCGCATCATTGGGCCCTGGACGCTCGCCCAAAGACCTGACTTCTTCGTCCATCTGACCGACATGGCGCACACTACACGACTGGGCGCATTTTTGTGTGGCGGTGGATGGTGAGGTCGATTCACCTTCGGGTGGAAACACTGCCCATGGGAGCCTCCGTTGGAGACCCGCCTTCTCACCATCAAGCTATGCCCGATTTTGAGTGAGGGCGTGATCAGGCGGCTCGAACAGCAGAGCGCGCAGCTCATGGACCGGATCGTCAGACGGACAGCCCGGCGCTCATCAACGCCTACGAGACTCGCCTGCGCACGCTGGAGGAGGAGAAGCTGGTGCTGATCGAGAAGGACCGAACTTGCGGCAAACCGCAGCGGAGCTTCGATGAGACCTTTCGAACCGCCTGCGCGTTCCTGGCAAACCCCAAGAACCTCTGGGCAAACTCTGGCTTTCCGACCGCCTGGAGCACAAGAGAATGGTGCTCCGGCTGGTCTTCGGCGGGCCGTTGCCCTACAGCCGTTCGGAGGGTTTTCGAACCGCGATTCTGACCTTACCCTTCAAGGCCTTAGCCGGTCCAAACGGCACGGAGTGGGGTTTGGTGGAGCCGAGGGGAATCGAACCCCTGACCTCAGCAGTGCGATTGGTATTTCTATAGCTTTGACGAATTTTGACGCTCATTGAGAGAGGCTGTAAGAGCCTGTTATTCCAAGCATATGTCCATTGCTCCGCTTTGCGCTTGCCTGCGGATCGCATCCCTGAATTGATGATGATTGTTTACCATCTGCTTACCGGAAAGCAGGGAGGCGGCTATATGCGCGTTCAGAGAATCACCAAGAAGTCAATAATTGATCCGTTGAGGAAGGAGCTGCCGGACAAGCGGTTGCTGATCTGGGAATCGGAAACCCGGGGGTTTGGGATCAGGGTGACCGAAACCGGCAAGGTGGCCTTCGTCTTCCAGTACCGAGATGCCACGGGCGCCAGTAAGCGGGTGACCATCGGTGAGTTTGGGCAACCCTGGACGGTGGACATGGCCCGCGATCGGGCCGCGCAAATGCAACGCGCCGTGGCGGAGGGTCGGGACCCCAGGGAAGAGAAGAGAGAGGCAAGGAACGCCATCACCATCGGGCAGTTGGTAGACCTGTATCTGACCGAGGGGCCGGCCGACAGACCGAACAAGAAGCCCTCCTCCTGGAAACAGGACATATCGAACCTCGGCCGGCATGTGGTGCCCCTGCTGGGGGACCAGTCGGCCCGCACCCTGACCCGGGACCAGGTGGCGCGCTGGCGCAACGACGTGGCCGCCGGCAAGTCGGCGGCTGATGCCATGGTCGGTCCCCGGTCCCGATCCATCGTTCGGGGCGGACAGGGCACCGCTGCCCGCGCGTTGGCCGCGTTCGGCGCCATGATGACATGGGCCGTGGAACGCAAGCATGTTGCGGAAAACCCCGTTCGGGGGGTGGAGACCTACAAGGGAAATAAAAAAGACCGCTTCCTGTCCGAGTCGGAAGTCTCCCGCCTGAACCGGGCCATGGTATCCCTGGTTAATGACCTGGACATGCTCCGTCCCGCATCCGCAGATTGCTTTCGAATGCTAATGCTAACAGGTTGCCGAAAGGAAGAAATTGCATCTTTGCGGTGGGATTACATTGACCTTGAACGTGGACTCTTAAATCTGCCTGATTCAAAGACCGGACAGAAGGTGGTGGTGCTGGCGTTGCCCGCAGTGGACATGCTGGCCGCCCTGCGGGAGCGGCGCACCGAGGCGCCATGGGTTTTCCCGGCCCGGCGGGGCGATGGGCCGATAGGCGGACTCCAGAAGGATTGGGAGATGGTCCGGCAATGGGCCGGGGTGGAGGATGTCCGCATTCACGATCTGCGGCATTCCTTCGCCAGCTTCGCGGCTGCGGATGGGGCAAGCCTGCTGCTGATTGGCAAGACCTTGGGGCACCGCCGGGCCGAGACCACACAACGCTATGCGCACCTTGCGGACGATCCTGTGCGCCAAGTCGCCAATGCCGCCGCCGGCCGAATTGCCCGCGCCCTCACCTCGAAATCGGGGGAACCGGGGGAACACGAGGAACAGGATTGATTTGAAAGGGCTTTTCCTGTTCCCCCACCGTGGGAACATGAGGGAACAGAGGGAACAAGTGGTGCGGCCCGGCGGGGCCGCCTGAAAAAAGATCATCCAAAGGCGAAATCTCCCTTGACGCCAGAGTTTCCATGGGGTAAATCTCCTTTAGAGCGTGGCTTAAAGGGTGTTCCGATCATGGTTTCTTCCGGGCAGTTGGTTGACGAGGTCGCGCGCCTGATCGCGTATCCACGCAACGCGGTGCTGTATCCCTATCGCGTCTTGCGCGAGAACGGCGCGGTGACGAAGGGCGGGCGCGGTCGCAGTGCGGCGAACGTCACGCCCCGCGATGCCGCAAGCCTGCTGATTGCGCTGGCCGGCGCGTCACAGATTAAGGACACCTTCGCTGCGTGGCAGGATTATTCCGGGCTCTGCGTTCAAAAAGCCCAAGGCGGGTTCCCGAAGGGGGATCGGAAGCCTGAATGGACGGCGCCGGCTTTGCCTCATCTCGCCGCGCTCCCGGCCGGGCATAGCTTTTTGGATGCGCTTACCGCGCTGATCGAAAGCGCGGCGGACGGCAGTCTGGCGGCACTCGTCGGCGCGAGGGATGGCCGGGAGATTCTGGGCGGAGGGGTGAGCGTTGACGTTCATGGCCCCTGGCCCCAGGCGCATATCCGGGTGTTTTGCTCGGACCCGCAAGACAGTTGGGCGGAAGCCCTCAGTTACCACGAGCCCATCGAAGACCTGACCGAGTGGAGCAAGGACATGCAGTCTCGTGGTTATGGCCGCCTGCATGAACATCGGTACTTTAACGAGGACATAGTTTTTGCGATTGCGGACCTGATCTCCTCCTAACAAGAGAAGCAGACATGACCACGGTTTCTAACGCGCCCCCTGGGGCGCGAATGGGTGGGGTTTGCCTTCCGGCCCGCCTCATGAAGAAGCGGCTCCGGCCGGCCGAACTGTGCGAGTACCTCGAGGCCGCGCACGGGATCGAAATCAAGCCCTCGACGCTGGCGACATGGCGTTGCCGGGGCGGAGGCCCGCCGTTTGTCCGCTTCAACCGGACCCCGCTCTATCCCCGCGACCTGGCCGACGCCTGGGCGGACGAAAAACTGGGCGAGCCTATCACCAGCACGTCGGAGGTGTGACCATGCCGAAGTCCGCCGCCGACTACGCCGCCATGGCCGATCCCGACCGGAACCCGCTGTTCCGCCGCCCGTGGCAGGAACCGGAGCGGCCCGCCCGCCGGCCGGAGCCGGTTCCCGAAGACAAGTACGCCCACCTTGCCCGCTTTCTGGTCCGCGACATGAGGGCGGAGGCCGCCTGACCATGACCACTCCGCGCCCGAACACCCGTCTCGACTTCGCCGAGATCAACCGCGCCGCCCTATCCGCGCTGCCCGCCCTGCTGGCGCGCTGGTTGCCGAACGGTGCCCGCAACGGTGTCGAGTATGTGGCCCGCAACCCGCGCCGGGCCGACCGCCGGCCCGGATCGTTCTCGGTGAACATGCGGACGGGCCGGTGGGCCGACTTCGCCACGGGCGACAAGGGCGGGGACGTCATATCGCTGGCCGCCTACGTGCATGGATTGCGCCAAGTCGAGGCCGCCCGGGCACTGGCCGACATGCTGGGGGGTCGCCATGAATAACAGCACCGCACGGGCGTTTGCCCCCCTGACCGACGAAGAGCGCGCCACCGCAAACGACGCGCAACCGCCGAAGGGCGAAAAGACCCCGATTATCCCGGTTCCCGATGACGCGCCTAAGATGCGCTTCCGTCATCCGGCCTGGGGCGAACCCACCGCGACATGGCCCTATCGCGACGCTGACGGCCGCTTGATGGGCTTCGCTGGCCGGTTCGAGTTCGAGACCGACGGCCGGCCGGACAAGGACGTTCTGCCCCTCACCTATTGCGACATCGGCAAGGGCAAGCGCGCATGGCGCGCCAAGAGTATTCCGGCGCCGCGTCCGCTTTACCGCCTCCCTGATTTGGTGGCGGGTTCCGAGGCTCCGGTGTTGATCGTCGAAGGCGAAAAGACCGCCGATGCCGCCGCGATGCTGTTCGCGGATATGGCGGTCACGACGCCGATGGGCGGGGGCAAAGCGCCGCACCTCACCGACTGGTCCCCGCTGGAAGGCCGGCCGGTGACCGTCTGGCCGGACCACGACGACCCCGGTGCCGACTTCGCCGCGCGTGTTGCTGCGCTGGCGATGGAGGCCGGCGCCGCGTCGGTGCGCATCGTCCCGGTGCCCGCCGGCTTCCCGCCGAAGTGGGACCTGGCCGACGATCCGCCGGAGGGCGCCGATCTATTCGCGCTGCTGGCCGACGCCGCGCCCTGGGACCCGCCGGCCGACGAAGACGACGCGCCGCCGGCCGACGAACCGCAGCGGCCGGGCTTCGCCACGTATGACACCCGGACGCCCTACGGCCGGCCGGGGCTGTACTTCCACGGCTTCGGCAAGGGTGATCCGCCGCCGCCGACGGACACCTGGATTTGCTCGCCCATCTGGGCCGACGCCATGACCGAGGGCGCCGACGGCCGGGACCATGGCCTGTTGCTGCGCTTCGCCGATCCCAAGGGCCGGGAAAAGACCTGGGCCGCGCCCATCTCCTTGTTGGCCGGCGATGGGTCCGACCTGCGCCGGGAGCTTCTGGACCAGGGGGTTCGGATCGACATCCAGGCCGGCCGGACGCTGTTGCCGCGCTGGATCATGAGCCGGTTCCCCGAGCGGGAAGTGATGGCCGCGACCCGGACGGGCTGGTTGTCCGACCGCTCCGCCTACATCATGACCGACCGCACCATCGGCGACGCCGAAGCGGTGTGGCAGGGGACGGACGCTCCCGGCACCGGAACCGTCGGCGCCCTCGACGGCTGGAAGACCGAGGTGGCCGCCCGCGCCGTCGGGAATCCGCTGGCGATCCTGGCCTTGTCCGCCGCGTTCGCGGGGCCGCTGCTGGCGCGCCTGCACCGACAGGGGGCCGGGCTGCATTTTGTCGGAGACTCCAGCACCGGTAAGTCAACGCTGCTGGATATGGCCGCGTCCGCCTGGGGTCATCCGCGCAAGTTTGGGCGGTCCTGGCGCACGACGTCCAACGGCTTGGAGGCCGTGGCCGCCGCCCGGAACGACGGGCTCTTGATCCTGGACGAAATCAGCGAATGTGATCCCCGAGAAGTCGGCGCGGTCGTCTATGCGCTCGGCAATGGCGCGGGCAAGACCCGCGCGACCCGTACCGGGGGCGCCCGGCCTGTTCATCGGTGGCGCGTGGTGGCGTTGTCGTCCGGGGAACGCTCCATCGCTGCCAGCATGGCCGAAGGCAACCGCGCACAGAAGGCCGGGCAGTCCGCGCGCCTGTTGGACATCCGGTGTGACGGCCGGACGCATGGCGTCTTCGACGTGCTGCACGGTCTGCCCGATGGCCGCACCATGGCCGACACGCTTAAGACCGCGACCGAGGATCACCACGGACACGCCGCGCCGGCCTTCATTGAGGCCCTGTTGAACGATGCGCAGGATCATGGCGCGCTGCTGGCCGATCTTCGCGCGGAACCGGGCTTCGCGGCCGGCGCCGAATTGGAAGGCCGGGCCGCGTCCATGCTCGCCCTGATTGCCATGGCCGGGGAACTGGCCTGCGACTATGGCGTAGTGTCCTGGCCGGATAATGCTTCCCTCGACGCCGCAACGCTTGCATTCCGCCTCTGGAAAGAAGGCCGCACCGAAGGCCGACCGGAGGATGAGCAAATCCTTGATGCAGTGCGCGCCTTCCTTGATCGGCACGGCGACACCCGGTTCTCGCAGGTGAGCGAGACCGACACCATCCAGACCCGCGAGCGCGCCGGATGGTGGCGGGACGACCACCAGGGCCAGCGGACCTACCTGTTCACGTCCGACGCGCTGAAGGAAGCGGTGGCCGGGCACGACCTGACCCGCGCCCTCGACGGGCTGGATCGGGCCGGGTGGATCGTGGATCGGGACCAGGGCAAGCGATCAAAGAAAATCCGCGTCCCGGGGCGCCCGGTCAATGTCTATGCGATCCGGCCGGAGGGATGACCGATGCCCCTGGCCGAACGGCTGGCGCGCCGCCGCGCCGAACGGGACCGCGAAGAGACCGAAGCCCTGGCCGCCGAACTGAAGGCGCGGGCGGATCGGGCGTTCGCGGTGCTGACCCACATTGCCACGCATGGTCACGACGATGGTTCGGAGCCGTGCGTCTCACCGGACCCGGCGCCATGACGGCCCGCCTGATCGTGACGCAGGACCGACCCGGGGCGCCGCTGGTGCTGTCCGTCTACCACCCCGACACACCCGAGCCCGCCGCCGTGGTGCCCATGGCCGCGACCCGGGCCGTTGCGTTGGCCGCCGACCTGTTGGCGCTGGCGCGGCATGACATCACCGACCACCCCAAGGAGTCCTGATCCATGACGACACCGACCACCGACCCGGCTGTTGCCGCCTGTGCGGCCGGCATAAATGAAACCGCAATCCTCCACGACCTCCTCGTCGAAATCCTCGGCAACGCCCGCAGCGGCGACACGAAGTGGGTGTTGGCCCGGACGGCCGACGCCTTGGATACCTGCGACCGCCTAACCGCCATCCTGGAACTGGAGACCTGAGCCATGACCATGACCACCGCAACCGAGGCGCCCGACGGCCGAACGCACTACTACCGCCACATCAGCGGCGGAGTCCGGGTGCTTCAGTGGACCAGCCATGGCGAACCGCACTGTGACGCCTTCTTGGCCGTCACCCAAGTCATCGGCCTTGCAGGTGTGCAAGGCCGGCACCCGGGCATTTACCGCGCCGTCCGCACCGCCTTGACCGCATACTGCCAGGACCGAGCGATCCCTGTTGCCCGCGTGGAGGGGTGCCGATGCTTCCCGACGCACGCCGTCGAGGCATGGCTTGCCGACGGTGGCCGCGTGTTCATCGGTGAGAAGCTGGCCGCCCTGCCAGCACAGAAGGATGGTTCGTCGGTGGTTCCGTTCTCACGGCGCCCGCGAGAGTAACAGAAATCAACAGCGGTCAACGCAAATCAACGAAGAGCAAAACTAACTTCACGCGCGCGCGAGCCCGGACTTGTTCTCGGGCTCTTTTTCTGTCCACCGTGCCCATGGCTGGACAGGGCAGACCCATGTCATTTTTTCGGAGAATTCTCGGACTGGAAACCCGTTCGGGTTCGTTGGGCGAACTCGAGGCTTTGTTGCGCGAGGCCCACGAGACGGCCGCAGGGATCGCGGTTTCGTCCGACGCGGGCCTGGAATACGCCCCCGTCCTGGGGGCCGTCCGGGCGATCAGCGAAAGCGTCGGCATGCTCCCGTGTCACCTGTACCGCCGCGACGGAGACGACCGGCGCCGCGCCGACGACCACCCCCTTGAAAAGCTGCTGTCGCGTCTACCCTGCCCCTGGACGACCGCCTACCAGTTCAAAACCGACATGACCGCCGCCCTGATCCTGGACGGGCAGGCGTTCGCGCATGTGGCCCGCGCATCGGATGGCCGGGTTCTCGAGGTGGTGCCGCTGCCCCGCAAATCGGTGACGGTCGAGACCGATCCCCAGACCCTGGAACCGCGCTACCGCCTGAGCCTGTCGGACGGCACCCACCGCGATCTTGACCGGACGGAGGTGTTCCACCTGCGGGGGCTTGGGGTGGTGCCGAACACCGGCCTGTCCCTGATCCGCGCCGGCCGCCATGCCATCGGGCTTGGCATCGCCCTCGAGCGCCACGCTTCCCGGATCATGGCGCGCGGCGCCCGGCCTTCTGGCCTGCTGAAGGCGCCCGGTCGCCTCAATGCCCAGACCATCGAGCGGCTGAAATCCAGCCTGCAAGCCCTGCATTCCGGCTCCGAAAGCGGGTCAACCGCCGTGCTTGAAGAAGGCATGGACTTCGCGCCGCTGACCTTCAACAGCGTGGATATGCAGTTTCAGGAAATGCGGACGTTCCAGGTGGCGGAGGTATCCCGCATCCTTCGCGTGCCGTTGTCGCTGCTGTCCGAAATGTCCCGGGTGACGCACGCCAACGCCGAAAGCTTGGGCCGGCAATTCCTGAGCCTGACCTTGCTTCCGTACCTGCGGCTTTGGGTCGAGACCATCTACCGCGACCTTCTGACCGAAGACGAGCGCGAGGACTACTACGCCGAACACACGACCGGCGCCCTGGAAATGGCCGACCTGGGAAGCCGGATTGACGCCTACGTCAAGGCCATTGCCGGCGGGCTGATGGAGCCCGACGAAGCCCGCGCCCGCGAGAACCTGCCCGCGCGCGGTGGCGAGGCCGCGAAGCTGCGCTTCCCTATGAACACCGAGACGGGGGGCGCGACCGATGCCTGATATCGAACTGCGTTTCGCCCCCACCCTGGGCGCCGAAGGCACCTTCCGGGGTCTCGCGTCGGCGTATGGCGTGTTGGATCAGCACGGCACCGCGTTCGGCCCCGGCGCCTTCTCCGCATCCCTGGCCGAAACCCGCGCGGATGCCCGGAAAGTCCCGCTGTTGCTGCACCACGACGCAACCCGGGTCTGTGGCGTGGTGGAGACCCTGACCGACACCCCGGACGGGCTGGAGATCGAGGGCCGCTTTGTTCTCGATACCCGCGACGGCGCCGAGGCGCACGCGCTGGCCAAGGCCGGCGCACTGGCCCTGTCCGTGGGTTTCAAGCGGGTGCGGGACCAGCCGCGCGCGGGGGGAGGCCGCACCATCACCGCCGCCCGTCTTGCCGAGGTGTCCTGTGTGGCCGTGGCCAGCAACCCGAAAACCCGAATCACCGAAGTCCGTTCCACCGCCGCCCGCGCGGCACAACAGAAGGAGTCCGCCATGGACGCCAACACCGAGGCCGCGCCGGAGACCCGGGCGGACGAAACCAGCACCGAACCCGGCGACCTGTCCGGGCGCGTGTCCGCCCTGGAAACCCGCGTGGAAGGGATCGCCAACGACGTGTCCGCCATCAAGGCCAGCGTGACCAAGACCGAGGCCCGCGCCGACCGGCTGGAAGCCCGCGCCGGCCGCGCCGGGGTCACCGCCACCCCTGCCAACGACGCTCCGGGCATCGAAACCCGGGCGTTCGATACCTTCATCCGCCGGGGTCGCGAGGCGCTGGGCGCCGAGGAAATCCGCTCCCTGCATGTGGCCGACGATACCAGCGGCGGTTATCTGACCACCCCGGACTTCCGCGCCGACCTGCTGAAGGGGCTTCAGGAGATCAGCCCGATCCGCCGTCTGGCCGCCGTGACCAGCACCAGCGCGGGCGAGATCGTGCTTCCCAAGCTGACCACGCGCCCGACCGCCGTGTGGGTGTCCGAGATCGGCGCCCGCACCGGCACCGAACCCGCGTTCGGTCAGGTGCGCATCCCGGTTCACGAGGCGTCGGTGTACGTGGACGTGTCCACCCAGCTTCTGGAAGACGCTGCCATCAACGTGTCCGCCGAACTGTCGAACATGCTGGCGACCGAATACGCCCGCCTGGAAGGGGTGGCGTTCCTGTCGGGCGACGGCACCGGCAAGCCCTCGGGCATCCTGACCAGCGCCGATCTGGTGACGATGGCCAACGGGTCTACCACCGTCCTGTCGGCGGATGCCCTGATCGGCCTTCTGTACAGCCTGAAGCCGACCTATCGCGCGCGCGGGTCCTGGATCATGAACCCGTCCACCATCGCCACCGTGCGCAAGATGAAGGCCAGTGACGGCCACTACCTGTGGCAAGACGGGCTTGCCGCCGGGCAGCCGGCGACCTTCCTCGGGTTCCCGGTGGCCGAAGCCGCCGACATGCCGGAGATCGCCAGCGGCGCCGTTCCGGTCCTGTTCGGGGACTGGAAGACGGCCTACCGCGTCGTCACCCGCGCGGGTGTTTCCATCCTGCGCGACCCCTACACCCAGGCGACCAACGGCCTGACCCGCTTCCATTCGCGGATGCGTGTCGGTGGGGCGCTGACCATGCCCGAGGCCGCCGTGGGTTTGACGATGGCCACCAGCTAAGTCCGCCTGAGGGAGACAGGCGGATAGGGGCGCTCTGCGGGAGGCAGGCGCGTCCCGCCCGGTCCCTGCGGGATGCAGGGACACCAGAGGCCCGCCGGGATGTGTCCAGCTCTTCGCATCCCCGGCGGGCTTTGCCTTGGAGACCAGACCATGCCGACCCGTCCGCCCCGCATCTGCCCGCACTGCCGGCGCCCTGTCCCGGCCGGGCAACGGTGCGCCTGCCGTCCGAAGCCGGACACCCGGGTGTCGGCGTACCGGCGAGGCTACGGGACGGATTGGCGGAAACTGCGGGTAGAGTTGATGCCGTCGGGCACCCGCTGTGTCCGCTGTGGTGCGCTCGCCGAGCACTTGGATCATATCAAACCGAAGCGGCTGGGCGGGTCCGACGATCCGTCGAACCTGCAACCCCTCTGCGCGCACTGCCACAACAGCACCAAGCAGGCCGAAGAGAAGCGCGGCGGATGGGTGAGGGGCGTCGATGCCCAGGGCCAACCACTGGACCCTGACCACCCCTGGAACCGTGAGGGCGCCCGATGAGCCTGATCCGTGTCACCGCCCCGGCCGTGTTGCCCGTCACCGAAAGGTCGGTGTGGGACTTCCTGCGCCTGAGCCTGGGCGGGGAAGTGCCACCCGACAGCGCCGACGTGCGAACCCTGATCGAGGCCGCCGCCGACACGTTGGATGGTGCCGAGGGTTGGTTGGGCCGCGCCCTGGTGACGCAAACGTGGGTCCTGCGCCTGGATGAGTTCCCGCACTCCAACATCGACCTGCCGCTGCCACCGCTGCGCACCGTGGACTCCGTGGCCTACCTGGACACCAGCGGCACCGAAACCACCCTGTCCGCCGACCGCTACCACGCGACCGGAGTTGGTGACTTCGGGCGCTTGGTCCCGGTCACGTCCTGGCCGGCGACCGCCCGCCGCCCCGAGGCCGTGCGAATCACCTTCACCTGCGGTTATGGCGACGGGCCGGACGCCGTGCCCGAGCCCATAAAGGTCACGCTGCGGCAAATGGTGGCGCTGACGTACGATACGCGCACCCCCATGAACATTGGCAACATTGTCAACCGATTGCCCGACATGGGCTTGGATGCGCTGGCCCGCTTCAAGGTGTGGAGCTTCTGACATGGATCCGGGCCGCTTGGATAGGCGCGTCACGATAAAGCGCGAGATCTGGACACCGCGACCGGACGGCGGCTTCGATACCGTCATGGTCGTTGTTGTGACCGTCTGGGCGCATGTCCATCAGACCAGCGGCGGGGAGTTCGTCAAGGCCGACATGGTGACGGCTGAACGCCGGGCTGTGTTCACGATGCACCACCGATCCGACCTGACCACGGCTGACGTGCTGGAATGGGACGGTGTCGCCTGGAACGTCCGCGCGCTTCGGGAACTTGGGCGCCGCGAGGCCATCGAGATTCACGCCACCAGCGAATGACCTCCAGGGGGAGTCGGGAATTTCCCTCCGGGGTCTGGGGACCGGCGGTGGGGTCAAGTGCGAGATGGGCCGGAAATTGGAGGTTTTGCAGCCATGAAGGGCCGGAAGCCGAACCTGTCGGTGGTCGAGGGCGGGAAATCCGCCGGCCGGGCACCGCCGCCGCCGTCCTGGCTGGCCGATCACGCGAAGGCCGAATGGAAGCGGGTTGCGCCGGAGCTTCACCGCCGGGACCTGCTGACCGCCGAAGCCCGCGCGACCCTGGAAAGCTATTGCATCGCTGTCGGTACCGTCCGCGAGACCGAGGAAACCTTGATCCGGGAGGGTCGCACGGTCGAAGGCGAGCGCGGCCCGGCCGTCCATCCCGCGTTCAAGGTGCAACAGGGGGCCATGCGCGAGGCCCGGCTTCTGGGCTCCGAACTGGCGTTGACGCCGCACCGCCAAGCCCTGCGAGGAAAGACCGATGACGAGACCGGCAACGGATGGGGCGACCTGGTGGACGGTTGACCAATACCGGCCCGCCTGGCTGTTCGATGATAGCGACATTCCCGACCCGCACGGCAAGGGCGCCCGGGCCGTCGCGTTCGTGGAACGCCTGACCATCACCGAGGGACCGCGCGCCGGGCAACGCCTGGGCAGGGTGCTGGCCCGCTGGCAACGGCGCCTGATCCAGCGCGTCTATGGGGATATCCTGCCGGACGGCCGGCGCCGCTTCTCCGACGTGGCCGTGTGGCTTCCCCGGGGCAACGGCAAGACCACCCTCATTGCCGCGCTGGGGCTGCTGCACCTGCTGGGGCCGGAGCGCGACGCGGCCGGGCAAGTGGTGGTGGCCGCCGCCGACCGGGGACAGGCGTCCATCGGCTTCGGGCATGCGAAGCGGTATGTCGAGGCCGACCGCACCCTGTCCCGGATCGTCCGCGCCGTCGAGTCCCAGAAGGAGCTTCATCACCCGAAATCGGGATCGGTGCTGAAGGCCATTTCCCATGAGAGCTACACCAAGCACGGTCTCAACATCTCCCTGCTGATCGGCGATGAAATCCACGCATGGCCCGCGCATTCGGGCCGGGAACTTTGGCGCGTGCTGCGGACCAGCATGGGCAAGCGGGCCGATCCCCTGACCATCACCATTTCGACGGCTGGTGTGGGCCGGAACACGCTCGCATGGGATCGCTGGCAGCATTCCCACGCGGTGGCGAAGGGCGAGCGGGAGGACGAATCGTTCCTGCCGGTGATCTTCGCCACCCCGGATCCGCCCGAGGGCGAAGACCTCCCCTGGCAGGACGAAGACCTGTGGCACGCCCTCAACCCGGCCCTCGGTGAGTTCCTGTACCTGGACGAACTGCGCAAGCTGGCGCGTCAGGCCGCCCCGCTGCCCCACGAGGTAGAGGGCTGGCAGCAACTGCACCTGAACCGCTGGATTGACGGCAGTGTGGCCGGCTGGGTAGCGATGACGTCATGGGACCGGGGCGCCGACGCGGTGGACCTGGACGCGCTCGAGGGCCGCCCGGCCTGGATCGGGGTTGACCTGTCCAGCACCACCGATCTGACGGCCGTGGTCCTGGCCCTGCCCGACGATGACGGCGGGGTGGACGTGGTGCCGTTCTGCTTCGTGCCGGCCGACACCATGCGCCGCCGGGCGGAGGTGGACGGGGTGCCCTATCCAACATGGGCGGACACCGGCCTTCTGACAGCCACCCCCGGCAACGTGGTGGATTACGGCGCCGTCGAAGCCTGCATCATCGGCCTGTGCGACCGGTTCGACGTCCGAGAAGTGGCGATGGACCAGTGGAACGCCACGGGGTCGATTACCCGCCTGCAAGAAGCCGGGGTTCCGGTGACCACCCACCGTCAGGGCTTCGTGTCCATGTCGCCACCCATGAAGGACACCGAACGCCTGATCCTGTCGGGCAAGCTGCGCCACGGCGGACACCCGGTGTTGCGCTGGTGCGTCGGCAACGTGGTCCCTGACAAGGATCCGGCCGGCAACATCAAGCCGTCAAAGGCCCGCGCGAAGGAGCGAATCGACGCCGCAACCGCGCTGATCATGGCCGTGGGCCGTGCCGTGGCTGGTGGGGACGTCGGGTCGGTTTATGACGACGAGGGCGCCCGGCCTGACGGGTTGCTGGTGCTGTAGGAGGCGACCTAAACGAGGTCGCGCTCACCATCCGCAACAGGACGCGGCTCCACCACCAAGACAACATAGTCTTCTTTATCACGAGAATTGAAAACGCGCCTTGTAACCGTCAATAGCTGGCGGTTGCGGTGGTCGTGGCGGTCTTGGCCCTGTATTACCCCTGGATCAAGAATCTCGTCCCCGACCGCAGGAACAAGGCCGCCGAACATAGATAGATCGCAATCCATTTGGCCATCTTCGACCACGCCACCAGCGCGGGCAATGTAAAGCCGAACCTTTATCATAGCTATTGCCGCCTCTCCGAGAACGCATCAACCGGAAACCTGCCCGCCCTTTCCGCTATCCGCGCCGGGGCCGGGCAGATACCCCTTATCAGTCAACCACGCCCTTAGGATGCGTTCAACCAAAGACGAGACCGAACGATCATCGTCCGCCGCCGCGCGATCCAAGCCGGCTTTCACGTCATCGGAGACCCTGAAGGACAGGGCGGCGCGCTTTGCCATCACACATTCTCACACATTTACGTTGACGAACGAAGGTGTGTGCAGTGTACTTTGATTGTGTGAGAATGCAAGCGCCCCGGTCAGTGCTGCAACACCAAACCGGGGCCAACCACAACCACGTGTACGGAGCAAGAGGAATGGCTATCCATGAGAATATCACGGTGCCAGAGGTTGGCACCAGAACCACAACCCGCCGCGCGTTTGTCGCGACCGCCGCCGCCACCGCGACCTCGGCCGCGATTGCGGTCCCCGCTCTCGCCTGGACGCCGGGTCCCGAAGAGGACCTGACCGCGCTGTACGCCGACCTCATGGTGATGGCCGAGCGGATCCATGCCACTGGCGCCACGCCCGCCGCCATGCGGAATCGTATGGCCGGGGACGATGGTCGACGCACGCCGGAGAACAGCGGGCATCCGCAGGCCGTTTGCGATGTCCTCAACGAGAGCATCGCCAGGCTGTGCAAGGATGGTGGGCTGCCCGAAGCGTGGTGGCGGCGGTTCATCACGCTCGAAGATCGTTTCATGGCCATCGAGCCGCAAACCCTTCGAGGGGCCGCGCTGCAATACAGTTGGCGCCACGAGTTCGATGGCACGACCTGGGACGACGATACGGATCCGCCGGCCTGGTGGTTTCACGATCAGGTGGCCCGCGTGCGGTTCCGTGACTTCCTGCATGGGGGGCGGGGCGAGGCGTGATGGCCTGAGCGACCGGGAGGCGATGGCCTCCACCTGACCGCCGCGCCACGGTGGCGCACCGACCCGCCCTCGGGGAGACCCGGGGGCGGGTTTTGCATTCTGCTCCCCGGGGTGTTCCCCGTGTTCCCCCATGTTCCCCGACCGGGGGAACATGTTTTCACCAATAAGAACAAGGCTGTACCCTCTGTTCCCCGTGTTCCCCCGGGGAACAACAAGGGGGAACCTGGAAACGGCGAGGGAACGTGCGCAGGGAAGGCGATGTCAGCGGGGCCGGCCTTCCTGAAACCGCGCCTGAAACTTCCTATGGACTTCCTGGAATAGAAAAACGGGCTAGCTCTTACGAGCTAACCCCTTGATTTTATTGGTGGAGCCGAGGGGAATCGAACCCCTGACCTCAGCAGTGCGATTGCTGCGCTCTCCCAACTGAGCTACGGCCCCTTGAGGTCTGTTCGCCACCGGCCACTGGATGGTTGAGCCGGGCGGCGAAGGCCCCGGACATTGCTGCGCGCGGCGCCCAAAGTCAAGATGGGAAATCGGCGCGTCGCGACACCGGACTCCGGCTGACGCCTGTCCCCGAATCAGGTCTCGCGACACCCGCTCGTCGCCCATCGGATCGCGCCCTTGGGCGCCTCCCGAGGCGGGCTCTTGGTCCCCTCCCGATGGCCCATACCGGCGACCCTCTCGACGATCGCTCGATCCGGTGACACCGACCGGCCGAGACCGCGCCATCGTCGGTCGCGTCACCCTATCCGAACGACAAGCCGCCGGTGCGCCATGGATCGCATACGGGTGGTCGCATCGGTCGTGGGGAACCCGGCTCCCGGGACGGCTCATCGACGCCGGCGCAGCCAAGGCTTGCGCCTCCGGGCCGAACCGGTTTGAGTAGGGTGCGGGTCGGCCACGCCAACTCCGCTTCCGTCCCCTCCTGATCCCAGAGCCCTCCCCATGCCTCCTCGTTCCATGACCGCCGCCGACTATGTGGCTGGCGTGCGCTCCGGTAATCGCGCCCATCTGGGCCGCGCCATCACCCTGGTGGAAAGCCGCAATCCGAAGCACCAGGCCGTCGCCCAGGAGATGCTCCTGGCGTTGCTGCCGCACAGCGGCCGGGCCCATCGGGTGGGCATCACCGGCGTGCCCGGCGTGGGCAAGTCCACCTTCATCGAGTCCCTGGGCCGCATGCTGACGGCCCAGGGCCACAAGGTCGCGGTGCTCGCCGTGGATCCGTCGTCGTCGCGCTCCGGCGGCTCCATCCTGGGCGACAAGACCCGCATGGAGCAACTGTCCATCGATCCCAGGGCCTTCGTGCGGCCGTCGCCCTCGGGTGGTCGCCTGGGCGGGGTCAACCGGGCCACCCGCGAGACCATGGTGGTGTGCGAGGCCGCCGGCTACGACGTGATTCTGGTCGAGACCGTGGGCGCCGGCCAGAACGAGACCGTGGTCGCCGACATGGTCGACTGCTTCCTGGTGTTGATGCTGCCCGGTGCCGGAGACGAACTCCAGGGCATCAAGAAAGGCATCCTGGAACTGGCCGACGTGATCGCCGTCAACAAGAGCGACGGCGGCAACGCCCAGAGCGCGCGCCAGGCGCAACAGCAATACCGCAACGCCGTGCGCATCCTGCAACCCCCGACCCCCGGCTGGGCGGTGCCCGTGGTCACCTGTTCGGGGCTGACGGGCGCGGGGCTGGACGACCTGTGGGCGACCCTGGACGATCACCGTCGCACGGTCACCGAGAGCGGTGAACTGGCCGAGAAGCGTCGCCGGCAGCAGACCAAGTGGATGTGGTCCATGGTCGAGGACCGGGTGCTTGACGCCATGCGCGCGCATCCGGCGGTCAAGGCGCGCTTGCCGGCCCTGATGTCGGGTATCGACGACGGTTCCATGACCGTGACACTCGCGGCCATGAAGATCCTGGAAGCCTTCGGGATCACGCCAGACTGACGGGAGCCTATTCGCCCGTGTCCGCCCATCGGGGACACAGCGTCGCCTCCAGCGGCAGGTGATCGGAGCCCACGTCCGGTCCCACGGTCTGGGTGCCGGTGAAGGCATCGGCGCTGGGCGCCACGTAGTCGATCTGCACCCCCAAAACGGGCAGCCAGTTGGGGCGGGTGGTGGGCGGTGGAAACCCGTGATCCAGGTACCCCAACCCGGCCGTTTTCAGGAAGGCGTCGATGCGCGGGTTCCAGCGCACGCCGTTCAGGTCGGCGCCCAGGATGACCGGCCGGTCAAGCCCCGCCAGCACGTCCGCCAGCAGGGAGAGTTGCCGGTTCCGCGTCTTGTACAGCCCCTGGGTATAGGGACTGGACAGGTGCGCGGACACCAGCACCACCTCGCGGCCCTCCAGACGGGTGACGGCGTGGATCATCCCGGAGGCCAGGAACAGGCGGTCGAAGACCGTCGTCAGTGTCGCGTCCACCGGCGACGCCACAAAGGGCAGGCGGCTCAGGATGGCCACATCGCGGCCCTCGCGCGTGACCTGATGTGGATAGTGGTGTCGCAGATGCTCCAGCATCCAGGGCCAGACGTGCCACTCGTTGTACTCCTGAAGGAACACGACGTCGAAGGCTTCGGCTTCCAGGTAGTGGGTGAGGATCACGGGGGAATGGTTGACGCTCAGGATGTTGAGGCTGACCGCCCGCACCGGCCGCTCGCAGGGCGTCGCGGGCGTGTCGGCGAGCCCGGCGCCCACGGGCCGCGCCACCAGGGCCATGTTCACCCCGGCTAGGACGATCGCCAACACCGCCAGTCCGCGCCGCCCCCGGCTCGCCAGCCATGCCGCGAGAAGCAGCGCCAGCCCCGCCAGCAGATGGGCGGCGGACAGGATCACCTCCGACAGCCAGTAGGGCCAGACGGTGGCCAGGGGCGGCGTGGCCACCATCACGAGGCCCGCCCAGGACACCCAGGGGCGGCGGTCGCCGGTGCCCGGCCGACGGGGCGGCGGCGCGGGCCGGCCGGGAGGCGCGTCTCTCATCATGTCCGGCGGCGCCCGCCTCGCCCGGGCCGGGTGGCGGTGCCGCGCCCGGCGGTGATGATCATCGATAAAGCCACCACACGTCCTCGCTGGCCGCGAACACCGGCCGATAGTGCCGCACCGAGCGGGTCTCGATCACCGGGTCGATCTGGTTGTCGAGCAACAGGGTCTCGCCGGCCAGGGTGACCACCGTGACGGCGTGGCCGATACCCAGGTTCAGGTCCCGCACGGCGACGACCTTGAGCGCGTCGCCCGGAAAGCCCAGCGCGCGCAGGCTCATGAACTTGGCGATGGCGTAGTCCTCGCAGTCGCCCGCCTTCACGAAGAACTCGCTGGGGGTCGTCCAGAAGTCCTCCCGCCCCCAATTGATGGGATCGGTAATATACTCCCATTGGTTCACGAAGTCTTGGACCGCCTCGATCTGGGCCCGCGGCTCCCGGTCGCGGATTCGCGCGATCAAGGCGGACCATTCGGTGTGCGGACAGCCGTCGATGGGCGCGCCCGCCCCGCACGCGCTGTTTTCGCGCTCTTCCGCCTTCAGCCGCTCCAGCATGGTGGTCCATTGCGGCATCGGCGCGAAGTCCGTGTACGCCTTGCCGTCGCGGCCGAACAACCGGTCGTCGTCGGCCAACGCCGCCGGCGCGCCACACGCCAGGGTCATCGCCAGCAGCACGCCGGTGACCCGGGCTAGGCCCGGCCGGCCGAGAGTCGCGGTCGCGGTCCCGCGGAGCGCGCTGGTCCAACGGGTTCGGTGCATGGCCGTGGATCGCCTGTTGCTGGTATGCTTGTCGCGCGCGATCGGACCCGATCGCCTTCGGACATGCTGGACACCAGGAGCGGGACCCATGACGGCGCCCTCCGAAACGACGTCTCCGACACTCGATGCGATTGACGGTGGCGTCAAGACCAAGGTGACCGGGGCCCTGGTGCTCCTGGGCGTCCTGATGGCCGTCGGCCTGGGCGGCAGTCTCTGGTTCGCCGAGGCGGAGCGGCAGCGGGATATCCGCATCGTCCAGGCCCGCATGCGTGTGATCGCCGACAGCCGGGCCGAGGCCGTGCATGCCTGGATCCAGGCCCGCTTCGACGAACTGGGGGACCTGGCGCGCAACGAGTCCCTTCAGGTCTACACACGCGTGCTCGGCCCGCGCGACGATGGGCGGGTGTTCGACGACGACCCGGCGCTGCGTGCCTACCTGCGCACGCTGCTGACCGCCACCGCCCAGCGCGCCGGCTTCCGGCCCGCCGTTCCCGCCCATGACCTGCCGGCCAACGTCACGCCCGGCGGCGGCGCCGGCCTGGCCCTGGTGACCCCCGACGGCACGGGCATCGTCGCCTCGCCGGACATGCCGCCCATCGACGGCGCCCTGCGGGCGTTTTTGCACAGGGTGCCCGTCGCCGACCGCGGCTTGTCTCCCCCGTATCGGGCCGCCGACGGTACCCCGGTGCTGGCCTTCGCCGTGCCCGTGCTGGCCCGGGGCGCCGACGGCGGCGGACGCCAGGTGATCGCCCGCGTGGTGGGCCTGCGGCCGTTCGGCGCCGAGGTGGCCGCCGCCCTTCGCCAGCCGGGCGACACCAGCGCGAGCGCCCACACCGCTCTCGTCCGCGCGGCGGGGGATCGCGTCCAGGTCCTGACGACGACGGCGGAGGATGGCGCGATTCTTGATGGATCGCGGGCCCTCGGCACCCCGGGTCTCGTGACCGCCGCCGCCGTGGCCGAGCCTGGAGGCTTCGTGGAGGGTGTGACCCACGCCGGGACCCCGGTGTTCGCGGTCAGCCGGGCGATTCCGGAGACGGACTGGGTCCTGGTCCACGCCCTCGACCGGGCCGAGGTCCTGGCCGCCAGCGCCACCCGCCGCGCCACCCTGCTCACCGTGCTGGTGCTGGTGGTGCTGGGCATGGGCGCGGGTGTGGTGGCGGTGTGGCGGCACGCGACCTCGGTGCGTGTCCGCGAGGCGGCGGAGCGCTACCGAGCCTCGTCAGCGCGTTTCCAGGCCATGTCCCGGTTCCTGGATGTGGTGACCGACACCCAGCCGCACGCGCTGTTCGTCACCGACGCCAACCAGACCCTGACCTTCGTCAACCGGCGCGCGGCGGAGGTGATGGGCGCCCCCAAGGCCGATCTGACCGGCCGCGCGCTGGTGGCCATGCTCGGCCAGGACCGTGGACACGTCTACGCCGAACTGGCGCGTGATGTGCTGACCTCCGGCCAGGATCGCACCCACACCGCCCAGTTCGACGACGGCGAGGGAGGAGGGGAGCCGGTGGTGTGGCGCTCCACCAGTTGTCGTCTGAACGGCATGGACGGCCGCGCGCCCGAGGTGCTGACCGCGATCGAGGACCGCACCGCCCTGGTGCGCGAGCGTCGCCGCCGGGAGCGCAACACCCAGCAACTGATCGAGACCCTGGTCGGTCTGGTCGACGAACGGGATCCGGACTCCGCCCACCAGTCGCGTCATGTCACCCTGGTGGCCCGCACCATCGCCGAGGAGATGGGCCTTGACGCCCCGCTGGTGGCGGCGACCGATCAGGCCGCGCGGCTGGTGAACATCGGCAAGATCCGTGTTCCGCGCGCGCTGCTGACCCGCCGGGGCGCGCTGTCCGACGCCGAGTTGCGGCAGGTTCGCGAAGCCCTGGACAGCGGTCCGGACATCCTGCGGGAACTCGAGTTCGATGGACCGGTGATCGAAACCCTGCGGCAGATCAACGAGCGGGTCGACGGCGGCGGTCGCCCGCTGGGTCTGTCGGGTGCCGACATCCTGCCGTCGGCCCAGGCCGTGGCGCTGGCCAACACCTTCGTGGCCCTGATCCGTCCCCGTGCCTTCCGCGCCGGTAAGTCGTTCGACGAGGCCGAGCGGATCCTGATGGGCGAGATCGACCGCCGCTTCGACCGGCGGCCCGTGCTCAGCCTGCTCAACACTCTGAACAACAAAGGGGGGCGGGACGCCTGGGCGGAGCTGGCCCGGCCGGATTCGGAGCATCTTATACCAACGGTCATTGAGAATGACCGTTGCAGTCCGTAGCCGGCCACCCACGGCCGTATACTTGGGGTGGCCGGGTGGGGGAGCGGGCCGGTGCCGCTCGGCGGATGAGTCACACTCATCCGCCGCTGGGTTTACGTGAGGGGAGACCCGGCGCCGGACACCGGGACCGGCGCGCCCGCATCCGCGTCCCACCGCCACGCCGGGGCCGGCGACAGCAGGCGAAGGCCCCCCATCCAGCGGTCCAGCCCTCCCAGCGCCGCCCAGTCGGCGGCGCCGTCCAGCAGCCGGCGGCCGGTGTCGGTCATGGCCCAGGTGGCGCGGCGCTCCGGTCCTCCCTCGTCGGTGCGGACCACCGCCGGGGCCGGCCCCCGGGTCAGGCCCAGGATCACGGCGACGAACATGGCGTCACCCAGCGTGGGCTGGTCGTCGGTCTCCAGATAGGCCCGGAACAGCGCTCCCGTCGCCGCCGCGCCATCCCGCGCCGCCAGGGCGCGCAGGATGCCGCGTTCGGTGACTCCCAGGCCGTCGCCGACCCAGGGCAGGTCCTGCAGCCAGCGGGTCAGGGCCGGCGACATGGTGGGCAGGCCCGGCACCGGTCCCCGGGCCAGCCGCGCCAGGGCGCGCGGCTCCGGCCGGCGCAGGGCGTCCCACACCCGCCGTCCCTGGGCCGTGAGGGTCGGCGTGACGGCCCGGCGGCGGTTCCACAGCAGGCGCAGGCGCTCGGGCGTCAACTCTCCCAGTCCTCGCACGCGCCCGACCACCGCGCCATCCCGCGCCGGATCATAGAGCACCAGCGCCACCCGCTCGGCGAGCCCGCGTGCCCCATGCAGGGAATCCAGGACCCGCGCCAGGATCAATTGGTCGTAGGCATCGTGCTCGAACCAGAGGACGACGCGCGCATAACGGTCCTCCGCCGCCAGTCCGGCGGCCTCGCCGGCCATGCGGGCGCGGGCCTCGGTGGGTGGCATGCCGTAGGCATCGGCGATGAAGGTCGCCCGCGTGTCCTGATACGCCCGCGCGGATCGGGTCGCGGGCACCGGTCCCTGGACCAGGGGATCGGCCACCTCCAGGAAATCGCCCTGGAAGCCGAGCGTGGCCAGCGCGTCGCGAATGTCGGAGCCGCAGCGGACATGCAGGGTCGATCTGTCGCCATCCGGCGCCGCGCGACGGGGGCCGGACCGCGCCCGGGCACCACCGGCCGTGGCCAGGGAGACGATGCCGTAGGGGGCGCTGGACATGCGCCGCCGATCAGCCGTCGTCACCGACCATGCCGCCCGCCATGCGGCCACGCGCCAGAATGTCCCGCTTACCCACATGGTTGGCCGCGCTGACCAGCCCCTCGGATTCCATGCGCTCGACAATGCGCGCGGATCGGTTGTAGCCGATCTGCAGGTGACGCTGAATGAAGCTCACCGAAACCTTGTTCTCGCGCAGCACCAGGGCCACCGCCTGATCGTAGAGTTCGTCGCCGGAGCCCTCGCCAAGCATGCCCTCCAGGTCCACGCCGGCGGTGCCGCCGGGGCTTCCGCCACCCGGTCCCGGGCCATCGTCTCCCACGGGCACGCCTTCCTCGTCCTCCTCGATGATCGAGTGGACGTAGTGGGGCTCGCCCTGCACCTTGAGTTCGCCGACCACCGCCTCCACCTCCCGGTCGGAGACGAAGGCGCCGTGGATACGGGTGATGCGCCCGCCGGCGGCCATGTAGAGCATGTCGCCCTGGCCCACCAGCTGCTCGGCCCCGGCCTCGCCCAGGATGGTGCGGCTGTCGATCTTGCTGGTCACCTGGAAGCTGACCCGGGTGGGGAAGTTGGCCTTGATGGTGCCGGTGATGACGTCCACCGAGGGCCGTTGCGTGGCCATGATGAGGTGGATGCCGGCGGCCCGGGCCATCTGCGCCAGGCGCTGGATGACGGCCTCAATCTCCTTGCCGGCCACCAGCATCAGGTCGGCCATCTCGTCGACGATCACGACGATGTAGGGCAGGGTGCGCAACTCCATGGGCCGTTCCTCGAAGACCGGTTCCTTGGCCTGCCGGTCATAGCCCACCTGCACCTGGCGGGTAATGACCTCGCCGTTGGCCATGGCCTCCTTCATGCGCTGGTTGAAGCCTTCGATGCTGCGCACGCCCACCGCCGACATGGCGCGGTAGCGGCTTTCCATCTCGCGGACCGCCCACTTCATGGCCATCACGGCCTTGCCGGGGTCGGTAACCACCGGGGTCAGCAGATGCGGGATGCCGTCATAGACCGACAGCTCCAGCATCTTGGGGTCCACCATGATCAGCCGGCACTGGTCCGGCGACATGCGGCACAGCAGCGACAGGATCATGGCGTTGATGCCCACCGACTTGCCCGAGCCGGTGGTGCCGGCGATCAGCAGATGCGGCATGCGCGCCAGATCGACGACGAAGGGGCCGCCGTCGATGGCCTTGCCCAGGGCCAGCGGCAGCTTGGCAACGCTGGCGGTGAAGGCGTCGGAGCCCAGGATCTCCCGCAGGTACACCGTCTCGCGGGTTTCGTTGGGCAGTTCGATACCGATGACCGAACGCCCGGGAACCACCGCGATCCGGGCGGTGACCGCGCTCATGGAGCGGGCGATGTCGTCGGCCAGATTGATGACGGTGGACGACTTGGTGCCGGGGATCGGCTCCAGTTCATAGAGGGTGATCACCGGCCCCTGGTGGACCTGCATGATCTCGCCACGCACCTTGAAGTTGCGCAATACGGTTTCCAGGGCGCGCGCCCGGTCGGCCAGGGCCTGTTCATCCAGCACGCGTTCCGCGTCCTGGGGTGGGGCCTGGAACAGGTCCAGCGCGGGGGGCGCGTAGGCCACCGGCGCCCCATCCGGCGTGGCCGCCGCCATGCCGGGGGCTCCGCCGACCCGCGTATCGGCCGGCGCCGGCCAGGCGGGGTCCGCCGAGGCCTCGGGACCGGGACCGAAGGGGTCGATCGCCGTTGTATCCTCGTCCGCGCCCGCGTCCATGGGGGCCGGGACCTCCAGGGCGTCGTCGTCCTCGGCGTTCCAGTCGCCGGCTTCGAAAGATCCAATCCCGTCGATCGCGGTGTCGACGGTCTGAGGGTCGGCCATGCCGACAGGGGCTTCGGGTGCGTCTTCCGGCGCTTCAAACGCCATCGGGTCGGCGCCGGTGTCCCAACCGGACTCGTCCCCGGCTCCGGTGGCCGGGCTGTCGTCGGCCGGGGCCTCCAGATTGGTCTCGTCCCGGCAGGCCTCGTCGTCCCGCGTCTCGTCGGTGCGCTCGCCACCCGCCAGCGCCGCAACCGGGGCGGTGAACACGGGTCCCACCTGCCGGTCAGCCATGGGGCGGTCGTCGCGCTCGTCGTCGTCCTCGATCCCGGCGCGCACCGCCTGGTCCGCCCACTCCGCGCCGGCGACAAACGCGAAGGCCATGGCGGCGGCGATGCCCTCGTCCGTCTGACCGGTTCCGTAGGCCACGGTCTGGTCGGGCCGGCCGGGGTGGACCTCCACATCCCACTCAGTGGCTCCGTCCGGCCAAACATGTTCCGTCAGGCGGAAGGGCATGTTGTTCAGCGCGCACCAGAGATTGAACTCGTCGGCCGTCAGCCCATCATCATCGGCCGGATCGTTCGATGGCGAAGGTGGTGTGAGGGTCATGGACTCATCCCTTGCTAGCTCCCGACTCCACCAACGCGCCCCGACGCTCGATCGCGCTGGCGCGGACTCGGGACGGGCGCGGCCTCCCCTGAGGGAGCGCGACACCTTGCCACATGCTGTATAATTCGGGGCCTATTGTCCACCACCCTTTGTGGGTCAGTGGCGGCACCCGGCGCCGCTGTCCGGCGGTCGCGACACACCGCGCGCGATCAGCGCGGCGCGCGCGGCCGCGTGGTCAGCGCGGCAGTTCATAGGCCGCCACCAGCAGCTTGTCCACCGCGCCGTCGATGTCGAACAGCGGCAACACCAGCCGTTCCCAGGTCTGGGTCAGGCCGTCGAAGTCGGCCGTGTAGACCCGCGACGCCGGGATATGCTCGCGCACCACGCGGTCGTACTCCGCCAGCAGGATGTCGCGCGGACCGTCGGGCAGGCGGTCCAGCGACTGGCCCGCCTTGTCGTCGCCGAACTTGCCGGCGAAAAACTGGCTGTAGAACGAATAGGTGTACGAGGCGGGGGTGCCCTCGGTTTCGTTCCCGGGCGCCACCTTGATCACCACCAGGTTGCCCATCCAGGGCCGCAGATCGGCGGGTTCCACGTCATCGGCCATGGGGGGTGTTTCGTTTCGGCACAGCCCAAGCCAATAGTCGTACAAACCTTTCAACTTTGGGTGGCGCAAGACGAGAACCAGACTGTTCATGAGCGTTCCCAAGGGACAATGAAGCCGGCGAGCGGTGGGAGAGGGCGCCTGTTCGGCGCACGCGCGCGACATGGCACCCCGGGGGCCAGCGGACAGGCCATGGCGCCCCCCCCCCGGGGCCTATAGCGTTACCAGCGCCGGGTCGGGCCTGACAAGAGCCATTCGGCGACCCGACTGTCCCGGCGCCGAGTGCCGTCAGTCGGCCGGCGCCTCGGTGCCCCGATCCAAGTCGGGGGCCGGTTCGGCGTCGGCGTCTCCCTCGGCCAGCGTATCGGCGGTCCGAGTGTCGGTGTCGGCCATCGCGTCGGCCATGATGCAGCGTTCCCGTGGGAACCGGACCATGACCGTCGTGCCCTCGCCCTCCTTGCTGGACAGGCTGATGTCGCCGCCATGCAGGCGCATCAGCGACCGCGTGATGGGCAGGCCCAGTCCAACCCCATCCGACCGGCGCGCCAGCGAGCCGTCCACCTGTTCGAACGGCGCGAAGACCCGCTGAATGTCGCCCTGCGAGATGCCGATCCCGGTGTCGGCGACATTGATGGTCAGCCAGCGGCGCGTCAGCGCGGCGGAGACCGCGATACTGCCGCCCCCTTCGGTGAACTTGATGGCGTTGGTCAGCAGGTTGATGAGCACGCGCTTGACCCCGGTGGCGTCGGCCAGCACCAGGGGCAGGTCGGGGGGCAGGTCGAGCACGATTTCGACGCGGGCGTTCTGGGCGCGTTCGCTGACCAGGCGAATGACCGCGTCCACGGCGTGATAGAGGTTGACGGCCTCCTCATGCAGTTCGATCCGCCCGGATTCGATCTTCGACAGGTCGAGGATGTCGTTGATCAGGCTGAGAAGGTGTTGCCCGCTTTCGTGAATGATGCGGGTGTACTCCTTGTACTCGTTGTTGAGGATCTCCCCGAACAGCTCGTGTGACAGGATCTCGGAAAAGCCCAGGATCGCGTTCAACGGCGTGCGCAACTCGTGGCTCATGTTGGCCAGGAACTCGCTCTTGGCGCGGTTGGCCTCCTCGGCCATGTCCTTGGCGTTGCGCAACGAGGACTCGGCCTTCTTGATATCGTCGATGTCGCTGAGCAGCACGAACACCCCGAGCACCGGGCCGGCGGCATCGCAGTGCGGAACCATGCTGTAGGCCGTGAAGCGATGGTCGCCACGCGCCAGTTGCAACTGCACCTCGCCCCGTTGAACGCGGCTGTCCAGGGCGCCGCGCAGGGCATCGCGGAGACGCCGATAGTTGGCGCGGCCAAGCAGCGTTTCCACCTGGGTGCCGACCACCTTGTCCTTGGTCAGACCGAAGGCATCGGCGAAGTACCGGTTGCTGAAGGTGACTTTCTGGTCTTCGTTCACGTAGGCGATCGACACCGGCACCGAGTCCGTGATCAGCCGGAGCCACTGCTCGCTTTGCATCAGCTTGTGCTGTTGCTCGCGGGTTTCGGTCTCGTCGATGAACGCCAGGATGGCGCCGTCCGTCTCTCCCTGGCTGTTGTGATGCGGCATGATCCGCATGCGGTAGACCCGCTCGTCGGTCTCGATGATCTCCTCGACGCCCTCGTCGTCGGACACCACCGACGCCAGTTGCTCGCGCAGGTTCTTCAGCCCCAGGTGGGTCGGTATGGTGGTGATCACCTGGCCCACATCCGAGGGCAGCAGTCCGAACAGCCGCACGGCGGGCGGCGTGAAGCGCGTGATGCGGAAGTAGCTGTCCACGACCACCATGGCGAAACCGATGTTGTCCTGAATATTGATCAGGTCCGAGTTGGCATCGGCCAATTCGGTGGTACGGATTTGAAGTTCTTCGTTGACGGTGGTCAATTCTTCATTCGTGGATTGCAGTTCCTCGTTCGACGTTTCCAGTTCCTCGTTGGAGGACTGCAATTCCTCATTGGCCGCCTGCAACTCCTCGTTCAGCGCCTGAAGCTCCTCGTTCGAGGTCTCCAGTTCCTCCACCACGGTTTGCAGGTGTTCGCGCGTGGCGATCAGTTCCTGTTCCAGTTCGACGACCCGAAGGTCGGCCTCGCGGCGGGCGGCGGCCCCATCGACGGCGCCCTCCTCGACCACCCCGGACACCTCGGGCACGGCGTCCTGGGATTCGAAGGACACCAGGAACAGGGCGTCGTGATCCACCGACGCCCCCATGGGCCGCACCACCACCCAGGTGTTGACCGGTACCCGTCCGGGCGGGCGCAGCGTCTTGCGCGTGCCCTGGATGACGGTGCCCTCGTTGCGCGCCTTGTGCACCATCGCCCGGGTCTCGGTGCGCAGGTCGTGGATGACCATGCGTCCCAGGTTCATCTCGGGCTTGCCCTGGGGAATGTGCACGAAGGGCGACAGGTCGCCATGCAGGAACTGGATGTCCAGGTTCTCGTCGACCACCACGCTGGGCGGCATGGCGTTCTGCACGAAGGTCCGGATGGCCAGGGATTCCACCGTGTCCTGGTTGCGGTCCGGCGCCGGGCGCGCCGTGCCCTCGGGAAGGCGCGCGCGCAGCGAGCCGAACGGCGGCAGGGCGTGCACCATGCCGTGGGTGGCGCGCTTCTTGAATACCTTGGACGAGGGCGACTTGACGGCGCGGAACAGTTCGGTGTTCTGGCCCAGGGACTCCGATTTTCCAAGGAACAAGTAACCGCCCGAGTTCAGGGCGTAATGAAACGTGCGCAACACCTGGTCCTGAAGGCCCGCGTCGAAGTAGATCAGCAGGTTGCGGCAACTGACCAGATCGACGCGCACGAACGGCGGGTCCTTGGCCAGGTCCTGGCGCGCGAACACCACCATGTCGCGGATTTCCTTGCGCACCTGGAAGGCCTGGCCGATGGGTTCGAAATGCCGCTTGATGAAGCGCCGGTCCAGGGTCTCCACGGTGGTCTCGGAGTAGATGCCCCGGCGGGCATGGGACATGGCGTCCAGGTCCACGTCGGTGGCGAAGATCTGGACCTTCAGGCCGCGCGGATTGCCGCCCAGGCGGTCGGCCAGCAGCATGGCGAAGGAGTAGGCTTCCTCGCCGGTGGCGCAGCCGGGGATCCAGATGCGCAGCCCGTCGCCGGTCTGCTTGGCGGTGATGATCTCGCCCAGGACCTCGTCCACCTCGGCGAAGGCTTTCTGGTCGCGGAAGAACGACGTCACCGAGATCAGGATGTCCTTGGTGAGCAGGTTCAGTTCGTCGCGGTTGCGCTTGACGAACTCCAGGTAGGCATCCAGCGTTTCGATGCGATTGGCGGCCAGGCGCCGCTCCAGGCGCCGCCGGATGGTGCTGGGCTTGTATTTCGAGAAATCGATGTCGGTCCGCTCGCGGACCATCTGGAAGATCTGCCCCATGGTGTCTTCCGCGTCACCGGCGCCGTCGTCGGTCAGGGTGACGGCCCGGGGAAAGCGGATGATGGACGACAGTTCCGGGCCGATCTCGTTGGGCGCGAGGCGCAGGTCGATGCATCCGGTCTCGATGGCCGCCGAGGGCATGCCGTCGTACTTGGCGGTCGCCGGCAACTGGGCCACGGTCAGGCCCCCATGGGCCTTGATGGCGCGCACGCCCTGGGATCCGTCGCTCCCCGTGCCCGACAGGATGACGCCGATCGCCTTCGGTCCCTTGGCCTCCGCCAGGGTCGAGAAAAACACGTCCACCGAGGGCTTGGGACCGTGCGGCGCCGACGGCTCCTTCAGCAGCAGGCGGCCGCTTTGCAGGCGCAGGTCCTTGTTCGGCGGGCAGATGTGGACCGTGTTGGCCTCCAGCGGCGCGCCGTACTCGATCTCCTTGATGCGCAGGTTGGTCTCGCGACTCAACAACTGCACCAACATGCTGCGGTACTGGGGCGCCATGTGCTGGACGATGACGTAGGACATGTTGGATTGCGTGGGCAGGTTGGCCACGAACGGCCGCAACGCCTCCAGGCCGCCGGCCGAGGCGCCGACGCCGACCACCACCATGGCGGTGTCGTCATCCTCGGCGTCTCCGCTCTTGGCCTCGCCATCCGCGTCGGGGTCGCCGGCCTCGCCCGGCCAGGCGTCCGGGGGCGGGCCCGCGTCTTCCGTGACGGCCTTCGCGGGCCGCGCGTCGCCGATGTCCTCGCCCGTGGGCGCGTCCGGACGTGACGTGGCGCCCCCCGTCCTGGTGGTGTCGTCGACCTGACTGCTCGTCATGGAGTCGTCGGACGGCGTGACGGGGGGAGAGGCATCAGAGGTCGGATCGGCCGAAGGCACCATTGCGTCCCCGCTTCCGTGGTCAAGCGCGTCGTCACGTCCATCGTCCTGTCGGTCATCGCGTTCGGTCGGGGCGTCCGTGACGGCGTCCGCCTTGCCCGGCCCATTCGTGATCCGCCCGTCCTTACCCGGCCCATCGTCGATGGGCCGGGCGTCGTCGTCGGTCTCGGAGATTTTCGAGTCGATGGTCATGCCGCCCCCGTCCTGGCCCACGGCCACATCAGCGGCAGTGCCTCGTTCACCGGGCCGTCCGGCGCCGGCACCCGCGACCTGATCCGTCGCGACACACCCCGTATTCCGCGTCGTTCATAGTCCGGTCCGCGCGCTCCCGACGAGGCAACCCCCGGTGCGTCACACCCGGACCATGCGCGGGAGAACCACCCCCCGCCAGACGGCACAAAAACAACCTCGCCGACCCCGACAACCCGAGGACGACGCGATCGATCCGCGCCCCTATCCTGCCTACATACGCGTTTCCTCCGCCCGTTTGAAGAGCGTTTCGTGCCATTCCGGGGCGCGCCGTCGCGGCGCCACCCTTCCATGCCCGCCCGACGGCGATCGGGCGGTTGGATGCGCCGCGAGGCTTCCGTCCGGGAAGGCGACGGCGTACAGTCATAGGGCATCGGCAGTCGATAGCAACGCGACAAAACGGCATGCAACAGCTCAACGAAGACGACAGGGTGCGGACCGGCACGAGCCGGCAACAGGCCGAGGTTCGCCAACAGCGGCGACTCACGGCCGTCGGCCGGCAGACGGAAGAACTGAGCGAGTTCCTGGAGTCCCTGGGCAACAGGATCGAATCCCTTCAGGCGTCCAACACCATCCTTGAGGGGACCCTGGATCATCCCCCGCGCTTCATGGACTATGCCCGGACCCGCAACCTGACGTCGGAGTGCCTGGCGTTCCTGATCGTCATCGAGCGACGGGTGGACAACCTGCCCGAGGACATTCGGGGCCCGTTTCGCGACATACTGGATCAGCGGACCGTCTCGCTGTGGAGCAGCCTGTTGGAATGCTCGCTGACGTTCTTGCGCGCGATTTCCGAGGAAGAGCACCTACCGCTTGGATCCCGCGAGGTGTTCCTCCGGGAAATCAAGACCCTGTACGATGCCCACGGCATCCTGTCGCGGCCCGAGTTCGAGGACAGACTCCCCCCGGATCTCCTGACGCGACAGCGCTCGGCCGAGCGTATCCTCAACGAGATCATCGATCGCGCCCCCCGCCTTCTTGATCTGGGACGACCGCAACCGGAAGAGCCGGCCGGGGAAATCTGGACAGGGCGATAAGGGGATCTCCTGCCTGAGACCGGCGAGGATGCCGAGACAGGAGGACCTTTTGTGGCGAGACGACCGCGCCGCCGCCTTGAATACATGCGGCACCGCGGAGCGGTGCCGGGGCGCACCGGCCTTCAAGGCGACAGTGGCTCTTGCGGCCATCAAGGGGGAGAAGACGCTGGCCGAGTTGGCGCCGCGGTTCGACGGTCACCCGAACCAGATCACGGCGTGGCGCGCCCAGCTTCTGGAAGGGGCCACGGGGGTGTTCGGTGACCCGGCGCCGGGCGGCTCCGGCCCGGCCGTGGACGTCAAGGAGCCGCACGCGAAGATCGGCCCGTTGATGCTGGACCGCGACCATACTCTGCCGGTGATGCGCCAGGCCGAGATGCTGGGGATCAGCCGGAGTGGCCTGTGCTATCGCCCTCGGCCGGTTTCGGAGGCGGACCTGGCGCTGATGCACCGGATCGACGCGCTGCATCGGGACATGCTGGTGGCGGAAGGCTTCATGGTCGGCCGCGACACGGTGGTGACGCTGATGCGCCGGATGGGCATGGAGGCGCTTTACCGCCGGCCGCATTCTTCCTTGGGCGGCCCACTCACGGCAGGCGATCCATGTGTGGACGGCCCCACTTAAAATCCACCGAACGCTGTCTCGACGACTCCGGCCACCTCTGTCTGTGTCGTGTCGCAACGACCAGTTTGTCAGACCGTCTCGTTGTCCGCCTCTCCCCGCTTGTCCGTGATGAACCAAAAAAAGTCCGGGGCACGAGGCCCCGGGGTCACGGTGGAGGACGGACCGCCCGCATGGGATCGGGCCGGGTCCCGGGTGGGAGGGCCGGGATGGCCGCCCCTCCCACCCGGGGTCGCGCGCGGAACCGGCTCAGATCGCCTGGGAGCCACGCCCGAACTCGGGATAGGCCTCCATGCCCAGTTCGGCCTTGTCGAGACCCAGGGCCTCTTCCTCGGGACTCACCCGGATGCCCATGGTCATCTTAAGAACCAGCCAGAACACCAGGCTGGCGGCGAAGACGAAGACACCGATGGAGACGATGCCCAGAGCCTGCGCCCCGAAGTTGGTGTCGCCGTTGGTCAAGGGAACCGCCATCGTCCCCCAGATGCCACATACCAGGTGCACCGGGATGGCGCCGACCACATCGTCGATCTTCAGCTTGTCGAGCAGCGGTACGCTCATCACCACCAGTGCCCCGCCGATGCCGCCGATCAGGATGGCCATGAGGGGCGAGGGCGCCAGCGGTTCGGCGGTGATGGCCACCAGTCCTCCCAGGGCGCCGTTCAGGGCCATGGTCAGGTCCACCTTGCCGTAGACCACCTGGGTCAGGATCATCGCCACGACCACGCCGGCGGCGGCGGCCAGGTTGGTATTCAGGTAGATGGTGGCGATGTCGGTGACGTTGGAGGCGCTGTCCATGGCCAGTTGCGAGCCGCCGTTGAACCCGAACCAGCCCAGCCACAGGATGAAGGTGCCCAGCGTGGCCAGCGGCAGGTTCGCGCCCGGCATGGGATGCACGCGCCCGTCGGGACCGAACTTGCCGGCGCGCGCGCCCAGCAGGATGGCGCCGGCGAGGGCCGCCCAGCCGCCCACGGAATGCACCAGGGTGGAGCCGGCGAAGTCGCTGAAGCCGGCCTCGGACAACCAGCCACCGCCCCACACCCAGGCGCCCTGGATGGGGTAGATCACGGCGGTCAGCACCACCGCGAAGGCCAGGAACGGCCACAGCTTGATGCGCTCGGCCAGGGTACCGGAGACGATCGAGACCGCCGTCGCCACGAAGGCCATCTGGAAGAACCAGTCGGACGCCGCCGCATAGCCGCCGGCATCGCCGGTGAACGTGCCGTCCGCGCTCAGCGGATCCTCGGCGCTCCAGGGACCGGGGATGCCGAAGAAGCCGCCATCCACACCATTGTACATCAGATTGTAGCCGATCACGTAGAACGTGAGGCCGCTGATGGAGTACAGGGCGATGTTCTTGGTCAGCTGCATGGTGGTGTTCTTGGTGCGCACCAGGCCGCTTTCCAGCATGGCGAAGCCGGTGGTCATGAACACCACCAGAAGGCCATGGATCAGAAAGGAGAACGAGTTGAAGATATAGGCGGTTTCGGCGGACACCGGCAGGACGGGCGCGACCTCGGTGACGGCCTCGGCGGCCTCCTGGGCCAGCGCCGGGCCGCCCGTCGCGCCCAGGATGGCCAGCGTGACGGCGCCGGCCAGGGTGGCCAGCGAGACGGTGGATGTGCTGCGGATCATGATCACGGTCCTCCTAAAGGGCGTCGGCGTCGGTTTCGCCGGTGCGAATGCGGACGGCCTGCGCCACGTCGACGACAAAGACCTTGCCGTCGCCGATCTTGTCGGTGCGCGCGGCGGTCGAGATGGCTTCAAGCACGCGCTCGACCATCTCGTCCGGCACTACCAACTCAATCTTCACCTTGGGCAGGAAGTTCACTTGGTATTCGGCGCCGCGGTAGATTTCCGTCTGGCCCTTCTGACGCCCGAAGCCCTTTACCTCGGAGACCGTCAGCCCCTGGATTTCAAGCGGGACAAGGGCCTCGCGCACCTCGTCAAGCTTGAAGGGCTTGATGATCGCCATGATCAACTTCATCGCCGGTTCCCCCAATGCTATCGCGTGAGTGACATCGTCCTGGCCCACCGGATGGGATCCGGGGTTGGCGCGACGTCCTGACCTCCATTATTCAAGCCCTGTGCCAGTCATGGTGCGGTGCGAAGAACCCGAATATTTTCAGGGCGTTAATGGTCGCGGACGGGGAGTGACCGGAGCCGGAACCCAGGCGTCAAGGGGGCCGGTGATTAAAAAAAAGGCGTTACGGCGCGCGTCTGGTCAGTAATTGTGCTTGAAGGCAGGCTAATGCGCGGATTGGGTGAGGTTATATGTCATCGCTGTCTTTTGCGATTGGCATGGCGGTCTGATCCTCACCGAGGGGGCGATGGTTTCCAGGGTCATGGTGCGGGCGCGCTGGACGGCCCACGTGTCGTTCTGCTCCAGCAGGATGGCGCCACGGGAGGCGTGCCGTGACACGCAAACCCAACCAGGCTCTATCCCATTGTTCGACCGGAAAAGCGGCCATCCCTCCGTCCCGACCTGCCCATCACCCAGGGCCTGTTGATATTCGGGGCACGGCCACGGTTGAGACGAAGACGGCCCGGTCCAGGATAGCCGAAGGTCACCGCGCGAAGCGCGGCGCGGCCTTGACGGAGCCGGAGGCGACGGCACCCTGTCCAAGGTCGGACGGGGCCCGCCGAAAAAGGTCGCGCGGACACGGGACCTGGACAACGACCTTGACAAACACCATGTCCCGTCCGGTGGGCACTGCCTCAAGATGTGGTTCTGGGACCGGAGACCCGATTAGAGCAAATCCCGAGCGATCCGAACCGGATCGCGACGACGATTTGCTTTAAAAACAAAAACGTAGAGCGTTCTGGGTGAGTCCAAAATCACGCAACACGCTCTAAGGCGCTGGGATGACGGTCGTGGCCGTGGTGGCCGCCTCGTCGCAAACGCATTCATCATAGTCTGAACACATTCACTCAATATTTTGATATATCTTCATATTAAGTCATCGACGGAGAGTGTGTAGGCGGGGCATCGCGGCGCCCATGCCGTCAGCGCCTGTGACGTCGGTCACTGCGGATCACGAAAACGCCGAGAATTCAACGCCTTGAAAAATGGCACTTCGTGCCGTAAGATTGTGTTCATGAAGAGCCTCTCGTCTCGGCCGAAAAACGAAATTGTCGTGTCCCGACGTGGCGCATGGAAGACAGGAGGATTGTCATGACCATGGAACGATGCTCGACAGGGCAGCATCTCGGTGCGGTGCTGGCTCTGGTCGGTCTCAGTCTGGTCCTCCAAGCCGGACTGGACATGGGACGCATGGTCTCCCACACCCCATTGTGGAGCGGGAGCCCAGACCAAACCGTCGCCTACTACATCGCGGCGCCCGCCTCCGAGGACTGGGGGCAGACCGTCCTGAAGCTGAACGGCATGCCGTAACGCGCCGCCCGTCCTGGTGGCGGGGCCGGTGAGGGCGGCGGTCCCTCGGTCGTTGTACGAGATCGGGGTCGGGGATCCGAAAGGACGCCCGGCCCTTTGTCGTGCGCGCCGGTGAAAACCGCAGGGGCGTTCGGGAGGTGATCGTCCCATGGCAAACGGGTGGCGCGTGGGTGCGGCCCGATGCCGATCCCCCAGGACGGCTTGCGGATGGGGGCCGGCGACACCGCGTGTCGCGACACGGCGGCGGTGCCCGGACGGCCGATTCGGCCCACGCCGGCCGCCTTGCCCGCCATCCCGCGATCGCGACACCCGCGTTCAGCGCCCTCGCGCACAGGGTCGGGGGCCTTAGCCGTGGCCGCGATCCAGCCTGCCGCTACGTCAACCGGAGGGATCAACGGGTGCGTGGCGATGCCGCCGCACGGCCACCACGCGGGCGTTTGCAGGCCCCCGATCCTGCCCCTATCATCCTCGGCCGGTCGCGGTGTGACGCCGCGAGATAGGGGCGCGCCGGACGCGCCAAACGAACAAAATCGTACGGGAGGATGGTGCCGCATGGATTTCAACCTGAGCGAGGAGCAGGTTCAGTTCCAGGATGTGGCCCGCGAGTTCGCGGCCAACGAGATGGCCCCGCACGCGGACCGCTGGGACGAGGAGAAGATCTTCCCCGAAGAGACCCTGCGCAAGGCGGCCGACCTGGGCTTCGCCGGGATCTACGTGGGCGAGGACGTGGGAGGATCCGGCCTGGGGCGGCTGGATGCCACGGTGATCATCGAGGAACTGGCGGTCGCCTGCCCGTCCACGACCGCCTATCTGTCGATCCACAACATGGCGACCTGGATGATCGACCGCTTCGGCGACGACGAGCAGCGCCACCGGTTCCTGCCCCGCATGTGCACCATGGAGCATTTCGGGAGCTACTGTCTGACAGAGCCGGGTGCCGGGTCCGATGCGGCCTCCCTGAAGACCCGGGCCGAGGCGGAGGGCGACACCTACGTGCTCACCGGCGAAAAGGCGTTCATCAGCGGCGGGGGCCGCTCCGACATCTATGTGGTCATGGCCCGCACCGGCGAGGCCGGCGCCAAGGGCATTTCCACCTTCGTGGTCGAGGCCGGGACGCCGGGCCTGTCCTATGGCAAGCAGGAACGCAAACTGGGCTGGAACAGCCAGCCCACGTCGGCCCTGGTGCTTCAGGAATGCCGGGTGCCGGCCGCCAACCGCCTGGGACGGGAGGGTGATGGCTTCAAGGTCGCCATGATGGGTCTGGATGGCGGGCGGCTGAACATCGGCGCCTGCTCGCTGGGCGGGGCGCGCGGCGCCATGGAGGCGGCCCTGGCCTATACCCGGGACCGTCGGCAGTTCGGGCGGGCCATCGCCGATTTCCAGGCCACGCAGTTCAAGCTCGCCGACATGGCCACCGACCTGGAGGCCGCCCGCCTGCTGCTGCACAAGGCGGCGGCGGCGCTGGATGCCGGCGACCCCCGGGCGACCTCGCTCTGCGCCATGGCCAAGCGCTTGGCCACCGACGTGGGCTTCGCGGTGTGCGATGAAGCCTTGCAGCTCCATGGGGGCTACGGATACATCCGGGAGTATCCCATCGAACGCATCTTGCGGGATCTGCGCGTGCACCGAATCCTGGAAGGCACCAACGAGATCATGCGCGTCATCATTGCCCGGCGGCTGCTGGCCGGGTGAGGGCGGCCAGCGCGGGACGCCATGACGGGTGGGCACGGGACGGACGGAACGGGAACGCCACGATGAACGATGAGCCGGAAATCCTCTTCGAGGCCGAGGACGGCATGGGCCGCATTCTGCTGAACCGGCCCAAGGCCCTGAATGCCCTGACGCTGGGGAAAATTCGTGAGATGGACGCGACGCTGCGGCGCTGGGCCGACAGCGCGACTGTCAAGATGGTGCTGATCGAGGGCGCCGGGGACAAGGCCTTCTGCGCCGGGGGCGACATCCGCGCCCTGGCCGAGGCCGCCCGGGTCGACGACCAGGAGACGATCCGCTCCTTCTTCTCGGAGGAGTACGCGCTCGACCGGTTGATCCGCACCTTTCCCAAGCCCTACGTGGCCGTTCTGAACGGCATCACCATGGGGGGCGGCGTGGGGATTTCCCTTCACGGCAGCCATCGCGTGGCCACCGAGAACACCCTGTTCGCCATGCCCGAGACCGGTATCGGGCTGTTCCCGGACGTCGGTGGCACCTATGCCCTGCCGCGCCTGCCGGGGCACATCGGGACTTACCTGGGACTGACCGGCGCGCGCCTCGGCCCCGCCGATTGCCTGTATGCGGAGGTGGCGACCCACCATGTTCCCACGGAGCGCCTGCCGGAGTTCGAGGCGGCCTTGCGTGACGCGGCCCGCAACGCCGTTTCCAACGAAGAGGTGGTCCAGGCCCTCACAGACGTCATGGATCTGTATCACGACCACCTGGAGGACCCGCCGCTGGAGGTCCATCGCGAGGCCATCGACGAGGCGTTCGGTCGGGATACCGTCGAGGAGATCCTGGAGACCCTGGACGCCATGGACACCGCGTGGGGCAAGGAGACGGCGGCGGTGTTGCGCACCAAGTCACCCACGTCCCTGAAGGTCAGTCTGCGGCAGATGCGGGCCGGCCTCCGGCTGGACTTCGACCGCGCCATGCAACTGGAGTACCGGCTGGCGCGCCGGTTCCTGAGGGCGCCGGACTTCCAGGAGGGCGTGCGGGCGGTGATCGTGGACAAGGATCAGGCGCCGCGCTGGTCTCCGGCCACCCTGGAGGCGGTCACCGAGGAGCGGGTGCGCGCCTGGTTCGCGCCGCTTGATGACGAACCGGACCTGTCGTTCCGCTGAGGAACGCCGGCCCGCGCCGGCCCGCCCGCGTGTCGCGGCACGCGGACCGGAACGCAAAACATGAAACACCAAGGACCCCAACCGGGTCCGCAAGAGAGGGAGGATACCAACCCATGGCCACCATCGCCTTCATCGGCCTCGGCAACATGGGCGGGCCGATGCTCGCCAATCTGATCAAGGCCGGGCACGGGGCGCATGCCTTCGATCTGTCCGAGAACGCCCTGGTCCGCGCCGAGGCCGCCGGCGCCACCCGCGCCGCCTCGGTGGCGGCGGCCGCCGGCGCCGCCGACGTGGTGGTCACCATGCTGCCGGCCGGCCAGCATGTGCGCGCCGTCTACATGGACGAGGCCACCGGGATCATCGGCGCGGCGCGGCCGGGGGCGCTGCTCATCGACTGCTCGACCATCGACGTGGACAGCGCCCGCGCCGTGGCTGGCGCCGCCACCGACGCCGGCCTGCGCATGGTGGATGCTCCGGTGTCCGGCGGTGTGGGGGGCGCCGAGGCCGGCACCCTCACCTTCATGGTGGGCGGTCCCGACGACGCGGTGGAGGCCGCGCGCCCCATCCTGGACTGCATGGGCAAGGCCGTGGTGCACGCCGGGGGACCGGGCACCGGGCAGGCGGCCAAGATCTGCAACAACATGATGCTGGGCATACAGATGGTGTCGGTGTGCGAAGCCTTCATGCTGGCCAAGCGCCTGGGGCTCGACGCCCAGAAGCTGTTCGATGTCAGCTCCAAGGCATCGGGGCAGTGCTGGTCGCTGACCACCTACTGCCCGGTTCCGGGACCGGTGCCCACCAGTCCGGCGAACCGGGACTACCAGGCCGGTTTCGCCGCCGCCATGATGCTCAAGGATCTGAAGCTGGCCCAGCAGGCGGCCGCCAGCAGCGGCGCCGCCACGCCCATGGGGAGCATGGCCGAAAGCCTGTACGCGTTGTTCTGCAACCAGGGCGACGCCGGGGCGCTGGACTTCTCCGGCATCATCCGGATGATCGACGGTCAGTCGTAGGGCCGGATTGCCAGGGCATGGCATCACCCCGGGCGTCGCGGGGGATGGCGCCATCCCATCGGCGGCGCGGACGTCCGCGATCGGTGTCACGGACCGCCGGTGGCGGTGCGCCGCCCGCCGTGGCATTCTGTGACCAAGGCGCCGGCCGAGCTTGGTGTGTGGCGCCGCCGGACCCCAAGGTGTATCCCCGTGACCATATCAACAGGGGGAGCCAACCCATGAGCAGGCAGCGCGGCCAACCATCCCGTGAGGTGTTGTTCGAGTTGCTGTACGATCGCTCCGTCGTGCGGGTCTCGGCCATCGATCCGGCCACCAACACGGAAGTGCGCATGGTGGGCGACCCGCGCCTGCCGGAGATCACCCTCAAGCGCGCCGCCTTGCGGAAGCTGCAATACGTCCTGAACCGTGACCGGAGCAAGACACCGGGGCGCCGGGCCTGAGCGTCCGCTATGCGGCGAAGACGCCCCCAAACCGGCGGTCGCGGCCTGGGCTTCGGGGGGGACCTCCGCACACGGCGGGACCCGCCCTCTCCATCCGGCTCTCATGAAAACAACCGTCCGTCACGAATGGACGAACGGTTGTTTCAGCGCGTATCCGAACCACCCTGACGCCTGCCACCGCCAGCATGCGTATGGGTGGTCGGGACGTACCACGATGCGATCGTCTTGGTCTTCAGGCCAAGCCCCCGGGACCGTCTGTCGAACGGCCGGTGCTGGTCGCCGTCCGGGCTGTCAGGCCCCGGCGGCGCCGGACTTGCGTCCCAGGCCGATCTTCTTGGCGAACTCAGAGCGTTGCGCGGCATAGTTCGGCGCTACCATGGGGTAGTCGGCGGACAGCCCCCACTTCGCCCGGTATTCGTCGGGTGTCATGTTGTAGTTGGTGCGCAAGTGCCGCTTCAGCATCTTGAGCTTCTTTCCGTCCTCAAGGCAGATGATGTGATCCGGGAACACCGACTTGCGGATGGGCACGGCTGGCTTCTGGGCCTCCGCCTTGACCTCGGCCTGCGCCTGACCAAGCCCATTGAGTGATCCGTAGACGGTGTGGATCAGTTCGGGAATTTGCCCGGCGGGCAGCGGGTTGTTGCCCACGTAGGCGGTCACGATGTTGACCGCGAGCTTCAGCATCTCGTCTCGGGGCATCGCCGTGGCTGGATCGTCTGTCATGCTTGCTGCTCTTCCCTCTCGATTGATGGCCGGTTCACGACACCGGTGAAACACGGGGCAATGACTGCCTTGGTCGAGTCTTGTTGGCCCATCATCGGACGTCCGCAGTCAGACGACGGACACCCCGGTTTCAAGCGCTGTCCCACTGGCCTCGAAACTAGTTAGCATCTGTGAAATATTCAATACTCTACCTGTTCATCAAGCACAATATTGATTACGAGGGCGCCGCGCCGTCCGCGCCCTACCCAGAGGCAACGCACGGGTAAGCGTTACGACGATTCGTCGATCATGGCCCGACGCTCGGCCGACACTCGGTATTTGTCGGCTCGTGACATCAGCCAACGTGCGAGTCGTCCGTGGCGGATTTGCGCGTTTTCCCCATCCGTTGAGCCTATGATCGCCGGGTCTCCCGGAACCTTATGGGGACGGTCCGACTCACGTATGACCCAGCCTGGCGGACGCCGGGGGGCGTCGATGGCAGCCTTGGTGTTGTGGTGGTATTCCCCGCCGACATGTGGTACCGAACACCCGAGACGGTGGGCAGGTCCACACGTCGTGCGGTCGAGTCGTCGTCGTCGAGACCCGGACGAGGCCCGACCTGCGGGGCATCGCCGGTGACGCCCTCCAAGACTCGACACAATGCGAGAGGTCGATCGTGACGCAATCCCTTGTAGCCCTGGCTTCCGATCATGGGGCCGTCGAGTTGCGGACCCTGTTGCGCGCGCATGTCGAGGGGCGCGGCCTGGCGACCCTGGACCTGGGCGCCGACGGATCGGAGTCCGTGGACTATCCGGATTACGCCGGGCATCTGGCCCAAGCCCTGCGTGACGGTCGGGCCAGCCATGGCATCCTGTTATGCGGCACGGGCATCGGCATCTCCATCGCCATCAACCGGTATCCCTTCATCCGCGCCGCCCTGGTGCATGACGTGACGGGCGCGCGCCTGTGCCGGGAGCACAACGACGCCAACGTCCTCGTGCTCGGCGGGCGGACCACCGGGCCGGCGGTGGCCCTTGAGTGCGTCGACGCCTTCCTGAACACGCCGTTCGAGGGCGGGCGTCACGAACGCCGCGTCACCAAGCTGGGGGCCATGCCGTCGCTGTGACGACACCGGCGGCGGGGACGCCATCGCCGCGGTCGGCCGACGGGCGCGGCGCGTCGCGCGCCGGCCCCGTCGTGGACCGGTGCTGTCTCGTGCCGGGCCGGTCGCCGGTCGGGCGCGTCGCGTTTCGAGCCTCTCACAGGCCATTCATAGGGAGTCATCCGTGACCGAGACCACTGCCTTCTTTTCCGCCGCGCTGGCGGACGCCGATCCCGACGTGGCGGCCTCCGTCCGCCGGGAACTGGTTCGCCAGCAGGACCAGATTGAACTGATCGCCTCCGAGAACATCGTGTCGCGGGCGGTGCTGGAGGCCGCCGGCTCGGTGTTGACCAACAAGTACGCGGAAGGCTACCCGGGGCGGCGGTACTATGGCGGGTGCGAGTTCGTGGACGAGGCCGAGGCCCTGGCCATCGATCGCGCCAAGCGGCTGTTCGACTGTACCTTCGCCAATGTGCAGCCGCATTCCGGCGCTCAGGCCAACGGCGCGGTGATGCTGGCCCTGTGCAAGCCGGGCGACACCATCCTGGGCATGTCGTTGGCGGCCGGCGGCCACCTGACCCACGGCGCCGCCCCGGCGCAGTCCGGCAAGTGGTTCAACGCCATCCAGTACGGCGTTCGCAAGCAGGATGGACGCATCGACTTCGACGAGGTCGACTCCCTAGCCAAGGCGCACAGGCCGAAGCTGATCATCGCCGGCGGTTCGGCCTATCCCCGCGAGATCGATTTTGAGCGGTTCCGGGCCATCGCCGATGCCGTGGGCGCGCTGCTGATGGTCGACATGGCCCACTTCGCGGGTCTGGTGGCCGCCAAGCTGCACCCGAGCCCGCTGCCGCATGCTCATGTGGTGACCACCACCACCCACAAGACCTTGCGGGGGCCGCGTGGCGGGTTGATCCTGTCCAACGATCCGGACCTGGGCAAGAAGATCAACTCGGCCGTTTTCCCCGGCCTCCAGGGCGGCCCGCTGATGCACATCATCGCCGCCAAGGCTGTGGCCTTCGGCGAGGCGTTGCAGCCGTCGTTCGTGGACTATGCCCGTCGGGTCAAGGACAACGCCCGGGCGCTGGGCGACACCCTGCTGAAGAACGGCCTGGATCTGGTGGCCGGCGGGACCGACACGCATCTGGTGCTGGTGGATCTGCGTCCCAAGGGCCTGACCGGCACCATCGCCGAGGCGGCCATGGAACGCGCCGGCATGACCTGCAACAAGAACGGCATTCCCTTTGATCCGGAGAAGCCGATGGTGACCTCGGGGGTGCGGCTGGGCTCTCCGGCGGCCACCACGCGTGGTTTCGGCACGGCGGAGTTCACCCAGGTGGGCGAGATGATCGCCGAGGTTCTGGACGGCCTGGCCGCCAACCGCGACGACAACGGCGCCGTCGAGGGCGCGGTTCGGGATCGGGTGCGGGCGCTGTGCGCGCGGTTCCCGATCTATCAGACGCTTTAGGCACGGTCAGACGCCTCGTTGACGGTGGTGGTGGTGTGGGGCGTCGTCTGGTGACGGCGCCCAAGACAAAGGGAGGGCTCGGCCCATGCGCTGTCCGTTTTGCGGGCACATGGACACCCAGGTGAAGGACTCGCGCCCGACCGAGGACGGTGGAGCCATCCGGCGGCGGCGGTTCTGCCCGTCCTGCCAATCGCGCTTCACCACCTTCGAACGGGTGCAGTTGCGGGACCTGGTGATCGTCAAGAAGAACGGGCAGCGGGCACCCTTCGAGCGGGACAAGTTGGCCCGGTCGGTACACATCGCCTGCCGCAAGCGCCCCATCGACAGCGAACGCATCGAGCGGGTGGTGAACGGCATCCAGCGGCGTCTGGAAAGCTCCGGCGAGACCGAGATCCCCTCCAACACGGTGGGCGAGATGGTCATGGAGGCGTTGTCGACGCTCGATCCCGTGGCTTATGTGCGGTTCGCATCGGTGTACAAAAACTTCCGTGAAGCCAAGGATTTCGAGACATTTGTTGAGAAATTAGGTGGAGACGACTACTAGCTCGGTCTCGTGGACCGTCGCGGACCGGGGGCACATGGCCGCCGCCCTGGCCCTGGCCCGGCGCGGTCTCGGCCGGGTGTGGCCCAACCCGGCGGTGGGTTGTGTGCTGGTGCAGGCCGACGCCGAGGGAGATGAGGTGGTCGGCCGGGGCTGGACCCAGCCGGGCGGCCGTCCCCACGCCGAGGTGGAGGCCCTGGTCCGCGCCGGGGAGCGGGCCCGGGGGGCCACCGCCTATGTCACCCTGGAACCCTGTTCCCATCACGGTCAGACCCCTCCCTGCGCCGACGCCCTGGTGACGGCCGGAGTGGCGCGGGTGGTGGTCGCCCTGACCGATCCCGATCCGCGCGTGGCCGGACGCGGGCTGGCGCGCCTGCGGGCGGCCGGGGTCCGGGTGGATGAGGGCTTGCGGAGCGAGGAGGCCCGCCTCGTCACCGCCGGCTTCCTGTCGCGGGTCACGGCCGGGCGTTCGCTGGTGACGGTCAAGGCCGCCACCACGCTGGACGGGCGCATCGCCACCGCCGCCGGTGAAAGCCGCTGGATCACCGGTCCGCGCGCCCGCGCCCTGGGTCACCGCCTGCGGGCCACCCATGATGCCATCGCCGTGGGTATCGGGACCGCCCTGGTCGATGATCCGATGCTCGATTGCCGGCTGCCGGGCCTGGAGGACCGCTCGCCGGTGCGGGTGGTGTTCGACGGTGCCCTGCGTCTGCCGATCGGAAGCCGCCTGGCCGCCAGCGCCGATCGGCGACCCGTGTGGCTGCTGTGCCGCGCGGCCGATCTGGAAACCGCCGAGGGCCGCGCGCGACGCGATCGTCTGGAGGGGCGGGGCGTCCGTGTGCTGCCGGTGCCCGCCGACACGGCGGGGCGGGTGGATCCCCGGGCGGCGCTTCAGGCGCTGGGAGACGCGGGTCTGACCCGCCTGCTGGTCGAGGGGGGCGGGCGGCTGATCGGCGCTTTGCTGGCGGCCGATGTGGTGGACCACCTGGCGTGGATGCAGGCACCGCGCGTGCTCGGCGATGGGGCGCGGCCGGGGGTCGCGGGCTTCGGGGTTGACCGGCTGGCGGATTGCGCCAATTTTGCTCCCCTGGATTGGATGCCCATCGGCCCCGACATGGTGTTGTGGGCGCGTCGGGTCGGCGACTGACGTCCGAGTCTCCCTTCTCTGGGGTCTTGGCGTCCCTGGTCGCCGGTCCATCACCTTGAGTAGGAGCCCCACGGCGTATGTTCACCGGCATTGTCACCGACCTGGGCCGGGTGCGGCGGATCGAGCGATCCGGCGATACCAAGTTCACCCTCGAAACCCGCTACGATACGGCCACCATTCCCCTGGGGGCGTCGATCGCCCACAACGGATGCTGCCTGACGGTGATCGAGACCGGGCCGGACTGCTTCACGGTGCAGGCGTCCAAGGAAACCCTGACCGTCACCACCCTCAGCGACTGGGGGGAGGGCACGCGGGTGAACCTGGAACGGGCCCTGGCGGTCGGGGACGAACTGGGGGGCCATATCGTCTCCGGGCACGTGGACGGCATCGCCCGGGTGACCGGCCGCCGGGAGGAGGGCGAGTCGATCCGGTTCACCTTCGCCGTGCCCGACGCGCTCAAGGGCTTCATCGCGCCCAAGGGCTCGGTGGCGCTGGACGGCGTGTCGCTGACCATCAACGGCGTGGAAGACGACCGGTTCGACGTCAATATCATTCCGCATACGGCCGAGGTCACCACGTTCGGCGGTCTGACCGTGGGGGACCGGGTGAACATGGAAATCGACATGCTGGCGCGCTACGTGGCGCGGTTGCTTGAGGTGAAGGAGTAGGCCCCGTGGGGAGTCCGGACCAGATCGAAACCACCCACACGACCTTCGGCACCTTCCTCTCCGCGCCCGAGGAGATCATCGACGACGCCCGCAACGGCCGCATGTTCATCCTGGTGGACGACGAGGACCGGGAGAACGAGGGCGATCTTGTGATTCCGGCCCAGATGGCCACGCCCGACGCCATCAACTTCATGGCCAAGTTCGGCCGGGGGCTCATCTGCCTGGCGCTGACGGGGGATCGCTGCCGGGATCTGGCGTTGCCGCTGATGCCGCAGCAGAACAGCTCGCGCCACGGCACCGCCTTCACCTATTCCATCGAGGCCAAGGACGGCGTCACCACGGGCATCTCCGCCTCGGACCGGGCGCATACCGTCGCCGTGGCCATCGACCCGTCCAAGGGCAAGGACGACATCGCCACGCCCGGGCATGTCTTTCCCCTGATGGCCCGCGACGGCGGCGTGCTGGTGCGCGCCGGCCACACCGAGGCGGCGGTGGACGTGGCCCGGCTGGCGGGCCTGATCCCGGCCGGCGTGATCTGCGAGATCATGAACGATGACGGCTCCATGGCCCGCATGCCGGACCTGGTGCGTTTCGCCCAGTATCACAACCTCAAGGTCGGCACCATCGCCGACCTGATCGCCCATCGGCGGCGCACGGAGCGGATCGTGCGTCGCGAGATCGAGATGGATTTCGTCTCCCAGTACGGCGGCGACTGGCGCATGGTGGTGTACGTCAACACCGTCGCCTATGCCGAGCACATCGCCCTGGTCAAGGGGCGCATCGATCCGCAGACTCCGACCCTGGTGCGCATGCACGCGCTGAACGTGCTGGACGACGTGCTGCACGACGCCGAAAGCGGCAAGGGCGATGACCTGCACCAGGCCATGGACAGCATCGCCGCCCATGGCACCGGGGTGATCGTGCTGATCCGCGAGCCGCACCAGACGGCGCTCAGCAGCCGCGTCCGCGCCCACCTGGAGGGCCATGGCGACGCCAACCGGCTGGTGGACTATGGGGTTGGCGCGCAGATCCTGCTGGATCTCGGCGTGCGGGACATGATCCTGCTGTCCAACACCCACCGTACGATCATTGCCCTTGACGGCTATGGTCTGAGCGTGGTTGAGCAAAGGCCGATTCCCCCGCTCAAGGAGTCCTGAGCATGGTTGATGGCGCGCGCATCCTGATCGTCGAGGCGCGATTCTACGACGACATCGCCGATAACCTGGTGCGCGGCGCGGTGCGTGACCTGACGGCCCGGGGGGCGGGCTACAAGCGGATCATCGTACCCGGGATCCTCGAAATCCCCTCGGTGATGCGCTATGCCATCCGGGCCATGGAGCTGCGCGCCACCGACCATCGCTATTCGGGCTACGTGCTGTTGGGCTGCGCCATCCGGGGCGAGACCGACCATTACGAGCATGTCTGTCGCGAGGCCATGGGGGGGGTGAACCGGCTCGCGCTCGATTACTCGCTGGCCGTGGGCAATGCCATCCTCACCTGCGGGACGCGGGCACAGGCGATGGACCGGGCCAGTCCGGACGGCAAGAACATCGGCGGGATGGCCGCGCGGGCCTGCCTGCGCATGATCGAGATCAAGAAGGAAATGGGCCTCTGACTCCTCTGGAGATCGGCCCGTCATGACAACCCACATTTGGAAGATCTCTTGGCATGAGCACGAGTGCCCGGCGCCGTAGCGCCGCGCGGCTGGCGGCGGTCCAGACCCTGTATGCGACGGACTCCGGGGGCGGCGACCTGGGCGTGGTGTTGCGCGACGTCCTGGAAGGGCGGCTGGCCGGCGAGGCGCTGGTGGATATCCCCGACCCCGACGGGGTGCTGGAACCGCGCGAGGTGCATGAGACGCTGGTGCCGGTGGACACCGATCTGCTCATTCGTCTGGCGCGCGGCGCGGATGCCGAACGCGGGCGTCTGGACGAGATCATCGACGCCAGCCTGTCCGGGGACTGGGTCGCCAATCGGCTGGAGCACGTCTTGCGCGCCATCCTGCGGGTGGCGGTCTACGAACTGACCGAGATCTCTGATATCCCGCCCCGGGTCAGCATCAGCGAATACGTGGATCTGGCGCGGGCCTTTTATGAGGGGCCGGAGGTCAAGCTGGTGAATGCCGTGCTGGATCGGATCGGGCGGCAGGTGCACCCCGATGCCTTCGCGGGGCGATGATCGTCGTCCCCAGGGGGATCGCGGCGCGGATGGGGGGCACGGTGGATCCCTCCGCCGGTGAGCTTTGGAGAAGGGCGGGGACGCCATGACCGTAGCGCGGACAGAAGGCACGCGGCGTGGCGAGTTCGACCTGATCAACAGCCTGTTCGCGCCGTTGGCGCGGCGTCATCCGGCGGCTCTCAACCTGGCCGATGACGCCGCCGTGTTGCCGCCGCCGGAAGGCGGCCAGCACACCGTGGTCAGCATGGACACGCTGGTGTCCGGTGTCCATTTCCTGCCCGACGATCCGGCCGACCTGGTGGCCCGCAAGGCGATGCGGGTGAACCTGTCGGACATGGCGGCCATGGGCGCGCGGCCGCTGGGGGTGTTCCTGTCCGTGGCGCTGTCCCCGGCGGAGGGGGACGCCTGGATGGACCGGTTCACCCGGGGGCTGGAGCAGGACCTCGGCGCCTTCGACGTGGGTCTGCTGGGGGGCGACACCGTGGCCACGCCCGGGCCGGCCACCTTCAGCATCACCATTCTGGGGACCGTGCCGCCGGGAACCCACCTGTCGCGTGGCGGCGGACGCCCCGGGGATCACCTGTGGGTATCGGGAACCATTGGCGATAGTGCCTTGGGTCTCAGGGCGTTGCAGGGAGATCTTGCGTTTCTTGACGAGGACGCGAGGGCGTCTCTCGCCGACCGCTACCGCCTGCCGTGCCCCCGGGTGGCCCTGGGCATCGGCTTGCGCGGCCTGGCGACCGCCGCCCTCGACATCTCCGACGGGCTGTCCGCCGATCTGGCGCATCTGTGCCGGGCGTCCGGATGCGCGGCCCGGGTCTCGGGACCGGCGGTGCCGCTGTCCGCTCCGGCGCGGGACTGTGTGAGCGCCGACCCAACGTGGCTGGACGTGGTCCTGGGCGGCGGCGACGACTACGAACTGGTGTTCGCCGCCCCGCCCGGCCGCGATGCGGCGATCCGCGCGCTGGGGGACCGGCTGAACATTCCCGTGACGCGGGTGGGCGCGTTGGTCCCGGCCGCTCCCGAGGCCCCCGACACCCCCTTGGTGTGGGTGCTGGACGGGAACGGGGCGCCGTTGACCCTGGCCGCCACAGGGTATAGGCATCGCTGGGAGTAAGATCCCCACGCGTCGGTCCCTCCGGGGGGCGCTGGGCAACCAGGAGGGGTGACCCCATGAAGGGCCTGATCATCGTCTTCCTGATTATCCTGCTGGTGGGCGGAGTGGGTGGCGGCCTGACGGCCTTCGGCGTGATTCCCGACGTGCTGGGCGTCAAACCCCTGCTGGCCGGGCTGATGGGATCGCCCGCGCCTCCCGAGGAGGAGGTCGCCGCCGTGCCCGAGCCGGCGCCGGTGGATCATGGTCCGGAACCCCAGTTCCTGCGCGTGCCGCAGATGGCCGTGCCCGTCCTGCGCCAGGGTGTGACACCGAAGCACATCCTGCTGTCGTTGCGCCTGCATGTGAGTCCGGACCAGATGGCCGACGTGCGGCGGGACATGCCGCGCCTTCAGGACGCCTATGTGACGGCGCTCCTGAAAACCCTGCCCGATATCATGGACCGGTCGGGACGACTCGATCTCGCGTCCATCAAGGCCGTGCTCAATGCGGTGAGCGACCGGGCCATCGGTCCGGACAAGGTGCACGATGTCCTGATTGAAGGTGCGTTCGAACGCTGACCCCAGTCCATGGGTGGTGTCGTTCCGCGTCCATCCCCCTCGTTCGGCTAGGACTGGTCCCAATGCCCGCATCGGTGCGCGGGGCAAACCGTTGCCTGCCTCCGGGTCTTCTGGCAGGCTCCCTCAGGCGTAACAAAAGCTTAGAGCAAATCCCGAGCGATCCGAACCGGATCGCGACGACGATTTGCTTTAAAAACAAAAACGTAGAGCGTTTTGGGTGAGTCCAAAATCACGCAACACGCTCTAGGGAAACGCGGGACGGGACGAAGCTGGGGCTCGGGGGGAAGGCGGGACGCGGGCCGACCCGTGCGAGGGATCCCGCGAACGACCCCGGCGTTCGATCAGACGGTTAACTCGCTGACTGAAGGACGGAACACAAGATGCTGATCCTATTGTACATTTTTGTCATAGGGTGTGGCGCGTGGGCGCTCAACTATGGCGTAAGGACGGTTCGCGCGATCATGGCGGCCGACGCCGGATCGGAAGACATGCAACGGATCGCCGGGGCCGTGCAGGAGGGAGCACAGGCCTACTTGCGGCGCCAGTACCTGACCATCGCCGGAGTCGGGGTGGTGGTGTTCCTGGTCCTGGCCTTCGTGCTGGATCTGTCCGTGGCCATCGGCTTCGCCATCGGCGCCATCTGCTCCGGCTCGGCCGGGTTCATCGGCATGCTGGTCTCCGTGCGCGCCAACGTGCGCACCGCGGAGGGCGCGCGGCAGGGCCTGAACCGGGGCCTTGAGATCGCCTTCCAGAGCGGCGCGGTGACCGGCATGCTGGTGGCCGGACTGGCCCTGCTGGCGGTCTGCGTCTACTACGTCATCCTCCAGATCTTCGGCGCCGAGGGACGCGGGCTCATCGATCCGCTGGTGGCGCTGGGCTTCGGCGCCTCGCTGATTTCCATCTTCGCCCGGCTGGGTGGCGGCATCTTCACCAAGGGCGCCGACGTGGGCGCCGACCTGGTGGGCAAGGTCGAGGCCGGCATTCCCGAGGACGATCCGCGCAATCCCGCCGTGATCGCCGACAATGTGGGCGACAATGTGGGCGACTGCGCCGGCATGGCCGCCGACCTGTTCGAGACCTACGCCGTGACCGTGGTGGCGACCATGGTGCTGGCCTCCATCTTCTTCGCGGGCACCAATGCCCAGGGCATCATGATGGGCTACCCGCTGGCCATCGGCGGCGTGTGCATCCTGGCGTCGGTGTATGCCACGCGCTTCGTGAAGATGGCCGAGGGCTCCACCAATATCATGTGGGCGCTCTACAAGGGCTTCCTCATGGCCGCCGTGCTCTCGCTGATCGGCATTGGCATCATCACCTTCCCGCTGCTGGGCTTCGATACCGTCTATACGGCGGGCGGCACCACGTTCATGCCGCATCACCTGTTCCTCTGCGCGGCCATCGGTCTGGTCGTGACCGGCCTGCTCATCTGGGTGACCGAGTACTATACCGGTACCGGCTTCCGACCGGTGACCTCGGTGGCCAAGGCGTCCCAGACCGGGCACGCCACCAACGTCATCCAGGGCCTGGCCGTGTCCATGGAGGCGACCGCCCTGCCGGCGCTGATCATCTGCGCCGCCATCATCAGCGCCTACATGCTGGCCGGCCTGTTCGGCATCGCCATCGCCGTGACCGCCATGCTGGCGCTGGCCGGCATGGTCGTGGCGCTGGACGCCTATGGCCCGGTGACCGACAACGCCGGCGGCATCGCCGAGATGGCCAACCTCGACGAAAACGTCCGCAAGACCACCGACGCCCTGGACGCCGTGGGCAACACCACCAAGGCCGTCACCAAGGGCTATGCCATCGGTTCGGCCGGTCTGGGCGCGCTGGTGCTGTTCGCCGCCTACACCCTGGACCTGGACTACTTCTCTCAGAACCCCGAGCTGTATCCGGCGTTCGAGGGCATCGTCGTCAACTTCTCGCTGTCCAGCCCGTACGTGGTGGTGGGCCTGTTCGTGGGCGGCATGCTGCCGTTCCTGTTCGGGGCCATGGGCATGACCGCCGTCGGCCGCGCGGCCAGCGCCGTGGTCAACGAGGTGCGGCGCCAGTTCAAGGAAATCCCGGGCATCATGGAGGGCACGGCCAAGCCGGACTACGGCCGGTGCGTGGACATGCTGACCAAGGCGGCCATCTGGGAGATGATCATCCCCTCGATGCTGCCGGTGCTGTCGCCGATCGTGCTGTACTTCGTGATCGACGCGATCGCCGGTCCGTCGGCGGCCTTCTCGGCCCTGGGCGCGATGTTGCTGGGCGTGATCGTCACCGGTCTGTTCGTGGCCATCTCCATGACCGCCGGCGGCGGGGCCTGGGACAACGCCAAGAAGTACATCGAGGACGGCAACCTGGGCGGCAAGGGCTCCGAGGCGCACAAGGCGGCCGTCACCGGCGACACCGTGGGTGATCCGTACAAGGACACCGCCGGCCCGGCGGTGAACCCGATGATCAAGATCACCAACATCGTCGCCCTGCTGCTGCTGGCGGTGATGGCGCACGGCTGACTGCGTCCCCCCGGACGGGGGCCTCTCCAGAGGCGCTCCGTCCGGCCGTGGCGTGGCTTGGGCCGCAAGAGAAATGGCGCGCCGGGGAGACCCGGCGCGCCAGTCTTGACTCCGGCCGGTCCCGCGTCGTTGGCGGACCGGCGTGACAGAAGACGCAGGCTACATGGCCTTCGGTTCGAACACGGTGATGGTCTCGAACTGGCCGTCCTGGATTTCCCACAGCTCGAAGGTGCCCGCCACGTCGCCATGGGTGTCGAAGTTCTGGGACCCGGCGGCGCCCTCGTAGTCGATGTCGGTGCCGGCGGCCAGCAGCTCCATCGCCTTGGCGAACTGGCCGGGGCCGACCTTCTCGCCGGGCGGGTTGGCCACGTCCCGCAGGGCATCGCGCACCGCTACCGGATCGGTCGAGCCCGCCTTCAGCGCGGCCAGCGACAGCAGGTGGACGGCATCGTAGGCCGTGTCGTGGTATGGCTTCTCGGAGGTCGCGCCGTACTCGGCCTTCCAGGCGTCCTGGAAGTGCTTGCCGCCCTCGGTTTCCAGGGCCTTGGCGGTGGTGCCGAAGGTCCCGTTCAGGTACTCGGCGCCCAGCGCCTCCACCAGCTCCGGCGCCTTCAGGCCATCGGTGAAGATGAACTTGCCGAACAGGCCGCCTTCCAGCGATTGCCGCAGGATGGTCTGGCCGCTTTCCGGATAGGCGATCAGGACCAGGTGTTCCGCGTCCCCGTCCGCGGCGGCCTTCAACTCGCCCCGGTAGGACGCCTGGTTTTTCTCGAAGCCCACCGACTGGGTCACGGTGCCGCCCATGGCCTCGAACGCGGCCTGGAAGGCGTCGGCCAGCCCTTTTCCGTAGTCGTTGTTGACGTACATGATGGCCGCGGCCTCGATGCCGCGTTCGCTCGTCACCTGCGCCAGCGCCGCGCCCTGGCCGGCGTCGGACGGCACGGTGCGGAACAGGAAGTCGTTGTCCTCCAGGCCGGTGATCACCGGCGACGTCGAGGCGCCCGAGATCTGCGGCACGCCGACCACGGCGGACACGGACTGGGCGATGGGGATGGTCACGCCCGACGACAGGGCGCCGACAAGGCCGCTGACCTTTTCGATGGACACCAATTTCTGGGCCGCGTCCACGCCGGACTGAGGCGCGGTCTGGGTGTCGCCGACGACCACCGTGATGTTGCCGCCGGCGGCGTTGATTTCCTTCTCGGCCAGGCGCACCCCGTTGAGGGTGGTCTCGCCATAGGCCTGGAGGTCGCCCGTCATCGGAATGATGGCGCCGATCTTCATGTCCTGGGCGTGCGCAGCCGAGGTCAGCGCGATGGCGGTCGCGGTGGCCAGGCCGGCGACCGGGATGAGGGTCTTCATTGTGCGCGTGGTCATGATGCTGTTTCCCTGTTGTGACTGTCGTTGGCACACGTCGCGGGATCCGCGCGCGGGCTTGCCGTCCTGCATGGTCGCACCGCGCGCCCGGCGACGGGTAAGGGGCTCCGCTCCAAACGGTGGACGGACGAGCATAGGGAAGGCGGCCCCGCCTTGACAATCCGGTGCGCGCGTCCGGCGCGGGTCCAGCGGCCGGTTCGCGCGACAGGCGGGGGCCATGGCGCCGTGCCGGGACCGGCGCCCCACGGCGCCAAACCCTCGCGTGACTGTGGGCGCAATCTGGTGTAAGCCCGGGTCCCATCGCGACTCCCGACAGTTCGGCCCGCTTCCCCTCCGCCATGCCTTGAGACGGACACCCCATGGACCTGCGCAACATCGCCATCATCGCCCACGTCGACCACGGCAAGACCACCCTGGTCGATTCCCTGCTGAAGCAGTCCGGGACCTTCCGGGAGCACCAGGCCGTGGCCGAGCGGGCGCTGGATTCCAACGACCTGGAACGCGAGCGAGGCATCACCATCCTGGCCAAGTGCACCTCGGTGGCGTGGGAGGGCACCCGCATCAACATCGTCGACACGCCGGGCCACGCCGACTTCGGCGGCGAGGTGGAACGCATCCTGTCCATGGTGGACGGCGTGGTGCTGCTGGTGGACGCGGCCGAGGGACCGTTGCCGCAGACCAAGTTCGTGCTGTCCAAGGCACTGGCCAAGGGGCTGCGGCCCATCTGCGTGATCAACAAGGTGGACCGGTCCGATGCCCGCGCCCACGGGGTGCATGACGAAGTCTTCGACCTGTTCGCCAACCTGGGCGCCGACGACGACCAGCTCGACTTCCCGACGCTGTATGCCTCGGGCCGCGACGGCTGGGCGGCCGACACCCCCGAGGTCGTGGAGACCGACACCTCGGGCCTGACCCTGGAGCCGCTGTTCCGCCTGATCCTGGGGCATGTGCCGCCGCCCACGCGGGTGCTGGACGCGCCGTTCTCCATGCTGGCCACCACCCTGGAGGCCGATCCCTACCTAGGCCGCATCCTCACCGGGCGGGTGGAGACCGGGCGGGTCCGCCTCAACCAGCCCATCAAGGCGCTGTCCCGCGACGGCCGCGTGATCGAGCAGGGCCGCGCCTCCAAGCTACTGGCCTTCCGGGGGCTGGAGCGCGTGGCGGTGGAAGAGGTCGAGGCCGGCGACATCGTCGCCCTGGCCGGACTGACCGAGGCCACGGTGGCCGACACGCTCTGCGCCCTGGAGATCACCGAGGCGCTGCCGGCCCAGCCCATCGACCCGCCGACCCTGGCCATGACCTTCTCGGTCAACGATGGTCCGCTGGCCGGGCGCGAGGGCTCCAGGCTGACCAGTCGCGTCATCGGCGCCCGTCTGATGCGCGAGGCCGAGGGCAACGTCGCCATCCGCGTGACCGAGACCGCCGAGAAGGATGCCTTCGAGGTGGCCGGGCGCGGCGAGCTTCAGTTGGGCGTGCTGATCGAGACCATGCGCCGCGAGGGCTTCGAGCTGTCCATCTCCCGCCCGCGCGTGCTGATCCAGACCGATGAGTCCGGCCAGCGCCTGGAGCCGATCGAGGAGGTGGTGGTCGATGTGGACGAGGAGTACGCGGGGACCGTCGTCGAGAAGATGACCCAGCGCAAGGCCGATCTGGTGGAGATGCGTCCCTCCGGCGGCGGCAAGACCCGCATGGTGTTCCACGCGCCCTCGCGCGGCCTCATCGGCTATCACGGGGAGTTCCTGACCGACACCCGGGGCACCGGGGTCATGAACCGGCTGTTCCACGGCTACCTGCCCCACAAGGGCGTGATCGAGGGCCGGCGCGCGGGCGTGCTGATTGCCAACGCCACCGGCGAGGCGGTGGCCTACGCCCTGTTCAACCTGCTGGACCGGGGACCGCAGTTCATCGAGCCCGGCGAAATGGTCTACGAGGGCATGGTCATCGGCGAGCACAACCGGGGCCAGGACCTGGAAATCAACCCGCTGAAGGCCAAGAAGCTGACCAACATCCGCGCCTCCGGGAAGGACGACGCCATCCTGCTGCCGCCACCCCGGCGGATGACCCTGGAGGACGCGCTCGCCTACATCCAGGACGACGAACTGGTGGAGGTGACGCCCTCCTCCATCCGCCTGCGCAAGGCGCTGCTGGACCCGCACGACCGCAAGAAGGCCAGCCGCAAGGGGGCCGACGGGTAGGGGCGACGATCGCCCGACCGGGACGACCGGACGCGTCGGCGGCCGGACCGCCCGACACCATGGCCCGCCCGTCTTGCATCCGGCCGGCAAGCTGGTGATGATGGGGACCCAACGGCGGGCCTCGGCCCGTGCCCCGGGGCGCGGTTCCCGCGCCTCGCCGCCTTGCCGCTCGTTGCCGTTTCATCCGTTTTGGCCCGCTCATGGACCTGCCACCGCTCATCAAGGGGACTCTCATCGGCTTCGCCATCGCCGCGCCCGTCGGGCCGGTGGGGATTTTGTGTATCCGCCGCGCTCTGGCCGATGGCCGCATGGCGGCCTTCGTGGCCGGCCTGGGGGCGGCGGTGGCCGATACCCTCTATGGCGCCGTGGCCGCCTGGGGCCTGACCCTGGTCACCAATTTCCTGACCAATCACCGCACCTTGCTGAGCGTGGTCGGGGGCGTGTTCCTGGTGTATCTGGGGGTCCGCACCATGCGGGCCCGATCGCAGATGCTGCCGACGCCGGACACGCATATCGGCCTGATGCGCGACTTTCTGTCGACGTTTCTCATCACGCTGACCAACCCGGCCACCATCCTGGCCTTCATGGCGGTGTTCGCCTCCATCACGGCGGTCCAGATGCGCAGCCCCGTGTCCCTGGACACCAACCTGCTGATTCTGGGGGTGTTCATCGGCTCGGCGGCGTGGTGGGGCCTGCTGTCGGCGGTGGCGGGGGCGGTGCGGTCGCACTTCACGCCGATGTGGCTGCGCTGGTTGAACCGGGGGTCAGGCGCGGTGCTGGTGCTGTTCGGGGTCGGCGTGCTGGTGAGCGCGGTGGTGTAACCCCCCGCGCCCGACCAGGGAGGCCGCCGCCGCTATTCCCGCCAGTACTCGGGCCGGTCGAGGGCGTCGGCACAGCACACCCGACCCGCGACGGTCCCGATGACGCCGTCCCGCAGCGCCCGCACCATCCACGCCCCGGCGTCTTTCTCGGGGATGGGGTAGGGGGCCTCGAACCCCAGCCGTCCCGCCGGCACGAATCCTCGGCGCGGGTAGTAGCCCGGGTGTCCCAGCACGAACACCAGGTCCACGCCGTCCCGCGCGAGACGGCCCAGTCCCTCGTCGATCAGGGCCTGACCGACGCCGCGCCCCTGCGCGTCGGGCTCCACGGCCAGGGGCGCGAGCAGGCGGGCGCTGACCGGAGGCTCGGCGCCGGCCAGCGGCGCCGCCGTGAACAGGATATGACCCACGGCCCGGTCGTCGATCACGGCCAGCAGGGACAGGCGGGGGGCGGCGCTCGGATCGCCGAGGAGGTCGCGCGTCAGATGGGCTTCGTCCTCCTCGCCGAACGCATGGCGATGGATGGCGAGCACGGTGTCCAGATCGGACGCGGTGGTGTAACCCCCCCGCGCCCGACCAGGGAGGCCGCCGCCGCTATTCCCGCCAGTACTCGGGCCGGTCGAGGGCGTCGGCACAGCACACCCGACCCGCGACGGTCCCGATGACGCCGTCCCGCAGCGCCCGCACCATCCACGCCCCGGCGTCTTTCTCGGGGATGGGGTAGGGGGCCTCGAACCCCAGCCGTCCCGCCGGCACGAATCCTCGGCGCGGGTAGTAGCCCGGGTGTCCCAGCACGAACACCAGGTCCACGCCGGCCCGCGCGAGACGGCCCAGTCCCTTGTCGATCAGGGCCTGACCGACACCGCGCCCCTGCGCGTCGGGCTCCACGGCCAGGGGCGCGAGCAGGCGGGCGCTGACCGGAGGCTCGGCGCCGGCCAGCGGCGCCGCCGTGAACAGGATATGACCCACGGCCCGGTCGTCGATCACGGCCAGCAGCGACAGACGGGGGGCGGCGCTCGGATCGCCGAGGAGGTCGCGCGTCAGATGGGCTTCGTCCTCCTCGCCGAACGCATGGCGATGGATGGCGAGCACGGTGTCCAGATCGGACGCGGTGGTGTCGCGAAACAACATGTCTTTGCCTTGATTCTGGGATGACAGGGGGGGCGCGGCGCCGGCTCGCGCGGGGGTCCGTCCCGCGCGCGACCGACACCGCGCCAGGGTCATGCTCCCTGGTACTCAGGGCGGTGGAAGGTCTCCGCCCAGCGCACGCCGCCGGAGACCGCGCCGATGAGCCCGTCCCGCAACGCCACCACCATCCAGGCGTCGGCGAACTCGGGCGGGATGGGCACCGGGGCCTCGAACCCCAGAGGCCCCGCCGGCTGGAACCCGAACCGGGGGTAGTAGGGCGGGTGCCCCACCAAGAAGACCAGGTCGACCCCGGCCTGGGTCAGGCGGGCCAGGCCGGCCCGGGTCAAGGCGTCGCCGATCCCGTGTCTCTGGACGTCCGGCTCCACCGCCAGCGGCGCGAGGACGCTCACGGTGACGTGCGGGGCACCGTCCAGGCTGGCGGCGGTGAACAGGATGTGGCCGAGGGCGGACGGTCCCTCGAGCCGATCCTCATCGAGGGCCAGCAGCGACAGCCGGGGGGCCGCGCTCGGGTCGCGCAACAGGTCCCGGGTCAGATGGGCTTCCATGTCCCGCCCGAAGGCGCGGCGCTGGATGCCGAGGAGCGTGGAACGGTCGGTTTCGGTGGTTTCACGAATCAACACGATCGTTGTCCTTTTCTTGGGGGAGGACCCCGGGCGGACGCGGCCGCGACGCATATCGCCGACACCGCGATCCGCCTCCGCCCGCCGTGTGTCGTGGCGCGGGCGGCGGGGTCGGGAGGTGTCAGCGGTTGTCGGGTTGAGCGCGCACGGCCACGCGTCCCAATCGGGAGAGCCGATAGGGGCGTCCGTTGACCGATGCGATCAGACGCTTGGCTTTCAGTTTTCGGAAGACCGTCAGGTCACAGTCGCGAAGCCCGTATCCCTCGCGCGTGAAGCACGTGACATGGACAATGCGGCCGGAGGCGTCGCGGTCATGGCGGATCAGGCCGCCTTGAGCCAGCGCGTGCAAGACGCGCTGCTCGATTCTTGAGATATTCATGGGAGGGAACTCGCGGACAAGTCAACCGCGCACGACACAGCCCTCGCGCGGCACCGCGCGCGCGAAGACTCGTATCAATGCAAGATGACAGTCCTTGCCGAGGCAAGGCGCTCAGCGGCGCGCCGCAAGCTCCAACATACAACACCCATGATGAGAGGCGGAGACTCCTCCGCGACGGCCGGAGCATAGGCGCGGGCCGGGCGCGACGTCAACAGGCTCTACACCGCCGCGGTCATCGTCAGTCTGACCACCAGCACCAGACCCACCAGGAGCGCGGTGGCGGCGCACGCGTGGACGTAGAGTCGCAAGGCGCGGCGGATGTCGGTGGGTCCCAGGCGGGCGCGGCCATGACCCACCCACGGCTCGGCGGTGGTCCGGCCGTGATACTGGCGCGGCCCGGACAAGGCGATGTCCAGCGCCCCGGCCATGGCCGCTTCCGGCCAGCCGGCGTTGGGCGAGCGATGACGGCGCGCGTCGGCCCGCACGATCGTCCAGGCGGCGCGCGGGTCGGCCCCCTTGAGGGCGGCGGCGGCGGCGATGATCAGGACGCCGGACAGCCGCGCCGGTACGACGTTGGCGATGTCGTCCAGCCGGGCCGAGGCCCAGCCGAAGTCCCGATGCCGTTCGGTGCGATGGCCGATCATGGAGTCCAGGGTGTTGATCATCTTGTAGGCCAGCAGACCCGGCAGCCCGAACACCATGTACCAGAAGACCGGGGCGACCACGCCGTCGGAAAAATTCTCGGCCAGGGACTCCACGGCGGCCCGGCAGACGCCCGGCTGATCCAGGGCGTCCGGATCGCGCCCCACCACCATCCGCACCGCCTGTCGGCCGGCGGCCAGCCCCCCGGTTTCCAACCCCCGGGCCACGTCCGCCACGTGGTCGTGCAGGCTCTTCTGAGCCAGCAGCACCGAGATCAGCAGCAGTTCCACCACCCAGCCGCCGGGCGCGGTGAGCGAGAACCACTGCACCGCGATGCCCACCAGCGCGGCGGCGGCGGTCAGGCCCAGGGCGGCGACCATGCCCCGGATCCGGCGGTCCCGGGCCGAGCGATGCGGCCGGTTCAGGCGGCCATCGGCCTCGCCGATGGCATGGCCCATGATCACCACGGGGTGCGGCAGGATCCGGAACAGGGGGCCGAATTCGCCCAGGTAGGCGTCGATGAGCATCGCCCCCAGCAACAGCAGCAGGGGGTCGAACAGGGCGGTCGCGCCGGTGTCGAACAGGCTGATCATGGCGGCGCCGTTGTTCCATGCCGGGCCGTCCGGGGCAAGGGACAACCTGTCCAGGGCGCCCCACGGGCGATCGCGACCCAGCCGGCCCGGAGCCCCGCCTCGCCGCGCCAGGGTCGGGCGCGGCGAGGCGATCGGACTCCGTCCCGTCTTTAACCTCAGTCCCGTCTTTAACCTCAGTACTGCGTCCGCACCGTGTAGCTCAGGGTCACCTCGCCGCTGGCCGGAACCGGGACCGTCCACACCACGCGACGGGCGGTCACCCGCTCGTGGTCGGCGGACTCGTCGAGGATCGCCCAGTCGCCCGGGAGAGTGGCCTCCACGCGGACCTCAATGTCCCGATCGGGCTTGCCGTTGAGCAGGGTCACGGTGTGATCGGTCTCCACCAGGCGATCCCCCAGGCGCCGGTAGGCGGTGCGCCGTCGCTCGGCGGTGACGTCGAAGTCCTCGCCCAGGGTCAGGATGGCCTCGCCGCCCACTGCCAGGTGGTCGATGCGGTCGGCCCCCAGGAAGCGGGGCCCGCCATCCGGTCCGGCCTGGTAGACCCGCACGACGCCGGCCGGCAGGGGCACGCCCAGGCCGGTGTCGGTGGTGTTGGTCAACACCAGGTGACGCGAGGCATGCACCGGCGTGTCCTCGGCGCCCGGATCCACGTAAAGCCCCGGATGAGGAACCGCCGGAACCACATGACGCGCGGTGACCGCGATGTCCGGGGCGTGCGCCAGGGCCACCTGCCGTGTCTGGCGGTGGGCCAGGGTCACCGGGCGCTTCAGGGGATAGAAGTGCTGCCCGCCCTGGGCCTCGGCCTTGGGCGCCGGTGCCATGCTCGCGGCCATCTCCATGTCGGCGCGCATTATGCCCCGTCCGCCGAACTGGTCGTCATGGGACGCGACGGCGACCTGCCCGGCGGCCAGCGTCAGCGCGGCGTCGGTGAAGGTCCGGCCGCTGGTGTTGGTCAGGGTCGCCCAGCCGGCCAGATCGGCGCCGTCCATGGCGGCGGTCACGTCCAGGGTGTAGTCGGCGCTCCAGCCCAGGCCGCCGGCCAGATAGGTGAGCGCCAGGGAGCGCGGACCGGCGGTCTCCGTCTCGACCGAGGCCAGCAGCGTGGGCGAGGGACGCAGGCCCTCGGGCAGGCTGTCCAACACGACATCGCCGGGCAGGCCGATGCGGATGGCGCCGTCCATTTCCAGGACCACGTCCTCGGTCACCGACAGCACCGTGGCGGTGGCGCGTCGCGGCGGCGCGTCGGCGCCCTGGTCGGCCACCAGAAGGCCGATCTCCCGGCCCACCGACAGTTCCAACAGGCGGCGCAGATTGGGGACATCGGCGGCCAGACTGCGTTCCAGCACCAGCATCGAGGCGCCGTCATCGGCCGGCGCCAAACGGACCGAGGTCGCGTCGGCGGTGCCCGGTACCTCGGGGAAGGCCAGGTCGCTCTCGCCGGCCGGCAGCGTCACGGCGCGGGTCTCGCGCACCAGGGCGGTGTGGTTGCCATGGATGGTGAGCGCCACGGACCCGGGACCGCCTGGCGGCACGGCGATCTCGGCGGCGAACGCCGGGCTCGCGGCCAGCAGGGCGGCCGCGGTGGACAGCAGCAGGCGACGGGGCATGGCACGGTCTCCTCTTTAAACACGATTGTGAACACTATGACGGGTCGGGTTCGATGGGGGACCCTGCCGCCGCATCATGGCCGTCCCGTGGCGGGCATGGTACCGTCGGCGCCCTCGATCCTTAGTCACACAGGCACCGCCGGCCCATGACCGCCGCCGACTCGTCTCCCCGTCCCCTGTTTTCCTGGCGCAAGTATTGGGCGCATCGCTTCGGTGTCGCGCCGGTCCTGCCCATGACCCGCGCCGAGATGGAGGCGCTGGGCTGGGACGCCTGCGACATCCTGCTGGTGAGCGGCGATGCCTATGTGGACCATCCCAGCTTCGGCATGGCCATCGTCGGTCGCCTGCTGGAGGCCCAGGGTTTCCGCGTCGGTCTGCTGGCCCAACCGGACTGGACCAGCGCCACGCCCTTCAAGACCCTGGGCCGGCCCACCCTGTTCATCGGCATCACCGCCGGCAACATGGACAGCATGGTCAACCGCTACACCGCCGACCGGCGGCTGCGGCATAACGACAGCTACACGCCCGGGGACGAGGGCGGGCGGCGGCCGGATCGCGCGGTGACCGTCTACGCCCAGCGCTGCCGCGAGGCGTTCAAGGACGTGCCCCTGGTGATCGGCGGGATCGAGGCGTCGTTGCGCCGGGTGGCGCATTATGACTACTGGAGCGACACCGTGCGCCGCTCCGTGCTGCTGGACAGCCGCGCCGACCTGCTGGTGTTCGGCAACGGCGAGCGGGCCATCGCCGAGATCGCCCACCGCGCCGCCCGGGGCGAGCATCCGCGCGCCATGACCGACATCCGGGGCACGGCTTTGGTGCGCGACGGTGTGCCCGAGGGCTGGGCGGTCAAGGACTCCGGCACCATCGACACGCCGGGGCCGGTCCAGGCACCGCCCAACCCCTACGCCGATAGCGGGGACCGGGACGGCCGCGCGCCCGGCCTGTGTCAGGATGGGGGGCCGGCGACTCCGGCGGAACCGGCCGCGGCACCAAGGCCGGACGAAACCCGCGCACCCGATACCGGCAACCGGGGAACCGTCGTCCGCCTGCCCTCCTACGAGGCCGTGAAGGCCGATCCGGTGCTCTACGCCCATGCCTCCCGGGTGCTGCACCTGGAAAGCAATCCCGGCAACGCCCGCGCCCTCGTCCAGGCCCATGGCGATAAGGTGGTGTGGATCAACCCGCCGCCCATCCCCCTGACCACGGCGGAGATGGACGCGGTCTACGATCTGCCCTTCGCCCGGGCGCCGCATCCGGCCTATGACGGCCAGCGCATCCCGGCCTGGGAGATGATCCGCTTTTCCGTGACCATCATGCGCGGCTGTTTCGGGGGGTGCACCTTCTGCTCCATCACCGAGCACGAGGGCCGCGTGATCCAGAACCGCTCCCAGGGGTCCATCCTGAGCGAGATCGAGCGGGTGCGGGACAAGACCGAGGGCTTCACCGGCGTCATCTCCGACCTGGGCGGGCCGACGGCCAACATGTACCGGCTGGCCTGCAAGGATCCGGCGATCCAGCGGGTCTGCCGGCGCCTGTCCTGCGTCTATCCCGCCATCTGCAAGAGCCTGAACACCGATCATTCGGCGCTGGTGGCGCTGTACCGGGCCGCGCGGACCGTGCCCGGGGTGAAGAAGATCACCATCGCCTCGGGCCTGCGCTACGATCTGGCGGTGCACGCGCCGGCCTATGTGAAGGAGCTGGTGACCCATCACGTGGGCGGCTACCTGAAGATCGCGCCGGAGCATACCGAACCCGGGCCGCTGTCCAGGATGATGAAGCCGGGCATCGGCACCTACGACCGCTTCAAGGCGCTGTTCGACCGGTTCTCGCGGGACGCCGGCAAGGAGCAGTACCTGATCCCCTACTTCATCGCCGCGCATCCGGGAACCACGGACGCGGACATGATGAACCTGGCGCTGTGGCTAAAGGCCAATGGCTTTCGCGCCGATCAGGTGCAGGCGTTCCTGCCGTCGCCCATGGCGCTGGCGACGGCGATGTACCATTCGGGACGCAATCCGCTGGCCCCGGTGCGGCGCCAGGGCGAGGCCGTTGTCGTGGCTCGGGGTCTGCGCCAACGCCGGCTGCACAAGGCGTTCCTGCGCTACCACGATCCGGAAAACTGGCCGCTGCTGCGCGAGGCGCTGAAGGCCCTGGGCCGCGCCGACCTGATCGGCCCGGGCAAGCGCCGGCTGGTGCCGGCCGGTCAGCCGCCCGGCACCGGGCGTGGCGGCGGCGAGGGGGGGCGAGCCGGCCGCAAAAAAGGCCGCCAGGTCATCCTGACCCAGCATGCCCGGGACCATGCGGCGTCCGTCCGCTCGCCGCGACGGACCGCGCGAGGGCGCGGGCCGGGGACCAACAGACCCTAGAACCGGTCCTTGCGTTCCCGCACCTCGGTGAACACGGCGACCGGGTCGCTTGCCGACAGCCCCAGGCGCGCGGCCAGGGCCGGGTCGTCGGCGCGCAGGAACGGGTTGGCCGCCATCTCGTCGCCAAGGATCGAGGGCACCGTCGGTGTGTTCCGGGCGCGCAGGCGAGCCACCTCCTCGGCGCGTCCCCGCAGCGACGGGTTGTCGGGGTCCACGGTCAGGGCGAAGCGGATGTTGGCCTCGGTGTACTCATGGGCACAGTAGACCCGGGTGGTCGGCGGCAGCGCCCGCAGCTTGCCGAGCGAGGCCCACATCTGCGCCGGCGAGCCCTCGAACAGGCGGCCGCAGCCGATGGAGAAGAGGGTGTCACCGCAGAACAGCGCACCGGAGTCGGGTGTCGCGTCGGCGAACCAGAAGGCAATGTGGCCGCTGGTATGGCCGGGCACCTCGATCACCCGGGCCGCCTGTTCGCCCAGACGGATGGTGTCACCCTCGACCACGCCGTGATCCAGACCGGGGATGCGCCGGGCGTCCTTGCGGTTGCCCACGACCTGGGCGCCGGTGCGGTCCTTGATCGTCTGGTTGCCGCCGGTGTGGTCATGGTGATGATGGGTGTTGAGGATGGCGGTCAGGCGCCAGCCCCGGTCCTCCAGCACCGCCAGCACCGGCTCGGCCACGGCCGGATCGATCACGGCGGTCTCGCCGCTGTCCGGCTCATGCGCCACGTGGACGTAGTTGTCGCCAAGCACGGGTACCGAAACAATGATCAGGTCCGCCATGATATCCTCCGTTGGCCGGGCCATGCCCGGGACGTGAGCCGCCCGCCGGCCGTTCCCCCGACGCCGCGTGTGAACCGTGGGGGCGACGAACCTTTCGGACCATGCTAGCCTATCGCTTATGCGCGCGGATGTGATCGATCTTCGGAACTTTTATGAGACGCCCCTGGGTGACATGGCCCGGCGGGTGATCGCGCGTCGCGTGCGTGCGTTCTGGCCCGATGTGCGGAGCGACCGCGTGGTGGGTCTGGGCTACGCCGTGCCCTATCTGGCGCCCTTCCAGGGCGAGGCCGAGCGGGTCTTGGCCTTCATGCCCTCGGCGCAGGGCGTGCTGCGCTGGCCGGCCGAGGGGCGCAACCTGGTGGCCATGGCCGAGGAGACCGAATTGCCGCTGCCGGATCGCTCGGTGGATCGGGTCCTTCTGGTGCATGGGCTGGAGGGCCTGGACCATACCACGGCGGCCCTGCGGGAAATCTGGCGGGTCCTGACCGATTCCGGGCGTCTGCTGATGGTGGTGCCGAACCGGCGCGGCCTGTGGTCCCATCTTGAGCGCAGCCCCTTCGCCAGCGGCCGGCCCTATTCCAGCAGTCAGTTGGAAACCCTGTTGCGGGCCAATCTGTTCGCCCCCGGGGACCGGGCCGCCGCCCTGTTCGCGCCGCCCACCCGCTCCGGCGTGGTGCGGTCGGCGGCGCCGGTCTGGGAGCGGTTGGGGGGGCGTTGGTTTCCGGGCTTCTCCGGCGTCCTGCTGGTGGAGGCCAGCAAGCAGATCCACGCCCTGCCGATGAGTCGCGAGCCGCGCCGCGCCCGCCTGCGTACGCCGGTTGTGGTGACGTTTCCCGGCTTGCGGCCGGGCGCCACCGCCGCCGAGCGCCGTGGCCATGCACCCGACGACACCCCCCGGCGGATCCTTGACGCGCGCTAATCCCAGGACATGCGGCCGCGCTGGTAGCGGATCTGCTTCTCCTTGCGTACCCGCAGGGTCTCCGGCGGCTTGCGTCCGGGCTCCTGAAGCTTGGTCATCATCACCCATTCATCGACCGGCATGTAGCGCGGTCCCAGGAACCGGTAGGTGGCGGCCATGAGGTCCTCCAGCGATCGGCCCGGTTGCATGGGGTGATCCAGCCAGGCGGTCAGCAGATCCTCCCACACAACAAGCCGCACGCGCAAATCGTCCCGATGCGTGTGCAGGTAGGTCTTGACCATGTCCAGGTTCCGCAGCGCCGCCATGATCTCGCCGGTCTGGGCGTCCACGGTCTCGAAGGCGCGGGTGAAGTCCTCCACGGCGAGGTTGAACAACCGCAGCAAGGAGTGGGCCGTGGCCAGCATCGAATGTTCGTTTGCATAGATGGTACGCAAGTCCTGCGCCTTCAGGTACGCCCGCTTTATGGCGTTGAACTCGTCGCGCAGGGCCTCAATGTACGCCAGATCGTTGGACAGGTCACGCAACAGGTCCGTCACCTGTTCCTTCGATGACAGCATCAGCGCGTTGGCGGCCTCGCCGAAGGCTTCGTTCACCCGCCGCCGGAAGGTGGGATCGCCCGCCACCTGCATGAGTTCGTCGGGGTTGGTGATTACGTGCTCGTCACCGGACAGCCAGCCCAGGACCTGCATGGACAGGCGGTGGTAGGCGATCTGCCGGTGCTTGTCCTTGGGCTCCCAGGATGCGTCGCCGGTCAGCACCTCGCGCGGGATCGGATCACCCAGACGCAGGCCCTTGACGAACTTCAGGCCCTTGGCCAACAGGGCGAGCATGCGGCCGTCGGGGCTGTCGCTGGCGATGGCGAACTCCTTGCGCACGCCTTCCAATGGCAGACTGACCACTTCATCGCCCAGGCTGACCATGGCCACGGGCTGCTGGGTGGCCTGATCCAACTGGAAGTGAATGTCGTCCACCTTGCGGAAGAACACGTGTTCGAAGGTCACCGTCGCCGCGCCGCCAAACGCGGTCGCGGGCAGCGGCGCGTCGGCCGTGGCGGGGGTGGTGCTGGGCGCCGTGGCGTCGGTCATGCGCGGGTCCGCTCGACAGCAGGAACGAGCAAGAGGGGTGAGGTGCTCCCGAAGACGGTCTCGGGTGGAGCCGACCCCATATTGCCACAGACCGGGGGCGTGGCAACCGCTGTCTCCGGTCCCGTCTCCGGCACCGAGGCGGCGGCGCCGTCCCGTGACGGCCGGTCAGCGCGCGTGCGTTCGCGGGGCCGCCGGGTCGAGGGCCAGCCGCATGGCCTCGTCCAGAACCTCGGGATCGCCGATGTGGTTGGCCAGGAGCAGGATCAGCCGGGCATTGACGCGGCGGCTGCCGGCGAGGTCCAGGTCGCGGTGCAGGGCGATGAGTCGCTCGTAGAAGCCGTCCGGGTCGGGCAGGTTGGGCTGGATGGTCAGCGGCATGGCGGCGGTCCCCATGGAAGCGGGCAGGGCGAGGGCGGGCGTCCCGGTCGAGGCATCAGGCGCGGGCGATGGCCCGGTCGCGGGCGGTGGCCAGCCGGGCGGGGTCGGGGCCGCGCCAGCGGCCGGCGATCACCTGGTCCGGGCGCACCAGGACCGTGGTGCCGGCCGTGGCGTCGTAGCGCTCATGGGCCAGGCCGGCGCCGTCCACCAGGTCGCCCGCGCGACGGCCGACCGTCACCACGTGGATCGGCACGTCCTGGGCGGCGAGGGCGGCCATGGTCCCGGTGTGGTCCGGCGGCGGTGCCGTCTCCTCCCCCAGGAACAGCAGGGCGACGAAGCGATCCCCCAGGTGCCGCAGCAGCCAGTCCGGCGCTCCCTCGGCGGTCACCGGAGCGTCGGCGGCATTGGTGCCGGGGGGCGGGGCGCCGGTGAAGGGCTCGGTGTCCGCTGTGTTGAGGGACGACCCCGTGTATGGCGTCGGTCGCGACAGCCGGCCCGAGTTGACCAGCGGCCGGGCGAAGGGCAGATGCTCGGCCAGGTCCAGGGTGGCGTCGCGGAAGGCGCGGGACACGGTGCTCTTGGGAGAGATGAAGTCGGTGGAGCGGGTGGAGGTGAGCAGGTTCTCCCGCGCCGCCAGCACCCGTTCCTCGCTGTAGCTGTCCAGCAGGCGCTCGGGCGCCTGGCCGCGCAGCACCAGGGCCAGCTTCCAGATCAGGTTGTCCACGTCCTGGATGCCGGTGTTGGCGCCGCGCGCGCCGAAGGGCGAGACCTGATGCGCCGCGTCGCCGGCGAACAGCACCCGGCCGTGGCGGAAGTCCTCCAGCCGGCGGCAGGCGAATTGATAGACCGAGACCCACTCCAGGTCGAACGCCGTGTCCTCGCCCAGCATGCGCTTGAGGCGCGGGATCACACGTTCCGGCCGCTTTTCCTGTTCGGGGTCGGCTTCCATGCCGAGCTGGAAGTCGATGCGCCAGACGTTGTCCGCCTGCATGTGCAGCAGGACCGACTGCCCGCGATGAAACGGCGGGTCGAACCAGAACCAGCGCTCGGCGGGGAAGTCGGCCTTCATGACCACGTCGGTGATCAGGAACCGGTCCTGGAACGCCTGGCCGGCGAAGGGAAGGTCCAGGGCCTCGCGGATGTCCGACCGGGCGCCGTCGCAGGCGATCGCCCAGTCGGCCTCCATGTCGAAGAACCCGTCCGGGGTCTCGACGGTCAGGCGCACATGATCCCCGGCCGGCGTGATGTCGGCCACCTGGTGTTTCCAGCGCAGGTCCACCCGGTCGTCGAAGCCGTGGGCGTGGTCGATCAGGTATTCTTCCAGGTAGTACTGCTGAAGATTGATGAAGGCCGGCATGCGGTGCCCGTCCTCGGGCAGCAGGTCGAACTGGTAGATCAGCCGGTCGTGCCGGAACACCTTGCCGTTTTTCCAGATCACGCCCTTGTCGAGCAGGCGCTGGGCACAGCCCAGGCGGTCCCAGATCTCCAGGGGCCGCTTGGCGTAGCAGACGGCGCGTGAGCCGACCGAGACGGTGGAGTTGTCGTCCAGCACCACCACCGGCACGCCATGGTGGGCGCAGTCCAGCGCGGCGGTCAGCCCCACCGGTCCGGCGCCGACCACCACGACGGGGTGGCGGACGCGCCGGCCGGTGCGCTGCTCCTCGGACGGGACGTAGGGAAACTCCGGATATGCGTAGGTGCTCAACATGGCCGCCGACCTCCCCGGGGATCGCCGCGTCCGGCCCGGCGGGGGGCCGCGCGGTGATCGTTTAGTTTCATTTGTTACCGTCCAGGGGATCCTACGGAGCGGGGCGGCCGGCGACAAGGCAAAGGTCGACGAGGGGGGGCTGGCGAGGGCGGGGGGCGCGGCCTACCCCTCCAGGCAGGCGCGCAGGGAGTCGGCCAGACCCCGGATCAGCCGCTCGTAGAAATCGGGTCCCGCCGGCAGGTCGGCGCCCAGCGGGTCCAGCACGCCGGCGCGGGCCTCGGTGCCCTCGACCACCACGCGCACCAGGCGGGGCTCGAACTGCGGTTCGGCGAACACGCAGACCGCCCCCTGGTCCCGAAGGCGATCGCGGATGTCGGCCAGACGCGCGGCGCCGGGGCTGGTCTCCGGGCTGACGACGACCGAGCCCACGGCGCGCACGCCGAAGCGGTGTTCGAAGTACTGGTAGGCATCGTGGAAGACGACGAAGGGGACGTCGGCGACCGGCGCCAGCTCCGCCGACAGATCGGCGACCAGGGTGTCCAGGCGGGCGATCGTCGCGGCCGCGTTGGCGCGGTAGGTCTCGGCGTGGGTGGGGTCGGCCTCGGCCAGGGTGTCGGCGATGGCGGCGACCATCACCCGCGCGTTGACCGGGTCCAGCCAGAGGTGGGGATCGGCCCGGTCCGCCGGGGGGGCGGCCTCATGGTCGTGGTCGTGGTGGTGGTCGTCGTCGTGCGTGGCTGCGTGGTCGTGACCGTGATCGTGGGTGTCGTGCGTGGCCGCGTGATCGTGACCGTGATCGTGGGTGTCGTGCGTGGCCGCGTGATCGTGGTCGTGGTCGTGGTCGTGGTCGTGGCCGTGGACATGCTTTTCGAATGGCCCGCCCAGGCGCATCGGCAGCCGGGTGAGGCCGTCCAGCGTTTCCAGGCGCAGGCTTGCCGCCGTATCCCCCAGGGTCTCGACGGGGCCGACCAGGAACCGCTCCAGGGTGGGGCCGACCCAGACGACGACGTCGGCCGACTCCAGCGCCGCCGCGTCGGACGGACGCAGGCTGGCGGTGTGCGGCGAGGCCCCCCCCTTGACGATCAGGTGGGGGGTGCCGACGTCCCCCATCACGGCGGCCACCAGGGCATGGATGGGCTTGATGGAGGCCACCACGCCGATGGGGTCGGCCGCGCGCGAGGGCGCGGCGCCGAAGGCCAGCGCGCCGCAGACCGCGCCGGCGGTCAGGACCATGCGGGCGCCCATCCGGCGCCAGGACCCGGGGGTGTTCATGGGTCGTCTCCTTGAACGAGGGGGAACAGGGCGCGTGCAAACGCCCGACGGCGGAACCGTTATATTATAACATAACATTTCCCTGTCGGCTTCAATGGGTGTATGACCGACCAAAGCCCAGGTGCGCCCCGCGCGGGCCCGATCGGCTTGGACCGCCCGCTGCGTCCAGGCCTCCCCTTTTCGAGAGGATCGCTCGCCGCATGCTCCGCACGCGCTCCCAGTCCCGGTCTATCTCGACCGCCGGTCCGGCCACGTCCCTGGTCGAGGCGCATGGCCTCGGCGTCCACCGCGATGGCCGCTGGCTGGTGCGGGACATCGACCTGACCGTGAACCGGGGCGAGATCGTCACCCTCATCGGCCCCAACGGATCGGGCAAGAGCACCACCGCCAAGGCCATCATCGGCGTGATCAAGCCCGACGTGGGGTCCATCCGCCGGGCGTCCGGCTTGCGCATCGGCTATGTGCCCCAGGCGCTGTCCATCGACCGGACCCTGCCGCTGACCGTCCACCGGCTGCTGACGCTGACCGCCCGCCACGACAGGACGGCGGTCGAGGGTGCGCTGGAGGCGGTGGGCGTTCCGCACCTGCGGCGGGTCCCGGTGCACGACCTGTCGGGGGGAGAGTTCCAGCGGGCGCTGCTGGCCCGCGCGCTGCTGCGGGCGCCGGACCTGCTGGTCCTGGACGAGCCGGTTCAGGGCGTGGACTTCCCCGGCGAACTGGCGCTGTACGGCCTGATCCAGGATATCCGCGATCGCCACGGCTGCGGGGTGCTGCTGATATCCCACGACCTGCACGTGGTGATGGCGGCCACGGACACGGTCATCTGCCTGAACGGCAGCGTGTCGTGCCGGGGATCGCCGCAGGCCGTGGTCGCCGACCCGGCCTACGCCAGCCTGTTCGGCGCGGCGGCGGCCGAGACCCTGGCCGTCTACCGCCACCGTCACGGGGGCGGGCCCGCCGGTCATGCGCACGACCACGACCACGACCACGACCACGATCATCACCGGGATCCGTGACGCCCGGGCCCCGCATCGGACATGTCCCCGCCCATGCTTGACGATTTCTTTTCCCGCGCCCTCATCGCCGGGGTCGGCCTGGCCCTGATCACCGGTCCGCTGGGCTGCTTCGTGGTCTGGCGGCGCATGGCCTATTTCGGCGCCACCATGGCCCACTCGGCGCTGTTGGGCGCGGCCCTGGCCCTGTTCCTGCGGATCGAGCCGATGAGTGGCGTGTTCCTGGTGGCCACGCTGGTGGCCGGGGCGCTGATGCTGCTGGAGCGCATCGGTGGCCTGTCCTCGGATACGCTGCTGGGCATCCTGGCGCATGCCGCGCTGGCGATCGGGCTGGTCGCCGTGGCGGCCATGCCCTGGGTGCGGGTGGACCTGATGGGCTTCCTGTTCGGCGACATCCTGGCGGTCTCCAGGACCGACATCGCCATCATCTTCGCCAGCGGCGTGGTCATCCTGGGCTTGCTGGCCTGGTCGTGGCGGTCGCTGCTGGCCGCCACCGTGAACGAGGAACTGGCCCGGGCCGAGGGCCTGGGGCCGACCCGGGCGCGCGTGCTGTTCATGCTGCTGCTGGCGACGGTGATCGCCATCGCCATGAAGCTGGTGGGCATCCTGTTGATCACCGCGCTGCTGATCATCCCGGCGGCCACGGCCCGGCGGCTGGCGGGGGGACCGGAAGCCATGGCGGTGGTGGCCTCGCTGGTCGGGGCGGTGGCGGTGGTGCTGGGGCTGGGCGGATCCCTGACCCTGGACACGCCGTCCGGGCCGTCGATCGTGATGGCGGCGTTCCTGTTGTTCCTGGCGAGCCTGTTGCCGATGGCCTGGCGGCGTGGATCGGCGCCGCCGGACGCGGGGTCGTGAGCCATGGCGGGGTCGGAACCACCGCCACCCCTGTCACCGGCCCTGACCCGCAACCAGGGGCTGGTGCTGGACCTGTTGCGGACCGTCGGGGAGCCCCTGGGCGCCTATGCCATCCTGGACCGGTTGCGGAGCCAGGGTCTGCGGGCGCCGGCCCAGGTGTATCGGGCGCTCGACCGGCTGGCCGCGCTCGGGCTGGTGCATCGCCTGGAGACCCGGAACGCCTTCGTCGCCTGCACCCGGGGCGCTCATCCGCCACAGGTCACGGTGTTCGTGCTGTGTGACCGTTGCGGCGCGGCGCGGGAACTCGCCGACGATGGCCACACCGCGGCGCTGGCCGCCCTGGCCCGTCGCGCCGGGTTCCAGGTGCTGGGCGGGCGGATCGAATTGCGGGGCCTGTGCGGCCGCTGCGGGCGCATGGCGGCCTCGGAGTCTCCGGACGACGAGGACCCCGGTCCCTGATCGGACGCGGCGTGTCGTCGGCCCCGGATCCTGCCGTCGGGTTGCGTTTGAGCAATTACAGGCCGGCCCAAATGGCGGAAGAATAGCGTCGGCGTCCCGTGGTAGCGGTGGCCGGCCGAACCCCCCGTGTCCGGTGCGGGGTGCCGTGCCCGTGACCCCGGGCGCATTGGGATTCGGCATTCCGCGCTGGAGTCACGGTCATGGGTGAAACCCTGCGGGCGGCCCTGGTAGAGGCCCTCGATGATGAATATCGGGCCGAGGCGATGTACGAGGCGGCGATCGCCGCCTTCGGTCCGGTGCGGCCGTTCGTGCAGGTTCAAGAGGCCGAACGGCGGCACGCCGACACGCTGCTGCAAGTGTTTGAGCGCTATGGCATCGACCCGCCTCCCAACCGGTGGCGCGGACGCCTCACCCGGCCGACCGACGTGGGGGAGGCCTGTCGCGCCGCCATGGTCGCCGAACGCGATACGATGGCGATGTATGACCGTCTGATCGACGTCGTCGAGGAGGAGGATGTCCTGGCCGTGTTCCGGTCGCTCCGGCAGGCGTCCCAGGTGCGGCATTTGCCCGCTTGCGAGTGCGCGGAGGTCGGCGAGGCCGGTGCGTGACGCCCGTGCCTATCCATGTGGTCCTGATCAGTGGGTCCCGTCTGTCCCGGCCGTCCGGACCGACACCGAGATAAGGAGAGCCGTCCCATGACTCGATCCATGACTCGACCGTGCATCCATGCCCTGGCCCTGGCCGTCGGCCTGGGCCTGAGTTTGGCCGCCGCGCCGTCGCTGGCCGCCGACGTGCCCGAGAAGGCGTCGGCCCAGGTCAAGTCCGGCCTCTATGTCACCGCGCTGGAAGCCTGGGATCTGATGCGGGCCGAACCCGATGCCGTCGTCCTGGTGGACACCCGCGATCCGGTCGAGGTGATGTTCACCGGCTTCGCGTCGGAGACCGACATTCATGTGCCCTACAAGATCGCCGATCCCACCGCCCTGAATCCCGACAAGGGCGTCTGGCACATGCGGCTGAACCCGGCGTTCGCCGATGCCGTCGAGGCTCGCCTGAACGCCCTGGAGGCCGACAAGGGCACCACCAAGGTGATCTTCATGTGCCGCTCGGGCAGCACGCGAAGCGCGCCGGCCGCCGACCTGCTCCATGATCGCGGCTGGACGCAGACTTACACCATGGTGGACGGGTTCGAGGGCGGGAAGCGCAAGGATGGCGCGTCGGCGGGGGTGCGCGACGTCGATGGCTGGCGCAACAGCGGCTTGCCTTGGGGCTACACGCTGCCTGAAGGCATCGTGTACATGAGCGACGGACAATGATGCAGCCATAGGCCGGGGGCGGCCGTCGCACGCGGTGGAGTCCGCGCCGGCAGGGTCCGGTTGGGCCTGTCGATGTCTGTTGTCGTGTCCCACGAGCCCGCGCCGGGACACGGTTCCCGACATGTTGTGTATTAGAATAATCTGATATATAAGGATCCCAGAAGGGCGGCGCCGTCGACGCCGCGTGATCACGCTTGAGAACAAGAACAAACAAGGCTTGGAACCAAGGGAGGAACGACGGATGGACAAGGACACGACCCGGGCACCCATGGAGGCGCCGGCCGACGATGACGCGGCGCTGGCCCGGCGCGGCCTGGACCGCCGCACCCTGCTCAAGTTGAGCGCCGCCGGAGCCGCCCTGGCGACCGGCGCGACGGCGGTCGTGCCTTCGGCCCGGGCTCAGAACGCGGTGCGCACCAAGGCCCGTATCGTCATCGCCGGGGCCGGTGCCGCGGGCTTGTCCATGGCTTCACGCCTGGCGCGCCGCCTGGAGGGGGCGACCATCACCCTCATCGACGCCCGCAGGCGCCACTTGTACCAGCCGGGGTTCACCCTGGTGGCCGCCGGCCTGAAGTCCCAGGACTATCCCATCTCGCGCACCGCCGACTACATCGCCTCGGGCGTTGAGTGGATTGAGGAGGGCGTGGCGGAATTCGATCCCGACGCCAACCAGGTGGTCACCGAAAGCGGCCGCGCCGTGCCCTATGACTACCTCGTCGTCGCCGCCGGCATCGACCTCGACTACGACTCCCTGGACGGCATGGAGGTGAGCCGGGTGGGCCGGGATGGCCTGGGCAGTCACTATGGCGGTCCCGAGGCCGCGCACGCCACCTGGGAGTCGCTGTCCCACTTCCTGGCCACCGGCGGGACCGGTCTGTTCATGCGCCCGGCCACCGAGATGAAGTGCGCCGGCGCGCCCCTGAAATACACCTTCCTGGCCGACGACCGCCTGCGCGACCGGGGCCGGCGAGAGGACTCCCAGATCATCTACGCCGCGCATTCCAAGTCGCTGTTCAGCGTGCCCATCGTTGCCGAGAAGGTGCGCATGCTGTTCGAGGACCGGGGCTTCGACACGCGCTACGAACACGTCATGACCGGGATCGATCTGGGCCGCAAGGAAGCAACCTTCGCCACGCCCGACGGGCCCAAACAGATCAGCTACGACTTCATCAACGTCATTCCGCCCATGCGTGCCGCCGCTGCCGTCCGCGACAGCGCGCTTCCCTGGCAGGAGGGGCCGTTCGCCGCCGACGGCTGGGTGGAGGCCGACAAGCATACCCTGCGTCATCCCCGCTTCCCCAACGTGTTCGCGGTCGGTGACGTCGCCGGTGTGCCCAAGGGCAAGACGGCGGCCAGCGTCAAGTGGCAGGTGCCGGTCGCGGCCGATCACCTGGTGGCCCAACTCGACGGCAAGGACAGCGATGCCGTTTACGATGGTTACACCTCGTGCCCGCTGATCACCCAGATGGGCCGCGCCATGCTGGTGGAGTTCGACTATCGCAACAACCTGACGCCCTCCTTCCCGGGCGTGGTGGCGCCGCTGGAGGAACTGTGGATCAGCTGGGTGATGAAGACCATCGCCCTCAAGCCCACCTACATCGCCATGCTGCGCGGCGAGGCATGACCGGCGCCGTCCGGACCGAATGAAGAAAGCACAACGGGGAGGAGACCCAGACCATGCAAGGCTTCGACATCGCCGTGTTCGTATCGGTGTTTCTGGAAATGATGGGCGGTATTCTGTGGGTGCTGCTGGCGCTGGCCGTCATGGGTATCGCCGGCTTCGTCATGGTGCTGCTGCGTGAGCGGACCCTGGTCAGCCGCCGCCTGCTGCGCTGCCAGGCCATGGGCCTGCTGGGTGGCGTCGGCGCCCTGGTGCTGATGGCCTGGGTCACCATGTCCGGCTTCACCGATGCCGGCGGTCCGGTGGACTGGTTGCTGATCGGCATCATTTTCGGAACGGGGTTGATGGGGACCACCATCCTGACCTATGCCGCGTGGGGCCTGATCGACGTGATGACCGGACGGAGTCCGGCGTCCGCGCGGGCGCCTCACGTCGCCTGATCGCGCGGGTCGCCCGGGCGCGGGCGACCCCATCGCGGAGAGCCCACCCGTGCCCGACGTCAGCGATCCCGTCGCCACCCAGATCCCCGCCACCCCGATCCCCGATCATGGGCGCACCCGCTGGCCGGTGGTACTGACGCTGGTGCTGGGCGGCATGGTTGCCGCGCTGCACGTGGGCAAGGTGCCGCCGGCCTTGCCCGCCTTGCGGGTCGACCTGGGGGTGGGGCTGGTGCCGGCGGGGTTCATCGTTTCCACCTTCAATGTGTTGGGGATGTCGCTGGGTCTGGTGGCTGGGGTGACCGCCGACCGACTGGGACGCCGCCGTCTGGTCGGACTGGGATTCGTGGCGCTGGCGCTGGGGGGCACGGCCGGTGCCGTCAGCCAGGGGGTGCCGGTGCTCCTGGCCAGCCGGTTGCTGGAGGGACTAGGTTTCATGGCGGTCTCGGTGGCCACGCCGGCGCTGGTGCTGGCCGTGACCGCGCCCCGCGACCGCTCCCTGGCGCTCAGTCTGTGGAGCGTCTTCATGCCCGCCGGCATGGCCATCGCCCTGGCCGGCGCGCCCCTGGTCCTGGAGGCCGCCGACTGGCGGGCGCTCTGGCTGACCGTCGCCGGCCTGGCGGTGATGGGCGGCGCGGCCGTCACCACCGCCACGGCGGGGATCGCGCGCTCGACCCCGCCGCCCGGCGCGTCCTGGCGCGTCCTGATCGAGAGCGTGACCCGGCCCGGGCTGCTGCTGATGGCCGCCACCTTCGGCGCCTATGCCTTCCAGTGGATCGCCGTCATGGTCTGGCTGCCGACCTTCCTGCCCGAGGCGCTGGGGGTGACCGGGCGCGCCGCCGCCTTGCTGACGGCGCTGGTGGTGCTCATGAACGCGCCGGGAAACCTGGTCGGCGGCGGGCTGCTGCGCCGGGGCGTGACGGGAACGCGGATCATCGTCGTCGCCAGCGTCGCCATGGCCCTGTGCGGCTGGGGCCTGTTCTCGCCGGCCCTGGCCGACCCGGTCCGATTCGCGCTGGTGCTGCTGTTCTCGACGGCCGGCGGGTTGATCCCCGCCGCGCTGTTCGCCGGCACGCCGGCCGAGGCGCCATCGCCCGGCCATCTGGCGGCCGCCAACGGGCTGCTCATGCAAGGGTCCAACATCGGCCAGTTCCTGGGGCCGCCCCTGGTGGCCGCCGCCGTCACCGCCGCCGGCGGCGCCTGGAATGGTGCCCAGGTCCCCGTCATGGTGGCCGCCGCCCTGACCGCGCTGATCGCCCTGACGCATGGCCGCTGGCGCCGGACCGGGCGTGTCCGGTGACCATCGGCTCGACCGAAGCTCCTTGACTTCACGGGGCGATTGACGCCTTTTCTACACCAATCGACGGTTCCCGGGCGCCACGCGTCCGGGTGAAAAGGGAACACGGTGAGGCGTACCCATCAGGGGCCGACTCCGTGGCTGCCCCCGCAACTGTGAGCGGCGAGCGCTCCGTCACGCGCCACTGGGATGGGATCGCAGGATCCCCCTCGGGAAGGCGGCGGACCCGCGACGACCCGCGAGCCAGGAGACCTGCCGCCGATGTGTGGCGCCGACGGAGAGCGGCGCCGTGCATTCGACCGGACGCCGGGGTGCGCGTCTGGCGTTGGGTGTTGGCGGTGGATCCCGACGTGCCCGCGTTCCGGTCCGTCCGCCCCTCGCGACGCCATCCTTCCCCCGATCGTCCTTTCATTGATTGCGCGCGCGGAGCCGGGCTCCGCGCCCCGCATGCCTTGGGAGCGACGCACCGCCATGATTCCACGAAAGACCGCCCTGGCTTCGCTTGCCGCCGCCGCCCTGCTGGCCCCCGTGACCGCGAGCGCCCACTTCCAACTCAGCTACACCCCCGAGGTCAACATCGCCCGTCCCGGTGACGTGCCGGTGAAGCTGATCTTCTGGCATCCGTTCGAGAACGGCCACGTCATGGACATGGGTCCGCCGCTGGACGTCTACATGGTGCATCGCGGCGAGAGGATCGATCTCATGGACAGCGTGACGCCCATCACCTTCCAGGGCGCGAACAACAGTGCCGCCGCCTTCGAGGTCGTTGCGCCGGTCAAGCGCTCCGGCGATTACGTGCTGGTGACCGTCCCCGCGCCGTACTACGAGGAAAGCGAGGACATCTACATCCAGCAGATCACCAAGGCCTATCTGAACCGCAACCAGATGCCCACGGACTGGATGGAACCACAGGGCCTGCCGACCGAGATCGTGCCGCTGAACAAGCCGACCAATGTGATTGTCGGCTCCACGTTCTCCGGTCAGGTGCTGTCGGATGGCGCGCCCGTGGCCGGCGCCGAGGTCGAGATCGAGTTCATGGCGTCCGAGCCGGACATGGAAGCCAACGCCACCACCGAGCCCACCGCCCAGCCGATGCCCGGCGGCACCGTGGTCGCCGTGACCGACGCCAACGGTGTGTTCACCTTCGGCATTCCGAAGGCGGGCTTCTGGGGCTTCGCCGCCCTGGGCAGCGGTCCGGCCACCGAGCATGACGGCAAGGAGTTGAGCCAGGATGCCGTGATCTGGGTCCGCGCCTTCGACATGCAGTAACCCCGTCGGGCCGGCGCGCGCGGGGCACGGTCCCGGACGCGTCGGCCCACCCTGTCCTGGCGGTGATGAAAAGGTAAGGTGTCGCCATGCATATCGTGGACGGAGCCCTGAGCAACGCCGTGGTCCTGGGCGGTGGGGTCCTGGCCGTGGGGGGACTCGCCCTCGGGCTGCGGTCGCTGACCCTGGAGAAGATCCCGGTCGCCGGCGTGCTGAGCGCCACCTTCTTCGTCGCCGCGCTGGTGCATGTGCCCCTCGGCCCGTCGAGCGTGCACCTGATCATGAACGGACTCGCCGGCCTGGTGCTCGGCTGGGCCGCCTTTCCGGCGTTGTTCGTGGGCCTGTTGTTGCAAGCCGTCTTTTTCGGGTTCGGTGGCCTGACGGTTCTTGGGGTGAACACCGTCAACATCGCCCTGCCGGCGGTGTTGGTCTGGCTGCTCTGCCGCCGCGGCGTCGCGAGCGCCGACACCCGTGTGGCGGTCCTGACCGGCTTTGTCGGCGGGGCCCTGGCGATCGTCCTGACCGCCGTGCAGGTCGCCCTGGTGCTCTGGCTGTCGGGCGATGAGTTCCTGCCCGCCGCCAAGCTGGTGGTGCTGGCCCATGTGCCGGTGGCGGTGATCGAGGGCCTGGTGTGCGCCGCCGCCGTGACCCTGATCCACCGCGTCAAGCCGGAGCTGTTCGGCACCCTGGCCGCCCCGGCGCGCGCCGCGTGAGGATGATTCAACGATGATGAAACCTGTGTCCATGCTGCTCGTCGGAGCCCTGTTGATGACGACGGTCGCCCTGCCGGCGCGGGCCCACAAGGTGGTTGCGTCGGGGTACGCGGCCGGCGAGGTCATCGAGGGCGAGGTGGGCTTCTCCAACGGTGACATGGCGGTCGATACGCCGATCGAGGTGTTTGACCCGGACGGCAACAAGCTCGGCGAGACCCGCACGGATGCCGATGGCTTTTTCGTCTTCACCCCGACCCAGGCCGTGCCCCACGTCTTCCGGGCCAATCTGGGGGCCGGGCACGTGGCCGAGTTCACCATGGACCTGGACGATCTGCCCGGTCACCTGACCGCCGGGGCGGCGGACCCCGTTGCCCCCGGCGCGATCCCGTCGGCTGGAGCGCCCGGACCCGTGGCCGCCCTTCCGCTCGACCTGACCAGGATGGTGGCCGACGCGGTGCGTGCCGAGGTGCGTCCCCTGCGCAAGGAACTCGCGGCCTACAAGGAAAAGAACGACCTGCAAGCGGTGCTCGGGGGCATCGGGTACATCCTCGGTCTGTTCGGCCTGGCCTTCTTCCTGATGGCCCGGCGTCGGCCCGGATCCGGCGCGTGAGTCACCGGGTCGAGGCGGTCGGGTCGTCGGCCAGGGCGGGGGCGGCGGTGCGCTCGGCGCCCCAGGCCATCGGCGGACCCGGTGGCGGCTGGCTCGGCGCCGTGGACCCCCGGACCCGTCTGCTTGGCGCCATCGCCTTCGCCGGGGTGACCGTGGCGCTCTCCAGCCTGGCGGCGCTGCTGATGGCCCTGACCCTGGCCGGCGCCGCCTTGCTGGCCGCGCGCCTGCCGGCCGGGCCGACGCTGCGCCGCATGGCCATGATGGATGGCTTCATCGTTTTCATGCTGGTGCTGCTGCCGTTCACCATGCCCGGCGATCCCGCCTTCTGGGTGTTCGGCTGGCCGGCCTCCTGGGCCGGCTTGGAGCGCGCGGCGGCCATCGCGCTCACGGCCAACGCCATCGTGCTGATGCTGTTGTCTCTGGTCGGCTCGCTGGAGCCCACCACCCTCGGCCACGCCCTGGCGCGGTTGCGATGCCCGGAGCGTCTGGTGCACCTGCTGCTGTTCACCGTGCGCTACATCACGGTGGTGGAGGACGAGTACCGCCGCCTGCGCCGCGCCATGAAGACGCGCGGCTTCCGCCCGCGCACCAACGGCCACACCTTTCGGAGCCTGGGATACCTGATCGGCATGCTGTTGGTGCGGGCGCTGGAACGCTCCGAGCGCATTCTCCAGGCCATGAAGTGCCGGGGCTTCACGGGCCGCCTGCCGCTGCTGGACGATCTGCGCTATGGTCCCCGCGATGTCCTGTTCATCGGAACCACGGTGCCCGCCCTGGGCCTGCTCCTGACGCTGGATGCCCTGTATGTCGGTCTTGTTTGAGGTCGCCGGCCTGTGCTTCGCCTATCCGCGCCGGCCCCCGGTGCTGACCGATGCCACCATGACCCTGGCGGCTGGCGAGCGCCTGGCGATCACCGGACCGAACGGCGCCGGCAAGAGCACGCTGATGCAGATCCTGGTCGGTCTGCTGACACCCCAGGCGGGCCGCATCGTGGCCTTCGGCGCCGAGCGCCGCGTCGAGGCCGACTTCCAGGAGGTGCGCCGCCGCGCCGGCTATGTGTTCCAGGATCCCGACGACCAGCTGTTCTGTCCCACCGTGGCCGAGGACGTGGCCTTCGGCCCCCTGAACCTGGGTCTGTCGCGCGCCGAGGCCCTGGCCGTGGTGGACCAGGTGTTGGCGCGGGTGGGCCTGGAGGGCTTCCGGGACCGGATCACCCACAAGCTGTCGGGGGGCGAGAAGCGTCTGGTCTCCCTGGCCTGCGTGCTGGCCATGGAGCCGGAGGTGCTGTTGCTGGACGAGCCCACCAACGCCCTCGACGAGGACACCACGGCCCGCCTGTCCGAGATTCTGCGCGGCCTGCCGCAGGCGATGATCGTCATTTCGCACGATCCCCACTTCCGCCGTCGGATTGCCACCCGCACCCTGCGTTTGCAACAGGGTCGGCTGGTCACCCCGCAACCGGTGTGCCGTCATGCCGGGATGGGGGCCTGATCCCGCCCGAGGGGATCACAGCCCGTCTTTGGGGACTCCAAGCGTGGCGTGTGCGCCGTGGCCCTTGCGCCCTTTGGGTCCCCCGATCGACCCAGGACTCGGCCGGATGCGCACCGGATTCGCGTGGGCCGGGCTGCTAGGATCGTGTCGTCAGTGGGAGAGTGGTCGAGCCGGCGGCGTGTCATGACAGATTATGGACACCGGTGGGTCGGCCCACAGTGGTTCCCGACGACGAGGGGTGTGCGAAGACATCAGGTGGATCATCGGTCTTCGCCCGGCATCCCGATCATCGACGGTGCTCCTTCCCGTATCCCTGACCTGGACCAAGACGGCCTTCAAGGGCGTTGCGCGCGGATCGCGGCAACGCCCTTTTTTTGGGTCGTCGCGGATCGCCGGGGTGGTCAGCCATGGCCCGACGCGGTGCCCGGACTCCCGTGTGCCGGAGTGTCCGGGCGCGCGACGCCGTACCCCGGATGGGCGGGGATGCCCCGTCGACCCGGCGACTCCATCGGCGGGGGCGGGGGCGGGGGCTCAGCGCCGGGGCGCGACGGCCAGCGCCGTGGGGGGGCGCGCGGGCATCGGCTCGGCGCGTCGGGCCGAGGTGGTGTCGGCCGATCCGTCGTCGGTCTGGTCCGGGTGCGCGTCGTCGGCAGTGGCGCAGTACAGGTCGTACAGGGTGCTCAGGACCGACGCCACCGCGTCGCCCTTCAGGGAATAGTAGATGGTTTGGGCCTCGCGCCGGGTCTTGACCAGATCGTCGCGACGCAACCGCGCCAGGTGTTGCGACAGGGCCGACTGGCTCAACCCCACCACGCGTTCCAACTCGCCCACCGACCGCTCGCAGCCCAGCAGCCGGCACAGGATGAGAAGGCGATGTTCATTGCTCATCGCCTTCAGCAAGGTGCTGGCCGCGCGGGCGTTGTCCTGGAGTTGGAGCAGTTCGTCCTGATTCATTCCGGCTCCGTATCCGGCGTGTCGTGATGATCGGGTCGGTTATACAATGCGGCGGGGATCCTGTCGCGGCCAGCGTCCCGTTCGGGACGTGCGCGACCGTACCATTGTCACCATCGTCACCATGGTCCCAAGGGCGCTGAGCCATGCGAGATCACGCCGCCGGCCGGAACGATGGACACGCCCGGGCGCGGGATCCTGTCGCGTCGCCCGGCGCCGTCGAGTCGTGCTACCAAGGTACGGTAGCACGGTTCGGGCGGCGCTTGGGGACGGAATGTTCGTAAACGGGGTCCGCGCACCCACTTCTGGGTGTCCAGGGGTTCGATGGCGGGATGGCCGGGGTGGGCGGTGGCGTCAAGGTTTGGTCACGCGGCGGTGGGTGGACGGGCCGGGTGCGGGAGAGGGTGATACGGCATGACTGGCAACACCCGGACGGGGGCGCGTGACGCGGCCTCGGGGCGATCGGCCTGGGGACCTCTGGCGGCCCTTTGGTCGCCGCTGGTGCTGCTGCTGGTGATTCTGGTCACCGGCGCGTCTCCGGCGGTGGCGCAATTGCCCGAGTGGACCCCGCCGGGGTCCAGTGCCTGGGCCGAGACGCCCGAGGGCCGCGTCCGTCTGATCTCGGCCACAACGGCCCTCGGGGGCCGGGAAACCCTGCGCCTCGGCCTTCAGTTCGACATGGTGGACGACTGGAAGGTCTATTGGCGCGCGCCCGGGGATGCGGGTTATCCCCCCACCATCACCTGGGACGGCAGCCGGAACCTGGCCGACGCCACCCTGCGCTGGCCGGCGCCGGAGCGCTTCTCGGTCCTGGGCATTCAGACCATCGGCTACCGGGATGGCGTGATCTACCCGCTGCGGGTCAGGCCGGAGGATCCGGGCCAGTCCTTGAGGCTGGTGGCGCGGGTGGACTACCTGACCTGTGCCGACGTCTGTATTCCGCGCGCCGTGGACCTGACCATGGACCTGCCGGCCGGACCGGGCGGCGCCACGCCTTACGCGCACGACCTGAACCGGTTCGAGAGCGCCGTTCCCGGTGACGGGGCCGCCCAGGGCCTGACCCTGGAGGATGTGGCCGTGGTGGACGGCGGGGATGGCGCCGGTCCCGCCGACCTCGTCGTGCAGGTGGTGGTGCGGGCCGATCCGCCGCTGGTCGCGCCGGACCTGTTCGTGGAGGGGCCGGAGGGCGCGTGGTTCGATCCCCCCGGCGTCGCCCGGGACGCGGACGGCCGGGTGGTGTTGTGGAGCCGCGTCGGCGGGGTGCCGTCGCTGACCGGGGGGCCGGTGACGGTCACCGTGGTCGACGGTGCGCGCGGCCTGGAGGCGTCGGCCGTGGTGGACGCGGTGACGGCGCCCCATCCGCTGGTGCGCGCGGCCGGCGATCGGGTGGCGCCGGCGACGGTGGCCCCTGACGACCCATCCTGGCTGACCATGCTTGGGCTGGCGCTGCTGGGCGGCCTGATCCTGAATCTCATGCCCTGCGTGCTGCCGGTGCTGTCGCTCAAGGTGCTGGGGGTGATGGGGCACGGTGGCGCGTCCCCGGCGCGGGCCCGCACCAGTTTCGTGATGAGCGCCGCCGGGATCGTCGCGTCGTTCCTGGCCCTGGGCGGGGCGGCCATCGCCGTCAAGGCCGCCGGCCTGGCCGTCGGGTGGGGCATTCAGTTCCAGCAGCCGCTGTTCCTGGTGGTCATGGTGGTGCTGCTGAGCTTGTTCGCCGCCAACCTGTGGGGCCTGTTCGAGGTCGTGGTGCCCCAGGGCCTGACCGGCGCCGCCAGCCGTGGCGTGGACCGGGCCGGCGGGGACGACCCGGGTTCGGCCTGGGGCGCGTTCGCCACCGGGGCGTTCGCCACGCTGTTGGCCACGCCGTGCTCGGCACCGTTCCTGGGGACGGCGGTGGGCTTCGCGCTGGCCCGGGGGGCGCTGGACATCCTGGCTATCTTCCTGGCCCTGGGCGTGGGCATGGCGTTGCCCTACCTGCTGGTGGCGGCGCGCCCCGGACTGGCGACTCGGTTGCCGCGCCCCGGGCGCTGGATGCTGTGGCTGAAGGCGGGGCTCGGCGTGGCGCTGGCCGGCACCGCCGTCTGGCTGCTGAGCGTGCTGGCGGCCCAGGTGGGCGCCGGCGCGGCGCTGGCCGTGGGGGGGCTGATGGCGCTGATGGTTGGCGCGCTGGCGCTCCCCCGGGGCCGCTGGCCGGCGGCGCTGGTGCCGGCCCTGGTGGCGCTGGCGCTGCCCGCGTGGGCCGGTCTGCTGCCGGGCGACGGACCCCGGGACGCCCTGCCAGCGACGCGCGACGGCGGCCTCGCATGGCGACCGCTGGAGCCGGCGGCCATCCCCGCGCTGCTGGCCGAGGGGCGCGTGGTGTTCGTGGACGTCACCGCCGACTGGTGTGTCACCTGCATCGTCAACAAGCGCGCGGTGCTGGACCAGGAGCCGGTGGCCGGCCGGCTGGCGTCGGCGGAGGTGGTGTTGATGCGCGGGGACTGGACCCGGCCCGACGCGGCCATCGCCGCCTATCTGGCGGGGTTCGGTCGCTACGGGATCCCCTTCAACGCCGTCTACGGGGCGCGGGCGCCGGACGGCCTGGCGTTGCCAGAACTGCTGACCAGCGGCGTGGTGCTGGAGGCGCTGGACACGGCGGGTCTGCCGGCCGCCAGCCGCTGAGCGGCGCGTCACCCGGTGTGGGCCGCGCCCGCCGCGCGGGCGGCCTCCAGCGTGGGATACCCGTACAGCGCCGCCGCCAGACACGCCGGATACAATCCGTGTTCCTGGCCAAGCACACGCTCGGCCAGGCTGTCCGGGGTGTCATCGGGCAGGACCGGCACGCGCGCCTGCCCGATCAGCGGCCCGGCGTCCATGTCAGGGACCACGAAGTGGACCGAACAGCCGTGCTCGCGCTCTCCGGCGGCCAGGGCGCGGGCGTGCGTGTGCAGGCCCTTGTAGGCCGGCAGCAGGGACGGATGGATGTTCAGCAGGCGGCCGGTCCAGGTGTTGACGAAGGTTGCCGTCAGCAGGCGCATGAACCCCGCCAGGCAGATCCACTCCGCCCCGGCCCGGACCAGGCGGGCGTTCAGGGCGGCTTCGAAGGCCGGACGGCCGGAAAAGGCCCGATGGTCGATGACCGCCGTGGGCAAGCCCTGCTCGGCGGCCCAGGCCAGCCCGGGAGCGGCGGGATCGTTGCTCAGCACCAGGCACACGCGGGCCGGATACGTGGCGTCATCGCAGGCGTCGACCAGGGCGCGCATGTTGCTGCCGCGCCCCGAGATGAGGACGGCGATGGGGGTCTTGCGCGGTGGATGGGTGGGCGACTCGGTCATGCCCAGGCCTCGTCCAGGCCATCCAGGATGACCGCCGGGCCGCCGTCGCGCGCCGTCACCCGGCCGATGGGGCGGGTCTCCACCCCGTGCTGGATCAGCAGCGCGACGGTCTCGTCCGCGCGGTCCGGATCCACCGCCGCCACCATGCCGACGCCGCAATTGAAGGTGCGGGCCATCTCGGCGGGCGCGATGCCGCCGGCCTGATGCAGCCAGCGGAATACCGGGGGTGGGGGCAGGGCGGTCATGTCCAGGCGGGCGGCCAGTCCGTCGGGTAGCACGCGCGGAATGTTCTCGACAAACCCGCCGCCGGTGATGTGGGCCAGCGCGTGCACGGCGCCGCCGCGCACCGCCGCCAGGCAGGGCCGCACGTAGATGCGGGTGGGCGCCAGCAGCGCCTCGCCCAGGGTGGCGGCATCGGTCTCGAAGGGGGCGGGGGCCTCCCAGGACAGCCCCAGGTCGGCCACCACCCGGCGCACCAGCGAGAAGCCGTTGGCGTGCGGTCCGCTGGAGGCCAGCCCCAGCAGCACGTCGCCCTCGGTCACCCGAGCCCCGGTCAGCAGCGCGTCGCGCTCCACCGCGCCGAGGGCGAAGCCGGCCAGGTCATAGTCGCCGGCCTGGTACATCCCGGGCATTTCCGCCGTCTCGCCGCCGACCAGCGCGCATCCGGCCTGACGGCAGCCCTCGGCGATGCCCGCGACGACCGCCGTCGCGGTCTCGACATCCAGCCGCGCCGTGGCGTAATAGTCGAGGAATACCAGCGGCTCGGCGCCCTGGACCACCAGGTCGTTGACGCACATGGCCACCAGATCGACGCCAACGCCTTGATGGCGCCCGGTTTCGATGGCAAGCCGAAGCTTGGTGCCCACGCCGTCGGTGGCGGCGATCAGCAGGGGATCGCGGAACCCGGCGCGGGCCAGATCGAACACCGCGCCGAAGCCTCCAAGGGCGGCGTCGGCGCCCGGGCGGGTGGTGGAGCGGGCCAGCGGCGCGATGGCGCGCACCAGGGCCTCGCCGGCGTCGATGTCGACGCCGGCGGCCTTGTAGGTCAGGCCTCCCGGATCGGGGGCCTCTGTTGGGGAAGGAGCGGAAATGGCGGCCTCGCGGAAGCTGGCGGTGTGGCGGGCACGGACTGGGGCGGGCGACCGGGAGACACGGTCCGTGGGGCGGACAATAGCGCACCGCGCCGGCGTTGCAAACGGGCCGCGGGCGATGGTTCTCGCGGCTCTGTGCGTCGCGCTGGTGGTGGCGGGCGATCCGCGCGCCGCCGTGTCCGTCGGATCCTGGGCCGGCGTCCGTCCGGCGCTCGCCCAGACAGCGAGCGAGACGGGAGACACCTACACGGCGCGCGGCGTGCCCATCGCCGCCGAGGCCGACAGCGCCGCCACCGCCCGCGATCAGGCCATCGCCAAGGGGCAGGTGGACGCCCTGCGCGTGGTGCTGGAGCGCATCGCCGATCCAACTCAGCGCGCCCGTCTTCCCCCCTTGTCCCGGGACCAGGTGCTGCCCCTGGTGGACACCTACAGCCTGGCCGGCGAGCGCACCACCGATACCAGCTACAAGGCGCGCCTGACGGTGCGCTTCGACGGTCCGGCCGTGCGCCGCCTGCTGGACGGGCATGGCATCGGCCATGCCGCCGAGGCGTCGCGGCCGGTGCTGGTGGTGCCGGTCTATCAGGCGGGTCCCGACCGGCCGGCGGTGCTGTGGGACGACACCAATCCCTGGCTGCTGGCCTGGCGCCGTCAGGACGGCGGATCGGTGTTGATACCCGTGGAGGTGCCCACCGGCGACCTGGCGGACGTCACCACTCTGTCTCCCGAACAGGCGCTGGCGCCCGATGGCGCCGCGCTGGCCGCCCTGCTGGAGCGCTATGGCCGCGACACCGTTCTGCTGGCCCATGGCGTCCGCCGGGGCCCCGATACCCTGGAGGTGAGCTTGCACTATGGCTCGCCCCGGGCCATGGCGCGGACCGGCGGCCAGACGGTCAGCCGTCAGGCGGGAGAGGACGATGGTGCCTTCCTGGCACGCGCCGCCGCCGACGTGGCCCGGCGCCTGGAGACCGACTGGCGGGACGCCAATCTGGTGCGGGCCGGATCGACGCGTGAGGTCACGGCGCTGGTCAGTCTCGGCAGCTTCCAGGACTGGGTGGCCATTCGCCGCGAACTGGAGCGTGCCCCGCTGGTCCGGCATATGACGGTTCAGGCCATGACTCGGGACATGGCGCAACTGATCCTGTCGGTGCAGGGGGACGCCGCGCGGGTGCGCGACGCCCTGGCGCGCCAGGGCCTCAGCCTGACCGAGCAAGGTGGGTACTGGCTGATTGGCCGGGCCGGATCCGGGGTCGGGGCCGCCTATGGCGCCGGAAGCGGGACCCCGCTTGGGGCCGGGGCGACCGGCGGTCCCGTCACGGGGTATGGCGCTCCCACGGGATATGGCGCTCCCGCGACGCCGGCGTCGCCGGGGGGGACTCCCTCTGGCGCGTCCGCGTGGCCGTCCCGGACCGGGACCACGACCGGCTATGGGACCGGGGCCGGCGCCTGGCCTCCGGCGCGCCCTTGATGCTGGCCTGGCTGCCCAACGCGGTCACCACGGCCCGCCTGATCCTGGTGGGGCCGATGGTGGGCTGCATCCTGGCGGGCTGGAGCGGCGTCGCCCTGGTGGTGCTGATGGTCGCCGCGCTGAGCGATGCCCTGGACGGCTGGCTGGCGCGGCGGCTGCGGCTGGAAACGCCGCTGGGCGCGCTGCTGGATCCGCTGGCCGATAAGGTCCTGTTGTCGGGGGCGGCGGTGACACTGGGATGGGTGGGCCTGCTGCCGATCTGGCTGGTGGTGCTCATGGTCGGGCGCGACGTGGCGATCCTGGCCGGGGCGCTGGCCTTCCGGATGAGCGGGCGGGCCTTCGTACCGGCGCCCTCACGGGTGTCGCGTCTGAACACCCTGGTCCAGGTGGTTCTCGTGGCCCTGGTGCTGAGCCTGAATGCCGTGACCGGAGACTTGCCGGCCGAGGCCCTGTCCATGGGCGCCTGGATCGAGTCGGCGCTGATCGGCGCGGTGGTGGTGACCGTGGTCGGGTCGGCGCTGACCTACGCGGAGCGCGGATGGCGATGGTGGCGGGCCGGGGCGCCGCCCACGGAGGGCACGCCATGAGCGAGGAGGTCGAGCCTCGGAACGGCGATGTGCCGGCTGGTGCGCCGTTGCCCGAGGAGGGGAGCCCGGCGCGACCGGCACCCCAGCCCGGCCCGCAGATGGTGTTCGACTTCCCCGCGCGGCCGGCGCTGGGGCGCGCCGACTTCCTGGTGGCGCCGTGCAACGCGACGGCGGTGGCCTGGGTGGATCGTTGGCCCGACTGGCCGGGACCGACCCTGGCGCTGGTCGGGCCGGCGGCGTGCGGCAAGACCCATCTGGCGCACGTGCTGGCGGCCCGCGCGGGCGCCCTGATCGTGGGGCGGCCGACGGTCGAGGCCCTGCATCCGGCGGCGACGCTGGACCGGGCGGCGACCCTGGTCGTGGAGCACGCCGCCGATGGCCCGCCGCTGGAGGCGGACACCGAGGTCGCCTTGCTGCATCTGATGAACATGACCCGCGAGCGGGGCGCCAGCCTGATGCTCACCGCGCGCGTGCCGCCGGCGCGCTGGCCGGTGACGCTGCCCGATCTGCGCTCGCGCCTGGTGGCTCTGCCGGTGGCCCAGATCACCCCGCCCGACGAGACCCTGCTGGAGATGGTGCTGGTCAAGCTGTTCGCCGACCGTCAGGTCATCGTGGCGCCGGCGGTGGTGCGGCTGCTGGCCTGTCGCATGGAGCGCTCGTTCGCGGCGGCGCGGGCGCTGGTGGCGCGGCTGGACGCGGTGGCCTGGGGACGGGGGCGGGCGATCACCGTGGCGCTGGCCCGCGAGGTGCTGGAGGCCGCCGCCGGATCCCGGGATGGCGGCGCTGGCGCGGGCCAGGACCAGGACCAGGACCAGGACGGTGACGGCCTCAGGGGGAGCGCAGATCGGCCGGGCGGGTGAAGCGCCGCAGGTGGGCGTCGCCCCGCGCCAGCGTCTCCCCCAGGGCGGCCCAGGTGGCGATCGGGAGGTCCAGGTCCGCCAGGGTGGCGGTGGGAAACTTCCGTCGCAGGCGGGTCATGGCCGGGCCGCTGTCCGCCGCCGCCAGGTCTTGCGCCAGCACCTCCAGCGACGGGTTGTGGCCGATGACCAGCACGGCGGTGGCCGCGTCGTCCAGGCGCTCCAGGTGCTGGCGGAGATGCACGGCTTCGAGGGTGTAGAGAACCGGCTCAAGGCGTACCGGGGTGTCCCCTAGGGCGTGGCGCACCAGCGCCAGCGTTTCCTGGGCGCGCGTGGCGGTGGAGCACAGCACCAGATCGGGGCGCGGCGACAGGGCGGCGACGACGGTCGCGATGGCGGCGCCCGCCCTCTCCCCGCGACGGGCGAGTGGCCGGTCGTGATCCGGAATGTTGGGGTTTTCCCAACTGGATTTGGCGTGCCGCAGAAGGTACAGGTATTTCAAGGAGGGCGATCTCCGGGCCGTCGGAACGGGGCGGGGGCCTCCGGCGGCGACACCGGACGGAGCCTGGGAACCAGGGTCCCCCGGCTCGCCTGGGGAGCGTGCGGGCACGCGCCAGCCAAATCGTCATTTGACCCCGGACCCTGGCGGGAGCTGAATCGAGCGCCGAGTCGCCGGGTGTGTCGCGGACGTGCCGGCCCCCTTACCGGTCGTCAGCCTGCGCTCCCAGCACCACGGACGTCAACGGAGACGACGATGACAAGCCCCAATGACGCGATCCCCGCGACCCCGTCCGCGACCACGGAGACGTTGGAAGAGGTGTCCGCCGGGGCGGCCGCCCTGGGCATCGACATGACCTCGCCCGAACGGTTCCTGAACCGGGAACTGTCGTGGCTGGATTTCAATTTCCGTGTGCTGGACGAGGCCCGCAACGCCCGTCACCCACTGATGGAGAGGATCCGCTTTCTCTCCATATCCGGTTCCAACCTGGACGAGTTCTACATGGTGCGCGTGGCCGGCCTGAAGGGGCAGGTGACCGCCGGCGTCAACAAGACCAGTCAGGATGGCCGCACGCCCGCCCGGCAACTGGCCGAGATCAACCGAACCGCCCGTGATCTGCTGGAGGAACAGCAGGACATCTGGGCGGAGCTGCATGCCGACCTGCGCGCCGTGGGGGTGTCGGTGGTCGGCGTGCACGAACTGACCGACGAGGACCGGACCTGGCTGGAGCGCCACTTCATCGAGCAGGTGTTCCCCATCCTCACCCCCCTGGCCATCGATCCGGCGCATCCGTTCCCGTTCATCCCCAACCTGGGCCACGCCCTGGTGCTGCAACTGGCGGGGGGCGGGCCGGTCGGCCGGGAGAGCCTGCGCGCCCTGGTGCCGCTGCCGGGGCAGGTGGACCGCCTGACGCGCCTACCGGGGCCGGACCATCGCTTCGTGTTGCTGGAGGACATGGTCACCCTGTTCCTGGACCGCCTGTTCCCGGGCTTCCAGGTGGACCAGTCGGGGCATTTCCGGGTCATCCGGGATTCGGAGATGGAAATCGACGAAGAGGCCGAGGACCTGGTGCGAAGCTTCGAATCGGCGCTGAAGCGGCGCCGGCGCGGCGTCTGCATCCGCCTGACGCTCAACGCCGACATGCCCGAGACGTTGGTTCGGTTGATCTGCGAGGAAATGCAGGTGGCCGAGGAAGACCTGTTCCGCATGAACGGGCCGATCGGCATGGCCGACCTCAAGCAGTTGATCTCCGACGATCGGCCGGACCTGCAGTTCGTGCCGTTCGCGGCGCGGTTCCCGGAGCGCATCCGCGACTTCGGCGGCGACTGCATGGCGGCCATCCGCCAGAAGGACATCGTGGTCCATCATCCCTACGAGTCCTTCGATGTGGTGGTGCAGTTCCTGCGCCAGGCCGCGCGGGATCCGCAGGTGGTGTCCATCAAGCAGACCCTGTACCGGACCTCCAACAACTCGCCCATCGTCGCCGCCCTGGTGGAGGCCGCCGAAAGCGGCAAGAGCGTCACCGCCATGGTGGAGTTGAAGGCCCGTTTCGACGAGGAGGCCAACATCCGTTGGGCGCGGGACCTGGAGCGGGCCGGCGCCAATGTCGTGTATGGCTTCATGGACCTGAAGACCCACGCCAAGATTTCCCTGGTGACCCGTCGGGAAGGGGGGCAGTTGCGCAGCTACGTGCACTACGGCACCGGCAACTACCATCCGATCACCGCCAAGATTTACACCGACCTGTCGTTCTTTACCGCCGATTCGGGCCTGTGCCGCGACGCGGTCACCGCGTTCAACTACATGACGGGCTATGCCAAGCCGCATGGCCTGGAAAAGCTGTATCTCGCGCCGCTGACCCTGAAGGCCCGGATCATCGACCTGATCGAGTCCGAGATCGCCCACGTGCGGGCCGGCCGTCCGGGCGCCATCTGGGCGAAGATGAACAGCCTGGTGAGTGGCGACGTCATTGACGCGCTGTACCGGGCCTCCCAGGCCGGTGTCCAGATCGACCTCGTGATCCGGGGCATCTGTTGCCTGCGCCCCGGCGTGCCCGGCCTGTCCGACAACATCCGCGTCAAGAGCATCGTCGGCCGCTTCCTGGAGCACTCGCGCATCGCCTGCTTCGGCAACGGCGCCGAGTTGCCGTCGGCCCGGGCGCTCATCTACATCTCCTCGGCCGACTGGATGCCGCGCAACCTGGACTCGCGGGTCGAGACCCTGGTGCCGATCGAGAACGAGACCGTGCGCACCCAGGTCGTCAACCAGATCATGGTGGCCAACCTGAACGACGAGCAGCAGACATGGTATTTGACCGCGGACGGCCGGTTCAATCGCGTGGACTCGTCCGAGGAGGCTTTCAACGCGCACCGTTACTTCATGGACAACCCCAGCTTGTCCGGACGAGGCAAGTCCCTGGGAAAGGCCAGCACGGACGTGGCGCATCTGGTTCTAAAGCGGCGCCCGGTGGTGTCGTGAGCGGCGCGTGCGCGCGCGGCATCCGCCGGGCCGGAGGTCGGTGAGGATACATATGGACGTAGACCAAGATCCGGGGCGTTACTCGGCCCTCGGCGCGGGTGGGCCCTGGTTGGCGGACTCCGCCGGGAACGAGTCGGAGGACGCCGGTACCGGGGCGGGCCGACGCGCTGACCAGGCGCGCGGTTCGGACGGGACGGGGTCGGGCCGGGGTGACGTCTCCGGACTCGGGTCCCCGGGCCATGCCGGACCCGGTCCCGACGGCGTCGGCCGCGAGCCTGTCGGGATCCTGGACGTGGGCTCGAACTCCGTGCGGCTGGTGGTGTACCGGGGGGGTGCCCGGGTGCCGGTGCCGCTGTTCAACGAGAAGGCGCTCTGCGCCCTGGGGCAGGGTCTGGCCAACAGCGGCCGTTTGAATCCGGAAGGGCGTGCCCTGGCGCGGGCCGCCGTCGGCCGTTTTGTCGCCCTGGCCCGGGCCATGGGGGTGGAGCGGCTGGAGGTGCTGGCCACCGCCGCCGTGCGCGATGCCGAGGATGGCCCGGACCTGGTCGCCGACCTGGAGCGCGACAACACCATCCGGGTCCAGGTCCTGAGCGGCCGTGACGAGGCCCGTCGCGCCGCCGAGGGCGTGCTGTGCGCGGTTCCGGAGGCCGAGGGCGTGGTCGCCGACCTGGGCGGCGGCAGCCTGGATCTGGTGTGGGTGCAGGGGGGCCGGTTCAAGGACACGGCCAGCTTTCCGCTTGGTTTACTGAGACTCACAGAGGCGTCCGGCGGAGACCGGGCGATGGCCGAGAGCCTGCTCGACGAGGCGCTGGCCCGCGAACCCTGGCTGAGCCGGGCCGGCGGCGAGGCGGTCTATGCGGTCGGAGGCGCCTGGCGGGCGCTGGCCCGGGTGTGCATGGACCGGCTGACCTATCCCTTGCACGTGTTGGACAACTTCACCGTCAGCGCGACCGATGCCCGGCCCCTGCTGGCCTGGGTGGCCGAGGCCGCGCCCAAGGACCTGATGCAGGTGCAGCGCCTGAGCAAGAAGCGCGTTCCCATGTTGCCGCTGGCGGCGATGGCGCTGGGGCGCCTGGTGGACGCGGTGCGCCCGCGCCGGGTCGTGTTCTCGGTCTATGGGGTGCGCGAGGGGCAGTTCATGCACACCCTGCCCGAGGCGCTGCGGCGGCAGGATCCGCTGCTGGCCTCCATGAAGATGATGGCCCGCGACGCCGGCCGCTTCCCGGTGCAGGGCGACGAGGTGGCCACCTGGATGGAGCCGCTGTTTCCCGCGGAACCACCCGACCTGGCGCGCATGCGGCATGCGGCGTCGCTGATCGGGGATATCTTCTGGAACGAACACCCGGACTATCGGGCGGATCAGGCGTTCCATCGCATGCTGCGGCTGCCGTTCATGGGCCTGAACCACCGCGATCGGGCCGCCCTGGCGCTGGTGGTGTATCACCGCTATGGCGGCGACGGGGACGCGTCCGTCGTCGTCCAGGCGGAAGCGCTGCTGGACGATCCGGCGCGGGCACGCCGGACGCGGGTCATCGGCGCCGCCCTGCGCCTGGCGCATACCCTCAGCGGGGGCGCGCCGGGGGTGCTGTCGCGCACCACCCTGGCCCGTGACCTGTCGGGGCGGTTGACGCTGACCGTGCCGGACGGAGACCCCTTGTTCGAACCCGAGTTCCTGGAGCGCCGGCTGGAGAAGCTGGCGCGGGTTCTGGACGCGGACCCCGTTGTGGTGACCGCGCCGTGAGGACATCGGAGCGACGTCAGTCCCGGACCATGTCACGCCTTCGCGCCAGGATCGCGCGGGCGCGGATCGCCAACGCCCGAATCGGCGAGCGCGTCTCCATCCGGCCCTATCGGGGCACCGCCTCGGCCCAGGGCCTGTTCCTGATGGCCCGGGTACTGGCGGAACCGTCGTGGGGACCGTTGTCGTCCCGCGATCCCCACGGCCTCGATCCCGCCGACCTGGGACGGCATCTGGTGCGCCGGGGCGTGCCGGGGGCGGTGGTGCGCGCCAGCTTCCAGGACCAGACACAGGACGTGGTCACCGACGCCGATGGCTATGTCCGGGTGCGCCTGTGTCCCGACCGGCCGCCACCGTCCGGCTGGAACGCGGTGGAGTTGTTACTGGCGCGATCCACCTTCGGGTCGGCGCGAGCACGGGGGCAGGTCTGGGTGCCGCCCGCCTCGGCCCGGCATCTGGTGATCAGCGATATCGACGACACCGTGCTGTTCACCGGTGTGGCCAATCGGGCGGCCATGCTGTGGCGCCTGTTCGTGGCGGGCGCCGATCACCGTCGCGCCTTCACCGGGGTCGCGCGCCTTTACCAGGCGCTCCGCGACGGTGGGGCCGGCGGCGGCGCGGCGCCGGCGGAGAACCCCGTGGTGTTCGTGTCGCGGGGACCCTGGGGGGTCTACGACGTGCTGGAGGAGGTCTTTCGCCGCAACGGCATCAGCGCCGCCCTCGGCGGCGACCCCGTGGTGATGCTCCGCGAATGGGGACTGACGATGCAGACCCCCCTGCCGCGACGCGCGCCGGGGCACAAACGGGCGCTGATCGAGGCGATGATGGCCGTTCATCCCACCTTGCCGGTGGTTCTGGTCGGCGACAACGGGCAGCGCGATCCCGAGACCTATGCCGCCGTCGCCCGGGACCATCCCCGGCGCGTGGCGGCCATCCTGATCCGCGATGTGGCCGGCCGGCCGCCGAGCCGGCGGGCGCCGGCCCGGTGGCAGGCGTGGATGGATCACCTGGGCGTGCCGGTGCTGGTGGCGGCGGATAGCGACAGCTTGCGCCGCCGGGCCGCCATGCTGGGCCTGGCCCCCGCGGACCCGTCCCCGGCCTGATCCGATCCCGTCATGCCCGCCCGGCCAGGGCATGACGGCGGGACCCGCCTCACGCGGGACCCGCACGGGCGTCCGGTTCGTCAGTGAGGTCGCAAGGTGCCGTCCGCGTCCTCGGTCTCGATGGACGTCTTGAGGGCGGCGTCGGCGGCCTCCGCGTCGGCCTCGGTCCATTCGATCGGCGTCACCGGACGGGTCAGCGCGTTGCGCAGCACCTCGTCGGCCGTGTGCACCGGGATGATGGTCAGCCCCTTCTTCACGTTATCCGGGATCTCCGCCAGATCCTTCTCGTTCTCCTGCGGGATCAACACCGTGGTCAGGCCGCCACGCAGGGCCGCCAGCAGCTTTTCCTTCAGGCCGCCGATGGGTAGCACGCGCCCGCGCAAGGTGATCTCGCCGGTCATGGCGATGTCCTTGCGCACCGGAATGCCGGTCAGGGCCGAGACGATCGACGTGCACATGGCGACGCCGGCCGACGGACCGTCCTTGGGCGTCGCGCCCTCGGGCACGTGCACATGGATGTCCCGCTTCTCGAACATCGGGGGCCGTACGCCATAGGTGATGGCGCGCGAGCGGATGTAGGACCGCGCCGCCTGCACCGATTCCTTCATCACGTCGCCTAGGTGGCCGGTGAGTGTGATACCGCCCTTGCCGGGCATCACCAGGGCCTCGATGGACAGCAACTCGCCGCCGACCTCGGTCCAGGCCAGGCCGGTGGTCACGCCCACCAGGTCCTCGGCCTCGGCCTCGCCATAGCGATACCGGCGCACGCCCAGGTACTTGCTCAAGTTGGCGCTGGACACGGCGACCCGCTTGCGGCTGGTGCGCAGCAGCAGTTCCTTGGCGGCCTTGCGCGACAGCGCCGCGAGTTCCCGCTCCAGGTTGCGGACGCCGGCCTCGCGCGTGTAGTAGCGGACGAGGTCGCGCAGGGCGCCGTCGCTGATCGACCACTCGCCCCGCTTCAGGCCGTGGGCCTTCATCTGCTTGGGAATCAGGTGGCGCTTGGCGATGCCCACCTTCTCGTCCTCGGTGTAGCCGGACAGGCGGATGATCTCCAGGCGATCCAGCAGCGGCTGCGGCATGCGCAGGCTGTTGGCCGTGGTCATGAACAGCACGTCCGACAGGTCGTAGTCGACCTCCAGGTAATGGTCGTTGAAGGCGTTGTTCTGCTCGGGGTCGAGCACCTCCAGCAGCGCCGACGAGGGATCGCCCCGCCAGTCGTTGCCCAGCTTGTCCACCTCGTCCAGCAGGAAGAAGGGATTGGACGAGCGCGCCTTCTTCATGCCCTGGATGACCTTGCCGGGCATTGAGCCGATGTAGGTGCGCCGGTGGCCCCGGATCTCCGACTCATCGCGCACGCCGCCCAGGGAGACGCGCACGAAGTTGCGGCCGGTGGCCCGGGCGATGGACTTGCCCAGCGAGGTTTTGCCGACACCCGGCGGGCCGACCAGGCACAGGATCGGTCCCTTGATGGTGCTGGTGCGCACCTGGACCGCCAGATACTCCAGGATCCGCTCCTTGACCTTCTCCAGGCCGTGGTGGTCGGCGTTGAGGATGCGTTCCGCCTCGCGCAGGTCCCGCTTGATCTTGGACCGCTTTTTCCAGGGAATCGACAGCATCCAGTCGAGGTAATTGCGGACCACCGTCGCCTCGGCCGACATGGGGCTCATGTTGCGAAGTTTTTTCAACTCGCCCCGGGCCTTCTCCCGCGCCTCCTTGGACAGGCGGGTCTTGTCGATCTTGTCGTCCAGCTCCTGAAGCTCGTCACGACCGTCCTCGGTCTCGCCCAACTCCTTCTGGATGGCCTTGAGCTGCTCGTTCAGGTAGTACTCGCGCTGTGTCTTCTCCATCTGGCGCTTGACGCGGCCCCGGATCTTGCGCTCCACCTGAAGGACGCCGATCTCGGACTCCATGAAAGCGTAGACCCGCTCCAGCCGTTCGGCGAGCGTGGTGGTCTCCAGCAACTCCTGTTTCTCGGCGATCTTCAGGGCCAGGTGCGAGGCCACAGTGTCGGCCAGCTTGGCCGGGTCGTCGATCTGGTTGACCGACACCAGCACCTCGGGCGGGATCTTCTTGTTCAGCTTGATGTACTGCTCAAACTGCGACACCACCGAGCGCTGCAGGGCCTCCAGCTCGGCCTCGGTGCTGTCGTCATCCTCCAGCAGCGTGGCCTGGGCCTCGAAGAAGCTCTCATTGTCCTGATAGGCATCGATGCGCGCGCGGGCATTGCCCTCGACCAGCACCTTGACGGTGCCGTCCGGCAGGCGCAGCAACTGCAACACCGTGCTGACGGTGCCGATCTGAAAGATGTCCTCCGGCCCGGGGTCGTCCTGCGCCGCGTTCTTCTGGGCCACCAGCAGGATCTGCTTGTCGCTGCCCATGACGTCTTCCAGCGCCCGAACCGACTTCTCGCGGCCCACGAACAAAGGCACGATCATGTGCGGAAACACGACGATGTCGCGCAGCGGAAGAATCGGAAACACCTGTGTCGAGCCGGATTCCACGGGGTGGCCTCACGTTGTTGCGGCCGGGCGAAGAGGGCTCGCCAGCCGGGAAAACTGATCGTGCGTCGAGGATGACGACGAACCGTGACGCAACGATGGCGCCCAAACCATCGGAACGCCCGCACATGTGGGGCAGCCGATGCCAACGATCAAGGCTGATCCTGCGTTCCGCGTGCATGACCCGGCCCCGAGGGGGGCATCCGCATGCCGACCCGGTTTCGTGGCGGCGGGTGGGTCCGGGCGCGCCGCCCGCGTCCCCCCTTCGCCCGCGTCCCTCGGTCGATGCCGGGCCCGGGCGTTCGCCGCCGTCCCGCCCGGACTACGCCGAGGTTTCCATGTCTTCGCGGCGGTCGGCGTAGATGACCAACGGCTTGGCGCGTCCCTCGACCACCTCGCGATTGACCACCACCTCCTCGACGCCCTCCATGCTGGGCAGGTCGAACATGGTGTCGAGCAAGATGCTTTCCATGATCGAGCGCAGGCCGCGCGCGCCGGTCTTGCGGGCGATGGCCTTCTTGGAGATGGCTTCCAGGGCGTCCTGGGAGAAGGACAACTGGGTGCTCTCCATCTCGAACAGGCGCTGGTACTGCTTGAGCAGCGCGTTCTTGGGCTTGGTGAGGATCTCGATCAGGGCATCCTCGTCCAGATCGTCCAGGGTGGCGAGTACCGGCATGCGGCCGACGAACTCCGGGATCAGGCCGTACTTGAGCAGGTCCTCGGGTTCCACCCGGCGCAGCACGTCGCCGGTGCGCTTCTCTTCGGGCGAGCGCACGTCGGCGCCGAAGCCGATGGACGTGCCCCGGCCGCGCTGGGTGATGATCTTCTCCAGGCCGGCGAAGGCGCCACCGCAGATGAACAGGATGTTGGTGGTGTCCACCTGCAGGAATTCCTGCTGAGGATGCTTGCGACCGCCCTGTGGCGGCACGGAGGCCACCGTGCCTTCCATGATTTTCAGCAGGGCCTGCTGCACACCCTCGCCGGATACATCGCGGGTGATGGACGGATTGTCCGACTTGCGGGAAATCTTGTCGATCTCGTCGATGTACACGATACCGCGCTGCGCCCGTTCGACATTGTAGTCGGACGCCTGCAACAGCTTGAGAATGATGTTCTCCACGTCCTCGCCGACGTAGCCGGCCTCGGTCAGCGTGGTGGCATCGGCCATGGTGAACGGCACGTCCAGGATCCGCGCCAGCGTCTGCGCCAGCAGAGTCTTACCGCAGCCGGTGGGACCCATCAGCATTATGTTGGACTTGGCCAGTTCCACGTCGGCGTTCTTGCCGCCGTGACCAAGGCGCTTGTAATGATTGTGAACGGCAACCGCTAGCACCTTTTTTGCGTGCTGCTGGCCGATCACATAGTCATCCAGGACAGCCAGGATATCGCGTGGGGTGGGCACGCCATCCCGCGACTTCACGAGCTGGGTCTTGTTCTCTTCCCGGATGATGTCCATGCACAGTTCGACGCATTCATCACAGATGAACACCGTCGGTCCGGCGATCAGCTTCCGGACTTCGTGCTGACTTTTCCCGCAAAAGGAACAATACAGCGTATTCTTGGAATCGCCTCCGGACGACTTGCTCATAACCACTCCACTTCCGCGCGCATTCCCGCTGGACGGTAGCGCCACCGGTCTCCTCGGGCATTTCCTCGTCCCCGTCGCCGGACAACGTCGCGGAACGACATTAGGGGACGGGCGCAACACACCGTATCCTCCGCAACCGGATCCGGTACGGGAGATCTCGTCCTGTTCACCGAGGAATCATACTACCCGCGCACCGTCAGCCCACACAATGGGAAAAAAGAACCCGTCTTGAGGGATTGTTCTGCCTCAGTGCCATTTTTTCGGGCAACGACAAACCGGCGCCCATGGCACGGGACCGCTCGTGTACAGCTGCCCGGCCGACGGATACCCGGGGCACGCGCACCGGATCCTGACCGCCCGGCGGATGGACACACAACATGGATCCGGGGCCAACGCCCCGGATCGTCCCGATCCGGCGATGATTGGCGCCGTCCGCCGTCAGCTTTTCCCGCTCGATCCGTCCTCGTCGTCCTCGCGCGGACGTTGGGTGATGACGGTGTCGATCAGGCCGAACGCCTGGGCCTCGTCCGGCGACATGAACTTGTCGCGTTCCATGGCCTGCTGCACGACCTCCATGGGTTGGCCGGTATGCTGCACGAAGATCCCGTTCAGCCGTTCGCGCACCGCCAGGATCTCGCGCGCGTGGATCTCGATATCCGTGGCCTGGCCCTGGAAGCCGCCCGACGGCTGATGGACCATGATGCGCGCGTGCGGCAGGGCGAAGCGCTTGTCCTTGGCGCCGGCGGTCAGCAGCAGTGAGCCCATGGAGGCCGCCTGACCGATGCACACCGTGGAGACGTCGCAGCGGATGTAGTTCATGGTGTCGTAGATGGCCAGTCCCGACGTCACCACGCCGCCCGGCGAGTTGATGTAAAAGGCAATGTCCTTGCTTGGATTCTCGGATTCCAGGAACAGCAACTGGGCGCTGATCAGGCTGGCGACCTGATCGTTGACCGGTCCGGTCAGGAAGATGATGTGCTCTTTCAGAAGCCGGGAATAGATGTCGTAGGCCCGTTCGCCCCGATTGGTCTGCTCGACCACCATGGGCACCAGGGTGTTGGCATAGATCTCCAGGGGATCGCGCTCGCTCATGGGGGGGGGTACTCTCTTGTCAGGCGGGACGAGGGGACCGGGCGCGCCCGTGTGCGCGATCCGGTCGATCCTCGGTGTCTGTCCGGACCACCCTGGGGTACATTCCGGACGGCTTGCTGGTCACGGGACCCGGCACACCATGGCCGTGCCGTCCAGGACGGTCCCTCAGGCGTCGGCGGCGCTGGTCTCGGCGGCCTCGTCCTCGGGCGTCATGAGGTCCTCGACGGACACGGTCCGCTCGGTGACCTTGGCGCGCTCCAGGATATAGTCCACCACCTTGTCCTCGAAAACCTGCGGGCGCAATTCTTCCAGGGCCTGCGGGTTCTGGCGATAGTAGGACAGCACGAGTTGCTCCTGCCCCGGGAAGGCGCGGGTACGCTCCATGACGGCCCGGCCGATGTCTTCCTGGCTGACGCTGATCTCGTTGTCCTCGCCGACCTTGGCCAGCAGCAGGCCGAGGCGCACGCGGCGCTCGGCGATGGCGCGGTACTCGGCGCGCAACTCGTCGTCCGACTTGGTCTTGTCGTCGTCCTCCAGCATGTCGCGCTCCTTGGCCTGCATGAGCTGCGACCAGATGCCATCGAACTCGACGTCGACCAGTCCCTCGGGCACCGCCTGGGTGAACCGCTCGGCGAGCCGGTCCAGCAGGCGCCGCTTGGCCTTGTCCCGGCCGGCCTTGCGGTACTCCTCGGCGGTGCGGTCGCGAATCTGCTGCTTCAGGTCATCCAGGGAATCGGCCCCCAGGCTCTCGGCGAAGGCATCGTCCAGGTCCGGCACCACGGGCGCCCGCAGCTCCTTGAGGGTCACGTCGAAGGTCGTGTCCTTGCCGGCCAGGGTTTCCACGCCGTAGTCCTCGGGGAAGGTCACGGCGATGGTCCTGGTCTCGTCGACGGCCATGCCGATGACTTGGTCCTCGAAACCGGGCACGAACTGTCCGGCGCCCAGGTCCAGGCGGAAGTCGTTGGCCGTGCCGCCCTCGAAGGTCTCGCCGTCCAGCTTGCCGACGAAATCGATGACGGCGATGTCGCCCGCGGTGGCCGCCCGCGCCACCGCGACCGGCGTGGAGTCCCGGCGGGCCTCGGCCATGCGCTGAAGCGCCTCGTCCACCGTCTCGTCGGAGACCTCGGCGACGTCCCGGTCCAGTTCAATCTCGGAGAAATCGGGCTCGCCGAAGTCGGGCAGCAGTTCAACGGTGATCGACAGGGTCAGGTCACCACCGTCCGGTTCGAACGCCTCGACCTCGACCTTGGGCTGCAGGGCCGGCCGCAGATCGTTGTCCGCCACCACCGATTTGACCGCCTCCTGGGCGGCTTCCTCGGCGACCTCTCCCATCACACTGGCGCCAAACCGCGTCTTCAGCAGGGACAGCGGCGCCTTGCCGGGACGGAAGCCGGGCAGACGGATCTTGCCCGCGACATCGCGCAGCTTGGCGTCGCTGCGTTCGGTCAGGGTGGCGGCGGGAACGACGACCGTATACGCGCGCTTCAGCTCCTCGGAGAGGGTTTCGGTGACCTGCATGATCTGTCCTGGTTAAGTGTGCGGGAACGTGGATCGGGCGGGGCAGCTGCCGCCACGGATCGGTGGACGGTCGCGATGGAACGGGATTTTGGTGCGGGCGAAGGGACTTGAACCCCCACGGCTGTAAGCCACCAGAACCTAAATCTGGCGTGTCTACCAATTCCACCACGCCCGCAGGGTTCCTGACGGGTCCACGATAAGCGGTACTCATAGACAATAGGCGCGCCCAAGAGCAAGAGCCGTTTTCGCCGCGCCCGGTCGCCTGGAGGCGACCGCCGGGCCGGGCCGTGGTCGGCGTGTCGGGCCCCGATTAGCCTGTTGCCAACGTAGGGGATTTGCCGGCATCCTGGCGCTCGTGAGTAAAGCGGTGGTGTTCGGTGGTGCGGTGTCATGCGAGGACGCTGTCTTGTCGGCGAAACCGGGCCATCTTGTATCGCTGCCCGTGGCTCATGTATCGGACATGGCACGCGTGGTGTGCGGGGATCGGGGCAACGGGATGCGACGTTGCGCCGGGCTGGACCTCGCGTCTGGATCGGCGCATACCGGCGTGGGCGGAAGACGCTTGGCCACCCCCAGTCACCGCCAGACCGGGCCTCTCGGGCACGATCAGGGGCCATGACGAGCAAGTCCACTGGTAGAGTTCAATCGAACGACGGGGAGCCCCTAAGACATGGTGGATACACTGGATCGGGCTGCACGCCTGTCGTTCATGAAGGTGGGCGAGTCCATGGCGCCGTTGTTGCAAGAGGCGCGAACGGTCATCGAGCCGCACATGGACCGGATCCTCGACGATTTCTACAAGATGATCATGGAGACACCCAATACATCGCGTCTTTTCGAGTCTCCGGCACGCGTGACCCACGCCCGCACCATGCAGCGCAAACACTGGATGGAAAGCGTCTTTGCCGGCCGCTTTGATGAACAGTACATGCGCAACGCCGATCGCATCGGCCGCACCCATGAACGCATCGGCCTGGAGCCGCGCTGGTACCTGGGCGGCTACGCCTTCGTCGTCTCGCGCCTGATGCCCATCCTGGCCAATCACTATCGCAAGAAGCCCCAGCACGGGGCCGAGGTCACGGCGGCGACCACCCGCGCGCTGTTCCTGGACATGGACATCGCCATCTCGGTCTACATCCAGACCGCGAAGGAAACCCTCGCTGGTACCATGAACGGCTACGCGGGCAAGTTCGAGAAGGACGTGTCGGCCATGGTGGAGATCGTGGCCGCCGCCGCCACCGAGCTTCAGAACACCGCCGCCGGCATGACGGAGACGGCGAGGGTCACGACCGCCCAGACCGACGTGGTGTCGCGTGCCGCCGACTCCGCGTCGTTGAATGTGCAGACCGTGGCCGCCGCGACCGAGGAACTGCACAGCTCCATCGGTGAGATTTCCCGTCAGGTTGCCGAATCCAACCGGATTTCCGCCGAGGCCGTGAAAGAGGCGGAGCGCACCAACACCATGGTCGAGTCCCTGGCCGAGGCGGCCGACCGGATCGGGGCGGTGGTGCGGCTGATCAACGACATCGCCAGCCAGACCAACCTGCTGGCGCTGAACGCCACCATCGAGGCGGCGCGCGCCGGCGACGCCGGCAAGGGCTTCGCGGTGGTCGCCAACGAGGTCAAGTCGCTGGCCAACCAGACGGCCAAGGCCACCGAGGACATCTCGGCCCAGGTCTCGGGGGTTCAGTCGGCGACCCGCGACGCCGTGGGCGCCATCCAGACAATCAGCAAGACCATCGCCCACATCAGCGAGATCGCCGGGGCCATCGCCACCGCCATCGAGCAGCAGGGTTCCGCCACCCGCGAGATCGCCCAGAGCGTCCAGCAGGCCAGCGGCGCGACGACGGACGTGTCCAGCAACATCGGCCAGGTGACGCAGGCCGCCTCCGAGACCGGGCACGCGGCCGAAGAGGTGCTGACCGCCGCCGGCGATCTGTCGCAGCAGTCCGAGTACCTGCGCACCAAGGTGGACGCCTTCCTGACCGACATCCGCACCACCATGGCCTGACCCCGGGGCGCGCGCGGTTCCGTGTCACTCCCGCGCCAGCACCGCGCGCCGCAGGAAGATGAGAAAGACCCGGGGGGACTGCACCAGGTAGCGGCGCCACAGGCGGCGGGGTTCGCTGAGCAATCGGTGCAGCCACTCCAGCCCGCGCCGCTGCATCCAGAGCGGCGCGCGGCTCTTGATCCCGGTGAGGAACTCCAGGCTGGCGCCGATACACAGGGCCAGGCCCGTGCCCTGGCCCCCGGCGACCACCGCCGCCGCCAGACGCTCCTGGCGGGGGGAGCCCACCGCCAGCAGGATGAAGCGGGCCGGGTTCTCCAGGATGAAGCGGACGCATCGGTCCATCTCGGCCGGGTCGTGCTCGAAACCGAACGGCGGATCGTGGTGGTACAGCCGCCGTAGCCCGTAGCGCTCCCGCAGGGTCGCGATCATCGGCGCGGTGCCGCCGATCACGGTCACCGGCTCATCAGCGCCCACGTGGCCGTCGCCGATCAGGCGCGCCACCAGATCGGCGCCGGGGCACACCGGCAGCGGCACGCCCCGCAGCCGCGCCAGGGCGCCGACGATGCGGCTGTCATTCACGCACAGCCAGGCATCGCGATAGATGGCCTGCAAGGCCCCGGCCGCCGCGCCCGTCTCGTTGAGGCGCACCACGTGGTCCGCGTTGGGGGTGACCACGTAGGCGAGGGGGGCGCCGGCCGGACGGGTCACGCAGGCGCGCAGGGCCGCGGGCAGATCCAGGGGCGTATAGGCGATGCCCAGGAATGGCAGCCGGTTCGCCGTTGTCGTCTCGGGGTCGTTGTCCTGGCGCGGGGGCCTCGGGTCCATGGGTGGGTCCTCGATGCGGCTCCGGCTGTCCTCCAGGACTAGCCGCCGAACAGCCTGTGTGCCATATTTAGTGGCGATCGGTCCAGTCGAACGCGGGCGGGTTGTCCGTTCACCAAAGGAGTCTCGAAGCCGTCGATGCTCACGTAGACGGTTTTCAGGCGGTCCTCGGCCGCCTCGGTCAGCACGCGGGGCAGCGCGGAGGCCGACGACGCCGCCGCCGGGGCGGTGATGACCTCGCCCGCGCGGGGGCCGTCGGTGCCCGAGATCCGCACGACGACCGCCGCCCCCGGGGTGAACAGGTCGGCATGCGTCCAGGAAACCAGGGTTTCGATGATCGCGGGTCCGGCCGTTCCGGTGCCGCCGCGCGGCGCCAGGGTGATCAGGGGATCGTCGGCGCGCACCGCCTGGCCCTCCTGAACCCGCAGACCGGCGACGGAACACGAGCAGGGACTGGGGAGGAAACGGGCGCCGCCGTCTCCGGGGCCGCCGCGCGGCCGGAACCGCACCAGGGCCGACTGCGGCGACAGCAGGTCGCCCGGGCGCGCGAGGATTTCCTCGATGACACCGTCCGTGGGGGCCCGGAGCGTGTCGCCGGGCAGCATCACGGCGGCGAAGGTGGCCTCGATGGGGCGCAGCAGCAGGGACAGGGCATAGGTTCCCAGGCCCAGACCCAGCAGGCCGATGAGGGCGTAGGCCAGGATCGCCCGGGGATGACGTCCCCACGACGGGGCGATGCGGCCCAGGATGGCGGCGACGCTGGCGGCGACGCGGCCGCCCCGATCGCCGCGCGGCGCGCGCTCCGGGTCCAGGGGCACCGGCGTGCCCACGTCGCTGTGCACCAGGCTGCGCGCGGTGGACGGGCCGGCGCCGCCGAGGGTGGCGGTGACCGAGTCCGCGCGCGGCGCGCGGCCCGCCCGGTGCGCGCTGTGGAGCTGGCGGAGCAGGCCCATCTGTTCGTCCGTGGGATCCACGAAGCGGCAGCCGATGCGATCGGACAGGCGGCGGACCACGATCGCCCGAAAGCGGGTGCCGATGATCACGCCGCCGAGGTGAAAGCAGGCGTCCAGGTCGAACACATGCCCGACCTCGCCGTCCGGCAGGGCGTTGATCGGCATCGCGAAGCCGCTGATCGACCAGTCCAGGGCACGCACCACCGGCCCGTCGATCAGGATGTCGAGGGGGGTTTCGATGCGTTGATGACGACGCCTGGGCTGGGGTGCGGTCATGGGACGTCCGCGCCTCGGGGAGAACCCATCACCAGCGATGGGTCGTCCGGTTTCACCGCCCTATCATACGCGGTCGCGCCGGGACATCATAGACCGCTCAAAGGCCACCACGAAAGCGTTTGCCTTGCTTCGGTTTTCGTGGGTCCCGGGGGCGCATGTCGCAGGTGCAATCCCGGGCCGGTCGCGATACACTTTCACCGCTGAGCCTTGCGTTGGCGTTACGTCGAGGACCGTGGGCACATCGGGGGTCGAGCCAGGGGTGGCCATTATTCAGGACGGAACGATCGCCAGACCACCGCCCGACGCCGCCACGTCCGTCGGGCCCGCGCCGGCCGCGATCCTTCCGGCCGGACCGGATCTCGTGGCCGAGGCGCGCCGGGCGCTGGCCGCGGTGTGGCGGCACCGGAGTCTGGTTGCCGTCACCGTGCTCACCGGCGCGGTGGTGTCGGCCCTGCTGGCGATGACGCTGGCTCCGCGCTATGAGGCGACGGCGCAGGTGCTGGTCGGCGACACCGAGACGACGGTCCTTGAGCAACAGTCGGTGGTTACCGACCTCTATGCCACCGAGATCATCGTCGAGGGCGAGGCGGCCATCATCCTGTCGCGGGACTTGGCCGAGGACGTGATCCGCCGGTCGGGCATGCTCTATGACCGGGACCTCAACCCGGGACTGGCCTGGGACGCGGCCTCCGGCGAGTCCGAGGACACCGCCATCGCCCGCATGATCGGTCCCTACTACGCCGCGTTGAGCGTGGAGCCGTCGGGACGCTCGCGGGTCATCACCATCCGCTTTCAGTCGGAGTCGCCGGTCCAGGCCGCCGCCGTCGCCAACACCATCGCCGAGGCCTACCTGGACCGTCAGGTGCGGGACAAGCGGTCGGCCAATGCCGCCACCGTCGAGACGCTGCGCAGCCGGGTGGAGCAACTGCGCCGCGACGTGACCCAGCGCGAGCAGCGGCTGGCCCAGTTCCGGGCCACCAACAATCTGCCCGAGGCCGGCGGCCCGGACCGGGTGTCACAGCGCATTTCCCTGACGGCCAACCAGTTGGAGGACGAGCGCACCCAACTCGCCGCCTTGCGGTCCCGGCATCAGGAACTGCGGCGCGCCCTGGAGGTCGACCGCCTGGATCTGCCGCCGTCGCTGATCGGCGCGGGCACGCTCGCCGCGCTTTGGGAACAGAAGGCCCAGGTGCAGGCGGAGCTGGCGCGGGTGCGCTCCGTGTTCCGGCCGGGGCATCCGACTGTGGACCGCCAGGCCGCCCAACTGGCCGACCTGCAACGCACCATCCGCGCCGAGATGGAGACCCTGGAACAGAGCCTGCAAGCCGAGATCGCCACCGCCCGCAGCCGCGTGGAGAGCCGCGCGCGCGCCCTGGAGACCCTGCGTCAGGAAGAACGCCGCCTGAATGCCGCGCAGGTGGAGTTGGGCGCCCTGGAACGGGACGTGGCCGTGGCCCGCGACGTGCTGCGGGCGTTCCTGGACCGGGCCGCGCAGGTTCAGGAGTTGCAGGGAACGGAGCAGGCCAGCAGTGCCCTGGTGTCCGTCGCCAGGCCCCCCACCGAGCCGGTCGGACCCAACCGAAAGCTGGTGATCGCCGGGGGAACCTTCGCCTTCGGGTTCCTGGCACTGTTGCTGGTGCTGTGGCTCGAACAGACCGACACGCGGCTTCTTGGCGCCACCCAGGCCGGGGCGTGGACACGCCTCCCTTTGCTGGGCACGCTGCCGGAGGTCCCGGCGGAGCGTACCCGCCTGGTGCCGGCGGAGGACATGATCGCCCAGGACCCCGGATCGGGCTTCGCCGAGGCGGTCCGCGGGCTGGTGCTGGCGCTGGCGGCGCCGGACTCCATCTGGCCGACCGGCCTGCTGCTGGTGACCGGGGCCGACCGGGGCGAGGGCAAGACCGCGCTGGCGGTGGCCCTGGCCCGCTCCCTGGCGCTGGACGGGGCGCGGGTGCTGCTGATCGACGGCGACCGGAGCGCGCCCCGGGTGCATGCCGTGACCGGTGTCGCCAACGACTACGGCCTGGTGGACCATCTGCGCGATGGCGCGGAAGTCGACGGTGTGATCCATGCCGATCCGCTCACGCCCCTGGAGGTCATGCCGCTGGGCGCGAGCGCGCAGGCGCGCGGGTGGCGCCTGGGCGAGGCCGGGTTGCGTCCCCTGGCCCAGCCCCTGGCGGACCGCTATGATTGGGTTGTGATCGATGGTCCCGGTTTGGGAGAGAACGCCGACGCCGCCGTCTGGGCGGCGGTCGCCGATCAGGTGGTGGTGACCCTGGCGCCCCGCCGCAGCCGTCAAGGCTCCGTGACCGAGGCGATGCGGGTGCTGCGGGCCGCGCGGGCGCCCCTGGCCGGCGTGGTGCTCAACCGCGTGCCCGGCCGGGGCTGAGCCCGTCTGACGAACGAGGGCCGGCATAAGGGACCCGAAACATGGGAGACGTCGGGGGGCGGGGGCCCCATGGCGTTTCCAGGCGCCGCCCACGCGACAAGAGCCCGAGGTCGACATGGATCCAGCCGCGCTCGATGCCCTGCCGTTGTTCGCGCCCGCCAGCGACCTGGTGCCGGAGGTGCGCCTCACGGAGACTTGGGACGGTGGCTACCAGGGCTCCGTGACCGTGACCAATCATGGCGACGGCGCCGCCGAGGGCTGGACCCTGACGCTGTTCCTGCCGGAGGGCTGGACCGTCACCGACAGCACCGGTGTCCGGGTCGTCGAGGTCGGCGCCGGGCTGCGCGCCGAGCCCAGCGCGCCGTGGGCGCGGCGCATTCCGGCGGGGGCCAGCGTCACCTTTGGCCTTACGGTGACGCATGGCCTCGCGTCGGTCCCGGGACCGCCCCAGCCGCCGCCATCGGTCGCCCCGGACGTCGGCGCGGCACCCGTCTCGATGCCCGCGCCGGTCGCCGGTGCCGCGGCGGGGGCGTTCACGCCGCGCTGGATGGGCTTCAACATCGGGTCCTGGTGGCGCGACAGCTTCGGCTCCGCCGATGCCGTCCAGTCCCTGTCGAACCTCGCCGCGACCGGGGCCAACGTGGTGGCCATCGTGCCCACCCGCTACGTGGCCGACCTGACGGCCAGCGACATTTTCGAGACCCACCAGAGCGAGCCCGACGCCAATGTCGTGGCCATGATGCGCGTGGCCCGCGACCTCGGCCTGGCCGTGGTGTTGAAGCCGCATGTGGATCCGGTGGACTTCGCGTTGCGCCATCGCCTGCGGCCGGCCGACCCCGACCGCTTCTTCGCCCAGTATCAGGCCATGATGGTGCACTACGCCCGCATGGCCCAGGCCGAGAACGCCGATTTGTTCGTGGTCGGCACCGAGCTTGTGGACCTGACGGCTCCCCGGCACGAGGCTGCGTGGCGGGCGCTGATCGCCGCCGTGCGCGCGGTGTACGACGGGCCGCTGACCTACGCCGCCAACTATGGCGAAGAGATGCGGGTGCCCTTCTGGGATGCGCTGGACTACATCGGCGTGGACATGTATGCGCCGCTGATGACGGAGGCCGATCCCACCGTCGAGCAGGTGGTGGCCGCCTGGCTGGAACCGCCCCGGCATGACTTCACCGCCGATCTCTATGACGGCCAGCCGCTGGTGGAGGCGATGGCGCGGCTGTCGGCCCGCCACGAGCGGCCGATCCTGTTCACCGAGATCGGCTTCCGGTCCATCGATGGCGCCGGCACCGGCGAGGCCATGACGCACCCCGACAGTGGACCGGTGGACACGGCGGAACAGGCGGTCTTCTACGAGGGTTTTGCCCAGGCCATGCGGGCGGCCGGGGCCGGCTGGCTGGCCGGCGTGCTGTTCTGGGACTGGTCGGTGCAGCCGGCCGTTCCGGGGCGTCCGGTGCCGGACGCGCACGGCTTTTCGGTGGCCGGCAAGCCGGCGGCCACGGTGTTTCGTGATCGTTTGGCGCCCCTGGCGCGATCGTCGCCGCCGGAGCCGGGAGACGGGGAGGGACGGCCATGAACGCACCCCAGACGGCGGACCCCGCGTGCCTGGTGTCGGTGCTGATCCCCACCTTCCGGCGGCCGGATCTGTTGGCGCGGGCCTTGCGCGGCTGCGTGGCGCAACGGGGCGTGGACCTGGCCCATGTCGACCTGGTGGTGGTGGACAACGACCCGGACGGCTCGGCGGCGGTCCATCTGGACGCCTTTCGCGCCGACCATCCGGCGCTCGACACCACCGGTCCCCGGCTGGTGACGGTCCATGAACCCCGACCGGGGATCTCCCATGCCCGCAATGCCGCCCTGGCGCGGGCCCGTGCCGCGCGCGTGGTGTTCCTGGACGACGACCAGTGCCCCACGCCCGGGTGGCTGGCGGCGCTGCTGGCCACGGCGACGGCCACCGGCGCCGCCGCCGTGTTCGGCCCGGTGACGCCGGACTTGGCGTGCGCCGACGATCATCCGTTGCGGCCCTTCCTGACGCGCTACTTCGGGCGCGACGTGGCACGGCCGACGGGGGCGGACATCACCGATCTGGTGGCGCACATGGGCACCCAGAACTCGCTGTTCGACCGGGCCGTGCTGGACCTGCCGAACGCGCCGGAGCCGTTCGACCCGGATCTGGGGCGCGTCGGCGGCGAGGATTCCGTGTTGCTGCGCCGGCTGGTGGCGGCCGGGGGGCGCCTGGCCTGGAGCGCGGACGCCCGTGTCTCGGAATACGTGCCCGCGCGCCGCTGCACGCTCGACTACCTGCGCCGGCGGCGCTTCCGCGACGGGCAGATCCGGGTGTTCGCCGGGCTGCGGGTGCCGGGGCGGCGCCTCTGGGCGGTGCCGGCCTGGATGGCCGCCGGTCTGGCGCAGGCGGGACTCCACGGCGGCCTGTGGCTGGCCGGGGCGAGCCTTGGCCGGCCCGATCGCGCGCGCCACGTGGCCCAGATGTGGGGGGGGCTCGGCAAGGTTCTATGGATGCCGGGGTTTCGCTTTCCGTTGTATGGCGGGGACGGCTGATGGCGCGCGCCGGGGTCGGCCGGGTGTTTTTGCCTGGCCGCTAGAGCCGAACATGCTAGGGTTCTGTATGCCGCCGAAACAAGCCCGACAGGGCGTGACCACGGCCACGCCCGGCGCCGTCCTCCCGGCGTGGCGCGTGAGCGGTGGCAGGGGCCGCATGGGGTCGACGCGCCGACCGCCCATGTCCGTCGGGTGGGGGGCGTCTTGGGGACATCGGGGGGCATCATGACGACACATCGGGTTCATCGACATCGAGGCGTGCCGCCGGTGGGGGCACGCGGCCCCGCCGTGGCGGTCCTCATGGCCATCGGGATCGCCATCGTCATCGGCGTGGCCTTGATGACGGGCCCCTCCGGTGCCCTGGCCCAGGCGCCGGCCGAGAGCATCGGCCGCGTCAAGACCCTGGAGGGTGAGGTCTCGGTGATGCGCGGCGGCGCCGCCGTGCCGCTGGCGTTGGGCGATCCCATCGAACTGATGGACGAGGTGCGCACCGGCGCCGATGGCAGCGTGGGCATTACCTTCAAGGACGAGACCCTGCTGTCGCTGGGGCCGGACAGCGCCATGGTGATCGACGAGATGGTCTACGCCCCGGCGACCGGAGACGCCAGTTTCTCGGCCAATCTGCTGGGCGGCAGCCTCTCCTACGTGTCGGGCGGCATCGCCAAGCTACGGCCGGGCAACGTGCGCCTGTCCACCCCCACCGCCACCATCGGCATACGGGGGACCGCCCTGGCCATCCGCGCCCCCAAACGGTGACCGCCGATGCCCGCACGGACATCCGCGGACTCTCGTGACACCGCGCCCGCGCGATCCTTGCCGCGCGGGGGGCGGCGCGTTCCCGGGGCCGGCGCCCTGACCCGGGGTCTCACCCTGGCCGTGGCCATGGTTCTCGCCTGCGGCGCGGCCGTGCCCGGACCGGCGACGGCGGCATCGAGAACCGAACGGTCCAGCGTCGGCGGGATCCACGATCCGTGGAACGTGGACGCGGTGGTGGCGCGGGGACCGATCGACGGGGACGACGCCTATCACGCCGCCATGTTCAACGTCTTTATCTCCCTGGCGCGGGACCGGGAAAGCGTCATCGACTGGCGCGGCGTCGAGTTCTACCTGGACAAGGCCAAGCGGATGATCCGGGGGGATCTGCCGGACCCCACCGTGGTTTATGATCCTACCCTGATGATCCTGTGGCGGGCGCCGCTGGAGGCGGCGCGTGAGCGGTTCATGGCGGCCCGGGATGGCGGCGGGCGGTCCCTGGCGCCGGAAGCCCTGGCACAGGCGCATGGCTTTCTGGATTGCTGGATCCGAGAGGCCATGGAGAACCAGGTGGGGGTCGAACTGCCCCAGCAGATGGACTGCCGGATGTCCTTCGAATGGGCCATCCTGGAGGTTGAGCACACGATGTCCGGGGATGCGGTGGTGCTGCTGCCCGATCCGGACGGAGGGGTGGGCGCCGTGGTGTTGCGGGCTCGCGCCGGAGGCGATGCCGGCCTGACCCTGGAGACGGCCGGTGCCGGTGGGGCCCTGGGGGCGGGTGGCGGCGCGCCGCGTCCCGTGTCGTTCAGCGAGTCCGACACGGAAGTCCTGTTCGGCGACGCGTTGGCGGCCCAGCCGCCGCCGCCCCGGCGTTTCACGCTGGCCGGTTTCCAGGCGGGGACGGCCACCCTGCCGCCAGGGGCGGGCGCGGTGCTGGCCGAGGTCGTCGCCGAGGCGCGCCGGCGCGGGGCCTATGACGTTCAGATCGTCGGCCTCACCGACACGGTGGGCGACCAGACCATCAACGAGCACCTGGGGGAACAGCGGGCCGGGGCGGTGCGCGCGGATCTGGTCGCGGCGGGCCTGGACACCCGCTACCTGTCCATCGCCGGCCAGGGCGAGACCCTGCTGGCCGTCGAGACCGGCGACAACGTGGACGAGGAACGCAACCGCCGCGTGGTGATCACGGTACGCTGAACCGGTCGGGCCGAGGGGCCGACCGTCACGTCCGGCCGTAGGTATCGTCCAGGCGGACGATGTCGTCCTCGCCCAGGTAGGGTCCGGACTGCACCTCGATGATGCGCAGCGGCAGCTTGCCCGGGTTCTCCAGCCGGTGCATCGTGCCCAGCGGAATGAAGGTCGACTGGTTCTCGTGCAGCAGGAAACTTTCCTGGCCGCGCGTGACCCGGGCCGTGCCCTCGACCACGATCCAGTGCTCGGCGCGATGGTGGTGCATTTGCAGGCTGAGACGGGCCCCCGGGTTGACCACGATCTGTTTGACCTGGAAGCGTTCCCCGTGGTCGATGCCCCGGAAGCTGCCCCACGGGCGATAGACGGTGGGATGCAGGCGGCCTTCCGGACGGCCGGCGGCGCCCAGCCGGGCGACGATCTCCTTGACCTTGGTCGCCTGGTCGCGGGGGGCCACCAGCACCGCGTCGTCGGTGGCCACGACCACCGCGTCGGTGAGGCCCACGACGGTGACCAGCGGTCCCTCGGAGCGGATGTAGCTGTCCCGGGTCTCGTCGGCCAGGACGTCGCCCACCAGCACGTTCCCCGCGTCGTCGTGGTGGCCGATGTCCCACAACGCGCCCCAGGCGCCCACGTCGTTCCAGCCCATGGAGACCGGCACCACGGCGGCGCGTTCGGTGTGTTCCATCACCGCGTGGTCGATCGACAGGGCGACGGTGCCGGCGAACGGCGCGGCGGCCAGCCGCACGAAGTCCAGGTCGCCGGCGGCCTCGTCCAGGGCGACGCGGGCGGCGGTCACCGTGTCCGGATGCAGGCGCGCCATTTCCTCCAGGAAGGTCCCGGCGGTGAAGGCGAAAATGCCGCCGTTCCACAGGTAGCCACCCTCGGTCAGGTAGCCGTCGGCGGTGGCCTGATCCGGCTTCTCGATGAAGCGGGCGACGTGGTGAACGCCCGGCACGCCCTCCAGCGGCGCGCCCGCGCGAATGTAGCCGTAGCCGGTTTCCGGATGCTCGGGGGTGATGCCGAAGGTCACCAGCAGGCCCTGACGCGCCGCCCGGGCGGCCATGGCGACGGACTCGTGAAAGGCCGTGACGTCGGCGATCACGTGGTCCGACGGCATCAGCAGCACCACGCCATCCGGATCCGCGCGGGCCACGGACAGCGCCGCCACGGTGGCCGCCGGGGCGGTGTTGCGGCCCTCCGGCTCCAGCAGGATTCCGCCGGGCGTCAGGCCGGCGGCGCGCACCTGCTCGGCGACCAGGAAGCGGTGGTCCTCGTTGCAGATCACCAGGGGCGCGGCGAAGCCCGGCCCGGCCACGCGCCGCGCGGTGGCTTGCAGCATGGTGTCGGGCCCGGCCAGGGGCAGGAACTGCTTGGGGTAAAGGGCCCGCGACATGGGCCAGAGGCGGGTGCCGGCGCCGCCGGACAGGATAACAGGGTACAGCGGCGCGGCATCGCCGGAGGGCGCGTGCGGGGGCATGGGCGCGGACCTGTGATGCGGACCTGAGGACGGGGGCGGGGTCGCCGGGCGAGACGGCGGGCGCTAACGCACCCGCGTGCACCGCACCTGCTCGTCCCGCAACAGGTTGTTCAGCGTGCCCTGCAACGTCTGGCCCCGGCCGCGCGCCTCGGTGGCCATGCAGGTGATGCCGCCGGTGGACAGGCTGGCGCAGTCCACGGCGCGCTCGAAGTTGCTGTAGGTCCAGATCTGGCCGCCCATGCGGCGCAGGTTGAACTCCACGTGCGCCGGCTGGGCGGTCGGATGGGTGCATTCGAACACCACGGTGGCGGGGCCGGTGCCGTCGATCTGGCGGATGGCGTCGCCCTGCTGGGCGAGGGCCGGCGCGGACGCCAGGGCGAGGGTCGCCGCGAGGGTCAGGGTCTTGGGCAGGCGGCGGTGGCATCGAAACATGATAATGGCTCCCTATCGGCGAGAGGGGGATGGTGGGGCGCTGGATCTGGCCGCGCCACCGCTTCAAAAAAGCGACCAAAGGCGGCTGAATGATGGCCGATCCCCGGGCCACGATCAACCATGCGGCCGAGACGCCGTCGCCTCCGCCGTCCGGATCGTCTGTCGCACCGCCACCGCGAGACGCGCGGTTTCCGCATCCATCACGCCGTCGAAGCGGGTGGGGCGGTAGCGACGCTGGAAGGCCACCACGGCCGCCCGCGTCTCCGTCAGATCGTAGCCGATGGCCGCCAGCGCCGCCAGGGCCTCCGCCTCGGTCGGCGCCGGCGCGTGTGACTCCCCGTGATGCGGCCATGGGCCGATCCCGGCATCGGCCAGGCGCGGCCAGTCGAACAACTCGCCCGGGTCCTCCTTGCGGGTCGGGGCGATGTCGGCGTGGGCCACCACGTTGCCGGGGCGGATGCCATGGCGGTCGATGACGTCGCGGCACAGCGAGACCACCGCGGCCATCTGGGCGTCGGGGAAGGGACGGTAGCCGAACTCGTGTCCGGGGTTGACGATTTCCACGCCGATGGAGCGGCTGTTGATGTCGCCCCCGCCGCGCCAGGACGAGACCCCGGCGTGCCAGGCGCGGCGGTCCTCGGGCACCAGGCGCAGGATGCGGCCGTCTTCGTCCACCAGGTAATGGGCGCTGACCTTGGCGTCGGGATCGCGCAGGCGCGCGAGCGCGGTCGCCTCGTCCGGCATGCCGGTGTAGTGGAGCACCAGCATGTCCGGGGCCGCGCCCTCCGGCCGGGCGTCATGGTTGGGGGAGGGGGCATCGACCATGGTCTGGCAGGGGTCGCGGGTGGTTTCCGGGCTGGCCGTGCCGACCACCGGGCGACCCCGCCGGGCCATGCGGATCTGCACGATGGCCACGCCGGCCAGGGTGATGGCGCCGCCCACCAGCTTCTGCCAGGTGGCGGCCTCGCCCAGGATGAAGATGCCGGCCGCGATGCCGATGATCGGGGCCACCAGACCCCAGGGCGCGACGACGCCGATGGGGTGGCGGCGGAGCAGGACGTACCAGAGCGAATGGGCCACCAGGGAGGCGAACACGGCGGTATAGGTCACGCCCAGCCATGCCTCGATCGGGGCGGCGCGGATCGCCTCCCACTGGCCCTCCTCCAGGACCCAGGACAGCGCGGCCACCTGGGGAATGGCGAACAGGCACAGCCAGCCGGTCACGGCCAGCGGCGGGATGCCCTGGGTCATCTTGACGATCACGTTGCTGACGGCCCAGGCGAAGGCCGCCAGAAGCAGCATGAGCACCGGGCCGGTGGCGCCCAGGTTCGGTTCCCCGGCGATCAGCACGACGCCCGAGAAGGCCAGGATCAGCCCGACGATGCGCCGCCAGCCGATGGTTTCCTTGAAGATGATCACCCCGAGAAGGGTGCTGAACGGGGGGCCGGTCTGCAGCAGCACGGCCGCGCTGGCGGCGTCCACGTGACTCAGGGCCATGAACTGGACGCCGAAGTGCAGCGTGCCGAAGGTGAACGACAGCGCCAGCACGCCCAGCAGCGCGCGGCCCCGGGGCACGGGAAAGAATGGCAGCACCAGGGCGGCGGCGATCAGGAACCGCAGGCCGGTGAATACCAGTGGCGGCAGACTGTCGACGCCAACCTTGGCGGCGACGAAGTTCATCCCCCACAGGACCTGCACCAGCAGGGCCAGGAGGACATCGGTGATGGGCATCGGTTGAGCTTTCGCGAAGGAGAACGGCGGGCCGGTGTCCGTTCGTGGTCCACGGGGACGGGCGACGCGCCGGCCGCCAGAATGGCGCGCCGGCGGGCGCCGATCAAGCGGCTCGCGACGCGGCATCACCGTCGCGACAGGTTCGCCACTTTCGCACCCGCGAGGCGGTTTGCACGCGCGGGCATCTGCATTAGAGTTCGCCCCGTGACGACAAGGAGGCGCGCGCCGGTGAGGGAGCCGCGCGCGTCAGCAAGAATCGGGGACGAGGAGGAATCAACCCATGTCCGAACACCACGTGTTTCCCGTCCAGGAGTCCGTGGCGCGAGGCGCGCACATCAATGACGCGCAGTATCAGGAGATGTATGCGCGATCGGTGAAGGATCCGGAGGGGTTCTGGGGCGAGCACGGTAAGCGCATCGACTGGATCAAGCCCTACACCAAGGTGAAGGACGTTTCGTACGATCCCCATGATGTGCATATCCGCTGGTATCATGACGGCACCCTGAACGTGGCCGCCAACTGCCTGGACCGGCACCTGGACACTCGGGGCGACCAGGTGGCCATCGTCTGGGAGGGCGATGACCCCAAGGACGACGCCACCATCACCTACCGGGACCTCCACGAGCGCGTCTGCCGCCTGGGCAACGCCATGCGGGATCTGGGCGTGAAGAAGGGCGACCGGGTCTGCATCTACATGCCGATGATCCCCGAGGCCGCCGTGGCCATGCTGGCCTGCGCGCGCATCGGCGCGGTGCATTCGGTGGTGTTCGGCGGCTTCTCTCCGGACAGCCTGGCCAACCGCATCCAGGATTCCGAGTGCTGCATGGTGATCACGTCCGACGAGGGCCTGCGCGGTGGCCGCGCGGTGCCGCTGAAGGCCAACACCGACAAGGCGCTGGAGACCTGTCCCTCGGTCAAGCATGTGGTGGTCGTCAAGCGCACCGGTGGCGCCATCACCATGAAGGACGGCCGCGACGTCTGGTATCACGATGTCGTCGACGGCAAGCCGATCACCTGCGAGCCCGAGGAGATGAACGCCGAGGATCCGCTGTTCATCCTGTATACCTCCGGTTCCACCGGGAAGCCCAAGGGCGTTCTGCACACGTCTGGTGGGTATCTGGTCTACACGTCCATGACCCACGAACTTGTGTTCGACTACAAGGACGGCGAAATCTACTGGTGCACCGCCGACGTGGGCTGGGTCACCGGCCACAGCTACATTGTCTATGGACCGCTGGCCAACGGCGCCACCACCTTGATGTTCGAGGGCGTGCCCAACTATCCCAGTTCGGCCCGCTTCTGGGAGGTGGTTGACAAGCACAAGGTCAACGTCTTCTACACCGCGCCGACCGCCATCCGCGCCCTGATGCGCGAGGGCGAGGAGCCGGTGAAGACGACCAGCCGCGCCTCCCTGCGCATCCTCGGGTCGGTGGGCGAGCCCATCAATCCGGAAGCCTGGATGTGGTACTACTCCGTCGTCGGTGACGAGCGCTGCCCGATCGTCGACACCTGGTGGCAGACCGAGACCGGCGGCATCCTCATCAGCCCGCTTCCCGGGGCCACGATGCTCAAGCCCGGTTCGGCGACCCGCCCGTTCTTCGGGGTGTGCCCGGTGGTGGTCGACAACGAGGGTAAGGAACTGGAGGGGGCCACCGAAGGCAACCTGTGCATCGCCGAAAGCTGGCCCGGGCAGATGCGCACGGTCTACGGTGATCACGAGCGCTTCGTGCAGACCTACTTCACCACCTACAAGGGCTACTACTTCACCGGTGACGGCTGTCGTCGCGACGAGGATGGCTTCTACTGGATCACCGGCCGCGTCGATGACGTGATCAACGTCTCCGGTCACCGCATGGGCACCGCCGAGGTCGAAAGCGCCCTGGTGGCCCATCCCAAGGTCTCCGAGGCGGCCGTGGTCGGCTATCCGCACGACATCAAGGGCCAGGGCATCTACGCCTACGTCACCCTGGTCGCCGGCGAGAAGGAAAACGAGGACCTGCGCAAGGAACTCGTGAAATGGGTCCGTCAGGAAATCGGTCCCATCGCCAGCCCGGACATTATTCAGTGGGCGCCGGGCCTGCCCAAGACCCGGTCGGGCAAGATCATGCGCCGCATCCTGCGCAAGATCGCCGAGAATGACGTCGGCAGCCTGGGCGACACCTCGACGCTCGCCGATCCGTCGGTGGTCGACGACCTGATCGAGAACCGAGGCGGCTGAGGCGAGAGCCAAGGGCGGGGCGGGCGCGTGTCCCGCCTGACGCGCCCCGCTTGACGAAACACGGCGGTCCGGGGTCATCCCGGGCCGCCGTTGTCGTTCAGACCCTCGATGACTTTCCGAACCGACTGCCCCATGATGCCTCACGGCGGGGGCGCCTCCCGCCCGGCCGGCCGGCCCCGATGGGCTGGGCCGGGCGCGCGCGTGGTTCGGCGAGACGTGAGTGAAGGGGTCCGTGCGATGATCTGGATTCAACTGGCCATTACCCTGCTGGCGCTCTATGTCGGTGCGCGCATCGGCGGTCTAGGCATGGGGATCACCGGCGGGCTTGGCGTCGTCGTGCTGTGCTTCGGGTTCGGCCTGACGCCGGGCGATCCGCCGATTTCGGTGATGCTCATCATTCTGGCGGCCGTGACCGCGGCCTCGGCCCTGGAGGCCGCGCGGGGCATGGAGTGGCTGGTGCAGCTCTCCGAACGGTTGCTGCGGCGGTTCCCGAAGGCGGTGACGGTCCTCGGCCCGCTGGTGACCTATACAATGACCCTGTGCGTGGGCACGGGCCATACGGTCTATGTGATCCAGCCGATCATCGCCGACGTGGCGCGCAAGACCGGCATCCGTCCGGAACGGCCGCTGGCGGCGGCGTCCGTGGGGTCGCAGCTGGGCATCACCGCCAGCCCGCTGTCGGCCGCCGTGGTCTGGCTGGTCACGGAGTTCGAGGCGCGGGGCGTTCCCTATACCCTGGGCGACGTGCTGATGGTCACGGTCCTGGCCACGCTGGTCGGACTGTTGACGGCGGCCACGGTGCAGACCTTCGTGGGCAAGGAACTCGATCGGGACCCCGAGTACCAACGCCGTCTCGCCGACCCGAAGCTGCGGGCCGAGATGGAGGGCGATGACGCCTCGCTGCTGGGGCGCGAACTGCCGGCCTCGGCCAAGCGGGCCGTGCTGGTATTCTTCCTCGGCCTGGTCTGCATCGTCGTGCTGGGCATGGTCCCGGACCTGCGGCCGGTGGCCGACCCGGAGACCGGCAAGGTCGTGGGAATGGGAGACGTCATTCAGATGGCGTTGCTGTCCACGGCGGCGGTGATCGTGCTGGTCTCGGGCGTCAAGGCCAAGACCATGGTCTCGGGACCCGTCTTCCGGGCCGGGATGTCGGCCGTGGTGGCCATCTTCGGCATCGCCTGGCTGGCCGACACCTTCGTCACCAACAACCTCGACACCATCAAGCCGGCCATCGAGAACCTGGTGCGCCAGAACCAGTGGATGTTCGCCTTCGCCTTCTTCCTGGTGTCCATCATCGTCAACAGCCAGGCGGCGACGGCCCGGATGCTCGGCCCGCTGGCGTTCCAGTTGGGGGTGGCGCCGGCGACGCTGATCGGCATCTACCCGTCGGTCTATGCCTACTACTTCATTCCCAACTATCCGAGCGACCTGGCGACGGTGAACTTCGACCGCACCGGCACGACGCGGATCGGCCGGTTCCTGCTGAACCACAGCTTCATGCTGCCCGGCCTGATCTGCACCTGGGTCTCGGTCTCGGTCGGCCTCCTGTTGGCGAACGTGCTCTTGTAGACCCGGCCCCCGCGCCCACCCTCAGGACGATCCGGGGGGACCACGCCCATGACCAAAACTGCCGTCGTTCCCGACGACCTGCGGTCGTTCTACGAAGACTGGAGAATGTCGCCTGGTCTGGCATGCGACGGCTTTGTTTTCCTGACCGGATTCACGGGCGCCGATCAACACGGTGTTCTGCCGGAAGACCCGGAAGCGCAGATGCGGCGGGCCTTCGAAAAGGTGGGATCGGTGCTGCGGGCGGCCGGGCTCGGGTTCGATGCCATCGTGGAGATGACGACCTATCACGTGGGCTTGCGGGACCACCTGGAGGTCTTCAAGCGCGTGCGCGCCGAGTACGTCGTGGAGCCGTTCCCGGCCTGGACGGCGATCGAGGTGGCCGGGTTCGTGCGCGAGGGCGCGGTGATTGAAATCCGCGTCATTGCCCGCGAGTGATGATGTCACGGCGCCGAGACCCACGCTTCGCCCCTTCGGCCTTCGCGGATGTCCTGGACAATGTCCGGGCGGCTGCTGTTTCCACAGGTCATGGATCTTTGTCTCTTGTAGAAACAACTTTAGGGATGCAAGACCAGATCGCACTTCTGTTTCTTGGTTGGAATGATTCGACTACTCTGTGATTATGAGTCGGCTGCACTTGTAATCGCCTTGACCGGCTTATCCCCCTGGATCCGGCGACCACAGTATGTTGGCGTTTGGTGAGCAAGGTACGCACTCCAACCTGTGCCAACCTGAAGCAAGGGGATAGGCCTTCGCCTTGAAAGGAGTGTGGGTATGCCAGGCAAGAAAACGGAAGCGCGTTTGCTGTCCCTGGGTCAGGCCGCCTTGGCCAACAGCGGTGCCTTCGTTCTGTTCAGTCAGGGATCGGAACTCGGGCCCATGTACAGGACGTTTGGCATGGGAGGCGTGTGCAAGGCCCTGTCCCTGTACTGGATCGGCTTTCATGCCACGGACGACAGCTTCTGGCACTGGATCTATGCCGATCCCAAGGCCGGCCGCATCCGGCAAAAAGGCGCCAATCAGTTGCATGGCGCCCTGGTGATCATGCTGCACACCGAGTACGGCGACCGCAGACAGGACCGGCATACCCATCTTGCCAACGCGCCGGTGGCCAACGACATGCTTACGGGCGGTCCACGGCCGGCGCGGGCCGAGCGCTCGGAGATCTACAAGGATGCCTTCGCCGAGTCCTTTCTGCGGCCCTACAAGGTCACGCCCCGCCGGGGGATCACCGGGTCGGACGCGTTCCGTGCCACCGCGTCCATCGGCGGCTCCAGGCTGACCGCGAAGGAGGTCACCGACGCCGTCACCGCCCACACCGGGTGCTACTGCCAGCTCAGCACCAGCGGCGGGAGCGGGACGCACGGCAAGCACGCCATGGCCCTTTGGGTCGGCCAGCAGGACATCTCGTTCTTCGATCCCAACAACGGGGAGTTCTGGTTCCCCAACCACAAGGCGTTCCAGCGCTGGATGGTCACGTTCCTGGGGGTGACGGGCTACGACCGCAAGTACAGCTCGTTGAATACGCGCTGGTACAACGCGGCGGCCTGACGGGCGGTGCCCGCCGCCGTGTGCGGCCCTACCCGCGATAGGCGGGATGCAGGGGCGTGAGCGGCGGCGGATCGCGCTTGACCACCCGCTCGACCACGTGACCGGCGTGGCGGCGCACGCCCAGTCCGGCGTCCAGCACCCGATCCATGAGCTGTCGATAGCCGGTGACATCGCGGGTGATGACGCGCAGCAGGTAGTCCACGCCGCCGCCCCCCAGGCCCTCGCAGGCGTAGACCTCGGGGAAGGCCAGGATGCCGGCCTCGAAGCGGGCCTGGACCTCAGGTCGCCGGCTGTCCAGTTCCACGCTGACCACCATCCGCAGCACGGGGGCGAACGGCGCCAGGGCGATGTGGGCTTCATAGCGCTCGATGACGCCGGCGGTCTCCAACTGGCGCAGCCGCTCCCAGCAGGGCGTCGCCGACAGGTTCACCCGCCGCGCCAGATCGGCCTTGGACAGGCGTCCCTCGCGCTGGAGGATGGCGAGGATTCGCAAGTCGCGGTCGTCCAGTTTGAGGCCGTTGGACTTTCCGTTGGTCTTGCCGTCGGTCTTCATGGGCGGGACATGCGTACACAACGCCCCGGGGGCGGCGACGGGGCGCGGCCATCCCGGGGCGGGCGGTCAAGAGGCGACGTGTCGATCGCGCCCGCCAGGATCGGCGGCGGCGCGGTCGACAGCGGTGGGTGAGCGTCAGTTCTTGTCCTTGTCCACCAGGCGGTTGGCGGTGATCCAGGGCATCATGCCGCGCAGCTTGGTGCCGACCTCCTCGATGGGGTGCTCGGCGTTCAGGCGGCGCGTGGCCTTGAACTGCGGCTGACCGGCCTTGCACTCCTGGATCCAGTTGCTGGTGAAGCGGCCGGACTGGATGTCGGCCAGGATGCGCTTCATCTCCGCCTTGGTCTCGTCGGTGATGACGCGCGGCCCGGAGACATAGTCGCCGTACTCTGCGGTGTTGGAGATCGAGTAGCGCATGTTGGCCAGGCCGCCTTCGTAGATCAGGTCCACGATCAGCTTCACCTCGTGCAGGCACTCGAAGTAGGCCATCTCGGGGGCATATCCGGCCTCGACCAGGGTCTCGTAGCCGGCCTGGATCAGGCTGGTCAGGCCACCGCACAGCACCGCCTGTTCGCCGAACAGGTCGGTCTCGCATTCCTCGCGGAAGCTGGTCTCGATGATGCCCGAGCGGCCGCCGCCGATGGCCGAGGCATAGGACAGGCCCAGTTCGTGGGCATTGCCCGATGCGTTCTGGGCCACCGCGATCAGGCAGGGCACGCCGCCGCCGCGCGCGTACTCGCTGCGCACCGTATGGCCCGGGCCCTTGGGGGCGACCATGAACACGTCCAGGTCGGCGCGCGGCTCGATCAGGCTGAAGTGGATGTTCAGGCCATGGGCGAAGGCGATGGCGGCCCCTTCCTTCATGGTGCCGTGCAGGTGATCGCGGTACAGGTCGGCCTGCTGCTCGTCCGGGGTCAGGATCATGACCACGTCGGCCCAGGCGCCGGCCTCGGCAGGGGTCATGACCTTGAGGCCCTCGCCCTCGGCCTTGCGGCGGCTGGAAGAGCCCTCGCGCAGCGCCACGGCCACCTCGGTCACGCCGGAGTCGCGCAGGTTGAGGGCGTGGGCGTGGCCCTGGCTGCCGTACCCGACGATGGCGACCTTCTTGCCCTTGATCAGGTTCACGTCCGCGTCACGGTCGTAATACACGCGCATGGTGGGAGTTCCTTGGGAGTGGGACGTTGATGTCGTGTCTGTTCCTGGGGGCGGCGCCCTGTGCCGGACCGGCGCGCCTGGAAGCGAGTGTCAGGCCCGACGCGTCGCTCGACCAACCCCGTCGAGCGCCGCGCCGCGCGATCAGAGCGGCCTGTTGCCGCGGGCGATGGCCACCACGCCGGTGCGGCTGACGTCCACCAGGCCCAGGGGCTCCATCAGCTTGATGAAGGCATCCAGCTTGTCGGTCTTGCCGACGATCTCGAAAACGAAGGAGTCGTTGGTGCTGTCCACCACGTTGGCCCGGAAGATGTCGGCGATGCGCAACGATTCCACGCGCTTCTCGCCGGTGCCGTTCACCTTGATCAGGGCCAGTTCGCGGCTGACGGACGGACCCTCGACGGTCAGGTCGGAGACCTTGCGCACCGGCACCAGACGGCCGAGCTGAGCCTTGATCTGCTCGATCACCATGGGCGTGCCCGAGGTGACCAGGGTGATGCGCGACAGCCGCTCGGCGGTGTCCACCTCGGCGACGGTCAGGCTTTCGATGTTGTAGCCGCGCCCGGAAAACAGGCCGATCACCCGGGCCAGGACCCCGGCTTCGTTGTCCACCAGAACGGCGATGGTATGCGTGCGGAGGTCCTGCTCTGTGCTGATCGAGGGGGGCATCGGGGACGCCATGTGACCTTTTCCTTGGGTTCGTGTCCGGGGGAGTTCATGTCCGGAGGGCGTGTCCAGGCGGGTCGGTGACCGGGGACGCGAGGCGCATGCGGGCATGCAAAGGAGGCGGCGGCGGCCGGAAGCCGGCCGCCGCGCGAGGCGGGAGCGGGTGGGGTTATACCAGGACCATGCCGTGATCCGAGACCGACGTGCCGGCATCCTCGGGACCCAGCAGCATCTCGTTGTGCGGGGCGCCCGAGGGGATCATGGGATAGCAGTTCTCGGACTGGTCGACATGCACGTCCATCAGCACCGGGCGATCCACGGCGATCATCTCGCGGATGGCGTCGTCCAGGTCGGCAGGCTTGTCCACCACCATGCCGACCCAGCCGAAGGCATCGGCCAGCTTGGTGAAGTCGGGCAGGGCGTCGCTGTAGCTTTCCGAATAGCGGCTGCCGTGCAGCAGTTCCTGCCACTGGCGCACCATGCCCATGTACTGATTGTTCAGAATAAAGATCTTCACGGGCAGATTGTACTGCGCGGCCGTGCCCAGTTCCTGAAGGTTCATCAGGAACGATGCCTCGCCGGCGATGTCGATCACCAGCGAGTCGGGGTGGGCGACCTGCACGCCCAGCGCGGACGGGAAGCCGTAGCCCATGGTGCCGAGGCCGCCCGAGGTCATCCAGCGGTTGGGCTGCTCGAACTTGTAGAACTGCGCGGCCCACATCTGGTGCTGGCCCACCTCGGTGGTGATGTAGGTGTCGCGGTCCTTGGTGTGCTCGTAGAGGCGCTGGATGGCCTGCTGCGGCTTGATGATCGTGTCGGTGGTGCGGTAGGCGAGGCAGTTGCGGCCGCGCCACCCGTCGATCGTGCCCCACCACTTGGCCAGGGCCTTCTGGGGCGGCCGCATCTGGCGGGCCTTCCACACCCGGGTCATGTCCTCCAGCACGTGTGCCACGTCGCCGACGATGGCCAGGTCCACCGCGACGTTCTTGTTGATGGAGGACGGATCGATGTCGATGTGGATCTTCCGGGAGTGCGGCGCGAAGGCATCCAGCTTGCCGGTGACCCGGTCGTCGAACCGCGCGCCGACGCAGATCATCAGGTCGCAGTCGTGCATGGTCATGTTGGACTCGTAGGTGCCATGCATGCCGACCATGCCCAGGAACTGCTGGTCGCTGGCCGGATAGGCGCCCAGGCCCATGAGCGTGCTGGTGATGGGGAAGCCGGTGGTGCGCACGAACGAAGTCAGCAACTGGCAGGCGTTGGGGCCGGAGTTCACCACGCCGCCACCGACGTAGAACACCGGGCGCTCGGCCTTGCCCATCATCTCCACGGCCTGCTCGATGGCCTGAAGGTTCCCCTTGATCTGCGGCTTGTAGGAGCGGTGCTTGACCCGCGAGGCCGGCACATAGGGCGCCTTGGCCATCAGCACATCCTTGGGCAGGTCGATGACCACCGGGCCGGGTCGGCCGTTGGCGGCGACGATGAACGCCTCGTGGATGGTGCGCGCCAGCGCCTCCGGTTCCTTGACCAGGTAATTGTGCTTGGTGCACTGGCGGGTGATGCCGGTGGTGTCGGCCTCCTGGAAGGCGTCGTTGCCGATCAGGAAGGTCGGCACCTGGCCGGTCAGGCAGACCACCGGAACCGAGTCCATCAGGGCGTCGGTCAGGCCGGTGACGGCGTTGGTGGCGCCGGGGCCGGAGGTCACCAGCACCACGCCTACCTTGCCGGTGGAACGGGCATACCCCTCGGCCATGTGTACGGCGGCCTGTTCGTGGCGGACCAGGATGTGGCGGATGCGGTTTTGCTTGAACAGGGCATCGTAGAGGGGCAGGACGGCGCCGCCCGGGTAGCCGAAGATGACCTCTACGCCCTGGTCGGCCAGGGCCTTGAGGATAACGTCGGCGCCGGTCAACTGCGTCTCGGACATAGTACCGCATCCTTCCAAAAGGGTCGGGTCGGGGGTGGTCGGGTCCTGACTCCAGGGACGCCGGGCCACCACTCCTTGGTCGAATCGAAACCGCCCCCGGTCATCACGGGAGAACCGCCGGGGGTGAGGCTGGCCGTGCGGTCTCCCCGTCTCCAGCGCGCGCAAGGGCCAACGAGCCGACGGCACGTCGAACGCCTGGGCCGGACTGCGGTGGGCGTGTCACGCGACGTTGCGCTGCCGCGCTGGACGCGCGGGGACCGCGCCCGGGTCTGAAGCGCGCGGGCAATACAAGACCAGCGCGCCGCCTCGGGCCCGGGGAGCGACACCCTAGTCTGGGAAGCTCAAGGGGTCAACAAAAACCCCCGAACAAGCGCAAAGGTTTCCCCCTTGGTCATTTCCGAAAATTGCGCCGGGGCGGGCACATTGGACATTTTCGACCGGAGTGGAGCGTGCGGCGCCACGGATGTCGTCAGGGGGGCGTCGGCCGGTGCCGCTCGGCGGATGAGTCACACTCATCCAACGATGGTGTTACAGCCCGACACCGAGCAGCGGCACGGGCGACAGGCCGAACAGGGCCTGATGCGCCCAAAGAACGAATGCCAGCGTGAGGGCCAGGCCAAGCGCCACGCCGGCGGTGGCGCGGGCCGTCCACGGCAGTCCGGCGGCGCGGCCGGCGCGTCGCGCCGCGTCCAGCCGGCGCCACGCGTCGGGTCCCATCGTCCGCCGCCGCTTGCGGTCCACCATCGGCATGCCGCCAAAGGAGAACACCGTGAACACGCCGAACAGGATCGCCGGAACCAGGGCCCCGTTGGCCGGCATGTGCGACAGGCTCCACAGGCCGAACCCCCAGAGCACGGGATGGCGCACCCACCCGACGAGCCCCGGGCGATCCGGGTCGAATGGTGCCCTCGATAGGCTGATCGACAGCGGGTTGGGCGTGATCAGGCCGACGCACAGCAGCATGAACGCCGCCGGCATCACGACCAGCGGGACCCAGTACGTCCAGAGCGGCGGGGTCCACAGGTGAACGTAGGGCGCGCGCAGGACCGCGACGATCAGCCAGGCGAGCAGCGCCGTCGAGACCACCGCATAGATCGCGAGATAGCGAGGCTCGCCAAGGCGGCGGACCAGCGCGCGGCGCACGGGCGGGACGGCCGGTCCGACGTGCGCGGCCAGGAAGACGCCCAAGGCGGTGAGGAACTCGGTCATCGCGACGCCGTGGCCTCCTGGACGGGGGGCGACGAGTCTCCCCGGGACGGGCTCTGGTGGGTCACGGTACGGCGGATCACAGGTAGAACCCGTTCGCATACAGCACGGCGGCCCCCACCGTCACCAGGCTGGCCGTCAGCAGCACCACATGGGCGCGCTGGATGAGCGCGAAGACCCGTTCGGGGTTTTCCTGTGCCTTCCGACGGAACCAGGCATGTAGGACCAGCGGTTCGGCCACGAACAGGACGAAGGTGAACACCGCCCAGATGAGGACCATGGCATGCATCCACAGGACGTCGACCTCCAGGAACCGGTGCCAGGCATTCAGCCGGTCCGTCAGGTAGAGACCCGAGAGACCGGCCAGCGTGACCGATATCTTGGCCTGCCGGGAAAACCGCCCTTCGATGGCCTCGAACGCGGCGATGCGGCGCTCCGGAGTCTCCAGCCGGCGCACGGACGGCAGGATCACGGCCGTGACCATGAACACGCCGCCGATCCAATGCACGATGGCGAGAACATGAATGGCTCTGGCGATGACGATATCCATGCGGATCTCTCGATGTCCATGAAGTGCCGACGACCGATCCCCTGACGCGGGTCGCCAGGCGGCGGCACCATTGTCCTCCGTCAGCGTCCGGACTCCTATAGGGACCTTAGGAACCGGCGCACGGTCTCCACGACGTCCGTGGTGTCATCGGGGCCGGACCCGGCCCCCCCGCCGCCGGATGGGCCCGCCCATCGGCCATCGGCCCGGACCCGTCCGCGCAGCCAGGTGCGCTGCCGCTTGGCGTAGCGGCGCGACGCCGCCTGAGCACGCATGACCGCCGTCTCCAGGTCGGTTTCCCCGCGCAGGTGGGCGGCCAGGTCTGGCACGCCGACGGCCTTCATGACCGGGCGGTCCGGGGGCAGGCCGCGAGCCAGGAGCGCCGCGACCTCCGCCAGGGCGCCGGCCGCGATCATGGCGACGAAGCGGGCATCGATGGCCGCGCGCAGGGCCTCGCGCGGCGGATCCAGCACCAGGGTCAGGCGCCGCGCGGACACGACGGGCGGATCGGGCGGCTGGTCTTGCCACCACGACAGCGACCGGCCGGTGGCGTCCAGCACCTCCCAGGCGCGGACCAGCCGCTGCGAGTTGCCGGGGTCCAGGCGCGCCGCCGTCACCGGGTCGCGCGCGATGAGCGCGGCATGGAATGCCGTGTTGCCCATGCGGTCCAGCCGCGCCCGGGCCGCCGCGCGGATGCCGGCGGGGATGTCGGGAATGGGGGACAGGCCCTCGGTCAGCGCCTCCAGGTAGAGGCCGGTTCCGCCGGTGACGATGGGCACGCGGCCGGCTTCCCAGGTCTCGCGGAGGGTGTCCTTGGCCAGGACCGCCCAGCGTGCCGCCGAGCATACCTCGGCGCCGTCCAGCACCCCGTAAAGACGGTGCGGCGCCAGGGCCTCATCCTCCGGCGAGGGCCGGGCGGTGAGGAGTCGCAGGTCCCGGTAAACCTGCATGCTGTCGGCGTTGACCACCACGCCGTCGAAAGCGCGGGCCAGCGCCAGGGCCAGGCCGGACTTGCCGCTGGCCGTCGGCCCGGCGAGCAGGATCAGCGGGGGCGGGGGATCGGTCATGGGGCGTGGGCTGGCGTGCATCGGACCGATGACAGGCGCGGGTCCATGGGGTTGAGAAGGGCCGGGGCGGCGGCACGGCCGCTGCGCGGACCGTCAATGAGCGTATGCCATGACGGAGGAGCCCGAGACCATGGTCTTGGCCGATCGGGGCCGCCCGGATGGCGGGATGGACGCCATGCCGCGGACTCTCCAGGGGGCTCGCGTCGCCTGGACTGACTGGACACGTGATCCCTTCGTATCAGCGCGCCCTCGCCCCACGTTGCCAATGGCCCCCGTTCCGCGCTAAAGGGTCGACGCCCGCCGGCCACGCCCGGTGGCGCGTCCCCACGCCCGCCGCCGTCTTTTCCGCCGGAGCCGCCCGCCATGGTCCTGCCCCCGCCGATCCCTCTCCAGGCCGCGCCCGGGGAGCCCGCCGCCGCGCCCGGTGTCCGGGGCCTGGACCAGGTCCTGACGCTGATCGCCGCCCCCGGATCCGGGGCGCTGACCAAGACCCGGGCGAAGGCCGCGCGCGCCGCGCTGGGAGCGCTGGGGGCCGAGCACGCCCGGCCACGCTGGTTGGCGGAGAACGAGGCCTGCGACATCCCCTTCACCGGCCTGGCCCTGGAGCAGGCGGAGGGCCAGGCGCGGGTGGCGCTGGGCGGCGCGCCCGTGGACGCCATCGCCCAGCCCATGGCCGACCGCCGCAAGGCGCTGCTGATCTCCGACATGGACTCGACCATCGTCACCTCGGAGACCCTGGACGATGTGGCCGCCCACGCCGGCCTGAAGGACCGGATCGCCGCCCTCACCGCGCGGGCGATGAACGGCGAGATCGACTTCGCCCAGTCCCTGGCGGAGCGTGTCGCCATGCTGGCGGGTCTGCCGGAGGCGGCGCTTGACGAGACCTGGGCGGACACGCGCCTGACACCCGGCGCCCGGACCCTGGTGGCCACCATGAAGGCCGCCGGAGCATATTGCCTGCTGGTCTCCGGCGGCTTCACGGTCTTCACCGGGCGGGTGATGGCGCTGTGCGGCTTCGATGACCATGTGTCCAACGTGCTGGAGATCCAGGACGGCCGGCTGACGGGGCGTGTCGTCCCGCCGATCCGGGACCGCCAGACCAAGCTGGACACCCTGATGACCGAGGCCGGTCGCCTGCGCCTGCCCATGAGCCGGACCCTGGCGGTCGGCGACGGCGCGAACGACTTGCCGATGCTGTTGGCCGCCGGCCTGGGGGTGGCCTTTCATCCGCGCCCCAGCGTGGCCGACCGGGCCCGCGCCGTGGTGCGCCACGGTGACCTGACGGCGCTCCTGTATGCCCAGGGCTACGCCCGCGCCGAGTTTGTCGAGATCGAGGACCCCGCCGCATGACCGCCGTTGCCGATCCCCTGATCGTCCGTTTCGCCGAGATCGTCGGCCCCGCCGCCGTGTTGACCACGCCCGAGGATATGGCGCCGCATCTGGAGGAGCCACGCGGCCTGTTCCACGGCCAGGCCCGCGCGGTGGTGCGCCCGGCCACCACCGACGAGGCCGCCGCCGTGGTCGCCGCCTGTCATGAGGCCGGCGCGCCGATGGTGCCCCAGGGCGGCAACACCGGCCTGGTGGGCGGCAACGTGCCGTTCGAGCACGGGGGCGAGGTGGTGATCTCCACCCGGCGCCTGAATCGCGTCCGGGCCCTGGATCCCGTCAACCTGACCACCACGGTCGAGGCCGGGGTGGTGCTGGCCGACCTGCAACGGGCCGCCGACGAGGCGGACTGTCTGTTCCCGGTCAGCCTGGCCGCCGAGGGCTCCTGCCAGATCGGCGGCAACATCGCCGCCAACGCCGGCGGGACTGGCGTACTGCGCTACGGCAACATGCGTGAGCAGGTGCTGGGCCTGGAGGTTGTCTTGCCCGATGGCCGCGTCTGGAACGGCCTGCGCCGCCTGGGCAAGGACAACGCGGGCTATGCCCTGCGGCACGTGTTCGTGGGCTCCGAGGGGACCCTGGGCCTGATCACCGCCGCCACCCTGCGGCTCTACCCGCGTCCCGTGGCCCGGGCCACCGCCTTCTGCGGCCTGGACGACCTGGAAAAGGTCACCGCGCTGCTGCGTCACGCCCGCGCCTGGTCGGGCGACTCGGTGACCGCCTTCGAATTGATGGCCCGCTTCGGGATCGAGATCACCCATCGTCACATGCCCGGCTGCGCCGACCCGCTGGAGGCGCCCTGGCCCTGGTACGTGCTGATCGAGCTGTCCAGCGCCCGCCCCGGCGCCGGCGAGGCCGGTGGGGTGCGCGACGACCTGGAGGGGCTGCTGGGCGCCGCCTTCGAGGACGGCCTGATCGCCGACGCGGTGCTGGCCGAGAGCCTGGATCAGGCCGAGGCGCTGTGGCGGCTGCGCGAACTGATGAGCGAGGCCCAGGGCATCGAGGGCGGCTCCATCAAGCACGACGTCTCGCTGCCCGTGTCGTCCGTGCCGGCGTTCATCACCCGCGCCAACGCCGCCGTGACCGCCGCCATGCCCGGCCTGCGCCCCTGTCCGTTCGGCCATGTCGGCGACGGCAACATCCACTACAACCTCAGCCAGCCCGAGGGCATGGACAAGGCGGCCTACCTGGACCATTGGGACGCCATGAACCGCATCGTCCATGACCTCGTCACCGAGATGGACGGGTCCATCGCCGCCGAGCATGGGGTGGGCCGCCTCAAGGTGGGCGAACTGGAGCGCCTGAAGGCGCCGGTGGAACTGGAGATGATGCGGTCCCTCAAGCACGCCCTGGACCCGGCCGGGCTGTTCAACCCCGGCAAGGTGGTGGCGTAGGCGCGCTCGTCAGGATCGGGCTGTTAGAGTAATCCGAGATCAAGTTGGGCCATAGCCGGAATGCCGCATATAGCTGCTGCACTCTGTTGGCATAACTTTGTCGAGCGCTTCTTTCAGGG
>NZ_JACIGK010000003.1 GCF_014197915.1 Roseospira visakhapatnamensis
ACCCGGATGTTCACCCATCTGGCGACCATCACCGCCTATCTCGTCTTCCCGTCCTGGGCCGCCCTCATGCGCACCCTCACAACCGGAGTCCCGCCGCCCCAGCCACCCTGAGCCCGCCCCTCCTCACCTGTCCCTTCAATCACCAGACCCGGTTGCGACACACTCCAACCCCATCCTGAGAACTGCTGCCGATGTTGCCAGATGGCCCGCGTCGGGGATATGACTCGGACAACGCGGGCCGACTCCGGTCCGTCCCTCCATGCCGTGACCGACGCCCGCCCGGGAGACCGCCATCGTGTCCAACGCTCTGTTGTCTCCGGATCACCCGGCGACAGGCTCCCTTCGGTCGGGGGCCGGGCTGCCGGCCGATGATGCCGCCCCGGCGGTGCTCACCGTCGAGAACATCCACAAGCGCTTCGCCGCCCTGGAGGTGTTGCGGGGCATCTCGCTCACCGCGCGCACGGGGGACGTGATCGCCGTGCTGGGGTCCAGCGGGTCGGGCAAAAGCACGTTCCTGCGCTGCCTGAACTTCCTGGAGACGCCCTCGGCCGGCCGCATCTGGGTGCACGGCGAGGAGGTCCGCACCCGGCGCGACCGTGCCGGCGCGTTGCGCCCGGCCGACAGCCGGCAACTCACCCGGCTGCGGGCGCGGGTGGGCATGGTGTTCCAGCAGTTCAATCTGTGGCCCCATATGTCGGTCCTCGACAACCTGATCGAGGCGCCGCGCCGGGTTCGGGGCCTGCCCAAGAGGGAATGTGTCGAGAAGGCCGAGGCCCTTCTGGAAAAGGTGGGCCTGGCGGAGCGGCGCGACTACTACCCGGCGCACCTGTCCGGTGGCCAGCAGCAGCGCGCCGCCATCGCCCGCACGCTGGCCATGGACCCCGAGGTGATCCTGTTCGACGAGCCCACCTCGGCCCTCGACCCGGAGCTTGTCGGCGAGGTGCTGGGCGTGATCGGCGCCTTGGCCGAGGAGGGGCGCACCATGTTGATCGTCACCCACGAGATCGGCTTTGCCCGCGACGTGTCCACCCGCGCCCTGTTCCTCGACGAGGGACGGGTGGAGGAGGACGGGCCGCCCGACATCCTGTTCACCAATCCGGATTCCGATCGCCTGCGCCGGTTCCTGGCGCGGCACCTGCACTGACGACCGCGCGGTCGGAATCGATCGGGGGGCGGCGCGGGGCACCGTTCCGTCCCCGAGGTCCGAACGCCAAACGGACCCACAACCTGGGAGAGGACACACCATGACCGGACTGCGTGCCACCGCCCTGGGCGTCGTCGTGGCGGCCGCCACGGCCGCCCTGACCGCCACGGCCTGGGCCGAACCCCTGCGCATCGGTACCGAGGGCGCCTACCCTCCGTTCAACATGGTCAATGAGAACGGCGAGTTGCACGGCTTCGACATCGACATCGCCAACGCCCTGTGCGAGCGCATGGAGCGGGAATGCACCTTCGTCAAGCAGGACTGGGACGGCATCCTGCCGGGCCTGATGGCGGGGAAGTACGATGCCATCATCGCCTCCATGTCGATCACCGAGGAACGCAAGAAGGCGGTTGATTTCACCAACCACTACTACACCAACAAGCTTCAGTTCGTCGGCGCCAACGAAGACGATCTGGATATCTCCGCCGAGGCCCTGGAGGGCAAGTCGGTGGGAGCCCAGCGGGCCACGATCGCCGCCCAGTGGCTGACGGAGAACATGCCGGGGGTCGACGCCAAGCTCTATGACACCCAGGAGAACGCCTACCTGGACCTGGAGGCCGGGCGCCTGGACGCCGTGATCGCCGATGTGCTGGTGAACTACGAGTGGCTTCAGTCCGACGCCGGCGCCGGTTTCGAGTTCAAGGGCGAGCCCGTCTTCGACAACGACCTGATCGGCATCGCCGTCCGCAAGGGCGAGGAGGATCTGGTGGAGGCGTTCAACACGGCCATCGACGAGATCGTCGACGACGGGACCTACGCGGAGATCAACGCCAAGTACTTCCCGTTCAGCATCTACTGAGACCGGCGGCGGACGCGGGTGTCTCGTCCGTCCGACACGGATGTCACCGGTCCCGGTCCATGACCGCTGGTGAGGGACCGGACGCTGATCAAGGGGGGTGACCCCGCGCGTGCCAGGGGTGGGTCCGGCCCAAGGGGGTTGGCCCACCCCGTCGCTATCCGGGATGGGATGTTCAAGGGTTGGTTGTCTCCCCGTCCTTGGGCGTTACCGTGAGCGTTTCTTGGCGCGTGACGGCGGGCGCGACGGGTCGGTCGGGACACGACATGAGGGGGCATGCGGGCGTCCGCATGGATGCGCCTCGCCCGACCGGCGGCGATGGACGCGACGACAGAGGGGAAAGGGACCGCCACCGGTGCCGGATCTGCATGGTTTTGAGGATGAGCTGCTTCTCGGCCTGTGGATGACCGTCCGCCTGGCGCTCACGGCGCTGGCCATCGGGCTGGTCCTGGGCCTGGCGGGGGCGGCCGCCATGGCGTCGTCGATCGCGCCCGCGCGCTGGATCGCCACGGCCTACACCACCATCATCCGGGGTATCCCGGAGCTTCTGGTGGTGTTGCTGATCTACTTCGGGGCCTCGACGGTGCTGATGGCCGTGGCGCGGCCGTTCGGACACACCGGGTATCTGGAACTCAGTCCCTTCATCGCCGGCTCGCTGGCCCTGGGCCTGACCTTCGGCGGCTATGCGGCCGAGGTCTTCCGGGGCGCCTTCCAGTCCGTGTCCCCCGGCCAGCGCGAGGCGGCGCAGGCCCTGGGCATGGGACCAGTGGACATCTTCTTCCGCATCGTCTTGCCGCAGGCGTGGCGGCTGGCCCTGCCGGGGCTCGGCAACCTGTTCCTGGTGCTCATGAAGGACACGGCCCTGGTGTCCGTCATCGGCCTGGAAGAGGTCATGCGCAAGGCACAGTTCGCCGTCGGCGCCACGAAGGAACCCTTCACCTTCTACCTGGCGGCGGCCGTGATCTATTTGGGGTTGACCGTCATCTCCATGGGCATCCTGGCGGTGCTGGAGCGGCGCGCCAACCGGGGCTTGCCGGGGATGCGCGTCACATGAACATCCAGGTGAGTCTCGATGTCCTGCCGGAGTTGCTGAAAGGCGCCTGGCTGACCCTTCAATTGCTGTTCATTTCCGGCTTTTTCGGCGTGCTGCTGGCGGTGCCGCTGGCCATCGCGCGAACCTCGTCGCTGGTGCTGGTGCGGGCGCTGCCGTTCGCCTACATCTTCTTCTTCCGGGGAACACCGCTGCTGGTGCAGTTGTTCCTGGTGTACTACGGCCTGTCGCAGTTCCAGGTCATCCAGGACAGTCCGATCCTGTGGCCGATTCTGCGCGAGCCCTACTGGTGCGCCATCATCACCTTTGCCCTGCACACCGCCGCCTACATCGCCGAGATCCTGCGGGGTGCCATCCAGGCGGTGCCACCCGGCGAGATCGAGGCGGCGCGCGCCCTGGGCATGGGCCGGGCGACCACCATGGGGCGGATCGTGCTGCCGCGCGCGGCGCGTCTGGCCCTGCCGGCCTATGGCAACGAGTTGATCCTCATGCTCAAGGGAAGCGCGCTGGCCAGCACCATCACCCTGCTGGACCTGACCGGCATGGCGCGCACCGTCATCGCCCGCAACTACATGCCGGTCGAAACCTTCCTGGCCGCCGGCCTGATCTACATGACCATCACCTTCGTGCTGGTGCGCGGCCTGCGCTGGGTGGAGCATCGGACCAGCGCCCACACGCGGGCGCGTCCCGCCGACGTGGCCGGCGCCGGGCCCGGGCTTCCGGCGCCCCCAAGGCGCGGCGCGCGGGACTGAGGCGCGACGGCGACATCCGTCACGCCGTCGAGAGCGCCGGTGGCCGCGTGATCAGCGGCGCCAGGGGGAAGCGCGCCCCGGCCTCCGCCGGCAGGATCCCGGTCAGGCGCGGGTCGTCGGCCTCGGTCACGCGGCGATCCACGACGGCGAAGCCGTATGCCTGATAGAACGCCAGGGCGCGCGGGCTGTCGTGGGTGCAGGTGTTGAGGCGCACACAGGCCGGGGACTCGGCCCAGGCGTCGGCCAGCGCATGGATGAACAGGGCGCGGCCCAGGCCGCCGCCGATGGCCCGCGGGACCAGTCCGAAGTACAGCACCGAGACCCCGTCCGCCGGGTCGCGCCGGTCCATCTCGCAGAAGCCCAGGGGCTGTCCGTCCCGCGCCAGCAGGTGGATGACGATGCCCGGGTCGGCCATATGCGCGTCGATGGCCTCGCGTGGCCACAGCAGCCGGTCGCGCCACAGCCAGGGATCGCCCACGGCATGGAACAGGGGCCCGAAGTCCGCCCACGTCAGCGTGCCGGCGTGGCGCGCGAGGGTCACGCCCGGGGGAAGCGGCGGTTGCGGCTGCTCCGGTGGCTGGTGGCATTCCATGTACGTGACGGTCTCGCGCAGCCGGCCGGGCGGAATGGGCCGGGCCATGGCCTCGGCGAGGGTCATCGACACACTGGGCGTGGGGGTGAGCGGTGGCGGAACAGGCAGGTCGGGCATCGTCGATCCGGTAATGGGACGCTGGGACGGGTGAGGCGCGCACCCCACCACAGCCGGCCCTGGCGGCGCAAGCCCGATGCCTCCGGCCCGGTCGGCCTATTCGGCGGCCACCGGCCGGCGGTCGGCGACGCGGGCGTCCGTCGCGGCCTCCCGGCGCTCGGTTCGGGCCTGGCGGATGATGCCCACGGCCGAGGTCAGGAACAGGCCGGCCAGGATGGCGGCCACGGCCAGGTCGGGCCAGCGCGTGCCGGTGAGCCCCACCAGGAGGCCGGCGCCGATGACGCCCAGGTTACCGATGGCGTCGTTGCGGCTGCACAGCCAGACCGACCGCACGTTCGAATCCCCATCCCGGTAGCGCAGCAGCAACAGCACCGAGGCCACGTTGGCGACGAAGGCCAGCAGGCCGATGGAACTCATCACCACCTCGTCCGGCTGGGCCGCCACCAGCACCCGCCACAGGCTGGCGCCCAGCACCACCACGGCCATGATCGCGAGGCTGATGCCCTTGACCAGGGCGGCGGTGGCCCGCACCCGGAGCGACATCCCGATCACCGCCAGCGAAAGCGCGTAGGTCAGGCTGTCCCCCAGGAAGTCCAGCGCGTCCGCCTTCAGGGCCATGGACTGCGCCATCATGCCGCTGGTCATCTCCACCAGGAACATGCTGGCGTTGATGGCGATCACCGCCAGAAGCACCTGGCGATACCGTCGCGACACGCCGTCGAACCGCACGCCCTGGGAACAGCCGCACCCCGCCATCCGATCTCTCCTCTTGCATCATCACAGGTTGGCCCCAGTGTGAAACCTGGAGCCACTCAAGCTTCAAGAGGCATCTGTGCACCCCATCCGGAGGACGGCCCGTGAACATCGGCACCCTGGCCCGCCTGACCGACACCAAGGTGGACACCATCCGCTATTACGAACGCATCGGCGTCCTGGCGGCGCCGGCGCGCACCTCGGGCAACCATCGGGTCTACACGCGGGAGCACCTGCGCCGGCTGTCCTTCGTGCGGGGCGCGCGGCGGCTGGGGTTCACGCTGGACGAGGTGCGCGAGATGATCGCCCTCGGACGTCATGCGGAGCACTCCTGCGCCGAGATCCACGCCGTGGCGGGGCGCCACCTGGAGGCCGTGCGGGGCAAGATCACCCACCTGGAACGTTTGCGGGACGAACTGGCGCACATGGTGGACCAGTGCGTGGGTGGCCGGGTGGACCACTGCGGGATCCTGGACGCCCTGTCCCATGGTGGTGATGCGGAGGTGGACGCCGACGACGGGGTTGGGGGTTAGCGTCGGCCGCCGCCGAGGTGCCCCGGATCCAGGCGCAGACGGCGGAAGGAGGCCCGCACCGCCGGGTCGGTGAGCGATCCGAAAACGCGCACCGGGATGGCCGGGCCGACGGTCGCGCGCAAGGGACCCTCGGGTACCGTCAGGGTGCCGCCGGCATCCATGGTCCCCGCGCCCAGATCGACCGTGCCCGTCAGCGTGCCCCGGAACAACGGGTGGTGCAGGCGAAGCGCGTCCACCGTCAGCAGGCCGCCGTCGATGCGCGCCCGGCCGTCCAGGGTGGTGGCGCGATCGGGGGGCGCGGCGTCGCCCAGCAGGCCGGCGGCGGCCTGGTCCAGCTCCGCCAGCGGCCGCAGAAGGACGGCCAGGGGCGACCCGGCGGCGCCGGCCGGGATCGCCCGCAGGCCATGCAGCGCAAGGCGTGCCTCGCCGGTCAGGTCGGTGAGGGGGATCGGTGCGCGCATGCCCCGGCCCTGAAGCGCCAGGGCGACGGTCGCCGAGCCGATCCCACCCGTCGCGGTGTCCGGCGGCGTCGGGGCCGTCGCGTCCAGCAGTCGTCCCAGGTCCAGGTCACGGGCGTCCAGCCGAAGCGACCATGCCGGCCCCCGGGCGGCGGCGGGGGCGGTCAAGGTTCCGCTGCCCTCCAGCGTGCCGCCGGCCAGGTCGGCGCTCAGTCCGTCCAGGGTCAGTACGCCGTCGATCCAGTGCAGCCCCATGGTGGCGCCGGTCAGGGGCGGGGCACTCGCGAGGACTAGGGTATCGGCGCCGACGGTCACGTCCGCGTCCATCCAATCCGGTAGCGGCAGGGCGGGGGGCCGGGGCAGGCGCAGGTGGCCGGCGCGCAGGTCGGCCACCAGATGCGGGCGCGACCCCTCCCATCCCAGCGTGGCCGCGCCGTGCACGCGGCTGTCGCCGGCCCGCAGATCGAGGGTGCCGAGGGTCAGGATCCGGTCCTTGCCGGCCACCCGCGCGACCACGCGCAAGGGCACCGGCGCCGTGTCCGGGGGCGTCGACGGGCTGGCCCGCCGGGGCATCAGCCGGGCCAGCGCGGTGGCATCCGGAAGACGCAGGTCTACCGCCAGGTCGCAGGACGCCCCGGGCGACAGGATGTCCTGGAGGCTGCCGTTCACGTCCAGGCTGCCGCCCAGGGCTCGCAGGGCGCCGGTGACCTCCAGGGCGTCCGCCGGACCGTCCAGCAGCAGCGTCTGCGTCACCGGCCCCAGGTCGCGCAGCGCCAGCGGCGGATCGATGCGCAGCAGGCGGGCGGTGTGGGCCGGGTCGTCGACCTCGATCCCGACCGCCAGGCCGTGGAAGCGCGGCGGTCCGCCGAACCCGGACAGACCGCCGGAGAGGGTCACGCGGGCCTCGGCGAGGGCGCCGATGCGGGCCTCGCGGACGGTCAGGCGCCCACTGAGGAGCGAGCCGTCGAGCGTGATGTCCGAGAGCGGCAGGCCATCGACGATCAGCGTGTCCACGCGGATGCGGGCGTTGGCATCGACGGTGTTCAGCGCGGCCAGCCAGGGCAGGGCGGGGGGCGACGCGTCGGGCGTCGATCCATCGCCGGGTTCGGTCCGGGATGGCGGTGGGGCGGGACGGTAGGCGTCGAGGGCGAGGGACTCGACATGGATGTTGGCGCCGATGCCCAGGCGCGGACCACCCCGCAGCACCACCGCGCCGGTGGCCCGTGTGGTGTCCACCGTCAGGTCCAGGTTGCTTAGCCGTGCTTCCACCGGCGTGCCGGCGACGTCCACCTCCAGGGCGAAGCCGCGCAGGCGGTCGGCGGGCAGCCGGTGGACCGGCAGGTCGAGCCATGCCAGCACCTCGCGCAGGTTGCCGGCCGTGGCGGACAAGTGACCGTCGACGCGGGGGATACCGTCTTGCGTGGCGAGCGTGGCCCGGCCCGACAGTGTGGACCCGCCCGGCAGGTTGGCGCGCGCCTGCTCGACCGTCAGGCGTCCCGCGTCCACGGTCGCCTCCAGATGGGCCTGGCGGATCCCCTCGCCGCGCCAGGTCATGGCCTCGGCGCTCAGTGTCAGGCGCCCGGACAGGCCCGGGGGCAGGGCCGGAAGCCGGATCGGCGGCCAGGCCGCGCCGGTCTCGTCCCACGGGGCATCATCGGACGTCTCGGCGGGGGCGGCGGCGGCCGGCGGCGGATCGGTCAGCCACGCGTCCACGTCCAGGGCGCGCAGTCGCAGGGTGATCGAGGCGTCCGTGCCGGTATCGGTCCAGGCGACGCGGGCATGTCCCCGGCCCTCCGCGCCGTCCAGGTCGACGCGCAGGTCCGACAGGTCCACGACCCGGGCGTCGGCGACGACGCGGGCCGACACGGCGAACGGGCGCATGGGCAGGGCGCCGGCGCCGGGCATCGCCGCCAGAGCGGGTCCCAGGATGGCCTCGGCGGCGGCCAGGTCGGCGCCGTTGATGCGCAGGTCACCGCGCAGGGTTGGATGGTCCAGGGGGGCGTCCAGGGTGCCGGTCACGGTGGCGGTGGCGCCGCTGTCGGGCAGCAGCAGTTGCACGTCAACCGGGATGGTGCCGGTGCGCGTGAGGCTGCCCACCAGGGCGTCGAACAGCACCGGCGTGCTCGGCGTGGTGCTGGCGGTGACATCGCCACTCACGCGGTAGGGGCCGGACAGGCTGTCGGCGGACAGGTCGAGGGTGGTGATGGTCCATTCGGACTCGGTGTCCCGCCGGGCATCCCGCAACACCAGCCGACCGTTGCGCAGGTGCACGTTCTCCAGGGCCACGGTGAGGCCGATGCCGTCGGGCTCGGCCGGCGGCGCGTCGCGCAGCGCGGGCACGGGCATGGTCACCGATCGGCCCTGGCGTCCGGTTCCACCGGAACCCGGCGGATCAATCATCCAGTTCGCCCGCCCGTCGGGCAGCCGCTCCAGCAGGATCACCGGATCGACGATGTCCACCGAGGTGACGCGGATCTCACCCCGCAGCAGGGGTGCCCAGGCCAGGCTGGCCCGCAGCGCGGCGATCCGCACCATGTGATGGGTCGAGCCGCCGGGCGCGTTGGCCAGGCGCACCCCGTCCACCGCCAGCGTGGGCCGGGGCAGGATCCGCAAAGACAGGTCGCCGTCGATGTCCACGGCCCGGCCGGTGGCGGCCTCGATGCGGGCGGCCACGTCCTCGCGCCAGGCGTTCCAGTCGATGATCGACGGCGCCACCAGGACGACCCCGATCCCCAGGACCAGCAGGATTGGCAGCACCAGGGCCAGCTTACGCACCGCCGCGTCCTCCCGCGCACCACACCGTCGGTCCACGCTGGACCCCTGGGGTTCGTCCGGCATCATGGGGCATGCCGAACCGGTCGTGGCGGCGTGTCCGCCCCGGTCCGTCCCGTCGTCGGAAGGTCCAGATGCCCCGGGCATCCTAGTCGCAAACCGGGGAGACCGCAAAAATCGGCGCGACGTGCCGGCAATGGCGGCCGGGGGGCGTGTCAGGCGGGCAACACCTCCGGTCGTGGTTGCAGGGGGCTTCGTCTGGCGCGAGTCGTGGCCCCGGCGGGAGGATGCGCGATCGCGCCGCCGGGCGTCCGGGGCCGCGATGCGGCGGCGTCGGTTTTCTTGCGGGGCGCCGTGGGAGGCTCTATATAAAGCAGTTCGATGAGACCCTTGGGGAGACTCCTGCATGGCGCGCGTAACAGTCGAAGACTGTATTGAGCAAATCCCGAATCGATTTGAACTCGTGCTGATGGCGGCACAGCGGGCGCGCGACATCGCCGCCGGATCGCCCCTGACCGTGGACAAGGACAACGACAAGAATCCGGTCATCGCCTTGCGCGAGATCGCCGACACGACCACGGATCTCGACCAGCTTGAGGATGACCTGGTCAAGGGTCTCCAGAAGCATGTGGAAACCGACGAGCCGGCGGAGGATGCCTTCGACGCCCTGGCGTCGCAGCATCAGCTTGGTGTCGACATCGGCGACACGGCCAACGAGGCCGAGGAAGTGGCGGCCGACGGCCTGACCATTCATGGCGACGGCGGTGACGTCGAGGAGTTGACCGATGATGTGACCGTCGCGCCCCCGGCGGCGACGGACGAGGCGACCATGGATGGTGCCCCCCTCGAGGATGAGTCCTAGACGCGCGTCCACGACGTTGATTGAGCCGCCATGCAGCGTGCCGGAGCCCGGCCCGCGCGCGCCGCGCGCGGGCTCCGTTGGGCTGTTCCGGACCGGTGCCGGCGCAAACGCGGCGCGCCGTAATCCGCATCGGCGGGAGGCGCGGCCGGCGGCGTGGTCCGGGAGGGCGGCGCCATGACCCGTATGATGCGGCAGGTGGAACTGGTCGACCGGGTCATGAGCTACGACCCGGCGGCGGACGAGGACGCGCTTCACCGCGCCTATGTCTACGCCATGAAGATGCATGGCTCGCAGTTGCGCGAGTCGGGGGACCCCTATTTTTCCCACCCCATCGAGGTGGCGGGCATTCTCACCGCCTACAAGCTCGACTGTGCCTCGATCATCACCGCGCTGCTGCATGACGTGATCGAGGACACGACGGCCACCGTGGACGAGGTGGCGCGCCTGTTCGGGGCCGAGGTGGCGACGCTGGTCGACGGCGTCACCAAGCTGGCCAAGATCAAGCTGCAACCGGGCGGGTCCACGCGCGAGGCGGAGAATTTCCGCCGCCTGGTCCTGGCGATGTCCAACGATATTCGCGTGCTGTTGGTGAAGCTGGCCGACCGCCTGCACAACATGCGCACCCTGCGATTCGTCAAGAAACCCGAGAAACGCCGGCGCATCGCGCTGGAGACCATGGAGATCTTCGCGCCCCTGGCCGAGCGCATCGGCATGCACGAGGTCAAGGACGAGTTGCAGGACCTGGCGTTCAAGGAACTGCACCCGGACGCCCGCGAGTCCATCCTCACCCGACTGTCCTTTCTTCAGGAACAGGGCGCCGAGTTGAAGGCCCAGATCCTGGACGAGCTTCACAAGGTGATGGGCGAGCATGACCTGGAGGCGTCCATCTCCGGCCGTGTCAAAAGCTCCTACTCGATCTGGGAGAAGATGCACCGCAAGGAGGTGGACTTCGAGCAGCTCTCCGACATCATGGCCTTCCGGATCATGGTGGACTCCCTGGAGGACTGCTACCGCGCGTTGGGCGTCATCCACGCCGGCTATCGGATGGTGCCGGACCGCTTCAAGGACTACATCTCGACCCCCAAGGCCAACGGTTACCAGTCCATCCACACGGCGGTGCTGGGGCCCCGGAACCATCGGATCGAGGTGCAGATCCGCACCCACGAGATGCACGAGGTGGCCGAACGCGGGGTCGCCGCCCATTGGTCCTACAAACAGGGCCTGCGCCAGAACGTCGACGGCAAGCAGTACCGCTGGCTGCGCGAACTGATCGAAATCCTGGAGCACACATCCAACCCCGACGAGTTCCTGGAGCACACCAAGCTGGCGATGTACGCCGACCAGGTGTTCTGCTTCACGCCCAAGGGCGACATCATCAACCTGCCCGTGGGCGCCACCCCGGTGGATTTTGCCTACGCCGTGCATACCGACGTCGGCAACCGCTGCGCCGGGGCCAGGGTGAACGGCCGCCTGGTGCCGCTGCGCCACGTGCTGAACAACGGCGATCAGGTGGACATCGCCACCAGCAAGTCCCAGACGCCGTCGCCGGACTGGGAGAACTTCGTCGTGTCCGGCAAGGCGCGGGCGCAGATACGCCGGTTTATCCGGCTGCGCCAGCGCGAGCAGTACGCCAGCCTGGGCCGGCAGATGCTCTCGCGGGAATTCGCCAAGTCCGGATACTCGTTCACCGAGAAGGGGCTGGAGGGCGTCCTGTCGCGCTTCCGCGCGCCGAGCCTGGAAGATCTGTGCGCCGAGGTGGGCGCCGGCACCACCAGCGCCCGGGAGGTGGTGACCGCCGTTTACCCGGGGCTCAAGGCCCCGCACCGTCTGGCGCGGGTGATGCAGCCGTTCAGCCGCGGCTGGTCGCGATCGCGGCCCGAGACCGGCAAGACCCCGATTCCCATCAAGGGGCTGATCCCCGGCATGGCGATCAAGTACGCCGGCTGCTGTCACCCCTTGCCGGGCGACCGCATCGTCGGCATCGTCAACACGGGCACCGGCGTGACCATTCACACCATCGACTGTGATCAGTTGGAAAGCTACACCGACGAACCCCAGCGCTGGCTTGATCTGGCCTGGGACGATCAGGCCACCGCCGACGTGCACACCGGGCGCCTGAAGGTGGTGGTGGGCAACCACATGGGGACCCTCTCAGAACTGTCCACCGTCATCGCCAAGAACCTGGGGAACATCACCAACCTGAAGATCACCAACCGCAGCATCGATTTTTTTGACATGATGATCGACGTCGAGGTCCACGACGTGCGCCACCTGACCAATATCATCGCCGCGCTGCGGGCCTCGCCGTCCGTCAACTCCGTGGAGCGCGCGCGCCGTTGAGCGCCGGCCGGCCGTCGAGGCCGCGCCCCTATTGTCAACAGGCCCTGGACGCAGTGTTTTGTGCGTCGCCGCACTCGGCCCTATCACGCACAAGGATCCGTGCATCATGCCCGTCCGTTCCCTTCGCGCCTCCCGGTCGTTGCGTCTGGGCGTCAACATCGACCACGTGGCCACCATCCGCAACGCCCGGGGCGGCCTGGTGCCCGATCCGCTGCGGGCCGCGCACATCGCGGCGGCCGCCGGCGCCGACGGCATCACCGCCCACCTGCGCGAGGACCGGCGCCACATCTCCGATCACGACATCGTCCGGCTGTCGCGCGAAATCGACCTGCCGCTGAACCTGGAGATGGCGGCCACCGACGAAATGCTGGACATCGCCCTGGGCCACCGGCCGCACGCGGCCTGCATCGTGCCCGAACGGCGCGAGGAGCGCACCACCGAGGGCGGGCTGGATGCCGCCGGCCAGCACAACCACCTGGCCCGGTTCGTCAGGGCGTTGGGCGCGGCCCATGTGCGCGTGTCGCTGTTCATCGAACCGGACCCGCGCCAGATCGACGCGGCCGTGGCCCTGGGCGCGCCGGTGGTGGAGTTGCACACCGGGCGGTACTGCGACGTTCAGGGCGCGGCGCGCGTGGCGGAACTGGAGCGCCTGCGCGCCGCCGCCACCCGCGCCGCCGAAGCCGGCCTGGAAGTGCACGCCGGCCATGGCCTGACGTATGACACCGTCGGCGACGTGGCCGCCATTTCGGTTATCCGCGAGTTGAACATCGGCCATTTCCTGATTGGCGAGGCCATCTTCGTCGGCCTGGAGGCGTCCATCCGCCGCATGCGGTCGATGATGGACGCGGCGCGGCCCGACGCCGATGCACCGGCCGCGTCCGGACCGGCCATCGACCCCGCCGCCGGCACCGGCGCCTGACCCAGCCTTGACAAGGCCGGGAGCGGCTGGCTTGATCGCCGGGCCTCGGCGTGACGCGGCGCTGTCTGGTCGTGTCGCGGAGTCTTCTCCTCTCCGGGGATCCCCTGGGAACACGCGAGCCCGTTCATGCAGAAGAAAAAAACCGGTGGTTTCGGCGAGACAATCCGGACCGTGGTCTATGCCGTCCTGATCGCCATCGTCATCCGTACCGTGGCTTACGAGCCGTTCAACATTCCCTCGGCCTCCATGGTGCCGACGCTGTTGATCGGGGACTATCTGTTCGTCTCGAAGCTTTCCTACGGGTACAGCCGCCACTCCCTGCCGTTCAGTTTCCCGCCGGTTCCCGGGCGCGTGCTGTTCACCGAGCCGGAGCGCGGCGATATCGCCGTGTTCAAGCTGCCGGCCGACCCCTCCGTGGACTACATCAAGCGCATCATCGGCCTTCCGGGCGACCGCATTCAGATGATCCGGGGCGTGCTGCACATCAACGGCGAGCCGGTGCCGCGCGAGCGCATCGAGGACGCGGTGTGGCACGACAACGCCGGCAACGTCCACCGCTCGCCCCGCTATGTCGAGACCCTGCCCGGGGGGCGGACCCACATCATCCTGGAAGACCGCCGCGACACCGGACCCCTGGATGACACGCGCGAGTTCACGGTCCCGGACGGGCACTACTTCATGATGGGCGACAACCGCGACAACTCCGCCGACAGCCGCGCCAACGTGGGATTCGTACCCCGGGACAACCTGGTGGGCCGTGCCGACGTCATCTTCTTTTCCACGGACGGCTCGGCCGCCCTGTGGGAAGTCTGGAAGTGGCCCATGGCGATTCGCTACGACCGCCTGCTCGACGGGGTCCGTTGAGGGGTCGCAGGGGAGGGGCTTTCGGCCGCATGGCCACATCCGTGACGCTGGCGCGCCCCTGGGACGGAGAGCGGGCCGGGGAGCGGGGCGTCCGGATTTTCCGGTCACGACGCGCCCTCGGGGGGTTGACGCATTCGTCACCGACGTCATGTCATCCTGAGCGGTCTTGAGGGAGACCGATGACCGTCGCGTGACGGGGCCGGTCCCCAGGGGGTCCCCCGCGCGCGAGCCTCCGACGGACCGCCCGGATCGACTCGGGACCCTGACGTGGCATGGGGCCGTGCCGACCCGGCCCGCCGCCAGTCTTGGTTTTCGGAGCCGTCCGGCCAGACACCGAGGGGCGATGACGCCCGACAACGACCGATACGAGGATTGCATCGCATGACGGGATCGCCGTCACGCCCGGCCGATGTCGCCACCCCCGGCACCGCTGACCCCGCCCGTGACCTCGTCATTCTCGAGGACCGCCTGGGGCATCGGTTCGACCGGCCCGACCTTCTGGACCGCGCCCTGACCCACGGCAGCCTGGGCGGTGGTCTGGAGAGCTACGAACGGCTGGAGTTCCTGGGCGACCGGGTGCTCAACCTTCTGGTCGCGCACATGCTGTACGACCGGTTCCCCCGCGAGCCGGAGGGCTCGCTGGCGCGCCGCCATACGGCCCTGGTGCGCGGCGAGACCCTGGCCCATGTGGCCCGGACCCTGGGCCTGGCGTCGCTGATCCGGCTGTCCCAGGGCGAAGTGGATCTCGGCGGGCGCGACAACCCCACGCTCCTGGCCGATGTGTGCGAGGCGGTGCTGGGGGCGCTCTACCTCGACGGCGGGCTGGCGGTGGTGGACCGGGTGGTGCGCCGTCACTGGACGCCGCTGATGGACCAGGATCTGTCCCCGCCCAAGGACCCCAAGACCAGCGTCCAGGAGTGGGCGCAGGGGCGGGGCCTGCCGCTGCCGGTATACGAGACGGTCGCCGCCAGCGGTCCAGATCACGCGCCCACCTTCACGGTGGCGGTCCGGGTCAAGGGGCGGCCCGAGGTGCGCGCCGACGGGGCATCGAAGCGGCAGGCCGAGCAACGCGCGGCCGCCTTGCTCTTGAAAGGACTGCGGTTGTGACCGAGACGCCCGGGACCCTTGGCGACCCGACGGAAGACCCCGCCGAAAACCCCATCGACGACACCGGCGACAAGCCCGGCGACAAGCCCGGCGACGAGGCCCCGGCCTCTCGATGCGGGTTCGTGGCCGTGCTGGGCGCGCCCAACGCCGGCAAGTCCACCCTGGTCAACGCCATGGTCGGCACCAAGGTGACCATTGTCAGCCCCAAGGTGCAGACCACCCGCGCGCGGGTGCGCGGCGTGGCCTTGCGGGGTCCGGCGCAGATCGTGTTCATCGACACGCCGGGCATCTTCACGCCCAAGCGGCGGCTGGAGCGGTCGATGGTGGCCGCCGCCTGGGATGGCGCGGCCGATGCCGACCAAGTGCTGCTGGTGGTGGACGCCCACCGGGGCCTCGACGACGACACGCGGGCCATCATGGATCGCTTGCGGGCGTCGGGACGGACCGGCTGCCTGCTGGTGCTGAACAAGGTGGACCTGGTGAGGCGCGAGAGCCTGCTGGCGCTGGCGGCGGCGGCGGACGCCACCGGGCTGTTCGGGGCGGTGTTCATGATCTCGGCGGTGAAGGAGGACGGCACCGCCGACCTTCTCGCGCATCTGGCCGGGGCGGTGGCGCCCGGTCCCTGGATGTATCCGGAGGACGAGATCTCCGATCTGCCGCAGCGTATGTGGGCGGCGGAGATGACGCGGGAGCAGGTCTTCCTGCAACTCCACCAGGAACTGCCCTACGCGGTCCAGGTGGAGACCGAGGCGTGGCAGGAGCGGACGGACGGTTCGGTGCGCATCGATCAGGTGGTCTTCGTGCAGCGCGACAGCCAGCGGGCCATCGTTCTGGGCAAGGGGGGAAGCCGGATCCGCGCCATCAGCACCGCCGCGCGCCAGGAGATGAGCCGCCTTCTGGAGCGGCCCGTGCACCTGTTCCTGCATGTGAAGGTTCAGGACAAACTGTGGGATGACCGACGTCACTATGCCGAGTGGGGGCTGGACTTCGACGCCTGACGACGCCGGGGAGGCGAGGGCGCCATGAACGCCGGGGCCATGATCCTGTTGACAATCGGGGCGGTCAGCCTGATCGCCCTGGTGGGCCAGCATCGCTGGCGCGTGCCGCGCTGGCTGTCGCCCCTGCTGCTGTTCACGGGCGTCGGGGGCATTCTGGCCGGCATGGGGGTGTTCACCCTGGCGCTGCTGGTGGGCTGATCGGGGAGCGGGGCGCCATGGCGATCGACTGGCGCGACGAGGGCGTGGTCCTGTCCGCCCGGCCGCATGGGGAAAGCAGCCTGCTCGTCTCGGTCCTGACCCGCGAGCATGGCCGCCACATGGGGTTGGTGCGGGGCGGTGCCGGCAAGGCGGCGCGCGGTCTCTATCAACCGGGCAATCGCCTCTCGGTCACCTGGAAGGCGCGTCTGGCCGAGCACCTGGGCAACCTGACCGCCGAAATGGCCGACGCGGTCGCCGCGCGTCTGCTGGCGGCGCCGGAGCGTCTGTCGGTGCTGGCGGCGGCCTGTGCCGTGGCTGATGGAGCCTTGCCCGAGCGCGAGCCGATGGCCGCCGTCTTCGACGATGTCCTGGCGCTGCTGGCGCTGCTGATGGACGACGCGCGGGCGGCCGAGGCCGGCGCGGCCCTGGTGGTCTGGGAACGGGCGCTGCTGGCCGACCTGGGCTTCGGCCTCGACCTGTCCCGCTGTGCCGCCACCGGGCGTCATGACACCCTGATCTACGTATCGCCCAAGAGTGGCCGAGCGGTGTCGGCGTCGGCCGGAGAGCCCTACGGGGACCGCCTGTTGCCGCTGCCGCCGTTCCTTCTGGGGGAGCACGTGGACCTGGCCGCCGTGCCACCGGCGCAGGTGGCCGACGGCCTGCGTCTGACGGGCTTTTTCCTGGACCGCCATGTCTTCGCCCCGCGCAACCTGGGTTTGCCGGCGGCGCGGGTGCGCCTGGCGCGGCGGGTTGCGCGGGGTCGTGTCTCCGCCTAAACAAAACACCAGGAGAACATGGGCGCCGATCTGATCACTGGGACGGTCTCGCCGAGAATCGTGAGGCTTTGACTCACGAAATTTGCTGCAATTGCTAACGAGCCCAGCCTATTTAAGACGCAGTGCAGCAATCGGGCTGTCGATTCGTTGCCTTTTATTCTTAGGTGCAAGTCGCGGGTCGAATTTTGACGGGTGCCGCCAATAAAACAGCAGCCAATTAGGGGCGACGACTCCTTCTTTCGAACGGGTATAGATTGCTTCACATGAGTGATCTCGACGTCTTGCATTGACCTGTCGATTCTCCTGACGAACCATGGGGTTACTCCATCATCTCGTTCCGGCGTCCCGGTCGGTCGTTTGTCCGGGACGTGGCGAGGATGCCGTGTGTCGCCGTCCAGACGGACCGCGGCTCGGCCGCTGCCGACGGGCCAGAAAGGCGGGCCAGACAGGCAGGCGATGGGTCCCGTGGGACCAGGAACGCCCATGCTCAGCATCAGACCAGCATCGGAAGTCGCGTCGGATCCACCAGCCCTGGATCCGTCGGGCGTGTGCCTGTCCCCGATCGGCACTGGGCGTGGGGCGGCGCGCATGGCCGGGGCCGCGCCCGACCGCAAAGGCATGGTCGGCGGCCTGTATGAACCGTCGCGACCACCGGGGTCCGCCGAGAACACCAATAGGCTTCGGGCTTTCAATAAAAAACCTATCTGCGAAGAAACGAGTTCGAATACGCCAAAAGCTGGGCGATTCAGACCCGAGCATTGATAAATGTCGTTTCCCTGTCGCTAGTAGGCCCATAGCCTACGGTCACTGGCTGCGATCCGATTGTTTCTGGTGCGACGCCAACTTTTTCGGGCGACGCTACCATCAACCGGGTCGTTTGCCGCTACGCCCTCGCGTCCAGGGTCGGTATCGCGGGGTCGGAACCGGGGGGAGTGCTCCTGCGTGGGCACTGACTATCCATGCGTGACTCTCGTGGATCGGACGCTGTCGGCGGGATCGGTCGGCACTTGGAGGCCGTGGACGTCTGCGCCCGGATCGTCGATCACGGGCTGCGTCTTCTGAAGATGGATGCCAAGGCCGCCGCGCGGATCGGGCTGGCGGGCCTGCACATCTGCCCCGGGCATCCGTTCGCCGCCCAGCTCTGGCTGGACGGGGTGGACGGCGTGCATGGCCTGGAGGTCCTGCCGGAGGCCGGTCCGGCCCCCTTGATGCCGGACGGCGCCGGGCGGGCCGATCTTCTGGTGCGTTTCTTCCCGGCCGTCGACTCACCCGCGCTTACGGCGCTGACCGGGGACGAACGGGCGCTGCGGCGCGATCCGGGCTTCGATGGCACCGGCGCGCCCGACCGCGCGTTGACCCGCGCGCTGTTCGAGACGCCCCTGTTCGGGGTCGGTCTTCTGCGTCTGGCGCTGGACCCGGCGGGGGCCGTGATGGCCGTGCAGGGCGTATCCGGGACGGCCGCGGGCTGGGCGGGGACACGCCCTCTCCATGATCTCCTGATGACCGTACTGGCGTTCGTGCACCGCGTGGCACCGTTGGCCGTCGTCGGCCTGGACGGTTCCGGACAGGAGTGTGGCGCGGTCGACGGCCTCCATGCGGTGCTGCCGTGGTCCCCCGCGCATCCGGCCCCGGCCGGCGACGCGCCGACGATCGGGGCCGAGCCCTTCGTGGCCGCCGCGCGCGCCGGGGGGCCCTTGCTTGCGCCGCCGGCCGCGCCGGCGCGCTGGTGGTCCGCCGGCGGCTGGGAGGCCGTGCCCGAGGCCGCCCTGTGCGCCTGCCATGCCGGCGACGGTGGTCACGACGGGCACGTCTCGCCCCACCACCATCATCACGATCACGATCACCATCATCGCCAAGAGGCCGGCCTCGCGCCGGCCGGGAGTGGATCATGACCACGGCCCCCCTCGACCGTCGCGCGCTGTGTCGCGGCCTGGTGTCCCGGGCCGTCCGCGCCGTGACCCAGGGTCCGGCCGAGACCCTCGCCGACTTGTCCGGGGATCCGGGGCCCGAGCCGGGTTCCGCCGACCGTCCGGCGGAGGATCGGTCCGCCGCGTCGCGGGATCGTCCCTCGGCCGCGCCCGTTCCCGACTTCTTCGCGTCTTTCGACCAGTGTCACACCCTGATCGCGGAAATGCGTCCGTTTCTCGCCGACGCCATCCGTGATCTGGGCATCGATCCGCACGGCAAGACGGATGTGGATCTCGCACGCGAGATCATGGCGCACCAGCGCCCTAGTCCGGCCGCGCCGCGGACGTCCGTTTCCGACACCCCGGGTGTGCCCTTGCCGGAGTCTCCGGCCAAGACCTCGCGTGGCGGAAACACCTGAACGCCGGCGGTCACCAGGGGTGACCGGTCGGACGCCAAGGCCGGGGGGGGAGGACTCGTCGGCCATGGGTGCCAAGGAGAGCGCGCATGCAATCAGAGCCCATGGAGCGCTATGGGGAAGGCTATCTGGAGGAGCGTAACCTCGTCCAGCGCTGGCCCAGCCCCATCCCGCAGATTCTCAATCTGGTCCTGCTCGCGGGACTGTTCTACGCCACCTGGTGGATCTTCCAGGATCCGCGCGGCTGGCTGCGCATGTACACACCGTATGTCGGGTACATGTACTGCCGATGGCTGCTGATCATCTTCATCTGGATGGTCTACATCTTCAACTTCTGGCCGTTCCGCCGCGCCTGGCTGGAGCGTACCCACCCGCTGATCAAGGCCGTGGTGCTGACCTCGGTCGCCGTGGTGATCATGGTTCTGGTCATCAAGGGCTTCTTCGAGGGGCTGCTGGGCAGCTATGCCATGGCCTACTTCAGCCCGTCCGAGATGCAGAAGCTGGGCATCACCGACTTCTTCGCCGAGGAATACGCGGCGCTAGCGATCCTGATGTTCGCCGCCCTGGCCTCCTGGCTGTCGCCGGCCTGGGTCGTCGGCATGGAGAACGCCCCCTGGCAGCGCGAGCGCCAGCCGGTGCGGGGCATCACCATCCTGCTGGTGACCTTCTTCCTGGCCACCATCATCTTCTTCATGACCATGCACCCGCACATGGGCATCCTGTACGAGCAGTGGCAATCCTTCGCCGCCATCGCGCCGCCCTGGTGGCACGAGTTCGCCGACACGGTCAGCGGCAACTTCCACGTCTCTTGGATCATGTGCTGCACGGTGGTGGTCTGGCTGGTGGAAACCATCTGGGAACGCTATCCGTTCCGCCTGATCCGGCATGACTGGCTGCGCCGCTGCGCCACCTTCTTCGGCATCATCGCCATTGCCGTGTGCTGCCACTTCTTCCTGTACTTCGCGCAGGAGCTGTGGTGGGGCGAGGCCGTGCGCGGCACCCGCCGGCTGTTCGCGCCGGACTGGCGCTGGCTGCATGTGGGCGAGATGATGATCTTCTACCTGCTGCCGGCCCTGGTCATCACCTTCTACTTCAACAACTGGCCCCGCAAGGGCAGCCCCACGTCCCGAATCCTCATTCGGACCCTGGTGGCATTGTTGGCGGCCGTGGTTCTCTACTGGCTGTACTACAACACCAGCCATCTCTTCCTGGGAACCCAGAAGGGCTTCAGCCATCCGCAGCAGTTCCCCATGATCCCGACCATCTGGATGATCAACATCATGCTGATCAACCACTGGTTCATGGACAACTGGCCCGGATGGAAGATCGCGCCCGCGACCCGCACCGTGCCGGGCGACGCCGCCAAGACCGGTGCCGCGCCCAGCATGCAAGCGGCCGAATAGAGCGAGGAGGCGGATCATGAATTCCTACGCCAAGGGCCTCGTGGCCGGCATTCCCATCGGCATCGTCCTGTTCTTTGTCGTGGTCCTGGTCCTTCGATGGGCCGGCACGCTGGACGTGATGACGGACTGGTAACGGTTTCGACGAACCACGGGCGGGGGTTTGCTGTTGCCCCCGCCCCACGGGAGTGAACAGAGATGACCGACACATCGCATGGCTCGACCGGTGATCGCCGCGCCTTCCTGCGCGGCGCGGCGGGCGGCACCGCGCTGGGCGCGCTGGGCATGATGGGGGCGTACTCGTATTCGCCCCTGCGCCACGCCCACTTCGCCAAGGACGAGAACGAGAAGGCGGACATCGGCGCCGTCCGGTCGCTGAAGGTGACCAACATCTCCGAGACGAGCTGGTTCAACAACGCCGACCTGATCGGCGATATCCGGGGCGCCGGTGGCCTGCTGGTCAACCAGTACCGCTTCAACTGGCCCCCCTTCGCCAACAAGAACGGCAAGCTGGCCGAGGGCTCCTACGCCGACGGCATCAAGCACATCAAGGACGACCTGCCCAACAACCTGGAGCGGGCCTGGGCGTTCCAGATGGAGAACGCCGTTCATCCCGAGAACGCGGGCGGGTATGCCGCGTTGCTGGAAATCGAACTGCGCGACGGCAGCACCAAGAAGATTTTGCTGGACTCGGGCTGGTCCTATGACTGGATCGACAAGTCGTTCCAGCGCGAGGGCATCGACAAGATGCTGGCCAACGGCGAGATCGATGCCCTGGTGATCTCTCACGAGCACTTCGATCACTTCTGGGGCTTCCCGGTGACCATGAAGTACGCCCCGGAGATCGACGTCTACGTGCCCGAGGGGTTCTACGAGGAAGGCTTCCAGTACGTGAAGGACTCCGGGCATCGGGGCGCCCTGCATGTGCTGAAACCGGGGCTCACGCAAATGTTCGACGGCGTGGCCATCTACAACTTCGCCATTCCCATCATCACCCGTGTCTATGGCGAGAACTCGCTGTACGTCAACGTGGAGGGGAAGGGCCTGGTGTCGGTGACCGGCTGTTGCCACCAGGGTATCATTCGCTTCGCCGAGACGGCCTTGCAGGAAATCCAGATGGAGAAGCTGTACGGCATCTATGGCGGCCTGCACATCAGCCCGTTCGACGACTGGGATCCCAAGTACGACGATCTGGTGTTCACGCTGGGCGATTACGGCTTCGAGAAGATCGGCGCCAACCACTGCACGGGGCTGCTGACGGTGAAGAAGTTCGTCGCGCGGGGCCTGCCGGTGGTGCAGGGCACGGCGCGGTTCGGCAGCAAGGACCCGGTGTACCTGGGCAACGGTGACCAGATCGGCTTCGGCGTCGACGTGGCCTTGATGAGCCCGGCCAGCGCCCATCTGTCCGGATCGGCCGGCGCGCCCGCCACGGGCGGTGACGACGGCAGCGTGAAAGGGGCGACGTACTGAGCCATGAGACATCTTCGCATCGGGGCCGCCGTGGCGGCCCTGGGCCTGCTGACCGCCCCCACCGGGGCGGTGGCGGCCGACATCACCTTCGCGGCCGTGGGCGGACCGCCGTCCATCGCCAAGGCCAGCGCCTTCGTGGGCATCCTGGACAGCCTGACCGACCAGCACACCGCCTCGATGGTGGTGGTGGCGCCCCAGGACCTGCGGGACGCCCTGGTCAGTGGTCGTGCCCAGGTGACCTTTGACGTGGATCCCACGTCCGAGGACGTCTCGACCTTCGAGGACGCCGGCCTCGTCGACCTGGGGCCGAACCAGATGGGCGGCCTTCCGGAACGCCACACCGTGGTGGCCCGGAGCCTGGTGGAGACGGCACCGGAGGTGGTGGAGTTCCTCAACCTCTTCTTCGTCTCGGGATCGCGCCTGGACGAGATGGCCTCGCTGGTCGAGGACGACACCATTCCCGAGGGCACGCTGGCCGTCTGGTTGCAGTCCAATGAACCGTGGATCCGCAACATGCTGGCCCTCTGTCCCGAGTTCAGCTCGGGATCCTGCGAGAAAGGCGACGGCGGCCGGCCCTTCAAGGCCAAGGACTGGTACGGGACACCCGAGGCCGACCGCTGATCACGGCCGGTTCGGGCGGGTCCCGCCCGCAGTATCCGCCCGCGATGTCCGAAAGAGCAGACGTGCCGGGGGATCTCCATCGCAGGAGATCCCCCGCTCGCGTTTTCGTCCTTTTTCCTTCTCCAGCGGCCCGGACCTGGGATATCAGGGGGCTCGCGTGTCCCGACTCCGAAGGTCGCCGCTGTGTGCCGCGTCCCGTCAACGGCCTTGGGATTCGGCCGGGAGACCCGTACGTTTGTGAGTCTCGTGTTGTCGAGGGATGCGACGGCCCGTGAGACCCCGCGAAAGCGATGTGAGGGCCGTTGTATCCTCCAAGGGGCAGGCCACCGGGTGTCGGCGCGGGGTCGGGTCAGGACCGTCGACACGATGCGGGGTCCGACGCGAGAGAAGGACGGGAGGAGACCGCCGGGTTCGGCGGGCCTCGATACCCCAAAAGGATGAATAAGGATACAGGAGGACGTTCGCATGACCGTGTCCAGGATGCTTCCGCGTGCCGTCGCCGTGGCGGCCGCCGCGCTGACCATCGCCGTCACGATGGCCCCCCCACCAGCCCAGGCGACCGATTACAAGAACGAGTACAAGGTCTCCACCGTGATCCCGGTGCCGTTCCCCTGGGGCATCGCCGCCGAGGAGTGGGCGAGGCTGGTGGCCGAGCGCACCGACGGCCGCATCACCATGAAGCTCTATCCCGGTGCCCAGTTGGTGGCCGGCGAACAGACCAAGGAGTTCACCGCGCTGCGCCGGGGCGGCATCGACATGGCCGTGGGCTCGACCATCAACTGGTCGCCGCAGATCGTCGAACTGAACCTGTTTTCCCTGCCGTTCCTGATGCCGGACTACGCCGCGCTGGACGCCCTGACCCAGGGACCGGTGGGCGCGCGCCTGTTCGAAATCATCCGCGAGAACGGAGTCGAGCCCCTGGGCTGGGCCGAGAACGGCTTTCGCGAGGTCAGCAACTCCCGCCATGCCATCGCCACGCCCGAGGACCTCGCCGGCATGAAAATGCGGGTGGTCGGCTCGCCGCTGTTCAACGACACGTTCACCGCGCTCGGCGCCAACCCGGCGCAAATGAGCTGGGCCGACGCCAAGCCGGCGCTGACCACCGGCGCCGTGGACGGTCAGGAAAACCCGCTGACCATCTTCGCCATCGCCAAGATGCACGAGGTCGGCCAGACCCATGTGACCCTGTGGCACTACATGGCCGACCCGCTGATCTTTGGTGTCAGTCACAAGGTCTGGGAGACCTTCACGCCCGAGGATCAGGAGATCCTGCGTCAGGCCGCCATTGACGCCGGGGCCAAGGGCATCGAGGTCGCGCGCGCGGGCCTGACCGCCGACGACGAGTCGCTGATCGAGGAGATCGAGGGCCAGGGCGTCACCGTCACGCGCCTGACCGATGCGCAGCGCCAGATGTTCGTGGACGCCACGCAGGACGTCTACGAGACCTGGGCGAACAAGATCGGCCGCGACCTGGTGACCCAGGCCGAGGAGTCCATCGCCAATCGGTGACCCGTCCGGCACGGCGGAGGCCCGTGGCCGTCGTCGCCTCGCACACCGGGTGGCTGGTCATACCGGGCCGCCGTGACCGGTCCCGTCGTTTGTGATCCGGGGCCCCTTGCGTGGATGGTGTGCCGGTCCGACATCGGGGTTATAGGACCAATTGGTCCATAATTCTGGCCCCGCCGCGTCGGGCGCGGTGGCGCCTTCCCATGCCGCTCACGCCGGAGGAGTCATGATCGACCTTTTTTTCTGGCCCACCCCCAATGGGTTCAAGGTCACCCTGATGTTGGAGGAACTGGGCGTTCCCTACCGGGTGCACGCCATCAACATCACCAAGAATGACCAGTTCCACCCGGACTTCCTGGCCATCGCCCCGAACAACCGCATGCCCGCGATCATCGACTCCCAGCCCGCCGACGGCGGCCCGCCGCTCTCCGTGTTTGAGTCCGGTGCCATCCTCATCTACCTGGCGGAGACGCACGGGCGCTTCCTGCCCACGGCGCCCAGGACGCGCCTGGCCACGCTGGAATGGCTGTTCTGGCAGATGGGCGGCTTGGGGCCGATGGCCGGGCAGGCGCACCACTTCCGCCACTACGCGCCCGATCCCATTCCCTATGCCGTCGAGCGCTACACCAAGGAAGTCACGCGTCTTTATGGCGTGATGGACCGGCGTTTGGACCAGAGGCCGTTCCTGGTGGGCGAGGACTACACCATCGCCGACATGGCCAGTTGGCCGTGGGTGGCGTCCCATGAACGGCAGGGTCAGGCCCTTGACTCACATCCGAATCTCAAGCGCTGGTTCGAGGCCATCGCCGCGCGGCCGGCGACCCGGGCGGGCCGGGCCGTGGGCCAGGACTGGACCGCCGACGGCACGGTGACCAGCGACGAGTCCTTGCGCGTTCTGGCCGCCCATCGGACCGCCTGAGGCCATCGGCGGATGGACGGGACTCATGCGCCGGGCCGGTCGCGGGTCTCGACCGTCCTGCCCGAGGACCGATGGTCACACGCACCACCAGAAAAAGGCCCGCCCCGATGGGGGCGGGCCGTCCCGGGCGCGACAGGGGCGCGTCAGGAGGTGCGTCGGCGGCTCAGCCGACGCTGGAGCGCAGCATCCACGCGGTCTTCTCGTGCACGCCCAGGCGATCGCTCAACAGGCCCACGGTGACCTCGTCGCCGGCCTCGGCGGCACCGCCGACCTGTCCCCGGATCAGGCGCGCCATGGCGTCGTGATCGCGGGCGAGGGTGGCCACCATCTCGTTGGCCGACGGGGGCACCTCGGGCGCGTCCTCGATGACGCTCTGGGCGCCAAAGGCGGTCAGGCCACCGGGCGCCATGATCCCCAGGGCGCGGACGCGCTCGGCGATATCATCGGTGGCGGTGTAAAGATCGGTGTACTGCTCCTCGAACTGGGCATGCAGGCCGTGGAAGCGCGGTCCCGTCACGTTCCAGTGGAAGTTCTGGGTCTTCAGGGCCAGCGAAAAGGAACTGGCCAGGACGGCGGTCAGCCCGCGCGCCATGGACTCACGCGCCTGATCGCCAAGGCCGGTGTCGACAGCGGGGGACACGCTCTGATCGGTCATGGGTGTTTCTCCTTCTTGAGTGTTGAGTGTCCAGAGTGGGGGAGCGTCGCGCGCGGCGCCGCAATTCGTCGCACTCTGGCGCACGGGGAAGAGATGGTCTAACGAATTGATCAATGAGTTTTCATCGAATTTGCCTATCAATGTGCCGTGTCACAGGCCGTACCGCATGCGCACGCGGGCCTGTGTGCGGGGCGGCGCGACGGTCACCGCCGCGTCGTCGAAGGCCGGACCGACCGGAAAGACGGACGCGTCGCGCGTGAAGCCGAAGCCTTCGAGGGGGACGCCGAACAGGCCCCGATCGAAGGCGCCGTTGCCGTTCTGGTCGTGGAAGGCGGCCACCGCGTATCGACCCGGCGGCAGATCGGGGACGGTGACGCTCACCGATCCGCCGGTGACCTCGGCGCGCAGGCGGGTACGCATGCCCTGAGGCTCCGGGAAGGTCTCCGGACGGTCATAGATGGCCAGGAACACGGTTCCGTTGCCGTCGCGCAGGCCAGTGATGGTCAGGTCCAGGACGGCCAGATCCGGCGCTTCCGCCCGGTCGGGGGGCGGGATGGACGTCTCCCCCCGGGCCGCCGCGACCGCGCCCGTGAGCAGCCCCGCGACCAGCAGCGCCGCGCCTCCCCGCTTGGCCAGCCGTCCCGTTCCCTGGTGCGCGAAAAGGGTCCACCGTCCGTGCCCGCCGCTGCTCATTCCTGTGTCCGCTTCCGTCCGACCCGGGTCGTCATGCGTCCGTCCCGCCGCCTCGGAGGGCGACACGCGCGGAAGAGTCGGTAAGTGAGCCAACGGTCATCGAGACTGACCGCTCTCGTCCGGCGGACCGGTCAGCCGTATCCGCCGCATGGGTGCGTGCACAACGTGCCATGCCGTGTCGGCACATTCGCGCGCGCAACACACACCGCTGGTCTATTGGGGTGGCGCGGCCGCCTTCGCAAGGGCCGATCGCGGCGCGTCCGTCGATTTCAGGGATGCGGACCCTTGCGGCGCGCGGTGCGCAGGCCATAGCCGCAATCGCACTTTTCCGAGCCCTTCACCAGGCGCGCGGCCCATTCGGCGGTGCCGCTGCCCGGTTTCTCGGCCCGCACCCAGCGGAATTCGGCGTTGCAGCGTTGGCAGACCATGTTGGGCGGCTGGCGCGGCTCGGCCTGAGTGTCGCCCAGGGCCACGCGGGCGCGGGACCGCAGGCCGGCGCGCTTGGGAGGCGGCTTGAGGATGCCGTCTGAGGCGTCCTTGGAGGGGTCGTCGGGGGGCGGCGAAGACATGGAATGCTCTCGTGCGGGAAGGTCGAGGCCGGCGGCCCGAGTGTAGCCCGGGGACCCCGGCCGTGCCTATCCCGCGCGCGCCTCGCGCATGGTGTCCGGCAGCCACGTGGCCAGTTCCGGCACGGCGATGAGCACGAACACCATCACCACCATGATCAGGAACATGGGAAAGGCGGCGCGGGCGATGACACCCATGTGATGGCCCGTCATCCCTTGCAGGACGAACAGGTTGAAGCCGATGGGGGGCGTGATCTGCGCCATCTCCACCACCACCACGACGAACACCCCGAACCAGATGACATCAATCCCGGCGGCGCGGATCATCGGTTCGACCACCGCCATGGTCAGCACCACCGAGGAGATGCCGTCCAGGAAGCAGCCGATGACGATGTAGAACACCAGCAGCACCATCAGCAACTCGAAGCGGGTCAACTCGATCGTGGCGATCCACTCCGCCAGCGCCCGGGGCAGGCCGGTGAAGCCCATGGACAGCGACAGGTAGGCGGCGCCCGCCAGGATCAGCGCGATCATGGCCGAGGTGCGGGTGGCCCCCATGAGACTGGCCGTGACCGTGGCCCAGGTGAGCGACCGCTGGGTCGCCGCCAGCACCAGCGATCCCAGCACGCCGAAGGCGGCGGCCTCGGTGGCGGTGGCGAAGCCCAGGTACATGGAGCCGATGACCACCGTGATCAGCATCATCACCGGGATCAGGGCGCGGGAGGTGGCCAGCATCTCCCGCAACGACAGTCCGGTTTCCTGGTCCGGGTTGAAGTGCCGGCTGGCGCGCGCCCGAACCGCCACATAGGCCATGAACATCAGCGCCAGCACCAGGCCCGGCAGCACCCCGGCCATGAACAGCCGGGTGATGGACTCGTTGATGCTGACGCCGTAGACGATCAGGGTCAGCGAGGGCGGGATCATCAGGCCCAGGGTGGCGGCGCCGGCCAGGGTGCCGATGACCATGTGTTCCGGGTAGTTGCGCCGGCGCAACTCGGGAATGGACATCTTGCCCACCATGGTCAGGGTCGCCGCCGACGAGCCGGACACGGCCGCGAACACCGTGCAGCCGACGATGTTGGTATGCAGCAGCCCGCCGGGCAGACGCGCCATCCAGGGCGACAGGCCGCGAAACATGTCCTCGGACAGGCGGGTGCGGAACAGGATCTCGCCCATCCAGATGAACAGGGGCAGGGCCGTGAGGGTCCACGACGATGTGGTCGTCCAGATGGTGGTGATCATGGCGTCGCCGGCCGGGCGGCTGGTGAACAGCTCCATCCCCACCCAGGCCACGCCCAGCAGCGCCAGACCGACCCACACGCCGGTGCCCAGCAACAGGAACAGCACGAACAGGAACAGGCCGATGAGCTGGATCTCGTCCATCCGCTAACGATCCGGCCGGTCTTGGATGGCCTCGGCCCGGATGCGGTGGCGTCCGGTGACCAGCAGGTGCGCGAGGTTGTCGGTCAACGCCAGGGCGAACAGGCCGGCGCCGGCGACCATGGCCAACTGTGGAATCCACAGCGGCGTCGCGTCCTGGCCCTGGCTGATGTCGTTGAGCCGCCAGGACCAGGACGCGGCGCGCGCGGCATAATAGGTGAGGTACCAGGCCAGCGCCGCGCCGACGCCGAAGCACCAGACCTCCGCCAGCCACAGGGCGCGCGGCCCCAGGGCCTGCACCAGGATGCCCACGCGGATATGGGCGCCCCGGGTCAGGGCATGGGCGAACGCCAGGAACGAGGCGGCGGCCATGCAGTAGCCGGCGTACTCGGGCGCGCCGGGAAAGACCTCGCCGGTCCAGCGTGCCAGCATCTGCAGCACGATCATGACCAGGATGCCTAGCATGCACAGGGCGGCGAGCACGCCGCCCGCCGTGTACAGGCCGTCCAGAAGCGCGCGCAGGCCCCTCAGAAGCGTCATCGGCGGGTGCCCCATGACCGGTGCCATGACCGGTGCCACGGGCGGGCTTCGACATCCCGATCCCGCCGCGTGACCATGGACATCATCCCGTCCGTCCTCACGGCCTGGCCTTGAACGCGTCGACGATGGCCCGGCCGTCGTCGCCGGCGGCCTCCAGCCACTCGGCGGTCATGGTCTCGCCGATCGCCGCCAGTTCCGCCGTCAGGGCGTCTCCCGGCGCGGTGACGGTCATGCCGTTCCGCGTCAGCCCGGTGACGGTGAAGGTCGTGTACTCCATGGCACGGGCGGTGCCGGCGTACTCGGCCAGGTCCGCGCAGGCGGTGATGACATCGCGGGTGGCGTCGTCCAGGCCGTCCCAGGCATCCGCGTTGGCGAACACATAGTTGCGCGGCAGCGAGGCGTCCGCCGTATAGAAGTGGCTGAGGCTTTCCCAGACCTTGCGGTCATAGCCGGTGGCGCCCGACGACATCATGGACTCCACCACGCCGGTGGCGAACGCCTGGCTGATCTCGGCGGCCTCGATCTGCACCGGCAGCATGCCGGTCAGTTCGGCCAGGCGGGCCGTGGTGGTGTTGTAGGAGCGGAACTTGACGCCGGCCATGTCGGCGACGCTGTCGACCGCCTTGTTGAAGTAGAGGCCCTGCGGCGGCCAGGGTACGGCATAGAGCAACACCAGGTTCTGGTCGGCCAGCACCTGGTCGATGGTCGGCCTGGCCGCCTGCCACAGGGCGGCGGAGTCCTCGAACGACGTCGCCAGGAAGGGAATGGAGTCGAACCCGAACAAGGGGTTCTCGTTCTGGTGGGCGGACAGCAGGCGCTCGCCGATCGGCACTTGCCCGGTCTGCACCGCCCGCTTGATGTCGGCGCCGCTGAACAGCGCGCCCGAGGGGTGGGTCACGACCTCCAGATCGCCGCCGGTGCCGGTGGTGATGCATTGGGCGAACGCGGCGCCGGTCTCGGAGTGGAAGTTGGACGCCGCGTAGGCCATGGGCATGTCCCAGGTCTCGCCGGCCACGGCCGGGCCGGCGGTGGGGATCGCCGCCGCCGAGATCAGCAGCCCGAGAGCCAGGGTACGCATGCCGGCTGTGGTGCGAGAAAACATGGTGCCCGCCTTTGATTGTGGTCAATGCGGGTCCAACTGTGTGCCCGTGATGCGCGGGATACAAGCCCCATGATCGCCAAAGGCGTGGGTCGGCGTGTCAGGTCGACCCCAGGGGGAGTGTCCCCATGGGCGAGGGGCGCGGAGACACGGGGACACATCGCGCCGCCCGACCGGGACGCCGGGGGGCACGGCGCGCGCGCCGGACTCACTCCGGGCACTTCTCGTATTCGACCTCGGTGCGACTCTTCAGATTGTATTTCTTCAATTGTACACCTGATACGGTGATGATGTAGTCCGGGGTGCCGTCGTGGGGGCTGTTGAGCTTGCTCAGGCGGAACATGAGCTTGTTGCTCGCCGGGCTGTCGAACTTGTAGTGCCCACGGGCATAACCCCAGTTGGTGGGACCGTCCCGCCAGCGGTAGCCGCCGTTGGACATCACGATCAGCGGCGCGTGTTCACTGTCGCAATCACCCCCCACCACCCAGATCCCCTTGAACTGGGTGGGCAGCGTGCCCGTCCACCCACCCTCCAGGGCGACTCCCTCGCCCCGGTAGGAGGCGGCGGTCTTCTCGGAAATGCTGTCCAGGTAGATGACGATGATCGCCGAGGTCCCCAAGGCGACAATGGTTCCCAGGATCATCTTCCACATATCGGGTGTTTCGCCTCCAGGGTCATCAGGGGTTCAGGGGGTTAGGGGTTCTGGGGGCCGGATGGGGATGCCGGCGCGGCGGCCGGCGACCAGGGCGCGGCCTTCACGCCCCGTGTTTCGAAGCGCCACAGCCGGACGTCGTCGGACCAGTGGGAGTCCGCGAGGCCGGCCTTGCGCAGCAGGTGGGCAAGGAATACCTCGGGTTCGGGCACCTGCTCCCACACCTGCGGCAGGAACACGCCGCGCCGGCCCCGGTCCTCCAGGATCAGGCCGTCGACGCCGGGCCGCATCGCCTGAAGAAGATCGTCGCGGTCGGCGAAGGGCAGGGGCATGGGCGGCGTGAGGACCGAGATCGACACCGTCAGGCCCGGCAACTCGTCCGCGGTCACCGGCGGGAAGCGGGCGTCTCGGCAGGCGGCGTTGAAGGCATGCCCGGCCACGTCCTGCGCCAGGGGGCGGCGCGCCTCCAGTGATCCGATGCAGCCGCGCAGGCCGCCGTCGGCGCGCGTCAGGGTGACGAAGGCGGCGCCGTGGGCGCGCAGCGCCTGCGGCAGGCTTTCCACCGGCACCCGGGGGGGCGTGCCGTCGCGCACCGCGTGGTCGACGCCCTCCTTGGCCAGACCGACCAGCAGGTCCGTATGCGCGCGCGCGAGCCGCGCGGTGGCCTCGACAGGGTCCGAGTCGGTGGCGGTGCCCTCGGGCTCGTGAAAGGCCCAGGCCCCATACCCCACCACCCGGTCGCGCGTGCCGGCGGTGTCGCCGGAGTTGCACAGGCCGATGCGCTCGACCCGCAGTCCGCGCCGCCGCGCCAGGGTGAGCAGGCCGTCGACGGGCCGGCAGCCGCAGGCATCGCGGGGGCCGATGACGCCGGGTCGCAGGGCCTCGATGGCGCTGGCCGTGGCGCCGTCGCGGGCCTGGCAGGCGTCATAGTCCAGGAAGTGGCTGAGGTCGGAACTGATGACGATGGCGGTCTCGGGACCGTTCCAGAGCGCGTCCAGCACCCGCGCCAGCGTGGGCGAGGCAACCCGCCCGGCGACCAGCGGCACCAGGGCGATGTCACCCAGGGCCTCCTGAAGGTAGGGAAGGTGAACCTCCAGGCAGTGTTCCTGGGCATGGGCGTGGTCGAGGACCGAGACCGCGGTGTCGTCGCCAAGGCGGTCCCGCGTCCAGGCGTGGTCCAGGGGGACCTCGCCGAGGGGGGTGCGCCAGCGATCGGCGCCGGACAGGGCCACGCCCTCGAACGCCACGCGGTGGGACGGTCCGACCAGGAGCACACGCCGGATCCGGTTCCGCGCCGGCTCCAGCAGGACATAGGCACGGGCCGCCAGGGCGCCCGAGTACACGTGGCCGGCATGGGGGGCGATGATCGCCTTGGGGACCGGCGCGTCGGCCGGACGGCGCGCGCGGGCCCGGTCCAGATCCGCGCGCACGCTCCGGCGCAGGGCGTCGGGATCGGCCGCGTAGAACGTGCCGGCGATGGCCGGGGCGCGAACCGACGGGGTCCGGGGCGAACGGACGGCGGTCATCGAGGACCTCCCAGGTGGAGTGACCACCCCGCCACTATAGACCGTTCGACGTCTCCGCCCAACGATTGGCGAGCGGGTCGGGCCGCGTGTGCTCCAGGCGCGTCTCCGCCTCCAGCACCCGGCGCCGCGCCTCGAACCGGTAGGGATGCGCCGGATAGACGCCGAGAATGTGCACCTCGTGGGAGAAGAAGCGCAGTTCCTCCAGGGCATAGGCCACCGGGCGGTCGTCGGGCCGGCCCTCCACCTCGGCGTAGAACTGGGCGGCGATGAAGGTGCCGCCCACCTGATAGCTTTCCAGCTTGGTCATGTTGACGCCGTTGGTGGCGAAGCCGCCCAGCGCCTTGTACAGCGAGGCCGGCACGTTGCGGACGCGGAAGATGAACGAGGTGACCGATTCCACGTCGGCGCGGGGGGACACCGGCTCGCGGGCCATGATGACGAAGCGCGTGGTGTTGTGGTCCTCGTCCTCGACGTTGGCGCGCAGGGACTCCAGGCCGTGGATTTCGCCGGCCAGGGCGGAGCCGATGGCCGCGACGGATGTGTCGCCCCGGGCCGCCACGTCCTTCGCGGCGCCGGCCGTGTCCGCCGTGACCACGGGCTTCAGGCCCAGGTCGCGCAGCAGGCGGCGACACTGGGACAGCGCGTGCACATGGCTTTCCACGGTGCGCAGGTCTTCCAGCTTGGTTCCCGGGACGACGAGAAGGTGGTGATTCACGCGCAGGAAGTGTTCGGCGACGATGTGCAGCCCGGACCCCGGCAGCAGATGATGAATATCGGCCACGCGCCCGGCCACGGAATTGTCGATGGGGATCATGGCGTGCAGGGCCTTGCCGTTGCGCACGGCGGCGAACACGTCCTCGAAGGCGGCACAGGGCAGCGGGCGCATGTCCGGGTAGGCGGTTCGGCAGGCGGCATGGGAGTACGCGCCCAGATGCCCCTGGAACGCCATCGCCGGTTCGCGGGCGACGGGCTGACTGTGATCCTCGACGGACGGTGGCGGCTGGTCGGACATGGCGAGGCTCGCTGACGGGAGGGCCGGGGCCGCCTGCGTAGACCGGGCCCTGGCGGGCGTCAAGCCTCGGTCGCCGTGTCGTCCAGCAGGGACAGCATCTCGGCGATGGCGGTGATTTTCTGGCGGGGCTGGCCGGTCATGTCGCCACACGCGATTTCGGCCTGGTTGATCCGCTCCCAGTCGGCGCGGGAGACGACCCGAACGCCCCGCTGCCGCAGCAGGGCATCCAGCGCGTCCGGCCCTGGCCTGGTTCCCTTGGGGTGGTCGGCCAGCCAGCCGCTCACCCGGTCGGCGACGGCCAGGGCGTCGGCGCGGTTGGCGGGAATCACGCCCGTCGGGCCGCGCCGCGCCCAGCCGACCACGAACAGCCCGTCGGCGATCACGCCGTCGGTGTTGGCGATCCGGCTGCGGGCCTCGTCGAGGGGGGCACCGTCCAGGGGGCGAGGGCGATAGCCGATGGCGCTAACCACCGTGCCCACGGGCAGGGTCAGGGTCTCGCCGGTGGACACCGCGCGACCGTCCTCCGCCCGGGTGCGGGCCAGCCGCAGGGCGGTGACCGCGCCGGCCGCGCCCTCGATGGCCAGGGGGGCGGCGTTGAACAGGATGCGGATGCGGACCGGCGCGTCCTCGGCGTCCGGGCGGGCGGCGAACCCCCGCAGGATCTCCAGGGTCTTCCGAGGCATGGCCTCGGTGGGTGTCGGTTCGTGCAGGGCGGTCGACTCCACCACCGGGCGGGCGCGGGCCAGGGACCCCAGTTCGCTCAGTTCCGCCGGGGTGAAGGCGGCGTCCAGGGGGCCGCGCCGGCCGATCACCCAGAGGTCGGTGAGCGGCGCGGCGTGGATGATCCGGGCGGCGTGGGCGCAGAGGTCGCCCCGCGCCATCTCCTCGGGCGTCCTGGCCAGCACCCGGGCGATGTCGAGCGCCACGTTGCCGGCGCCGATGATGGCCACGGCGGGACCGGGCAGGCGAGGCGCCAGCGCCGCGTGGTCGGGATGCCCGTTGACCCAGCCGACGAAGGCACCGGAGCCGTAGACTCCGGCGAGGTCTTCGCCGGGGATGCCCAGCCGGCGGTCCTCCGGGGCGCCCGCGGCCAGGATCACGGCGTCGTAGGCGGCGCGCACCTCGGCCAGGGCGATGTCGCGGCCGACCGTCACGTTGCCCAGGAAGCGCACGCCGGGCCGCGCCAGGGTGCGGTCGAACTGGCGGGTGACGGCCTTGGTGCCGGGGTGATCGGGGGCGACCCCGGCGCGTACCAGACCATAGGGGGTCGGCAGGCGCTCCAGCACGTCGATGCGCGCGCCGGCGTGGCGGCGGGCCAGGGCGTCGGCGACATAGAGCCCGGCGGGTCCCGAGCCAACGACGCAGAGGGAGACGGTCACGGTGCTCCTCCCTGTCCGATGGGCGTCGCGGTGGGAATCGGTGCGGCATCATCAAGGCCGCCGAAGCGTGCGTGGAACGCCGGGGCCGCGTCGGGCAGCGGGCCGTCTGCGGTCTCCAGGCGTGCCATCAGGTGGCGTTCGGCGGCGGCCTGGGTGGCGCGATAGAGCGTGCGGCACAACTGCCGCGCCGCCGCCCCCGGCCAGTCGTCCGGCAGCACCTCCGCCGGCAGCAGCGGGTCGCGGAGCAGCACGCGCCGATAATCGTGGATCAGCAGGGTGCGGATCAGGAAGCCCTGGTCGGGCGCCGGATCGTCCAGGCGCCGCAGGGCCTGCCAGAGCGGGCGGAATCGGCCCAGGAAGGCGTGGTAGCCGGCGGCCAGGGTGTCCAGGTCCCAGCCGGCGCGCACCAGCGCGAGGCCGGCCGCCGGGCCGGTCAGCGGATGGTCGCGCGCCCGCATGACCACCACCCGGTCGGCCAGGCCCTGACCGTCGAGGATCTGACGCAGGCCGTCCTCATCGCCCCGGGGATGGGCCAGCACGGTCGGCGCCAGCGTGCCGAAGCCCTGCCACAGCAACTCGCGGCGCAGGGCCTCGCGAGCCTCGGGCTCCAGCGGCAGGGCGCTTGTCAGCACCAGCAGCCAGTCGCCGTCCCAGGGCGGCGGGTCGGCGGCGTAGATGCGCCGGTGCGCGGCGTCGAACCGGCGCCGGCCCTCGGCGGTGACGCTGTAGTAGCTGCGCCGGCCCACCGGCGCGGCCGACAGCCAGCCGTCCCGCGCCAGACGGAACACCGCCGTGCGCACCATGCGCTCCGACAGGCCGAGCGGCGCCACCAGGCGGATCAGGCTGCCCAGCCACGTGCTGCCGCCGTGGGGGAGAATGCTGTCGCCGTAGATGGTGACGAGCAGGGACGTGGCGCGCACCGGCATCAATGCCGGTAGCGCGGCGACCAGGTCGTCCAGACGGCGGGTCCGGCTCATCTCGCGGGGGTTCCGGGTCGCGGCCCAAGGCGGGGGGCTGGCGGGCCGTGAAGGGCCGTGTCCGCGCCGCGAGTCCGGTGTCCGGTGCGGGGATGTGGTACGGCCCGGGGATGCGACAGGCCGGTACCGGACCCGGTCATGGGGTGCCGCCGGTCGCGTTCCGACCGGCGCCAGTCGCCCGAAAGAAAGTTCGAGACCAGGGCGTTAGGCGACGTTCGCGTCGCGGTACCGAGAGTCGTCCGGGCCCGGAAACCGATTGACATAACTCAAATCGATACACTACCGTCATGAGAGCGTCAACGATCGTGTCAGGTTATCGTGGCGCCGGTCAGATCTCGTCGAGGGTGGGGGCGCGCCGCATCTCGGCCGTCCCCGGCGGTCGTGCGGCCTACGGCCTACGGTCTGCGTCGACGACGGACGGGAATACCAGTCAACAGGGTGACGTGCCGAGGTCGAGCGGCCGGCGGGATGAGCCGGACGGCGGCGTCACGTCAGGGAGGTCCGCCATGCCCACGTGGAAAACCTACGACAAGGGTGACGCGCTGCCGGACGACTACAAGGCGTTGCTGCTCAATCTGATGTCCTTCCAGGCGGACTCGGAATATGCCGGCGGTCAGCGGGTGATGGAGAACATGCGCTTCGCGCCGCGTCCCGAAGAAGCCTATCGCCTGTCCAAGAAGGTGATGGAGGAGATGGGGCACGGCTACTATGTCTGGAACCTGATGCAGGACCTGGGCGTGGACGTGGACGCGCGCATCCAGGAACTGGTCACCAACCCCGACAACCCGGACCCGGCCAAGGTCAACGTCATCAACGGGTTCCGCAAGGAGAACTGGTCCACCTGGTTCGAGGACTGGTACGACGTCGGCCTGTTTTCCACGGTGGTGACGCCGGCCGCCGTGGCCTTCCTGGGGCAGTATCGCGAGTGTTCGTACCTGCCCTGGGCGCGTGTCAACACGCGCATCCACAAGGAAGAGCATGGCCACCTGGCCTTCGGCGTCTGGGCCACCAAGCGCAACATCGCCTTCGGGGGCGAGGCGGCCCGCGAGATCTGCCAGTCGAAGGTCGAAAAGTTCCTGCGCGTCGGCCTGGGCTTCTATGGTCGTCCCAGCCGTGGCGGTCAACGATCCGCCATGTTCGACAAGTATTACGAATACGGCATCAAGACACGCACGCCAGAAGAATTGCAGGCCGAGTACCTGGACCTGCTGGAGGACCGCCTCAAGGAGGTGGGGCTGGCGTTGCCGCGCGACGTGGAACCCGATTACGACATGCGCGTGGGGTACGAGGCCGGCGACGCCCCCGTGGCGCCGACGTTCGCGGTCTCGACGGCGTCCTGATTCCTGGACCGACGCGGGAGAGCCGATCCATGAGCACCCTTCCGGAGTTGCCAAATCCGTTGTTCGCCAGCGGCCGGAGCGTGCTGGCGCGGTTCGGGTACCAGCACAGGGACGATCAGGAGGCCCGAGAGGACTGGGCGGTCATGTGGGACCTGTTGCGGGGCGACTTCTCCGCGCCGGCCGGCGAGGCGGTCCCCGCGTTCCACGACCTGGACGAGCCGACGCGCGGGGCGGCGCGGGACTACATGGTGGCGCGGTTGATCGCCGATCGCAACCTGGAGCGCTGTGAACGGCTGCACGTGGACATCTTCGCCAACGGCGTCAACACCGATGCGGTGGAGCGCTACGCCATCGCCCGTGATGCCTACGAGGACAGTGTCGAGGCGTTCGGGGCGGCGCGCCTCCGCCTTGCCACCCTGCTCGCGCGGGGCGACACCGTCGCCTGAGGGCCCGCCGGCCCGGGTCCACCCGAGGGTAATCGCCTTTCGGAGTGTGCCGGGTCGAGGAAAATCGCCAGCTCGTTGATTCCGGATGTCCAGGCGGCATGCGGGGTTTTGTTGCGCCTGGCGACAGAGGGCTTTCACGATTTCATCGAAGTAGTTATGGTTCCTCGCGCGCTCTCGACGATGAAAACGGTTTCACTTGAAACCGTTTGTGTCTAGGGTCGCGCGGCGTCGGTCGGGGGCCCACGCATCGCATGGTCATGGGGGCGTGCCCATGGGGCATGCGGCGGCGCGTATGGATGTCCAAGGACATGCGCGGCGACCACGGGCATCGGTCCGGAGGGGCGGTCACGGGACATGCCCGAACGACACGGACAAGAGCCGAAACGGGCAAAAGCCGAAACAGGCAAAAAATGAAACAGGGAGGACCACCCATGACACACTCGTTCAAGACGGGCCTGATGCTGGCCGGTCTGGCGCTCGGCGCCCTGGGCCTGGCGGATCCCAGCCCGGCACACGCCGAGGACGACCCCATTCGCGTCGGCTCGTTCCTGGCGGTGACCGGCCCGGCCTCCTTCCTCGGCGATCCCGAGTTGAAGACCCTGGAGATGTATATCGAGCGACTCAACGAGTCCGGTGGCCTGAACGGCCGCGCCGTGGACTTGGTGCACTACGACACCGCCGGCGACGCCAACAAGGCGCGGACCTTCGTCAAGCGGCTGCTGGAAGAGGACGAGGTCGACGTCATCCTCGGCGGCTCCACCACCGGCACCACCATGGCCGTGATTCCCCTGGTGGAGCGGGCGGAGGTGCCCTTCGTGTCCTTCGCGGGCGGCGTGTCGATCATTGACCCGGTCAAACCCTGGGTGTTCAAGACGCCCCACACCGACCGCATGGCCTGCGAGAAGATCTTCGAGGACATGCAGGGTCGCGACATCACCCGCGTGGCGCTGATCTCCGGCACCGGCGGTTTCGGCAAGTCCATGCGCGGCCAGTGCATGGACGTGGCCCCCACATTCGGGATCGAGATCGTGGCCGACGAGACCTATGGCCCGGGCGACACCGACATGGTCGCCCAGTTGACCAAGATCAAGAACACCGAGGGCGTCGAGGCGGTGGTCAACGCCGGCTTCGGACAGGGACCGGCCATCGTTACCAAGAACGTCGCCCAGTTGGGCTTCACCGTGCCGCTGTACCAGTCCCATGGCGTGGCCTCCAAGAAGTTCATCGAACTGGCCGGCGACGCCGCCGAAGGGGTGCGCCTGCCGGCCGCCGCCCTGCTGGTGGCCGAGAAGCTGCCCATGGACGACCCGCAGCGCCCGGTCGTGGTGGGCTACAAGGCCACCTACGAGGCGGTGCATGGCGAGGGGTCCGTGTCCACGTTCGGCGGCCATGCGCTGGACGGCCTGATGCTGTACAAGGGCGCCGTCGAGGCCGCCGGCGGTATCGAGCCGGCCGCCGTCCGCGATGCCCTGGAGAACACCCGGGGCTACATGGGCACCGCCGGCGAGGTGACCATGAGCGCCGACGATCACCTGGGCCTGGGCCTCTCGGCCTTCCGCATGCTGGAAATCCGGGATGGCGACTGGGCGCTGGTGGAGTAAAGACACCGGTCGGGGCATGGGCGTCGTGTCGGCATGCCCCGGTCCGGACAGAGGAGGGCGACGCGCGTTCCTCTGTCCGGGACGACCGGGCCTCGCCCGCGCCGTGATGTGTGGCGACGCGGGGTTTTCATCGGGGCGGCCCCGACGGCCGCGGTAACGCGGCGTGATCGCGCCGACCGGTCGGCTGGCGGCTCATGAGGGCCGTCCGCCGGCACGACAGTCCTCCGACCCCGGCGTCCGCCGGGTCCCTTCCGCTTCTTCCGTGCGATGGATCGCTTCATGCCCCCCGCGTTCGTCGAGTTCCTTCAATTCCTTCTCTCCGGCATCACCAGCGGCGCCATTTATGCTCTCGTGGGTCTGGGATTTGCCCTCATCTACAACGCCAGCCACGTGATCAACTTCGCCCAGGGCGAGTTCGTCATGCTGGGCGGCATGCTGACCTGGGCATTGATGAGCGCCGGTCTCGATCTGCCGCTGGCCATCGGCGCGGCCGTGGCCCTCACCGTCCTGGCGGGCCTGGCGCTGGAGAAGCTGGCCATAGAACCGGCCAGGGACGCGGATGTGGTGACGCTCATCATCATCACCATCGGCGCCGGTATCTTCCTGCGCGGCGTGGTCAGCGTGACGCTGGGCAAGGACTTCCATCCGCTGCCGTCGTTCTCCGGCGATGACCCGATCAGCGTCTTGGGCGCGACCATCATGCCCCAGAGCCTGTGGGTCCTGGGGGTGAGCGCGCTGGTGGTCATCGCCTTGCAGCTCTTCTTCCGCTACACGCTGCTCGGCAAGTCCATCCTGGCGACCAGCTACAATCGGGATGCGGCCCGGCTGATGGGCGTCAATGTGGGGTTCGTGCTGCTGCTCAGCTTCGGCCTGTCGGCGATGCTGGGGGCCATGGCCGGGATCCTGATCGCGCCGATCACCGCCACCAACTTCGAGGTGGGCATCATCCTCGGCCTGAAGGGCTTCGCCGCTGCCATCCTGGGCGGCCTGGGCAACGGGTTGGGGGCGATCGTCGGCGGCCTGCTGCTGGGGATCATCGAAAGCCTGGGAGCCGGCTACATCTCGTCGGACTATAAGGACGCCATGGCCTTCGTGGTCATCCTGGGCGTGCTGTTCTTCATGCCGAGCGGCCTGTTCGGCCGCCGCCGGACCGAGAGGGTGTAAGGCGCGCGACCATGGCTCACAACGTCAGGCCCTCCGGCTACAGCAAGTTCGCCAAGAAGCAGACCTACACGCGCCGCATGGGCACCAAGAAGAACCGGGCGCAGATGCTGCTGTCCGAGCGCGGCGGGGGCCTGTCCCTGCTGATTTTGGTCATCCTGGTGCTGCCCCTGTTCCTGGCCAACAACTACCATTACGACGTGGTCGTCAACATCGGCATCAACGCCATCGTGGTGGTCGGGCTCAACCTGTTGATCGGCCATGCCGGGCAGATCAGCCTGGGGCATGCCGGGTTCTTCGGCCTGGGCGCCTATGTCTCGGCGGTCCTGACGGCGCGCTATGGGGTGCATGGCCTGGTGGCCCTGCCCGTTGGCGCCCTCGGGGTCGGCATCCTGGCCTACGCGATCGCGCGGCCGGTGCTGCGGTTGTCCGGGCACTACCTGGCCATGGCGACACTGGGCGTGGGTCTGATCATCCACATCGTCATCAGTCGCGAGGCGTGGTTGACGGGTGGCCCGGACGGCATGTACGTGCCGCCCCTTGAGGTCATGGGGGTGGCGGTCTACGGGGGGCCGGTGTGGTACTGGATCGTGGCCGGCGCGCTGATCCTGGCGGTCTGGCTGTCGCTCAACGTGATCGACAGCCCCGTCGGGCGGGCGTTGCGCGGCCTTAACGGGTCCGAGGTGGCGGCCCAGGCGGCGGGCGTGGACACCACCCGCTACAAGGTGATGGTGTTCGTGCTGTCGGCGGTGATGGCCGCCGTCGCCGGGAGCCTGGCGGCGCACTTCTCGGAATTCGTTTCCCCGACCAAGGCGAGCTTCCTGCAATCCATCCTGTTCGTGACCATGGTGGTGCTGGGGGGCATGGCCTCCACCTTCGGTGCGGTGCTCGGCGCGGTGATGCTGACGCTGTTGCCCCAGGTGCTGGCGGACTTCGCGGACTATGAGCAGGTGATCCTGGGTCTCATCATGATGGCGGTGATGATCGCTTTGCCCAAGGGGCTGGTGCCCACGCTCACCGCGCTGGTCAAGCGATGGGTGCGGAGGGCCGGGTCATGACGCTCTTGCGCGTGGAGGGTGTCAGCATCCAGTTCGGCGGCGTGCAGGCGATTCAGGACCTGGACTTCGTCATCAACCCCGGCACCATCCACTCCATTATCGGACCGAACGGCGCCGGCAAGACGACGCTGCTCAACATGATCACGGGGATCTATGCGCCCAGCACCGGGGCCATCTATCTGGATGACGTGCCGATCACCGGGCGTCGTCCCCACGATCTGGCGCGCCTGGGGCTGGCGCGGACCTTCCAGAACCTGCAGATCATGAGGACCATGACGGCATTGGACAACGTCATGGTCGGGCGCCACCTGCACCTGAACCGCAACCTGTTGTCCTGTCTACTGCGGCTGCCGTCGGTGACCCGGGGTGACCGCCAGGCCCGCAAGCGCTGCGTCGAGCTGATGGAGTCCGTCGGTCTGGGCGGCTACATCGACGCCGAGGCCGGGGCCATGCCCTACGGCGCGCTCAAGCGTCTGGAGATCGCCCGGGCGCTGGCCGCCGAACCCAAGCTGCTGCTGCTGGACGAGCCGGCCGCCGGCCTCAACGCCACCGAGACCAAGGAGATCGACGAGGTGATCGTCAAGGTCGCCCGCTCCGGCGTCACCGTGGTCCTGGTGGAACACGACATGAAGCTGGTGATGGGCATTTCCGACCATATCCTGGTGCTGGACTACGGCCGCAAGCTGGCGGAAGGGACGCCCGAGGCGGTGCGCGCCAACCCCGCCGTGGTCGCCGCCTATCTGGGCGCCGTGGGCTGAGCCGAGGGGGTAGGGCAAAAGAACATGCTTCTGGAAATCGAGGGACTGTCCAGCCACTACGGCCGCATTCAGGCCCTGACCGACGTCTCCGTTTCGGTGGACGAGGGCGAACTGGTCGCCCTGGTGGGCGCCAACGGCGCGGGCAAGACGACGCTGTTGCGGTGCCTGTCCGGTCTTCAGCCGGTGTCCGGGGGGCGCGTCCTGTTCGATGGTCAGGACATCACCAGCGCCTCGCCGCAAAAGCGGGTGCGGCTGGGCATCAGTCAGGTTCCCGAGGGGCGGCAGGTGTTCGGGCCGCTGTCGGTGGAGGACAACCTGAGACTGGGTACCGTGCGGCGGCGCGGCAAGGACGTCTCGCGCGACCTGGACCGCATGTACACCCGCTTCCCCGTGCTGCGCGAGAAGCGCAAGCAGCCGGCCGGCACGCTGTCCGGCGGCCAGCAGCAGATGCTGGCTCTCTGCCGGGCCTTGATGTCGCAACCGCGCGTGCTGCTGCTGGACGAGCCGTCCATGGGGCTGGCGCCGCTGCTGACCGGAGAGATCTTCGATTCCATCGAGATCCTCAAGGAGCAGGGCACCACCATCTTCCTGGTGGAACAGAACGCCTTCGCCGCCCTGGGCATCGCCAGCCGGGGCTATGTGCTGGACACCGGGTCCGTGGTGCTGACCGACACGGGCGCGGACCTGCTGCGCAACGAGCGGGTCAAATCGGCCTATCTGGGGATTTGATCCTCACCGGCGGGGCGCCGCCAGGATGGGTGGCGGACATGCGGGCGTTGGTTCTCGGCACGGGCGGCATGATTGGCGATGCGGTGGCGCGGGCTCTGGCCGCGCGCGGCATCGAGACCTTTGGGGCATCTCGGGCTGGTCCGCTCGGATCTTACGATGGCTGGTGTGGTGTGCGCGCCGATCGCGCCGATCCGACGTCTGTCCGCGCTCTCCTGAACGCGCACGCCATCGACGTGCTGGTGGACATCGTCGCCTATGCGTCGGCCGAAACCGCGCGTCTTCTGACCGCCATCGATGGGCGGGTCGCGCAGTACGTCCTGGTCAGTTCGTTGGACGTCTACCGGAACTACGGGCTGTTGCATGGCCTGGAGACCGGTGTCCCGGATCCGGGTCCGCTGGACGAGAACGCGCCGCTTCGGTTGCGCCTGTATCCCTACCGGGGTGCGACACGACGGCCGCCGGAGGATCCTCTCGCGTGGCTGGATGACTATGACAAGATTCCCATCGAAGAGGCCGTGCGTGGCCTGGCGAGCGCCTGGACGATCCTGCGTTTGCCCATGGTCTACGGTCCAGGCGACCGTCAACGCCGGTTCCGCTGGGCCATCGAGCCGATGCTGGCGGGGGCGGGCCATATCGACGTGGCCCCGGCCTGGCTGGCATGGACGACCACTTTCGGCTTCATAGACAACGTGGCGGCTGCCATAGCCCTGACCGTCGGCCAATCCCGCGCGTTCGGGGCGACCTTCAATGTGGTGGATACGCCGCCGATGTCCCATCGCTTGTGGCTGGAGCATCTCCGGGCGGTAACCGGGTGGCGCGGTGTCCTTCGATCCAACAGAACCGCCGCCCCGCCTGTGTCAGGGGGTGTCACCACTCTCGACCTGACCGTGCCGCTCGCCGTATCAGGCCAGCGTCTTGTCGATCACCTGTCCTATGTCCCTCCGGTGGATGTGTGTAGCACGCTTGCGCGCACGATCGCCGCCGAACGGTCTCAGGGACTGTGAGGCGGACTGGTCCCACCGCGCCGATCCGCGTCCTGTCTCAACGCCTTCAATGCGGCGGCAGGCGCACCAGGTTGCGCCAGAAGCTTTCGATGCCCTTGACCACGGCGATGAAGCGGTCGAAGTCCACCGGCTTGACGATGTAGCAGTTGGCATGCAGTTCGTAGCCGCGCACCACATCCGATTCCGCCTGCGAGGTGGTGAGCACGATCACCGGCAGGCGCTTCAGGGCGGTGTCCTGCTTGATTTCCGCCAGCACCTCGCGGCCGTCCTTGCGTGGCAGGTTCAGGTCTAGCAGCACCAGGTCGGGGCGCGGAACGTCCTGGTAGCGGCCCTCCCGGCGGAGGAACGACATGGCCTCGATGCCGTCCTGAACGACGTGCAGGCGCGTCTGCGATCCTCCTTCCTTGAAGGCCTCGGCCGCCAGACGGGCGTCACCGGGATTATCCTCGACAAGCAGGATGTCCATAGTCGCGGTGAGCCTCCGTCTTGGATAGGCGCGGGCATGGGGTCCGCTGTCCGTGGGCGGTTCGGGCACGTCGATGGCGGAGCCCGAAAAAAGCGCGTGATGCCCACAAACGTACCGCAACTTCGGGCGCGAGGGAAACGCCGGACACCCCGGCGAGCGGGGCCTGTCGGCGGCCGTCCTCCCGGCGGTCAGCCGTCCTGCCCGTGGCGGGCGGCGAGGGTCTTGGAGTAGAAGCGCACGGTGTTCTTGCCTGATCGCTTGGCGGCATACATGGCCGCGTCGGCGGCCTCGATCAGCGCCTCGTTGGTGTCGCCGTTGTCGGGGATCATGGCGATGCCGATGCTGGCCGTCAGGGGCCGGTCGGTCGGCACGTCATCGAAGGGGTGCGTGATTTCCTGGAGCAGCTTGGTGGCGACGGCCTCGGCGGCGTCGCGGTTGCGGACCTCGGGCAGGATGACGACGAACTCGTCGCCGCCCAGGCGGGAGACCTCATCGGAGATACGCACCGCGCCGCGCAGCCGCGCGGCCACCTCGCGCAGCACCGTGTCGCCCACGGCGTGCCCGGCGGAATCGTTGATGTCCTTGAAGCCGTCCAGGTCCAGGAACAGCAACGCCGCCTCGCGTTGATAGCGGGTGGCCTGTTCGATGGTGCTCGCCAGCAGGCGCTGGAACAGTTGGCGGTTGCCAAGCCCCGTCAACGGATCCGTGGTGGCCTGGCGCAGCAAATCCTGCTCGGCATGGCGCCGAAAGGTGATGTCACTGAAGATCGCCACGTAGCCGGCCGTGCCGCCGGAGTCGTCGTGCACCACGTTGATACGCAGCCACTCCGGCGTGACCTCGCCGTGCTTGCGGCGGGTCCAGATCTCACCCTCCCAGGCGCCGGTCTCCCGAAGCTGTTGCCAGAGCGCCTCGTAGAAGGCGGCCTCGTGGATGCCCGTGCGCAGGAGCGAGGACTGGGTGCCCACCACCTCCTGGTTCTCGAATCCGGTGACGCGGCAGAAAGCCGGATTTACGCGAACCACCTTGCCGGCGGCGTCGGTGACCATGATGCCGGTGTCGATGGCGCGAAACGCGGCCTCGGCCAGGAGCAGGCGCTGGTTGGCGCGCTGACGCTCCACGGCGTAGAGCAGCGACCGCTTGATGAGCTGGCCGTCGCCCCGCCCCTTGACCAGGTAATCCTGGGCGCCGCGTTGCACGGCCCCGATGGCGATGTCGGTGGCATCGATGCCGGTGAGCACGACGATGGCGATGTCGGCCCGCGTGCGGTGCACGATTTCCAGGGTTTCGAGGCCGTTCGAGTCCGGCAGGGTTAGGTCCAGCAGGATGACGTCGAACGACTCCTGGCGCAAGAGGTCCAGGGCGGGCGCCAGCGACGTCACATGGGTGAAGGACAAACGGGCCCCATCCGCGTCGTCGAGCAGATACTGAATCAGGCGTGCATCGCCCAGGTTGTCCTCAATCAGAAGGCAGGTCAGCCCTTCGCCCAGATCCATGTCCATCGTTGTCGTACCGACCCGTGTTCGCCGTTCCGCCGGAAGAGTTCACAGCGTCGCGGACGTCGGGCATCGCGTGCCCGCGATCGCCTGGGTGCCATGACGACGCGACGACGCCACCGACCGAGCCGGGGTTAATCGATGAACCCCTTGCCGTTCCTCTCTGTCGCGGCCCATCAACGCGCAAACAATCCGGACGGTCAAGATCAAACCGGGAGCGCCACGGTCCTTCCAGGGTCCCCCGTCGGGGTCAGGCGCTCTTGGGGTCGGCGGCGCGCGGTGGCGCCTCGTCCGCCAGGTGAAGCTGGGCGGCCGCCAGGGCATCGCTTTGCCGTGCCGCCAGGGCGTCGACGTTAAAGTCATCGATCAAGTTGTGGAACAACTGGTGCCAGTTTATCTCGGCTTTCAGGTGCATGAACACCGAACCCAATCCAATCGCCGCGCGATCCATGAGCACGAACTCGCGGGGTGGCTTCACGCCGCCCACCTGCTTGAGCTTTTCATGGACCCCTTCCGCGACGTTGCGGCCCTGGCGCCCGCTGTTCGTTTCCTGGATGCGCCGCGTGCGGTCTTCCATCAGGGGTGCGTAAATGAACTCCGCCCACAGGTTCAGGACCTCGATCAGATCCTTGCTGAGGTTCTCGAACCCCCAGCATTCATAAGCATGAACGGCGCGGTCGTGGTCGTTGTCCCGCAGCGCGAAGAACAGGTCGATGACGCCCTTCACAAACCGCGGCGGGAAGATGCGGATGGCGCCGTAGTCCAGCAGATTGATGCTGTGATCATCGCGAACCGTGTAGTTGCCGAGATGCGGGTCGCCGTGGATCACGCCGTACTCATAGAACGGCACGTACCAGGCCCGGAACATGTTGTAGGCGATCCGGTTGCGGACCTCGGGCGACTCGTCGACGAACTCAAGCATGCGCCGGCCGTCCATCCAGCTCATGGTCAACAGACGCTGCGTGGACACCTCGGGCACGACGGTGGGGATGTGCACATGGGGCTCGTCGCGCAACATGTGGCCGTACAGCGCCATGTTGCGGGCCTCGCGGGCGTAGTCCAGTTCCTCGCGCAGGCGCTCGGCGATCTCGGCGTGAATGTCGCTGGGGTCGATGGCGCTGTCGTAGCTGCGGTAGATGGAGATGATCCATTTGAGTTGCCGCAAGTCGGCCTCGACCACCGAGGCCATGTCCGGGTATTGCAGCTTGCAGGCCAATCGCGTGCCGTCGGGCAGGGTGGCCCGGTGCACCTGGCCCAGCGAGGCGGCGGCCGTGGCCTCGCGGTCGAACGTGCCGAACCGCGCCGGCCAGTCCGCGCCCAGTTCGGCCTTCATGCGCCGACGCACGAACGGCCAGCCCATGCGCGGAGCATCGGCCTGCAACTGCGCCAGTTCGCGGGTGTACTCCTCGGGCAGCGCCTCCGGGATGGTGGACAGGATCTGCGCCACCTTCATCAACGGCCCCTTCAGGCCGCCCAGCGCCTCGCGCAATTCGCTGGCCTGGCGGCCCTTGTCGAATCGCATGCCCAGGTACCGCTCGCCGGCGGCCCGGGCGGCGATGCCGCTCATGGCGGTGGACACCTGGGCATAGCGCCGCACGCGTCCGCCCAGGTTGTTGTTTTCTCGCGACTTGTTCTCGGGCATGGCTTAGGCCAGTTGCTCCAGTTCGTCGATGAAGGTGGTCAGCACGCCAAGGCCGCGCCGCCAGAACGCCGGGTCGCGGGCATCCAGGCCGAACGGGGCCAGCAGCTCCGTGTGGCGCAGGGTCCCGCCGGCGGCCAGCATGTCCAGGTACTTTTCCTGGAAGTCGGGGACCGTGCCCGCCTGATGGACGGCGTAGAGACTGTTCACCAGGCAGTCGCCGAAGGCGTAGGCATAGACGTAGAACGGCGTGTGCACGAAATGCGGAATGTAGCCCCAGAACACGCGGTAACTGTCGTCGAAGTCGAACGCCGGCCCCAGGCTTTCCCGCTGGACATCCATCCAGATGGCGCTTAGCCGGTCCTCGGACAAGGCCCCCTCGCGCCGTTCCCGGTGCACGCGATACTCGAACTCATGGAAGGCGACCTGACGCACCACCGTGTTGAGCATGTCCTCGACCTTGCCCGTCAGCAGGGTCCGCCGCCGCTTCGGGTCGGTCTCGGCGTTCAGCATGGCCCGGAAGGTCAGCATCTCGCCGAACACCGAGGCGGTCTCGGCCAGCGTCAGCGGGGTATCCGACATCAGCACGCCACGCGGCGCGGCCAGCACCTGGTGCACGCCGTGACCCAGTTCGTGGGCCAGCGTCATCACGTCGCGGCTGCGGCCCATGAAGTTCAGCAGCAGATAGGGATGCGCCGACGGCACCGTGGGATGGGCGAAGGCCCCCGAGGTCTTGCCCGGGCGCGGCGGCACGTCGATCCAGGCGTTGTCGAAAAAGCGTTGGCCGACCTCGGCCAGACGCGGACTGAAGGCCCCGTAGGCGTTCAGCACCAGATCGCGGGCCTCGGGCCAGGCATAGCGGCGGTCCTCGGCGTCGGGCAGCGGCGCGTTGCGGTCCCAGGTGGCGAGCCGCTCCTGACCGAACCATCGCGCCTTCAGGGCGTAGTAACGGTGGGCGGTGTCGGCGTACGAGTCGCGCACCGCCGTGACCAGCGCCTCCACCACCTCGTCCTCCACCTGGTTGGCCAGATTGCGGGACGCCAGGGCGTGGGGATACCGCCGCCACGTGTCCTCGATCTGCTTGTCCTTGGCCAGGGTGTTGGTGATGTGGGCGAACACGCGGGCGTTGGCCGCCAACTCCGCGCCGATGGCCCGGGCGGCGCTCTCGCGTCGCGACCGCTGGGTGTCGGACAACTGGTCGAGGGCCTCGGTCAGCGTGCGCGACTGCCCGTCGATGTCGAAGCGCAGGTGCGCCAGCGTCTCGTCGAACAGGCGCACCCAGGCGGCGCGGCCGGTCACCTCCTTTTCGTGGATCAGTCGCTCCATGGCCTCGGGCAGTTCGTGATCCCGGAAGGCCCGGACCGTGCGGATCCAGGCGGCATAATGGTTCAGCGCCGGCGCGGTCAGCTTGTCGGCCAGGGTCTCGTCGTCGAGCTGATTGATCTCCAGGGTGAAGAACAGAAGCAGCGACGAGATGTCCGTCACCTTTTCCTGCATGCCCTGATGAAAGCGCCCGATGGTCTCGTCCGTCTGGTCCACGGCGTGCAGGAGCTGCGCGTAGGACATGATGCGGTAGAGGGTTTCGCTGATCGCCTCGAACGCCGCGATCGCCGCGCCCAGGTCCGCGCCGGACAGGGCGGCGACCTGACCCAGGTGGCGCTCCCGGAAGGCCGCGGCCGAGGCGCGCGCCGCCGTCAGGTCGGACTCCAGCACCGGGTCGTCCATGCCGCCGTACAGGTCCGCCAGGTCCCAGCCGGGCAGGGTGGATGACAGGCCGCCGCCGCCCTCCGGGGCGCGGGCGGGACCGGGGGTGTGCGTGGGGGGCAGGGGATCGGAAGCGGGCATGCGGGTCTCCTTGCTGTCTTCCGCGATATGGGGACGGTGACGCACGGAGTCCACCGTCCGGCGGTGGGCCGGGGCGGACGGGGGCACTCCGCGCTTGCCATGCGGCCACCGTCCGATGGACAAATGTGTATACCGACAACCGGCTTGGGACGTTGGGGTGAGCGCCGCCAAACATCGTGGGTTGTCGAGAGAATACCGGTGAGCGGGACACAGGGGGCCGCGCCCCGGAGGGCGGCCATGAGCGGGCCGACGGTCAGTCTCCGCGACCGGCGACGGAAAGACCAACCGCGCGGACAGGGTGGCACCCCGACCGCGACCGAGAGGGAGACGAATCTCGTGCCATCCCCGCGTCATCGTGCCACGGACTTCGAGACGGCCATCGACCTGGTCGGCGTGTTCCTCAACCAGGCCAAGCGCTTCCAGCGCGCTCCGTTGTTGTGGCGCAAGCGGGACGGCGCGTGGCGATCCCAGTCCTGGGGCGAGGTCCGGACCCAGGCGGTGGCGATGGCCAACGCGCTGATCGCCTTGGGGGTTCGCCCGGGGGACAGGGTGGCGCTGATCAGCGAGAACCGGCCGGAGTGGTTCATCGCCGACCTGGCGATCCTGATGGCGGGCGGCGTGGTGACGCCATGCTACGTGACCAACACCGTCGCCGACCACCTGCACGTCCTGGATGATTCCGGCGCGACGGTGATGATCGTCTCCACGCCCCAACTGGCGGCCCGGGCGCTGGAGGCCGCCGGCATGGCCCGGATCACCCCCGTCGCCGTCGCCATCGAGGATCCCCAGCTCCACCAGCACACCGGCATCGACGTGCATGCCTGGGGCGACCTTATCGAGCGTCATCGCGCCCAGCCCTGGCCGGCCACCCTGGCGGCGATCGAGCCCGACGACGTGGCGGTCATCATCTACACCAGCGGCACCGGGGGCGTGCCCAAGGGGGTGATGCTCAGCCATGCCAACATCCTGCACAACTGCGCGGGGGCCTATGCCGTGCTGAGGACGCTCGGGCTGGGGCGCGAGGTGTTCCTGTCGTTCCTGCCGCTCAGCCATTCCTACGAGCACACCGCCGGCCTGCACTTCCCCCTGTCCATCGGCGCCGAGATCTGGTTCGCGGAGAACGTCGATCGGCTGGCCAGCAACATGACCGAGGCCCGGCCGACCATCATGACCGCCGTGCCACGCCTTTATGAGTCGATGCGCACGCGCGTGGTGCGCGGCCTGGAAAGCCAGTCGCCGGCGAAGCGCAAGCTGTTCCAGCGGGCGCTGGACCTGGGCCTGAAGCGCTATCACGACCCCAAGTCCCTGACTCTCCTGGAGCGATTGCAGGACTACGTCGTGGACCGCCTGGTCCGCTCCAAGGTGCGCAAGCGGTTCGGCGGCCGCCTGAAGGCCATGGTCTCGGGGGGCGGTCCGTTGAACGTGGACGTGGGGCTGTTCTTCCATGCCCTGGGCGTGCCCATCCTGCAAGGCTATGGCCAGACCGAGTCGTCCCCGGTGATCAGCGTCAACCGGCCGGGCAAGGTGCGCATGCACACCGTGGGACCGCCGTTGAAGGATGTTCAGGTGCGTCTGGCCGAGGATGGCGAGATCCTGGTCAAGGGCGGGCTGGTCATGCAGGGCTACTGGAACAACCCGAAGGCCACCGCCGACGTGATCGATGCCGACGGCTGGCTGCATACCGGCGACGTCGGGCTCATTGACGCCGAGGGCTGCATCCAGATCACCGACCGGAAGAAGGACATCATCGTCAACTCGGGGGGCGACAACATCTCGCCGCAGCGGGTCGAGGGGCTGTTGTGCCTGGAACAGGAAATCGCCCAGGCCATGATCTATGGCGATCGGCGGCCGCACCTGGTGGCGTTGCTGGTGCCCGACAGCGAATGGCTGGGCCGCTGGGCGGCCAAGGCCGGCAAGGACGCCGATCTGCCGGCGCTGGCCGACGATCCCGACCTGCGATCGGCGATCGGCGCGGCGGTGACCCGGGTCAACGCCAAGCTGGGACAGATCGAGAAGGTGCGCCGCTTCATGATCGCGCCGGAGCCGTTCACCGTGGACAACGACCAGATGACGCCGACCCTGAAGGTGCGGCGCCATATCCTGAAAGCGGAGTACGGGGACCGCCTGGAACGGCTCTATCGGTCCTGACCGGGATCGACGGGGCCGAGATCGCCGCCGGGATCGGCCGATGCCGGCGCGACCTCGGCATTCAGGACCATGATCTCGTCCGGGCCGATCAGGTTCAGCATGCGTCGGGCCTGTTCGTCCAGCATGTCCGGGTGCAGGTGGTCGGGCCGCAGCAGCGAGACCCGGTGTTCCAGTTCGCGGCGCTCGGCCGAGACCACGGCCAGTTCGGCGCGGGCTTCCTTGATGGCGTGGCGCAGGGACCACCACGTCGTCAGCCCCCGGTCGCCATGGACGGCGTGATAGGCGAAGTACGCCATGGCCGCCACCCCCAGGAGGGGCGGCACGACCAGACGGGCACGCCGGCGCGAATCGGCAAGTGTAGACATGACCGTAGTGAATCAGGGGGCACTGACTCCGTCAAGGAGGGTGCGGCCCCGAGTCCCCGGTGATGGCGGAAGCGTTGCCGGAATGCCGCAGGTCGTCCGTCCCGGCGACGTGGCGGTGGGCGACCGAAGCCCGGGCGTCGCGGCGACACCCGGGCGTTCGACGGGGCCATTCCCTCACCGACCAGGAAGGCCACCCTCTCGATCCGGCACCGACGGCGCCGCGCGTGGGGCTCAGCGGGGAGTCGCGCTCAGCATGCGGCGCAGGGTGGGATCGTCATTCCAGAAATGGTGAATCAGGGAGACCAGGGCGTGGCCGGCCACCAGCGCCAGCACGAGATAACTGCCCCACTCGTGGATCAGGTGGGCGGGACCGGCGATCCAGGCGACCTCTCCCTGCGCGGGAATGGTGAACAGTCCGAGCATCGCGACGGCATGGCCGTTGTAAAGGGACATCAGGACGCCCGATGCCGGCAGGGCCACGGTGGCCACCAGCAGTGTTCTGTGCAGCAGGTCGCGCAACCGCTCGGCCGCGACGGACTGTCCCTCGACCGCGCCCGGCCGGGTCTGGAGGGTGGCCCAGGCGATGCGGACCAGCGCCAGCGCCAGGGCGAGGACCCCCAGGGTCTTGTGCACCTGGATCAGGGCGCCTTTGTCCGGGCTCCGGGGCATGCCCGCCAGGACCAGACCGAAGGCGATCAGACCCAGGATGAGCAGGGCGATGGTCCAGTGGTTGATAATGCTGATCCAGCCATAGCGGGATCGGGTGTCGGTGAGTGGCATTCCTGGTATCCTCAGTCTTGGCCTTGACGCGCTGCGTGGGGGCTTCTTGAACCACTGCCGTGCGACGGCTCCGGGCGATGGCCCGATGGGGGTGTGGACGGGTGCCGGTCCTGACAGAGAGCCGCCCCGCGCGCGGCCCCGGGGTGGGGGGACGAGGCGGGCGCGCGGGGCGGGGGTGCGGCGACCGGGCCGGCTTGGTCGACCGCAAGGCCAAGGTCCCATGGAGCCGTCACCGAAGGATGACGGGGCGCGTGCCCATGTGCGACGAAGTGCCACCAGGTGTGACAAACTGTGACGTGCCAGCTCGGACATGCCGGCCACACGGCTATGGCCTGTCGTCACCCCGAGCGCGCGGCGTCCGTCTCATCCCCGAAACCGAACGCCCATGGGGTGGGCGGCTTCCCATGGTCCTTTGCACAGGTCCGAGGAAGGACCGGCCGGGTGTCGTCCTCTCGGTGTCCTTTGTGTGGGCGTTTTTCCAGCCATGCATGAGTCGGCCGACACGGTGCCCCACGGGGACGGGAGGCGGACCATGACCGGCCCGCTGGCCGCGCCACCGGCCGGCGCGGTCGCCCTGTGCGTGTTGGCGGGCGGTGCCGGGCGGCGTCTTGATGGGCGCGACAAGGCGCGGCTCGACCTGGGGGATGGCCGGCCGATGCTGGCTCGGGTGCTGGATCGGCTGGCGCCGTGGCCGGGACCGGTGCTGGTCAGCGCGCATGCCGCCACCGACCGGGCACGCCTGATCGAGGGCGTGACGGCCCGGCGGATCGATACCGTCGTCGGCGACGCCCTGACCGAGCCCGGGGGCGGGCGTGCCGGTCCTCTGGCCGGGTTGCTGGCCGCGCTGGAGGCCGTTGTGGCGCGGGATGCCGCCGTCTCCTGGCTGGTGTCGGTGCCCGTGGACCTGCCGTTCGTGCCCGAGGACCTGCTGGACCGGCTGTGGCGCGGGTGCGCGGCGGGCGGGGCCGCCGGGGCCTGCGCCGTGTCGGCGGGGCGTCGGCATCCCCTGGTGGCGCTGTGGCCGGTGAGCGTGGCGCCGGCGCTGCGCCGCGCCCTGGAGCGCGAGGGGCTGCGCCGGGCGGGGCAGTGGGCCGAGCGCTGTGGCCTGGCGTCCGTGTCCTGGCCGGCGCGTGATCCGGATCCTTTCCTGAACGTCAACGACGCCGCTGCCCTGGCCGCCGCGCGCGCCCACGCGGCGCCGAGGGTTTTCCCTTGATTGGGGGGGGCGCGGCCCCCTAAAACCGACACACACGGCCCTCTTGTCCGGACGGACGCGCGCCATCGAGGATCCGGCCCTCCATGCAGATCTATCTGCCCATTGCCGAGATGTCGGTCAACGCACTCTTGATCTTTGGTCTCGGTGGAGCGGTCGGGGTTCTGTCCGGGGTGTTCGGCGTGGGTGGCGGGTTCCTGATGACGCCGCTGCTCATGTTCATGGGGGTGCCGCCGGCCGTGGCCGTGGGCACCGGCGCGAACCAGATCATCGCCTCTTCCGTGTCCGGTGTCATCGCGCACACACGCCGTGGCAACGTGGACTTCCGCATGGGGGGGATGTTGCTGGTGGGGGGGCTGATCGGCTCGACCGCCGGTGTGTGGCTGTTCGCGGTGCTTCAGGACCTGGGCCACATCGACCTGACCATCTCCCTCAGTTATGTGGTGTTCCTGGGGGTTGTCGGCGGCCTGATGCTGATCGAAAGCCTGCAGACCATCGTGCGCAGTCAGCGCAAGGGGAGCAAGCATCGCAGCAACGCCGGCCGCCACATGTGGATCCATGGCCTGCCGTTCAAGATGCGGTTTCGCAAGTCGAAGCTGTATATCAGCGCGTTGCTACCTCTGGCGGTGGGTGTGTTCGTCGGTGTCCTGACGGCGATCATGGGTGTGGGCGGCGGCTTCGTCATGGTGCCGGCGATGATCTACCTTCTGGGCATGCCGACCCAGGTGGTGGTGGGCACGTCGTTGTTCCAGATTATTTTTGTCACCGCCAACACGACCTTCCTTCAGGCGACCATCAACCAGACCGTCGATGTCGTGCTGGCCATGCTGCTGCTGCTTGGCGCGGTGGTCGGCGCCCAGTTCGGGGCCCGGGTCGGGGCCGGCTTGAAGAGCGAGCAACTGCGCGTGTTGCTGGCGGCGCTGGTGATCGCCGTGTGCCTGAAGCTGGCCTATGACCTGGTGGCCACGCCCGATGACGTGTTCACCCTGGTCCTGGAGGCCGGGTGATGGGCCGTCGCGCCACCACCGCGTCCGGCCGGCGTCCGGGCCGTCCGCGATGGATGGTGGTCGGCGTTGGTGTGCTGGCGGGCCTGCTGTCGCTGGTCGCCGTTGGCCTGCTGGCGTCCGCCCGGGCCCAGCAGACCGTGGTGCCCCTGGTCGCCGACCTGTCCAAGCATCTGGTGGCCATCACCACGGGCTTCACGGGAACCGACGTGCTGTTGTTCGGCGCCACCGACGGTCCCGGTGACGTTGTCCTGGTGGTGCGTGGGCCGATGACGCGTAAGGTCGTGCGCCGCAAGGAGCTGTGGGGCATCATCTGGGCCAATCGCGACAGCGTGACCTATGACAACGTGCCGGCGTTCTATCAGGTGTTCGCCAACCGCGCCCTGGACGACATCGCCCAGACCAGCGTCTTGTCGCGTCATCAGATCGGAACCGAGCACCTGGCCTTCACGCTGATGTCGCAGAGCGTGACCGATTCTTTTGTTCCAGGCTTCCGGGCGGCGCTTGTGCGCCTGAAGCAGAAACAGCATCATTACGGCATCCGAACGATGCCGGTCACCATGCTGGCCAACCGCCTGTTCCGGGCGGAGCTGCATTTTCCGGCCAACGTGCCCACCGGGCTGTATTCGGTGGAGGTCTATCTGTTCCGGGACGGGGACGTGGTCAGCGCCGAGATCACGCCCCTGGTCATCAGCAAGACCGGCTTCGGCGCCGATCTGTTCGATTTCGCGCACCAGCGGTCGGTGCTCTATGGCCTGGCGGCGATCGCCATCGCCATCGTCACGGGCTGGGCGGCGGCGGCGGTCTTCCGGCGGGTGTGAGACCGGACGCCACGGGCGGCCGGATGCCGGATGGCCAGATGGGCGGGATCGCGGACGGCGAGTCGAGTGAGCGGGTCGAGAGAGGGCGGACCCGGTCGGCTCCGGACCGGTTCGCGCGGGAGGCGGGCATGAGCGACGAGACACCGAGTCGGCCTGCGGGCGGGCGGGCGCCGGCGCCGATGTCGCCGCCGCTCACCTTCCTGGTGGTGGTGGACGACACCGAGGAGATGCACCAGGCCCTGCGGTTCGCCAGCGTGCGGGCGCGGGCCACCGGCGGCCGTGTGGCCATGTTGCGGGTGGTGGAGCCTCCCGACTTCCAGCATTTCGGGTTCGTCGGCGAACAGATGCAGCGCGAGGCGCGCGAGGAGGCGGAGCGTCTGTTGCAGCGCCTGGCGGCCGGGGTCAACAAGCGGTCCCGGCAGACGCCGATGCTGGAGGTGCGCGAGGGCCTCCTGGTTGACCAGATCCTGGAGGTCGTGGCGGACGAGCCCGAGATCTCCGCGCTGGTCGTGGCCGCGCGCAAGGGCAAGAAGGGTCCGGGACCCCTGATCGCGGGCCTCGCGGGTTCGTTCGGGGCGCGCCTGCGGGTGCCGGCCATCGTCATTCCCGCCGGACTGACGGACGAGGAAATCGACCGGTTCGGGTGAGGGGGCGGTCCTTGGACGGTCTATTCCCTTCGGACGGTTGCCGTCCCCGATCCCGACCGGGTCCGCCCGCCCCCATCCAGAGTCATGTGTCGCCGGGGTGGGTGGTCAGTCCGGGGCCGCCTCCGGCGGCTGGGCGCTGGCCCGCGTCCGCGCGGCGGTGCTCTCCACCTCGCGCACGAGCTGACGGTGCTTCCAGAACGCGATGGCGCCGAACACCGCGTACGCCAGCAGTTCAAGGGTCATGGCTTCCCGGCCTGTCAGCATCGGCGTCATCCTGTCCGTCGGGGTGAAGGGCATGCGGCGCCCCGCGTCATGTCAGCATGCCGTGCCCATACATCAAGGGGACCCTGGTATCCCATGCCGCGCCGGACCCTTGTTCGCCGGGGTGGTTGGCCTATACTCCCGCGCTTTCCGGCCCCCTCTCGCAGGGGGGGAGCCTTCAGACCAGGGGCGAGAGCCGATGACCAAGGGCGATGTCAAGAAAGTGGTGCTGGCCTATTCGGGCGGCCTGGATACCTCGATCATCCTGCGCTGGCTGCGCGAGACCTACGCGTGTGAGGTGGTGACCTTCACCGCCGACATCGGCCAGGGCGAGGAAGTGGAGCCGGCCCGCGAGAAGGCCGAGCGGATGGGGATCAAGGAGATCTTCATCGAGGATCTGACCGAGGAGTTCGTCCGCGACTTCGTCTTCCCCATGATGCGCGCCAACACCCTCTATGAGGGCGTATACCTGCTGGGGACCTCCATCGCCCGGCCGCTGATCGCCAAGCGGCTGATCGAGATCGCGGAGCAGACCGGCGCCGACGCCATCAGTCACGGCGCCACCGGCAAGGGCAACGACCAGGTGCGCTTCGAACTGACCGCCTACGCCCTGAAGCCGGACGTCACGGTCATCGCCCCCTGGCGCGAGTGGGACCTGAACAGCCGCGCCAGGCTGATCGAGTACGCCCAGGCGCACCAGATTCCGGTGCCCAAGGACAAGCATGGCGAGGCGCCCTATTCCATGGACGCCAACCTGCTGCACATCTCCTACGAGGGCAAGGCGCTGGAGGACCCCTGGGTCGAGCCGGACGAGGACATGTTCCGCATGACCGTCTCGCCCGAGGCCGCGCCGGACACCCCCGAGTACGTCGAGATTGACTTCGAGACGGGCGACGCCGTGGCCGTCAACGGCGAACGGCTGTCTCCGGGCGCCCTGCTGCGGCGCCTGAACGAGCTGGGCGGCAAGCATGGCTGCGGTCGCGTGGACCTGGTCGAAAACCGTTTCGTGGGCATGAAGTCGCGTGGTGTGTACGAGACGCCGGGCGGCACCCTGTTGCTGGCGGCGCACCGGGCGGTGGAGTCCATCACGCTCGACCGCGAGGCCATGCACCTGCGCGACGAGCTGATGCCGCGCTATGCGACGCTGATCTACAACGGCTTCTGGTATGCGCCCGAGCGCGAGGCCCTGCAGGCGCTGATCGACAAGACCCAGGACCGCGTGACGGGCACCGCGCGCCTGAAGCTCTACAAGGGCAACGTGATCGTCGTCGGCCGCAAGGCGCCGGTCAGCCTGTACAGCATGGATCACGTCACGTTCGAGGAAGACGAGGTCTACAACCAGGCCGACGCCGGGGGCTTCATCAAGCTCAACGCCCTGCGCCTGCGTCTGGGGGCGCTGGCGAAGGGGTAGGTCCTGCTTTTGGTCGACACGGTTCCGCGGGGATCGCGCCGGCGGGCCGCGGCTTTGGACACTGACGGTCGCGAGAGCCGTCCCGGCGACAAGACAGAAAAAATGGCCGGCCGGTGGGGGGAGACCGGCCGGCCAAGGTGAACGCCGCGCATCCCGGAACAGGAGGGGAAGGGTTCCATTGGGATCGCGGTACGGACCGGCAGCGGGTGACCATCCGGTATCGCCGGGGTCCCGATGGTCCCCCGCTCGGTCTGGCAAGACCGGCGGATCGAGCCCCGAACGCCGGATGGTTCGCCAAGTCGGCTATTGCGCGACGCGGCGCCCCCTCGTCCCCCCATGGCGTTGTATCCGAGACACGATGACCCGACGACCTGCCGTCTTGAACCCTACGCCGCCCTGACGGCGTTGGATCACGGGCGGGTTCACAAAGTCGCGGGGTCGGTCCAGAGAATCCCCAGGGCTCTCGGGGTTTACCGATCCTGTCCGGGTGCCGTAAAAGGGTCGCTCATCGCGTTCCTCGGTTCGGACGCGGCTCAACCCGGAAACCGCCCGTGGTCCGACGGGCGTGGCAGGAAAGCGCCCACCCTCTCGCGGTGAGCGACGCAGGCATGATCCGTATCGAGGCCCTGACCCACGTCTATCCCGGTCGCCGTCGCCAACCCTCGCGTGTCGCCGTGTCCGACCTGACCCTCTCGGTCCCGGACGGCACCTTCACCATCCTGTCGGGACCCAACGGCAGCGGCAAGAGCACCCTGTTCCGTATCCTCTGTGGCCTGTCGGTGCCCAGTCGCGGGCGCGTGCTGATCGGTGGCCATGACCTGCTGCGGGATCCGGCGGCGGCCCGGGCCCTGATGGGCGTGGTGTTCCAGAACCCGGCGGTGGACAAGCACCTGTCCGTGACCGAGAACCTGAGCATCCACGGCGCGCTCTATGGGCTGTCCGGGGCCGCCCTCCGGGCACGCATGGACGAGGCCCTGGCCTGGACCGACCTGGACGGGCGCCTGAGCGACCGCGTGGACACGCTGTCCGGCGGTCTCGCGCGTCAGGTGGAACTGGCCAAGTGCCTGCTGACCCGTCCCCGCCTGCTGCTGCTGGACGAGCCGACGACCGGCCTGGATCCCGCCAGCCGCCGCGCCTTCCTGGACGCGCTGGGCCGGCTGCGGCGGGCTTTGGGCATGACGGTGCTCATGACCAGCCACATCTTCAGCGAGGCCGAGACGGTGGACCGCGTGGCCATCATGGCCGACGGCCAGTTGCTGGCCCACGACACGCCGCAGGCGTTGCGCGCCCGCCTGACCGGTGACGTGGTGGTGATCGAGACCGACCGCCCCGATGCCCTGGCCGCGCGGTTGCGCGGCGACCTGGGCGCCGGGGTGATCCGCCATGGCGATGACCTGCGCGTGGACGAGGTTCCGGGCGGTGACGCGGTGGCCTTCCTGGAGCGCGTGCTCGCGGACTATCGTCCCGAGGTGCGGGGGATCACCGTGAAGCAGCCGACCCTGGAGGACGTGTTCATCCACGTCACCGCCGAGGCCCGCGCCGCCGGTCGCGGCGGGGTCTCGGAGATCCCCCGGGGACCGACCTCCGCGGAGGAGCAACAGGAGAGCGCCGCATGACCCTTGCCGGCAAGGCCGATCCCCGAACCCTGACCGACACGGCGCGGTCGTCCGGCGCGGTGCCCGACGGACCGACCGAGACCATCGCGCCCGGGCGGGCGGGCGCCTCGCTGGCCGGCGTGAGCCTGGCGCTGGCCCGGCGCGAGTTCATCCGCTTCATCCGTCAGCCGCACCGGCTGGCCGGCTCCATCGGTCAGCCGCTCATCTTCTGGCTGTTCCTGGGCGCCGGCCTGACGCCGAGCTTCAATGCCCCGGGCATGGAGGGCATGACCTACCTGGAGTATTTCTATCCCGGCGTGCTGATGATGATGATCCTGTTCGCCTCGGTGTTCGCGTCGATCACCATCATCGAGGACCGCGACCAGGGCTTTCTGCAAGGCGTGCTGGTGGCGCCGGTGCCGCGCCTCGGCATCGTCATGGGCAAGGTGGGGGGCGCCTCGCTGGTGGCGCTGTTTCAGACGGCCATCCTCTTGCTGGCGGCGCCGTTCATCGGCCTGACCATGGGGTGGGGCGGGGCGGCGATGCTGGCGGTCACGCTGGTGCTGGTCTCGCTGGGCTTTACCGGGCTGGGCTTTCTGTTCGCCTGGCGCATGAAGTCCACCAGCGGCTTCCATGCCCTCATGATGGTCATCATGATGCCCATGTGGGTGCTGTCCGGGGCGTTCTTCCCCATCACCGGTGTGCCCGCATGGCTGCATGCCATCATGCTGGTCAACCCGGTCACCCACGGCATGACCATCCTGCGCGCGCCGTTCTACGCCGATCCCGGAACGCTGCTGACCAGCGCCGGGTATCTGGGCGCGCTGGCGGTCGTGGTCGCCTGGGTGGTGGTCTGCCTGAGCCTGGCGTCAATGCGTGTGGGCCGTCGCGACCGGGGGGCGGCGGCGGCGCTGTCCTGATCGGCGCGTCGGTTTTGTATTTCCTGACTCCACTACGTGCGCGCGCGCTGTACGCGCAGCCTTGTTTTTTTGTCGACTCTGGTCCGTGTGAATGGGAGATGTCGGCGCGGCCGAAATCGTGATGATGCGGGGCAATGTCCCCCTCAACATCATCAGGAGACGATCGTGATCGACCGGACCAGAATTGGCCTTGATGCCCTGCGCGCCAAGGTGATGACCGCCGAGGAGGCGGTCTCCTTCATCGGCGACGGGGACACCGTCGGCATGAGTGGTTTCACTGGTTCGGGGTATCCGAAGGCCGTGCCGTTGGCTCTGGCCGGGCGCATCGAGGCCGAGCACGCCGAGGGCCGCCCCTTCCGGATGCGGGTCTGGACCGGCGCGTCCACGGGTCCCGAACTGGACGGCGCCCTGGCCCGCGCCGACGGGATCGAATTCCGCCTTCCCTACAACTCCGACCCCCTGGCCCGCGACAAGATCAATCGCGGCGAGATGGATTACTTCGACATGCATCTCAGCCAGGTGGCGCCCATGGCCCGTCAGGGGTTCCTGGGGCCGCTGGACACGGCGGTCATCGAGGTCACGGGTATCCGCCCGGACGGCACGCTGGTTCCGTCGTCCTCGCTGGGCAACAACAAGACCTGGCTGGACCACGCCGAGCGCGTGATCCTGGAGGTCAACTCGTGGCAGAACCCGGCCCTGGAGGGCATGCACGACATCTACTACGGCACCGCGTTGCCGCCGGCGCGCATGCCCGTGCCGTTGGTCCGGCCCGACGACCGCATCGGCGAGCCCTGCCTCCGCTGTGACCCCGACAAGATCGTCGCCATCGTGGAAACCGACGCGCCGGACCGCAACCTGCCGTTCTCGCCGCCCGACGCGGCGGCCCGGGCCATCGCCGGCCATCTGCTGGACTTTTTCCAGAACGAGGTGGCCAAGGGTCGCCTGCCGGCGTCGCTGCTGCCGCTTCAGTCCGGGGTGGGCAACATCGCCAACGCCGTGCTGTCGGGTCTGCTCGATGGGCCGTTCGAGAACATGATGGCCTACACCGAGGTGATTCAGGACGGCATGCTGGACCTGCTGGATGCCGGCAAGCTGCTCATGGCGTCGGCCACGGCGTTCTCGCTGAGCCCCGAGGCGGCCACCCGCCTGAACGCCGAGATGGCGGCCTACCGGGATCGCCTCATCCTGCGCCCGCAGGAGATCAGCAACCATCCGGAGGTCATTCGCCGGTTGGGCTGCCTGGCCATGAACGGCATGATCGAGGCCGACATCCTGGGAAACGTGAACTCCACCCACGTGATGGGATCGCGGATCCAGAACGGCATCGGCGGCTCCGGCGACTTCGCCCGCAGCGCCTATGTGTCGGTGTTCATGTCGCCGTCCACGGCCAAGGGGGGGCGCATCTCGGCGATCGTGCCGAAGGTCAGCCACGTGGACCACATCAACCAGGACGTCCAGGTGATCGTGACCGAGCAGGGCCTGGCGGACCTGCGCGGCCTGTCGCCGCGCCAGCGCGCCCGGGTGATCATCGACCGGTGCGCCCATCCGGACTTCCAGCCGCGCCTGTGGGACTATCTGGCGCGGGCCGAGCGCTCGCCCAAGGGCCGTCACTCGCCGACGCTGCTGAACGAGGCGCTGTCCTGGCACCAGCGGTTCGAGGACACCGGCACCATGCATGTCGCCAACAACGACGATACGGAAGCGGCATAAGACACCCGGCGGCGATGCGATCGACGCATCGCCGCCGCTTTTTCCGTGCGCCTCAGTTCTCCGCCGGCACGTCCAGGGCGGCCAGGTTGTCCCGGGCCGCCTGGGCTTCCGGCGCCTCGGGCGCGACCTCCAGCAGGCGCAGCCAGGTGGCGCGGGCCTGATCGGGCCGCCCCGACAGGCGCTGGATGTTGCCGGTTTCCAGAAGGGCGCCGGCGTGGGTCGGGTCGGCCGCCAGCACGGCGGCGGCGTCGGCCTCGGCGGCGGCCAGGGAGCCCGCCTGGCGGAGCGCGCTGGCCCTGAGCGCCCGGGCCTCCAGGTTGTTCGGCTGGGCGTCCAGGACCCGGTCGAGGTCACGGGCCGCCTGCAGCACGGCACCGGCGGCGGCGCGGGCCGTGGCCCGGTCGATCAGCAGGTCCGGCACCAGTGCCCGGGCCTCCGCCCCGGAGCGGTCGGCGATCTCCAGGGCCGTTGTCAGCACCGCGTCGGCGCGGGCCGGGTCGCGGGCCAGCATCCAGGCCGTGGCCGCCTGCGCCAGCAGGTCCAGGCGCAGCGGCAGCGGCTGGCGGCTGCCCTGGGCCAGGGTCTCCAGGCGAGTGGCGGCCTCGGCATGCTGCCCCAGGCCCAGCAGGGCCACGGCGGCGCAATGGCGCGCGGCCTCGCCCCCTCCCAGTCCTTGCCAGGTGACCGCGACCTCGAAGCCCTGACGCGGGCGCGTCCGGGCCAGATCCATGCATTGCGCGTAGGCGGCCGGCGGATCCTCCACCGGCAGGTCCACGGCCAGCGCCGGGGTGCCGGTGGCGGCCATCGTCAGGGCCAGCACGACGGCCGTCAGGTGGACACGGTGGCGTAGGCGTGGGACGTGGGGGACACGGAGTCCAGGGTGGGGCATCGGATGCATCGGCGCGGTGGTCCCGGGTTGCCTGAAGGCGGATCGCGGGGGATGATACGCCCCATGGGCCCCGTCCGCCATCGGCGCATCGATGCCGATCCGCGGGCCCCCGAAGATCACGCGCACGAGGACTCGCCATGACCGCCGACCCGTCCCTTCTTTGCCTGGGCATGGGATACACCGCGCGCCGCCTGGGGCGGGCGCTTCAGGCGCGTGGCTGGCGGGTGGCCGGGACGGCGCGCGGCGACGCGGGCCTGGCGGCGTTGACGGCCGAGGGGATCACGGCCCTGCCGCTGGATCGTGACCGGCCGTTGCCGGCGGAGACCCTGGACTCCTTCGACGCCGTTCTGGTCTCCGTCCCGCCCGACGCCGAGGGCGACCCGGTGCTGGACACCATGACCGACGCCCTCGTCGCCGCCGAGCGGCCCCGCTGGATCGGCTACCTGTCCACCACCGGCGTCTACGGGGACACCCAGGGCGCCTGGGTGGACGAACTGACCCCGACCCACCCCACGCAAGACCGCTCGCGCAGCAGGCTGGACGCGGAAACCCGCTGGCTGGACCTGTGGCGCCGGCATGGCCGTCCGGTGGAGGTGTTCCGCCTGGCCGGAATCTACGGCCCGGGGCGAAGCGCCCTGGACAGCGTGCGCGCCGGTCGCGCGCACCGGGTGATCAAGCCGGGCCATGTCGTCTGCCGTATCCATGTGGACGACATTGTCCAGGTGCTCATGGCCGCGCTGGACAACCCGGCGCCGGGCAGCATCACCAACGTCGCCGACGACGAGCCGGCGCCGCCCCAGGACGTGGTGGCCGAGGCCTGCGCCCTGCTGGGCGTCGCGCCGCCGCCGGAGGTGCCACTGGAGGCGGCCGACCACCTGTCGCCGATGGCGCGCAGCTTCTACGCCGACACCCGCCGCGTCTGGTGCGGGCGGATCAAGGGAGCGCTGGGCGTGCGGCTGCGCTATCCCACCTACCGGGAGGGTCTGCGGGCCATTCTGGCCGAGGAGGGAGGAACCCCATGACCGCAGGCCCCCGCATCGACCTCCGTCTGGGCGTGGTGCTGCTGGCCGCCGGCCTGGGGCGGCGCATGGGCGGCCCGAACAAGCTGCTGGTGGACCTGGGCGGCGCGCCGCTGGTGCGCCATGTGGGCGAACCGCTGGCCGAGGCGCTGCCCGACGCGCCCCGGGTGGCGGTCACCGGGCGTGATTCCGAGGCGGTGGCGGCGGCCCTGGCCGGGCAGGGTTGGGAGTTGGTCCACAATCCGCGCTACATCGAGGGCATGGGCCGGTCCCTGGCGACCGGCGTGGCCATGCTGCCCGCCGATCTGGACGGGGTCCTGGTGATGCTGGGCGACCAGCCTGGGTTGACGCCGGGGACGGTGGTCCGCCTGTGCGAGGCGTTTGTCGCCGCGCCCGATCCGACCGCCGCCATCATCCGCCCCGTCTACAAGGACAAGGAGGGGCACCCGGTGCTGTGGGGACGGGCCTGGCGGCCCGCGCTGCTGGGCCTGGAGGGCGACCAGGGCGGGCGGGATCTGATTCGCCTGCATGCCTTCGATCACGCCGGGCGCGTGGTGCGGGTCCCGGTGGACGACCCGGCGGTGACCCGCGACGTGGACCATCCCGAGGAACTGGCCGCCTTGCGGGCCTCGTGGGAGCGAACCGTGGGTGAGGGCCAGAGTTAAGGGGGGCGGGGTTTTCTGGAACGGCCGGATTGGATGTGGCATGGTCCGGCTGTGATCGCATCCGCGGTGGAGTGAGCGCGTCGCGGCCGCCGCCGCCATGGGGTGGCCTTGGCCGGATCCGCTGTTCGCGTCCGCCCGGGTGAGGCCCGTCCGCATCGGCGCCGCTTCCGAGAGGGGTCGCCCGGATCACGGTCGTTCCGTCTGTCTCGACCGACCATGCAAGAGGGGTCCGCGTGCCCGCCACCGTCTCCGCCGCCCACCCGGACCTGGCCGACCTCTATCCTCCGACCGCGCCGTTCGAGTCCGGCATGTTGCCGGTGGACGGAGGCCACGCGCTGTACTGGGAGCAATGCGGCCGCCGCGACGGCCTGCCGGCGCTGTTCCTGCATGGGGGGCCCGGCGCCGGCATCGCCCCGGCCTATCGCCGCTTCTTCAACCCCGGCCGCTATCGCGTGGTGCTGTTCGATCAGCGCGGCTGTGGGCGGTCCACGCCGCGCGGCACGGTTCAGGGCAACACCACGCCCGATCTGGTGGCCGATGTCGAGCGCCTGCGCGAACACCTGGGTATTGATCGCTGGGTGGTCATGGGCGGGTCCTGGGGGAGCACCCTGGCGCTGGCCTATGGACAGGCGCATCCGGAGCGCTGTCTGGCGTTCGTGTTGCGGGGGATCTTCCTGTTCCGCCGCGCCGAGGTGGCCTGGTTCCTGACCGGCATGGGGCGCTTCTTCCCGGAGGCGCACCGCGCCTTCCTGGCACACCTGCCCGAGACCGAGCGCGACGATTCCCTGGCCGCCTACCATGCCCGTCTGATCGACCCCGATCCGGCCGTGCACGGCCCGGCGGCGGTGTCCTGGAGCCGCTACGAGGAACACTGCTCGCGGCTGGTGCCGCGCCTCAGCGACGCCTCGGCGGAGGCGTGCCTGCCGCTGGCGCGCCTGGAGGCCCACTACATGGTCAACGGCGGGTTCCTGCGAGAGGGACAGCTTCTGGCCGACATGCCTCGCATCGCGCATCTGCCGGCAACGCTGGTGCAGGGCCGCTATGACCTGGTGTGCCCGCCCTCCTCGGCCTTCGACCTGCATGCCGCCTGGCCGGGCAGCGACCTTGTGATGGTCCCCGACGCGGGCCACGCGGCCCTGGAGCCCGGCATCCGCCGCGCCCTGGTGCGGGCGCTGGACGAGGTGGCGGCCGGGTAAGCGACGGGGGCCGGGCGGCCGCCGCCTCCGGCCGCCGTCGTGTCAGCCGTCGTCCTGGTCCTCGGTGACGAAGCCCTCCAGCCAGCGGATGTCGTAATCCCCCGACACGAAACGCGGCGCCTGCACAAGGCGCTGGTGCAGGGGGATGGTGGTCTCCACGCCCTCGATCACGTACTCGCCCAGGGCGCGCCGCAACCGCATCAGGCATTCGGTGCGGTTGGCGCCGTGCACCACCAGCTTGGCGATCATGCTGTCGTAGTGCGGCGGGACCCGCAGTCCCGTGTACAGCCCCGATTCGACCCGCACGCCCATGCCGCCGGGCGCGTGATAGCGGCCCAGGGTTCCCGGCGATGGGGTGAAGGTGACCGGGTTCTCCGCGTTGATGCGGCATTCGATGGCGTGGCCGTGAACGCGGATGTCCCCTTGGGCGTAGCCCAGCGGCTCGCCCTGGGCGACGCGGATCTGTTCCTTCACCAGGTCGAGGGTGGTGATCATCTCGGTCACCGGGTGCTCGACCTGGAGGCGGGTGTTCATCTCGATGAAGTAGAAGCCGCCGTTCTCGTACAGGAACTCCATGGTGCCGGCGTTGTAGTAGCCGAGCTGGCGGGTGGCCTCGCAGGCGATGGCGCCGATGCGGGCCCGCTGCTCGTCGGTCAGGGCCGGAGACGGGGCCTCCTCCAGTACCTTCTGGTGCTTGCGTTGCAGGGAGCAGTCGCGCTCGCCCAGGTGCACGACGGTGCCATGCATGTCGGCCAGCACCTGCACCTCGATATGGCGCGGGTGGGCGAGGTACTTCTCCATGTAGACCTCGCCGTTGCCGAAGGCCGCCAGGGCCTCGGTGCGGGCGGTCTGCCAGGCCTCGATCAGGTCGTCGGGACCGGTCGCCACCTTCATGCCCCGCCCGCCCCCGCCGGCGGTGGCCTTGATGAGCACCGGGTAGCCGATGGCGGCGGCGAGGTCCAGGGCCTCCTCCTCGGTGCCGACGGCGCCGTCGGACCCCGGCACCACCGGCAGGCCGGCCGAAACGGCGGCCTGCTTGGCGGCGATCTTGTCACCCATGGAGCGGATCAGCTTGGCGGGCGGGCCGATGAAGGTGATGTGGTGGTCCTGCACCATCTCGGCGAAGTCGGCGTTCTCGGACAGGAAGCCATAGCCGGGGTGCACGGCGTCGGCGCCTGTGATGGTGGCGGCGGCCAGCAGGGCGGCCTTGTTGAGGTAGCTGTCGCGGGCCGGTGGCGGGCCGATGCAGACCGACTCGTCGGCCAGGCGCACATGCATGGCCTCGGCGTCGGCGGTGGAGTGCACGGCGACGGTGCGGATGCCCATCTCGCGACAGGCGCGCAGGATGCGCAAGGCGATCTCGCCTCGGTTGGCGATCAGCACCTTTTCAAACCGGGTGGGCTCGAAGGCGACGGGCGGTCGATCCTGGGCGGGCGACGACATGGCGCGGGGACGTCCGGCTGCGGTGGGGAACGGGTGAGGGCGCGGGACCCGGCGGACGGGTCCGGACGGTGGGATCCTACTCGATCACGAACAGGGGCTCGCCGTACTCCACCGGCGTGGCGTCGTTGACCAGAATGGCCGAGACCCGCCCCGCGCGCGGCGCCCGCACCGGGTTGAAGGTCTTCATGGCCTCGATCAGCAGCAGGGTCGCGCCCTCGGCCACGGTGTCGCCGACGGCCACGAAGTTGGGCGCGCCCGGTTCCGGCGCCAGGTAGACGACGCCCACCATCGGCGAGGCGACGGTGCCGGGGTGCGCCTCGACCGTGTCCGCCGCCGCGCTGGCGGTGGGGGCCGGGGCGGGGGCGGCGACCGGGGCGGTGGCCGTGACGGTGACCGACTTCGCCACGCGGAGGCGAACCTCGCCGGTATCGTATTCGATCTCGGTCAAACCGGTTTCGCCGAGCAGATCGGCCAGGGCGCGAACCGCGTCGGTGTCGATGGGAGTGCTGGCCATGGGGATGCCTTCGGTCTCACGTTTCGGGTGGCAGGGGGGCGGGGCGGGTGCCGGCGACGGAGGCAGCACGGCGGACGGCGTCCTCAGCCCGGCGGAGGGGATGCGGCGGCCAGGGTCTTGGCCTCCTGGATCAGGCGGGCCATGGCCTCCAGCGCCAGGTCGTAGCCCTGGGGACCCAGCCCGACGATGACGCCATCGGCCACCGGGCTGATGAACGAATGGTGGCGAAACGCCTCGCGGGCGTGGACATTGGACAGATGCACCTCGATGACCGGCAGGCCGACGGCGCGCAAGGCGTCGGGGATGGCCACGGAGGTATGCGTGTAGGCGGCGGCGTTGATGATGATCCCGCCCACCTCGGGGCCGGCTTGCTGGATCCAGTCCACCAGGTCGCCTTCGTGGTTGCTCTGGCGAACATCCACCGTCAGGCCCAGGGCGGCGCCCCGCGTCCGGCAGCGCCCGACGATGGCGTCCAGGGTCTCGCGACCATAGACGGCGGGCTCGCGCCGGCCCAGCAGGTTGAGATTGGGGCCGTTGAGAATCAGGACGGTGGCGGACACCAGGCGGCTTCCCCGGTTGGTCGGCACGCCGGCGCGGGGGCTCCAGCGGGCGGTGCCGAGACGCTCTGAGCGCCTGTCGTATATCACCAGGGCGCCCGGGGCAATACAGTGTTTGGCATGGCGCGCGTAACGCACGCCATGGTTGGGCTGGACCAACGGACGCGGCCGTTCAGCAGGGCCGATGGCGACGGGGGCCGACGTCACCGGGAACCCCGCTCTGGAGGGGCATTGCGTGGACAGGATGCCGAATCGAGGCCGGCCGGGAGATCACGAGGACCGAACTGGTCTCGGCCGGTTGCCTACCGTCCGTGTCCGATGGCTGGCTTGGCGTGGCAGGCCGCCAAAGGTGTCTCACACCCCAACCAGCGTTTCCTCGCGCAGCATGTGGACCACCGCGCGCAGGGCTTCGGCATTGGTGGCGCCCTTGTCCATGGCTTCGGCGTAGACCGCCAATTGCCGATGGGCGCTGGTGCCGCGCCGCAGGATGTCGCGCAGGTGCTCCACCTCGGCACGGCAGCCGAGCACCTTCTGGTCCTCGCGGGTCAGGTCGATGAGTTCCTCGATCAGGTCGGTGGTGGGCACCACGCGGCCGACGCCGAAGTCCACCAGCCCCTCGTCCAGGCCGTAGCGCTGCGCCCGCCAGCGGTTCTCTTCCACCAGCATGCGGGCGTAGATGCGCCAGCGCTGGTTCGACCGGCGCAGGCGCCACAGCAGCCGCAGGATGCAGACGTAGATCGCGGCGATGGCGATGGCGTCCTCGACCCGGGTGCAGATGTCGGTGATGCGCATTTCCAGCGTGGGAAAGCGGGCCGAGGGCCGCAGGTCCCACCAGATCTTGGAGGCGTCCTCGATCAGTCCGGCGCGGACAAGAATGTCTATGTGCCGCCGGTAGTCGGCATGGGAGTCGAAGTAGCTGGGCAGCCCGGTGCGCGGCAATTCGTTGAACACGCTGATCCGGTAGCTCTTCAGGCCGGTCTCCAGGCCGCGCCAGAACGGGGACGACGTGGACAGCGCCAGCAGGTGCGGCAGGAAGTAGGCGGCCTGGTTCATCAGATCCACGCGCAGGTCCGGGTCCTCGATCCCCACATGCACGTGCATGCCGCCGATGAGCAGTCGCCGGGCCACCGCCTGCAGATCCTTGGCCAGCGCGGTGTACCGGTCCTTGGGGGTGTGCTTCTGGTCCTGCCATTGGGCGAAGGGATGGGTGGACGCGGCGATGGGCGCCACGCCGCGCGCGCGGGCCACGTCGGCGACCGAGCGCCGCAAGGCCGTCAGGCACTCGCGGGCCTCGGCGATGGTCTCGCACTTGCGGGTGCCCACCTCGACCTGGCTGCGCAGGAACTCGGGGCTGATCGTGCCGGCGTCGATCTCGCCGAAGGCGTCCTTCATGGCGGCCGGCAGGTCGGTGACCAGATCCCCGGTTTCCGGATGGACCAGGAGGTACTCCTCCTCGATCCCGATGGTAAAGGCCGGCTCCGGATTGCTGGTGTCGGTCATGGTGGCCCCCTCCTCCCCGGTTTTCGGCGCCGTTGTCCGGCTCCGTTTCTCGGCCGCGTGTCGCGGCTGTTGTCGGGTCAAGGATGCGTCACCGCCGGTGGGGTGTCTATTCCTGGCCGTCGGTGGGGACCCGATGCTCCACGACGCGCAGGGCAGGATCGGCGAGGATGGGCTCCAGCGCCGTGGCCAGTCGGTCGGCCCAGTCGGCGGCGCCGGTATCGCTGGCGATCAGATCCTGACGGATTTCGATGGCCACCCGGGGCAGGCCGGCGCTGCCACCGTGGGCCCCGACCGTGTACCCCACCACCCAGCCGGAGTAGGGCTCGTTGTCGCCCACCATCAGCCCGTGGTCACGCGCCAGGGCATCCATCAGGGGGACGGCGATACGGCCGTCGTGATCCCACAACACACCCACGTGCCACGGGCGCGGGGCGCCGCCGTCGCGCATGGTGGGGGTGAAGGAGTGGATGGACACCAGCGCCGGCGGTCCGCCGGTGACGCGCCAGAGATGATGGACGCGACGCGTGATTTCCGCGTGGTAGGGCTCGAAGATGGCGGCGATGCGCGCGTCCTCGGCCGCCTCGTCCAGGTCCTGGTTGCCCGGAACCGAGGTGCCGTCGCTGACGGGGGGAATGGAGTCGGGGGATCCCGGCTGCCGGTTGCAGTCGATCACCAGCCGGGAATAGGTGCCGAGGACCGCGCAGGCGTCCAGTCGCTCCGCCAGGTGGCGGGTGACGAGGGCCGCGCCGATGTCCCAGGCGATATGGCAATGCAGGTCGGCGCGGCCCAGGCCCAGGTCGCCCAGGGCACGGGGAATGCGGCGGCTGGCATGGTCGCAGACCAGCAGCAGGGGACGGCTGGCCTCGCCGTTGACCACCTCGAAGGCCGGCGGTTCATCGGCGTCCAGCAGGCCGTCGGGGGCCAGGGGCAGGGTGGCGGCCCGAGAGTCGGGCGCCGGGCGGGGCGGGGTCATGGACGGAACGGTATTCATGCCGTCGAGTATACCGCAGGGGGCCGCCGGGGCCAGAGGAGGGATGGGCGCGATGCGCCGCGCGCGGGTCAGCGGCCCGACCGGGCCGGGGTCTTGTCGGTCTCGTCTGTGATGGGACCGTCGGCGCGGCCGTGCACGAACTGGTCGACGTGGGCGTTGCCGCTTTCGAAGACCTGCTTCGCCGGCCCCACCCAGATCAGCCGGCCCCGATACAGCATGGCGATGCGGTCGGCGATCTTGGTGGCGCTGGCCATGTCGTGAGTGATGGACAGGGCGGTGGCGCCCAGGTCCTTGGTGGTGGCCACGATCAGGTCGTTGATGACGTCGGCCATGATGGGGTCGAGGCCGGTGGTCGGCTCGTCGAAGAAGACGATGTCCGGGCGCGTGGCGATGGCCCGCGCCAGGCCGACGCGCTTCTGCATGCCGCCGGACAGTTCGGAGGGCACCAGATCGGCCACCTCCGGCCGCAGCCCCACCTGCGCCAGGCAGGCCATGGCCCGCTCGCGGGCCTCGGCGCGGTTGCGGGTGTGGCGGCCCTGGATCAGGCCGAAGGCCACGTTCTGCCACACCGGGAGGCTGTCGAACAGCGCCGCCCCCTGGAACAGCATGCCGAGATGGGCGTTGACGCGGTCGCGCGCGCGGCCGTCCAGGCCCACGGTCTCGGCGCCGTCGATGACGATGGATCCGGCATCCGGCCGCAGCAGCCCCAGGATGCACTTGAGCAGCACCGACTTGCCGCTGCCCGAGCCGCCGATGACCACGAGGGACTCCCCGGGCATCACGTCCAGGTCGATCCCGTCCAGCACCATCTGGGCGCCGAACCGCTTGCGCACGTCGCGCAGGCGGAGTTTCGGCTCGGTGTCGGGGGGGCGCGGCGTCATGGCGGGTCCGGACCTACTGGGCGAAGAACAGCTCGGTGATCACATAGTTGAGGATCAGGATGAGGATCGAGGCGCTGACCACGGCGTTGGTGGTGGCGGCGCCCACGCCCTGGGCGCCGCCCTTGCTGTGATAGCCGTGATAGCAGCCCATCAGGGCGATGACGAATCCGAAGGCGGCGGCCTTCACCAGCCCCGAGACCACGTCCATGATCTGCAGGAACTCGACGGTGCGGGCGATGTAGGTGCCGGGGTTGAAACCCAGCTTGGTGGTGCCGATCAGGTAGCCGCCGAACACGCCGATGATGTCGCCCACCAGCACGAGCAGCGGCAGCATGGTAAGGCCGGCGATCAGGCGGGGCGCCACCAGGTACTTGAACGGGTTGGTGGACAGTGTCGACAGGGCGTCGATCTGCTCGGTCACGCGCATGGTGCCGATCTCGGCGGCCATGGCCGCGCCGATTCGTCCGGCGACCATCAGCCCGGCCAGCACCGGCCCCAACTCCCGCGTCAGCGAGATGACCACCACCGTGGCCACCGCGCCCTCGGCCGAGAAGCGCGCGAAGCCCAGGTGGCTTTGCAGCGCCAGCACCATCCCCGAGAACAGCGTGGTCAGCCCCACCACCGGCAGGGAGTAGTAGCCGATCTCGATCATCTGACGCACGATCAGGCGCGGATAGAGGGGCGGCCGCACCATGTGGCTGACGGCCAGCCCGGTGAACAGCGAGAAGCGCCCCACGGTGCGCACGAAGGTCAGGAACACGCGCCCGATCAGCGCCAGCAGGGTGGTCATGCCGGCCGGTCCTCCGCCGGCGTTCCGGGCCGGGGGCCGGGACGCATGGGGCGGTCCAGATAGCGCCGGGCGTAGCGTGGTCCCAGACCGGTCAGGACCTCGTAGCCGATGGTGCCGGCCCGCGCGGCCAGGTCATCCACGGTGGTGTGGGGGCCGATCAGGTCGATCAGTCCGCCGGGGCAGACGTCCGGATGGTTGCCGGCGGCGGTGATGTCAAACGTGGTCAAGTCCATGGACACCCGGCCGATGAGGGGAAGGGGCGTCTCGGCCGCATGCCCGACGATCTGGCCACTGCTGGCCCGGGGCAGGCCATCGGCGTAGCCGATGCCCACGGTGGCGATGCGCGTGCCGGCGCCGGCCCGATGGGTGGCACCATAGCCAACCGTCGAGGGAGCGTCAACGCGGCGCACCTGGAGGATGCGGCCTTGCAGGCGAATCACCGGCACCATCGGGTTGGGTCGCCCGGGGGTGGGGTTGACGCCGTACAGGGCCACGCCGGGCCGGGCCAGGTCGTGGTGGGTCTCCTGACCCAGGAACAGGCCCGACGAATTGGCCAGGCTGCCCGGCACGCCGGGGAAGCGGTCCCTGACGGCCGCGAACGCGGCGATCTGGGCGGCATTGAGGGGGTGGCCCGGGGTGTCGGCGCAGGCGAGATGGCTCATCACCAGCACCACGTCGAAGGCCGCCAGCGGAGAGGCGTCCGCGCGCAGAAGATGATCCAGGTCATCGCCACTCAGGCCCACCCGGGTCATGCCGGTATCCACCTGGATCGCCGCCGGCGCCCGGCCGCCCCGCAGCCGGGCGGGGGTGGGCGGATCGCGCCGCGCGTGGGCGCTCCAGGCGGTCACCTGGTCCAGGGTGTTGAGCACGGGGACCAGCCCGGCGGCGGAAAACGCGGCCTCGGTGCCCGGTCCGGGGCCGGACAGCACGAACACCCGGGCGTCGGAGGGGACGGCGGCCGCCAGCCGCAGCCCCTCGTCCAGTTGGGCGACGAACAGATCCCGGCAGCCGGCGCCGTGGAGGGCGCGGGCAACGGGTGCCGCGCCCAGGCCATAGCCGTTCGCCTTGACCACGCCGCCGCAGACGCAGCCGGGCCGCAGCCGGTCGCGCAGGCGCCGCCAGTTCTCGGCGACCGCGTCCAGGACGACGGTCAGGACCCCGCCGGCGGCCGGGGCGAACGACGGGGCGGCGCCCGGGATGGGAAACGGGGCGGTCACGATGGCGGGCCTTCCCAAGGCGCGAGGATGAACGGCGACACCGGCATGGGACTCCGGCGCCCGGATCGAAACCGGTCACGCGACCGACGTCCACCCGTCCGCCCCGATCGACCGGGGCGCGTGTGTCACGGGACCGAGAGAGGGCCTCGACCCTCGGAGAGCACCCGGCCAACGACGCCGCCGCGCCAGGCGGACCCGCGTCGTCAGGCGGCGCGGCCCCCGTAGACGAAGCCGGCGTCCTCCACGGCGGTCTCGATCACCGCGTCGGGAGCGTCGCCGGCGACCGTGACGGTTCCGGCCTCAAGGTTCACGGTGACGGCCTCGACCGTCGGTGCCGCCTCCTTGATGGCCACCTCGACCGACCGGGCGCAACCGCCGCAGGTCATGCCGGCCACGTGATGGGTGCTGGCCATGATGGTGGTCCTCCATGCGGGGGGAGAGGCATCGGGCCGAATGGCCCCGCCCAGGATGCGGACTTGCCGCCTCCCCTCACATGGGACCGCGATGCTACTCCCGCCAGGGCATGATGGGAACGGTCGACAGGGAATGCTTGGGGCTGCCCTCGACCAGCTTGTCGCTGATCACCAGATAGATGAGGACATTGTGGTCTTCGTCATGGAAGCGGCGCACGCGCATGCGCTTGAACAGCACGCTCCGGCGTTCGGAGAACACCACCTCGCCGTCCTCCAGGTCTTCCAGGATGGTGATCGGTCCCACCTGCCGGCAGGCGATGGCCGAATTGGAGGGATCCTCGGCCAGACCCACGGCGCCCGACAGGCCGCCGGTCTCGGGCCGCGACAGGTGACAAACGACACCCTCGACCTTGGGGTCCTCCAGCGCGTCGACGCAGATCTTGTGGTTGGGACCCACAAGCTTGAACACGGTATCGACACAACCCACTTCCTCGGCCGCCCAGGCGGTCGGCGTGCATGCGAGCAGGCTCGCGGCGACGAGGATGGCGCGGTGCAGGGAACGGGACATGCGAGGGGCCTCCGGTTGGCAACAGGGGGGCTCAGGGCTTGGCGGCGGTCATGTGATCGACGAAGCGGGCAAACAGGTACTGGCTGTCCTGGGGGCCCGGCGAGGCCTCCGGGTGGTACTGGACCGAGAATACAGGCTTGCCGTCGACTGCCAAACCCTCCACGGTCCCATCGAACAGGGACGTGTGGGTTTCCGTCACTCCGGGCGGCAGGCTGTCGCGGGCCACGCCGAAGCCATGGTTCTGACTTGTGATTTCCACCTTGCCGGTGGTGTGGTCCTTGACCGGGTGGTTGGCGCCGCGATGGCCGATGTCCATCTTGTAGGTCGAGGCGCCGAGCGCCAGGGCCAGGATCTGGTGACCCAGGCAGATGCCGAAGATCGGCTTGCCGGTTTCGACCAGGCCGCGCACCACGGGCACGGCGTAGGTTCCCGTGGCGGCCGGGTCGCCGGGGCCGTTGGACAGGAAGATCCCGTCCGGGTCATGGCTCAGGATGTCGTCCAGGCTGGCGCTGGCCGGGACCACGGTCACCCGGCAGCCGTGCGAGGCCAGCGAACGCAGGATGTTGCGCTTGGCGCCGAAGTCGACGGCCACCACATGAAAGGCCGGCGTGTCCAGGGTGCCGTAGCCATGCCCCAGGGTCCAGCGGGTCTGGTCCCAGGCGTGCGTCTGGGCGCAGCTCACGCCCTTGGCCAGATCCTGGCCCTCCAGGCCGGGCAGGGCGGCGGCGCGGGCGCGCAGGCCCACCAGGTCGAACAGGCCGTCCGGGGCGTGAACGACCAGGCCGTTGGGGGCCCCCCGGTCGCGGATGCGCCGGGTGAGCTGGCGGGTGTCCGCGCCGGTCATGCCCACCAGATCGTGCGAGGCCAGCCACGCGTGCAGGTGCTGGGCGGCGCGCCAGTTGGACGGGTCGGTGACCGGCGCGCGCAGGATACAGCCCCGGGCGGCGGGCGTGATGGCCTCCACATCCTCGGGGTTGGCGCCCACGTTGCCGATATGTGGGAAGGTGAAGGTGATGATCTGACCGGCGTAGGAGGGATCGGTCATCACCTCCTGATAGCCGGTCATGCCGGTGTTGAAGACCACCTCGCCCCCGGTTTCGCCGACGGCGCCGAGGCCATGCCCCCAGAGCACCGACCCGTCTGCCAGGATCAGGGCGGCGGTGGCGCCGGCGGGACCAAGCGTGGGGTCGCCACCGGAAAAGCTGGAGGAGGAGGTCATATCGGGAATCCCAGGGGCCGGAGGATGGCGGCCGGGGGCGGGCTGCGGGCGCGCGGCGCCTGACCCGGTCCGTGCGGTTGCTTAGGGGATCGGCGGCGGCAAGTCAACGACGCGCCCCCGTCGCCGGGGCGGAACACCGACAGCCTGTCCGGCGGACGGTCTTTCCGCGCCGGGTTCAGGGATTTGGCCCCAAGGGATTTGATCCCATGGGATTTGAGCCTAATGGATTTGACATGGCGCGTCTTTGGGCTTACCTCCCGCCGACATGCCCATGGATCGACCGTCCTGGCCCGCCCTGTCGTCGTCGCCGATGGTCTGGCCCCTGGTCCGACCATCGTCCCGCCGGGAGTACGCCGCGTGGGAACGCGGCCGGCCCCGATCGGAGATCATCGCAAAGGAACGACGCCGCATGCTGCGAGATCGTCTGAACGAGGAGTTGAAGGTGGCGGTCCGGGCCAAGGACCATCGTGCCCTGTCCACCATCCGGTTGATTCTGGCGGCCCTCAAGGACCGCGACATTTGCGCCCGGGGCCGGGGCGAAACGGTTGAGGACGCCGATATCCTGCTCATGCTGCAAAGCATGATCAAACAGCGCCGCGACAGCATCGCCATGTACGAGCAGGGGTGCCGCATGGATCTGGCGCAGCAGGAGCAGGAGGAACTGGACATCATCCAGGCGTTCCTGCCGCATCAGCTTGACGCGTCGGAGATCGACTCGGCCGTGGACTCGGTGATCGGCGAGATCGCCGCCAAGGGCCTGAAGGACATGGGCCGGGTGATGGCGACCCTGCGGGCGCGGTACGCCGGGCAAATGGACTTCGGCAAGGCCAGCGCCATCGCCAAGGCGCGGCTTGCCTGACCGGGCATTCGACACGCCGGGACGGGCCGTCGAGCCTTCTGTCCGGCGGACCGTTCGGGTACCCTACATCCGGTCTGTCCGTGTCGATGCGCGGGGGCGATGTCGTGGCGCCGTGACGCGGGTCTGGCCGGGCGGGACATGGCCGGATCGGACATCCCTCGCGCATCGCTTGATTTCGGCCAGGGAGGGTCCGCTTGGCCCTATCGCCGTCGTTCATGGACGAGTTGAAGGTTCGGGTGCCGCTGGCCACGGTGATCGGCCGGCGCGTCCGCCTGATCCGCAACGGGCGCCACTACAAGGCGTGCTGTCCGTTCCATAACGAGAAGACGCCCAGCTTCTACGTCTATGACGATCACTACCACTGTTTCGGATGCGGCGCGCACGGCGACCTGATCTCGTTCGAGATGGCCACCGCCGGCCTGTCGTTCATGGAGGCGGTCGAGGCCCTGGCCGCCGAGGCCGGGCTGGAGGTGCCCAAGCCCGACCCGGCCACCCGCGCCCGCGAACAGCGGGCCGCCGACCTGCATCAGGTCCTTGAGGCCGCCTGCGCCTTTTTCGAACAGCGCCTGCGCCTGCCCGACGGCGCCGAGGCCATGGCCTACCTGGAACGGCGCGGCCTGGACGAGGGCATCATCCGCCACTTCCGGCTGGGCTACGCGCCCGCCGGGGGCGTGTTGCGCGCCCATATGACGCGGGAAGGGCTGGCCGACGACGAGACCCTGGTCGAGGCCGGGCTCCTGGCCCGTCCCGACGACGGCCGCGCGCCCTACGAGGTTTTTCGCGGCCGGGTCCTGTTTCCCATCACCGACGACCGCGGCCGTGTGGTGTCGTTCGGCGGCCGGGTGCTCGGCGACGGCCAGCCCAAGTACCTGAACGGTCCGGAAACGCCGCTGTTCAACAAGCGGCGCCTGCTCTACGGCCTGGCGCAGGCGCGCGAGGCGGTGCGGACCCACGGCGAGGTGATCGTCGCCGAGGGCTATATGGACGTCATCGCCATGGCGGCCGCCGGCCTCGCGCAGGCGGTGGCGCCCCTGGGGACGGCCCTGACCGAAGAACAGATGGAGCGCCTGTGGGCGTTGGCGCCGGAGCCCATACTGTGTTTCGACGGCGACGCGGCGGGCCAGCGCGCCGCCGCCCGCGCCCTGGAGCGGGCCTTGCCCCGGCTCGGTCCGGGGCGCAGCCTGCGGGTCGCCCTGCTTCCCGAGGGACGCGACCCGGATGACCTGATCCGCGCGCAGGGAGTCGCGGCCCTGCGGTCGGTTGTGGATCGCGCCCTGCCGCTGGTGGACCTGTGCTGGCGTCTGCTCAGGGCGCGCCACCGCATGGACACGCCGGAGCGCCGCGCCGCCCTGGAGCGGGACATCGAGGCTACCGTCCAGACCATCGACGATCGCGCGGTGGCCCAGCAGTACCGCGGGGCGCTGCGCGATCGCTTCTGGGCGGAGATCAAGGCGGGACGCGGGGGTGGCGCGCGGCGATCCGGGGGGGGCGGGCGCTCGACCCCGGGTCCGGCGATGCCCCTGGCGCCACCGCTGCCGTCCGCCGGACTGCCGGCCGATCAGGTGCGCGAAAGCATTTTGCTGGCGGCAATTCTCAACCATCCCGGCGTGCTCGACCACGTGGCCGAGCGACTCGGGACCATGGCCTTCGTCGACTCGCGGCTTGACTCGCTCCGCGCGGAAATCCTAAGCACCTACGGTCACAAGGTGGGGAGGGGGGATCACCTTGACAGGGACGTGCTGGTGGACCATCTGAAGTCGATTGGATTTGGCGCGGTCGTGGACCGCGTTCTCGGGTCCCGGGTCTGCATGCATGCCTCTTTCGCGCGCGCGCACGCCTCCACCGATGCGGCTCTGGCCGGTTGGGAGCATGTCTATGCCATGCACGGGCGGGCGGCCTTGGAACAGGACTTGCGCGCCGCGGAAGAGCGGCTTGCCAGCGACAGCAGTGAGGATGCGCTCGTCCGGGTGCATACCATTCGGGAAGGGCGCCTGGCGTCCCTCGAACCCGGTGCGCTCGCCGAGTCGGTCGTCACTGGCCGGAGTCGACTCACCGCCGACTCGGGACCGGACCGGACGGTCGATCTCGCGGGATACGACAATGACGATGGAGACGGGGCGGCCGGGCGTTGAGCCCGGGTGGTCACGTCTTGTGACCCACGGGTTGTGAGCCACGGGCGAGACGGGGCCGCTGAGACGGGAGTCGGGACGCCGCTCGGGTGTGTGTCGTCGGTAAGGTAAGGCGACCGGTGGCGAATAGGCGGGTGGATGACGGGATGAACGGAGCCGGCGGTCTGATGGGGCGGACCGTCGACCAGCCTCCCGGTGATAAGGCCGGGGTCGGCCGATTGGCAAGTGGAGCAAAGGGCGCATGGCGAGCAAGGCGGCGAACACGGCGGAATCGCGGGACACTCAGGACGAGAGCGGCGAGGGTCCCCTGCTGGATACCCTGAACGCCGCCGTCAAGCGCATGGTCCAGCGGGGCAAGGAGCGTGGGTACGTCACCTATGACGAACTGAACCAGGCGTTGCCGCCCGACGACGTGTCATCGGAACAGATCGAGGACACCATGGCGATGCTCTCCGAAATGGGGGTGAACGTCGTGGAATCCGAGGAAGCCGAAGCCGAGAACGCGGAAGCCAGCGCCGACGCCGTCGAGCCGGTCGCCACCGGCAACATCAACGAAGAGGAAATGGGCCGCACCGACGATCCCGTGCGCATGTACTTGCGCGAGATGGGGTCCGTCGAGCTGCTGTCGCGCGAGGGCGAGATCGCCATCGCCAAGCGCATCGAGGCCGGCCGGGACATGATGATCGGCGGCATCTGCGAAAGCCCGCTGACCATCCGCGCCCTGCTGCGGTGGCATGACGCGCTGGCCGACGGAAAGATGCTGTTGCGCGAGATCATCGACCTTGAGGCGACCTACGGCGGCAACGGTAGCGGCGAGTCCCGGGCGGCGGCCGGCGCGGGCGCGGTCCAGGGCGAGGGCGCGGCCAACGACGACGATCTGGCGGAGGCCGGGAAGGCCGACGGCGAGCCGTCGGACGATGACGCCACCGCCACGGGGACCGAGACCGGGAACGATGAGCCCGAGGCATCCGAAACCGGTGCCGCCGATGCGGCCCCGGACGCCGAGGGCGACGAGGGGGACGCCGATGGCGACGATGCCAACGGTGGCGAGGAAAGCTCCATCTCCCTGTCGGCGATGGAGGAGGAACTCAAGCCGCGCGTCATCGAGACCTTCGAGAAGATCGCCACCACCTACGCCAAGCTGAAGAAGGCCCAGGATCAGCGCCTTTCGGCCCTGCAGAAGGGCGATCCGGTGTCGACCGCCACCGAGAAGCGGTACGAGAAGCTGAAGCTGGAACTGATCGCGATGATGGAGGGCGTGCACCTCAACAACAATCGCATTGATCAGCTCGTGGAGCAGCTCAATGAGTTGAGCCGGCGCCTGAACTCCCTGGAAGGGCGGTTGATGCGCCTGTCGGAACGCGCCAAGGTCAAGCGCGACGACTACCTGGATGCCTACAAGGGCCGCGAACTGGATCCCACCTGGCTGGACGAGGTGCGCAACCGGCCGGGCAAGTCGTGGCGTGACTTCACCACCCGGTTCGAACGCGAGATCACCGATCTGCGGGGGGGGATCGCCGACGTCGCCGGCACCGCCGGCCTGCCGATCGCCGAGTTCAAGCGCATCGTCGCCACCGTGCAGAAGGGCGAGCGCGAGGCCTCCATGGCCAAGCGCGAGATGATCGAGGCCAACCTGCGGCTGGTGATCTCCATCGCCAAGAAGTACACCAATCGCGGTCTTCAGTTCCTGGACCTGATTCAGGAAGGCAACATCGGCCTGATGAAGGCGGTGGACAAATTCGAGTACCGGCGCGGCTACAAGTTCTCCACCTATGCCACCTGGTGGATCCGCCAGGCCATCACCCGCTCGATCGCCGATCAGGCGCGCACCATCCGCATTCCGGTGCACATGATCGAGACCATCAACAAGCTGGTGCGCACCAGCCGGCAGATGCTGCACGAGATCGGCCGCGAGCCGACCCCGGAGGAACTGGCCGAGAAGCTGCAGATGCCGCTGGAGAAGGTGCGCAAGGTCCTCAAGATCGCCAAGGAGCCGATCAGCCTCGAAACGCCCATCGGCGACGAGGAGGACAGCCACCTTGGCGACTTCATCGAGGACAAGAACGCGGTGCAGCCGCTGGACGCGGCCATCAACGCCAACCTGCGCGAGACCTGCACCCGCGTGCTGGCCAGCCTGACCCCGCGCGAGGAACGCGTGCTGCGCATGCGTTTCGGCATCGGCATGAACACCGACCACACCCTGGAAGAGGTGGGCCAGCAGTTCAGCGTGACCCGCGAGCGCATCCGCCAGATCGAGGCCAAGGCGTTGCGCAAGCTCAAACACCCGTCGCGCTCCCGCAAGCTGCGCAGCTTCCTGGACAGCTAATACCAGCGGCACCGGCCCGCTCCCCGCCTCGGGACTCGCCGGGGTGGGGGCGACGACGGCCGTTCTCAAGGACCGTGGGATCCGTCCCCGTCCGTGCCGGCCGGGACGGTGTCTCCTCACCCTCTGGTTCCCCATCTTCTGGCGCCGCCGCCTGGCCTTTGGGGTCGCGGATGCCAACGGGTCTTGATCCTGAGACCGGTTGATGCGGTCGGCTGGTCCGTGGGCTCGGATCCGGCTCGTCTTCGTGTGCTTTCGAAAGAAGTTTCCCTTTCCGGGTGTTTGGTTTCGGGCAACACTGCCTGCGTGGGGACGGCGAACGTCGGGACGACGCGCCCGCCACGAGGCCCTGCCTGAAACAATCAATGGTGTAGAAAACCCATGTCTCGCTTCTTCGCGTCCATGCGCATCGGACCGCGCCTCCTGCTTGCCCTCTCGCTGCCGCTCGCGGGGCTCATGATCTTCGCCGGTCTTTCGGTGTTCGACCGCGTGCAGGTGGCCTCCGACATGGGGCGCTTGAGCCAACTGGCGCATCTGGCCCCCACCGTCTCCCAGGTGGTGCACGAGTTGCAGCGCGAGCGCGGTGCCAGCGCCGGCTTTCTCGGCGATCCGGAGGGGCGTTTCCGGAGCACGCTGTTGGCGCAGAAGACGGACAGCGACACCGCGGTCGCAGACCTGACCGAGGCGCTGAGGGACGTCGACGACACTGCCCTTGATCCGGCGTTCCGGCGGGACTTGCACGAGTCCGTTCAGGGCCTGGACGGCCTGCAGGCCATGCGGCGGCGGGTCAACGGCCAGTCGGTCGGCGTCGACGACATGGCGGCGTTCTACACGGGGACCATCGCCCATCTTCTGGACATCATCGAACAGATGGCACTGCTGAGTCCGGACGCCGGGATCAGCCGTCGCATCACGGCCTACATCGCCTTCCTGCACGCCAAGGAGCGGGCCGGCATCGAGCGGGCGATGGGCGCCAACGGATTCAGTTCCGGGGCCTTCTCGCCGGTTGTCTATCGCCGGTTCCTGGATCTGATCGGTCAGCAGAAGGCGTACCTGGCGACGTTCCGTGGTCTCGCCACCGCCGAGGAAAGGGCGGCCCTGAGCACCGTGCTGGACGGCGAGGCGGCGCGGGCGGTGGACGGCATGCGCGACGTGGCCGCCACCAGCGTCACCGAGGGTGGTACACGGGACGTGACCGGCGCGCGGTGGTTCGACACCATCACCCGCAAGATCGATGGCTTGAAAGGGGTCGAGGACCTTCTGGCCGAAGATCTGTTGCATGCTATGGAAGTGACCGGACACGCGGCCTGGGTGGGGGTCTGGATCACCCTGAGCGTCGCCGTCGTCCTGATGGTGGTGACGGTCTTGGTGGTGATGAGCATCGCCGTGGGCATCACCCGGCCGGTGCGGGCCATGACGACGGCCATGGGGCGTCTGGCCACCAAGGACTATTCCACCGAGATTCCCGCCCAGGACCGCGAGGACGAAATCGGCGACATGGCCAAGGCCGTGGTCGTGTTCAAGGATCGCATGGTGCGGGTCGACGAACTGACCGCCTGGCAGACCGAGGAAACCCAGAAGCGTGAGGATCGGGCCCGGCGCATCGAGGACCTCAACGGCACCTTCGACCGGGGGGTTCGCGGCATTCTGGACTCTGTGACGGGCGCGACCACGCAGTTGCAGGCCACGGCCGAGAGCATGACGGCCATCGCCGACAGGACCAACAGTCAGGCCACCACCGTCGCCACCGCCGCCGAGGCGGCCTCGGTCAACGTGCAGACGGTGGCCTCGGCGGCCGAGGAACTGTCGGCGTCCATCGGCGAGATCGGCCGTCAGGTGCAGCAGGCCAACGACATCGCCCGCACGGCGGCCGACGAGGCCGCGCGCACCAACGAGGTGGTCTCCGGCCTGGCCGACGCGGCCGAGACGATCGGCCAGATCGTCAGCCTGATCACCGACATCGCCGACCAGACCAACCTTCTGGCGCTGAACGCCACCATCGAGGCGGCGCGCGCCGGCGACGCCGGCAAGGGCTTCGCCGTGGTGGCCAACGAGGTCAAGTCGCTGGCCACGCAGACCGCCAAGGCCACCGAGGAGATCGGCCAGCAGATCGGCGCCGTGCAGACCGAGACCCAGACCGCGGTGTCGGCCATCGAGTCCATCGCCACCATCATCGGCCGCATCAACGAGGTGACCTCGACCATCGCCTCGGCGGTGGAGCAGCAGAGCGCCGCGACCCAGGAGATCGCCCGCAACGTGCAGCAGGCCAGCACCGGCACCAACGAGGTCTCGCAGACCATCGTCGGCGTCACCGACGCCGCCCGCGAGGCCGGGGCGGCCGCCGACACCGTGCTTCAGGCCAGCGGTGGACTCGGCGAGCAATCCCAGCAGTTGAGCACCCTGGTCCGGCGGTTCCTGGAGGATGCGCGCGCCATCCGGTCCAGTCGATGACAGCCACCCCCACGGCCACGAACCGGTCCATCCGTCCTGCCCCCGTTCCGGACATCCAGGCGGGGTCGAGCGTCGGGACATCAAGGACGGTGTCGTCCGTCCCCGGTCCGGACCCAGGGACGGCGATGCGGATGCGGTCTTCTCGTCGGCCTTGACGCCGATCACTCGGCATCAAGGCCGACCGACCGTCGTCCCGCGGCGCCGATCGGGGCTGTCACGCCCGGCCGCCGCTGGTCCTACTGCGGCGTGAACGTGAACGTGAACTCGCTGAACTGCGTGTAGTACTGGCGGGGAATCGGCAACGGGCTGGACAGCAACACGGCGCGCCGGGCGGAATCGGCGAAGGCGGTGAAGAACGAATCCGCGCCATAGCGACCCGTCCCGCCCAGCAGGTTCACCGAGACGACGGTGCCGTCCGGCTGAACGCGGACGCTGATTTCCACCGACATGCTCATGACCTCGCGCCCGCCGGCGTTGAACTGCCAGTTCCGCCGCACATGGTCGGCGATCTGCTTCTTGAACGCGTCGAGCTGCGACATCGTCAGCCGGTCGGACAGACGTCCCCCGGTGTTCTCCGGGCGGGGCGGCGACGGTGTGCCGGTGCCGGCTTCGGCGGCCGGAGCACCATCTCCCAACAGGCTGTTGAGCATGGATTCCACCACCGCGTCCGGCGAGTCCGCGCGCGGCCCCGGTTGGCCCGAGGGTTGGGCGCGTTCGGCCGTGCGTGGCGGTGGATCCGGACGCGGCGGCGACGGCGGCTTGACCGAGGGGGGCGCGGGTGGCGCGACCTGGGTGATGGCCTCGGGCACGGCCTCCGGCGGAATGGCCGGGGGCTGCTGCGGCTCGGGTTCGGGCTCGGGTGCGGGCGCCGGTACCGGCTCGGGCTCCGGCGCCGGTTCGGGCTCCGGCGCCGGTTCGGGCTCCGGTGCCGGTTCGGGTTCTGGCGCTGGCTCGGGCTCCGGTGCCGGCTCGGGCTCCGGTGCCGGCTCGGGTTCTGGCACCGGTTCGGGTTCTGGCACCGGTTCGGGTTCTGGCACCGGTTCGGGTTCAGGTTCGGGTTCCGGGGCCGGTGGTGGCGGCGGTGCCGGTTCGGGCTCCGGTTCCGGCTCGGGGTCCGGGGGGTCGGGCACCGGCGGCACCGGGGTCTCTCGCCGCGAGGTGGTGTCCTCGGCGATCTCCACCAGGTCCACGATCAGCGGCTGGCGATCCGGCGGCTCCCTCAAAAGGTGTGGCAACCCCATCCAGGCGATCGCTAGGATCGCCAAGTGAAGGCCTCCGGATAGGATCATGCCACGCGTCATGACGGTCTCATCAATAGCGGTATCGGCGCGGGTCCGGGCGGTGACGGGGTCAGCGCGGCGCCTCTGCGGCGTCGGCGCCCCGCGATCCGCCGCCCGGTTGGGTGATCAGCGCCACGCGGCGGTATCCGCCCTCGTAAAGAGCCCCCATGGCCGCCATGACCCGCCCGTACGGCACGCCCTCGTCCCCCCGCACGTAGACACGCGCGTCGGGGTTGGTTCCGGTGATGGCGTCCATCTTCGCCGCCAGGGTGTCCAGCGACACGGCGGTCTGGTTGATGAACACGCCGCCGTCCCGCTGCACCGAGACCGTCAGGGCGGTGTTGTCCTGGTCCATGCTGGGACTGCTGGCCTTGGGCAACTCCACGTCCACGCCGGTGACCAGCAGGGGCGCGGTGACCATGAAGATCACCAGCAGCACCAGCATGACGTCGACCATGGGGGTGACGTTGATGTCGCTGATCGGCGACCGGCGATGACGACCGCCGGAGCCGCCGCGGGGGGGAAGGGTGGCGCCCATCGCGGTTCCTTCTCACACGTCTTGCGCGGGGCGGGTGCCCGGGTGGCCGACATGACCGCCGTCCTCGCCCCGGGGCGAGGCGCGGTCCTCGATCTGGCGCGACAGGATGGCGCCGAACTCGCCCGAGAAGGTCTCCAGGCGGCGGGCATAGCGATCGATGTCGTTGGACAGCTTGTTGTAGGCCACCACCGCCGGGATGGCGGCCACGAGGCCGATGGCGGTGGCGAACAGCGCCTCGGCGATCCCCGGGGCCACGGTGGCCAGGCTGGTGTCCTTGGACATGCCGATGGCGTGGAAGCTGTTCATGATGCCCCACACGGTGCCGAACAGGCCGACGAAGGGCGCCACCGAGCCCGTGGAGGCGAGGAAGCCCAGGCGGCGCTCCAGGTCGTCCAGTTCACGGCTCATGGTGATCTGCATGACGCGGTCGATGCGCTGCGACAGGCTGGCGCTCAGGCTGCCGCCGTTGCCGCTGCGTCCGGTGGCCCGGCGCCATTCGCGCATGGCGGCGATGAACACCTTGCTCATCGGATCGCGGGGGCCATGCCCCATGCGGTCGTACAGGTCGTCCAGCGACCCGCCGGACCAGAAGCGGTCCTCGAAGGTGTCGGCGCGCCGGAACAGGGACTTCAGCCGCCACAGCTTGTCGATGATGATGGCCCACGACCAGAACGAGGCCAGCACCAGCATCAGCATGACACCCTTGACCACCCAGTCGGCCTGCAGGAACAGGCTGACCGGATCAAGCTTGGCGGCCGGCACGGCCGCCCCCGCGCCCCCCGGGCGGTCGGCGTTCAGCAGGTCCAGCCCGCTCGTCCCGCCACCTCCGCCGGGCAGGCTCGGCAGGCCCTCGCGGCCCACGGGAAGGGCGGGCGCGGCGTCGGGCGGCGGCGGTTGCACCTGGACGGCGTCGGCCATGCCGGCGAGTCCCTGGCCCAACTCGCGGGTCAGGTCGCCGACGGCGCCGGCGAGGTCGAAGATCAGCGTTTCCATGGTCGGACCGTCACGTTCCGGTTGTGGTTTCGGGGTAGGGATGCGCCGCCAGGTGGGTCCGCAGCGCCGCCCTGAGCGCCGCCGGGACCCGGCCCGGCCGGCCCTGGTCGGTGACCATGGCCAGGCGCAGGCGCAGGGCGACCAGTAAAGTGTCGTCCCGCATCACGTTCTGGCTGACGCGCATGGTGGCGCCGCCGACCTCGATCATGCGGGTGTGCACCACCAGAAGATCATCCAGATGGGCCGGCCGATGAAAGGTCGCCTCGCACTGATGCACGGCGAAACCGACCCCGTCCTCGGCCTTCAGGTCGCAGTGGCGCAGGCCGAACAGACGCATCATCTCGGTGCGCGCCCGCTCGGCATAGCGCAGGTAGTCGGCATGATAGACGATACCCCCGGCGTCGGTGCACTCGTAATACACCCGCACGGGATAAAGATGGACGCCGCCGTGCATCGCGCCGGTGGACGGCACGGGAGCCATGGGCGGGTCGATGTCGTGGGGATCCCTCACGATAGGTCCTCTCCGGTTGTTCCCCCCAACAGGTCAGGCTGGTGGTCGTCCTTTCGTGGCGGCGTCAGGCCCAGGTGGCGCCAGCCGCTGGCGGTGACCAGGCGGCCGCGCGGCGTGCGCTGGATGAGCCCTTGCTGGATCAGGAACGGCTCGATGACGTCCTCCAGGGTGTCGCGCTCTTCCGACAGGGCGGCGGCGATGGTCTCCACGCCCACCGGGCCGCCGCCGTGGTGGGTGACGATGCAGTGTAGGTAGCGCCGGTCCATGGCGTCCAGGCCGCGCGCGTCCACCTCCAGCCGGCGCAGGGCGGCGTCGGTGGCCGCCCGATCGACGCGCGCATGCCCGGCCACGGCGGCGAAGTCCCGCACCCGGCGCAGCAGCCGCCCGGCCACCCGGGGGGTGCCGCGCGCGCGGCGGGCGATCTCGCCCGCGCCATCCGCCGTGAGTGGCATGCCCAGCTTGCCGGCGCCCCGGCGCACGATGGCCTCCAGGTCCTCGGGGTCGTAGAAGTTCAGGCGTACGGGAATACCGAAGCGGTCACGCAAGGGGGTGGTCAGAAGTCCCGAACGGGTGGTCGCCCCCACCAGGGTGAAGGGCTTCAGATCGATGCGCACGGAACGGGCGGCCGGACCCTCGCCGATGATCAGGTCGAGCTGGAAGTCCTCCATCGCCGGATACAAGACCTCCTCTATGGCGGGATTGAGGCGATGGATTTCGTCGATGAACAGGACGTCGCGGGCCTCCAGGTTGGTCAGGATGGCGGCCAGGTCGCCCGCCTTGGCGATCATCGGCCCCGAGGTGGCGCGGAAGCCGACCCCCAATTCGCGGGAGACGATCTGCGCCAGCGTCGTCTTGCCCAGCCCCGGCGGGCCGTGCAGCAACACGTGGTCCATGGCCTCGCCGCGGGCGCGGGCGGCCTGGACGAACACCCGCAGGTTCTCGCGCGCCAGCTTCTGACCGATGAAGTCGTCCAGGGTCTGAGGACGCAGGCCGGGGTCGGCGCCGTGATCCTCGGGCTGGGGATGGCCGGAGATCAGGCGGGGGGGAGTGGGGTCGGTGTCGCGTGTGCTCATAAGGCGGGGCCGCCTGTCGGGTCCGGCGGGCGAGAGGCCCAGCCCATCAGGGGTTTTTACCCCCGCGCGGGTTTGGTTTCCAGGCGTGGCTTCGGCGCGCGGGCACCGCGCAGGAGTCCTTCCGTGCTCAGGTCCTCGTCTATGTCCGGCCAGTGAATCCCGTATCCCGCGCCGGCCAGTTTCCACCGCGCCCGTTGTTCGGGCGTCGCGGCCGCGAGACGCGGATACCACGCCGGCGGCACGGCGATGGTCCGGCCGTCCATCAGATCCACGACCAGACGGGCGTTGTTGACCGTGACGGCTTTCACACGGACATCCGTGTCAGGTGCCAAAGAAGTCATCCCAGGCCTCCCGGAAGGCATCGCGATGCGCGTCAACCAGACGGCGAATGCGTTGCAAATCATGTGCCGCAAAACCAATGTCGCGCGCGACGGAAACAGCGGCCAGCCAGACCTTCGCCGTGGCCGGCCCCTTGTCCACATGCACAGGCGCCGGCTCGCCCGGCTCGTGGCTGTAGAAGTAAAACCTGAATCCATCGATCCGCAATAGGGTGGGCATGGTCGCGCCAGTCGACACAAGAATGCAGCCAGACGATCAAGTGGTCACCTCGTTGACGATCATCCGAGCACGATCTGCCTTGTATAGCAACCCGGCGGTGCCGGTGCTCAAGGGCGCGATCCGGAATGGGGGGCGCTCTTTACGGCCAGATTCTCGTTGCGGCGACGCAGTCAAGGGAGTCCCCCTTGACCGCGAACGTCGCCGCACAACACAGTGTGTCTCGTGCCCGTTCGATCCAGACAAAGGAATGCGGACGGCATCTTTTGTCTGGATCAGGGCACGAGGGACGACCTGCTCTCCCTCATGGGCCGACCTGATCCAGGGGGACAAGCCTTCTACGCTGATTGTTTCATTGCTGCCCCAACGCCTTGAGGGCCGCGCCCAACACGCGCTCGACAGTCGCCGCATCCCCCAGCGCGGCGGTGGCCTGGGCGGCGGCCTCCCAGGCGTCCAGGCGGCGATAGCCCAGGTTGACCAGGGCGGAGGTGGCATCCTCGACCAGGGCGGCGCGGGCATCGCCCGTGGTGGCGGCGGAGACCACCGGCGCCGGGCCGTCGGGCGGGGCGACGCCCGCCGGCCGGGGGCCTGGCACGGCGCCCAGGCTGGTGGCCTTGTCCTTCAACTCCGACAGGATCCGCGCCGCCAGTTTCGGTCCCACGCCGCTGGCGCGCTGGATGGCGGCCTTGTCCTGGGCGGCCAGCACGCCCCCCAGGCGGTCGGCCGGCACCACCGACAGGATGGCCAGCGCCACCTTCGCCCCCACCCCCTGCACGGTGCCCAGCAGGCGGAAGGCGTCGCGCTCCAGCGTCTCGGCGAAGCCGTACAGGTGGATGTGATCCTCGCGCACGTGGGTCTCGACCAACAGCCGGGCCTCGTCGGGCGCGCCGGGCGCGGGCAGGCGGCCGAGGGTGCGTGCCGAGCAGAACACCAGATAGCCCACGCCCTGGACATCGATCACCGCCCAGTCGTCGCCGACCGCGTCCACCCGGCCGCGCAAGGCCGCGATCATGGGGCGCCTCCCGCCAGGGCGGCGGCCACCACCCGGGCGCTGGCCCGCAGGTGGGCGTGACAGATGGCCACGGCCAGGGCATCGGCGGCATCGGCGCGGGCCGGATCGGCCCCCGGCAGCAGGGTTCGCACCATCAACTCGACCTGTGCCTTCTCGGCGTGACCGCGTCCGACCACCGCCTTCTTGATGGCGTTGGGGGTGTATTCGGTGACCGGCAGGCCCCGGCGCGCCGGGGCCAGCATGACCACGCCGCGCGCCTGACCCAGCTTCAGGGTGCTGTGCGGGTTGCGGTTGACGAAGGTTTCCTCCACGGCCGCCTCGTTGGGGCGCCAGCGCTCGAGGACCGCCATGACGCCGTCATGCAACTGCGCCAGCCGGGTGGCCAGGTCGGCCGTCTCGTCGCTGGTCACCACGCCGTCGGCCACGTGGGACAGGCGGTTGCCGGTGGCCTCCAGGACGCCCCAGCCGGTGACCCGAAGGCCGGGATCAAGCCCGAGGATGCGCATGCGTGTGTCGCCCGTTGTTGCCCGCAGGGTGCATTCGACGGATGCGCCGGCGGGCCGCCAGCGCACCACGCGTCCGCCCGGTCCCCCTCCCAACCTCCGCCATTCCATGGAGGCCGAGTCCGGCCCCGCGGGAGGCGGCCCGACCGCCCTCGCCGGGATGGGGAGAGTCGGGGAGGGGCGGGGAGCGGGATCATGCCTCCGATCGCGCCGCGTGGTCACGCGCTCAGGCGTTGCATCACGTCGTCGGCGATTTCGTAGTTGGCGGCGACGCGCTGCACATCGTCGTTGTCGTCCAGCACGTCCAGGAACTTCAGCAGCGTTCCGGCGGTGTCCTCGTCCACCGGGACGGTGTTCTGCGGCCGCCAGTCCAGGCGCGCGGCCTCCGGTTCACCCAGGGCGGCGGTCATGGCCTCGCGCACCCCGTTCAGGTCGTCCGGCTGGCAGTAGATGTCGTGGCCGCCCTCCTCGTCGTCCACGTCGCTGACCACGTCGTCGGCGCCGGCCTCGATGGCCGCGTCCAGCATGGCCTCGGCGTCTCCGGCGGCGGCCGGGTAGCGCAGGTAGCCGACGCGCGCGAAGTTGAAGGCCACCGAATTGGTCTCGCCCATGGACCCGCCGTGCTTGTTGAAGGCGGCGCGCACCTCGGCGGCGGTGCGGTTGCGGTTGTCCGACAGGCACTCGACGATCACCGCCACGTTGCCGGGGCCGTAGCCCTCGTAGCGCAGTTCCTCCAGGGCGTCGGCATCGGCGGTCGAGATGGCCTTGGCCATGGCCCGCTCGATATTGTCCTTGGGCATGGAGGCCTGCTTGGCGGCGCCGATGGCGGCGCGCAGGCGCGGGTTGGCGTCCGGGTCGGGGGAGCCGACCTTGCACGACACGGTGATCTCGCGGGCCAGTTTGGTGAACAGTCTGGCGCGTTTGGCATCCTGACCGCCCTTGCGGTACATGATATTCTTGAACTGGGAATGACCGGCCATGGGTGTCTCGGGCCTTTCGCACTATCCGGAGGGCGGGGGCGGCACGCGCGCCGGCGCCAGGGACCGCCCCGGACTGCTGGAGGGAAGAATGCATGAAGGGGGTTTCGGTCCCCCTTACACCAGATGTGGTCACCATACCAGAGGCCGGTGGGCGGATGCCAGCGGCCGACCGGTGGGTCGGTGAGGGGCGGACGCTTGATCGGCACCGGCGCGACGCCGTCGCGGACGCGACGGTCGCCAAACATGGCGGCGCGGCTCCACCGTGACCGGGCACCGCGTGCCGATGCCCCGGTCATCCACACCGCACCGCATTGATCGTCTTGGTAAAATCAGAGATGGCTGGGGCGCCAGGATTCGAACCTGGGATCACGGGACCAAAACCCGATGCCTTACCGCTTGGCTACGCCCCAATAGATCCCCGGACGGGGCCGGCAGGCGCCGTCGAGGGTGCCCGAAGGCCGGCCACTCTGCCGTGGTCACCGGCCGTCGTCAAGAATCCAAGTCTCGCCGGCGTTTATTCTCCTTAAGGTGATAAGTTCTAATGCTATATCCTTTAGAGTGTTTCATCGCGCACGACGGTGTCCGCTCCGTCGCGGCGCGGTCGACCCGGTTCCAACGAGCCATCCGCCGGTTGCCGTCCAACGATGCGGGGGTGTCGCCGAGGGTCAATAAGCACAGAAAAAATCTCATATTTTCATATGGATAACGTTCTTTCTCATGTCGTACATGAGCCTTTATGTCGTCAGGTGGCCGCGCGGTCGTGGACAATGGCGGCGGTTCGGCCTACATGCTCGACCATGACTCATCCCGATCCCGTCTCCCGCGTCCGTATCGTCGGCGGTGGCCTCGCCGGCAGCGAAGCCGCCTGGCAGTGCGCCCGCCACGGCCTGTCCGTGGACCTGGTGGAAATGCGTCCGCATCGGTCCAGCGAAGCCCATGTGACCGATGATCTGGCGGAACTGGTGTGCTCCAACTCCTTCCGGTCCGACGATGCCGAGGGCAACGCCGTGGGCCTGCTGCACGCCGAGATGCGACAGCTGGACTCGCTGATCCTGGCCTGCGCCGATGCCCATCGGGTGCCGGCGGGCGGAGCCCTGGCGGTGGACCGCGAGGCGTTCTCCCGGGCCGTTCAGGCACGTCTGGAGGCCCATCCTCGGATCACGGTGACGCGCGCCGAGATCACCTCACTGCCGGATGCCGCCGACGGCCCGGTGATCATCGCCACCGGCCCCCTGACCGCCGGGTCCCTGGCCGAGGCCATCCGCGCCGAGACAGGCGAGGCCCACCTGGCCTTCTTCGATGCCATCGCCCCCATCGTCCACCGCGACAGCATCGACATGGAGGTGGCGTGGTTTCAGTCCCGCTACGACAAGGGCGAGGGTGCCGACTACATCAACTGTCCGATGGATCGCGACCAGTACGAGGCGTTTCTCGACGCCCTGCTGGCCGCCGAGACGGTGGCCTTCAAGGACTGGGAGGGCACGCCCTATTTCGAGGGCTGCCTGCCCATCGAGGTGATGGCCGAACGTGGTCGGGAGACGCTGGCCCATGGCCCCATGAAGCCGGTGGGACTGACCAATCCGCGCCAGCCGGACCGCAAGCCCCACGCCATCGTGCAACTGCGCCAGGACAACGCCCTGGGCACGCTGTACAACATGGTCGGCTTCCAGACCAAGCTGCGGCACGGAGAGCAGGCGCGGATCTTCCGTATGATCCCCGGCCTGCACCGGGCCGACTTCGCTCGCCTGGGGGGTATTCACCGCAACACGTTCCTGAACAGCCCACGCCTGCTGGATTCCGTCCTGCGGCTGAAGAGCCGGCCCCACATCCGCTTCGCCGGACAGATGACCGGCTGCGAGGGCTATGTGGAAAGCGCCGCCGTGGGCCTGCTGGCCGGGCTGTTCGCCGGGGCCGAGGCGCTCGGCGCGGATCCCCTGGCGCCACCGGCCACGACCGCGCTGGGGGCGCTGCTGGCGCACATCACCACGCCGGCGCATGCCGATACCTTCCAGCCGATGAACGTCAATTTCGGGCTGTTCCCGGAGCTGCCGCCGGAGATGATCCGGGTGGGCAAGCGCAAGCTGCGGGGCCGCGAGCGCAAGGCCCAGTATGGCCGGCGCGCGGCGACCGACCTGACGGCGTGGATGGCGCGCTTGCCCCCGGCGCCGGTCGCGGCATGACCGCGCGCCGGGGCAGGGGGGGCGGTCAGGGGATGCAGCGTCCCCCCGCGTAGACCGGATTGGTGCTCAGGTCCCGACACAGGCGCAGGTCGGCGCCCCCCTCGGCGGCGGCGCCACTCAGCCAGATGCGCAGGTCCTGAAAACTGAAGTAGGGAACCACCGTGGGCCGGTTGGCCATCATGGCCCGGCCGATGTCGTTGATGCCGGTCAGGCAGGCTTCGGTCACCAGCGTCATGTCCGGGCCGCGCGTACGGAACAGCGCGGTCGAGCGCCGGTTGGCATCCTCGCACTGCGTCTGGGACTCGTAGTGGAAGTCCACCAGGTTGTAGAAGCTCCCGTCGACCATGCGGAACTTCTGATAGCGGTGGATGTCGCCGTTGTCCTGGGCCAGGGCCGCGCCACCGGCGACCACCGCGACCAGCAGGATCGCGGCGGTTCCCCGGAGACGGTGACGGCACCGGCCGGATATCATGGCGCCGGGTGCGTTCGTTCGCCGCTGTGCGCCGAGCGTTCCGGCGTGTTCTGAAGGTCAAGGATCAGTTCGACCACGTCGTCCTCGACCATGCCCACGCGCTCGAACCCCAGGTTCTGGCAGAAGTGGAGCATGCGCGTGTTGTCCTTGAGCACCTGGCCGACCATGAAGTTGGTGCCCCGCGACCGGCAATAGCGGATCATCTTCTCCAGCAGCGCGACGCCCAACCCCGAGCCCTTCAGATCCGAGCGCACGACGATGGAGAACTCGGTGCGGTCGTTGTTGGAGTCGGTGACCGTGCGGACCACGCCCAGGGTCTCCTCCTCGCCGTCGCCCTCGGTGTCGGCGCGGGCGATGAAGGCCATCTCGCGCGCGTAGTCGATCTGGGTCAGGCGGGCCATCTGGTCATGGGGCAGTTCCTTGACCAGGCCGAAGAAGCGGAACCGGATGTCCTCCGGCGTCAGGCGCGAAACGAAGTCGTAGTGCTTGGGTTCGTCCTCGGGACGGATCGGCCGCAGCAACGCGACCTTGCCGTCGTTCATGGTGAAGCGTTCTTCCAGCTCCTTGGGATAGGGCCGGATGGCGATCCGGTGCGGACCGCGCGTCTGTTCCGGGTCCAGCCGGATGCGGGCATCCACCGCCAGCACCCCATCGCTGTCGGCGAACAGCGGGTTGATGTCCAGTTCGACGATCTCTGGCGTGTTGATGACCATCTGCGAGACCTTGATGAGGGTCAGGCAGATGGCGTCCAGATCGGCCGGCGGCCGGTCGCGGTAGCCCTTGAGAAGCTTGTAGATGCGGGTGTTCTCGATCAGCGAGCGCGCCAGTTGCATGTTCAGCGGCGGCAGGGTCACGGCGCGGTCGCCGATCACCTCGACCGCCGTGCCGCCCTCGCCGAACAGGATGATCACACCGAACACCGGATCGGTGGCGACCCCCACGATCAACTCGTGGGCGCCTGGCCGGCGCATCATCTTCTGCACCGTGAAGCCGTCGATGCGCGCGTCGGGGTAGGTGGTCGCGACGCGCTGCATGATGTTGTGGGCGGCCTGTTCGGTTTCCTCCGGCGTGTTCAGATCCAGCACCACGCCGCCGACGTCGGACTTGTGGGTGATGTCCGGCGACAGGATTTTGACCACCACCGGGCAGCCCATGCGCCGGGCGACCTCGCCGGCTTCCTCGGGACCACGGGCGATGTGGGTTTCGACGGTGGGGATGCCGTAGGCCGCGAACACGGCCTTGGCGTCCGGCTCGTTCATGATCAGGCGGCCGGCGCGGATCGAATTGTCCATGACCAGGCGCGCCGAGGTGGCGGCCGGCGTGAACTCCACCGGCATCGACGGCGGCGTCTCCATCAGGATCTTGCGATTGCGCTCGAAGGCGACGGTGTGCATGAAGGCGCGCACCGCCTGATCCGGCGTGTGATAGGTGGGGATCGAGGCGGCGGCGAAGCGCCGGCGTGCCTCGGTCACCGCGCCCTCGCCGACGAAACAGGTGGAGAGGTGGGCGCGCTTGTGACGCCCGGACACCGCGATCACCTTCTCGGCGATCTCGTTGGGGCTGCTGATGGCCGTGGGCGCGTGCATGACCAGCACCGAGTCGACCTCCGGCGCCTGGAACAGGACGTCCATGGCGTCGGTGTAGCGGGATCCGGGCGCGTCGCCGATGATGTCCACGGGGTTGCCGCGCGACCAGGTGGCCGGCAGGACCTTGTCCAGCTTGCCGATGGTTTCGTCGGACAGGGAGGCCAGCGAGCCCCCGATGTCGATCAGGTCGTCCACCGCCATCACGCCGATGCCGCCACCGTTGGTCAGCACCGCCAGTCGCTCGCCCACCAGCCGCCGCTGATGCGCCAGGGTTTCCACGGCCTGGAACAGCTCTTCCAGGGTGTACACCCGCAGGATGCCGGCGCGCTGGAATGCGGCCTCGTAGATGTGGTCGGCGCCGGCCAGGGCGCCCGTGTGCGATGCCGCCGCCTGCGCGCCCTCGGCCACGCGTCCCGACTTGATGGCCAGCACCGGCTTGTTGCGCGAGGCGGCGCGGGCCGCGGAAATGAACTTGCGGGCGTCGCGAACGGCCTCGACGTACAGCAGGATGGCGCGCACCTCGGGGTGGGTGCCCAGGTAGTCGATGGTATCGCCGAAATCGACGTCGGCCTTGTCGCCCAGTGAAACGAAGTGCGAGAAGCCGATCCCGCGCGGCGAGGCCCAGTCGAGCACGGCGGTGCACAACGCCCCGGACTGGCTGACGAAGGCCACCTTGCCGGGCTTCGCCGGCTCGTGGATGAAGCTCGCGTTCATGTTCACGCCGGGCACCAGCAGGCCCACGCAGTTCGGCCCCAGAAGGCGCATGCCATAGGCGCCGGCCGCCTTCAGCATGTCGTCCTCGGCCGTGGTCCCGTCGGCGTTCTTGATGGCCTTCAGGCCGGCGGTGATCACGATGGCCGCCTTGCAGCCGCGCTTGCCCAGGCCATCGATGGTGGCCGGCACGATGTGGGGCGGCGTCATCACCACGGCCATGTCGGGCGCCATGGGCAGCGTGTCCACGCTGCTGTAGGCCAGCACGCCGGCAATCGCCTTGCTCTTGGGATTGACCGGCATGATGGGGCCTTCGAAGCCGCCTTGCAGCAGGTTGCGCATGACGACGAAGCCGACGGTCTGGGGTCGGTTGGAGGCGCCGACGACCGCGATGGACCGCGGTGCGAACAGATATTCCAGGTTACGTGTACTCATGACCCCCCCTGCGTGGCCGAACGGCGCGACGACGATGAACCATGTCACGAGCGTACGCCATTTACGCTGCGCCGCAAGATGAAGCGGGCCGCGGGGAATCACTTTTCGTCGGGTCGTCATGTCCGACCCGGGCGTGGGCGTGGCCGCTACCCGGGTCGGTTGCTTCCATCATGCCAACGGTCTTCGAGGCGGACCGGCGCGGTCCGTCGGATGTGGTCCGCGCGTCCGCCTCCGATCTCAGTCCGGAATGAACAGCTTGCCCTGGATCAGGGCCATGAGCGTGCGCGCGAACACGGTGACGATCACCAGCGTGGTGACGGTCAGCAGCCCGGCGCAGATGATCCCCATTTCGTCGTAGCCGTTCAGTCGATGGAACTCCATGGCCGCCACCGACATCGCCGCCAGCGGGAAGGTGTAGGCCCACCAGGAGACGAAGAACGGGACGCGCAGGTATTGGCGCACCAGGGTGAAGTTCAGCAGGGTGATGAACAGCGCGACATAGATCAGGATGCGTGAGAAGGCGTCGATCGCGCCGCCGTTTAGCAACTCGTACGACAAAAACCCGATGGCCGGCGGGGCGATCAGGATGAACAGGGTGGGGATGAACTTGGCGGGCATCTGATCATGGAACACGATTCGGTAGAACACGACCGTGAACAGAACAACCCAGAACACCATGCCGATGGCGAAGAAGAACCAGGAGATCTCGATGTAACCCAGGCGGACACCGGCCAGGGGCACCAGCAGATTGCCCACGATCGGAATGAACCACGCCGGGTTCGAATGGGTGATCTGGTGATTGTGCACGATCCAGCGGCCGAGCAGCCGGAGCGTGAACAGCAAATGGAGCAGGGTGCCCGTGGCCCACAGACCGAACATCAGCGAGACGGAATAGGGCTCGGCGGCGACGGCCAGCAGGAACAGACTGATGGACAGGGCGGGAAAGAAGCTGGAGCGGACCGGGTGATTGAACTCGGCGCGCACCTCGTCGGCGTGAACCACCCATTTCGCCGCATAGAGCACGAGGATGATGGCGAAGCAGGCGGCGGCGAGGGCCAGGATCGCCTCGCCGATCGGGGCGGGAACCCCGAGCACATGGTGGGCCTTGCGCCAGGCGATCCCCAGACCGGCGGTGCCCATGACCAGCGCGAACAGCGGGATGGGCACGTGCATCAGCCATGGGGAGCCCACCTTCTGGGTGTGATCCGGTTGCGGCGCGGCGGCGCCGGCGGGCATGGACGACTGAGTCATGATCGAAAGCCTCATAGGGGGCAAAAGAGTGTTGAGACCGCTTTTATATTATGAGTCTCTAATATGCAAGTCGCGCCTGAAGCGGTGCCGGCAGATCGCCGTTGACCGCCATCAGGCGCGCCCGGAACAGGGTGGCGACGGAGTGCGCGTCGGTGATCGCGCCCCGCTCGGCCATGGCCACGGCCTCGGCGAAGGGCACGCGACGGAGGGTGAGGCGCTCGGTCTCCTCCGGCCGGGCCGGACCCTCGGTCAGGTCCCAGGCCAGGAAGGACACCGCCGTCTCGTCGGTGACCGAGTTGGACAGGTGCAGGTCCAGGATGTCCCGCCACGCCGCCGCCTCAAGGCCCGTCTCCTCGGACAGTTCGCGGCGCGCCGACAGCAGCGGATCCGTACCCACCGGGCAGCCGCCCTCGGGCAGTTCCCAACTCCACGCCTTCAACGCATAACGGTACTGCCCGACCAGGGTGACCTGTCCGTGGTCGTCGATGGGCAGGATGCAGACCGATCGGGACTTGAAGTGCACCACGCCATAGATCCCCGGCGTGCCGGCCGGTGTCAGGACCTGGAACTCGGTGACCTGAATCCAGGGGTTGTCATAGACGGGACGCGCGGACAGCGTGGTCCAAGGGTTGCTCATCGTATCCAAGGTCGTATCCAAGGCCGTATCCATGGTCGTGTCCACTGGGCCGGCGGGTCCCGGGGGTGGAGCCCGCGGGTCGTCGGAGGAGGGGCCAGAAGACGGGCCAGATGACTTTGGGGAGCCGGACATGGTGCGAAGGCGCTCCTCATCGGATCGACGCCGGCGTTGGCGTGGTGGGGCCGCCGTGATGCTGGCCCCGAGGTCCGATGGTAGTGTGTCATCCTGGTTGGGGACTTGACAGGACGCAATCGACGGGGCGCCAGGGTGGTTCTGCGGCCACAAAAAGCGAAAGCGCCCCGGGGCGAGGCCCCGAGGCGCTTGCGTAACGGTCGCCCATGCCGCGAGGGCATGGAGGAAAAACTGGCTCCGGCGGTAGGATTCGAACCTACAACCCTGCGGTTAACAGCCGCATGCTCTGCCGTTGAGCTACGCCGGATCACAAGACCGCGTTCGGGTGTCGAGGACTCCCGTGAACGCACCCTGGAGGCCGGGGCCGGAATCGAACCGACGTACGGGGATTTGCAGTCCCCTGCATGACCACTCTGCCACCCGGCCCCGAACTTCCCGGCACGGCCCGCATGAAGCGTGCCGCCGGGGAAGGCCGGCTTTATAGTCAAACGGCGTGGGGTGGTCAAGCGCCGCGCACCGGCTTTTTTCGCGGCCATGGCGACAGGGCGACAGGGCGGCAGGCGCCCCCCGGCGGGGTCGCGAGGCGCCTGTTGTGGGACGACGACAGGTCATGCCGTCCAGAAGCATCTCCACCTCCAGGCTCCTCGCGGACTGCCAACCTGAGCCCGGCGCCCTGTGGAACCGCAGTGTGGCCATTGTGTTGGTCGGGCGCACTCGCTATAAAACCGCGCCATGATCTCTCCTTGTTGGCCGCGCACGCGCAGGTGATCCTGAGCGCCGATCGCTCGTTCGACAGACATGGCCAGCCATTCCGGATCGAGGTCGCGCCGACGGCGCTTGACGACAGGACCCACACCAGCACGGGAGGCGATGATGGAGTTCGAAAAGGCCCGCTTCAACATGGTCGAGAACCAGATTCGCGCCAATCGGGTCACCGATCCGGTGGTGCTGGAGGCGATGGGCAAGCTGCCGCGGGAACTGTTCGTGCCCAAGACGCTGCGGGGCATCGCCTATGTGGACGAGGATCTGCCGCTGGATGACGGCCGGTACCTCATGGAGCCCATGGTGCTGGCACGGATGATCCAGGCGGCGGCCGTGCGCGAGACCGACGTGGTGCTGGATGTGGGCTGCGCCACCGGCTACTCCTCGGCCGTGCTGGCCGGCATGGCCAGCACCGTGGTCGGCCTGGAACAAGACGAGGATCTGGCCACCCGGGCCACGCGCACGCTGACCGATCTGGGGATCGACAACGCCGTGGTGGTGACCGGACCCTTGCCCGACGGCTATGCGCGCCAGGCCCCCTACGATGTGATCCTGATCGGCGGCGCCGTGCCGGCGGTGCCCGACCACCTGCGTCGTCAATTGGCGGACGGCGGCCGCCTGGTCGCGGTGGTGGGGGACGGTGGTTGGGATAGCAAGGTGACCGTGGTGGAGCGCCACGGCGACGCCTATGGTCAGCGGGTGCTGTACGACGCGGCCACGCCGGTGTTGCCGGGCTTCGAAAAGGACGAGGTGTTCGTTTTTTGATGCGGGCCGACGTGAATGGTTCCGCCTCCTCACGTCACGTGTTAGTGTGTTCTGGTAAAGGACCGGAATATGCTGTCATTTTTCTTTGACGAGATGGGCAAGGCTCGTGGTCTTGGTCGAGCCTTTGCGGACATGGCATGATGGTGCTGGATCACGCCAACGCTCTTCGAACCGTCGCCGTGGCGCCGGAGGCCGGGCTTGATGAAAGCCGGTCGAACGGCCGTCGCGCTTGAAACGCGACGCCGGCCCGAGGGTATGGAGATCAGGCTGTCGGTCATGGGCTGTCGGCCACGGGGCGACGGCGCGGGATTGTGAACAAGGGTGGGACGCGGTGAACAAGCGGGTGACTGTGGCATGACGAAAACAAATCATTTCCTGGCTTGTGCAACCGTCGCCACGCTGGTGTGGACCAGTACGCCGGTCCTCGCGCAGTCTATCGAAGAGGCGCTCGCGGCCGCCTACATGAACAACCCGACGTTGCAGGCCCGTCGTGCCCAGTTGCGGGCCACCGACCAGGGCGTGCCCATTGCCTTGTCGAACTGGCGGCCGACGGTCTCGGTCAGCGGCGAGGCCGGATTGCAGCGGTATCGCCAGGAGGTCGGGTCGGTGTCGTCGACGCGGGACACCCGGCCTGTCTCCGTCGGTGTCTCCGTCGCTCAGCCCTTGTTTCGCGGCTTCCGGACCGAGGCGGAGATCGACAAGGCCGAAATGACCGTGATGGCGGAACGCGCCGCGTTGCGGTCGGTGGAGCAGAGCGTCCTGCTGAACACCGCCACCGCCTATGTGAACGTCGTTCGCGACGACGCGGTCGTCGATCTCAATCGCAACAACGAGGACGTGCTCGGCCGCCAGTTGCAGGCGGCGCGCGATCGCTTTCGCGTCGGCGAGATCACGCGAACGGACGTGGCCCAGGCGGAAGCCCGGCTGTCCGGCGCCAAGTCGGACACGGCGTCGTCGGTGGCCACGCTGGAAAGCTCCCTGGCCACCTACCTGCGTCTGGTCGGGCAGCCGGTCCGCTCGCTGGACGCGCCCGACGCGGTGCCCGATCTGCCGGTCTCGCGGGATGAGGCGCTGAGCCGGGCGCTGGCGAGCAATCCGTCCATCATCGCCGCCGAGTACACGTGGCGCAGCGCGCAGGACGAAATCCGCAATCAGCGGGGCCGGCTGTTGCCGACCGTCGACCTGGAAGGCGCGTTTTCCCAGGGATGGGACCAGAGCGCCGTCGAGGATTCCAACACACGGGTGTTCTCGGCGACCATCAATGTGTCCGTGCCGATCTATCAAGGGGGCACCGTCTATTCCCAGTTGCGCCAGGCCAAGCATATCGCCGGTCAGCGGCGCCTGGAGTTTGACGAGGCCACCACCCAGGTTCGCGAGGAAACGGAGCAGGCGTGGGAGACGCTGGTCGCCACCGAGAGCCGCATTGAGTCCCTGCGTGACCAGATCGACGCCGCCGAGATCGCCCTGGAGGGCGTGGAGCGCGAGGCCCAGGTGGGCGCGCGTACCGTGCTGGACGTCCTGGATGCCGAGCAGGAGCTTCTGAACGCCCGCGTGGATATGGTTCTGGCGCGCCGTGACCGCCTGGTGGCCGGCTACTCGTTGCTGGCGGCCGTCGGCGGCCTGACGGCCGACGCCCTGAGCCTGCCGGTCACGCTGTACGATCCGACCGCCAACTACAAGGAGGTCCGGGATCAGTGGTTTGGCTCGTCCGATGCCGCGGACGGCGATGCGGCCCTGGGGCTGGGGGGACGGCCGGCGGGAGGTTTCGCGGAACCGGTGCCGGCCAACTGACCCTGGGGGCGGATTCCGACCGACGGCCGCATACGCTGGCGTGTCGGGTCCCGTGGGGGCGGCCGCGTGCGCAGGAAGGACGACGACGCTCATGACCGACAAGGACGCGCAACAGGAACCCTCGATGGAGGACATCCTGGCCTCGATCCGCAAGATACTGTCGGAGGACGAGGAAGAGGAAGCCGCGCGCGCCGAAGCCCCGCCGAAGCCGGCCCCCCCGCCGGCTCCGGAGCCGGAACCGGAGCCGGAACCCATGCTGGCGGATCCCGAGCCCGAGCCGGACCCGTTGCCGTTGCTTGAGGAGGACGACGAGGACGACGTTCTCGAACTCACCGACGACATGATCGCCGAGGATCCCGAGCCGGCGCCGCCACCCCCTCCGCCGCCTCCGCCTCAGGCCGCCCCACCTCAGGCTCCCCCGCGTCCGTCACCGCCGGCGCTGGACGATGACGAGCCGCTGGTGGCGCCGTCCGTGGCCGAGATGTCGACCCGCTACCTGAACGACCTGTCCCAGATGGTGGAGGCCAACGCCATGCCCGTCGGCAATGGGTCGATCACCCTGGAGACCCTGGCTCGCCAAGTGATTCGGGAGCTGGTCAAGACGTGGCTGGACGATAATCTACCGTCGATTACGGAACGTCTGGTGCAGCGCGAAATCGAACGTCTGGCCAAGGGCGCCGGGAGGCGATAGAAAATCCTGGGCGCGGGCACGCGGACAGCCGGCCGGCCGGAGCCTTTCCTGGCCGGCCTTTTTCATGACCTTGAGTGATCCCTGGATCACGTCAGAAAGGGAAACGGGTTCAGCCATGCTGGACAAGACCTACGACGCGAAAACGGTCGAACAACGACGCTATGAGCGATGGGAAGCGTCGGGCGCGTTCGCCTGCGACCCGAGCGCGAACGTCGCGCCCTACACCATCATGATGCCGCCGCCCAACGTCACCGGCAGCCTTCACATGGGGCATGCGCTGACGTTCACCCTTCAGGACGTGCTGGTCCGCTACTTCCGCATGAAGGGGCGTGATGCCCTGTGGCAGCCGGGCGCCGATCATGCCGGAATCGCCACCCAGATGGTGGTCGAGCGCAATCTGGCCGCCGAGGGCCGGACCCGCTATGACCTCGGGCGCGAAGCGTTCATTGATCGGGTGTGGGAGTGGAAGGCCCACTCCGGCGGCACCATCCAGCGCCAGTTGCGTCGCCTGGGCGCCTCGCCGGACTGGGACCGCGAGCGCTTCACCATGGACGAGGGCTTGTCGCGAGCTGTCACCAAGGTGTTCGTGCGGTTGCACAAGGATGGCCTGATCTATCGGGACAAGCGTCTCGTGAACTGGGACCCGAAGCTGCACACCGCCATTTCCGACCTGGAGGTCGATCCGCGTCCCACCGATGGCCGCATGTGGTACTTCCGCTATCCGGTGGTCGATCAGCCCGACCGGTTCGTGGTGGTCGGCACCACCCGGCCGGAGACCATGCTGGGCGATACCGGCGTGGCCGTGCATCCCGACGACGAGCGGTATCGGGACCTGGTGGGCCAGTCGGTCATGGTGCCGATCGTCGACCGCGTCATCCCCGTGGTGGCCGACGCCTACGCCGACCCCGAGAAGGGCTCGGGAGCCGTCAAGATCACGCCGGCCCACGACTTCAACGACTTCGAGGTGGGGCGCCGGCACGATCTGGCGATGATCAACGTGCTGGACCGGGACGCCTGCCTGAACGACTCGGTGCCCGAGGCGTTCCGGGGCCTCGACCGGTTCACGGCCCGCGATCAGGTGGTCGCGCGCATGGATGCGCTCGGCCTCCTGGAGAAGGTCGAGCCCAATGCCATGACCGTGCCCTATGGGGACCGCTCCGGCGTCGTCATCGAGCCCTGGCTGACCGACCAGTGGTTCGTGGACGCCAAGGTGCTGGCGGCCGAGCCCATCAAGGCGGTGGAGGAGGGGCGCACCCGGTTCGTGCCCGCGCACTGGTCCAACACCTTCTTCGAGTGGATGCGCAACATCCAGCCCTGGTGCGTCAGCCGGCAGATCTGGTGGGGGCACCGCATCCCGGCGTGGTATGCGTCCGACGGCACCATCTTCGTCGAGGAGACGGAGGAGGAGGCCCTCGCCGCGGCCCGCGACCACTTCGGCGCGCCGGTGGCGCTGCGCCGGGACGACGATGTCCTGGACACCTGGTTCTCCTCGGCGCTGTGGCCGTTCTCGACCCTGGGATGGCCCGAGCGGACGCCGGAACTGGAGCGCTACTATCCCGGCGACGTGCTGGTCACCGGCTTTGACATCATCTTCTTCTGGGTCGCCCGGATGATGATGATGGGCCACTACTTCATGGGCGACGTGCCGTTCCGCGAGGTCTACATCCATGCCCTGGTCCGCGACGAGAAGGGCCAGAAGATGTCCAAGTCCAAGGGGAATGTCATCGACCCCCTGGACCTGATCGATAGCTACGGCACCGATGCCCTGCGCTTCACCCTGACCGCCATGGCGGCGCAGGGGCGCGACATCAAGATGAGCGAGGGCCGGGTTCAGGGATACCGCAACTTCGCGACCAAGCTGTGGAACGCGGCGCGCTTCTGCCGTATGAACGACTGCGTGTCAGTTCCGACGTATGCGCCCGGCGAGGCCACCACCACCCTGAACCGCTGGATCGTCGCCACGGTGGCGGATACGGCGCGGCGCATGGAGCAGGCGCTGGAGACATACCGGTTCAACGAGGCGGCGCAGGTGATCTATCAGTTCACCTGGAACACCTTCTGCGACTGGTACCTGGAGTTCGCCAAGCCGGTGTTCGGCGGTCCCGACGCGGCGGCGGCGGCGGAGACCCGCGCCACCACCGCGTGGGTGCTGGATCGCATCCTGGTGATGCTGCATCCGATCATGCCCTATGTGACGGAAGAGCTCTGGGAGGCCCTGTCGGACCAGCGTGAAACGCCGCTGGTCACCGCCGGCTGGCCGGATGAGAGCGACATGGCCGCGCCCGACGCCGTGGCGGAAATGGACTGGGTGGTGCGCCTGATCACCGCCATCCGCTCGGTGCGATCGGAAATGAACGTGCCGCCGGGAAGCCGGCTGGCCATCCAGATCAAGGACGCCGGCACGGTCACGCGGGCGCGCCTGGCCACGCACGACGCCGTGCTGCGGAGCCTGGCGCGCCTGAACGAGATCACTCTGGTGGCGGAGGCGCCCTCCACGGGCGCGGCCCAGGTGGTGGTGGACGAGGCCACGGTCATCCTGCCGCTGGCCGATGTCATCGACCTGGACAAGGAGCGTCAGCGCCTAGCCAAGGACGTGGCCCGTCAGGACGGCGAGATCGCCAAGCTGGCCCGCAAGCTGGAGAACGCGGGGTTCCTGTCCAAGGCGCCGGCCGAGGTCGTGGCCGAGAACCGCGAGCGTCTGGTCGAACTGGAGGCCGTGCGCGACCGGTTGCGGGAGGCGCTGGCCCGCATCGGCTGAGCAGGGTGGCCGCCCGTCCCGCCACGGCGGTCCCGGGCATGCACGGTCCGTCCTCGCGACCGCGAGCCCTGGTCGGGCTGTGGGACCTGTCGGCGCGCGCGCCGCCTGTGCTACCCTTTGGTCGCGGTTGCGGTCGCGGCGAGGCAAGTCCGGCCTCCGCCGGTTTCGCCGCGTGGCCAGGGGGGCGCCATGGCCGACGACATTCCAGGTCCCGCGCCGCCCATGGCCGTCGACTGGCGCCAGGAGCGGTCCTCGGACGGACACACCGGCCGTGGTGGCCGGCATGCGGCGCAGGATCACGCGCGCGCGGCCGGGGCCTATGAACGACTCGGGCCGTCGCCGCATGCCATCGCCGATGCTCTCTCTGTCCAGGGCGTGCCCGAGGCGGACCTGACGCCGGCCGTGCGGCGGGCGATGGGGCAGCTCATGGGCGAGGTCGACCGCCTGCGTCAGGAGTTGGACGTGGCGCGCGAGGGCGCGGGGGGCATGGTCGATGTGCGCGATCGTGCCGAACATCTGCCGCTGATGGGCGCCCGGTCCCTGGAGCGGGCCTTTCGCCTGCGCTTGGCGGCGGAGGCGGACAGCGGCGCGGTGCCCGCCGTCGTCTTCTTTTACGCCGGCAACTACGAGACGGTACGCGAGCGCCACGGACTGGCCGCCGCCGAGGCCGTCTACCACGCCATGGCCAGCGCCATGGCGCGATGTCGCGCCGACACCGAGGACCTGGGGGCCTTGGGCGGGGCCAGCGCGGTGATGCTGATCCCCTTCGACGGGCAGGTGGACCGCCTGTGGGTGCGGGCGCGTGCCCTGGCCCGGGAGGCCGGCGCGCCGGTGCCATGGCGGTCCGACACCGTGCCGGTCGGGTTGCTGATCGGCGTGCATGTCCCGCGTCGGGGCGAGCGGCCGGGCGATGCGTTCTGGCAGGCGGAGCGGGCGGCGCGCCGGATCGTGTGACCATCGCCCCCGGCACGACGCCCCCGGCACGACGCCCCCGGCGCGGGCCGGGCCGGCGGGCGGGCCCGCAGGCGGCCGGACCGTCAGGGGATCAGGCGATGATGTCGGGGGTGACCTGATTCTGAAGGCGGGCGATCTCGTCCTTGAGGATCAGCTTCCGCTTCTTCAGGCGCCGCAGTTGCAGCATGTCGTAGGGGGCTGTGTCCATCAGGCGTGCGATGACCTCGTCCAGGTCACGGTGTTCCAGCCTCAGAGCCTCCAGTCGGCGGCGGAGGGTCGCGGTCTCTTCATCGTCGATCATGCGGGGTCCGGTTGCGGCGCCAGGGGTCAGGACTCGCGCCGACGAGCGGGGGCTCCTCGACGCCCACCAGCGCGCGTCTCGGTGCCCTGTCTCGCCCCTGCCGTGCCTGACGGACACGGTCGCGGATGGCGGACCGGACGAGGGACTCGCGCCGGCGACGGGAAACACCACCGGCCCGCGGTCTCGGCCGATGGGATCGGAGCGGCCTTGGCCGTAACGGACGGCCCCTCTCCGGGCCGCCTGGGGCTTCACACGGGGCGAAGCATGAGCGGGTCCGGCGAAAATCGTGAAAGTTCTCCGATACTGGTCGTCAGACTAGCAGAAAACCGGTGACGGCGACATGGATCCTGACGCACTTTGGGGACGCTGCCGGCGCGGGTTTGATCGCGCGCCAAAGACGGCATCTGCCCAATGATCGGATGTGTTGGCCAGCGGCTGGACCGGTGTTCGTGCGCCGGTGCCGCGTGGAAAGGACAGAACGACGGGGCGACGGACAGGCAAGCCCACAGCACGGAGGACGGCATGGCGAAGATTCGGCGGCTCGGGGTATTGACCAGCGGTGGTGACTGCGCGGGTCTCAATGCGGTGATCCGCGCGGTGACCTATCGGGCGGTGCGCCACTACGGTTGGAAGGTGTTTGGCATCATCGACGGCACCATGGGCCTCATGGAACGCCCCCTGCGCTACCGGGAACTGGACCTGGACATGTTCTCGGGCAACATGCTCCGTGAGGGGGGCACGTTCCTGGGCACGGTCAACAAGGGCGACCCGTTCAACTACCCCATGCCCGATGGCAGCACGCAGGACCGCTCCCTCGACTTCGTGGACGGCTTCAACAAGCTGGCCCTGGACGCGGTGGTGGTCATCGGGGGCGACGGCTCCATGCGCATCCTGTCGCAGTTGTGCGAGCGTGGCGGCATCGGCATGGTCGGCGTGCCCAAGACGATCGACAACGACGTGCATGGGACCGACTTCGCGGTCGGCTTCACCACCGCCGTCAACGTCGTGACCGAGTCCCTGGATCGCCTGCAACCCACCGCCGCCAGCCATCACCGTGTGATGATCCTGGAGGTGATGGGCCGTGACGCCGGACACATCGCCGTCAACGCCGGCATCTCCGGCGGGGCCGACGTCATCCTGATCCCCGAACTGCCCTATCGTCTGGAAAGCATTGCCGAGAAGATCGACCAGGTGATTCGCGAGGGCCGCAACCACGCCCTGGTGGTGGTCGCCGAGGGCGTCAAGACGGAGGACGGGTTGAATGCGCAGGTGGCGCATTCGCACGGGCAGACCCGGTACGGCGGGATCGGGCACTACCTGTCGGATCGCATCTCCAAGATGACCGAGTTGGAGACCCGCGAGACGATCCTGGGCCATGTGCAGCGCGGCGGTACGCCGTCCACCCGTGACCGCCTGCTGGCGTCGGCGTTCGGGGTTCATGCCGTGGACATGGTCGCCAAGGGGCGCCTGGGCCGCATGGTCGCCTGGCAGGAACGCGGCGTCACCGACGTCCCCCTCAGCGAGGTCTGCATTGGTCCGCGCTCGCTGGAGCCCGATGGCACGCTGATCAACGTGGCCCGTGGCCTGGGCATCTACATAGGAGAGTCGCCCTGATCCCAGCGCCGGCGCGCGCGCCGGCCCCGGGCGGGCTCCCGGCCGAGGGTCAGTCGGCCCCGTCGGGGTCCGCCTCGCGCCAGCGGCGCGCCAGGCCGGCGTCGATGTCGAACAGGTCCAGCAGCCGGCCGACGGTGTGGTCCACCAGATCGTCCAGGGACCGGGGGCGGGCATAGAAGGCCGGCATGGGCGGCGCCACCACGGCCCCCATCTCGGTCACCGTCGCCATGGCGCGCAGATGCCCCAGGTGCAGCGGCGTTTCCCGCACCATCAGAACCAGCCGCCGGCGTTCCTTCAACGTGACGTCGGCGGCCCGCGTCAGCAGGTTGTCGCCGGCCGTCGCGGCGATCGCGCCCAGGGTCCGGGCCGAACACGGCACCACCACCATGCCTCGCGTGCGAAATGATCCCGACGACGGGGCCGCCGTCAGGTCGTCCACCTTGTGCCAGACGGTGGCCAGGGCGCGCACCTGGGCGACCTTCAGCGTGGTTTCGTGGGCGAGCGTGATCTCGGCCGCCGGAGTCATGACCAGATGAGAGGGGATCGCGAGTCGATCCAGCGTCTCCAGAAGGCGCACGGCATAGGCCAGACCGGAGGCGCCGCTGACGCCAACGACGAGCGGGCGGTTTGAGACCATTCCAAAAAAATCCTTCAAACTACTGTGGGTTCGGCAGAAAGCAAGAAGATTCGTCCGTTTTTCATCAAACCGTCGCGGAAACGCTTCCACGCCGATCGGCTCTCGGGTACACTGATTGCGTTTCTCCACCAGATGAGGAGGGTAATGTCATGGGTCGTGATGCACGGTTGGATGCGTTGAACTCGCGGCACTCGGAGCTTGATGATCGTCTGCAGGACGAGACCACGCGCCCGTTGCCGGATTCCAGTCTGATCGCGGCGCTGAAGCGGCAGAAGCTGGCCATCAAGGACGAGATGGCTCGCATGGCAAGGCCCCACTGAGACTGGGAACGCATTGAGCGGGTGTATGACGACCACGGGTGTGTGAGCCCAAGCACACCGTCAGCCCCCCCTTGGTGAGGATGCGTCCGACGCCAAGGTGGACGACGACGAGAGGGAAAAGGCAACGAGAGGATACTGATACAGATACCGCCGTGACACTGACAAGGCACTGATCCCTCGGCCGTGGGTCGAGGGCAACCGATCAGGAGAGGCACCCGGAGGACACGCCTCTCGGCTCCGTCAGTTCCCCGCAACAGGGGACATTGTGGTACCGCTGCGATGCCAGCGGGATGTCAGTCTTTCACCGTCTTATCAGCGGAGGGTCGGGGCGACGCAAGCGTCGCCCCGATTTGGTTATGGGGCCGGTCAGACCGGACCGTGAGGACGGACGGTAATACCAGCGGCGGATGAGGTGACTCATTCCGCCGCGCGGCACCGGCCCGCGCCCCCACCCGGCCACCCCAAGTATACTGCCCCAAGGAAACACGGGTGCCCCGTTGAAGGCGTGGGCCGTGCGGTCCAGGCGTCGCGTCGCGTCGCCGGTTCTTGAGATGGGGCGCCTTGCGCGCGTCCCAGGGCGGATGGGTGATGCTTGTCCGCCACCGGACGGAGTCCCGGCTGCGCCAGTCCGGCGCCACCGCGCGAGGCCGTGGCGCGCCGGCCGCGACGCGGATCCCACAGCCGATGCCGTGTCCTCGTGCGCGGGTTTTCCGTATTCTTTGTTGCGTTCATGGCGCCGGTGCGTAATTTTGCTTCCCCCGACGCCGTCGGGTCCGAACGCCAGGCCGCGCGCCATCGTCTTTCTGTCCACGTCATGCGCGGCGCGCCGGCCCAAGTCTCTCGGCCAACCAGCGGAGCGTGCGTCATGGCCAACGCCTATGATCAAGCCCATAGCCTTTCCTTGTCCGATCCGGCCTCGTTCTGGGGTAAGGCCGCGGAGGATATCCACTGGGTCAAACGGTGGGACAAGGTCCTGGACGAGTCCAATCCTCCCTTCTACCGCTGGTTCGTGGGCGGTGAGCTGAACACCTGCTACAACGCCGTGGACCGCCACGTGGACGCCGGTCATGGCGATCGCCTGGCCATCATCTATGACAGCCCCGTCACGGGGACCAAGCGCCAGATCACCTACGCCGAGTTGAAGCAGCTGGTGGCCTCGTTCGCGGGCGTGCTGGCCGACCAGGGTGTCACCAAGGGCGATCGGGTGATCGTCTACATGCCCATGGTGCCCGAGGCGCTGGTGGCCATGCTGGCCTGCGCCCGCCTGGGGGCGGTGCATTCGGTGGTGTTCGGGGGCTTCGCCGCCAACGAGCTGGCGACCCGCATCAACGACGCCAAGCCCACCGTGGTGGTGGCCGCGTCCTGCGGCGTGGAGCCGAGCCGCGTCGTGGCCTACAAGCCGCTGCTGGACGAGGCCATCCGCGTCGCCACCCACAAGCCCGCCCGCTGCGTCATTCTCCAGCGCGAGCAACTGCGCTGCGACATGGTCGAGGGACGGGACGTCGACTGGGCCGAGGCCGTCGCCAACGCCCGCCCCCACGACTGCGTGCCCGTGCTGGCCACGGATCCGCTGTACATTCTGTATACTTCCGGGACCACCGGGCAGCCCAAGGGCGTCGTGCGCGACAACGGCGGCCATGCCGTGGCCCTGAAGTGGACCATGAAGGCCATCTATAACGTCGAGCCGGGCGAGGTCTACTGGGCGGCGTCGGACGTGGGCTGGGTCGTCGGGCACTCCTACATCTGTTATGGCCCGCTGCTGCACGGCTGCACCACCGTCGTGTTCGAGGGCAAGCCGGTCGGCACGCCCGATGCGGGCACCTTCTGGCGCATCATCAGCGAGTACAACATTCCGATCCTGTTCACCGCGCCGACGGCCTTCCGGGCCATCAAGAAGGAAGACCCCAACGCCGAGTTCCTGGCCAAGTACGACATGAGCCATTTCCGGACTCTGTACCTGGCCGGTGAGCGCGCCGATCCGAACACCATCACCTGGGCGCGCAACAACCTGAAGGTTCCGGTCATCGATCATTGGTGGCAGACGGAAACCGGCTGGGCCATCGCCGCCAACTGCATGGGCCTGCACGAGTTCCCGGTCAAGCTGGGGTCGCCGTCGAAGGCCGTGCCCGGATGGGACGTGCAGGCCCTGGGCGAGAACAAGGAGCAGATGCCCCCGGGCCAGATCGGCGCCCTGGTGTGCAAGCTGCCGCTGCCTCCGGGCACGCTGCCCACGCTGTGGAACGCCGACGAGCGGTTCCGCAACGCCTACATGGACGAGTACCCGGGGTACTACAAGACCGGCGACGCCGGGTTCGTGGACGAGGACGGCTACGTCTACGTCATGACCCGCACCGACGACATCATCAACGTCGCCGGGCACCGCCTGTCCACCGGGGCCATGGAAGAGGTGCTGGCCAACCATCCGGACGTGGCGGAATGCGCCGTCATCGGCGTGCATGACGACATGAAGGGGCAGATGCCGCTCGGCTTCATGGTGCTCAAGGCCGGCGTGGCCAAGCCCAAAGAGGAGGTGGTCAAGGAGGCCGTGAAGATGGTGCGCGACACCATCGGTCCCGTGGCCGCCTTCAAGCAGGCCCTGGTCGTGCCGCGTCTGCCGAAGACGCGCTCCGGCAAGATCCTGCGCGGCACCATGCAGAAGATCGCCGACCATCAGGACTACAAGATGCCGGCGACCATCGACGATCCCGACATCCTGCCTGAGATCGAGGAAGCGTTGCAGGAGATTGGCCTGGCTCGCTAGAGTAAATCCCGAGCGATCCGAACCGGGTCGCGACGACGATTTGCTTTAAAAACAAAAACGGTGAGCGTTTTTGGGTGAGTCCAAAATCACGCAACACGCTCTAAGACCGGCTGACGTACCCGCGCCGGCGCCGCGATGGGGGTCACCGGTCCTGGTCCTGACGAGTCAGGACCAGGACCGGTCCCGAGCGTCGCCGGTCCGTCTCAAGGGCCGGTGGCGGACGGGTCGGACGACTCGTCCGTGTCCCGGGACACGGTGGCGGGATCGGCCCGCGTCGCGCGCTCGGGGCCGTCCACCATTACCCTGTGCAGCCACAGGGTCACCGTCACCACGACGACGCCGGCGAACAGCACGTCGGACAGGAAGTGCCCGCCCACCACGACGCGGGCGCCGCTCATCAGCGCGCCGAATCCCAGGGCGCCGGCCACCGCCCAGGGCCGCCACGCCGGCGGCGCCAGCAGGGCCAGGGCCACGGTCCAGAACCCCAACGCGGCGTGTCCGGCGACGAACGAGCAATTGCTCGCGCACTGGTCCGTCATCATCCAGGGCGGCGTGAAGCGGGCCTCGCCGCCGAAGGCGAGAATGTCGCTCGGCCGGGCGCGTCCCCACCACTCCTTGAACACGCCGTTGACGATCAGGCCCGGTCCCAGCGCCAGCGAGGTCAGCACGAAGGCTACTCGCCGCCCGTTCAGCGCGTGCGGGGTGCCGGCGCCGGTCACCCGGCCGCCGAGCCATTGCAGCACCAGAAAGAGAACGACCCCATACAGAATCGGCGGCACGCCCTTGCGCAGGAGGTTCAACAGAGGACCCTCGCGCATGAACCGGTCCTGTTCGGGATCGTAGAACACGCCGCTGACCGCCAGGTCGATCTGGGGGAAGGCGACCAGCACCAGGACCAGCGCCAGCAGGACGCGGTACCCCCAGATGCCGCTCCAGGCTGCCGGACGTCCCGTCGTCATGGCCTCACCATCACCGCCGCCCAGGCGCGCCGCCGGCCGTCATCGAGACGGACGCTGAGGCGGGCCCGGATGTCGCCACCGTCCTCCGCCAGGGCCTCGGGCATCACCAGCAGGCCCGCGAAGGCCCGGCCGGCGTCCGGCCCGGCGCCCACCTCCCGGGCTTGCACGCCCAGCGCGCGGGCGTGGTAGATGATCACCGGCGCGCCGTCGCCGGCCACGCCGATCGGCGTTTCGGGATAGGCGTCGGCGATGCCCCGGATCCAGGCGCCGGTCTCGTCCCATCCTCGGCCGCCGGCCACGGGATCGAACCAGGCGGGCGGGACCCAGCCGCAGTCGCGGGCGAACGGCACGCCCGACGTCAACAGAACGAACAGCAGCAGATTCACCGCGATGGCGACGCGCAGCCAGGTGACCGCCTCGTGCACCACCTTCCAGCCCACCACCAGAAGGCAGGCGGCGATGGCGGCCGGCGCGGTCAGGGTGGCGCCGGCCTCCAGGACCAGTGTCAGGGCGAGGGTGACCAGCAGCACCGGCATGGTGAAGATCACCAGCAGCCGAACGCGGTAATCGGCGAGGGCGCCGGTCCGCATCGCGAAGGGCACGCGAGCCATCGCCCGGATCAGCGCGGCGGCCAGCACCGGGCCGAACATCAGAATCCCGACCACGACCGCCCACCCCAGCGCGCGCGGATCCGGCGTTCCGCCGGCCAGGGCGCTCCACAGGCGGCGGTAGCCGTCCCAGTCGTGGGCGGCGTGCCAGGCGACCTCGGGGCCATAGATCGCCGCCGCCGCCAGCCCCGCCAGACCCAGCCCGCCCCACAGCCGCCCGCCGCGGAACTCCGGCGACACCGCCAGGTAGGCCAGCGTCGCCAGGGCGAACAGGGCCATCACCGGATGGGCCAGCAGGCCGACGCCGACGCTGGCCCCCAGCACGACCCAGGAGCCCGGCCGCGACGGACGGGCCGGCCCGGGCACGGTCAGGCGTGCCAGGGCATGCAGGCCCACGGCCCAGGCCAGCAGCACCAGGGCCATGGGATCGACGATCACCGAGCCCTCCACGACCATGGGCAGGGTGGCGTAGGTCAGCGCGGTCCAGAATCCGGTGCGGGCATCGAACAGGCGCCGGCCGAGGAGGTACATCATCCAGGTGACCAGCCCATGCGCGATGGGCGCGACCAGACGCAGGCACGGCGTGGTGGACCCGCAGGTCTCGGAAAGCCACCCGAGAATCCAGGGTCCCAGCGGCGCGGCATCGGCGTAGCCGGGCCGGGGCGACAGGCCCAGCAGCCAGGGGCGCGCCTCTTCCGGCATCACCGGTGGTGCGTCGCCCGGCGACAGCATGCCCAGCCGCAAACCCGTCAGCAGCAACACCAACAGGGCGACGCCCCACGGGCCGTACGCGACCCCGAACACGCGGTCCAGGAGCGAGGGACGAGGGTCCCGGTAGGTTTCGATCATGGTTGCTCCACGCCCGCCGACGCCGTGGTCGGCGGGTATCCCGCGTCCACGGTGCCCCGATCCCGGAGCCGACTCATCCGTCCTCCAGCTGGAACATCAGGGCCAGCCCCAGAAACCCCGCGATCGCCGTCGGAGACCATGCGGCCATGACCACCGGCAGGGTCTGAGACTGGCCCAGGGTATACGTCACCTGGGAGAAAAAGTAGACGACAAATCCCGCCACCACGGCGCCCGCCAGGCGTGCAAGCCAAGCCCCCCGGCGGCTGCTGGAGCCCAGGCCGAACACCGCCGCCACCAGAATCATGGCACACAGCATCACCGGCGACGATACCAGGGCATGCCAGTGCATGCGGTGCGCGCTGGCGGAGAATCCGGCGGATTCGAAGAAGGCGATGAAGGACGGCAGGTCCCAGAACGAAATCGTCTCGGGGGCGGCGAACTTCTCCTCGATCTTGGGGATCGACAGGCCGGTCTTGACGGTCATGAACGCGCGCCGGTCCGGCGGACGCCCGGGCACGGAGACCACCGCGTCGGTGAGGATGAAGCGGCCGCCCTGAAGGCGCCCCGTGGGGGCATCGATGCGGCGGATGGTGCGGTTGGCGTCGTCCACCACCATGATCATGATCTCGTCGAGATGCAGCATGCGCGCATCCTGGCGCGCGTTGCGGGCATGCACGACGGTGTAGCGTCCGTCCTCGCCGGACTCGCGCAACCACATGCCGCCCCGGGACAGGGAGAACGGGTTGTCGCTGCCCAGGCCGATGGTCCGCCCGGCGCGTTCGAACTGTGTGAACAGCGCGGCGGCCACGGGATTGAACACGGCGACGTTAATGGCGCCCAGCAACAGGGTCAGCAGGAACAAGGGTATCAGCATCTGCCAGACCGACATGCCGGCGGCCCGGATGACCACCAGTTCGCTGGACCGCACCAGCCGCCAGAAGGTGACGAACGCGCCGGCCATGAACACGAACGGCAGCGCCGTCTGCAACACCAGGGGCAGGCGCAACAGCGCCAGCCGGGTGAGAACGCTCAGCGTCGCCTCCTGCACGCGCGCGGTCTGGCGCAGCAGCTCGATCACGTCGAACAGCAGAATCAGCGCCGCCACCACCAGAAGGGTGACCATCAGCGCCATCAGAAACTGACGCGCCACGTATCGGGTCAGGGTGGAACTCACGCCGACGGTCCTGTAGCCGGGGCGACGAGGCGGCCCGCGCGGGGCGGCAAGGCTCGTCCGATCGGCCTTCGTCTTACACCCTGCCCACCGGGTTTGCCAATGCGGCGACGGCGTCCGGGGGGCGGCCGTCCCGGTGCCCCTCGGGCCATACAGAAACGGACTTGCAGTCGCGCCCTGAGGGGATCCAGGATAGATGGTCTACCCGTCATCCGGTCATGCCCCTCAGGGAAGGATGTCCCATGGTTCCGGCAGGTTTTGTCCCCAGCGCCGAAGATGTCGAGCGCGAGATCGAGGCCGAGTTTCGAGATGACGTTCGCGAAGGCTTGAACTCGATCCAGGTGCAAATCGAGAACCTTCGATCCGGGGCTGTCTCGGGCGCCGAAACGGCGCGATCGGTGCGCAACATCACCGGGACGCTGCGGGCCCAGGCTCCGTCCGGCGTCCTGCCCGGGGCGCGTCTGGTGCTGCAACGCCTGGACGACTACCTCGGTCCCCTGAACGACTTGAAGGGGCATCATGTGGATGACGTCCTGGCGTTCACCGACCGCCTGGAGCAGGCCCTGGAGGGGAACCTGGAAGGTCCCGAGGCCACCGCCCAGATGGTGCGCGAACTGCCCCTGAAGCGCGGGTTCGACATCGACTTCGAGGTCATCATTCCGCGCCCCGTGGAGGTGCTGCTGATCCTGCGCGACCGGGCCGGCGCCCATCTGGTGGAACGCGAGCTGGCCGCCTGCGGCCTGCGCAGCACCAATGTGCGGATCCCCTTCGACGCCTTCGAGCAGGCGTACCGCGCCAAGCCGGACCTGATCATCGCGGGCATGGAACTGGGCGAGATGACCGGCGTGGACCTGGCCTGCGCCTTCACCGCCATGCCGCCGACGCGCGCCATCCCCTTCGCCCTGCTGACCAGCTACAAGTGGGGTCACCCGGCGTTGCGGGAACTCCCCCCACGGGCCGCGCTGCTCAAGAAAGGCACGGCGTTCGGGGATGACCTGGCGCTGGCGCTCAGCCGCTTCGGGATCCTGTGATCGCGACGACGGCCCACGCGCCATGGGCCGTCGTCGGTATCTGGTGTCGGCGAGCCGCGCATCCACCGGCCTCGCGTGCCTGCCCCGCCGGGGCCGCGTGATGCGCGGGCCGGATCAGCGGCCGTCCCCCGAGCCGTCTTCGCCATCCGGATCCGGCAGCAGGGCCGTCCCCTCCGGCGGTTTCCCCGCGCCCGAGGGGGTCGGCGCCAACGCCGGGACCGCATCGCCGGCCGTCGTCGTGGCCCGCGCGCGTGACCCCATGGCCGCCAGCCGGTCCACGTGCAGATGGGCGGGCGGTGCGTTGCCGTCCTTGTCGACGCCGAAGTAGAGCGTCATGTGCGGGAACGGGATCTCGATGCCCAGCGCATCGAAGCGCATCTTCAGTCGACGGTTGTACTCGCGCCCGACCCACCACTGCATGATCGGCTTGGTCTTGATGCGTGCCTTGATGATCACGGCCGAGTCCTGGAACCCATCCACGCCCAGGACCTCCACGGGTTCCAGAATGACGGTTCCGTATTCCGGATCCTGTTGCAGTTCCGCGCCGATGTCCCGGATGACCTGACAGACCTCGTCGGTGTTCTCCCGGTAGGCGACGCCGATGTCCATCAGGTAGAACGAGAAGTCCTTGGTCATGTTGGTGACCGTGTCCACGCCGTTGAACGGGATGGTGTGCAGGTTGCCCGACAGATCCCGCAATCTCAGAGAGCGGATTGACATGGCCTCGACCACGCCGGCATGACCGCCCACCTGCACCACGTCGCCGACGGCGATGGTGTCCTCCAGCAGGTTGAAAACGCCGGTGATGACGTCCTGAACCAGCTTCTGAGACCCGAAGCCGATGGCCAGGCCGACCACGCCGGCGCCGGCCAGCAGGGGGGCGATGTCCAGGCCCAGTTCCGACAGCAGGATCAGCGTCACCACCACCACCAGGAACACCGACAGGACGTTTCGCAGCAAGGGCAGCAGGGTGCGTTCCCGCTGTCCCCGCTCGATCACCTTGCCCTGCGCGTCGGTGGTCGTCAGGTAGCCCTTGATGGCGTAGTTGACGCCTTCCCACAGGGCCAGCGCCACGGCCATCACCAGGGTGAGGTTGAGGGCGATGGTCATGGCCCGGCCGCCGAGGCCGTCGGTAACCCAGCCGACCGCGCCCAGCGACCAGGACTCCAGGATCAGCACCAGGCACACCAGGCCCACCAGGATCCGCGCCGTCCCGGCGGCCAGACCCAGGTAGCGCCGCGTGCGCTCGCGCATGTGGCGGTCGAACCGCGTCGATGCCGTCAGCCGCACCATGGCGGCGTCGCGCCAGGTCTGGATCCAGCTCAGGGCGACCAGGGCGGCGATGACCAGCATCACGGTCTTCAGTGTCGCCCAGCCGGCGAGACTGAACCACTGCTCCGAGTCCAGCACCCAGGCCACGTAGATGACCACCACGTAGGCGGCGGCCAGCAGGTGCCAGATGTCGGCGAACCCGCGCTGAAGCCCCGTGATCCAAGCCGTCGCCGCCGAGGTCCCCAGCGACACCGCGCGGATCGCCTGCTTGACGTTGGATCGCATCCTGAAAATCGTGCGCACGGTGAATATGGTGACCAGGAAGCCCACCAGATGCGCCAGCAGGAGGCGGCTGCCCAAGGGCATGCCGAACAGGCGCGCCACCTCGACGGCGAGATAGCCGAAAATGATCGTCGGCACGATCAACCGGAGCCCCCGGTAGAGGATGGCCGAGAACTCGTCGCCGAGGGGCAGGAGCCGCAGGCTGGTGTCCCGGGGCGCGAACAGGCCGCGCAGCACGACCGTGCCGGCCCGTTGCATCACCAGGCTGGTGATCACGGCGGCGGCGACCAGTTCGGTGCGCAACGTGGCGTCGATCAGCGGCAGCGTGGCCTGGGCGGCGATGGCGAACAGCACGACCGGCACCAGTTGCAGAACCAGCCGGGTGAGCAGCAGAACGACGCGGCGGCTGGTGGCGGTTTCGGCGGCCTTTTCCTTGAGTTGCCGCGCGGCGCCATGGACCGTCATCCGCCCGAGCACCACGGCGAGCAGGCCGACCAGGATGACCAGACCGAGCTGCCACAACAGGTTCAGCCACTGGCCGCGCATATCGTCGTCGAGTTGCAGCCGGATCCAGTCCAGCAACTCCGGCACCTGTGTGGTCACGCCGCTGGACCACACGATGTACTCGTAGCGCTCGTGCAGATAGGCGGTCAGCGCCGACAGGTCCGGCGCCACGATGGGGAGCGGAGCGGTCCCCTTGCCGTCGTCGGCGGTGCCTGCCGCCTCGGACGGCGGGGGCGCCGATGCTGTTTCGGGGGCGGGGGCGGGGGCCGTCGCGGTGATGCCCGTGCCGGGACCGACGCCGGGTCCAGGCGCCGAGGCGGCGGCCGTGCCGTCGGTGGTCGCGGCCGGAGCGGCCCCGGAGTCGGCCGCCTGAAGCAGGCTGACCAGGGCCTCCCGGCGGGCCGGGTCGTTCAGGATGTCGACCAGCAGTTTCAGGTCACCGGCGGGTGCGGCCTGCGGCGGTCGCGCGGGCGCGGGACTCGACTCGGCCGGGGCCGTCGGCTCCGGCTCCGGCGCGGACGCGGGGGGCGCGGCGGCCGGACTGGCGCCGGTCTCGGACTGTACCGGCGACGCGGCCTCGGCGGTTTCGGCGATCAGGGCGGACACCGACGACTCGGTGGTTGATCCCGCTTCCTCGGTCAGGCTGGCCGTCACGCGGGCTTCGGCGGCGCGCTCCAGATCGGCGGAGCGCGCCGCGATCCACTCGCTCAGCGCCTGTTTCTGATCGGCGGAAAGCGGCGCGTCCTGTGCCCAGGCCGGGGTCGGGACCGGACCCAGGAGACACACGACAAAAACACCAAACAGCACCCGCCACCACAAGGCACGGGAGACGGGTGCCGGGGCACGCGACGACATGGGCGGGGATCCTTGCTCGGGAAACCGGAAACCGGTCTGATGACGGCGCCACCATCTCCGATCCCGCCCCGGCCCTGCAACCCCTGACGCCGTGTGCCCGTAGCGCCTCTCGGTTCCTGATGTTGCTACAACGCCCGCATATGGGGTGGACGCCAGCCGCGTCCGCCCAGACGGGCTTGCGTGGACAGCACCTCGGTCAGCAGGCGATCCTTGTCGCGAGGCAGGGTGCCGGCCAGCGCCAGGGCGTTCGAGGCATGGTTAGAGCGGAAAATGACCGGTCGGGGTGGCTCCAGAAGCTCCAGGAACCGGTGTTGCTCGGCCAGGATGGCGGCGTCGTCCTGGAACGAGAAGGTGGCGCCGTCCCGAGTCATCTGCTCCAGGAACGGTGACAGGCGATCCGGCTCCAGAAACAGTTGCAAGGTGGACAGATAGGCCGGGGGCGCCCGGTTGATCAGGGCGGCGGTCTCGGCGATATGCGTCTCCCATGCCTCGCGCCCTCCCAAGCCCAGGATCACCGTGGCGGAAACCTTGATCCCGGCGGCGCGCGCCTTGTCCACGGCGGTGGCGATGCCGCGCGGCGAGGCCCCCTTGGTGATCCGCCGCAGAATCTCCGGCGCCCCCGACTCCATCCCCAGATAGACCAGGGACAGGCGCGCCGACCGCAGCGCCTCCAACTCCGAAGGCGACTTCTTCAGCAGGTTGGCCGGTGTCGCGTAGCTGGAGACTCGTGCCAAGGCCGGCAGCCGGTCGGCCAGGCGTTCAAGGATAGCGAGCAGGTGGTCCGTGGGCAGCACCAGCGCGTCCCCGTCGGCCAGGAACACCCGGTGGGCGACGGGCCAGACCCGGGCCGCGGTGTCGATATCGCGGAAGACGTCGTCGAGCGGGCGCGGCCGAAAGAGCTTGTCCCGGTACATCGAGCAGAAGCCGCACCGATTGAAGCTACACCCCAGGGTCGCTTGCAGGATCAGATTATCGCCCTCGGATGGCGGCCGGTAGAGTGGCATGTCGTAGCGGATCATCAAGCGTCGCCTCCAGACATGAAGCATGTTGCACCGGGCGGACCAGGAGAGCAGTATCGCAGACGCGTGACGGCGGCGCGAGAGAGGCTCGCCAAGACGAGATCTTTCGTGTTGGACCAAGAAACGCCCGCATGTGATTCATGTTTAAGTCGCGTGCGTGTTGCGATGCATCATTGCAAATGCCCTTGATCCAAGGGTCCCGGGTCCCACTTGTGGGGCACGCCGGGATGCACGCGTGAATCACCATGCGGATTTTGATGGCTTGACTTGGTTCGGGCCGTTGACTACACCACTGCGGTTCCTGGGCGCCCGTGTCGGGACCGACAGTATCGTCGCAAGGAGGATCCGGCCGGCATGACCGACCTGCTGCTAGAGTATCTTCCAATCCTGGTTTTTCTGGGACTGGCGATCGTCGTGGCCCTCGGCGCCGTGGTCGGATCACTGGTGGTTGTTCCGCAACGCGCCGATCCGGAGAAGGACTCGGCGTACGAGTGCGGCTTCGAGGCGTTCGATGACGCGCGCACCAAGTTCCAGGTTCGGTTCTATCTTGTCGCTATTCTCTTTATCATTTTCGACCTGGAAATCGCCTTCCTGTTTCCGTGGGCGATCAGCCTGAGCAACATCGGTTTGTTCGGCTTCTGGTCGATGATGGTGTTCCTGGCCGTTCTGACCATCGGGTTCATTTACGAATGGAAGAAGGGGGCTCTGGAATGGGAATGAGGGACACCTCCGTGGCCGCCGGTGGCGCCGCGCCGCTGTCGCCCGGCCCCCAGCAGGACGCGCTGCTGGCCGCCGTCGGACAGGAGATTCAGGACAAGGGGTTCGTCCTGGCCAGCGTCGACAAGCTGGTCAACTGGGCGCGCACAGGGTCTCTGTGGCCGATGACCTTCGGTCTGGCGTGCTGCGCCCTGGAGATGATCCACGCGTACAACTCGCGCTACGACCTGGATCGCTTCGGGGTCGTGCCCCGGCCCTCGCCGCGCCAGTCCGACCTGCTGATCGTCGCGGGAACCCTGTGCAACAAGATGGCGCCGGCGCTCCGCAAGGTCTACGACCAGATGGCCGAGCCCCGCTGGGTGCTGTCCATGGGGTCCTGCGCCAATGGCGGCGGCTACTATCACTATTCGTACTCGGTCGTGCGCGGATGCGATCGGATCATTCCCGTGGACATCTATGTGCCGGGATGCCCGCCCACGGCGGAGGCTCTGGTGTACGGCGTTCTTCAGTTGCAGAAGAAGATTCAGCGCACCGGAAGCTTGTATCGATGAGTGCTATGTCCGAGAGTCGTTGCGCCACCCGGACGAGGTGACGCACGCCAGCGGTCGCGCCCCAGCCGGGCGCGAGTCAGGCCCGAACCAGGCCCAATGCAGGCCCGAAGCAGGATTGACGTCGGATGTTGTTGACCGCGGAGCAGATCGAGGCCCTGGAGGACCTGGGGCACCATATCGCCTCGGCGCTGCCTGAAGCGGTTCAGGCCACGACCATGGCCCGCGATGAACTGGTCGTGCGCGTGAACCGGCACGATATCGTCCGGGTGCTGATCTTCCTGCGCGACGACCCGAACTGCATGTTCCGGCAGTTGGTCGATGTCTGCGGGGTGGACTATCCAGATCGCGACGAACGCTTCGAGGTCGTCTATAACCTCCTGAGCCTGAAGCACAATCAGCGGGTTCGCGTGAAGCTGTCGGCGAGCGAGGCCACGCCGGTCCCCTCGGTGGTGGAGGTGTTTCCCGCCGCCAACTGGTTCGAGCGCGAGACCTGGGACATGTACGGCGTGTTCTTCTCCGGGCATCCGGACCTGCGCCGCTTGCTGACCGACTACGGGTTCGAGGGGCACCCGCTGCGCAAGGACTTCCCGCTGACCGGCCACGTGGAGATGCGCTACGACGACCAGCAGTCGCGGGTGGTTTACGAGCCGGTGCGGCTGACCCAGGACTTCCGCAGCTTCGATTTTCTCAGCCCCTGGGAAGGGGCGCTGGACCCGGACGCGGCGGCCGCCGCCGCCGCGTTGCCGGGAGACGAGAAGGCCACGACCGGCTGACCTTCTGGCGGCCACGGAACCACAGGCGGGGCGGGCGGGCCGACGGGGCGCCGCGCGCCCGATCGCCCCAACCACCGGCAACCGGCACCGTGGCCGGCAAGACCGAGACCCAGGCGGGACCCACAGACCATGGCGCAGACCGAGATCAAGAGCTACAACCTCAATTTCGGCCCGCAGCACCCGGCGGCGCACGGGGTGTTGCGCCTGATCCTGGAACTGTCCGGCGAGGTGATCGACCGCGCCGACCCGCATGTCGGCCTGCTGCATCGCGGAACCGAGAAGCTGATCGAGTACAAGTCCTATGTCCAGGCGCTGCCCTACTTCGATCGCCTGGACTACGCCTGTCCGCTGAACATGGAGCATGCCTACGTCCTGGCGGTGGAGAAGCTGCTGGACGTGGAGGTTCCGCCGCGCGGCAAGTACATCCGCACGCTGTATTCGGAAGTCACCCGCATCATCAATCACATCATGAACACGACGTCGTTCGCGCTGGACGTCGGCGCGATGACGCCCATGCTGTGGGGCTGGGAAGAGCGCGAGCACCTGCTGGAGTTCTGCGAGCGGGCGTCGGGCGCGCGCATGCACATGGCCTACTATCGGCCGGGGGGCGTGGCCAAGGATCTCCCGGCGGGGCTCGCCGAGGACATCTACGCCTGGTGCGACCGGTTCGAGCGGTTCCTGGAGGACATGGAAACGCTGCTGGACGACAACCGCATTTTCCGCCAGCGCTGCGTGGACATCGGCGTGGTCAGCCCCGAGGACGCCCTGGCCTGGGGCTTCACCGGGCCGGTGCTGCGCGGCTCGGGCATCGCCTGGGACCTGCGCAAGGCCCACCCCTACGATGCCTTCGAGGACATGGAGTTCGACGTGCCGGTGGGCAAGACCTGCGATGTCTACGCCCGCTATCTGGTGCGCATGGAGGAAATGAAGCAGTCGGTGCGCATCATGCGCCAGTGTATCGAGAAGATGCCGGACGGTCCCGTGAAGGCCGATGACCACAAGGTCTCGCCGCCGACGCGGCCGGAGATGAAGCGCTCCATGGAGGCGCTCATCCATCACTTCAAGCTCTATACCGAGGGCTTCAAGGTGCCGCCGGGCGAGACCTACACGGCCGTCGAGGCGGCCACCGGCGAGTTCGGCGTCTATCTCGTGTCCGACGGCACCAACCGTCCCTATCGCTGCAAGATCCGCTCGCCCGGGTATGCGCACCTCCAGGGCCTGGACCTGCTTTCCCGTGGCCACATGCTGGCGGACATCCCCGCCAACATCGGCTCCATCGACATTGTGTTCGGCGAGATCGACCGATGAGTGCTGCCCCCAAGACCATTCCTGGCGCCGCCGACCGGCCGTTCGCCTTCACGGCGGAGAATCAGGCCGAGGCCGAACGGCTGATCGCCAAGTATCCCGAGGGGCGGACGCGCAGCGCCGTGCTGCCGCTGCTGGATCTGGCGCAACGCCAGGAAGGCTGGGTGTCGCGCGCCGTGGTGGAGGCCGTGGCGAAGATGGCCGGGGTGGCCCCGATCATGGTCTGGGAGGTGGCCACCTTCTACACCATGTACAACCTGGAGCCGATCGGCCGCTTCCATATCGAGGTCTGCACCAACCTGCCGTGCTGGCTGCGCGGGTCGGAGGACGTGGTGCGCGCCGCCCGCGACGTGTTCGGCGTGGACATCGGCCAGACCAGCGCCGACGGCCTGGTGACCCTGTCCCAGGCGGAGTGCCTGGGGGCCTGTGTCAACGCACCGATGGCCCAGATCGGGGACGATTACTACGAGGACCTGACGTACGACCGCGCCAAGGCGCTGTTCACGGCCATGAAGCAGGGCCGGACCATGCATGGCGGGTCGCAGGCGGGGCGGCGCTGTTCGGCGCCCGAGGGGACCTTGACCACCCTGACCACCGACCCGACCACCCCGGAGGGCGGTCGCTGGATCGCGGACTCCAGCCCGGCGGCCCCGGGCGCGACGGCCGATCCCCGGTAGAGGAGCGAGACTCGTGCTGCTGAGCGACAAGGACCGCATCTTCACCAACCTCTATGGGATCCACGACTGGACCCTGGCGGGCGCGCGCGCGCGCGGCGACTGGGACGGCACCAAGGCCCTGCTGGCCATGGGGCAGGACTGGATCGTCGACCAGGTCAAGGCGTCGGGCCTGCGCGGACGCGGCGGGGCGGGCTTTCCGACCGGTCTGAAGTGGTCGTTCATGCCCAAGACGGTCAGCGACCGGCCGCACTATCTGGTGGTCAACGCCGACGAGGGCGAGCCCGGGACCTGCAAGGACCGGGACATGATGCGCAACGACCCGCACAAGCTGCTGGAAGGCTGCCTGATCGCCGGGTTCGCCATGCGCGCCCACGCGGCCTACATCTATATCCGCGGCGAGTTCTACCGCGAGGCCGAGCGCCTGGAGGCAGCCATCGCCCAGGCCGAGGACGCCGGCCTGCTGGGCGACGACGCCTGCGGGTCGGGCTGGCCGTTCCGGATCTACGTGCACCGGGGCGCCGGGGCCTACATCTGTGGCGAGGAGACCGCGCTCATCCAGTCGCTGGAGGGCAAGAAGGGTCAGCCGCGCCTGAAGCCGCCGTTCCCGGCCGGCGTCGGCCTGTACGGCTGTCCCACGACGGTCAACAACGTGGAAAGCATCGCCGTGGTGCCGACCATCCTGCGGCGCGGCGCCGACTGGTTCGCCGGCATCGGCCGCGACAAGAACAGCGGCACCAAGGTGTTCTGCATCTCCGGCCACGTGAACACGCCGTGCAACGTGGAAGAGGCCATGAGCATCCCGCTGCGCACGCTGATCGAAACGCACGCGGGCGGTGTGCGTGGCGGCTGGGACAACCTGCTGGCCGTCATTCCCGGCGGTGCCTCGGTGCCGCTGCTGCCCAAGGACATCTGCGACACCGTGCTGATGGACTTCGACAGCCTGCGGGATGTTCAGTCGGGCCTGGGCACGGCGGCGGTCATGGTGATGGACAAGAGCACCGACGTGGTCGCGGCCATCGCCCGCCTGTCGGACTTCTATCAGCATGAGAGTTGCGGCCAATGCACGCCGTGCCGCGAGGGTTGCGGCTGGATGGCGCGGGTGATGCACCGCCTGGTGACCGGCGACGCCGACATCGAGGAGATCGATATCCTGGAGGAGGTCACCCGCCAGGTGGAGGGGCATACCATCTGCGCCCTCGGGGACGCGGCCGCCTGGCCCATCCAGGGCCTGATCCGGCACTTCCGTCCCGAGTTGGAGCGGCGTATCCGCGCCCGGAAAGGCTCGTCCGGGATGGTTCAGGTGCAGACGGCCGCCGAATGATCCGGGGACAACTGGTGAAAAAGGGTTTTTGTCCATGCCCAAGCTGACGATTGACGGCATTGAGGTCGAGGCCGAGGCCGGCATGACCGTCATGCAGGCGGCCGATCTGGTGGGCATCGAGATCCCGCGCTTCTGCTATCACGAACGGCTGTCGATCGCCGGCAACTGCCGCATGTGCCTGGTGGAGGTGAAGCCGGGGCCACCGAAACCGCAGGCCGCCTGCGCGTTGCCGGTGGCCGAGGGCATGCAGGTCTGGACGCAGTCCGATCTGGCCCGCAAGGCCCGCAAGGGGGTGATGGAGTTCCTGCTCATCAATCACCCGCTGGACTGCCCCATCTGCGACCAGGGTGGGGAGTGCGACTTGCAGGACCAGGCCATGGTCTTCGGGTCCGACCGCAGCCGCTACCGCGAGGTCAAGCGCTCGGTGACCGAGAAGCATCTGGGTCCCCTGGTCAAGACGGCCATGACCCGGTGCATTCACTGCACCCGCTGCGTCCGCTTCATCCGCGAGGTGGCCGGGGTGCCGGAACTGGGCATGATCGGGCGCGGCGAGCACGCCGAGATCACCTCCTACGTCGAACAGGCGCTGACCAGCGAGTTGTCGGGCAACATCGTCGACCTGTGCCCGGTGGGCGCCCTGACCAGCGCCCCCTATGCCTTCCATGCGCGGCCGTGGGAGCTGCATAAGGTGGAGTCGATCGACGTGCTGGACGCCGTCGGATCGGCCATCCGGGTGGACGCGCGCGGCAACGCGGTCATGCGCGTGCTGCCGCGCCTGAACGAGGACATCAACGAGGAGTGGCTGGCCGACAAGTCGCGCCACGCCATCGACGGGCTCCGCTATCAGCGGCTGGATCGCCCCTATGTGCGCGAGAACGGCACGCTGCGCCCCGCCTCCTGGGAAGAGGCCCTGGCCACCGTGGCCGGCCGGCTGTTGAGCGCCGATCCGGATCGCGTCGCCGCCCTGGCCGGGGATCTGGCGGACGCCGAGGCCATGGTGCTTCTGAAGGACCTGATGGACGCCCTGGGCAGCCCGCACCGGGACTGCCGCCAGGACGGGGCGGTGCTGGACCCACACGACCGGGCCTCCTGGCTGTTCAATCCGACCATCGCCGGCATCGAGGACGCGGACGCCCTGCTGATCATCGGCGCCGATCCGCGTCGCGAGGCGCCGATCCTCAACGCCCGTATCCGCAAGCGCTATGCCATGGGCGGGTTCCCCATCGGCGTGCTGGGTCCGGCCACGGACCTGACCTACCCGGTCGAGGACCTGGGCAACGACCCGCACACCCTGCGGGCGCTGTCCAGCGGCAGTCATGCCTTCTGGCGCGTGCTGACCGAGGCCGAGCGGCCGCTGGTGCTGGTGGGCATGGGCGCCCTGACGCGCGATGACGGGGCCGCCGTGATGGGCTATGCCCGCCGGCTGGCCGAAACCGTGGGCGCGATTGGCGACGACTGGACCGGCTTCGGCGTGCTGCACACCGCCGCCGCCCGGGTGGGCGGCCTGGAGGTGGGCTTCGTGCCCGGCCCGGGTGGCCGCGACACGGCGGGCATCCTGGAGGGCGCCGGGAGCGGCGCCGTCGAGGTGGTCTACCTGCTGGGCGCCGACGAGATCGACATGGACGCCCTGGGCGAGGCGTTCGTGATCTATCAGGGGCATCATGGCGACGCCGGCGCCAACCGCGCCGACGTCATCCTGCCCGGGGCGGCCTATACCGAGAAGACCGCGACCTACGTGAACACCGAGGGGCGCATGCAGCGCACCTGGTTGACCGTGCATCCGCCCGGCGAGGCCCGCGAGGACTGGAAGATCATCCGTGCCCTGTCCTCGGCGCTGGAAAAGCCACTGGCCCAGGGGACCCTGGAGGCGGTGCGCGCCCGGCTGGCCGCGATCTCGCCGATCTTCGCCCCGGGCAACGAGGGGCGGGTGGTCCCGGCCGAGTATCGCGCCACCCATCGCGGGTTCAGCGGCCGCCTGGACGGCGCGCCGTTCGTCTCGCCGGTCTCGAACTACTATCAGACCGATCCCATCAGCCGCGCCTCGCGGACGATGGCCGCGTGCACCGACGTCTACATCAACGGCAAGACCGGCGCTGGCAAACGGACGGGGACCGATGGCTGATCTCTGGAACGACGTCCTCTGGCCGCTGATCATCATCATCGCCCAGATACTGCTCATCGTACTGCCGCTGCTGCTGGCGGTGGCCTACCTGACCTACGCGGAGCGCAAGGTCATCGGCGCCATGCAGTTGCGCAAGGGGCCGAACGTGGTGGGGCCCTTCGGTCTGCTGCAACCCATTGCCGACGGTGCCAAGCTGTTCCTCAAGGAAACCATCATCCCGACCGGGGCGGACCGGCCGGTGTTCATCCTGGCGCCGATGCTGACGTTCATCCTGGCGCTGATCGGCTGGGCGGTGATTCCCTTCGACGAGGGATGGGTGCTGTCGGACATCAACGTCGGTGTGCTGTATCTGCTGGCCATCTCGGGCCTGGGGGTCTACGGCATCATCATGGCCGGCTGGGCGTCCAATTCGAAGTACGCCTTCCTGGGCGGGTTGCGCTCGGCGGCGCAGATGGTGTCCTACGAGATCAGCATGGGGCTGATCATCATTTCCGTGCTGCTGACCGCCGGTACCCTGAACCTGTCGGAGATCGTCCAGGCCCAGGCGAATGGCGTGTGGTACGCGCTGCCGCATTTCCCGATGTTCGTGTTGTTCGTGGTATCGATCCTGGCGGAGACCAACCGCGCGCCGTTCGACCTGCCGGAGGCCGAGGCCGAACTGGTCGGGGGCTACAACGTCGAGTACTCGGCGATGACCTTCGCCCTGTTCTTCCTGGGTGAATACGCCAACATGATCCTCATGTCGGCCATCGCCGTGGTGCTGTTCCTGGGGGGCTGGCTGCCGCCGCTGGACATGGCGCCGTTCACCTGGGTGCCGGGCATCATCTGGTTCGCGCTCAAGGTCTGCGCCATCCTGTTCGTCTTCCTGTGGGCCCGCGCGACGTTCCCCCGCTATCGCTACGACCAGCTCATGCGCTTGGGCTGGAAGGTGTTCCTGCCGCTGTCCCTGGCGTGGGTGGTGTTGACCGCCGGGGTTCTGGTGGCCTTCGACGCGCTGCCGCAGTAGGCCCGGGCGACCGGAAGGGAAGGGAGATCAACCGCATGTCGTTCCTCGACCGCACCGCCCGAAGCGTCCTGCTGTCGGAGCTTGTGTCCGGGCTGGGCCTGACCTTCAAGTACATGTTCAAGCCCAAGTACACGCTGAACTATCCGTACGAGAAGGGGTACCTCAGCCCGCGCTTCCGGGGCGAACACGCGCTGCGCCGGTATCCGAACGGCGAGGAGCGCTGTATCGCCTGCAAGCTGTGCGAGGCCATCTGTCCGGCGCAGGCCATCACCATCGAGGCCGAGGAGCGCAGCGACGGCAGCCGCCGCACCACGCGCTACGACATCGATATGACCAAGTGCATCTATTGCGGCTTCTGCGAGGAAGCCTGCCCGGTGGATGCCATCGTGGAGGGACCGAACTTCGAGTTCGCCACCGAGACCCGCGAGGAACTGCTCTACGACAAGGACAAACTGCTGGCCAACGGTGATCGCTGGGAGCCCGAACTGGCCCGCAGGCTTGAACTGGATGCGCCGTACCGCTAAGGCATCGGGGCGCGGGACCGGGGCCGGACGCCACGGTTCATCCGGCGCGAACCCGGTCGAGGGTGCGGAAGACCACGATAAACCAACGGCATGAGGCCGGGGGAGAGTGCCGGCCCTAGGCCGGAAGACCAGGCCGGCCGGTGCCGGGGGAAGGGGACCCGAGGATGATTCATGCCCTGACGTTCTATCTGTTTGCCCTGGTCGGGGTGCTCTCCGCGGTCATGGTGGTGCTCAATCGCAACCCGGTGCATGGGGTGCTGTGGCTGATCCTGGCGTTCTTCAACGCCGCCGGGCTGTTCGTGCTGATGGGCGCGGAGTTCATCGCCATGCTGGTGGTGGTGGTCTACGTCGGCGCGGTCGCCGTGCTGTTCCTGTTCGTCGTCATGATGCTGGACATCAACTTCCTGGGCCTGCGCGAGGGGTTCCTCAAGTACATGCCGTTCGGCGCCGCCCTGGCGGTGATCCTGGCCGTGGAGGTGGTCATCCTGTTCCTCGACTGGACCCTGGCCGGCGAGGCCATGGCCCTGCGCGCCGCGCCCATACCCGACGTCTCCCAGGTGAGCAACACCGAGGCCCTGGGCAACCTGATCTACACCCAGTACGTCTACCTGTTCCAGGTGTCCGGGCTGCTGCTGCTGGTGGCCATGGTGGGGGCCATCGTGCTGACCCACCGGACCTCGCCCAGCGTGCGGCGCCAGCGGATCGCCGATCAGGTGCACCGGCGGCGCGAGCAGGTGCTTGACGTCAAATCCGTGCGCAGCCGGGGGGGAATCTAAGCATGTGGGATATCGGGCTGACGCACTACCTGACGGTGGCGGCCATTCTGTTCACGGTTGGGGTGTTCGGGATCTTCGCCAACAAGAAGAACGTCGTCGTCATCATGATGTCGATCGAACTGATGCTGCTGGCGGTGTCGATCAACATGGTGGCTTTCTCGACCGCTCTGCAGGACATGGTGGGCCAGGTGTTCACCCTGTTCATCCTCACCGTCGCCGCCGCCGAGGCCGGGATCGGGCTGGCCATCGTGGTGGTCTTCTTCCGCAATCGCGGCACCATCGAGGTCGAGGACATCAATCGCCTGAAGGGGTGAGACCCGCCCAGGACGTCTTGGGAACGGCAAGACACCGTCATCACTCGCGGGGCGCGAGCCCTCCCTGAAAAGTCCCTGATCGCTTTCTGGGCAGACACCGAAACCGGGATCTTGGCCATGTATGTCGCCACCATCTTCCTGCCGCTCCTCGGGGCCTTGGTCGTCGGGTTCTTCGGCCGCCGTCTCGGCGATACCGCGTCGCAGTGGATCACCAGCGGCGCCATGGGGCTGAGCGCCCTGCTGGCAGTCGCACTGTTCTGGGAGGTGGCCATCCTGGGTCAGGCCCAGACCATCGACCTGCTGGCCTTCATCTCCTCGGGCGATCTGGCGGTGAGCTGGGCGCTGAAGGTGGACACGCTGTCGGCGGTCATGCTGCTCACCGTCTCCTGGGTGTCGTTCCTGGTGCATGTGTATTCCATCGGCTACATGCACCATGACCCGTCCATCCCGCGTTTCATGGCCTACCTGTCGCTGTTCACGTTCTTCATGTACATGCTGGTGACGGCGTCCAACCTCATTCAGCTCTTCTTCGGCTGGGAGGGCGTGGGCCTCGCCTCCTACCTGCTGATCGGCTTCTGGTACGAGCGAAAGTCCGCCAACGAGGCGGCCATCAAGGCCTTCGTGGTCAACCGGGTGGGCGACTTCGGGTTCCTGCTGGGAATCTTCGCGGTGTTCCTGCTGTTCGGCACGGTGAACCTGGAGGCCATCTTCGCGGCGGCGCCCGACCACGCCGAGACGACGGTCAATCTGTTCGGCGTCGAGTGGCATGCGCTGACCATCATCTGTGTGCTGCTGTTCATCGGCGCCATGGGCAAGTCGGCGCAGTTGGGCCTGCATACCTGGCTGCCCGACGCCATGGAGGGACCGACCCCGGTCTCCGCCCTGATCCATGCCGCCACCATGGTGACCGCCGGCGTGTTCATGGTGGCGCGGATGTCGCCCCTGTACGAGTGGGCGCCGACTGCGCTGATGCTGGTCACGCTGGTCGGCGCCGCCACGGCGATCTTCGCCGCCACGGTCGGCTGCGTGCAGAACGACATCAAGCGGGTGATCGCCTACTCCACCTGCTCCCAGCTTGGTTACATGTTCTTCGCCCTGGGCGTGGGCGCCTATCAGGCGGCCATCTTCCACCTGATGACCCACGCCTTCTTCAAGGCGCTGCTGTTCCTGGGGGCCGGCTCGGTGATCCATGCCATGTCCGACGAGCAGGACATGCGGCACATGGGCGGCATCTGGAAGAACATCAAGCTGACCTACGCGCTGATGTGGATCGGCTCGCTGGCCCTGGCCGGGGTGCCGTTCTTCGCCGGCTTCTACTCCAAGGACATGATCCTGGAGGTCGCCTGGGCGGCGGGCTCGCCGGCCGGCACGCTGGCCTTCGTGCTGGGCATCTCGGCCGCCTTCCTGACGGCGTTCTACACCTGGCGAATGCTGTTCATGACCTTCCATGGCAAGCCGCGCGCCAACGAGCACGTGATGGCCCATGTGCACGAAAGCCCGGCGGTGATGACCGTGCCGCTGGGCGCGCTGGCCCTGGGCGCCGTCTTCTCCGGCATGGTGGCCTATGACGCGTTCGTGGGGGACGGGCACACCGGGTTCTGGCGGGACAGCATCGCCTACAATGTGCAGGCGGGCGCCGAGGCGGGGGGGCGGACGGACGACCACGGCGCGGCCACCGACAGCCATGGCGCCGCCGATGCCCAGGGCGACGCGCATGCCGCCGGCGATCATGGCGCCGCCGCGGATGCCCACGGGGCGGGCGTGCTGGAGCGCGCCCACCACACGCCGATCCTGATCAAGATCCTGCCCCTGATCGTGACGGCGGGGGGTATCCTGCTGGCGTTCCTGTTCTACGTCCTGCGGCCGTCCTGGCCGGTGGCGCTGGCCGCGCGGTTCCCGGCGGTCTACCGGTTCCTGCTGCACAAGTGGTACTTCGACGAGTTGTATGCGGCGGTGTTCGTGCGGCCAGCCCATGCCCTTGGGCGCATCCTGTGGCGGGGTGGTGACCAGGCCATCATCGATGGCTTCGGGCCGGACGGTGTGGCCGCCGTGACCCGCTGGGTGGCCGTCCAGATGCGGCGGTTCCAGACCGGGTACGTGTATCACTATGCCTTCCTGATGATCCTGGGGCTGGCGGCCTTCGTGTCCTGGCGCCTGGCGGTGGCCTGAGATCGGCCGCTAAGGTCAAGTGGCTTCTGAGTAAGGACCTACAAGGTCCTGATGAACAAAGAGAATGAGACGGTTCCCATCAACACCCACTCGGGACCGGGCGCAGAAAGGTGACGGCGGCGATGATCGAGACGATCCCCTTCCTCAGCATCATCACCTTTCTGCCCCTGTTCGGGGCCGCCTGCCTGCTTCTGGTGGTGCGGGGGACCGAGGCGGAGGTGGCCAACAACAGCCGCTGGGTGGCGCTGTGGACGTCCGGCGTCACCTTCGTGCTGTCGCTGTTCGTGTGGATTGGGTTCGATCCGTCCACGGCCGACTTCCAGTTCGTCGAGAAGGTGGACTGGCTGCCGTCCTACGGCATCGGCTACCACATGGGGATCGACGGGATTTCGCTGTTCTTCGTCATCCTGTCCACCTTCCTGACACCGCTTTGTGTTTTGGCGAGCTGGGAGGCCATCAAGACCCGTGTGCGCGAGTACATGATCGCCTTCCTGGTGCTGGAAACCATGATGGTCGGCATGTTCTGTGCCCTGGACTACGTGCTGTTCTACGTGTTCTTCGAGGGCGTGCTGATCCCCATGTTCCTGATCATCGGCGTCTGGGGCGGGGCGCGGCGGGTCTACGCGACCTTCAAGTTCTTCCTGTACACGCTGCTGGGCTCGGTGCTCATGCTGGTGGCCCTGCTGGTCATGTACCTGCACGCGGGTACCACCGACATTCCCACGCTGATGGTCACGGCCTTCCCCGAGGAATGGCAGATCTGGCTGTTCCTGGCGCTCATGGCCAGCTTCGCCGTCAAGGTGCCGATGTGGCCGGTGCACACCTGGCTGCCCGACGCGCATGTGGAGGCCCCCACGGCGGGCTCCGTGATCCTGGCGGGCGTGCTGCTGAAGATGGGCGCCTATGGCTTCCTGCGGTTCTCGGTGCCCATGCTGCCGCTGGCCACGGCGGACATGACCGGGGTGATCTTCGCGTTGTCGGTCATCGCGGTGATTTACACCTCGTTGGTGGCGCTGGCCCAGGAGGACATGAAGAAGCTGATCGCCTATTCGTCGGTCGCCCACATGGGCTTCGTGACCGCCGGCATCTTCGCCATGACCCAGCAGGCGGTCGAGGGCGCGCTCTATCAGATGCTCAGCCACGGCGTCGTCTCGGGGGCCTTGTTCCTCTGCGTGGGTGTGGTCTATGACCGTCTGCACACGCGCGAGATCGCCCGCTATGGCGGTCTGGCGAACACCATGCCGCGCTATGCCCTGGTGTTCATGCTGTTCATGATGGCCTCCGTGGGACTGCCGGGCACTGGCGGCTTCGTCGGGGAGTTCCTCATCATGCTGGGGGTCTTCCAGGTCAGCCCCTGGACCGCGCTGCTGATCGCCACGGGCGTGATCCTGGGCGCGGTGTACATGCTGTACCTCTACTGGCGAGTCATTTACGGCAAGCTGGAGAAGCCCGACCTGAAGGGCCTGCTGGACCTGAGCCCGCGTGAGGTCGCGGTGTTCGCGCCGCTGGTCCTGGTGGTGTTGTGGATGGGCATCTATCCCAGCACGTTCCTGGGCCCCATGCACGCCACCGTCACCAACCTGATCGACGGCTATCAGACGGCGCTGGCCGCGGCGGACGGTCTGTCGGTGGCGGCGCGGTGACGACCGACGGCCCGCGATGGACCCAAGCGGGATGGGACGCGATACGGTTTGAATGAGGATCGACGGGGCCGGCGCACGCCGTGACACGCCCCGAAAAGCGGCGGGAGACGCGAGAGGATGACGGAGCTGCCCTTTGTGCTGCCGGCCCTGCCGGAGATGGTCCTGGCCCTGGCGGCCATGGGGCTGCTGATGTTCGGTGTCTTCGCGCGCGGCAATGCCTTTTCCGCCTCCACCTGGGGGGCCACCTACGCCCTGCTGATCGCCGGACTGCTGCTGACCGCAGGCCTGGGCACGCGCGTGGAGGCGTTCTACGGCCAGTTCGTGGTGGACGACTTCACCCGCTATGCCAAGCTGCTGATCCTGGTGGCCGTCGCCGCGACCCTGCTGATGTCGCGCCGCTGGATGATGGCCGAGGACATCCGGCGCTTCGAGTTTCCGGTGCTGATGCTGCTGGCCACCGTCGGCATGATGTTGATGGTCTCGGCCAACGACCTGATCGCGCTTTATGTCGGCCTGGAGTTGCAGTCCCTGGCGCTGTACGTCATGGCCGCCGTGCATCGGGACAACGCGCGGGCCACGGAGGCCGGCCTCAAGTACTTCGTTCTGGGGGCGGTGGCCTCGGGCGTGCTGCTCTATGGCGCGTCGCTGGTCTACGGGTTCGCGGGGACCACGACCTTCGAGGGGATCCAGGCCGCCGTCTCCGGCGAGACGGTGCCGGTGGGGGTGATCGTCGGCCTGGTGTTCGTGGTCTGCGGCCTGGCCTTCAAGATTTCGGCCGCGCCCTTCCACATGTGGACGCCCGACGTCTACGAGGGCGCGCCCACGCCCGTCACGGCGCTGTTCGCCGTCGCGCCCAAGATCGCCGCGCTGGCGCTGTTCCTGCGTGTGCTGATGGAGCCGTTCCAGGCGCTGCAGGCCGATTGGCAGCAGGTGATCATCGTCATGTCCGTGCTGTCCATGGTGGTGGGATCCTTTGCCGCCATCGCCCAGGACAACATCAAGCGGCTGATGGCCTACAGCTCCATCGGTCACATGGGGTATGCCCTGGTCGGCATGGCGGCCGGCACCAGCGAGGGCGTGCGGGGCGTGCTGGTCTACCTGACCATCTACGTGTTCATGAACGCCGGCGCGTTCGCGGTCATCCTGGCCATGCGCCGGCAGGACCGTCCGGTCGAGGCCATCAAGGATCTGGCTGGCGTGGGGCGGACGCAGCCCCTGATGGCGCTGGCCATGGGCGTGTTCATGTTCTCCATGGCCGGTATTCCCCCGTTGGCCGGGTTCTTCGCCAAGTTCTACGTGTTCATGGCGGCGGTGGACGCGGGCCTGATCTGGTTGGCGATCATTGGCGTGCTGACCAGTGTCGTGAGCGCCTTCTACTACCTGCGTATCGTCAAGGTGATGTACTTCGACGAGCCCCTGGAGGGCCTGGATCCGATCCAATGCAACGCGCTGCGGGCGATCATGGGGGTCAGTGCCGTGGTGATCGTATTCTTCGCCGTGAGCCCTGAGGTGGTGGTGACCGGCGCGGAAACCGCCGCGGCCAGCCTGATCGCCGCCGGGCGGTGAGACGGTCGGTGACGTCACCGTGGCGGTGGCCCTGGGTCCGGACCCGGGCCGATGATGGGGCCGGGGCCGGCGCGGCGGTTCGCCCCGCGTTTCGGCTGCCGCCCATGTGGCGCTTGATCGCCCTGCCCGTGGTGCACAGCACCCAGGACGTGGCCCGCGATGCCCTGCGCCGGGGCGAGGCCAAGGGCCTGAGGGCCGACGGCGCCCTGGTGGTCTGGGCGGGCGAGCAGCAGGGCGGACGGGGGCGGCATGGACGCTCCTGGACCAGCCCCCCGGGCAACCTCTATGTATCCGTGGCCCTGCCGTGCCCCGAGGGACCGGCCAGGGCCACCGACGTGGGCTTCGCCACCGGGGTGGCGCTGACCCGCGCCCTGGAGGATCTGGGCTTCGGTCGTCGCCCCGGGCTTCCGGCGCCCCGCCTGAAATGGCCCAACGACCTGCTGCTGGACGGCGCCAAGGTGGCCGGCCTGCTCCTTGAGAGCGTCAAGGACCCCGCCGGCATCCCCTGGGTGTCGATGGGGCTCGGGGTCAACGTGGCGCACTGCCCGGCGTCGACCGAGGCGCTTTACCCGCCCACCGCTCTGTGTCACCACTGGACCGGCGCCGGGGGATCGCCGCCGCTGGAGCCGGCCACGGTGCTGGAGCCGTTGCTGGGGCACCTGGCGGACATCGTGGCGCGGTGGCGTCGCGAGGGGTTCGATCCGGTGCGGAAAGCCTGGACCGAGCACGGCCATGGCCTGGGCGAGCCGGTGCGGGTGCGCGTGGGTGAGCAGGCCACGCACGGGGTGTTCCTGGGCCTGGGCGCCGACGGTGCGCTACGGATGCGCGACTCCGAGGGAGTCGACCGCACGGTGTTGGCCGGGGACGTGTTCTTCCCATCGGCGGGCGGCTAGTGCACTGATCCAGACAAAAGATGCAGTCCGCATTCTTTTTGTCTGGATCGAAAGTGCACTAGAAACAATGTTTTGTGCAGCGACGCATTCAAGGGGGAATCCCTTGAATGCGTCGCTGCACTAGGCGGCGAGAACGGCGATCCACGGACAGACGGCGCGGTCCGGACACGCCCTGGTGCGTGGACCGCTGGGGGCGCCGCGACGGGGAAGCATGCGGTTGGCGACTCCCCGTCACGGAGTCGTGTGGTCGCGGCCATGGACCGTTGGTCTTGAAAGTCGCGCACGCGCCGTCGCCGACGGAGCGGGTTGGCCATGGGGCGCGCGACGTGGGGAGAGGGCAGGGGCGAGCATGCTGCTGGCAATCGATTGCGGCAATACCAACACCGTCTTCGCGGTGTACGATGGCGATACCAAGTTCCGGGAATGGCGGGCGGCCAGCAAGTCGGGCCGCACCGCCGACGAGATGGGCGTGTGGCTGATTCAGCTCATGGCCCTCAAGGGCCTGCGTCCCGAGTCGATCACGGAGGCCATCATCGCGTCCGTGGTTCCCGCCGCCGTATACGACTTGCGGCTGCTGTGCCACACGTACTTCTCGGCGCCCCCGCTGGTGATCGGCGACCCCGATGTGGACCTGGGTCTGCGGGTCCTGGTGGATCGGCCGGAGGAGGTGGGGGCCGACCGCCTGGTCAACACCGTGGCCGCGCACACCACCTACAAGGGGCCGCTGATCGTCATTGACTTCGGGACCGCCACCACCTTCGATGTGGTGGACGCCGACGGCAACTACTGCGGGGGCGTGATCGCCCCCGGCGTCAACCTGTCCCTGGAGGCGCTGCACATGGCGGCCGCCCAATTGCCCCGTGTGGCCATTGGTCGGCCGCGCTCGGTCATCGGCAAGGGGACCGTGTCGGCGATGCGCTCCGGCATTTATCTTGGCTATGTGTCGATGATCGAGGGGCTGACCGCCCGGATCCAGCAGGAATTCGGGGCAGCCATGACCGTTGTGGCCACTGGAGGGCTCGCCTCCCTCTTTACCGAGGCCACCGACGTCATACATCATCTGGACAATGATCTGACCCTGCGGGGTCTGTTGCAGATTCATCGCCGCAACGCGGCGCAACGCACGCACACACGATCCGACCATGGATCCGTACACATGACCTAGAGACGGAAAGGAAACTCCATGACCCAAACGCCCGGCACCAGCGTGCCGGATGGCGTTGTCTTCGTGCCCCTCGGTGGGACCGGCGAAATCGGCATGAACCTGAACCTGTATGGGTGTCAGGGGCGGTGGCTGATGGTCGATCTGGGAATCACCTTCGGCAACGAGACGACTCCGGGGATCGACGTCCTGATGCCAGATCCCAGTTTCATCGAAAAGAATCTGGAGGCTCTGGACGGCATCGTCATCACGCACGCTCACGAAGATCATTTGGGGGCGGTCACCTATCTTTGGCCGTGGCTGCGCAAGCCGGTCTATGCGTCTCCGTTCGCCGCCGCCTTCCTGCGCGTCAAATTGCAGGAAGAGGGGCTCCTGAACGATGTGCCGCTCCATGAGGTGCCCCTGGGATCCCGGTTCCAGGTGGGCGCCTTTGACGTGGAGATGATCGGCACCACCCACTCGATCCCGGAACCGAACGCCCTGGCCATCCGCACGCCGGCGGGGACGGTTCTGCACACCGCCGACTGGAAGTTCGATCCCGATCCCCTGATCGGCCGCGCCGCCGACACCGAGGCGCTGCGGCGCCTGGGCGACGAGGGCGTGCTGGCCATGATCGGCGATAGCACCAACATCTTCACGCCGGGCCACTCGGGGTCGGAGGCCGACGTGCGCCAGGCGCTGATCGAGGTGATCGGCCGCAACACCACCGGCAAGGTGATGGTGGCCTGTTTCGCGTCCAACGTGGCGCGCCTGGAAAGCGTCGCCGTCGCCGCCCGCGAGAATGGGCGGCACGTGGCCCTGGTGGGGCGCTCGCTGTGGCGCATGAACGCCACCGCGCGGGGGTGTGGGTACCTCGCGGACCTGCCGCCGTTCCTGGACGACGAGGCCGTCGCCGCCCTGCCGCCCGAGAAAGTCCTGTACGTCGCCACGGGCAGCCAGGGGGAGCCTCGCGCCGCCCTGCCGCGCATCGCCTCCGGATCGCATCGCGCCGTGTCGCTGGGCGCGGGCGATACGGTGATCTTCTCGTCGCGCATCATTCCCGGCAACGAGCGCGCCATCATGGCCATGCAGAACCGGCTGGTGCGCAACGGCGTGGAGATCATCACCGCCCGGGACGCGCCGGTCCATGTATCCGGCCATCCGGCGCGCGCCGAGGTCGAGGAAATGTATCGCCTGGTGCGGCCCCGCGTGGCGGTTCCCGTGCATGGCGAGTCGCTGCATTTGAACGAGCATGCGCGCGTGGCCCGCGCCTGTGGCGTCGACCACGTGATGGTCATCGACGACGGCGACATGCTGCGCCTGGACGGCGAGGCGCCCCGGGTGGTGGATCAGGCCACGACCGGCCTGTTGGCCCTGGACGGTGATCGGCTGGTGCCCATGGGCAGCCCGATGCTGCGCGATCGGCGGCGCATGATGACCAACGGCGCGGCGGCGGTCACCCTGGTTCTGAACGGCAAGGGGGGGCTGGTGACCGATCCGGTGGTTAGCGCCCGGGGCCTGCTGGACCCGGACGAGGACGGTGACGATCTGGACTCGCTGATCGGCACCATCCGGGGGGCGGTGGACCGCCTGGACCGGCGCGCCCTGGACGACGACGAGACGGTGCGCGAGGAAGCCCGCCGCGCCGTCGGCCGCTTCTTCCGGGGCAGCCAGAACCGCCGCCCGCTGACCGATATTCATGTGGTGCGCGTGGGCTGAGTCCCGGCTCTCGCGCTGGTCATCCTGGGACGTAAACGGCAAGGAAAGGACCCGGACGATGATTGGACGGCTGAATCACGTGGCCATCGCGGTCCCCGATCTGGAGGCGGCCGCGGCCGACTATCGCGGCACCCTGGGCGCCAAGGTCTCGGACCCGCTGCCCCAGCCCGAACATGGCGTCACCGTGGTGTTCATCGAGCTTCCCAACACCAAGATCGAGCTGCTCCATCCCTTGGGGGAGAAGTCGCCGATCCAGGCGTTTCTCGACAAGAACCCCTCGGGCGGAATCCACCACATCTGCTACGAGGTGGAGGACATCCTGGCCGCGCGCGACGCCATGAAGGCCGAGGGCAAGCGCGTGCTTGGCAATGGCGATCCCAAGATCGGGGCGCATGGCAAACCGGTTCTCTTCCTGCATCCGAAGGACTTCACCGGTACCCTGGTGGAGCTGGAACAGGCGTAGGGCCGGGACCCGGACCGCGGGGCAGGGGAGGCGGATGTGACCTGGTACTGTGATGTCGCGCCCGGCCATCCCCTGCACGGTCCCTATCACGACACCGAGTACGGTTTTCCCGTCACCGATGAAACGGTGCTGTTCGAGCGCCTGTGCCTGGAGATCTTCCAGGCCGGGCTGTCCTGGGTCCTGGTGTTGAAGAAGCGCCCGGCCCTGAACGCGGCCTTCGCCGGCTTCGTCGTGGATCGCGTGGCGGCCTTCGACGAGGCCGATCGGGCGCGGCTGCTGGCCGACGCCGGCATCATCCGCAACCGCCGCAAGATCGACGCCGTGATCCGCAACGCGGCCACGGTTCAGGCCCTGAGGGCCAGCCATGGCGGCCTCGCCAACTGGATCATGGCGCACCACCCCCGCGACCTGGACGCCTGGGTCGTGCTGTTTCGCGCCACCTTCGCCTTCACGGGCCGCGAGGTGGTCAACGAGTTCCTGATGAGCATCGGCGTGTTGCCGGGGGCGCACGGCCCCGCCTGTCCGGTGTCGGCGCGCCTGGCGACGCTGGACGACCCCTGGAGCGGCCGCCCGGAGCCCGCGCCGGCGCCGTGAGGGCCGCGAGGGATCGCGAGGTCGTCATGCCGGTCGTCGTGCGCGGTCCTCGGCGCCGGGCAGGTGCCCCTTGAGGTATTGTCCCGTGTAGCTGTCGGGGTGCATGGCCACCTCTTCCGGTGTTCCCTTGGCCACCAGCCGGCCGCCGCCGGCGCCGCCCTCGGGTCCCAGGTCGATCAGGTGATCGGCGGTCTTGATGACCTCCAGGTTGTGTTCGATCACCAGCACGGTGTTCCCCTGGTCCACCAGGTGATGCAGCACTTCCAGCAGCTTGCGGACGTCCTCGAAGTGCAGGCCCGTGGTGGGCTCGTCGAGGATGTAGAGGGTCCGCCCGGTGGCCCGCCGCGACAGCTCCTTGGACAGCTTGACCCGCTGGGCCTCGCCGCCCGACAGCGTCGTCGCCTGCTGGCCGAGGTGGATGTAGCCGAGGCCCACGTGCTGCAACAGTTCCATCTTGTCGCGGATCACCGGAACGGCCTTGAACACGTCGATCGCCTCTTCGACCGTCAGGTCGAGGACGTCGGCGATCGACTTGCCCCGAAAGAGGATTTCCAGGGTCTCGCGATTGTAGCGCTGGCCCTTGCACACGTCACAGGTCACGTACACATCGGGCAGGAAGTGCATCTCGATCTTGATGACGCCGTCGCCCTGGCAGGCTTCGCAGCGCCCGCCCTTGACGTTGAACGAGAACCGGCCGGACTTGTAGCCGCGGGCCTTGGCCTCGGGTAGGTTGGCGAACCAGTCGCGGATCGGGGTGAAGGCGCCGGTGTAGGTCGCCGGGTTGGAGCGCGGTGTGCGGCCGATGGGCGACTGGTCGATGTCCACGATCTTGTCGATGTGCTCCATGCCCAGGATGGCGTCATGCTCCCCGGCCAGGTCGCGGGCGCCGTGCAGATGGCGCGCCAGGGCCTTGTACAGGGTCTCGATCACCAGGGTGGACTTGCCGCCGCCGGACACGCCCGTCACGCAGGTAAAGGTCCCCAGTGGGATGTCGACGCTGAGGTCGTCCAGGTTGTTGGCGCGCGCGCCCTGGACGGTGAGCACCTTGCCGTTGCCGGACCGGCGCGCGGCCGGCACCGGCACGCACCGCCGGCCGGTCAGGTACTGGCCGGTCAGGCTGGCGGGGTTGGCCATGACCTCGTCCGGCGTGCCCTCGGCGACGATGGTGCCGCCGTGCCGGCCCGCGCCCGGCCCCATGTCCACCAGGTGATCGGCGGTGCGGATGGCGTCTTCGTCATGCTCCACCACCAGGACCGTGTTTCCGAGGTCGCGCAGCCGCTTGAGGGTGCCCAGCAGGCGGTCGTTGTCGCGCTGATGCAGACCGATGGAGGGCTCGTCCAGCACGTAGAGCACGCCGGTCAGGCCGGAGCCGATCTGGCTGGCCAGGCGGATCCGCTGACTCTCGCCGCCCGACAGGGTGCCGGAGGTGCGGGACAGCGTGAGATAGTCCAGCCCCACGTCGGTGAGGAAGGTCAGGCGCTCGCCGATCTCGCGCAGGATGCGCCGGGCGATCTCGCGATCACGGGGGCGCAGGCGATCGGCGAGGCCGTCGAACCAGGCCAGCGCCCCGCCGATGGCCAATTCCGAGATCTCGCCGATGTGGCGGCCGTCGATCTTCACCGCCAGGGCCTCGGGCTTCAGGCGGAAGCCGCCGCAGGCGTCGCAGGGGTGGGACGCCTGGTAGCGCGACAGGTCCTCGCGCACCCCCTGGGATTCGGTCTCGCGCCAGCGTCGGGCGATGTTGGGGATGACGCCCTCGAAGGGCTTCTCGGTGCGATAGGCGCGGGTGCCGTCATGAAAACTGAGGGCGACGATCTCGTCGCCGCTGCCATGCAGGATGGCGTGGCGCGTGCGCTCCGGCAGGTCGCGCCAGGGGGTGTCGATGTCGGCGCCGTAGTGAGCGGCGATGCTCTTCAGCGCCTGGGCGTAGTAGGGCGAGGGCTGGCCGTTCGAGGACCAGGGCGCGATCGCGCCGGCGCGGATGGAGCGGTCCGGGGTGGGCACCACCAGGTCCGGGTCGAAGTGCAGCTTCACCCCCAGGCCGTCGCAGGCGGGGCAGGCGCCGAACGGGTTGTTGAAGGAGAACAGGCGCGGCTCGATCTCGTCGATGGTGAAGCCCGACACCGGACAGGCGAACTTGGCCGAGAACGTGGTCCGCGCGCCGCTGCCCGCGTCCTCGACGAACAGCAGGCCGTCCGACAGGCCCAGGGCGGTCTCCACCGAATCGGCGAGGCGTGTCGCCAGGCCGTCCTTCACGATCAGGCGGTCCACGACCACCTCGATGTCGTGCTTGACCTTCTTGTTGAGGGCCGGCACGTCCGCGAGGTCATAAAGCGTGCCGTCCACCTTCGCCCGCTGAAAGCCGCGCTTGCGCAGCTCCGCCAGCTCCTTGCGGTACTCCCCCTTGCGGCCCCGCACGATGGGCGCCAGCAGGTACAGGCGCGTGCCCTCGCCCATCGCCAGGATGGCATCGACCATCTGGCTGACCGTCTGGCTTTCGATGGGCAGGCCGGTGGCCGGAGAGTGGGGGATGCCGACGCGTGCCCACAGCAGGCGCATGTAGTCATGGATCTCGGTCACCGTGCCGACGGTGGAGCGCGGATTGCGGCTGGTGGTCTTCTGTTCGATGGAAATGGCGGGCGACAGGCCCTCGATGGACTCGACGTCCGGCTTCTGCATCAGCTGCAGGAACTGTCGCGCGTAGGCCGACAGGGATTCAACGTAACGGCGCTGACCCTCGGCATAGATGGTGTCGAAGGCCAACGACGATTTTCCCGATCCGGACAGCCCGGTGATGACCACCAGGCGGTCGCGCGGCAGCGTGACATCCACGGCCTTCAGATTGTGTTCGCGCGCGCCGGTGACGCGGATGTCCTGGATCATGGGGTCTCGTCCGAATGGCAGGGGGTCGGGAAAGCGCCGTCCGTCGAAGCCGGTCGGGGCGCTGTCTCCTCCGTACATAGAGGCGCCCCCCGAGGACGGCAAGCGAGCCGGCCGAAGCCGGCGCGCCGCCTGCCCCTTGCTCCCGCGCCGGTGGCCCGGCATGGTGGGGCGGTCACCCGAGTCGGTTGGGGGGTTGCCCGGCGCGCGGTGTTGGGATACACAGCCGCGCCTCCCGGCCGTCGCCGCCGGTGGGCGTGTCAGGGGGGCGATCGGTGGCCGAGTCCGGTTTCCACGCCAGGCCCCAATCGCGACGGAAGGGCGTCCCTTGATTCAGATCGACGGCATTTCCAAGGCATTCGGCGGACTCCAGGCCGTGGACTCCGTCCACTTCACCATCGCCAAGGGGGGCATCACCGGCCTGATCGGTCCCAACGGCGCCGGCAAGAGCACCCTGTTCGCCATCCTCGCCGGGTTCCTGCCGCCGGATCGCGGGCGTGTCCTGCTGGATGGCGAGGACGTCACCGGGCTGCCGCCGCACACCCTGTTCCATCGGGGCCTGGTGCGCACCTTCCAGATTCCGCACGAATTCTCTCGCATGACCGTGCGCGAGAACCTGATGATCGTGCCGCCCGGACAGGCCGGCGAGAGCCTGCCCCACGCCTGGTTCCGGTGGGGACGGGTGAAGCGCGAGGACAGGGCCGTCGGCAAGAAGGCCGATGAGGTGCTGGCCTTCCTGAACCTGACCCACGTGATGGATGAACTGGCCGGCAACCTGTCGGGCGGACAAAAGAAGCTGCTGGAACTCGGCCGCACCATGATGACCGACGCCAAGGTCGTGCTGCTGGACGAACCCGGGGCCGGGGTCAATCGCACCTTGCTCAACAGCATCCGCGATGCGATCCGCCGCCTGAACCAGGAGCGCGGCTACACCTTTTGCCTCATCGAGCATGACATGGACCTGATCGCCCAACTGTGCGACCCGGTGGTGGTGATGGCCCAGGGCCGGGTGATCGCCCAGGGCGCCATGGAGCAGGTGCGCGCCAACACCGAGGTCCAGGAGGCCTATCTGGGCGGCGGTGTGTCCGGGCGCGGGGTGTCGGCCATGACCGAGGCGGACATCGGGCGCGGGCGCCCTGGCGGCCCCGGCGGAGACAACGGCGATCCGGAGGAATGGCGTCCATGAGCCTGCTGACCATCGAGGGGGTGACCGGCGGCTATGGCGGTGCCGACATCCTGCACGGCGTGGACCTGCGGGTCGGGCCGGGCGAGATCGTCGTCATCATCGGCCCCAACGGGGCCGGCAAGTCCACGCTCATGAAGGCGGCCTTCGGCCTGGTCACCATCCGCGAGGGGGCGGTGCTGTTCGAGCGCCGCGACATCACCCGGCTGCGGCCCGACCAGATCGTGCGCGAGGGCGTGTCCTACGTGCCGCAGGAACGCAACGTGTTTCCCTCCATGACGGTGCACGAGAACCTGGAGATGGGCGCGTTCATCCGCGACGATGACATCCGGCCGCAACTGGACAAGATTTATGACCTTTTCCCGCGTCTGGGGGAGCGCCGCGACCAGGTGGCCGGGTCCATGTCCGGGGGCGAGCGGCAGATGCTGGCCATGGGCCGGGCGCTGATGCTGGAACCCAAGCTGTTGTTGCTGGACGAGCCCACCGCCGGTCTGTCGCCGCTGTTCATGGATCAGACCTTCGAGCGGATTCAGAGCATCAATCGCACCGGCATCGGCATCCTGATGGTCGAACAGAACGCGAAACAGGCGCTGGCCATCTGCGATCGCGGGTACGTCCTGACCATGGGGCGCAACCGGGTCGAGGACACCGGCGCGAGTCTGCTGGCCAACAAGGACGTGGCCGAAATGTTCCTGGGCGGTTGATGAGGGGCGAGCGGCCATGCTGATGGATTTCCTGCAAGTCGGCCTGTATGGCGTGGTGCTGGGAAGCATCCTCACCCTGGGGGCCATCGGGGTGTCGCTGATCTACGGCATCCTGCGCTTCGCGCATTTCGCCCATGGCGACCTGATGGCCCTGGGCGCCTACTTCGCCCTGTCGCTGGTGGTGGGTCTGGGCTTTCCGGTGTGGGCCTCGGCGCCCTTCGCCATCGTCGCCGCCGCCCTGGCGGCCATCGCCATCGACCAGATCGTGTACCGGCGGCTCAGGCGGGTGGAGCCGGTCATTCTGCTGATTTCGTCGTTCGGGATCGCCATCGCCCTGCGCAGCATCATTCAGCTGGTCTGGGGGCCGCACAATCAGGTCTACGTCAAGGGCATCCAGATGCCATGGCGGGTCGGCGACCTGATCGTCAAGCCGGACCACGTGTGGATCGTCCTCGGCGCCGTGGTGCTGGTGATCGCCCTGCACCTGTTCCTGACCCGCACCAAGACCGGCAAGGCCATGCGCGCCATGAGCGACAACATGGACCTCGCCTTGGTCTCCGGCATCCCGGCGGAGCGCGTCATCATGGCCACCTGGGCCGTGGGGGGCGGCCTGGCGGCCGTCGCCGGCATCTTCCTGGCCATGGACACGCGCCTGCATCCGGTGATGGGCTGGTCGGTGCTGCTGCCGGTGTTCGCCGCCGCCATCCTGGGCGGCATCGGCCGGCCCTATGGGGCCATCGCCGGCGGCATGGTGATCGGCATGGCCATGGAGCTGTCGACCATGATCATCGATCCCACCTACAAGCCCGCGGTGGCCTTCGGGTTGATGGTCCTGATGCTGATCGTCCGCCCGCAGGGCCTGTTCAAGGGGAACGCGTGATGGAATGGGCGGGGCTTCTGACCTACGGGGTCTTCTTCGTCACCGTTGCCGGCATCTACGCGGTGCTGACGCTGGGGCTCAATGTCCAGTTCGGCTTCACGGGGCAGATCAACATCGGCATCGCCGGCTTCTTCGCCGTCGGCGCCTACACCTCGGCGATCCTCACCACGGCGGCGTCCGACCATCATCTGGGCGGCTTCGGTCTGCCGTTCCCGATCGGCGTGGCCGGGGCGATGGTGGCGTCGGCCCTGGTGGCGGTGGTCATCGGCTGGGTGACCATGCGCTTGCGCACGGACTACCTGGCCATCGCCACCATCGGCATCGCCGAGATCATCCGCCTTGCCCTCAAGAACGAAGAGTGGCTGACCAACGGCGTGCGTGGCGTGCCGGCCATCCCGCGCCCCTTCTCGGAGACCCTGGAGTTCGACACGCTGGCGGGCTTGGCGGGCCTGTTGCCGGACCCCCTGGAGGCCACCGTGTTGGAGGTCCTGTCCGGTCCCCTGGGGGCCGCCGTGTTGGAGGTTCTGTCCGGTCCCCTGGTGTCCCTGGTGGTGGTGCTGGTCTTCCTGGCGCTGGCCTGGTGGATGGTGGAACGCGCGCGTGTCTCGCCCTGGGGCCGGGTGCTGCGCGCCATCCGCGAGAACGAGGACGGGGTGCGCGCCGCCGGCAAGGACGTGGTCCGCTGCCGCTTGCAGGCGTTCGTGCTGGGATCGGCCATCATGGGCATGGCCGGCGCGCTCTACGCCAACTTCGTCGGCTTCATCAGCCCCGAGGCGTTCCTGCCGCTGTACGGGACGTTCCTGGTGTGGGTGATGCTGATCGCCGGCGGCGCGGGCAACAACACGGGGGCGCTTGTTGGCGCGTTCGTGATCTGGCTGCTGTGGTCGGCCACGCAGTTCCTGACCGATGCCCTGGGCGCCGAGTACGCCACCCAGGCCGGGGCGCTGCGCGTGCTGCTGATCGGGGTGCTGCTGCAGGTGATCCTGATCCTGCGGCCGCAGGGCCTGGTGCCGGAGAACGGCCGCAAAGGGCGTCATTAGTGCACTGATCCAGACAAAAGATGCAGTCCGCATTCTGTTGTCTGGATCGGTGCACTCGGTGAGTCGCTGCACACCACCTCAAAAGGCTTGTCCCCCTGGTTCTGGCGATCGCATTATGGTCGTTCCCCACGGACAACGAACGCGTTCCGTGATGGGCCTCCCTGAGTCAGACGGACAAGCCGACAGGGGATACACCTCATTCATATGGTTGGAGGCCGCCATGGTTGGAGGCAGCAGTGCAGCACGCGCCCCTAGCACGGGCACCCTGCCCAGCATGATCCGGGCCGGGGATATCATGATCAAGCACCGGCACGGCCTGGGCATGACGGGGGTCGCCATCCAGATCGGTCAGGTGTTCAGCAAGGGAAAGTCGAAGTTCATCCACGCCGGCATCGCCTGTTCCCCGACGGAAATCATTGAAATGAGCGGCGATGGCCTGCACAGGAACAGCCTGACGGGTGGCAACGCGATCTACACATACGACGTGTTCCGTTGCGGACTCAGTGGTATTCGTGCCGGCGCTGCCGAAACCGCCATCATGCTGTACGAGGGCGTGCGCGCCGGAGGCTTCGACCTGCCTTATACCATCAAGGGCGCGGCCAAGTCTCTCGGCCGGGGGACGGCCGTTTCCTCCCAGGATCGCATCAACATCGCCCTCGACAATCTCCTTGCGGGCGGGTCGAAGGCGTTTTTTTGTTCGGGACACGTGGTGTACTGCTATCTCGTCGCCATGGAGCAGGCCAACATCGCCGTCCAGGGATCGTTTCCCCTTCAGAGCATGCAGGGCATGTTCGGCTACGAAAGCATCAGTTACAACCCGTCCTATCTCCATGATCATCTCAGCAAGAACAGCAACTTTGGTTTCATGGGCACGTTCCAGGGATGCCGATTCTTGCGCCTGTGATCGTGGCTGGAGTCGGAAGAGGACAGTGTTCGATACAAGCAGGTGATACCAGCGGCATCAGACATTGACGCTCGCCCATTGTCTTCTGGTGATTGAGGGAACGACCTCAGGTTTATTGACGAAGGCGTTCCAGGCGTCGCAACAGGCGTCGACGATCTGGTCGTATCCGTCGAAGACCCGATGTGCGAGGACGTTCTGGCGCAGGTACTGCCAGACGTTTTCGACCGGGTTCAGTTCGGGCGCATAGGCCGGCAGGATCAGGAGCGAGATGTTCTGGGGTACGGTCAAGTCGCGGTCCGCCTTGTGCCCGCCGGCCCCCGGTTCCTTGTTGGCAATCCCTGCTCGCCGCTCGCTTGCGTCAGGCGGGCGGCGTGCCCGCGCCAATCTCCCGTTGCATGTACAGGGTATCCAGCCAGCGTCCGTTCTTGCGTCCCACCGCGACGAGGGTGCCGACCACCTGGAACCCCAGGCGCCGATGGAGCGCCACCGACGCCTCCGACCCCGGACTGGTGATCACGGCGATCATCTGATGGATATCGCCCCGCGCTTGGCACCGGTCGATCAGATCCGCCAGAAGGCGCGTGCCCAGGCCCTGGCCGGCGGCCTGGGGGGCCAGGTAGATGCTGTCCTCGACGGTATGGCGATAGGCCGCGCGCGCCCGGAATGGTCCCGCGTAGGCATACCCCAGCAGCGCGCCGGTGGCCGCCGCGCGGGCCGTCAGGTAGGGAAGATGCTGGTCGCGAACGGCGGCGATACGTAGGGCCATCTCGTCGACCGGGGGCGGCTCTGTCTCGAACGTCGCGGTGCCGTGGCGGACATGATGGGCATAGAGGGCCTGAATATCGGCGGCGTCGCGCGCGGTGGCCTCCGCGATGTGGACCGCCGGCGGGGGACGCGTGGTGGAGACGGGGGATGCGGGATCGACGGACATCGACGACTGCTGAGCCTTTGTGACACGAGAGTCAAGACGCGGGCGCCGCAGCGCCTGCTGCCGTCAAGGGCGCATCCCCTTGACGGCGTCGCCGCCCTCAGGCGACAGCCGTCCCTCCTCCGCCGCGTGGCAGGCCACCTGGCCGGGGCCGTCCTGCCGCAACGCCGGGCGCTCCCGCCGGCAGCGGTCGTTCGCCAGGGGGCAGCGGGTGTGAAAGGCGCAGCCCGACGGCGGATCCAGGGGGCTCGGCACCTCGCCGGCCATGGGGCGGCGGTCGCGGTCGGGGTGACGCAGGTCGGGCACCGTCTCCATCAGCAGGCGGGTGTAGGGGTGGCGGGGCCGGGCGAACAGCGTGTCCGCCGGGGCCACCTCGCACAGCCGGCCCAGATACATCACGCCGATGGTGTCGGCTATGAAGCGCACCACCGCCAGGTCATGGGTGATGATCAGGTAGGTGAGTCCGAGATCCCGCTGAAGATCGCGCAGCAGGTTGAGGATCTGGGCCTGCACCGAGACGTCGAGGGCGCTGGTGGGCTCGTCGCACACCAGGAAGTGCGGGCTGGACGCCAGGCCCCGGGCGATGGAAATCCGTTGCCGCTGACCACCCGAGAACTCGTGCGGGAAGCGCTCGGCGTCGGCGGCGCGCAGGCCCACGTGCTCCAGCAGCTCGGCCACCCGGCGGCGGATGGCGGCCGGGTCGTCCAGCAGGCCGTGGGCGCGCAGGGGCTCGGCGATGATGCGGCCCACCCGCCAGCGCGGATTGAGGCTGGCGAACGGGTCCTGGAAGATCATCTGCATGCGCCGGCGCGCCGAGGCCAGGGCGCGCCGGTCGGTCAGGCGGCCGATGTCGGTGCCCTCGAACACCAGGTCCCCGGCCGTCGGCCGGTAGAGCGTCACCAGCAGGCGCGCGACCGTCGACTTGCCGCACCCCGACTCGCCCACCAGCGCCGTGGTGCGGCCGCGCGCGATGTCCAGGTCCAGCCCGTCCACGGCCTTCAGGACCTGCCGCGAGCGGCCCTCGATCAGGCGCGTCAACAGCGGCGGCGAGACGTCGAAGTGCTTGGTCAGCCCCCGCAGGCGCACCAGCACCGGATCGCCCTCGGCGACTGTCTCTTCATCACGGGGACTCATGCGGCATCACCGTCCGGGCTCCGGACCCAGCAGGCCGTGGCCAGGGGCGGCCGGGCAACCAGGGGGGGCCGCTCGGACGTGCAGCGCTCCACCGCCAGCGGACAGCGGGGGTGGAAGGCACAGCCCGGCGGCACGGCCCGGGGCGCGGGCATCGCGCCCTCGATCTGGTCCAGCCGGACCGGCCGGGCGTGCATGGTGGGAATGCACCCCATCAGGCCCTCCGTATAGGGATGGCGGGGCCGGTTGACCAGGTCGTCGACCGGCCCGGTCTCGACCAGTCGGCCGGCGTACATCACCGCCACGCGATCGGCGGTCTCGGCGATCACCCCCATGTCGTGGGTGATCAGCATCACCGCCGTGCCGTGCTCCCGGCACAGGCGCTTCAGCAAGGCGGTGATCTGCGCCTGAATGGAGACATCCAGGGCGGTGGTGGGCTCGTCGGCGATGATCAGACGCGGGTTGGCGCACAACGCCAGCGCGATCACCACCCGCTGGCGCATGCCGCCCGAGAACTGGTGCGGCCAGGCATCCAGGCGGTCGGCGGCCGCCGGAATGCCCACCTCGCCCAGCAGCTCCAGCGCCCGCGCGCGGGCCTGCTTCTCGGTCATGTCCAGGTGGGTTCGGATGGTCTCGGTCAACTGGCGCCCCACGGTGTAGAGCGGGTTGAGGCTGGTCAACGGATCCTGGAACACCGCGCCGATGCGCCGACCGCGCACCCGACGCCATTGGTCCCCTGAGAGGGTGTCCAGCCGCTCGCCCTCCAGATGGACGGTGCCGTCGACGATGCGGCCGGGCGGTTCAAGGAGGCCGATGATGGCCGCCCCGGTCTGGGACTTGCCGGCGCCGGACTCACCGACGACCCCCAGCACCTCGCCGGGCACGATGTCCAGCGACACGCCGTCCACCACGCGCAGGGCACCGCGCCGGGTGGGGAACTCGACGATCAGGTCACGGACGCTCAGAAGAGACTCGGTCATGCCCTGTCCCTCACCGCAGCTTGGGGTTCAGGGCGTCGCGCAACCAGTCGCCCAGCAGGTTGACCGACAGCACCAGCAGCACCAGGGCGAGGCCCGGGAACACCGTGATCCACCACTCGCCGGAGAACAGGAAGTCGTTGCCGATGCGGATCAGCGTGCCCAGGGACGGCTCGGTGGGGGGCAGGCCCACGCCCAGGAAGGACAGCGTGGCCTCGGTGATGACGGCCACCGCCAGATGAATGGTGGCGATCACCAGCACCGGCCCCATGACGTTGGGCAGCACGTGGCGCAGCGCGATCAATCCCGGATGCAGGCCCATGATGATGGCGGCCATCACGTACTCGCGATTCTTCTCCACCATGGTGGAGCCTCGCACGGTGCGCGCGTACTGCACCCATCCCGACACACCGATGGCGAAGATGATCACATAGATCGCCATGTCGTGATGGAGGTCGCGCGGCAGCAGGCCCCGGGCCACGCCATCCACCAGGAGGGCGATCAGGATGGCCGGAAACGAGAGCTGCACATCGGCCACGCGCATGATCAGCGCGTCCACCCAGCCGCCGGCATAGCCGGCCAGCAGGCCCAGGCCCACGCCCAGGAGCATGGCGAACACCACCGACGCCGCGCCCACGGCCAGGGAGATGCGCATGCCATAGAGAATCGCCGACAGCAGGTCGCGGCCCTGGTCGTCGGTCCCCAGCGGGAACACGGACTCGCCGCCCTCCGCCCACATCGGCGGCGTGAAGGCGGCCATCAGGTCCAGGGTTTCCAGCGCGAACGGGTCGGTGGGCGCGACCAGCGGCGCGGCCAGCGACGCGCCGATCAGCAGCACGGCCACCAGCGCGGCCACCAGCGTCACCGGAGACCGCCGGAAGGAGTAGAAGACGTCGGAGTCCAGGGCCCGGACTAGCGCGCCCGTCACGCCGGTCCGACGCGGCGCCGCCAGGTCGGAGGACGCCGGCACCACGGGTTCGCCGGTCGTGGGCCGGGCGCGAGGGCGCGTCATCGGCCCCCCCCGCCACCGACGGCGCCGCCACCGATGCGCAGGCGCGGATCGACGATCACGTACAGAATGTCCACCACCAGATTGATCATCACGAACAGAGCCGCCACCAGCACCAGATAGGCGGCCATCACCGGGATATCCACGAACTCGATCGCCTGCATGAACAGAAGGCCCATGCCGGGCCACTGGAACACGGTCTCGGTGATGATGGCGAAGGCGATCACGCTGCCCAACTGCAAGCCGGTGATGGTGATCACCGGCACCAGGGTGTTCTTGAGGGCGTGACCGAAGTTGACGGCCCGCGCCGACAGGCCGCGCGCGCGGGCGAACTTGATGTAGTCGGTCCGCAGCACCTCCAGCATCTCGGCGCGCACCAGACGCATGATCAGGGTCATCTGGAACAGGCCCAGGGTGATGGCCGGCAGGACCATGGCCTTGAGGCCGCTGGCCGTAAGGAATCCGGTGGACCACCAGCCGATCTGCACGACCTCGCCGCGTCCGAAGGACGGCATCCAGCCCAGCCAGACGGCGAACACAAGGATCAGCAGGATCCCGATCAGGAAGGTGGGCAGCGAGATCCCGATCAGGGAGATGGTGAGGAACGCCTTGGCCAGCCAGCTCTGACGCCAGAGCGCGGTGTGGATGCCCATGGGCACGCCCACCAGCAGGGCGAACACACCGGCGGCGAACGACAGTTCCAGCGTGGCCGGCGCGCGTTCCACCAGCAGGTCGGCGACCGGCCGGCCATGACGGTAGGACAGACCGAAGTCGCCCTGGACCGCGTTGCCCACGAAGCGGAGGAACTGGACGGGCGCCGGATCGTTGAGGCCGAGATCCTCGCGCAGGCGCTCGCGGTCCTCGAAGCTGGTGTCCTGGCCGACCATGTTGTTGATCGGATCGCCCACGTAGGCGAACAGCGCGAAGCCGACCAGGGCCACCACCACCATGACCAACACCGATTGCAGCAGGCGACGGACGATGAAGGTGGCCATGGGCGCTCCCGGCGATGATCGGACAGGGGTCCGGGGACAGGGCCGGGGGCACCCCCCCGACGCTTCGTCGGACGGTCATACCATGACTGCGGGGGGCGCTGTCATCCAGTCAAACGCCAAGGCCCCCGTCCCAAGACAAGACCGGGATCTTTGGGCGTGGCGCGACGGTGGACACCATTTCGACGCGTTCGATGGTTGCCGCGCGTTGCGTGCATGGTTGCTGTCTTGGGGCCGCCTCGCCGGGGTCCGGCAGGCTCTGGTCATCGTCTGTCCCGTCGCGATCAGCCGGCGCGCCGCGGCATCGCGGTTTTCAAGATGTCTTTAGGTTTCTTTACGGGTCCGGCGCTTCCATTTCGAGAGCCCGGTGCCGGACGAACGCCGTCATGGAGCCCCTCGGCCCCATGACGTTCCTTCCCGGTGCGGATCCTGTGCCCCGACCCCGCGTCTCGTGTCGTATCCGGTACCCGCAGCCGGCCCGCGAGGCGCCGCCTCAGACCTGAGCCCCGACCACGCGCGGTTGGCTGGCGGTTTCCGAGAGGATGTGCGCGGTCACCCACGCGCGCAGGAACTCGGCCATCTCCTCGGTGAAGCGCGGCGGCCGCGCCTCGGCAAGGCTGCGTTCGCGGAAGTCGATCATGTCCTTGACCCAGCGCCAGCGACTGCCGGCCAGGGGTTCTCCGGGACCATAGGCCCAGCGGGTATCCTCGCGGCTGAGGTGGATCACCGTGGCGCTGATCACACGGTCGAACAGCCGTGCCACGTCCTCGCGTCCGGCGTTGGCGGCCCAGCGATCGTGCAGGGTATTGACCAGGGCGATGAGTTCCCGATGTTCGGTATCCGATTCGGCGTCGCCCACCCCATAGGCGGCGCGCCAGCGGAGCAACGGACCCGCCGGGCGCTCCGGCTCCGCCACCACCGCGATCCGGTCGGCCTGGAGCCCCTTGGGGCCGGTGCTGACCTCCATCACCACCGACTGACCCTCGGCCAGGTCGAACAGGCCGCATTGCTCCAGCGTGCGCACGTGGACGAACACGTCTGCCTCGTCGCCGTCCCGGGTCACGAAGCCAAAGCCCTTGTAGGCATTGAAGAACTTCACGACACCGTTCTCGCCGTGGGCGATCTGGCCGGGATCGGGGATGGGAGAGGTCTCGGGCAGCGACAGCACGGCGTCGATGGTCTGCACCTCCCAGCCCTTGGGACCTTGCATCAAGGTGCAGTCCAGGCGCGCGCCTTCCGGCAGCCGGTCGAGCCCATAGGCTTCCACCGCCGACACATGCAGGAAGGCGTCTGGATCCCCGTCATCCGGGCGAACGAAGCCAAAGCCTTTTTTGGGGTTGTACCACTTGACGGCTACTTGCACCATTAGTTGTCCCCCTCCGCCCAAAATTTCTGCGTTCTATTCCCCAAACGCTCAACAACTATGCAAGGGCGTCTCTCTCTCTGACAACCCCGCCAGCCGATCGCGTCCGGACTTTTTTCCCGGACTTGGTGCGCAAGCCCCTGTCCGGTTCGGAAACTTCATCCATTCGAGGGGATTGCCGGGCATCCACCGGGTCCCCAACGCCGCCGCCATCATCGATGGCAGCCGGGGTTTCTCACCCACAGAGAGCGCCATTTTCTTGGGGCTCGCCTTGCGGTATCCGCGACTCGGGACCAGCACCGTCCCGCCGCCGTTCCACCGCTCTCGTCCGCACGATCCGACCCCGACCGACCCAAGGGACACCAGGATCAGAACGTCAGCGGCACCGTTACACGACTGTCCGGGATCGCCGCCGTCCGACATCTCATGCCACGTCCGGCACCATCCGCGCATTGCGGAAAGTCGAGAATCGTCAGACTTCCGACACCGGCGCACCCGGTGTCAAGAACCGGAAAGGTCGCCATGGTGGTTTTCCCCGGCGGCAAGGGCATGGCCAACACCGACACCCGCCGTACCACGACCCCCTGGGGATCGTGGACCAGAAGCCGCATCGCGAAGGTGCGCACCCACGCCGTCGACCGGTTGCCGATCCGCATCGTGGCCAGGCACGGCGCTCCGGCCTTCGGGTCATCGGGCCGACGGGGTCCAGCCACCAGGGCGTCCAGCGTCAGGGTCAGGTCGCCCGCCGCCAACACCGGCCCCGCCTCCGCCGCGCCAGCGGATGCCGCCACCGTCGGGCCGGCGCAGGACACGCCAAGCCCGACGGCCACCACCCACATCACTATGGCGGCGACGGTTAACCGTCGCCCACCTGTTCGTCGCCCACATGTCCCTCGCCGCGCCGCCGTCCGCGTATCCGAACCGGGCCGACGGCGGCCTGCCATGGACGTCAGGATCCAGAGGCCCGCGACGCGGGATCGGCGCCGGTGCCGACACCATTGCCAGACTCGCCCGTCTTGGAGCCCTTACCACCCCCCGGGTCGCCCGCCTGGGCGTCGTCACCGCCGGCCCTGTCGCGCTCGCTCATCAGGCGATCCAGCTTACGCTGCATTTCCGCCATCTGGCGCTTCATGGCCTGCACGTCCTCGGCATCGCCCGCCGCGCGCCGGGCGTCGGCCTCGACCGACGCCGACCGTGGCTCGGACGCGCCGGTGGCCGGCCGGCCCGGCGGAAAACCGGGCATCATGGGGTTTCCCTCAAAGGGCGCGAACATCTTCATGGCGCTTTCAAAGAACGCCATGTTCTGCTTGTTCACCTCTTCCATTTTCTGGATGGGGAACAGGCCATCGAAGGCGTTCTGCATCACCAGGCGCATCTGCTCCTGATTGCGCGCGAACGCCTGCATGGAGTGGTCCAGGTACTGCGGAACCACGCTCCCGAGGGAATCGCCGTAGAAACTGATGATATGCCGAAGAAAGTTGATAGGAAGCATGGTCTGCTCCGCTTTCGATTCCTCCTCGACGATGATCTGGGTCAACACCGACCGCGTAATGTCCTCACCAGACTTGGCATCGTAGACCACGAAGTCAGTCTGCTCCTTGACCATCTGGCTCAGCAAATCCAGCGTCACATAACTGCTGGTCGCCGTGTTGTACAGACGTCGATTGGCGTATTTCTTGATGATGATCGGGTCGTTTTCGCCGCGTCGCGCGCGCCCCACACCCGTCTTTTCGGTCATACCGTCCCCGTCCCCTTCTGCCCCCGGCCTGTTTCCACGCGCGGCCTGTCCCGCACATGCCATCACCGACCCGTTCGCCATGGCGACGCGGGGTGGGCTTCCTCTCCTGAAAGACTGTCCTCGGCCCGCCGGGTAAAATCCGGTCTTGTGGACAAGTCCCTGCCGGCAGTGTCTGGGTTCGGAGACCGCAATGCAACAAGAATATCGGTTGCCGGGAAGACCGGGGGCCGTCTTGCGAGTCCCTCCGTTCGACCGTGGTCCGCCCGCCCGAAACGGGGGCGGCGAACCGGTTCCGTTCCGAAGATGACAGCGCGGGCCGCGCCGATCTATACTCCCGCCATGAGCGATCCTCCCGACTTGGCGACGCTGGCCCGGCGCTACATGGACCTGTGGCAGGAGCATCTGGGCTCCATGGCGCGGGATCCGGCGGTGTCCGATGCCCTGGCGCGCGCGTTTTCCCTGATGACCCAGGGCCTGGCCGACGGTGGGCCCGCCCGGGCCGACGGCGCCGGGCCCCGCCAACCGGCGGCGGGGGACCATGCCACCAGCGACCAACACTCCGAGCCCGACTCCAAGCCCGACCCCGTCGCCGGCGAGTCCGGGACCTCGGCCGGGGCCGCGCCCGCTGGCCCTGCACCTGGCCACGCAGGGCCTGCTGATGATGAGCTGGCCTCTCGGGTTGACGGCCTGGAACGGCGCGTCGCCATCCTTGAGGCCGCGCTCGGCGGCCTGCTCGCCGGCGCCACGCGCGGCCGCCCCGGGGACTGAGGCGGGCACCGGGGCGGACGCGACGGCGGATCCGGGGACACCCGACGCGCCCTCCACCGAGGACCGCCTGGCGGCGCTGATGGCCGAGGCCCGCGCCGCCGGCCATGATCCGGCCAGCCTGGCCCGCGCGGTGGACAGGGAGGCGCGGCGCCGCCTGGGCGCCTTCCTGGACGGCGTCAGCCGCTACCGTCACCACGCCTACCGCCGGCCGTCGCTGGATCCCGCGCCGTGCTGGCGGCGGGGCTCCACCCTGCTGCGGCCGTTCGCCCAGACCCCGGACGACCCCGCCCGCCGCGACCGCGCCGCCGACGGGCCGCCGGTGCTGCTGGTGCCGTCGCTGATCAACCGCGCCTTCGTGCTGAACCTGAGCCGCCGGCGCGGCTTCGCGCGCTATCTGGCGTGGCGTGGCCTCAACCCGATGCTGGTGGACTGGGGGGAGCCGGGCCCGGCCGAACGTGGCTTCACCCTCAGCGACTACGTCACGGACCGCCTGGAACCGGCCCTCGACCATCTGCGCGCCAGCAGCGGACGGCGGCCCGTGGTGCTGGGCTACTGCATGGGCGGCCTGCTGGCCCTGGCGCTGGCCAGCCGGCGCCAGGACGACATCGCGGCGCTGGTGCTGATGGCCACGCCCTGGGACTTCCACGCCGACAGCGCCGCCGCGCAGGGCCGGCTGGCCGATGCCCTGGCGCCCTGGATCGAGCCGGTGCTCGCCACCCAGGACACCTTGCCCGTGGACCTGCTCCAGGCCGCCTTCGCCACCATTGATCCACCCTCCATCGGCCGCAAGTTCCAGGGATTCGCCCGGCTGCCGGCGCGCGGCACGGCGGCCCGCCATTTCGTCGCCATGGAGGACTGGCTCAACGAGGGGGTGCCGCTGCCGGCCGCCGTGGCCTGGGAGACCCTGCGCGGCTGGTACGGCGACAACGCCACCGCGCGCGGCACCTGGCGGGTGGACGGCACGCCGGTGCGTCCCGAGTCGGTGACCCTGCCGACCCTGGTGGTGATTCCACAGCGCGATCGGATCGTTCCGGCCGTGTCCGCCGAGGCGCTGGCGCGCGCGCTGCCGCGATCGGAGTGCCGCGCCCCGTCGCTGGGCCACGTGGGCATGATCACCGGCCGCCGCGCGGTGGCACAGGTGCACGATCCCCTGGTGCGCTGGGTGCGCCGAATCGCGAAATAAGGTGTCTCCGGCCCAAGAACGGTTTTCGTTACGCCTCGGGATACGTATATAAGGGAGCTAACAGTGGCGTCCACGATCAATCCCCCGATACCGTCCGTGGTTTCCTGCCGTGCCGCAGCGGCGGCGCGGCCGGACGCGCGAACGGAACGGGACGGACGCCACGGGGAGGACCACAAAACAGGAGACGGAAAGACATGTCCGATATCGTGATCGCCGGCGCCGTGCGGACCCCCGTGGGAACCTTCAACGGATCCCTCGCCTCCGTGCCCGCCCACTATCTGGGCGAGATCGTCATCCGCGAGGTCCTGAACCGGGCCAAGACCGAGCCGGGCGAGGTCTCGGAGGTCATCATGGGCCAGATCCTGGCCGCCGGTGCCGGCCAGAACCCGGCCCGCCAAGCGTCCATCAACGCCGGTGTTCCGGTCGAAGTCACCGCCTACGGCATCAATCAGCTCTGCGGCTCGGGCCTGCGCACGGTGGCGCTGGGCTACCAGTCGATCCTGACGGGCGACTGCGATATCGTCGTCGCCGGCGGCCACGAGAGCATGAGCCAGTCCCCGCACCTCGCGCACATGCGCAACGGCACCCGCATGGGCGGGCTGGAACTCCAGGACAGCCTGTTGCGGGACGGCCTGTTCGACGTGTTCCATGGCTATCATATGGGCGTGACCGCCGAGAACATCGCCCAGCGCTGGCAGATCACCCGTGACGAACAGGACGACTTCGCCGCCGGATCCCAGCAGAAGGCCGAGGCCGCCCTGAAGAACGGCCGCTTCAAGGACGAGATCATCCCGGTGACCATCAAGGGCCGTAAGGGCGACACCATCGTCGACACCGACGAGCACCCCAAGGCCGGCGTCACCAAGGATAGCCTCGCCAAGCTGCGTCCCGCCTTCAACAAGCAGGGCACCGTCACCGCCGGCAACGCCAGCGGCATCAACGACGGCGCCGCCGCCGTCGTGCTGATGACCGAGGAGAACGCCTCCAAGCGCGGCGTCACGCCACTGGCGCGAATCGTCTCCTGGGCCACCTATGGCGTCGAGCCCGAGATCATGGGCACCGGCCCCATTCCCGCCAGCCGCAAGGCCCTGGAAAAGGCCGGCTGGACGCACGAGGACCTGGACCTGATCGAGGCCAACGAGGCCTTCGCCGCCCAGGCCCTGTCGGTGAACAAGGAACTGGGCTGGGACACCAGCAAGGTCAACGTCAACGGTGGCGCCATCGCCCTCGGCCATCCCATCGGCGCGTCGGGCGCGCGCATCCTGGTTTCGCTGCTGCACGAAATGCAGAAGCGCGATGCCAAGAAGGGCCTGGCCACGCTGTGCATCGGCGGCGGCATGGGCATCGCCATGTGCGTGGAGCGGTAAGACCGGACCATCGGTCCGCGCCGGGGGGAGGAGCCGATCAGCCCACCCCCGGCCGATCGACGAGGAGGCGGTTTCGCGAGGAACCGCCTCCTTTTTTCATGAGACAACGCGCATCGCCGGGCGCGTTGTCTCATGTCAGCCGCGCCCCCGTCCCGCCCGCGCGCGCCGATGCCGCGCATACAGCACCCCCAACGCGACGGCCGCCAGGGTCAGGGTCACCGGGAACAGCGCCACCAGAATCGGCACGCCCGCCAACACCACCAGCACGCCGACCACCAGACCCATCGCCGGAAACACCAGCAGCACCGCGAACAGCCCGTGCCACAGGACGGTCTGCAGATCGAGGCGGCGGGACGTCGGTGGACGGTCTTCGGTCATGTCGGTCATGTCGGTCATGGACGAACCCCGGGGGCGAGGGCGCGGCCGGGGATAGACCCGCACCGGTGATCCGGCCCGCATGATCCGGCCCGCATGGGCCAAGGGGCCGTCCTTCAGACAAAACCCCCGCCGGGCGCGAACCCGGCAGGGGTCTTGGACATGGTCTTGACCACGATCGTGATCACACGTTTGGCCGCCGGCCTCGATCCGACCGGCGGCGCCCCCGAAGCAAGGGGATGCGCCACCGTCCGGCCCCTGGCCGACACCGCCGCGTGATTCGGTCGTGCTACGCCGACTTGGGCAGTTCCCAGACCTCCGGGGCCTGCTCCAGCTCGGCCAGCATGAGATCCCGCATGGCGAGGAGTTCCTTAGGCACGCGGTCGCCGAACTTGTCGAACAGCTCGGCCTGGGTGACCACTTCCCGCAGCGCCTTGTCCTTCTCGACGCTCATGATGCGGTTGTACAGCGCCTCGTCGAACGGCAGCCCCTTCCAGTTCATGTCGCTGTAGGACGGCACGTTGCCCAGCGGGCTTTCCACCGCGTGGGCGTGGCCGCGCACCCGGTTCACGATCCACTCCAGCGCGCGCATGTTGTCGCCGAAGCCCGGCCAGATGAACTTGCCGTTCTCGTCCTTGCGGAACCAGTTGACGCGATAGATGTGCGGCAGGCTGCCCGCCAGCTTGTGGCCCATGGTCAGCCAGTGCTGCCAGTAGTCCGCCATGTTGTAGCCGCAGAACGGCAGCATGGCGAAGGGATCGCGGCGCAGGTCGCCCGGCTTGCCCTCGGCGGCGGCGGTCAGTTCGGACCCCATGGTGGTCGCCAGGTAGACGCCGTGCGTCCAGTCCTTGGCCTCGAACACCAGCGGGAAGTTGGACGCGACACGGCCACCGAACAGGAACGCGTCGATGGGCACGCCGGCCGGGTCCTCCCAGGCTTCGTCCAGGGACGGGCACTGATTGAGCGGCGCGGTGAAGCGGGCGTTGGGGTGTGCCGCCGGACGGCCACAGCCCGGCGTCCAGTCCTGACCCTTCCAGTCGATCAGATGAGCCGGCGGCTCATCGGTCATGTCCTCCCACCAGACGTCGCCGTCGTCGGTCATCGCCACGTTGGTGAAGATGGCGTTGGCGTTCAGCGACAGCATGGCGTTGGGGTTGGACTTCATGGACGTGCCCGGCGCCACGCCGAAGAACCCGTACTCGGGGTTGATGGCCCGCAACTTGCCGTCCGGCGCCGGCTTGATCCAGGCGATGTCGTCGCCGACCGTGGTGACTTCCCAGCCCTCGTACCCCTTGGGCGGGATCAGCATGGCGAAGTTGGTCTTGCCGCAGGCACTGGGGAAGGCACCGCCGACATAGGTCTTCTGACCGTCGGGGCTCTTCACGCCCAGGATCAGCATGTGTTCGGCCAGCCAGCCCTCGTCGCGGGCCTTGACCGAGGCGATGCGCAGCGCGAAGCACTTCTTGCCCAGCAACGCGTTGCCGCCGTAGCCGGATCCGAACGACCAGATTTCGCGGGTCTCGGGATAGTGGACGATATACTTGTTGTCGGCGTTGCAGGGCCAGGGCACGTCCTTCTGGCCGTTCGCGAGCGGCATGCCCACCGAGTGCACGCAGGGGACGAACTCACCGTCCTTGCCGAGAACATCCAGCGCCGCCTGACCCATGCGCGTCATGATGCGCATGTTGGTGGCCACGTAGGCGGAGTCGGAAATCTCCACGCCGATCTCGGAAATGGGCGAACCCAGCGGCCCCATGGAGAACGGAATGACGTACATGGTCCGGCCGCGCATGCAGCCGTCGAAGAGGCCGTTCAGCGTAGCCCGCATCTCGGCGGGGGCGACCCAGTTGTTGGTGGGGCCGGCGTCGTCCTTCTTCTCGGAGCAGATGTAGGTCCGGTTTTCCACCCGGGCCACATCGGCGGGATCGGAGCGGCAGAGGAAACTGTTCACCCGCTTCTCCGGGTTCAGGCGGATGTAGGATCCGCCGTCCACCAGAATCTGACACAGGTTATCGTACTCTTCCTGACTTCCGTCACACCAATGGATGGCGTCCGGCTTGGTCAGTTTGGCAATTTCATCCACCCAAGCCAGCAACTTGGCATTGTTGGTCGGTGCATCACTCATCAACAGAACCCTCCCATTGGCAGCACGGACATGGACGTCCGACGACAGAGACAAATGCAATTTGGGATCAGACTAGAGACACCGCAAAGGGGTAACGTGCGGCCGGCTCCCGACGCCGGACACAGCCGGCGGCGGAGGACGGTCGACGCTCCCGATGGCGGCCATGCCCACCGTTGTCCCATTGGACCGGATCGTGGAGACGCACTCACGTGTGCGCCCCCTCGATCGGGGCCGGGACGATCGGCATGACGGCCGCCGGGTCATTCACCGGACGGTCGAAGCAAATCCATGGAATCGGCGGCGGCGCCGCTGTCTTGTGTATCGGCATGCGATGCGGATCGATGCCGGCGACTGGCATGGCCCCCGCGCGCGGCTGATCGCAGGGCAGCCCCGGGTGGCCTAGGACGACGCGGCCCGCGTGACCGCGAGCCGGGCGGACCGGATAGTGGGCGCCGAGACGGGGATCGGGGTCGCTGTCAAGACGGCCCATGCGAGTCACGCGGTCATCCTCCCGGGGATGGCGGAGGCGAAGGGGACGGAGCCGACCCTAGGGTCACGCAGCAGCGGGACGGCATCACGATTGATCATCACGGCGCGGATGCGGACGACCGGGGAGGACCCCAGACCCATCGACACGCCGGCGGTGGCGGCGGCCACGATCACCAGCAAGGCATGGGGCATGCCGCCAAGGCCCCCGCCGTCCGTCTCGCCCCACGGGGAATGATCGCGGCCGGATGCCAGCACCGCGCGCCGTGCACCGCCCTGATGCTGGCGTGGCAGGCGTCGGCGGGCAACCGCGGACCCGCAGGGAAATAGTTTCCGAAGCGAAACGCTCATTGACGGGCAGTTTGCCCCGATTCGCCGTCCGGGTCCAGGAAAGTTGGCGCTGCAACATCATGAGATCGCGGGAATCATCGGCACCTTGTCCTTGCGCGCGCGGAAGCGCATCGTAGGCATGCTATGCGCGATACCGTACGTGTCCGTACCATCGTCGCCAAGCCCCCTACCACGCCATTCAGCACCCTTGAAGGAGCCTCCCCATGACTGGTCGTGCCCCCACCGCCCGTGTCCTGGCCGCCCCCCTGCTGACCGCCTTCATGGTCGCGGGGCTCGCCACCTCCACGGTGCCCACAGCCGCCGCCGCCGCCGACGTGACCCTCGGTCCCCTGACCATCGAGCAGCCCTGGGCGCGGGCCTCGGCGGGCATGGCCCGGGCCGGCGCCGCCTTCATGACCATCACCAACGACGGTGCCGCCGACCGGCTGATCGCCGCCGCCGCCGACGTCTCCGATGTGGTCGAACTGCACACGCATATCAAGGACGGCGACGTCATGCGCATGCGCAAGATCGACGCCATCGAGATCACGGGTGGGACCGCCACGCACCTGCGGCCGGGCGGACTGCACATCATGTTCATCGGTCTGCACGCGCCGCTGGAGAAGGGCGAGACCTTTCCGGTGTCCCTGACCTTCGAGACCGCCGGCACCATCGACATCACGGTGACCGTCCAGGACGTCGCCGCCATGGCCCCGGCCGGAGCGGCGCCCGGCGCCATGCATTGAGGGCGGGTCAGGGTCCCGCACGCGGACAGGCGATCCGTTGGCATCCCGTGTGCTCCGAGGGAGGGACCTCCCTCGCGAGTCCCGGCCCTTCGGTCGGCCCGTGGTGACCGGTCGTCCAGCCTCCGCCGGACATTTCCCGGCGGTCTGGCCGCGCCGCCACGGTTTCGCGCCAATCCCGTCCCGGCGGCCGCCACAATGTGGGCGCCACTCTTCGACAAGATGAGGTGAGCGGAGCGTCCCGGGGTGCCCTCGCCGGCGGGGGCCGCTCCGTGCCGTCTTGCGCCGCCCGGCCGACCCGGGCACCCTTTGGCTGGCCCCATGCCCGGCCCCATGCCTGGAAGGACCCGATCCGTGACCAAGCGCATCGCCCTGGTGGACGACGACCAGAACATCCTCGCCTCCGTGTCCATTACCCTGGAATCCGAGGGCTTCGAGGTGGTGACCTTCAACGATGGCGCCGACGCCCTGCGCGGCCTGCTGGCCGAGCCCGTGGACCTGGCCGTGCTGGACATCAAGATGCCGCGCATGGACGGCATGGAATTGTTGCAGCGGCTGCGCGCCCGCGTCGCCACGCCGGCCATCTTCCTGACCTCCAAGGACGACGAGGTGGACGAACTGATGGGTCTGCGCATGGGCGCCGACGACTACATCAAGAAGCCGTTCTCCCAGCGCCTGCTGATCGAGCGCATCCGCTCGGTGCTGCGCCGGGTGGAGGCGCGCAGCGAGGGGGGGCCGGACCTGTCGGACAAGGCCATCGTGCGCGGTCCCCTGGTGATGGACCCGGACCGTCATCTGTGCACCTGGCAGGGCGAGCCGGTGAACCTGACGGTCACGGAATTCCTGCTGCTGCTGTCGCTGGCGCAGCGGCCGGGTCACGTGAAAAGCCGTGACCAGTTGATCGACGCCGCCTATGGCGAGCACATTTACGTGGACGACCGCACCATCGACAGCCATATCAAGCGGCTGCGCAAGAAGTTCCGCGAGGTCGACCCGACGTTCTCGGACATCGAGACGTTGTACGGCGTCGGCTACCGCTACAAGGACATGGCATGAGGCCGTGACACGGGCAAGGAGCGACGGCAATGCCGGGCGGCGGCGGGGCGACGGCCCGGACATCGGCGCCGCGCCGGGACGCCATGACGGCGATCGCGAGCGCGGCCGGCGGCGACCCGTGCGCCGGACGGCGTCCGTGCTGCGCTCGCCGCTTACGCGCCGCATCCTGGCGGTCAACCTTCTGGCGCCGATCCTGCTGGTCGGCGGCATGTTCTATCTGGACAACTACCGCGAGACCCTCACCCAGGCCCGCCTGGCCGCGCTAGGCACCGAGGCCGACCTGATCGCCGCCGCCGTGGCCGAGGGCTCGTTGACGTTCGAGGTCCATCCCCAGACCCGCAGCCTGGTGCCGGGTCAGGTCATCACCCCGGAACTGGCGGCACAGATCGTCCGCCGCCTGTCGGACCTGGCGGGGGTGCGCGGGCGCCTGTTCAGCCTCGACGGGACCCTGGTGGCCGACAGCCGCCGGGGCGTGGGGGGCCAGTTCCAGATCTCGTCGCTGCCGCCCTTGCCGGAACCCGACCCGGTCGGCGACACGCTTCGCCGCGTTCACGATCGGGTGGAACACTCCATCGACGCGGCCGTCGGCATGGTGTCGCCCCGCGCCGAACTGCCGGTCTACCAGGAAGCGGCCGTCCAGGTCGCCGGGCATTACGAGGAGGTACGCGCCGCCCTGGCCGGCGAGCCGGTCAGCACCGCCGTGCGCCTGCGCCCGGATCGTGGCGACAAGATCCTGTCGGTGGCCGTGCCGGTGCAGTACTTCAAGCAGGTGGTCGGCGCCTTCATGGTTTCCGCCGACAACGCCGGCATCGAACAGGATCTGTTCGAGATCCGTCTCGCCATCCTGGAAATCTTCATCGCCACGCTGGCGGTCACCATCCTCGTGTCGCTGTACCTGTCGGGCACCATCGTGCGGCCGCTGATCCGCCTGGCCAATGGCGCGGAGCGGGTGCGCCACGCCCAGGGCGGGCACCTGGACATCCCCGACTTCACCGCCCGGCGCGATGAACTGGGCGAACTGTCGGGGGCCTTGCGGGAGATGACGGCGGCCCTGTCCGCCCGCATGGACGCCATCGAGCGGTTCGCCGCCGACGTGGCGCATGAGATCAAGAACCCGCTGACCTCCCTGCGCAGTGCCGTGGAGACGGTCGCCCGGGTCACCGACCCCGATCAACAGCGGCGCCTGATGGGCGTTATCCTCGACGACGTACAACGCCTGAACCGGCTCATCTCGGACATTTCGGATGCCTCCCGCCTGGACGCCGAACTGTCCCGCGCCAACGCCGAGCCCATGGACCTGGGGCCGATGCTGGCGGCCCTGGCCGACGTGCACAGCCATCCGGCCGCCGAGGTCGGCGTGACCGTGCGGTACCAGGGGCCGGCCAAGGGCCGGCCGCTCCGGGTGCGCGGCATCGATAGCCGCCTGGGCCAGGTGTTCCAGAACCTGCTGGCCAATGCCGTGTCGTTCAGCCCGGAGGGCGGCGCGGTGGTGCTGTCGGCGCGGCGCGACGGTCACTATGTCGTGGCCACCGTCGACGACGATGGCCCTGGCCTACCGCCGGGCAAGGAACAGGCCATTTTCGACCGCTTCTACTCGCAACGGCCCAAGAAGGAGAAGTTCGGCACCCATTCGGGGCTGGGCCTGTCCATTTCCCAGCAGATCGTGGACAGCCACAAGGGCATGATCCGCGCGGAGAACCGCACCGACGCCGAGGGCCGGGTGCTGGGCGCGCGCTTCATCGTCGTGCTGCCGGCGGAGTAGGCCGGGCCGTCCCGCGCCGGACCGGCCGTCAGGCCGTCGTCACGCCCACCCCCAGCCCGGCCAGCAGGTCGAAGAACGGCGGGCAGGTCTTGGACACGCAGCCCGGGTCCCGCAGCCGCAGACCCTCGCCCGCCACCCCCAGCACGGCGAGCGCCATGGCCACCCGGTGATCGTCGTGGGTGTCCATCACGCCGGCGGTAGGCCGGCCGGGATGCACGGTCAGGCCATCCGGGCGTTCCTCCACCCGGATGCCCAGGTCCGCCAGCGCCCGGCAGATCACGGCGATGCGGTCGCTCTCATGGTTGCGGATGTGGGCCACGTTGTGGATGGCGATCGGCCCGTCGGCGAAGGGCGCGATGGCCGCCAGCGTCAGGGTGGCATCGGACAGCGGTCGCATGTCGACGTCGAAGCCGCCCGCCAGGCGCCCACCCTCCGGCCCGGCGACGCTCACCTGTCCCGGAGCGCGGGTCACGGCGCAGCCCATGCGCTCCAGGATGTCGATGAGGCGCAGGTCCGGCTGGCGCGTCGCGGTGCCGACATTGGTCACCGTGACGTGGCCGCCGGTGACCGCCGCCAGGGCAAAAAAGTAGGTGGCCGTGGACGCATCGGCCTCCAGCATCACGTCGGTCGGCCGATAGGCGCCGGGATCCACGCGCATGTCGGTCAGGTCGGTGTTGACCGCGACCGAGGCGCCGAAGGTCGCCATCATGTCCAGGGTCATGGCCACGTAGTCCTTCTGCACCACGTGGTCGGGAATGGTCACATGCACGCCCTCGGGCGCCAGCGGCCCGGCCATGAGCACGCCGCTGATGAACTGGCTGGAGACCGCCCCGGACATGGTCACCGCGCCACCACGCAGGGTGCCGCCCGCGATGTCCAGCGGCGGCGCGTCGGCGGTCAGGGGGCAGGTGATGGCCGCGCCCATGGATCGCAATGCCTCCAGCAAGGGCGCCATGGGCCGGGCGCGCATCTGCCGGCTGGCGTCCAGGGTGACGCGCCCCCCGTCTCCGGCCGCCAGCAGGCCGGGCAGGAAGCGCGCCGAGGTTCCGGCCGAGCCGATGTACAGCCGCGCGTCGGCCAGCGGGCGCCGCCGGCCGAGCCCCATGACGATGGCGGTGTCGCGCTCGACGGTCACTGCGGCGCCCAGGCGGCCCAGGGCCTCGATACACCAGTAACTGTCGTCGGAGCGCAGCAGGCCGCCGAGGGTCGAGCGCCCATCGGCCATGGCCGCCAGGATCAGGGCACGGTTGGAATAGCTCTTGGACCCGGGCAGCGCGAGGGTGGCGGTGATCGGCGCCCGATGCGGGGCCACGTCCAGATGAGGCACGCCCGCCAGGGCCGACCACGGCGACTGCCCGCGTCCCTCGGCCTCGGCCCGGCGCGGATCCACCGGCGCGCTCCCGCGTCCGCTCATCACTCCCCCTTTCCGTCCCGTGGTGTCTCGTGCGGCCGGAGTGTGGCGAGCCGTCCCGGCGCTGGCAAGCGGCAAGGCCGGATGGCGGGGCAACGGGGTCGGACCAGGGCCCGGATGGTCGACCGGACCGGCTGCCCTCCGTCGCGCCCCCAAGAAACGTCAGCATCTCTTCCCTATTGGCCGTGACCCGGGCTGGGCGCTAGACTGAGCGCACCGGCGCGGCATTGGCGGGGGACCCCGACCGTGCCCATATCCCGGTTGTCTCCGCGCGGTTCGCGTGCCCCCGGGTAGGGCTCGCCCGCGCGGGTTCCCTCCGCCCTGGAGCGTTCGGCCATGACCCACGTCCCGCCTCGCCCGCCCGAGCCGGTGAATCCGGACTCCATCACGCTGGAGGACAAGTACCGCCTCGATCGTGGGGTGGTGTTCATGACCGGGATCCAGGCGCTCGCCCGCCTGCCGCTGGCCCAGCGTCAGCGCGACCGGGCCGCCGGGCTGAACACGGGCGGCTTCATCAGCGGCTATCGGGGCTCGCCCCTGGGGGCCTATGACAAGGAGCTGTGGAAGGCCCGCGCCTATCTGGAGGCCGAGAATGTGCACTTCCAGCCGGGCGTGAACGAGGACCTGGCGGCCACCGCCATCTGGGGCACGCAACAGGTCCATCTGTTCCCTGGCGCCACGGTCGATGGCGTCTTCGGCCTGTGGTACGGCAAGGGACCGGGGGTGGACCGCAGCGGCGACGTGTTCAAGCACGCCAACATGGCCGGCACCGCGCCCCACGGCGGTGTGCTGGCCATCGCCGGGGACGACCACGCGGCCAAGTCCTCGACCATCGCCCACCAGTCGGAGCATGCCCTGGCGGGCGCCCAGATCCCGGTGTTGAACCCGGCGGGCGTGGACGAGGTGGTGGACTATGGCCTGCTGGGCATCGCCATGAGCCGCTTCGCCGGCCTGTGGGTCTCCATGAAGGCCATCAGCGAGACCTGCGACAGCGGCGGCACGGTGATGGTCGACCCGCTGGCGCTGGAGATCGTCACCCCCGACGACTTCCCGTTCCCGCCCGACGGCGTGCATATCCGCTGGCCCGACACGCCACTGGCCCAGGAACACCGCCTGATGCGGCACAAGATCTATGCCGCCCTGGCCTTCGCCCGCGCCAACCGCCTCGACCGGGTGATCTTCGACTCCCCCACGCCGCGCCTGGGCCTGATCGCCTCCGGCAAGACCTACAAGGACGTGCGCCAGGCGCTCGCCGACCTGGGCATCACCGAGGCCATCGCCCGCGACTTCGGCATACGGCTCTACAAGGTGGGCATGCCCTGGCCGCTGGAGCGCGACGGCGTCCGCCGCTTCGCCGAGGGGCTGGAGGAGATCCTCGTGGTTGAGGAGAAGCGGGCGCTGATCGAGAACCAGCTCAAGGAGCAGCTTTACAACTGGCGCGAGGATGTGCGCCCGCGCATCGTCGGCAAGTTCGACGAGGACGGCGCCTGGATCCTGCCCTCGGCCGGAGAGTTGACCCCCGCCCTGGTGGCCCGGGCCATCGCCGGCCGGCTGCGCCGCTTCGTGACCCTGGACACCATGGAAGAGCGCCTGGCCCTGCTGGACCGCAAGGAGGCCGAGGTCTCCCGGGAGCGCGTGGCCACCAAGCGGCTGCCCTACTACTGCTCCGGATGCCCGCACAACACCTCCACCAAGGTGCCCGCGGGCAGCCAGGCCCTGGCCGGCATCGGTTGCCATTACATGGTCACTTGGATGCCGGACCGGAACACCAGGACCTTCACCCACATGGGCGGCGAGGGCGCGAGTTGGGTGGGCCTGTCGCCCTTCACCGAAACCCGTCATGCCTTCGTCAACCTGGGCGACGGGACCTACTTCCACTCGGGCAGCCTGGCCATCCGCCAGGCGGTCGCCGCCGGGGCGACCATCACCTACAAACTGCTCTACAACGACGCCGTGGCCATGACCGGGGGCCAGCCCGTCGACGGATCGCTGTCGGTGCCGCAGATCGCCCGCCAGTTGGAGGGCGAGGGCGTGCGCCGCATCGTCGTTGTCGCCGAGGACCCCGCACGGTACGGCGCCGGGGCCGGGCTGCCGCATGGGACCACCGTGGAGCACCGCGACGACCTGGACCGGGTGCAGCGCCAGTTGCGCGAGGAGCCGGGCGTCACGGTGCTGATCTACGACCAGACCTGCGCCGCCGAGAAGCGCCGCCGCCGCAAGCGCGGCCTGATGGAGGACCCGGACGTCCGCGTGGTCATCAACGAGGCGGTCTGCGAGGGCTGCGGCGACTGCGGCGTGCAGTCCAACTGCGTCTCGGTGGTGCCGGTGGAGACCGAGTTCGGCCGCAAGCGGGCTATCGATCAGTCCTCCTGCAACAAGGACCAGTCCTGCCTCAAGGGCTTCTGCCCCAGTTTCGTGACCGTCTCCGGGGCGGTGCCGCGCAAGGGCGGCGGGACCGCGACCCGCGACGAGGGGTTCCCGGCACTGCCCGAGCCGGATACGGAGATCCACCAGGCGGTGCCCTATGACATCCTGATCACCGGTATCGGCGGCACCGGGGTGGTGACCATCGGCGCCATCCTGGGCATGGCCGCGCACCTGGACGGCAAGGGTGTGTCGGTGCTCGACCAGACGGGTCTGGCGCAGAAGAACGGCGCCGTGGTCAGCCACGTCCGCCTGGCGCGCCGCGACCAGGACATCCACGCGGTGCGCATCGCGGCGGGCAACACCAACCTGCTGCTGGGCTGCGACATGGTGACCGCCGCCAGCGCCGACGTTCTCGGCAAGATGCGCCGGCGGCTGACCGTGGCGGTCATGAACGCCCATCCGGTGATGACCGCCGACTTCACCCAGAGCCCGGATCTGGCCTTCCCCGATCAGGCCATCCGCGACACCCTGGCGGATGCCACCCGCGAGGTGCTGTTCGTGGATGCCACCCGCATCGCCACCGCGCTGCTGGGCGACAGCATCGCCGCCAACCTGTTCATGGTCGGCTTCGCCTGGCAGAAGGGGCTGATCCCCGTGGGCCGGGCGGCCATTGAGCGGGCCATCGAGCTGAATGGTGCCGCGGTCAGGGGCAACCTGGACGCCTTCCTGTGGGGCCGGCGCATGGCCGCGCACCCCGACGAGGTCCTGGCCCTGGCCGGCCCTGGTCCATCGCCCGAGGCCCTGCCGGCGCGCACCCTGGACGAGGTGATCGCCCGGCGGGAGACCTTCCTGGTGGGTTACCAGAACCGCCGCACCGCGCGTGCCTACCGCAAGGGGGTGGAGCGGGTGCGCGCCGCCGAGGCGGCGGTGATGGGCGAGGGGACCACCGCGCTCACCGAGGCCGTGGCGCGCGGCCTGTTCAAGCTGACGGCCATCAAGGACGAGTACGAGGTGGCCCGCCTGTATACCGACGGCCGGTTTGCGCGGATGCTGAGGGAGCGGTTCGAGGGCACGCCGCGCCTCACCTTCCATCTGGCGCCGCCCCTGACCGCCGGGCGCGACCCGGAAACCGGCGCCTTGCGCAAGCGTCCCTACGACGGCCGGCGCATCTGGCCGGCCATGCGGGTGCTGGCGCGGCTGAAGGGGCTGCGCGGGACGCCCCTGGATGTGTTCGGAACCACCGACGAACGCAAGATGCAGCGCCGTCTGCTGGCCGAGTATCGATCCTTGGTGGATACGCTGTTGGGCGGGCTCTCGCGCGATACCCACGCCACGGCCGTGGCCCTGGCCGCCCTGCCGCTGGAGATGCGCGGCTTCGGCCACGTGCTGGAGCGCACCGTGACGGCCGCGAAGGCCAAGGAGGCGGCGTTGCTGGAGGCGTTCCGCGCGCCACCGCCGTCCGCGTCCCGCATGGCGGCGGAGTAGGCGGGCGCGTTTCCGCCGGCCTTCCAACCTTGAACGCCGCCGTTTCATGGCCTAGGTCTCACAGCATTCCCACGTCCTCCCAGCCCGACACGAGCCCCCGGCCCGCGCCGGCAGTCCCCGTGTTGGAGTCCCATGGCCTTGAAGAAGCGCGTCACCGAGATGCCGCCCACCACGCCCGAGGGCATCACGGGGAGTTGGCGGGTGATCGGACGCCTGATGCCGCACCTGTGGCCCCGGGACGAGCCGGTGTTGCGCGCGCGCATGGTGGTGGCCATGGGCCTGCTGCTGCTGGCCAAGCTGGCCACCCTGGCGGCGCCGCTGTTCTACAAGGACGCGGTGGATGCCCTGTCGGTGCCGGCGACCATCACCGCCGTGCCCCTGATGATGATCCTGGCCTATGGCGGCGCCCGGGTGGGCGTGGTGCTGTTCAACGAACTGCGCGACCTGCTGTTCGCGCGGGTGGTCGAGCGCGCCATGCATGTGGTCGGCCTGCGCGTGTTCCGGCACCTGCATGCCCTGTCGCTGCGCTTCCATCTGGACCGCCAGACCGGCGGCCTGTCCCGGGTGATCGAGCGCGGCACGCGCGGCATCGAGATCGTGTTGCGCCTGTTCGCCTTCCGCGCCGGTCCCTCGGTGATCGAACTGGCGATGGTCTGCGGCACGCTCTGGTGGTTGTTCGACTGGACCTTCGCCGCCGCCATCGTGGTGACCATCGCCGCCTACGTGGCCTGGACCCTGGTGGTGACCGACTGGCGGGTCGGCTTCCGCCGCACCATGAACCGCCACGACGCCGAGGCCAACACCAGGGCCATCGACAGCCTGCTGAATTACGAGACGGTGAAGTACTTCGGCAATGAGGAGCACGAGGCCCGTCGCTTCGACCAGGCCCTGACCGCCTACGAGAACGCGGCGGTGACGTCCCACGCCTCGCTGTCGCTGCTCAACGTGGGGCAGGGCGTCATCATCTCCGCCGGTCTGGTGGGCATCATGGCCATGGCCGGTCACGGCATCGTCCAGGGCCGCATGACCCCGGGCGACTTCGTGCTCGTGAACACCTATCTGCTTCAGTTGTACATGCCGCTGAACTTCCTCGGCATGGTCTATCGCGAGATCAAGCAGGCCCTGGTGGACATGGAACTGATGTTCAGCCTGTCCGACCAGCCGCCCGAGGTGGCCGACGCGCCCGACGCGACGGATCTGCGGGTCACCGGCGGCGCGCTGCGGTTCGAGGACGTGGGCTTCGGCTACGGCCCGGACCGGGCGGTGCTGCGCGGCGTGGACATCACCGTGCCGGCGGGGCAGACGGTGGCCCTGGTGGGGCCGTCCGGGGCGGGCAAAAGCACCATCGGCCGCCTGCTGTTCCGCTTCTACGACGTCACCGGCGGGCGCGTGCTGATCGATGGCCAGGACCTGCGCTCGGTCACCCAGGCGTCGTTGCGCCGGGCCATCGGCGTGGTGCCCCAGGACACGGTGCTGTTCAACGACACCGTCGGCTACAACATCGCCTACGGCCGCCCCGTCGCGACCCAGGCGGAGATCGAGCAGGCGGCGCGCATGGCGGCCCTGCACGACTTCGTGGCCGGCCTGCCCGACGGCTACGAGACCCGGGTGGGCGAACGCGGCCTGAAGCTGTCGGGCGGCGAGAAGCAGCGCGTCTCCATCGCCCGCGCCATCCTCAAGGACCCCCCCATCCTGTTGTTTGACGAGGCCACCAGCCAGCTCGACAGCCACACCGAACGGGAGATCCAGGCCGCCCTGCGCCGGGTCTCGGCCGGACGCACCACCCTGGTGATCGCCCACCGGCTGTCCACGGTGGTGGACGCCGACCAGATCGTCGTGCTGGACGGCGGACGGGTGGCGGAGAGCGGCACGCACCAGGACCTCCTGGCCCAGGGCGGGCGCTATGCCGCCTTGTGGGCCAAGCAGCAGGAGGCCCGAGACCTCGAAGCGCGCCTGCAACAGGCCGCCCAGGATCCCGATGTCGACCGCGCGGCGGCGGCGCTGCCGGCCTGACGCCGACGCGTTTCTGTGGACATCGGCGCGCGCGGGTCGGATCCGTGCCTCAAAAAACGCACCATGCGGGCGCAGCCTGTGACCGTCTCGTGATCCATGGCGGGTCTGGAACGGCCTATGGTTCCGTCGCGGGGAGAAGGGGGTTAAGGTGACCGCGACGGTCGGATTCTGCCGCGTGCGGCGACGCCGTCCGGGGCGCCGGGCGTGATGGCGTCGGCCGCCGCGCACGGCTTCGACTCGCGTGTGCTTGCGACACGAACAAGCATGCCGGAGCGAGTCTGGTGTTGTTGGGGGCAGGGCATGACGGCGCACGCCGTCCGATGTCGCCGGCTCCTCGGTTTCGTCTTCTCAAGGGGTGGGCATATGAAAGGAGTCTCCGTGAGTCTTCGAATCGCGGATGCCGTCCGGTCATCGGCGGGCATGGCGGGTCTGGCCGGTGTGGTGCTGGCCGGGGGCCTGACGGCGGCGACGCCGCCCGCCGTGGCGGCCGGCGACCAGACGGGCGGCGCGGCCGTCACCGTGACCAAAAGCGCCCAAACGGGCGCCCAGACCGAATCCCAGACGGGACCTGACGCCGGCACCGGGACGGGTGCCTCTGTGGCGGAGACGACGCCGGCCGCGCTGGCTCTGCTTGCCCAGCCGGGGTTGCCGGAGCTTCCGGTGCTCGACCGGACGCTGAGTCCGAACTCGCCCGAAGGTCGCATGGCGACGCTGGTGCGGGACAGGGTCGTGGGCGCGATCAGCATGCTCGGCTCGCTGACGACAGGCGACATCATCGCCACCGACGGGCCGATCATGGCGGAGCCATCCGCCGACGGCGGCGTGCGGGTCACGTTCAAGGATCTGACCATTCGGGCCTACAGCTCCACCGGCGCACCGGTGGTGATGGCCGCCGGCGACCTGGTGGTGGACGCCAGCGACGCCGACAGCGGGGGCGCGGTCGCCTACACCTTTTCCGTCCCCGGCCCGGTTCAACTGTACCAGAATGGCCTCAGGATCGGGGCGATCGCCATGGACCGGTTCCTTGCCGAGGGCCTGATCGACCCGGAAGCCCCGATGATGGGCCGGGACTCGGTCGTCGTGGACGGTCTGCGCTTGGACGTCGATGCCGGCGAGGGTGAACCGGTGTTCGTCACCGTCGAGTCCCTGATCGCGACGGCGGACTCCGACATCGTCGAGGACGGCATGATCGACGGCGCGGTCAGCATGACGCTGGGCGACCTGCGGACCGGTCGTGGCGAGCGCAGCCCCACCGTGCGGATCGCGGAGACCGAGCTGATCAGCACCTACGAGGCGGTGCCAGGGACCTGGAAGCAGGTGATCGATCTGGTCGCCGCCACCACGCGGCTCCCGACCGAAAAGGAGGTGCTGGCCCTCTACAGTCAGTTGATGCGGGATACGACATTGGGGATCAGTGACGGGTCGATCGAGAGCACGGGGATCGAGTTCTTCATCACATCCGACGACTCCGTGACCATTGATCGCGTCTTCATGGACTCGGAGGTCGCCGAACCTCAGGACGACGATCCCGCGAGCGGCCGTATCTCGATGGCCCTGGATGGCCTGCGCACCAAGGGCGCGACCCTGGACGACGGCGTGGACCTGGGGGCCTTTCGGTTCGACATGGACGGCGAAGGCCTCAATTCGGCCGCGTTGCGGCTGTTCATGGCCGACATGATGGATGTGGCCGCGACCATCGAGACACCGGTGCCGGGCGAGCCTCCGCCGCCCCTGCCGCCCGGTCTCGAGAACCAGATGTTGACTCAGGTCGCGCGCCTGGCGAAGGACCTGGACATCGGTCAGGCGGAGTGGTCGATGTCGCTGGCCGGCCTGGCGGTCCGTGATGAAGGCGAGGCGGTCTTCGGCCTCGGGTCGATGACCACGAACGGCCGTTGGGATGAGAACGACGCCGGCCTGGTGGACCTGCCTGGCCGGTGGGAACTGGCGGACCTGCTGATCGTCGATCAGGACAACGGCCTGCCCATCAGGATGGACAGCCTGGTGATGGAGACGCTGACCGAGGACTTCGATCTCGCCAGCCTGCGGTCCATGGCCGTGCTGGCGATGGACAGCTTCAGGGCCACGGGGCAGCCACCCGAGCCTGGTGCCGTCCAGGCGATCGCGGATGGCATGGTGTTCGGCGGCGGGTTCACGGACCTTTCGGTCAAGGGCGTGCGGATCGGCACCGACCAGACGCCCATGGGGGGCCTGGAGTCGTCGGCCCTGCGCATTGAGGCGGATGCCGCGCCGGCGGATGTGGACGTGACCGATGCCCGGGTGCGCTTCGACATGGCCGGTCTGGACACCGGGCCGATGGCCGCCGCCGCCGTGCCGTCCGACATCCTGCCCAAGGCGGCGGGCCTCAGCCTCGATATGACCGATGTCCCGCTGCCGGCCCTTACCCGCCAGTCGTTTGACTTCGACGCGCTGATGACGGGGCCGGAGCCCGTGTTGTTCGGCAACCAGGCGTTCATGGACCTGATCAGGACGCACAAGCCGACCTTCGACGTGGACGGCATATCCGTGACGGCGCCCGCCTATGACATCGACGGCGCCGGCGAGATTATCACCGATCCCGCCTCGCCGCTCATGTTCGGTGGTGGCGTGTCGTTCACGGTGAGCGGACTGGACGAGACCCTGGCGGTGGTGCAGGAGCGCGCCCGCACCGATCCGTCCCTGCAGGAGGCCGTGCTGGTCCTGGTGGCCCTGCGCGGTCTGGGCCGGGTGGAGGAGCCGGGGGCGCATGTCTTTGACCTGACGCTGTCGGCGGAGCAGGGCGTGCTGATCAACGAGGTGCCCATGGGCATGCTGATGATGGCGGGGCCGGGGGCAACGCCCGGGCAACCCGGCACGCCGGCACCCGCGCCGGCGCAACCGGCGCCCGCGCAGTAGGGCGAGGGGCGGTCTCCCCGGGCCGGCCCGTCCGCGCGCGGACACCGGTCGGGCCGGGGGGCGCTCTTGTCTTTGTCGATTGAAGGCTCTTTGTCGATTGAAGGCAGAACAGGCAGTTTTTAAACGAGTTGGCTGCTTTTCTTGAAATGCCGACGGAAGATGTCATGATGGATCCATGACATGCGTCCGGGGGCAAGCGCCTGCCAGTCGGGTTCCGTTCGGGGCCTCGGCGGGGATCCGTGGGTCGACGCGCGGGCGATCGGAGCGGCGCGGTCCGGGCGGGGAAGGGTGCTCATGGACTATCTGGAGCATTTTGGCCTGGTCGAGGCCCCGTTCGCGCTGACCCCCCGGGTCGCGCATCACTTCGTCGTGCCGGAGCGGGGCAATCCGGCCGACGTCCTGGAAGACGCCATCGAACGCGGCGAGGGCCTGCTCAAGGTCACCGGCGAGCCGGGCACCGGTAAGACGCTGCTCTGCCGGGTGCTGGGGCATCGCCTGCACACCCGGCGCGCGGTCGGCTACGTGCCGGCGCCGGTCGGCCAGGACGCCCCGGCGCTGCTGGCCCTGGTGTGCCAGGCGTTCGGGTTGCCGCCCAGCCCCGTGGCGGCGGACATGACCACCACGTTGCGGATCTTCCTGGAGGATCGGCTGGCGCGCGGCCATGGCGCGGTGCTGATCGTCGACGAGGCCCAGACCCTGGGCCTGGCCGGCCTGGAGGCGGTCCGCCTGCTGAGCACGTTCGAGACCGACGAGGACAAGCTGCTGCGCATCGTGCTGGTGGGGCAGCCGGAGTTGAACACTCTGCTGGCCAGCGCCGACCTGCGGCAACTGGCCCAGCGCATCACCGTCGCGGTCCGCACCGAGCCGTTCTCCGCCCAGGAGTCGCTGAGCTACATCGATCACCGCATCGGCTGCTGCCGGCGCGAAGGCGTGGACTACGACCCCTTCACCGAGCGGGCCAAGGCGGTGCTGGCGCGCTCGGCGGTCGGCGTGCCCCGTCTGCTGAACACCCTGTGCGACAAGGCGCTGGTCCGCGCCGCCGCCGACGGCGCCCTTCAGGTCACCGAGCAGCATGCCATCCTGACCGTCGAGGAGGTCCTGGAGGTTGCCCAGCCGACGGCCGCGTCGCGCACTTCCGGCGGGCCCGGCTGGTTCCGTCTTCCGCCCTGGGGGGTGGTGACGGCGGCGACGGTGGGAACGGCGGCGATCGTCGGCGGCCTTGTAGTGGCCCTGCTGCCGTTGTGGGGCGGGGACGAGACGGGAACGGAGACGGTCGCCCTGACCGGAACCCGCGACGCCGGGTCGTCCGAGGGCATGGTGCGTTGGACCCCGCCGGAGGATACCGGCGATCCAGGCCGGGCCGGGGGCTTCAGGCCGCCACCCGCGCCGTCCCTGGTGATGCCGCGCGACGAGACGGTCGTGCCCGCCGGTCCCGGGGATCGCCCGGATCGGACGGCGCAGGCGGGATGGGCGGCGGGGCCGCCCCCGCGCGCCGACGCCCCGGCCATGGCCGTGACGCCGGAGCCCGGGGCGCGGGCGCCGGACGAGGCCCCCGCCGCCCTGGCGGCGCTGACGGCGCGCCTGCGCACGGGAACCCTGGAGGCGGATGACGGCCCCGGGGCGGGGCGGGCGGCTGATCGCGAGGCCGCCGATGTCTTTCCGGACAGGCCCGCCGGGGATGGTCCGGCCGCGACGGCCGTGCCCACACCCATGCCCACACTCACGCCAGGCACGGACGAGGCACCGGCCTCCGTCGGGCCCAGGGTGCCGGTCCCCAGCCTCCCCGAGGATGAGGCGCAGCAGCGGGTGTCCGATGCCCTTGCGCGGCTGGCCACGCTGCATGAACAGGAACGCGCGGCCGAGACCCGCGCCGCGCGGCGGGCGGCGGCCGAGGCCGCCGCGGCGGGCGACCGCACGGACCAGATGGTCGCCGAGGCCCTGTCCGAACCCCGGCCCGCGCCGACGGGCGTTGATCTGACGCGACCGCCGTTGCCGGTGCCGGAGGGACAGGCGCTGCCCGATCGACCCGATGGATCCATGCTCCGCGCGCCCGGCGGTCCAGGACAGGACGCCTTGGCGTCGGAGGGCCTGTCTCCAGACGACATGCCAGCCCGTACGGCGCCGGAGACGGGGCGCGCCGGGCGGTCCCTGGCGCCGTTGGCGGCCTTGCCGGTGACCCGGGACCGGGCCGAGATCGCGGCGCGGCGGGAGGCCGCCGACACCGCCGCACCGATGCCGTCGGTGTCTCCGGCCGGCCCGATGGAGGACGAACCAGGGCACGCGGCGCCGACTCCGCCCGAGGCCGGGACCGAGATGCTGGCGGTGGCGCCGCCCGTGGGCGATCCCGAGGACGGGAGAGAGGCCGAGGCCGCTGGACCGGCGCCGGAGCCGTCGAGTCCGCCGGACGACCGCGCAACCGCCGAACCCGCCCTGACCGAGTTGCCGGCGCCCGCCATTCCCACCCTTGATGAACCGGTCGCCGGGCTGAACACCGGTCTGGCGCCGCCGCCCGAGGACATGGCCGGCGCGTCCCCCCAGGATGCCTCCCAGGGGATTCCAAAGGATGCTCCAGAAGGGCCCCCAGGGGATGCGCGCGACGCGGCCGTGGGGGAGCCGCCCTCGGCCGGCGGCGAGGGTGATCCCGGTGCCCCCTCGCTGGCCGTTGGGGGCCTGATGGCGAGGGGCACGATCACCGACCAAAATGCGGGCGCGGGCGAGAGGGGCGGCGCCGAGACCATGGCGCGCGCGCCGATGGTCGAGCCCGGCGCCGACGCGACCGTCGAGCCGTCCACGGGGGAACCGACCCGCGTGGATCCATCTCGCGAAGATATGGCCCGCGAGGATTCGTCGGGCGACGTGCCGCCCCGGCCCGAGCCACCGGATCGGCCGGTCGCGTCGGTTGACCCGGCTCCGTCCTCGACGCCGGCCCGGGCGAGTGCCTCGACACCCGAGCCGGCGCCGGCACCGGCGTTCGACGCCGCGCGTGACGCGCCGCCGATGCCTGGCGTCAGGCCGACTGTGCCGGATCGCGCGGTGCCCGCCCGGACCGCCGCCGTCGACCGGACCGGGGATGGGGACGCCCCCCCGCCTCGGCCCGACTCGCCCGACGTCGCCGCGCCGGTGGTGGACGAGGCGGAGACCGAGACCGTTCCGGCATCCGCGACGGATACGCCGGACAGGGGCAAACCGGATACGGGGGCATCCACGGTGCGGGCGTCCGGCGCGGCGCCTGACGCCACCGCGTCCGAGCGGGTGTCCACCCGTCCCCGGACGTCCTCGTCCCGGCCCAGGCCGGCGCCAGCCCAACGGGAGCGGCTGACCGCCGACGACCTGAACGCCCTCAGCCTGGAAAGCGCGCTGTCGGGCCAGCCGTTGCGCCTGGACGGGGTGGTGTCCCGACCCGTCCCGACCACGCCCGCGCGACCCGCCGTCATGCCGCCGGAGGCGGGGGACGGTCCCGCGCCGGACCCGGCCCGGACGGTCGAGACGCCGGTCCCGTTACGCCCGGCGGCGGACGTGCCATCCAGCGACGGCGCGCCCGGGGACACCGCCGTGGAAACCGGGGACGGAGACGCCGCCGTCACGGCGCCGGAGGAGATGGACTGGTCCGCCCTGGGGCGCGCCCAGCCGGGCGAGTTGCCGCCGCCGGACATTCCCGCCGTGCCGGCGCAATAGCACCGGTCTCATACCAGTGGCGGATGAGTGTGACCCATCCGCCGAGCGGCCACGGACCGCAACGGTCAGTCTCAATGACCGCTGGTGTTACAGGTCGGTCCGGCCCTCGGCGGCGATCTGGCGCAGATAGCGGCCGTAGTCGTTCTTGGCCATGGTCTCGCCGAGCGCGGACAAGTGCGCCGCGTCGATGAAGCCCATGCGGAAGGCGACCTCCTCCGGCGCGGCGATCTTCAGGCCCTGCCGCTTGTCGATGGTGCGCACGTAGTTGCCGGCGTCCAGCAGGCTGTCATGGGTGCCGGTATCGAACCACGCATAACCCCGCCCCATGCGCTCCACGGTCAGCGAGCCGTCGTTGAGGTAGAAGGCGTTGACGTCGGTGATTTCCAGTTCGCCCCGGGCGCTGGGCTTGACGTTGGCGGCCACGTCCGTCACCCGGCCGTCGTAGAAGTAGAGCCCGGTCACCGCCCAGTTGGACTTCGGTTGCCGGGGTTTTTCCTCGATGGAGGTGGCGCGGCCATCGGCATCGAAGGCCACCACGCCATAGCGCTCGGGATCCGGCACGTGATAGGCGAACACGGTGGCGCCATGGGTGCTGCGATCGGCGGCCTTGCGCAGCTGCTCGGTCAGTCCGTGGCCATAGAAGATGTTGTCGCCCAGGATCAGGGCGCAGGGGCTGCCGTCCAGGAACTCGCGGCCGATCACGAAGGCCTGCGCCAGACCCTCGGGGCGTGGTTGCTCGGCATAGGCGATGCGGATGCCCCAGTCGGCGCCGTCTCCCAGCAGGGCCTTGAAGCCGGGGGCGTCGTGCGGCGTGGTGATGACCAGGATCTCGCGGATGCCCGCCAGCATCAACACCGACAACGGGTAGTAGATCATCGGCTTGTCGTAGACGGGCAGCAGCTGCTTGGAGATGCCCCGGGTGACCGGAAACAAGCGGGTGCCCGAGCCCCCGGCCAGGATGATGCCTTTCATGAACCCCTCGTGGTTTCGGCGGGTCCGAGGTCCCCCGCCGGACCAGCGCCTGTTGGATCGTCGCCGCCGGGCGGCGGCCGCGACCACTGTTTCCGATCCCGCCTGGGAGCGCAAGGGTCACCCCGTCGACGGCCGAGCCACGGCGCCCGGGATGTGTGCCCGTCGACACGGGCCGGCCATGGACTCCGGACTCCCGGGGGACCCGTTACGCGTGGTTGATGTCAGGCGCGCGGTGGATGCCCGGCGGCGTCGCCGATCACGGTCCCGACACCCGCGCCGGCCCCTGCGCCGGTCTCGTCCGCCAGCAGCGCCAGCACCGTCGCGGTGATGCCGTCGGCGTCATAGCCGGCGTCGGCCTCCTGCTGCTCCGGCTTGCCGTGCTCGACGAAGCGGTCGGGCATGGCCAGGCTGCGCACCTTCAGGCCGTTGTCCAGCAAGCCCTCCTCGGCGAGCGCCTGGAGCACATGGGCCCCGAAGCCGCCGCGCGAGCCTTCCTCGACGATCACCAGCGCCTCGTGCTCGGTCGCCAGCCGGCGCACCAGCGCCATGTCCAGCGGCTTGGCGAAGCGGGCGTCGGCCACCGTCGGCGACAGGCCGCGCTGGCCCAGCGCCTCGGCCGCCCTGAGGCAGGGATGCAGGCGCGTCCCCAGCGACAGCAGGGCCACGGCACGGCCCTCGCGCACCACCCGGCCCTGGCCGATGGGGAGGGGCGTGCCGCGTTCGGGCAGGTCCACGCCCTCGCCCTCGCCGCGCGGATAGCGCAGCGCGGTCGTTCGGTCGTCGCAGGCCGCCATGGTGGCGATCATGTGCATCATCTCGCCTTCGTCGGCGGGGGCCATGTACACCAGGTTGGGCAGGCACAGCAGGAACGCGAGATCGAAGGACCCATGGTGGGTGGCGCCGTCGGCGCCCACATAGCCCGCCCGGTCCATGCACAGGCGCACCGGCAGGTTCTGCAGCGCCACGTCGTGGACCACCTGGTCATAGGCCCGCTGCATGAACGACGAGTAGATGGCCACGAAGGGCTTGTAGCCCTCGCTGGCCAGGCCGGCGGCGAAGGTCACGGCATGCTGCTCGGCGATGCCCACGTCGAAGCACCGCTCCGGGAAGCGCACCCCGAAGGCATCGATGCCCGTGCCGGCCGGCATGGCGGCGGTGATGCCGACGACGCGGTCGTCGTGCTCGGCCTCGGCGATCAGGCCCTTGGCGAACACGCCGGTGTAGTTGGGCGCCTGCGGCACGGGCTTGTGCAGGGCGCCGGTCACCACGTTGAAGCGGCCGACCCCGTGGTACTTGTCGGGGGCGACCTCGGCCGGCTCGTAGCCGCAGCCCTTCTTGGTGACCACGTGCACCAGCACCGGGCCTTCCTGGGTCGTCTCGCGCACGTTGCGCAGGACCGGCACCAGCTGGTCCAGGCGGTGGCCGTCCACGGGGCCGACGTAATAGAAGCCCAGTTCCTCGAACAGGGTGCCGCCGGTCACCAGGCCCCGGGCGAACTCGTCCACCTGGCGGGCGGCGCGCTCGACGGGGCGCGGCAGGTGCGCCACCAGGTCCTTGGCCACGTTGCGGATGGACACCCACGGCTTGGAGGACAGCAGCCGCGACAGGTAGTTGCTCATGGCCCCCACGGGCGGGGCGATGGACATGTCGTTGTCGTTGAGGATGACCGTCAGCCGGGTGTTCTGGGCGCCGGCGTTGTTCATGGCCTCGTAGGCCATGCCGGCGCTCATCGAGCCGTCGCCGATCACCGCCACCACGTGGCGCGTCTGCTCGCCCAGGTCGCGGGCCACCGCCATCCCCAGGGCCGCCGAGATGGACGTGGAGCTGTGCCCCGCGCCGAAGGGATCGTAGGGGCTTTCGGTGCGCAGGGTGAAGCCGGACAGGCCGCCGGGCTGGCGCAGTGTCTGGATGCGGTCGCGCCGGCCGGTGAGGATCTTATGCGGATAGCACTGGTGCCCCACGTCCCAGACCAGGCGGTCATCGGGGGTCTCGAACACGTGATGCAGGGCGACGGTCAGTTCGACCACGCCCAGGCCGGCCCCCAGGTGACCGCCGGTGGTGGAGACCGCCTGAATCATCTCCTGGCGCACCTCGTCGGCAAGCCGGGTCAAATCATCCAGGGATAGGTTGCGGATATCGGGGGGGGTCGTGAGGGTGTCCAACACCGGTGTCTCGGGGCGACCTGACAACGCTCTGGTCCTTCTGAATTTGGCTCTCGAGTCTGGCTCTCAAGTCTGGCTCTCGAACGGGGGCTCCAGCCCCGGACCGGCCGGTGGACGGCGCGCGGCCGCCGCGGACGGGGCTAGTTTTTGCGCTCGACGACGTAGCGCGCCACGGCGCGCAACAGATCGGCCTCGTCGCCGAACACCTCCAGGTGGGCCAGGGCCTGGTCGGACAGCAGCCGGGCGCGCTCGCGGGCGCCCTCCAGCCCCAACAGGCTGACGAAGGTGGTCTTGCCGGCGGCGGCGTCCTTGCCGGGGGTCTTGCCCAGGTCCTGGGCGCTGCCGGTCTCGTCCAGCACGTCGTCGGCGATCTGGAACGCCAGCCCCAGGTCGCGGGCATAGGCGTTCAGGCAGGCGCGCATGCGCGCCGGCGCCTTGCCCATGATCGGCCCGGCCACGCAGGCGAAGGTGATCAGGCGGCCGGTCTTCATCTGGTGCATGCGGGTGATTTCCGGCACGTCCAGCGCCACCCCGCCGTGGCCGCGCTCGGCCATCAGGTCCACCATCTGGCCGCCGACCATGCCGTGTCCGCCGGCGGCGTTGGCCAGTTCCCACACCAGTTCACAGCGCACGGCCGGGTCGGAATGAGCGGCGGGGCCGGCCAGCACCTCGAACGCCTTGGTCAACAGGCCGTCGCCGGCGAGGATCGCCGTGGCCTCGTCGAACTGCTTGTGGCAGGTGGGGCGACCGCGCCGCAGGTCGTCGTCGTCCATGGCCGGCAGGTCGTCATGGACCAGCGAATAGGTGTGCACCATCTCCAGCGCCGCCGCCACGGTCAGCGCCGCGCTGGGCGATACGTGGAACAGCGCCGCCGAGTGCGTCACCAGGAACGGACGAAGCCGCTTGCCGCCGGCCAGCGCCGAGTAGCGCATGGCGTCCAGGACACGGCCCTCGGGTTCCGAGACCGGGGGGATCAGGTCCGACAGCCGGGCGGAGACCGCCTCGGCCGTTTCGGTCATGGCGGCGGCCAGCGGGGCGTAGGTCTCGGAGCGGGTGGCGTTGGACATGGTCCCCTGGTCGGGCATCGGACGGTCCTTGGGCGGCAGGGCGATGTGGGCGGGTGATCCGTTGACGGATGGCACGACAGGATCACGCGGTACGACGGACCGTCAACCCACGTCAAGGGGTGTGGTCTCCACGCTACCCCCGGCGGTGACGCCGATGCGCTCCACCTTGGCGCGGGCCTCGGACAGGCGGGCTTCGCAGTGACGCCGCAGCCAGACGCCGCGCTCGTAGGCGGTGACGGCGGCGTCCAGGTCCACCCGGCCGCTCTCCAACTGCTGAACGATGTCCTCCAGCGCGGCCATGGCCTGCTCGAAGGACAGCGCGGCGATATCGGCGGGTGGGGTGGCACCGGCGGCGGGGGAGCCGGGGGACACGGTCTGGGTCTGGGGCTTGGATGTCATGAAAACAGGATCCGGTTTCGACGCGGCGCGCAACGGGCGGTGTCAGCGCGGCCACGGCCGCCCCGACCCCGACAGGTTTTCCAGGACCCGCCGATCCGCCACGGGTCGCCCGGGCCGTGGGGGTCCGGCGACCCGCATCTCGACTTCGCGCGTCATGCCGGTGCCGGCCATGCCGACAGCGTCCGCCGCGTGCCGGCCCGCGTGGGTCCCCGGTCATGGTCTATGACCGCTGCCATCATATCGGTGTGTCCCCGAATCGCAACAGCGCGTAGACCCCTTGCCCGGCGTCTCCCACCGGCGCGGGTCAACGAACCGCCCGTGTCGCCGTCCACCACCCGGGTCGGGGCGGTGTCCTGGGCCAGGGGCCGTCACACGCCCATCAGCGCGCGTACGTGCGCGCGCACGCTGCCGGCCAGGGCCGGCAGGTCGTACCCGCCTTCCAGCACCGAGACCAGTCGGCCCGAACAGGTGTCCTGGGCGACGGCCAGCATGCGCTCGGTGGCCCAGACATAGTCGGCGACCGTCAACCGCATGTGCGCGAGCGGATCGTTGGCGTGGGCGTCGAAGCCGGCGGAGACCATCACCAGGTCCGGCCGGAAGGCGCGCATGGCCGGTTCGATCGTGGTCTCGACGGCGGCGCGGAAGGCATCGCCCGTGGAGCCGGGCGGCAGCGGGCAGTTGACGATGTTCTCGGCCACGCCCCGTTCCTGGGTGAAGCCGGTGTTGGGAAAGTTCCCGGCTTCGTGGATGGAGGCATAGAACAGGCCGGCGTCGGTCTGGAAGATGTCCTGGGTGCCGTTGCCGTGATGGACGTCCCAGTCGAACACCGCGATACGCTCGATGCCATGCACGGCGCGCGCGTGCAGCGCGCCCACCGCCACGTTGTTGAACAGGCAGAAGCCCATGGCCTGGGCGGTCTCGGCGTGATGGCCCGGGGGGCGCACGGCGCAGAAGGCATTGCTGGCGGCCCCGGTCATCACCGCGTCCACGGCGGCCACCACGGCGCCGGCGGCGCGCAACGCGGCCTGGCCCGATTCGGGGCACATCACCGTGTCCATGTCCACGTGGCGCAAGCCGGTGGCCGGCACCATGCCGAGAATCTTGTCGACGTAGGGCTCGGGGTGCGCCCGCAAGAGTTGTTCTCGCTCCACGAGCGGCGCGTCCTGCCGATGCAGGAACATGAACTCCTCGCCTTCCAGGACCCGTTGGACGGCGCGCAGGCGATCCGCGCTCTCCGGGTGAAAGTCGCCGGTGTCATGATCGATACAGGCATGATGGGTCAAGTAAAGTGTAACCATGCGGCGAAATCCTCCCGATCCAGGCTTTATTTTGTCGCACTCGCTCTAGCGGTGTCGCAACGCCTTTTTTTATCGCGGCATGTTATGGGACCCTGGGGCGACGCCAATGACCAGGGGCATCGCCGCGATCCGGGCGCGGATTTCACCCTCATTGCGTGGGGGGGGCGACCCGGCCGACCGCCGGCCATGGCGCGATGGTCCTTGGGGGGGCACGCGATCGGGGCGCGAGGTGTCCCGTCAGTCCGGCGACGACGGCGTCGTGTCGCGCTTGCGCATGGTGTTCACGACCCGTGTCATCAGGGCGATGAGGGTGCGTCGTTCGTCGTCCGTCAGCCCGGACAGCGCGTGACGGTTCTGCGCGAAGGCGGCGCGGGTGGCCGGCTCGCGCAGGACGCGCGCGGTTTCGGTCAACCAGACCCGCCGCACCCGGCCATCGTCGGGGTGCGGCAGGCGGCGGACCAGGTTGTCGCGCTCCATGCGCGCCAGGGTGTTGGCCATCGTCGCCTGCTCGACATCAAGCCGTTCTATCAACTGCTTCTGGGTCAGGCCGTCCTCGTCCCACAACTCCAGCAGGGTCATGAACTGGGCCGGGCTGAGGCCGTATGCCTTGATGCGGGCGTGCAGGCCCTGCGCGAACAGGCGGGCCATGTGGTTGGCGAGGTAGCCGGCGGAAGACGTCTTGTCGAAGGTCATGGTACCCATGATACCGCTTGAATAGCGGACTATACAATACTATACAAAACAGCGCTTGTGACTCTAATGCGTGCGTGTGTTGCTGAACGGAGACCATGGGATCTGGCATTCGCGTCGCCACGGTCCCGCGCCCGTCTTGGGCGTTCTGACCCCCGGTCGGAATGAACGGTCGGAATGAACGGTCGGAATGAACGGCTGATCCCCCGGTGTCCGGGATCCCCATGACGTGGGGTGCGCTCGGTCGCCGGACCCGCCGACGATCGCGCCGACCGGACACAGGGGGATCGGCCAGCCGAACCAGACTGAAGGCCAGGCCGTCGCGCCGCCGCGAACGAAATGGGGTCGCCACGACAATGACCGGCACGGGGACGAGCACCGGGGCAAGCACGGGGACTCACCATGGCGTCGTCACGGTGACCTTGCACTGGTCGATCGCGGTTCTCACCGTGGTGACGATGGTCTCGGGCTACACCATCGAGTCCCAGGGGCTCGCCGACAGTGGCGAGTTCCGAGTCCATACCATCACGGGCATGCTGGTGGGGGGGCTGTCCCTGGTTCGAATCGCCTGGTGGCTGTCGGCCGACACGGCGCCGTTCCTGGCCGCGACTCCCGAGGGGTGGCGGGGGATGTCGGCGACGATCGCGCACCTCGTTCTCGCCGTGGTGCCGCTCGCCCTGGCGGTGAGTGGGGTCGGACTGCTCCTGCTGATGACCACGGCCTCGCCGCTGGGTGTCCTGCCGGGTGTCGAGCACGTCCCGGCGCGTCTGTTCCACGTGGTGTGCGCCTGGCTATTGACGGGTGTCATCGTCATCCACGGTCTCGACGTGCTTCACCATCATCTGGTTCTGCGCGACGGCCTCTTGCAACGGATGTGGTTTCGCGCCCGTCTGGGACGGCCCGGCGACGGACGCGGCCCGGATCGGCCGGCCCGGTGACGCCGGCCGCGCCGGACGCGACCGGATCAGGATCATCCCTCTGGTGTGGGGGGTGCCGGGCCGCAGCCCTCGTTCTGCCCCCGACGCGCGCGGCGCGAGGTCCAGGGTGTCGCGTGGAAACCCAGGATTATCACAGTCGGCGTGAAACTGGCGGCGCGGCGGGCGCCGCCCTTGTGGACGACCGTCGCGCGGACCATTATCCCTGCGGGTCTTGTCCACGCGGGCGGGGCGCCCTCGTCCCCGGGGACCGGACGTCCCCAGCGGGGATGGTGCCACCATGCGTGAGGAAGGTCGTGCGCACGATCCACCTCCGACGCGGCGATGCCCCAAGCAAACGACCGCCCGGGCGGGCCTTATCTACCCACAGGAGTATCGTTCGGTGGTGACCGTCTTCCGTTTCCGTGGGCGCGCGATGTCGATCGCGCTGCTGCTCGTGGTCCTGGCCGGGGCCGCGCCGGCCCTGGCCCAGCAGTCGGGCGGCGGCGCCCCGCCGGCGACCCCGGTGGGGGTCGCGGTCACCGAGGACCGCGTCAGCCGCCAGACCGCGCCCGTGGTGGGCCGCCTGGTGCCGCGCCGCGCCGGTGAGGTGGCGGCCAAGAGCACCGGCGCGGTGGAGCACTTCGCCGTGGAGGTGGGCGATCGCGTCGACGCGGGCGCGTTGCTGGCGCGCCTGGACACCGAGACCCTGCGCCTGGAGGTGGACCTGGCCCAGTCCGAGGTCCAGCAGCGCCAGGCGGGTCTGGAGGAGGCGCGCTCGCGGCTGGCCCTGTCCCAGCAGGCGTTGCAGCGGCTGGCCGGCCTGCGGCGCTCGGCCGCCTTCAGCCAGGCGAACTACGACGACAAGGCCGAGGAGGTCACCGGCAACGGTCACGCGGTGTCGGTCGCCCAGGCCACGCTGGCCAGCGCCCAAAGCCGCCTCAGCCTGGCCGAGACGGCCTTGCGCGACGCCGCCATCCGCGCGCCCTACCCGGGCGTCGTGACCGAGCGTCACACCGAGGTCGGCGCCTTCATCACCAAGGGCGCCGCCGTGGTCAGCCTGCTCAACAACCGCGACCTGGAGGTCGAGGCCGACGTGCCCTTCGATCTGGTGCCCGGCCTGGATGCCGGGCATGTGGTCACCGTGATGCTGGATGACGCCACCACCGCCGACGCCACGCTGCGCGCCATCGTGCCGGCCGAGAACGCCCGCACCCGCACCCGGCTGGCCCGCTTCACGCTGCCGCCGGAGGTCGTCGCCGGACAGTCGCTGGCGGCCAACCAGAGCGTTACCCTGTTGCTGCCGGAGGGACCGGAGACCCGCGTGCTCACCGTGGTGAAGGATGCGGTCATCGCGCGTCCGTCCGGGTCCATGGTGTTCGTGGTCGAGGACGGCGTTGCCCAGCCCCGGCCGGTGACCCTCGGGCGGGCCCTGGACGGGACTTTCGAGGTTCTGGACGGCCTGAGTGTCGGCGAGACGGTGGTCACGCGCGGCAACGAGCGCCTGCGCCCCGGGCAGCCGGTGACGGCCACCGTGCCCCCCAGCGCGCGCGGCGCGGCGGACTCCGGCGGCGCTGCCGACGCCGGGCCGGCGCCCGAGTCCGCGGCTGAACCCGACCTTGATGCCGAAGCCGAGGTCGGCGCCGAGGCCGGACCAGACACGTCCCCGGAAGGGTGACCGCCCGGTCCCACCCGTGGACCGGACCAGCACGGACGTCACAGCATGGATCTCATCCGCCTGGCCATCGCGCGCCCCACCGCCATCATCGCCGCCGTGCTGATGGTGGTCCTGTTCGGGCTGGTCGCCCTCCTGGAAATCCCCATCCAGATGACGCCGGACGTGCGTCAGCCGGTCATCACCGTCAACACCTCGTGGCCGGGCGCCGCGCCGGCGGAGGTGGAGCGCGAGATCGTCAACCGCCAGGAGGATGCCCTCAAGGGACTGGAAGGCCTGCGCGAGATGAGCAGCCAGGCCAACACCGGCAACGCCGAGGTGACGCTGGAGTTCAACACCGGCCAGAACATGGATCGCGCCCTGCTGCTGGTGGCGAACCGCCTGGACCAGGTCTCCGACTACCCGGACGAGGCCGACGAGCCGACCCTGGAAACCTCGGGCTCCGACGATCAGCCCATCGCCTGGTTCACGGTGCGTCGTGTGGCGGGCAACGAGACCCCCATCTACCATTACGGCGACCTGTTGGATGACGTGGTTCGCGACCGGCTGGAGCGCGTGGACGGGATCTCGCGCGTCAACGTCTACGGCGGCAGCGAACGCGAACTGCGGGTTACCGTCGACCCGGTGGCCCTGTCGAAGTATCGCATCACCGTTCCCCAGGTGGTCACCGCGTTGCGCGCCGCCAACGTCTCGATGTCCGCCGGCGACGTGGAGGAGGGCAAGCGGCGCTACGTGGTGCGGGTCGAGGGTCAGTTCATCACCCCCGCCGACGTGGAAGCGGTGGTGGTCCGCTCGGCCGCCGGTCAGGGGCTCGGCGGCCTGGCCCGGGTCAGCGTGGGCGACGTGGCCGACGTGCGGTTTTCCTACAAGGAGCAGACGGCGAGAATTCGCTACCGGGGGGAGAACGCGCTGGCCCTCAACGCCGTGCGCGACACCGGCGCCAATGTGATCGAGACCATGGGCCTGCTGCGTGACGCGGTCGCCGCCCTGAACACTGGGGTGCTGGCCGAGCAGGGCCTCTACCTGGGCCAAGTCTACGACGAGACCGTGTACATCGAGGCGGCCATCGACCTCGTCATCTCCAACATCTACGTTGGCGGCACCCTGGCGGCCATCGTGCTGCTGGTGTTCCTGCGGGCGTTCGGGCCGACCGTCATCATCAGCCTGGGGATTCCCGTCTCGGTGATCGGCGCCTTCGTCGGCATGGCCGCCATGGGGCGGTCGCTGAACGTCATCTCGCTGGCGGGCATCGCCTTCGCCGTCGGCATGGTGGTGGACGCGGCCATCGTCGTGCTGGAGAATATCTACCGCCTGCGGGAACAGGGGTACAGCCGCGCCGCCGCCGCCTACCAGGGCGCCAAGCAGGTGTGGGGCGCCATCCTGGTGTCGGCCCTGACCACGGTCATGGTGTTCATCCCCATCCTCACCATGGAACAGGAGGTGGGCCAGCTCTTCCGCGACATCGCCGTGGCCATCTCGGTGGCCGTCATGCTGTCGCTGGTGGTGGCGATCACCGTCATTCCGGCGCTGTCCCGGCGGCTGCTGGGCCGCGTGCGGCGCAAGGGCGAGGGACCAGCCGTTCCGCTGCCGGGCATCGACCAGTTCGGGCGCGGCTTCTCGTGGGCCATGACGTCGCTCACCGCCGCCATGGTGCGCAGCCGGCTTCTCAGCCTGGTGATCGTGATCGCCATCACGGCGGCCGCCGGCGTGGTGTCCTGGGCCTATCTGCCGAAGCTGGAGTACCTGCCGGAGGGCAACCGCAACCTGGTGTTCGGCCTGATCCTGCCGCCGCCGGGCTACAATCTGGACACCACCACGGCCATCGGCCAGTCCATCGAGGACGCGGTGCGTCCGCTGTGGTCGGAGCGCGAGGGCGCCATGCGCCACGGCCTGGAGGATCCGGGCGATCGCCAGGACCCGGCCGACGACGAGCCGGGAGCGCTGACCGCCATGGCGCGGGCGGTGGCCGACGTGATCCGGGGAACCGAGGCCGAGGAGCCGGGTCCCCCACGGATCAGCAACTTCTTCTTCGTGGCGCTGGAAACCCGGGCCTTCGTCGGCGCCGCCGCCGAGGAGTCGAGCCGCGCGAGCGACCTGATCCCCGTCGTGCGCGGCCCGGTGTTCTCCGAGCCCGGCACCTTCGGCTTCGTGTCGCAGCCGTCGCCCTTCGGCCGGTCCGTGGGGGGCGCGCGGGCGGTCAACCTGGATATCTCGGGCGCCGACCTGGAGACCATCCTGGGCGTGGCCCTGCGCGCCGCCGGAAAGGTGGGCGCGGTCCTGCCGCGCGACGAGGGCCACCAGATGCGCCCCCGGCCCGGCCTGGAACTGGGCGCGCCCGAGGTGCGCGTTTTCCCGAACCTGCTGCGGCTGGCCGACAACGGGGTTTCGGTGCTGACCTTCGGGCAGACGGTGGATGCGTTCAACGACGGCCTGCGCGTGGATGAGATCACCCTGGGCGGCGAGCGTATCGACCTGACCCTGGCCGGCCCGGCCAACGGCGCCGATCGCACCCAGGGGATCGGCACCCTGCCGGTGGTCACCGAGTCCGGGACCATTCTGCCGGTGTCCGCCCTGGGCGACGTCGTGTTCACGGCGGGACCCACGGAGATCCGTCACCTGGAGGGCAGTCGCACCGTCTCCCTGCAAATCCGCCCCAGTTCCACCCTGGCCCTGGAGCGGGCCATGGAGATCATCGAGGACGACGTCATCGCCCCGCTGCTGGCCGAGGGGATCCCGCCCGAGGTCTCCATGTCGCTGTCCGGGACGGCCGACAAGCTGACCGAGGCGTGGGACGCCATGGTCTGGCAGCTTCTGCTGGCGCTGGTGATCGTCTATCTGGTGATGGCGGTGTTGTTCGAGAACTTCTTCTATCCCATGGTGATCATGATCACGGTGCCGCTGGCCTCGGCCGGCGCGGTGCTGGCGCTGGCGTTGCTCAACCTGTTCAGCTACCAGCCGCTGGACATGCTGACCATGATGGGCTTCGTCATCCTCATCGGCATCGTCGTCAACAACGCCATCCTGCTGGTGGACCAGACCCTTTATGGCCTGCGCCAGGACGGCCTGAGCGCCGGGGACGCCATTCGCCAGGCCACCGCCAACCGGGTCCGGCCCATCTTCATGTCCACGCTCACCAGTCTGATGGGCATGTCGCCGCTGGTGCTGTTCCCGGGCGCGGGATCGGAGCTGTATCGGGGCCTGGGCACGGTGGTGCTGGGCGGGCTGGCCATGTCGGCGCTGCTGACGCTGATCATCATCCCGGCCTTGATGAGCCTGGTCATGCCGCTGATCGAGGGCGGGCGCGTGCGGCGTCAGTCCGGGAACACTCCGAAAGCCAAGCCCCGTCATCGCGGCCGGGCGCGGCGCCGCGCCCGCGCCACCGACCATCATGATCACGGAATGGGGCTGGACGAGCGGCCGGGGACCCGGTCGCCGGTCGCCGGGGAGTGAGAGAGGCCGCCGGCGCGCCGGTCCCGCCTATCGCCGTTCCAGGGCCAGCCGGGCCATGATGGCCTCGAAGGTCTCCAGGAACAGGTTCTCGGCGGCGCGCGACGGCATTGGTCTCAGTGTCAGGTCCGGCCAGGGGCGTTCCTTGATGCCCAGGACGCTCCGCACCTCACGGGTCTCGAACCCGGCCAGTTGCACCGCCTCGGTGGCCCCGGCGATCAGGTCGGCGCGCTTGACCAGGGCCTTGCGCTCCATGTCCAGGCGCGGCGGCAGGCCGAAGCGCAGGTGGACGGCGACCATCAGGCGGTCCTCGACCTCCTTGAACACGTCGCCCACCACGGCCTTCAGGGGCGTGATCAGGTCGTGGGTGACGTATTCCGAGGCGTCGTGCAGCAACGCCGCCATCTCCAGCGTGGTATCGCGGCGCGGCGCCAGCAGCCGGCGGACGATCTCCACCACCAGCACCGAGTGTTGGGCCACCGACCAGGCGTGATCGCCCGACGTCTGGCCGTTCCAGCGGGTGTTGCGGGCCAGTCCCAGGGCGACGTCGGTGATCTCGACATCGAAGGGCGAGGGATCGAGCAGGTTCAGGCGCCGCCCCGACAGCATGCGCTGCCAGGTGCGCGGCGCGTGCGAGGCCAGGCGGGCGTGGGTCTCCGGCCGGGTGGGCGGCCCCGAAGCCAGGATCCGGCGCGACGTGGGGGGCGAGGACGGCGGCGAGGACGGCGGCGAGGACGGGGGCGTGGTCATGGCCCTAGGCCGCCCGCCCGGTGGGGGGAGTCATGCCCTCGACCTCGTTGGCGGGGGCCGGCGCGTGATCGAAGTCGAAGCAGAGCTGTCCGTTGTCGTCCTCGCTGGGCAGCATCGCGTAGGCCACCGCCGTGGTGCGCGGCACCACCTGCAACGGCGCCTGCTCCGCCATGGGCACCGAGTCGCGCATGCGCATGCGCACCAGGGTGAACACGGCCATGGTCAGCCCCACGCCGGTGGTCAGCATGAACAGGCCCGACGGTCCGGTCCAGCCCATGACCGCCGAGGCCACGATCGGCCCGGCCACCGCGCCCAGGCTGTAGGCCAGCAGCAGGCCGCCGCTGGCTGGCACCACGTCCTGCGGCTCGATCCAGTCGTTGGCCAGGGCGATCGCCAGCGGATAAAGGGTCGCCACCAGGGCCCCGAACAGAACCGCCAGGGCCAGCAGCACACTCAAGGAGCCCAGGCTGTTGGGATCTAGGGCTCTCAGGCTCACCGCGACCATGGCGGCGCTCACGACAGCCATGGCCAGGCAGACGATGGCGATCACTGGGCGCCGGTCGAACCGGTCGGAGATCCAGCCCAGCGGCCACTGCAACACCAGGCCGCCCAGGATCACCGCCGACATGAAGGCTGCCGTGCCCGACAGGTCCAGCCCCTGCTGGCGGGCGAACAGGGGACCCATGCCGTAGAGGGCCCCCATGGCCAGTCCCGAGGCGACACACCCCATCACCCCGGTGGGCGAGATCCGGAACAGCGTGACGAAGCCGAACCGTCGCGGCGTCGGAATCGCCGGACCCGGCACCCGGGTCAGCGCCACGGGGACCAGGGCCATGGACAGCAGGATGGAGACCAGCGCGAACAGGACATAGCCGGCGATGTCGCCCAGTTGCAGCAGGAACTGAGCCCCACCCTGGGACAGGTAGGTGGCGATCATGTACAGGGACAGGATGGTCCCCCGGGTCTCGCGCGTCGCCTTCTCGTTCAGCCAGCTTTCGGTGCACATCAGCAGGCCGGCGACACAGAAACCCTCGATCACCCGCAGCACGCCCCAGAACAGGGGGTCGGTGAAGAAGGCATGGGCCAGCGACGCCGCCGAGAAGACGGAGGCGAAGGCGGCGAAGGCGCGGATGTGGCCGACCTGGTGGATCACGGTGATGGCGAACAGCGATCCCAGCACCAGCCCCAGGAAGTAGCCCGACATGACGAGACCGCTGATGGCCGAGGGGATGTTCGCCGCCGCCAGGTTGACGCCCAGCAGGGTCCCCAGCAGGCCGTTGCCCAGGAACATGATGGAGACGCTCAGCAACAGCGAGGCGACGGACCGGAACGACAGCCACATGGCGGCGGACTCCGAGCGAACGCGGGCGGGCCGCGGATGAATCGAGGGACGGATCCTGGGGAGCGGTGGTCGGTCGGTCGGGTCGGTGCTAGGCGGGCAGGACCTGATGGACGAGCCAGTTCCGGATCTCGGTCAAACGCCGGGCGTCGTCAAGCACATCGTGATCGATCCCCAGGCGCCAGGCCAGATCCCGCCGGCCGGGGTCGGCCCCCAGGGTTTCCAGGACCTCGGCATGGCGCGCCACGGCGGCCGTGTCGGCCGCCAGACCGTCCGCGATCAACTGCTCCCGGTAGCGCCGGCACAGCGGGCCGATGTCCCGCAGGCTGAATTCCGGATGGTACTGGACGCCCCAGAACATGCCGTTGCCGTGGCGGATGTCCGCCGCCTGCACCGGGCTGACGGCATTGCCCGAGAGGCAGGTCATCCCCGCCGGGGGGCGGGTGACCTCGTCGCCATGGATGGCCACGGCGTCGAAGGCCGGCGGGCGGCCGTCATGCAGGGGATGGGCGCGTCCGGCCTCGGTGAGCGTGACCTTGCGGGCCAGGCCCACCTCGCGGCCGCGCGGGTTGGCCGCCACGGTGCCGCCGGCCACCACGGCCGCCACCTGCAAGGCCCAGCAACTGCCGAAGGCGGGCCGGCCGCTGTCGAAGACACGGGCGTGGAAGGCGATCTGGCGATGCACCTCGGGCCGGTCCCAGTAGACACTGAGCGCCGATCCGGTGCTGGCGACGCCGTCGATCTGCGCCCAGTCCAGGCCGGCCGGCAGCGTGTCGCCGTCCGGATCGCCCGGACAGATCGTCGCGCAGGTGGACCCGGCCGGCGCCAGCGCCAACAGGACCTGTTCGTAAAGGACGCAGGCGACGGTTCCGCCGGACGCCTCCACGGCGCGACGGGCGTCGATCGTGTTGCCTTCGACGATCAGCAGGCGCAGCGGAGGCCCCTCCAGGCGCGCGACACGGGGCGCGACACGGGGCGCGAGGGGCAGGTCGGCGGGCACGGTGGCGGGCGGCAGGGACACGGGCACGGTTCCGGACGGCGAGGGGGAATCGGGGGCGGAGCCCGGACCCCGGCGACCGGCTCGCGACCGGGGCGGCGTTGAGGACCCGGGCCCGGGACGCCGAGCCCGCGCGGGGTGGGCTCGACCGGTCCCCTGCGCACCTCTACCGGGGCGCCGGCGGCTTTGCAATGGGGAGACGGGGCAATGGGGGAGACGGGGCCATGAGGGAGACGGGCGCGACGCGGCAGCGGGCGCCTCGGGAGGGGATCGGCCTCCGATGGGCCGGACAAGGCCCGCCCCCGGCCCGGCCACCACCGACCGGGAGTCGATGGTGGTGCCGGTCCGGAGACGGGCCCGTCGGGGGCACCCCCCTTTTTCGAGGCGAGCCGTCGGCGTCGCGACGCCCTCCGTCGACGGTGACGGCATCCCCTCGACCATGCCGCGCGCCCGCTCGTCGGGCACGGCGCGCGCGTGACTGACCGTCATGGACCGTGGCACGGCGGCCCGGGCCGGGACCGTCCGTGGTTCCCGCGATCATCTCAGCGGAGTCACGGTAGTGGCGACCACGGCGTCCCGCAGTGACGATGCTCACTTGGCGCCGGACGGCCGGGACCGGTGGGGCGGTTGCCGACCGCCATGACACCGCGCGCGCTCTGGCGATGTCATGCCGGTGGTCTCGCTCCGGCCTATTGCCGTCCGCGATCGACGAACGAGGGCAGGTCGCGGGCGAGCACGCCGCCGCGTTCGCCGAAGCTGTAGCGGAGCGTCATGCCGACCGCCGTGTCCTCGTAGTCGGGCGCGGTGGAGTGCCGCAGCAGGCCGCCGAGCTGCCATTGCGGAGCCACCTGCCAGGCACCGCGCAGTTCCAGTTCGGTGGACAGGCCCTCGCTGTCGGTGCCGGCGTAGCGCTGGCCATCGTCTTCCGTGGGGAACAGCGGCGTGCTGTCCTCTTCCGACGAGGTCAGGCCGGCGAAGGCGCGCCCGCCCACCAGCCAGTCCTTCCCTTCCAGGGTCAGGAGGTCCACGAACAGCCCCGCCGTGGTGTTCCACTGCGGGCTGTAGTAGCCGCCGTGGCCGTAGGTGAACTTGCTCAGGTTCTTGTCGTACCCCTGGACCATGAGGCTCGGGCCGACGCGAAGGTACTTGAAGCCGTCGGGCTTCAGGTCATAGGCCGCCGACAGCGTGCCGCGAAGCCGCCGGTTGTCCTCCACGTCGCGTCCGGTCAGGTAGCTTCCCAGCACCTCGGCCGAGACCGCGAACCGCTCCGAGACGTCGAAGGTGGCGCCGGCCTTCAGGCCGTATTCCACCACCCGCCCCCAACTGTCGCCGGTGAAGGGATCGACCATGCCCGACTGCGACAGCAGGCTGTCCTTGCGGGTTTCCGCGAACGCGGTGCCCGAGAGTGTCGCGCCGTCGCCATAGCTGGTGACCGACAGATGACCCAGCGGCACCGCGCCGACCTCGCCGCCCACCGGACCGAAGCCGACCGAGCCCTCGAAGGTGCTGTTCGGCGCCTCCTGGCGGAAGTCGGCATAGACGTGGAAGATGCTGTCGCCGCTGGTCGGGCTGGCCACCCAGGCCCCTTGCACGGCACTCGGGAGGCTGGCGTTGACTCGGTTGCAGGCATCGCTGATCGCCTGGGCCACGGCGGCCCCGTTGCTTCCTCGCGCCCGGGTCGCGCGCACGTCGGCGATCGCCTGATTGACGATCTCGCGGTCGCTGTCGCTGATGTTGGGGTCCGCCAGCAGGGTGGCGAGGAAGTTGGCGGTCGCGTCCAGGCTCTGGTCGTTGATCTGTCCGCGACGGCCGACCAGGGCACAGGCATCCGGATCGCCGATATCGGCGTCCAGCCCCTCGACCCGCAGGCCCCAGCGGGCGGGATAGCCGTTGAACCCGGTGAAGGCGTCGCCCATCTCAAGCTGGCCATAGCGCCCGGTGAAGGCGTCCAGGCCGTCGTCGCCGGACCGACTCCGGTAGAACACCCCCATGACCACCTCGGGATCGAAGAGGCCGCGCAAGGCCGGTTCCTCGTCCCCCAGCGCCTGATGTGCCATCAGATACTGGCTCCGTTCGACGTAGGTGTCATAGGCCCGCACCCGCCACGCATCCTTCAGGGGGCCACCCAGGTCCTCGACCAGATAGCGGGCGCGGCGGGTGTCGCCGCTTTTCTCCAGGGACTCCAGAAGCCCGGCCCCGGCGCCGGAGTCGGGGTCGGCGCGATAGGCCACCTCGAAGCGCTGGGATGCCTCCTCCGGCCGGTCCAGGCGCAGCAGACTCCAGCCTTCCAGTTGGGCCAGATTGGCATTGTCGGCGCCACTGGCGCGGGCGATCTCGGCCGTGCGCAGCACCGCGCGCCAGTCCCCGTCCTCGAAGGACTCGTTGGCCAGCGTGGCGGCGGCGTCGGCGCAGGCATCCGCCAGGCCGGCGCTCGACCCCGCGCGTGGACAGGCGAGGTCCATGGCCTCGCCGGGACGGCCGCCGTTCAGCCGGGTGAGCGCCAACCCCTCCAGCATGTCCGTGTTGCCCGGGCTGCGTTGAAGCGCCGCCTCGAAGGCCGCCTCGGCCCGGTCGTACTCTTCCAGGCTGTAGTAGCTCCAGGCCTCCAGGGCGCGCAGGTCGGCGTTGGCGCCGGGGCCGGCCTCCGCGGCCATGGCCAGCACCTGGTCGTAGTCTCCGGCCTCGAAGGCCAGCGCGGCCTCGCTGGCGCGCAGGTCCTGGCACAACTGCGCGAGGTTGGCCGCCCGCGCCGACCAGCCACAGGCCATTTGCCGGGCCTCGGCGACACGTCCGAGCTGCTGGAGGGCCACGGTGATCCCGGTGGCGCTGGCCGGCGTCGGATTGCGTTTGTAGGACGCGACGAAGCGTGCCAGCGCTCCCTGGGGGTCGCCCTTGTTCAGGCGCTCGTAGCCGATGCCGACCGCCGAGGGTCCCGGCCGCCGCACGCCCAGGGCGGCCGCCTTCTCGGTCAGGGTCCGGGCCTCGGCGCGCTGTCCCCGGCGGGCGGCGCGGGTGGCGGCGTCGGCATAGGCATCGCCGACAATGCGTTGCAGGGCGGCCCGCTTCTCGGGCGCCGCGCCGGCCACCTCGGCGGCGCGGTCCAGCGCATTGGACCGGACCAGCGCCAGAACCAGACCCTGGCGGGCGTCGAACGTTTCCTCCAACGCGAGGGAGCGCTCGAACCAGGGGCGCGCGTCGGCCGGGCGGCGCTTGTTCAGCAGGAAGTAGCCCACCAGATTGGTGAGCGCGGGGTCGCGTTGAACGGCCGGCGTGTCCGCCACCGCGCGTTCGACGGCGGTGACGTTGCCGCTTTCGATGGCCTCCTGAAGGCGCCGCGAGGCCAGCCCCTGGGTCGCCTGATCATAGCGCGTGCGGGCCTCGGTCGGCCAGCCGGCGGCGTCGATCGCCTTGACGTAGGCGGCGAACTCCTCGGTCGGCAGGTGGGTGGAGGCCTTCTGAAGGGTGATCCCCAGGTCCTCGGGCGACGGCGCCGGGCATTGCGTCAGGATGCGGCGATACAGCGCGGACAACGCCTGCTTCTGGCGCAGGGCGGCGTGCGCATCGGCCAGCCACCACAGCGCCTCGATGCGGTCACAGGCGAACAGGTCCGGCTCGGACCCCGCCAGGGCGACGATCTCGCCGTGACGGCCGGCCTCGGCCAGGGCGGACAGCCGCATCAGGTTGAGCGCCTCGGTCATGGCCTCGGACGGCTGCCAGTCGGGGTTGGCGGTGCGCAGCGTCTCGATCATTGCCCGCGCGCCGTCCAGGTCGCCGGTGCGCACCTCGGCCCAGAACGGGCGGGTGTCCACCTGCAACGCCTCCAGCATGTCGGGGGTCGGCGTCCAGTCCGGATACTCGCGGCGGAGGTCGCGCAGCGCCTCGCGCGCGCCTGGCCGGTCGCCCGCCTGGATGCGGTCCCAGAACGGCCGCGTGTCCACGGTGGCCAGGGCCTCCATCATGCGCCGGTCGGGCACCCAGTCCGGGTTCTCGGCGCGCAACTGGGCCAGGATCTCCCGGGCGCCGGCGCGGTCGCCGGCTTCCATCCGCGCCCAGAACGGGCGTGTGTCCACGGTCGTCAGCGCCTCGATCATGTTGCTGGTGGGATACCAGTCCGGGTTGTCGCGCCGCAGCTGTTGCATGACCGCGTTGGCCCCGGCGCGGTCCCCGGCCTCGATGCGCGCCCAGAACGGCGTGGTGTCCACCGCCAGCGCCTCGACCATGCTGGGGCTGGGCGACCAGCCGGGATTGTCGGCGCGCATACGCTCCAGCACCTCAAGGGCGCCGGTGCGATCGCCCACCCGGATCTCGTCCCAGAACGGCACGGTGTCGACGCCGCGATAGAAGCGCGTCGGGTCGCGCACCTGCGCGCGGACCGGATCGTTGACCCGCTGGTCCTCGGTCACGCGCACGGGCGCGGTGGCGCCCTCGGGGATCGGCGCGAGGTCGGTGCCGCCCAGCCGCTCCACGCGGACGGCGCCGCCGTCCCCGCCGCTGTCCGGTTCGCGACGCAGGCCGGTTCCGGGCATCGCCTGGACATCCGCGCCCGGGTCCAGCGCCTCGACGGCGGCGCCCGGCGCCACGGTTTCCACCTGGGCTCCCTCGTCGTCGCGCACCACCACGGGTGCGCCGTCCGCGTCCACGGGACGCGCGGGAATCTCCGGCACGGCGTCGGTCGAACCGGCGCCGGCGGGTGTCTCGGCGGCTGTCTCATCGGCAGACGCCGGCGCGGCGTCGGCGTCGGGCGCGGCCGCCGGAGCGGGGAAGGGGCTTGCCGGGGGCGTGTCGGCCTGATCGCCGGACTCGGTGGTGGAGGTCGCCATCTGGGCCCGGGCCGCGATCCAGGCCGCCGGTTCGGTGGGGATGAACCGGGACACCAGCAGCCCCAACAGCACCACCAGTCCGGCGCCGCTCAGCAACAGGACCCTGTGCGTCGTCATACCCATCCCTCCCGCGCCAATCCGACCTGGAGCCAGAGCGCGCTGGCGTAGTAGTCCGCGTCGTCGCCCAGATCCGGCAAGGTCACCGTCCCCAGGGTCCAGTCGTCCCAGGCCGCGCTGGTGAGTACGAAGACAGCCTGGAATCCCGGATTGGACTCGTAGACGGTGACCGTGTCCTTGGTCAGATCGGTCCAGCTTGGCGTGAACCGGGCGCCGTCGAAGTGGCCCCAGAAGGTGATGAACGGCTCCAGCCGCTCGGGGGTCTGGCGCCCGCCCCAGATCAGGTTCAGGGGAATGCGAATGGCGTTGAAGCCGAAGGCCGGTTCGAACCCCTCCGGCAGGTCGAGGCGCGGCAGCGGCTCGCCCGCCTCGGCGCCCGTCTCGGCGTCCGCCTCAGTGTTAGCCTCAGTGTCAGTCTCGGGGGGCCCGTCGGCGGTGTCCTCGGCCGGCGCGTCGGCGGTGGCGCCAGGGTCGGCGTCGGGCTCCGGACCGGCCGTGGCGTCGGGCTCCGCCCCCTCGGCGTTCGCCTCGGCCGGCCCGGCCGCGTCGTCCGTGCCGGCGTCCTCGGCGGTCTCGGTCTCGGTTTCGGCGGGGGGGTCGGCCTCCTGATAGCGCACCAGCAGCCAGTCTGGCGGCAGATTCCAGCGGCCGAAGCGCGCCTCCTGGATAAGGTCGGCGCCGTTGGCGGACAGGCGCTGCCAGATCGCGTCGCCCGTGAGCATGCCCAGCGCGTCGATGGCCGGAAAGACGTAGTAGGAGGGGTTGAGGATCACGGCGCCGTCCCGCCGGAACCCGTCCACCCCCGGCAGCATCATCAGCACGCCGTCGCGTTCCAGCACCGTGAGCCGCAGGATGTCGCCGGCCAGGGTCACGGCGTCCGAGCGGTAGGACGGCTCGGACCACCGCTGGCTCGCCCGGGTCAGCGCCCAGGCGACCAGCAGGTCGCCGTCGGTGGCGTTGTTGGGATCGTCGACGCGCCCCATGTCGCCGGCGGCGTCGGGATCGTCGGGCATCCAGCGCCAGGACAACAGGGCGTCATCGGGCCGGGACTGCAACGTCGCGCGGGTCCATCCCCACACCCGGTCGAAGGTGTCGCGGTCGTTCGCGGCCACCGCGAACAGCATGGCGTAGCCCTGGCCTTCGCTGTGGCTCACATGCTTGTTGGAGACATCCACCACCCGGCCGGCGGGGGTGATGAAGCGGTCCCGGAACTGCGCCCATCCGGCCAACCAGTCCGCCGGCCGCACGTCATCGGTCGGCGCCCCCCGGCCGGTCCCGGCCGGGGGCAGGCTCCGCGACTCACCCGGACGCGCCAGGGTGCATCCGGCCGCGCCGAGCGCGCCCGCCCCCAGCAGGCGCAGCAGGCCGCGCCGACTGGGAGGGGGCGTGCCGGTGCGATCCGCCCGCCCGCCCGTCGGGCCATCTGTCCTAGTCACCGTGCGAATCCACGTTCTTGCGCCTGGCGCGGTTTCGCAGCAGGACGTTGGCGATCACCGCCAGAAGCACGATGATCACAAGGGCGCCGATGATCCACATCCAAGGGCTCTTGGACACGTGGTAGGACGCCTGGCTGATGGGGTTCATGTCGCCCACGTGAACCAGCGGGCTAATGGTGCGGGTCTCGGCGGTGGTGGGCGAGTCCCGCCAGATCATGATGTCCCCCTTCAGCGCGTCCCAGAAGGCGGGGTCAACCAGTCGCGCCACGCCCGCCAGGAGGGCCTCGGCGGTCTCGGCCGTCACCAGAGTGACCGTCCCGTCACTTTGGTTGGGCGAGGGGAAGCCCATGATGATCGCCGTGTCCCCCAGGCCGGCGCCATGGGCGACGTAGTTGCGCGGGCCCGGACTGGAGGCGGTGCGGGTGGGCGCCGGCTCGGCCGGCGCGCCGGCGGACTCGTCCCCCTCGCCCAGGACGCTATCGAACCAGCCGCCCAGGCCCCCGCCATCGTCGGCGGCCACCGCCTCGCTGGCCTGCTGCCGCTCCTCGTCGGCGTACTGATGGGACTCATAGGGAATGCGCTGCACCTCGCCCAGGGTGGCGCCGGCGCGGCGGAACAGGTCGGGGCGCAGCGACTGCACCGTTCCCACCAGCAGCACGTGTTCCTTGTCGGTCGGGTTTCGCGGCACCACCTCCAGGCCCGGCAACGGCGCGGCGGCCACCTGGGTCAGCTTGCCCACCAGGGTCAGGGCGGCCGTGATGACCTCCGGGCTGGTGTTCAGCACGCCGACGCCGGTGGAGCGCAGCCGGTCGGGCTGGAACAGCGGAATCCCGGTCTTCGCCAGCAGTTGCAGGTCCGGTAGCGGCACGTAATGTTCCGCCTTGGGCAGCACCAGGGACGAGCTGTTGAACAGCGTCATCACCAGGTTTTCCTTGTAGAACGTAACGCAGGGTTCCAATTGCTCGGCCACCAGATACGACTCGAAGGTCAGCGTGTTGTAGCCGGGCGAGAACGATCGCAACGGGATGCGCACCTCGTACTCCCGGAACGAGCCTCCGGCCTTGTCGTTCAGGTGGATGGCGTGTTCCAGGTCACCATTGAGGAAGATGTTGAACACCGACGTGGGATGGAACGCCGCGCCGTAGGTCAGGTCCAGGAACAGCTTGACCTGCGCGTTCTCGCCGGCCCACAGGTCGGCCGGCATCAGCAAGGCGATATCGTTGCGCACCGTGCCGCCGGAGCCGTCGATCAGCAGCGACGGAACCCCCAGGTCCTTGAGGGTATAGGTGGTGCCCGGCACCAGGAACTTGCGCACGCCGACCGGTTGCTCGCCCCCGCCCTCGATGGCGTTGACGCGCATCCACCAGGCGTCGGCCAGGGGGAAATCGATGAACAACAGCGCCAGGGCGGCGGTGGTCACCTCGTCGTCGCTGGTGCCGGTGATCACCAGGCGCATGGCCTGACCGCCGCTGCCCGCCGGCAGCACCGCGATCACCGGGCCGGTGACCGAGCGCCAGGGAAAGTTGGGCAGTGATCCCCGCAGGTCGTTCACGGTGCCGGCCATGACCTGATCGGTGTCGGGCAGGCTGCCGCTGCCCAGCGCCTGATGGCGGATGATGGCCGGTTCATATTGAAGGCGCAGCCCGGTGCTCTGGGCGATCAGGCCGGACCAATAGAGCGCGCCCGGCCGCACGGTCACGTCCGGCGTCACCACGGTCAGGTCGCGAACGCCGCCGATGCCGGGCGAGAACACCTGGTCCAGGCGCGCCAGCGTGATGCTGTCGTTGTTGCGTGTGCCGTTGACGATGATTTCGGAGCGCGAGGTATCGATCTCCGTCCACAGCTCGGGCGCGCTGATGTCCTCGCACTCATAGGTATAGTGCTGCGCGGCCTCGATGGTCAGGCTGTTGAACCCCGCCGTGATCAGCTCCACCGGAACCGGCACCCGGACCTGGTTGCGGGTGCCCTTGCGGTCCAGCCGCACCTGGCCGATGGCGGTTTCGTTCCAGCGCACGGTCAGGGCCGAGCGTTCGGGGAGCAGGGCGATGGAGTTGGTGAAGGTCAGGCGCACCTCGACACTGTCCAGGTCCAGCCGGCCGGCGAAGGGGATGGAGATGCTGCGGCGGGGTCCGACGCCGTTCAGGCGGATCGGGCCTGTTTCCGGCACGAACTTGGCCAGCGAGTAGCGATCGTCCGTGGTCAGCCCGTCCAGGCCGTATCGCGGGCCGAAGCCGGCCCGACCGTTGGCGCGATCCGTCGCCTCGGCGGCCACGCGCCGCGAACCCTGGCTGTCCGCTTCGCCGAAGGCCGGACCGCCCGCCGAAAGGCGGCCCGCCCCGGCGGGTCCCGGCGCGGCCGGGGCGCCGTCCGACATCATGCCGGCGCCGCCGGTCGATGGGCGCGTCGGAACACCGGCCGACTGCGCCAGACTCATCGCCGGCATCAGGGCCAGCATCACGGCCAGCACCAGGCCGGACCCGAGCGCCGGTGTGGTTGGTCCCAGACCCCGGGACGGGATGCGCGCGCCGTCTCGCCCCGCGCCGTCTCGGTTCATCGCCACGTTGGACACAAGGTCCCGGAGTCGCCCGATGGCGACCCGGCCCCGCCAAATCTTGCCGTTGCCCATGGTCTGGTCCTGTCCTGTCCCGGTTTCCGTCGCGGTCCGACCCCGCCGACGCTGCTGGCCCACACGCGCCCCGTCACCGACGGTTCCCGGGGATCCGTCATCGCCGTGCGATGCCGGCGTTGCCGGGTGGAGCCGGCCATGGTGCCGGCGCTGCAGGTCGTCCGTTGTCATCGATGCCCCCCTTGGTCTCTCAAACGCTTTCTGCTTGAGCCGCCCGTGTCCGAGTCCGTGGCGCCCGCCGGAACAGTCTGGCCAGGGGGCGGGAAAACAGCATCTTGAAGTGCTCGGTGACCGCCATGCGGCCCAGCCTCAACGTCACCCAGAGCGCCCGCCAGAACATCATCGGGCGCGTGCGGCGGGACACGAACGTCTCCCAGCGGGCGCTGTCCCCGAAGGCCAGGGCCACGGCGTCGAACACCTCGTCGTCGGTGCGCGGCCGGAACACCGTGCCCAACTGCTCAAAACGGCCGGACATCCACTTGGCCCGCAGTTCCAGATTCATCCGGAAGCGGGCCCCATCGCCCCGAATGGCCTCCAGGATGCCCTGGTCGCCGCTGGCCCAGTCGTCGGGCGCCGGCATGTCCAGGGAGATGCGGGCGCCTCCTTGCGACAGGTCGACGATCATGCAGGGAATGGTGGTGTCCTTGATGGTCAGGCTGCCCTTGTATCGGGACGGCATGCGCGGCGCGGCGCGGCGCTGGCGCTGCTCCAGCAGCGCGCCCAGGCTGCCCAGCAGGATCATGAGATTGAACAGGTTCCAGGCGAAGGCGACGACCGTCAGATCGCGATCGATGTCGATCACGCTGTAGCGCCATACGCCGAAGAAAATCCCGGTGACGACCAGGACCAGCAGGACGTAGAACGGGCGGACATAGGGCGAGATGAAGTCCTGGTTCAGGGTCCGTCCTTTTGGTGTGACCACGAAGCGCGGTTTGCGGGGGTTGCGAATGACCTGCCACAACGCCCGCCCCGTGAAGACGGACTGTAAGACCTCGTAGAGTTCGGATACGAACGGCCAGCGCACGCGACCGAACAGAACGTCCGTCATGTAGAAGACCGCGATCATGTGCGGGACGGTGTAGATCATCACCTCGGTCAGGGTCGCGTTGTACACCCGCATGCCGAGGATCAGGTACATCAGCGGCGCCAGCACGAAGACCAGGCGAGCAAAGGGGAAGAACCAGAACAGGGACGAATTGATGTACCCCAGGCGCTGATGCCAGGACAGGCCGGGCCGGAAGACCGGGTTCTTCAGCAGGAAGATCTGCACCATGCCCTGTGTCCAGCGCATGCGCTGGATGACGAAGTCGGCAAAGGTCTCCGGCGACAGCCCGGCCACCATGGCCCGTTCCAGATAGATGCTGCGATAGCCCCGGGCGTGCAGGTCCAGGGCCGTCTCGGCGTCCTCGGTGATGGTCTCGCCCAGGAAGCCGTTGGCCTCTTCCAGCGCCGAGCGACGCAGTATGGCCGCCGACCCGCAGAAGAACGAAGCATCCCAGAAGTCCAGGCCGCACTGGATGGTGCGATAGAACATCTCGTTCTCGGACGGGCTGCGGCTGAACGACTTCAGCAGATTGCGTTCGATCGGGTCGGGATTGATCATGAAGTGAGGGGTTTGCACCAGGAAGGTGCTGGGAGACGCCCGGAACCAGTCCACCGTGTTTTCCAGGATGTCCATGGTGGGGACATGGTCGGCGTCCAGGATCAGGATCAGGTCGCCGCCGGTCTGCCGGAACGCGTGATTGACGTTCCCCGCCTTGGCCATCTCGTTCCGGGGCCGGGTGACGTAAGTGATCCCGAGGCGCTGGCACATGGCCTGGAGGTGTTCGCGCCGCGCGCGGGCCGCCTGGGCCGTCTCGGGGTCCTCGTCGGTGCACTTCTGGTCGGTGCCGCCGTCGTCGAGCAGATAGATGCGCAGCAGGTCCTGGGGATAACGGATCAGGCAGGCCGCGCGGATGGTGGTCTCCAGAAGATCCGGGTCTTCATTGTAGGTCGGGATGAACACGTCCACCGTGGGCATGGGCGCGCCCACCGGGACCGGCGGCGGATCGCGTCGGTGGGCCGGGTAGATGGCCACGAAAAGCCCCAGAAGAGCCACGGAAAAGGCATAAATCTCTGCGACGTAAAGAATGAGGCCGGGAAGCGCGTCCAGGAAGGTATCGTAATGGAGGGATACGAACGTCCGCCAGCCGAAGTACCGGAAGCTTATGAACAGCGCCAGGAACAGCACAATGATCCGGAGAACGCTGTTCGGGTCGTCACGCGGCACCATGGGGCGCAGCAGGAACACCGCCAGCAGGCAGATCATGACCATGAGGATCTGGGCGCTGCTGTCCACCGGCAGGGCGGCCAGCATGGCGCACAGCACCGCCAAGCCGATCCACACCCAGCCGAGCAGGGGCATCGGGACATCCTGATCCACCTGCAAACTTGTCTGTGCACGTTGGCCACGTCCGAACACCATGACGCGTGCAATCCCCTTTCGTTCGAAGCCTCCCCGACCATCCGTCGCGGCGGATTCAGCCATCGGAACATTTTGAGTATAACAACATCGATGATTAGACCTGCATTTTAAAGCATCACATTAAACACCACGAATGGTCGTCTGGTGACCGGATCCGGCCGACCTGGTGTTTTGTCTTCTGAATCAAGTGATTGTAACGAATCCGGTGCGACTGTCGGGGGGCCGGTTCGCCGGGCGAGGCACGACGCCTCGCCCCGACTCTGCCCCAGCAAAAAGAATGCCGGTCGCCGACTCGGGTCCCGAAACGCGAGGACCGTTCGGGATGCGCGCTATTTCTGCGCGCGCTTCAGGGTGTTATGCCCCATACCTGACAGGAAACCGACGCCGATGGGTCGGGCCGCCGCGCCGGAACGCCCGTCGTCAGATCCGTTCCGACACCCAGATTGCGAACCGGGTGCCGCCCTTGATGGCCGACGAGAGCACGGGGTAGGCCGGCGCCTGTTCGGCCCCGTTGCGCAGGCCGATGTCGCGATGCTCCAGTTCCTCCTCGCGAAACCGCAGCACGGTGTCGCGCAGGTCGGCGTCGTCGTCGCCCAGACGATCGGCCTGGGCCTGATAGTGACCGTCGATGGCCTCCTCGACGGCCACGGTGCAGGCCATGGCCGCCTTCTCCCCCAGCAAGGCCGTGCCGGCGCCCAGGGCGAACCCCATCACGTGCCAGACCGGTGTCATGGCCGTCGGGCGGACCCGGCGTTCGCGCACCAGCCGCTCGAAGGTCGCTAGGTGCTCCCGCTCCTGGTCGCGCATGTGCCGCAGCACGCCCGCGTTGGCCGTCTGATTGCCGAGAACGGCGATCTGGCCTTCATAGATGCGAACGGCGCCGTACTCGCCGGCGTGATCGACGCGGATCATGCGGGCGACCTCCTGGCGTCGGGGGCGGTCACCGGGCAGGCGGGCCGGGCCGGGCCGGGGCACGGACGTGGCGGCGGAGTCGGTCATGGCTATCTCCACAGATGGGGCCGGCGGGTCGCCCATAGCGCCGCGGCCGCCAGCATCATGGACAGGATCATGTTGTAACCTGCCACCGAAATCCCGAGAAACGACCAGGCCACGGTGTTGCAGGGCACGACCTCCGGGTTCGTCAGGCCGGCGCGCAGGTCCGCCAGGCTGGAGGACAGGGAGACCGGCGCCGCGTCCCCGTTGCCGCAGGCGTCGGTGCCGGCCCACCAGTGTTGTTCGACACCGATGTGATAGCCGGCCAGCACCGTGTTGGCGAGGAACGCCAGGGCTATCAGCAGCACCAGCCGGCGCGCGCCGTGCATGGGGATCGCCGGCCAGGCCGCCACCGCCGCCAGCACGACCACCACGGCGGGGGCCACGCGCTGGTAAACGCAGAGAACGCAGGGCGCGATGCCCAGGCCGTGCTCCAGCACCATGGCGCCCCCCAGCAGCCCGAGGCCGGCGGCCAGCAGCGCGAGGGGAACCACGCGCGGATGATCGGGACGGCGGAGGGAGAGGGACTCGCTCATAACCGGACAGGCCTCGCACCACGGGATGGGGTAACGGCACGGCGCGGGACGGGGGACACCGGGGACACGATCGCCGCCGGATGGCCCGGCGCCGCATCATCGCGGCCCGCCTCGCGTGGCCGACGCACGGCGCGCCCATCCGGGGTGCTCGGACATGCCGCCTGCCCAGGCCGGGCGGGCTCAGTCTCGGTCGGACGCGGCCGGCGTGACAAGTCCTAAGCTGGGCACACCGCGCCCCCGGCGCAACGCCCTGGGGCGATGTCTCGCTTGATGCCCCGTCCCCTTTCTGATACCTGCATGGTTCTGGCGCGGTCGCACGGACGACCGGCGTCAGGCTGGTGCGGTGTGCGGTCGTGGCGGAATTGGTAGACGCGCAGCGTTGAGGTCGCTGTCCCGGAAACGGGGTGGAAGTTCGAGTCTTCTCGACCGCACCAAAACCACCGGAGGCCGATACCGGAGCCGGGCCGGCCGCCCGGGGCGATCCCGGGCAGGGCCGCGCGCATCCCTCCGACATGCTCGGGCCTTGGCGAGAGCGGCACGTCAGCAATGGCGTGCCCTTTACATCCGCCGTGCAGAGCGCACCTGACTCCTGATATCATGGGGACATCGTGTCTGGATCCAGGCGAGGCGCGCGCTGGGCGCCCGTCCGTCTGGATAGCCCGGGCGTGCCGAGCTGGTCGGGAGATCCTGTCATGCCGCTTCAGCCGCAAGAACGCCATGCCGTGCTGTTCATGCTGCGCCACCTCGCCTACGGGCTGACCGGCGCGCTGACCTTCGGGGTTTCGCTCCTTGGCCTCGACGTGGGCGGGATCGGCACCCTGGTGCTGGCCTCCGACCAGTGGGCCTTGAACCTGGCGCTGCTGTTCGCCGGCCTGTTCATCACCTTCGGCAGCGTCGCCATGGGCGTTGGCGTCATGTCGCTGGCCGAGGATCGGTACTGACGGCGCTAGCAGTGTGTCGGATTTAGAGGCTAACCCATTGATATCATTCAAGGTTGGATTTGCTGACCGAGAAATAAACATGAATGATATCAAGTAGTTAGCCGATTTGAGCCGTTGAAATCCGACACACTGCTAGAGACAGTGTTTTGTGCGGCAACGCTTGCATTCAAGGAATTCCCCCTTGAATGCAAGCGTTGCCGCGCTAGGGGACGGGATGCCCCCCGCATCCCGCCCTCTGGTTAAGACCAACGCTCGTGGACCGGCCTCCCCAGGGACGGCCACGGTCCGTCGTTCTGCCTGTGTCGGGCCTACTCCGCCGCCTGCCGACGATCGGGCGGCGTCCAGGCGAAGGGCTTGACGGCATCGTCCACCGGCGTCTCGGCCAGGTGGTTGGTGTAGTTGGACAGCGTCTTGGCGCCCACCAGAAGCACCAGATCCAGGACGTGCCCGCGCGTGTAGCCGGCGTCCAGGAAGGGCCGCAATCCGTCCTCGTCCACCCAGCCCCGATCCCTGACCAGACGAACCGCGAGTCGGCGCAATGCCTCCAGCTTGGCATCGGCCAGGGGGCGGCCGTCGCGAAGCGCCTGGATGATGGCGTCGTCCACCCTGTCCTTCTTGGCGAGGCCGGTGTGCGCCGCCATGCAGTAGGTGCAGCCATTCTCGTAGTTGAGGGCCAACCAGGCCACGTGCCGCTCCGTGGTGCTGAACCGGGTATGGGCGGCCAGGGAGAACAGCTCCTGATAGCCGCGCAACAGCGCCGGGGACTCGGCCATGGTGGCGTGCAGGCCGGGAATGCGGCCGAACATCTTGCGGGAGGTTTCGAGCAGCGGCCGGACCTCGTCGGGGGCGGTCTCCAAGGTGTGCTTCGGAAAGGCGGTCATCGCGTGATCTCCGGCTCGGGGAATGGCAGTGGAGTGTCTTTTTCTGAACCGATCGGTCCATTACAAGCCGGAGATGGGGGCGAGGGATGCCGTCGTCAAGAGGGGTCGCGCCGCCGTGCCCTTGACATTAACGGCGGCGCCTGTGACCTTGTTACGTATGCGGTCTCTAATATACGGAATCAGGGTGCCGCGATCCGTTCGATCCGGGTAGGGCGGAAGGGAACGGACCAGATCAAGTCAAAAGCACAATGAATAAAGAATGTCGTCTCGATACGACTGCAATCAATGGAACCAGGGAGAGTCCAGGATATGCATATTTCGAAGAGGGGACAGCGCCGCCTTGGACTGGCGACGCTGACCGTTGGGCTGGCCGCCGCCGCGGCGCCGGCCCTGGGTGACGAGCCGGCGGTCGATCACGCGCTGGAGATCATGGCCGGGTCCTGCACGTTCTGCCATGGGCCGAACGGTGTCGGAGTCGGCCCGGCGGTGCCGACGATCTCCGGGCTGCATGCCGAGCAGTTCGCCTACATGATGCGCACGTATCAGGACGACACCAATCCGTCCACCGTCATGGGGCGCATCGCGCGCGGCTTCTCCGAGGACGAGATCGAGCAACTGGCGGTGTACTTCGAGGGGCTGCCGTTCGAGCGGCCGGCGCAGCCGGCCATCGACATGGCCATGGCCGCCGAGGGCAAGGAACTTGCCGCCGAATACTGTGAGTCCTGTCACGAGAACGAGGGACGGGACGGCGAGGGTGTCGGCATCCTCGCGGGCCAGAAGCTGGTGTACATGCGCTATGCCGTTGAGGATTTCCTGGAAGGGCACCGGGACATGGAACGCCGCCAGGCGCGCAAGTTCCGGGAACTGATGGATGCCCACGGCATGGAGGGCTTCGAGAAGACCTTGCACTATTACGCCAGCGTGAAGTGAGGCCCAGACCATGACGACACGACGCACATTCCTGCATCTCGCGGGCGCCTCCGCCGCTCTGGGGCTCGCCGGCTTTCCCTCCATCGCCCGCGCCGCCGGACCCCGCGTGGTCATCGTCGGCGGCGGGCCGGCCGGCGCCACGGCCGCCCGCTACCTGAAGCGCTACGCCCCCGACGCCGAGGTCACGCTGGTCGAGGCCAATCCCACCTACACCACCTGCTTCATGAGCAACGAGGTCCTGGCGGGCGATCGCTCCTTCGACACCCTTCAGGTGGGCTACGACGCGATGCGCGCCGAGGGCATCACCGTGGTGCACGACCGGGTGACCGGCGTGGACGCCACCGCCCGCACGGTCACCACCCAGGGCGGGGACACCTTGTCCTTCGATCGCTGCATGGTCGCCCCGGGCATCGACTTCAAGTACGACGCCATCGAGGGCTACTCCGCCGAGGTGGCGGACAGCACCATGCTGCACGCCTGGAAGGCCGGTCCGCAGACCCAGGCGCTGCGCCAGCAGCTGGAGAGCATGGAGGATGGCGGCACCTTCGTTCTGGTGTCGCCGCCCAACCCGTTCCGCTGCCCACCCGGGCCGTACGAGCGGGTCAGTCTGGTGGCCAGCTACTTCAAGCGTCACAAACCCCGCTCCAAGATCATACTCCTGGATGCCAAGGACAAGTTCTCCAAGCAGGGCCTGTTCACCGAGGCCTGGGAGAAGCTCTACGGCTTCGGCACGGACGACAGCATGATCGAGTGGATCTCCGGCTCCAACGGCGGTGGCGTCACCAAGGTGGATCCGTCGACCATGACCGTGTCTAGCGCCGGCGCCGGCGACTTCAAGGGCGATGTCGTCAATATCATTCCGCCGCAGAAGGCCGGGCGCCTGGCGTTCGACGCCGGCCTGGCGGACGGGGACTGGGTGACCGTCAACAAAGGCACCTTCGAGTGCCTGGACGTGCCGGGCATTCACGTGCTGGGAGACGCCAGCGCCGCCGCCGCCATGCCCAAGTCGGCCTCCAGCGCCAACTCGCAGGCCAAGGCGGCGGTCGCCGGCGTGCTGGCCCTGGCGCGGGATCAGGAGCCGCCGTCGCCGAAGCTGGCCAATGCCTGCTACTCGATCGCCGGGCCGGAGTTTGGTTTCTCGGTGGCGGCCGTCTACCAGTTCGATGATTTCGAAAACCACCTGAAACCGATCGAGGGCGCCGGCGGCGTGTCGCCCGCCAACGCGGATCCCTCGATTCGGGCCCGCGAAGAGGTCTATGCGCACAGTTGGTTCGAGAACATCAAGACCGACGTGTGGGGCGTCTAGCCCGCCGCGTGCCCTGGCGCGCCGTCCGCCCGTGAGGGGGAGGGCGCGCCGGGGCCGCGATTCGGTCTCGCGCCGCTCCGTGTCATACCGCCGAACAAGAGAGGGGACGTCTCTTGTCCGGCGGCCGACGCGATCGCGTCGGTGCCGCGACGCGGCGTCTGTCCTTGGGCCCGACGAGTCAGGACCCGGGACGGCCGGTGTCAGCCACGCACCCCGACTCCGACCACGCCAGGGGGCCGTGGCCGGGCATCCGGGGGCCGGGTGGGACGACGGGCCAGCTGTACGACCGAACACAGGATGCTAGACGCCAGACGCCAGATGACGGATCTCATTGACCGTCGGCGCCAGGTTCATCGCGGAATGGTCCCCGTGTTCCGCTTTCATAGACCCCGTGAGGAGGTTCGATGTCCGCATCCGATACCCCGAATGGCCCGCCCGGCGATCCTCCGTCGCCCGAGTCCAGCCAGGGCCGAAGCTGGCTGCGGCGGCTGATGCGAAATCCCTTCGCCACCACGTCGGGTGGCATCATCTTCGTTCTGGCCACGATCGTCCTGATCGGCGGGGCCTATGGCGGGTTCACGGTGTTCGCCAGCGTCACCAACACGACCGAGTTCTGCATCTCCTGCCACGCGATGGAAATCGGCCCCTACGCCGAGTACAAGAACTCGATCCACTACGCGAACCGAACCGGGATTCGGGTCGAGTGCGCCGATTGCCACGTGCCGCGCGACTTCGGCCCCAAGCTGGTGGCCAAGATTATCGCCAGCAAGGATCTCTGGCACCATCTGCTGGGCACCATCGACACGCCGGAGAAGTACGAGGCCCATCGGCTGGACATGGCGGAACGGGTGTGGGCCAAATTCGATGCCACCGAGTCCCGGGAATGCCGCGAGTGCCATGCCTTCGAGGCCATGGACCCCTACGAGCAGGGGCGCCGCGCCGGCCTCAAGCATCCCGATGCCATGCAGGAAGGACGGCACTGCATCGAATGCCACAAGGGCATCGTTCACGAACTTCCGGAGGGGTATGAACCGTGAGTCGTTCGACGTGTTCCGTCGTGCCGCGTCGCCTGGTGCCGGCCGCCGTGGTCCCCATGCCCCTGGGTTCGATCCTTCTGGTCGTCACGCTGCTGGCGGCCCTCGTCCCCGGCCTCACGCCGCCTGCGTGGGCCGCCGAGGAGATCTCGGCGATCGCGCGCGGTGGCCGCCTGTACGACAACTGGCGGGTGGAACTGCGCCTCCATGATCGGCGCATCTCCCACCTGCCGGAGCCCGAGATCCTGGGCGCGGCCGTCACCGCCGCCGGGCGCTGCGTCACCTGCCACGGCTGGGACTACCTGGGTCAGTATGGCCGGTCCGGTGGCCTGACCGGGGGTATCACCGATGCCGCCGGCGGCGATCCACAGGCGGTGCTGGAGGTGCTGGGCAACAGGCTTCATGGCTACGGCCAGGAGATGCGCGCGGGGGACCTGCGCGATCTGGCCCTGTTCGTCACCCGCGGCCAGGTGCGCATGGACACCTGGATCGATCCCGTCACGCGCCGCGCGTTCGGCGACCCGGGTCCGGGTGGCATCTACTTTCAGTCCATCTGCGCCGGGTGTCACGGCGCCGACGGCATGGCCGTGACCGCCATTCCGCCGCTGGGCGACTTCAGTCGCGAGGAACCCTGGCACGCCCTGCACGTCATCCTGAACGGTCACCCCAACGGCTCCATGCCGCCCCTGCGGGTGCTGAACCACGCGCGTCTCGCCGATACGCTGGCCTATATGCAGACCCTGCCCAGCCGCCCGGCCATCGCCGCCATCGTGCATGGCGGGCGTCTGTACGACACCTGGTACACGGAAAACGGCGGCCTCGTGCCCGAGGGCTGGCACCCGGCCTACCCCGAGGCCGCGCGGTCCACCCTGGCCGGGGAGACCGAGGCCAGCCTGACCCGGGCGCAACGCTTCAGCTGGCGCTGCGTGGCGTGTCATGGCTGGGACTACAAGGGGGCGGCCGGCGTCACCCGGGGCCAGCATGCCCAGGCGCCTCACCGGGGGATCGACGGCATGGTCGGCATGTTCCCGAAGCACGTCGAGAGCATTCTCGTCGACGAGACGCACCACTACGAGCGCCTTCTGTCCGTGCGCGACATCCAGGATCTGGCGATGTTCGTCAGCCGGGGACAGATTGACATGGCCACGTGGATCGACCCCCAGACGGGCCGGTTCCGGGGCGACGAGGCGGTGTATGAGGCCTCCTACCAGACCATCTGCGCCACCTGCCATGGCGCCGACGGTCGCGCGGTGCGCACCATGCCGCCCCTGGGCCGCATGGTGACCGGGGATCCGGAGCGCTCGTTGCACAGCGTGTTCAATGGGCACGCCGGCGACGACATGCCGCCGCTGCGGGCCATGGGCGCCGACGTGGCGGCCGGTATCCTGGCCTACGCGGCGACGCTGCCGATCCGCAAGTGATACCAACGGTCCTTGAGAATGACCGTTGCAGTCCGTGGCCGGCCCGCGTGCGTCACCCGTTCGCCGTCGGCGGATGCGCCGGGGGGGAGGGGCCATCCGTCCGGCCGTCGGCGGCGGGCGCGGCCGGTAACGTGAAGGTCACGGTCGCGCCGCGATGCGGCCCCTCGGACTCCAGGCGGATGCGGCCGCCGTGCCGCTCCACGATGCGCCGGCATATGGCCAGGCCGACGCCGGTGCCGGGGTACTCTCCGGCCGGTTGCAGGCGCTGGAACACCGCGAACAGGCGGCCGACCTGGCGGGGATCGACGCCGATGCCGTTGTCGGCGACGCTGACCTCGCACCATCCCTCGCGCGGGGCGTGGGCGCTGATGACGATGTGCGGCCGCCGGTCCGGCGCGACGTACTTCAGGGCGTTGTCCAGCAGGTTCTGGAACAGGCGCGTGAACTGGCCCTCGTCGCCGGGCACGGTGGGCAGGGGGTGGCGCTCCACGATCGCGCCCGCCTCGCGGATGGTGGCATCCAGCATGTGCAGGGCCTGATCCAGGGGGCGGTCCAGGGGCAAGGGATCATGCTGGATCTCGCCCCGGCCCACGCGCGAGAATTCCAGCAGGTCCTTGATCATGTCGTGCATGTGACGGGCGCCGTCCACGGCGAAGTCCAGGAACTCGCGGTGTTCGCCCTCCAGGTCATCGCCGAGGCGCCGCTTGAGGAGCCCCAGGAACTGCGACACCATGCGCAGGGGTTGTTGCAGGTCGTGGGACACGGCGTAGGCGAACTGCTCCAGGTCGGCGTTGGAGCGGCGCAGATCCTCTTCCAGCGTGCGGCGTTCGCTGATGTTCCGGCTCATGCCCTGGATACCGGTGAAGCGGCCGTGCTCGTCGAAAAAGATGCGGATGTTGACCTCGGTCCACACGGTCCCGCCACCCTTGCAGGGCAGTTCCCATTCCTCCCGCGTGTCCATGAAGGCCTGGGTTCCCGTGTCGCGGACGCTCTCGCCACTGGTCCGGATGAAGTCCTCCAGGCGTCGGTAGGCGTCCGGCTGGATGACCTGATCGATGGCGATGCCGATGATATCGTCGTGCGTGTATCCGCGCAGGCGCCGCACCGAGGGGCTGATGTACGTGTAGTGGAGCGATTCATCCAAGGTCCAGATGACGTCCACCATGTTCTCGGTCAGCATGCGCAGGCGGCGTTCGCTGTCGCGCAGGCGGAATTCCGCGGCCCGGCGGGCGGTGATGTCGGCGAAGGCGAGGAAGATGGCGTCGTCACCCTCGTAGCTGATGCTGTCGGCCGACATGTGAACCCAGAGGGCATGGCCATCGGCCCGGCGCAGGCGCATTTCGCGGTCGATCACCGCCGTGCCCTTGCGCACGGCCCGCAACAGCGCGTCACCGTCCTCCGGGCTGGCGAACAGCGCCAGATCGGTCCTGGGGGTCTGTGGCGGGGCCGGCAGGTCGACGATGTTGCCCAGCATGCCGCGCGCCCGCGAATTGGCGAACAGCACGCGCCGGCCGTCCATGGTCAGCACCAGGACGGGCAGGGGCGCGGCCTCGATGAGCATGCGGTAGCGGGCTTCCGCCGAGCGCCGCTGGTCGGCCTCGCGCGAAAGCTGCTGGTTGAGGGAGAAGAACCACACCCCCAGGCCGCCCGACGCCAACAGGACCACCGTGCTCAGGCCCAGGATGGCCACCAGCCAGCGGTATTCCGTTTCCAGCAGCGTGGAGCCGGCCGGTTTTGCGGACGGGCTGTCGAGGGGGGGCGGCATGACGGCCGGACCGGCGCCCGGCCCGGGCTCGCCCGTCGCTGACTCGTCGGCTTCCGCGTCGCCGGTGGCGGTCTTCTGAACGGTCGCGCGGTCGTCCTCCGCGTCGGTGGTCCAGGTGCTGCCCCAGGTGTCCGGCACCGCCCAGGCCAGGGGCGCCACGAGGATCAGCGCCGCCAGGGCGCCGACGAGGCGCGTTGCCCGGCACCGATGCCGGCGACGGTCGCCGCCGGGCCCGCCGCCGGGGTCGCCGGTGCCCGTGGCGGTCTTGCCGTCGGGGGCGTGTTGGTCGCGTCCCTGTCTTCGTCTCCGTCGCCGTCCGATCCTGCCCACCGTGTCCCGCCCCAATGGTTCAGGCGACCCGGGGTCGTAACATGGACCGACCCCCAGGTTGCCGCCGGTTTCCGAAGTCATGCATCCGATGGAGAGGGGGCCCGCGCGGTTCGCCGTGATGCCGCCACGCGCCCCGGGATCATCGGATGGTCGACCACGGGCCGCATCATGACGGGGAAAAAAAGACGAAAATACGTCATTCTGGTCCATCGATCCGCCGGGCGGATCCGAGGCGGCGGGGGGACCCCTGGTCCGGGCGCCGTCCGGGGCACGCCAGACCCGCCCGTATGTGGCATGGCCGGGGGGGGATCGGCCCCCCGTCGGGTCGCCGTCCCGCCGCTTCGGGCCGGCGCGAGACCCCGGCCCGAACCGTCCCGCGGCCGGTCCGTCGTCATGCCCTGGTGTCCATGCCCTGCGCATCCGCTATCCGGCGAGGAAGTCCACCACCACGCGATTGATCTCCGGCGTGGTGAAGGTCGGCGCGTGGCCCGCGCCGGTCACCGTGTGCACCGTGCATCCCGGTCCGCGCCGGCCCATCTCCTCGGCGACGTCGGGTGTCAGCAGGTCGGATCGCGCGCCCCGCACCACCAGGACGGGGCAGGCGATCTGGTCCCACACGTCCCACAGGTCCATGTCGTGGGCGGGCATGGCCGCCGCGGGGGCGCCGATGGCGGGGTCCTGGTGGGGGCGCCATCCGGCGCCATCCTCGGTGCGCACCGTGGAGTGCCGGGTCAGGGCCGTCCAGTCGTCGTCGGTCATGGGGCCGAAGTCCGCGTGGATCTCCCGGTAGTGCGCCTCGGCGGCCTCCAGCGAGTCGAATACCGGGGCCTCGGCGGTCACGTAGGCGGCGATGCGCTCCAGCGCCGCCTGTGGCAGGAACGGGCCCACGTCGTTGAGCACCAGCCGGCGGATCGGCGAAATGGGGCTGGCGGCCAGGACCAGACCGATCAGGCCCCCCATGGAGGTGCCCACCCAGTCCACCTGGTCCTGGCGCGGCGACGACGTGGCGCGCCCGATCAGCCCCATCATGTCGCCCACGTAGCCCGGCACCGCGTAGCCCATGGGATCGGCCAGCCAGTCGCTCGCGCCGCGCCCTAGCACGTCGGCGGCCAGCACGCGCCGGCCGGTCGCGGCCAGCGCGGCGCCCAGGGCGTCGAAGTCGTGCGCGTTGCGGGTCAGCCCGTGCACGCAGATGATCGACGGCGCCCCCTCCTGGCCCTGCGGGGCGTGCGCCGGTCCCTGCTGGCGGTAGGACATCCGCTTCAGTCCCTCGCGCCGCGCGCACAGAACGTGGCGGACCACGACCGCCGGGTCCTCTGCCTTGCTCATAGTCCCCTCCGTATGGTTCGATCGCCGATGATCCCGCCGCCGGACGGTCATCCCCCGGGTCCCATCAGCAGGTCGGGCAGCCAGGTGGCCAGGCCCGGAAACACGCACAGGATGATGATGCCCAGCACCATGCAGCCCACATAGGGCAGTGCCCCCCACAGGATGGTTGGCAACCGAACGTCCGGCGTGATGCCGTTGATCACATACAGGTTGAGCCCCACCGGCGGTGTAATCAAGCCGATCTCCATGTTGATGGTCAGCACCACCGCGAACCAGTAGGGATCGAACCCGGCGTCCATGACGATCGGCAGCAGGATCGGCGCCGTCATCAGGATCACCGCCACCGGCGGCAGGAAGAAGCCGGTCACCAGCAGGAACAGGTTGATCATACCCATCAGCACCCATCGGTTCACCTCCATCTCGGCGATCGACTGGGCGATGGACTGGGTCACGAACAGGCTGGACAGGGTGTAGGAGAACAGCTCCGAGGCGGCGATGATCATCAGGATCATGACGCTCTCGCGGGTGGCGTCGGACAGCACGGTCCACAGCCGTCCGGCGCTCCACATGCGGTAGATGAGCACCACCAGGATGATGCACAGCAGGGCGCCGACCCCGGCGGTTTCCGACGGCGTGGCGATGCCGCCATAGAGCACGTACAGCACGCCGACGATGATCGCCAGGAAGGGCAGCACCTTGGGAAGGATCTGGACGCGCTGCCACAGGGTGAAGCCGGTGTTCGACTGGCCGGTCAGCTTGTAGCCCTTCCGCCAGGCGTCGAACAGCGACCAGGCCATGAACAGCGCCACCAGCATCGCGCCGGGGACCAGGCCGGCGAAGAACAGCCGGCCGATGGAGGTCTCGGTGGCGATGCCGTAGACGATCATGGTGATCGACGGCGGGATGAGGATGCCGAGCGTGCCGCCGGCGGCGATGGACCCGGTCGCCAGGCTGGCCGGATAGCCGCGCTTTCGCATCTCCGGAATGCCCATCTTGCCGATGGCCGCGCAGGTGGCCGGCGACGAGCCCGACAGGGCGGCGAAGATGCCGCAGGCCCCCAGGTTGGAGATGATCAGGCCCCCCGGCACCCGGTACAGCCAGCGGTCCAGGGCCTCGTATAGGTCCTTGCCGGCCGGGGAACTGGCCACCGCCGCCCCCATCAGAATGAACATGGGGATGGAGACCATGGAGAAGTGGCCGATGCCGGCATAGAAGGTCTCGGCGATCACCGACAGGCTGAACCAGCCATCGAACCAGACCAGGTAGCCGATGGCCACAAGGCCCAGCCCGAAGGCCACCGGCACCCCCAGCGACAGGATGAACACGGTGGTCAGCCCGATCAGGGCGCCGATCAACAACGGATCCATACTGAATTGCTCCCCTTGCGCCGCGCGGACACGCGGCGATCGACGCCTATCGTTCGTCGGGCCGCATGTTGAAGGGCAGGTCCCGCCCCGTGGCCAGCGCCAGCACGTCGGCCAGGTACTGGAGGCAGGTCAGCCCCAACCCCAGCGGCAGGGCGGCGTAGGGAAGCCACATGTCCACCTTCCAGACCGACGCGGACTGCCACCCCTCGCGGTAGGCCTCCAGCGTCAGGTCGAGGCCCTTCCAGGCCAGCACCCCGCAGAACAGCAGGCCGACCGCCGCCGCCAGGAAGGCCAGTCCCAGGCGCGCCCGGTGCGGCAGGACAAGGGGCACAAGGTCCACGTTCACGTGCCCGCGCTGCATCAGCACGTATGGACAGCCGATGAAGGTGGCCGCCACCAGCACGTAGGTGACGAAATCGGTTTGCCAGACCGTGCTTTCATTGAGGAAGTAGCGCACCACGACCATGTGGGTCACCACCAGCACGGAGGCGCCCATCATGGCGGCGGCGGTGACGCCGCACAGGCGCGACAGCGTCCGCACGGCGAGGATGAAGGTGTCCATGGAAGCTCCTTGGGAAGCCCTCGGCGCGGCGGTCTTCCCGGGACGACAAAAGAGAGGCCGACCGACGGGCGGCGGCCCACGGGGGCAACCGGGACGGGCGTCCATCCTGGCCTGGAGCCGGCCACCCGGCCGCCCGTGGGACCCATCGCAAGCGATCGATCCACGGTGACCGGGATCGGTTACGCGACCAGGCGCGCGCGCCGGCGTCGGCGCGGACAGCCCGGGCTAGTCGACCGCCAGCGCCTTGTCGAGCAGCGCGCGGCCCCCGTCCACCGTGTCGGCGAAGCCGGCATAGGCGGTGGTGTCGGCGATGGCCAGCCAGGCCCGGAACTGCGCTTCGTCCATGGTGGCGATCTCGACACCGGCGTCCTCGAACGCGGCGACCATCTTGCCGTCCACCGCCTTGGCCGCCTCGTGGGCATATGCCTCGGCCTTCTCGCCGGCCGCCATGAAGGCCGCCTGCTGGTCCTCGGTCAGGCTGTCCCAGGTCCGCTGGGACATCAGGATGGGCTCGTACATGAACCACAGCGCGTAGTCGCCGGGCGGAGTCAGGCACGACACCTGCTCGTACAGCCGATAGGACAGGAAGCTCCCCGAGGAGGTGTTGGCGCCGTCCAGCACCCCGGTCTGGAGGGCGGTGTAGATCTCGGAACTGGGCATGGAGGCGATGGAGGCGCCGGCGCCCACCAGCATTTCCTCGAACGCCGGGCCGGCGGCGCGCATGGTCTGGCCGGCCACGTCCTCGGGCGCCACGATGCAATCGGTCTTGCCCGCGAACCCGCCGGCCAGCCATGTGTCGGCCAGCACCACCACGCCGGCCTCGTTGATGATGGCCTTGATGTCGTCCATGAAGGGCGAGTCGTTCAGGCGCATCGCATGGTCGTGGTTCTTCACCAGGCCCGGCATCAGCGTGGCGCTGAACTGCGGGTGCTGACCGCTGGCGTAGTCCAGCGGGAAGGCGGTGATGTCGAGAACCCCCTTGACGATGGCGTTCCATTGCTCGCGCGGCTTGAACAACTGGGCGCCGGGATAGACGCGCACGTCGATGCCGACGTCCGCCGCCGCCACTTCGCGGGCGATGATCTGCACCATCTCGTCTCGGAGATCGCCCTTGCCGCTGGGCCACTGGTGCGATGCCTTCAGGGTCCGGGCGGACGCATCGGCGGCCGTCACGCAAGCCATCATCAGGCCCAGGCCCAGGGTCATCGTCGTCCTCATCATGATGGTGCTCTCCCTCTTCGTCGGCGCGGGCCCTGGGATTGGGGTCCGCGCATCGTGATTCTTGGTGCCGGACCGGCGGCGGATGCGTGCGATACCGGTCGGCGCGCCCCGGCACCGCCATGCGGTGCCGGATCCATAGGACTCCGGGGACTCCGGAGGCCGCTACCCCCGGTGCCGCGTCGCGGCGCCAACGTCCATGGCGCGAACGCCCGACGGGTGTCCGGGGCAGCGTATGACCATGATTCCGATGAGTCCGGATCACGGCCGGTTGGTATGACTCATTCGCCGGGCCGCGCCGGCTTGTTTCGACCAGGTTCCCCGACGCCCCCTCGACTCTTGCCACAGGAACGGGACGGGGTCCAATGCCATGAACGCATCCGGGTTCCGGTCCCGTCGAGCCATCAACAGGCGATTGAGCGACTTATTGTTGATAGAGTCTAGGAAGAAAAATCTTAACGATTGAAGGGTCGAAGTGACCGTGAAAAGCAACCAACGCGTCCTGGCTCGGCGACGATACCGCCTTGCCAAGGCGCGCGTCGGGAATGGAAATGATGCGGACGGGTTAGGAACAATTTTTGATGTATATCCGTTGGCCGCGAGCGCGTCGGTAGCCTGGGATCTCCCACCGACTGCTCGCGGTGCCGCGATTGCCCTGATCGGGTCACCCGGGGCGCTTGAACATTTCCGAGAAATATTGGAGTCTTGATAATCGTCGCGTGATAATGTGCCGTTGAATCGACTCTCGCGTGTCGGGTCCTGTCGCGGATGGATGCCCCGAACAGTGTGGCTTGGGTGTGTCAGGACACCATCATGGCCACGACCGGGTCCATCGGCCGGATGGAAGACTCGTCGTTATGAACACCAGGAGGCTTGTGGCTGTGCACCCCACCCGTCAGAAGCGCCCGACCCGCGCCGAGGTGTTGCGCAAGGGTTTGGAGGAAGACATTTTCAGCGGACGCCTGAAACCCGGCGACCGTCTTGACGAGGTGTCCCTCGCCGAGCGCTTCAGCGTCTCGCGGACCCCTGTGCGCGAGGCCCTGCACCAGCTGTCCGCCTCGGGCCTGGTGGAGGTGCGCCCGCGTCAGGGCGCGGTGGTGGCGCAGATCACGCTGCGTCGCCTGATCGAGATCTTCGACGTCATGGCCGAGTTGGAGGGCATGTGCGCCCGGCTGGCCGCGCGCCGCATGACCACCGAGGAACGCACGGCCCTGCACACCGCGCATGCGGCCTGCGCCGACGCGGTCGCCGCCGGACACGACGTGGATGCCTACTACGAGGCCAACTGGCGCTTCCATGACCTGATCTATGTCGGATCCCACAACACCGTCCTGGAGGAGACCACCGCCGGTCTGCGTCTGCGCGCCACGCCGTATCGTCGCCACCAGCTCAATCGTCCCGGGCGGCTGGCGGACTCCCTGCGCGAGCACGAGACCGTGCTCCAGGCGATTCTGGATGGCGACGGCGTGCGCGCCGATAGCGCCATGCGCGACCATGTCAGCATCCAGGGCGACCTGTTCGCCGATCTGCTGTCCACCCTGCCCACCGATTTCGTGGGCTGACGGCGGGCGCGCCGCGACGCTCGTCCGGCCGGCCGGGCCCTTCCCGTCGCCGACTCCGACACGGTTGAACCATTCGGCACCGCATGGCATCACTGGCGCGCGGTGGCGCCCGTTCCGCGCGTCGCCCCCACCTTCAAAGGCGCCCGGACCGAGGCGCCCGTATCGGGAGAGACTCGTCATGCCCCTCGACACCACCCCGCAGACCGATCCGTTTGCCCTGGCCCAGGCCTTGAGCGGCGCGCACCTGATCGACGGCCAGTTCGCCGCCGCCGCCTCCGGCAAGTCCTTCGACGTGATCAATCCGGCCACCGGCGCCGTGATCGGCCAGGCCGCCGAGGGCGACACCGCCGACGTCGAGCGCGCGGTGTCCGCCGCCCGCCGCGCCCAGACCGACTGGGCGCGCATGCCGGCGCGCCAGCGCGGCAAGCTGGTGGCCGCCTGCGGCGCCCGCCTGAACGAGCATGTCGAGGAACTGGGCCGCCTGGTCGCCCTGGAAACCGGCAAGGCGTTGCGCACCGAAAGCCGGGTCGAGGCCAGTGTGCTTGCCGACATGTTCGTGTTCTTCGGGGGCCTGGGCTCGGAGTTGAAGGGCGAGTCCGTGCCCTTCAACCCCGACATGATGACCGTCACGGTGCGCGAGCCGGTGGGCGTGGTGGGCGTCATCATTCCCTGGAACGTGCCGCTGCTGCTGATGGCCATGAAGATCGCCCCGGCCCTGGTGGCCGGTAACACGGTGGTGGTCAAATCGGCCGAGGAGGCGCCGCTGACGGTGCTGCGCGTCTGCCAGATCATGAACGAGATCCTGCCCGCCGGCGTCTTCAACATGCTGTCCGGTTTCGGCCCGGAATGCGGCGCCCCCCTGGTCCATCACGCGAGCGTGGGCAAGGTCTCGTTCACCGGCTCGGTGGAGACCGGCCGCATCGTCGCCCGCGCCGCCGCCGACCGGCTGATCCCGGCCACCCTGGAACTGGGCGGCAAGAGCCCCATGATCATCATGGACGACGCCGACCTGGACCGCGCCGTGGATGGCGCCGTGGCCGGCATGCGCTTCACGCGGCAGGGACAAAGCTGCACCGCCTCGTCGCGCATCTATGTTCATGACTCGATCCATGACGTCTTCGTGGAGCGACTGCGCGCCCGCGTGGATGCCATGGTGATGGGGGATCCGCTGGACGAGGCCACCGACATCGGCACCATCATCTCGTCGCAGCAGCGCGAGAAGGTGGAGGGCTTCATCGAGGCCGGTCGCGCTTCCGGCGCCACCGCCATCCCCTGTTCGGCCCTGCCCAGCGATCCCGCCCTGGCCAAGGGCCTGTTCCTGCGCCCGGTGATCTTCACCGACATCGCCGCCGACGCGCCCCCGGCCAGGGAAGAGGTGTTCGGTCCCGTCGCCTGCGTGTTCCGCTTCAGCGACTACGACGCGGTGATCGAGGCCGCCAACGACAGCGAGTTCGGCCTGGCCGCCAGCATCTGGACCCGGGATCTGAAAACCGCGATGGACGCCACCCGGCGCCTGGAGGCCGGCTTCGTACAGGTCAACCAGAACCTGGTGGTGCAGCCCAACCTGTCCTACGGCGGCGTGAAGGCCTCGGGCCTGGGCAAGGAGGCCTCGCTGGAGTCCATGCTGGAACACTTCACCCACAAGAAGACAATCATCTTCAACATGACGTGAGACGCGGATCGTCCGGGTCGTGATCCACACGGAGGGCGCGATCCGTACTCATCGGTCTGGATCGCTCCTGCCGTCCCATCATCCTGTCGGAACGGGATCGTGGCCACGGCGAGAGTCTCACGGAAAGGAGCACGAATGGCACCCGACCGTCTCAGCGTGTCCATGATGCATCGCGTTCTTTCGGGACCCCTCAGCCGTGTGTTCATGTCGCGATGGTTCGACCGGGTCAGGATGTCGGTCGTGCCGCGCGAGTTCCGGGCCGCGCGCGCCAGTGCCGTTGCCGCCGCGCAGCCGGACGTCGATGCGTTTCTGACAGAGTTGGGTCTCGACGGCGACCGGGCCTCGCGTCTGCGGCCGCGCGCGAGGAGGGCGATGGCGGTGCTTGCCCGCCGCCACGCGGATCTGGCCGAGACCCAGCGGCGCTGGGATGACGTCTTCTGGGGTCACGCGACGGCCGACATGGCCACGCGGGTCGCGCTCGACCGGGAGCGCCGCCGGCGGTCCCAGGATGCGCGTAAGCCGGCATGGCTGTTTCGGTTCCTTGGCAACGAGCCGTCGGTCGCGGTGTGTCCGTTCGAGGTACCGCCCCCGCGCGAGACGCTGGCGGCGGTGAGTCCCTGGCTGGACGATCCCGACGGCGTCTATGCCGCCCCGGCGGCCACCCCGCCGACCGAGATCTCCGCCGAGGTGCTCGGTCCGGCCGGACCGGAGTCCCTGATCCGGTTCGCGTCGCCCTCGCCGTTCATGGACGACCGGGTCACCGCGCGCGTCTACGGGCCGGAGGGGGGCGGGGCCGGCGCGCCGACCTTCATCTACGCCAGCGGCTTCGGGATGATGTACGACCTGATCGCCTACTGGCCGGAAGAGGACTATGTCGCGCGACGGCTGGCGGCGCGCGGCATCCGGGTCATCCTGCCCGAATCCCCCTGGCACGGCCGGCGCGCGCCTCCCGGCTGTTTCAGCGGTCAGTCCTATCTGGCGCGCGCGCCGCTCAGTCTGGTGAAACTCTATGCGGCGCAGGCGTGCGAGACTGCGCACCTCGTCGCCTGGGCGCGGGCGCGGGGTTCGGCGAGAGTCGGGGTGGGCGGGTTCAGCCTCGGCGGCCTGGTCACGCAGCAGATCGCCTCGCGCTGTCGCCTCTGGCCCGAGGCGATGCGGCCCGACATGGCCTTCATCGGGGCCGGATCCACGCACATCGACCAGGTGGTGACGCGGGGTGACATTTCCAGGCTGCTCGGCCTGACCGATGCCGTCACGCGGGCCGGATGGACGGACGCGGACCTGCGGGCGTTACGGCCGGTGCTCGACCCCGGTCCCGAACCGGGCGTCGATCCGGACGCCATCCTGGCCTTCCTGGGCACGGAAGACCAGTCGACGCCCTATGGACAGGCGAAGCGGATGCTGGACGACTGGCGGGTGCCCGTCGCCAACCGCATGGTCTTCGAGGCCGGGCACATCGCCCTCTACGCCCGGATCATCCGGGATGCCGCGCCGATTGAGCGCATCGCCCGGATGCTGACGGGGTAGGCCGAGGCAGCCCGGCGGATGAGGGGGCCCTCATCCGCCGCCGGCGTCAGTGGCCCATCATCACGGGCACGGTCATGTGGTTGAGGATGTGCCAGGTCGCTCCGCCGAGCACCAGTTCCCGCAGGCGCGACCGTCCGTAGGCGCCCATGACGATCAGGTCGGCGCCCGCGTCGCTGGCTCGCGACAGCAGCATGTTGCCGGCATCCACCTCGTGGGCGACCACATGCTCGGCGATGGCATTGACACCGTGGCGCGCCAGGTGGCCGGCGATGTCGGCACCCGGGATCTCGCCGTGCCCGTGCACGCCGTTGTGGCGGGGGTTGATGACCAGCACGTGCACGGTCTTGGCCGCGCGCAGCAGCGGCAGCGCGTCGTTGACCGCGCGGGTGGCCTCGCGGCTGGCGTTCCAGGCCACCAGGACGGTGTCGCCGATGACCGGAAAGTGGCCGGCATGGGGGATGACGACGACGGGGCGTCCGGAATCCAGGATGACGTGATCGGCGGCCTCGCGCTCGTCGGCCATGTTGTCGTCGCGGCGATCGTACTGCCCGATGACCACCAGATCGCTGTAGCGGGCATGCAGCACCAGGGTCTCCAGCATCTCGCCTTCCGGGGTGCGGAACTCGGCGCTGACGCCGGTGGCGGTGACGGCCTCGTCAAACGCCGCCCGTGCCTTCGCCGCCGCCTCGTTGGCGAAGCGGCGTTGCGCCTGGGCGACCTCGGGACCCAACTGGGACATGACGAACTGGGGCACGTGGGGGGTGGTGCGGACGAACAACCCGGTCAGCCGGGCACCGTGCCGGGCCGCCAGGGCCGCCGCGGCCTCCAGCCGGGTCCCGCAGTGACGCGACGAGTCCACATGAACCAGGATATCCTTGAGGGACATGAAAACGGTTCCTTCGCAATGTGTCCGGCGGAGGCGGCCCTCGGTGTCTGTCCGGAGGTCCCCGCAGGCACGCGACGGACGACGTGTCGCTCGGGGACGGAAACGCGGCGCGGTGCGGTTTCCCGGAGGGTCCGGACGGGCTCTCCGGGGGGCCAGGAGCCTCGGCAGGGCGAGAGGGTGCCCAAGCCACGGCCCCTCCGCAAGTCTAGACCCGGTGGGGAGGCGGCGGAACCGCGTTGCCGGCGATCCTGGGATCCGGAAAGAGCACGCGTCGCGGGCGCCCGGGGGGAGGGGCCGCCGGCCGTGTCCGGGGGACCGCGAAAAGCCGGATACCCGATGTCGACAGGGGCCGGTTGCGCGCCGTCGGGGGATGGGCGACCATGTGGCCCGTCTCGTTGGAGTCCCCGCCATGGTCCCCCCGATCACCACGCCCGGTCCGACGCGCGGGCCGGTCCGACGGTCCTTTTGTCGTCGCGTCCTTCTGGGGATGGCCCTTGCCGGGGTGATCGCGGGGTGTTCGACCCTGACGCCGATCCGCAGTCCCGTGCCCGACGCCGCCTTGGAGCGCGCCACCGTGGGCGGTGTCACCGAGGTGCGTCAGTGGGGCGACGAGGTGCCCCCGAACGCCGACGCGCTGGTGACCCGCATGCGGGAGCGGCTGTTGCGGCGCTACGAGGAGCAGGGGCGCCCCGAGGAGGGCCTGTCCACCGCCGTCCTGGCGCTCTCCGGCGGGGCCTGGGACGGCGCCTACAGCGCCGGCGTGCTCAATGGCTGGACCGCCTGCGGCACGCGTCCCACCTTCTCCGTCGTCACCGGCATCAGCACCGGGGCCCTGGTCGCGCCGTTCGCGTTCCTGGGGCCGGCCTGGGACGACCAGTTGCGCGAGGCGTTCACCGCTCCGGAGGTTGGGGAGATCCTGGCTCTGGCGCCGCTGCGGGCGCTGTTCGGCGCCTTGTCGCTGGGCGAGTCCCCGCCGATCGAGCGCCTGGTGCGGCGCTTCGCCTCCCAGGAGATGCTGGATGCCATCGGCGCCGCGCACCGCGACGGGCGCCGGCTGCTGATCGGCACCACCAACCTGGACGCCGAACGCCCGGTGGTCTGGGACATCGGTGCCCTGGCCAATAGCCGCCTTCCCAATCGCCTGATCCTGTTCCGCAAGATCATGCTGGCCTCGTCGGCGGTGCCGGGGGCCTTTCCGCCGGTGTTCTTCGACGTGACGGTGGATGGCCGGACCTATCAGGAACTGCATGTGGATGGCGGCGTCCTGACCTCCATCTTCGGGATTCCCGTGCAACTGGACATCTCGCGCGTGCGGACCATGCCGTTCCCGCACACCCTGTCCCTCTACATGCTGCAGAACAACAAGCTGGGGCCGGACCGCCGGGTGGTGGACCTGCGCCTGGGGAGTATCCTGGCGAAGACGGCGAGCGCCCTGATTCGGTCGCAGACCCGGGGTGACCTCTATCGCCTGTGGGTCTCGGCGCAGAAGCACGGATTCGCCTTCCGCCTGGGCTACGTTCCGGCCGACTTCGACGCCGGCGTGGCGGCCGGCTTCAACCCCGTCTACATGGGACGGCTGTACACCCTGGGCTATGCGCAGGCCCGGGCGGGCTATCCGTGGCGGACCGCGCCGCCGGGCCTGGAGAACGATGGGGAAGCGCCGGTGAGCCGCATGCCTTGCCGCGACGAGGGGTCATGAGCCCGCGCCGCCGGCGTCACGAGTCGTCCCGGTCCGGCCGGGGCGGGGATCCGCCGGGCGTTTCCGGATCGTTGGCGGCCACGGCGCGGCGGAACCAGGCCAGCAGGCCCGGCCGCGTCGCCGTCCGCCCGGCGCCTTTCGCGCCGCGCCGGGGAGTGGCCGGCAACAGGCCGTTCTGGCGATGCCAGACCGACAGATCGCGTCCCAGATAGTCCTCGAACGCCCGGATGCGGGGCGTGAAATGCGCCACCAGATGGGCGTGCAGCGACGGCCGGATGGAGTCCCCGGGACCGTGGGTCGACGCATCGGCCAGGGTTTCGTCGGGCATGTCGTCGAACGGGCGCGGATCGATGCCGATATGCCGGGCGCAGCGTTTCAGGACACCGCGCGGGTCGGCCAGGACGTCGTCGAACAGCTCCACATGAATGTGGTCGCGCGGGTACACGCCGGTCCAGCGCCTCAGACAGTGTTCATAGTCGCTCTGTACACTCGACGCCCGGGAGTGGAAGTGGTCGATGAACCAGGCATCGGAGGCGTCCTCCAGCGTCATCTCGGCGCGCGCCAGCGCGATTCGGGCCGATGACCAGGCGCGGCGCACCGGATTGCGGATCAGGTAGACGATCCTGATGTCCGGGAGGGTCTCGTGCATTGCGTGGATCACCGCCGGCTCCAGGCCGGCGTAGGTCGCGGTGATCTCGCCGGCGGGGCGCCCATCGGTGTTGGCCGCGAAGTGGCCGCGATACCAGTCCAGACCCCGGTGCCGATGCCGGTCCCAGAAGTGCAGGTCCTTGGGACCGTCGGAGGGACCGTCGGAGGGGCCGTCGGGGGGACCTTCGGGCATGTACAGGCCCGGGTGACGGCGCAGGTTGGCGTCCAGCCACGGTGTGCCGCAGGTCTGAGCGCCGATACCGAGGAACGTCAACATGGCCATGGGCTCCCGATCCAGACGTCGAGGGAGCACCCGCCAGGAAGGACGGCCCCCCAGGCCACCGTCCCCGCGCGGGGCGGGGACTCCAAGGGACGACTCATGATGCCCGGTGACGACGTGCATGGGTGAGCGTCCCTGATACCGAGACCCCCGGCCGCTGGCAAGTCCGCCTCTGACCGGGTTGGAGACACCGCGATCGCCGCCGCCTGCCCGAGACGCCCTTTCTTTGAGGTCGTGCCAACGGCCATCGACCATGACCGATGACGTCCGTGGCCGGCCCGCTCCCCCATCGCTGGTATCGCATCATTTTCATTGTCAATGCGAGTTCTGTGGTCGCCTTGGGGCCCGCAAGGGGGTACCTTGGCGGGTGCCACGGTCTTGATAACCCTGAAGGTGGGTGCCGTGCGTGGCGCCGTCCGGGCGCGGGCCGGTCACACGGATGGTCCGGGACCGGGTGGTGGCGCGTGACGGGCGTCGCCGGGGCCGGACCGGCGGGACAGGACCATGCGATGACCAAACCGACCATCCTGGTCACCGGCGGGGCCGGTTTCATCGGCAGCCAGGTGTGCAAGACGCTGGCGGCGGCGGGCTTCCTGCCGGTGGCCTACGACAATCTGAGCAACGGCTATGCCTGGGCGGTGCGCTGGGGACCGCTGGAGCGGGGCGACCTGCGCGATGGCGCGGGCCTCCGCGACGTGTTGCGCCGTCACCGGCCGGCGGCGGTGATGCACTTCGCCGCGCTGATCGAGGTGGGCGAGTCGGTGCGTGATCCGGCCCGCTTCTACGACACCAACGTGGCGGGATCGCTGAGCCTCCTGGAGGCCATGCGGGCCGAGGGGGTGGATGATCTGATCTTTTCCAGCACGGCGGCGGTCTATGGCATGCCGGCGCACACGCCGGTGGTCGAGACCCTGCCGCTGCGGCCCATCAATCCCTATGGCGTCACCAAAATGGTGATCGAATCCATGCTGGCCGACTACGCCGCCGCCTATGGTCTGCGATTCGGGACGCTGCGCTACTTCAACGCCGCCGGCGGTGATCCCGAGGCGGACATCGGCGAGGCGCACGACCCCGAGAGCCACCTGATTCCCCTGGTGCTGGACGTGGCGCTGGGCGTGCGGCCGGAGATCGCCATCTTCGGGGATGACTACCCCACGCCCGACGGTACCTGCGTGCGGGATTACATCCACGTCTGCGATCTGGCCCGGGCGCACTTGCTGGCGTTGCGGCGGTTGCTGGACGGCGGGGAGTCGCTGACCGTCAACCTGGGCAACGGGGCCGGCCATTCGGTGCGCGAGGTGATCGAGACGGCCCGCCGGGTCACCGGCCATCCGGTGCCGGCGCGTCTGGCGCCGCCCCGGCCGGGCGATCCGCCGGTGCTGGTGGCGGACTGTGCCCGCGCGGTCGCCGACCTGGGATGGCGGCAGGAGCGGGCGGCGCTGGACGTCATCGTCGCCGACGCCTGGAGATGGCGCCAGCGCTGGCGGGCATCGCCTCCGGTGGACGCGCGCTGAAGGGGGCCGCCGACGCCCCGGCCCAGTGCGCGCCGTCAGTCCACCTCGTCGCGGGCCACTTCGGGCCCCCAGTCCTCGACCAGCTGCTGTTGCTGGGCCTTCAGCTTGGCGATGCGGTGGTCGGAGGTCATCTGCACGAAGGCGCCGATGATCTGCGGCGTGGTCAGGAACACCACCCATCCCACCGCCGCCGCCCCGAGAATGAGCATCATCGTGAACACGTCGGTCATGATGGCGATGGCCCGTTCCAGGGTATGGCCCTCGAACCACAACTCGAACAGGGCGGGGGCCAGCCCGGCGAAGTTCAGGCCCCCCACGCACAACCAACCGGTTCGGCTGGCCGAGCGGTCCACCACCAGGGCGACCCCCGTGGGCAGCATGGCCACGGTGACCAGCAGGACGGTCGGAAGGAACAGAAACAGCCCCGTCGCGAACATCAGCAGGGCGCCGACCTTGGCTGCCATGCCCATGCTTGCCGCGTCGCTCTTGGAGGACCCTGAGACCATGCGCGCCGTTTCCCTGCCCTTCTGGTCCGGTCCTCTCTGGACGGTTCGAAATCGGAGGCTCGGTGAGCCCAACCAAGAATATCCCGGAACGGGGATGGGTGAAACCGCTCTTTCGGCCGGGGACGATCGTCGTGGATCCGATCCGGGGTCGGATCCCCGGTCGTGCGGCGGCGGGCGATCCGGGCTCCGACGGTCTCCGTCATGGTCCCATCATGGTCCCATCACGGATCGTGGGGCAGGGGAGCATGCGGCAAGCGGACTCAACCAGGGCGGGCAGGGCGTCCCGCACCGCCGGAGACAGCGGCGCGCCCAGGCGCCAGGTCTCTCCTTGCAGACCGAGCAGGGTCAGGGAGGCGGGCAGGCGCCCCAGGACACGCGCCAGCGCCACCGCCTCGCCCACCCCGAAGGCATGGGACGAACTGCGGAACAGGCCCGCCCGCGGCGGACCATCATCGGCGGTGACGCGGACCAGCGTTCCCGGTGGGCGGCCGGCCTCCAGCGCGTCCAGCACCAGCACCCGGGAGCGTCCCTCCCACAGGGCCATCAGGCCCAGTCCCTCGCCATGGTGGGGACGGCACTCGACCGCGTCGCCGGGCACCGCCGCCGCCAGCCGTTCCAGCGCCGCCAGCCCCAGCGCGTCGTCGCCCCGGTGCGGCTGGCCGACGCCGATCACCAGCGGCCGGTCGCCGGCGCGCGGCATGGGCGCCCCCTCTACTCGGCCGCCGCCGTGGCGCGCTCCGGGAACAGGCCGGCGAGGCCCTCGGCGCTGGCCGGGCAGACGCCGCGCTCGGTGATCAGGCCGGTGACCAGGCGTGCCGGGGTGACGTCGAAGGCCGGGTTGGCCGCCGGGCTGCCCTCCGGGGTGACCGTGATCCAGGCGGTGTCACCCGAGTCCAGGCGCCCCCACAGGCGGCAGACCTCGCCCGCGCCACGATCCTCGATCGGGATCTCGGCGACGCCATCGGCGACGGTCCAGTCGATGGTCGGGCTCGGCAGGGCCACATAGAAGGGCACGCCGTTGTCCCGGGCCGCCAGGGCCTTGAGGTAGGTGCCGATCTTGTTGCAGACGTCGCCCGTGGCCGTGGTGCGATCGGTGCCGACGATACAGGCGTCCACCAGGCCGTGCTGCATCATGTGGCCGCCGGCGTTGTCCACGATCACCGTGTGCGGCACGCCGTGCTGATTCAGTTCCCAGGCGGTGAGGCTGGCGCCCTGGTTGCGCGGCCGGGTTTCGTCCACCCAGACGTGAATGGGCAGGCCGGCGTCATGGGCCTTGTAGATGGGGGCCAGCGCCGTTCCCCAATCCACCGTGGCCAGCCAGCCGGCATTGCAATGGGTGAGGACGTTGAAACGATCCGGGCGGCCCTTGCGGTCCCACAGGTCGCGGAAGACGGAGAGGCCATGGTCGCCGATGGCCTCGTTCAGGCGTACGTCCTCGTCACAGAGGGCGACGGCCCGGGCGCGGGCGGCGACGGCGCGCTCGTCCGCCGGCAGCGGCGCCAGCAGGGCCCGCATCTCGTCCAGCGCCCAGCGCAGGTTCACGGCCGTCGGGCGGGTCGCGTACAGGCGGTCATAGGCGATGGTCAGGCCGGCGTCGGAGGCGTCGGCGCGCATGGCCAGCGCCAGTCCATGGGCGGCGGTGGCCCCGATCAGCGGCGCGCCGCGCACCAGCATGGCCTTGATGGCGTGGCAGGCGTCGTCCAGGTCGGTCAGGTGGGCGACCTCGAACACATGGGGCAGGCGGGTCTGGTCGATGATCTCCACCGTCGCGCCGTCCTCGGCCAGCCAGATGGTGCGCGTGGGGGTGCCGTTGACGTTCATGGGCGTGTCCTCCGTCGGGGCTCCGGAGCGTCTCGTCCGGGTTTGTGGGCGGGAGTCGGATCACGACTGACCGGGCTTGGCAACCCTTTCCCGGCCCCCGCAGAGCATCCGGTCGAACGCCGTGGCGTCCAGGTGCCGCCAGGCCAGGGCCGGCACCCCGGGCGCCGCGCCCACCATGGCCACCGCCAGCACATGCGCGGGCGTGGGCCGCAGCAGACGCAGGCCGATCGCCGGTTCCACGTGGGGCCAGGGGGGGTGAAGGCGGACGGCCGGCGGCGCGTCGAGGATCTCGAGTCCTGCCAGGGGGCGCGACAGGCCCAGGCCCAGGGCCTTGGCGACGGCCTCCTTGGCGACCCACAGGCGAAGGAAGGCGCGCGCGCGGGAGGCGCCGGGGCCGGGCAGGGTGGCGCGCTCGGCCGGGGTCAGGACCTCGATCATCAGCGACTCCTCCGGTGCCTGCCGGTCCAGGGCTTCGGCGTCCACGCCCACCGGCGCGTCGCCGCTTGCCACCGCCGCCACCAACCCGCCGGTGTGTGTCAGGTTGACGTCCGGCGGGGCGGCCAGGGGCGCCGCCACCCGGGGCTTGCCCAGCGGGGGCTCGCGGGTGAACCGCCAGGCGTGCGGGGGGATGCCGGTCAGGGAGGACAGCAGCGCCCGTCGCAAGGCATGGGCGGCGATGGCCTCGCTGCGGTGCGCCGACCGAAGCAGACGGTCGGCGGCGCGACACTCCTCGGCGTCCAGCGGTACCCGCCACCGCGTCTCCTGCTCCCTCGTCATGGCCGTCGTGTCCAGGCTCCAGAGGCAGGGGCCGCCGGCCGGCTCCGAAAACGCTTGCATCCGTCGTCGGTCTTTCCTATAAACATTGGCCCCGGCCGGTTCGGCCGTGTCATCCATGGACAGCAATGGGTCGCCGCGCCTGTCTCGGGCGGGAGCGGTCTTTTGTTTCCAAGGGGTCGGCGTTTTCGGCGTCGATCGCGTGGGTGGCCATGGTGATCCGCACCGGGGTCGGTTTCACGCTCCCGCCGGAGCGCGCGTGTCCCCTGGGATGCCGTGTCTTCCGGGCTCGGTCAATGGCCTGGGCTTTTTTGTGGGAAGAGGTCCTTCGGGGCATGCCTTCCGGTCGCTTCGGCGGCGTCACGAAAAAGTCTGAAAAAAGCGCTTGACCGGTTGATGTTGTGTGCGTAGAAACCGGTCTCCCGACGCGGCGGGGCGGCCTTGAGGGGCGGCGCCGCGGGGTTGGGGGCCTAAAAAAAG
>NZ_JACIGK010000004.1 GCF_014197915.1 Roseospira visakhapatnamensis
TGAAGTGCGCCATGTCATCGTCCGGCACCCACTCCCGAAGGTCCGGCGGCAACAAAAGCGCTTGTGTGCGATCGTCCGAGATGAAGTTCGCCATCGCCCGATCCTGATGACTTGAGCCATAGACCGATTCTACCCGAGCCCGCCCAAATCCGACAGACTGCTAGCGAACGGAAACACCCCTCACCGTCCCTCGCGCCACCACGCCAGACCCAACCCGCCCAGCACCAGCAGCACGGCCAGCCACGCCGGCAACAGCGACCGCTGGTCCACGCCCTGCACCGCATAGGTGCCGTTGGCGCGCAAGCCCATCCAGCCGCCGCCGCTGGCCGCGCTGTCCGCCCCCACCCGCCGCACCGCCGGCAGGCCCTCGGTCGCCAGCCAGGCGACACCGCCGCCGCTGGCCTCGGCCAGTGGTCCCAGAACGGCCTCGGTCGCGGTCACCCGGTCGGTCTCCCGGGGGTTGGGCGTGCCGGCCACCACCACCGTGGTCAGCGTGCCGTCGTCCAGCACATGGACGCCGGGCCGGTCCACCGCCGCGATCGCCGTTGCGCGCCCGTCGGCGGTGGTCTCCAGCGGCACCGCCCGCGCCGCGCCGTCCGGGCCGGTGACCGTGACCGTCTCGGGCAGGGACTCGGGATTCATGCCGCGCCGGGTGATCTCCAGGCGGTCCCCATCGGCGCGGCCGACCAGGGCGTCCTCCTCCAGTTCAGGCTCCTTCATCAGCCAGTGGGCCAGCCGCCGCAGCAGTTCCGCCTGCGGACCGCCGCCCTCGAACCCCTTGCTCCACAGCCAGATGGTATCGCTCAGGAGCAGGCCCACGCGGCCCTCGCCGCGACGCGACAGATGCAGCACCGGCCGCCCCTCGGCGCCCGTCAGCACGGTGCGGCCGTCGGTGGGCGTCACCTCGATCACCCGCGCCCAGCGGCCCCAGCCGGGCGTGCCGTCCGGGCCGTCGTCCAGGCCCGGCAGGGCGGCCGTCACCGGATGGCGGCGGCCATCGTCGGTGGGCAGGGGGCGGAACACCTCGTCCACCACCGCGCGGGCGGGACCGATCGGCAGCACCTCGGACAGGGCGGAGTCGGTCAGGCTGATCGGATCGCTGGCCTCCGGCCCCACCGCCAGCAGCAGCGCCCCGCCCTCCGTCACATAGTCGGCCACGTTGGCCAGATAGGTGCGCGGCACCAGGCCGCGCCGGCTGTAGCGATCGAAGATGATCAGGTCGAAACTTGACAGGCGGTCCTGGAACAACTCGCGGATGGGAAAGGCGATCAGGGCGAGTTCCCGCAGCGGCGTGGCGTCGTCCTTGGTGGGCGGCCGCAGGATGGTGAAGTGCACCAGATCCACCCCGGGATCGGCCTTCAGCAGGTTGCGCCAGACCCGCTCGCCGGCGTGCGGCTCGCCGGAGATCAGCAGCACCCGCAAGCGGTCGCGCACCCCGGACACCGACAGCGCCGCGCGGTTGTTGCGGTCGGTGATCTCGTCGGGCACGGCCGGCGCCACCAGTTCGAAGACGGTGTCGCCCGCATGGGTGAGCGGCAGGGTCAGGGTTTCGGCGCGGTTGGCCGGCAAAGTCACCGTTCCCCGGTCGCGGCCATCCGCGCGCACCGCGACGGGCACGGGCTCCCCCGCCGCGAGCGCCGGATCCTCCAGGCGCAGGGTGACGTCCACGGGCCGCCCGACCAGGCCGTAGCCCGGTGCCGCCTCCACCACCAGCCGGCGGTCGCGCGCATCGGGAACACCGGTCAGCAGCACGTGCAGGGGCGCGCCCAGCCCCTCGGCGGTCAGCGCCCGGGGATCATGGGCGCGCCCGTCGGTCAGCGCGATCACCCCCGCGCGCCGATCCGCCGGCACGTCGGCCAGCGACCGGGCCACGGCCGACAGCAGGCGGGTTCCCTGGTCCCCGGGGCCGTCGGTGACCCGCACCCAGCGCACCTCCAGGTCCGGCTGCCGCTCCAGGGCGGCGCGCAGGTCGGACAGCGCCGCCTCGGTGCGCGCCGGCCGGTCCCCCCACTGATTGGAGGCGCTGTCGTCCACCGCCACCACCGCCACGTCGGACAGCGGCGCCCGTCGCTCGACCAGCCACTGCGGATTGGCCAGCACCAGCAGCAGCGCCACCCCGGGCAGCAGCCGCACGACGATGCCCCGCGCGCGGCGCCACAGCCCCCAGAGCGTCGGCAGCACGAGGGCCCCCGCCAGCGCGATCAGCGCGGCCGGCGGCAGCAGCGGGGCCAGGGTGATATCGGTGAAGGCCGTCATCAGTTCGTCAGCCTTTCCATGATCGCCGGCAAATGGACCTGGTCGCCCTTGTAGTTGCCCGTCAGCGCATAGAGCACCACGTTGACGCCGAAGCGGTAGGCCATTTCCCGCTGGCGGTTGCCGCCGGGCACGGTGGCGAACATCGGCCGGCCCTCGGCGTCCATGGCCCAGGCCCCGGCCCAGTCGTGACGGCCGAGCACCACCGAGGACACCCCGTCATGGGTGACCGGGTCGCGTTCCACCCACACGGTCTCGCCGTCGCGCCGGCCGGGAAACCGGTCCAGCAGGTAGAAGCTGCGGGTCAGCACATGGTCCTCGGGCAGCGGCATCAGCGGCGGCACGTCCACGCCCCGCAGCAGGACGGCGGGGTCGCCACCCTCCTGGACATCGATGAGGATCATGCCGCCGTGCCGCAGGTAGTCGTTGACCGCCGCCCGCGCCGCCGCCGTGAGCGTGCCCTGACCGGGCAGCACCGGCCAGTAGAGCAGCGGAAACGCCACCAGGGGATCGGTGGCCACGTCGACGCCCATGGGCTCGGCCAGTTCGGCGGAGGTGCGCCGCGCGAGCACGGTGGTCAGGGCCCCCAGGCCGGCCTCGGCGACGCGGTCGGCCTCCGGATCGCCGCTCCTGACCCAGGCCAGCCGTGTCTCCAGGGCGGCCGCCAGGGTGAGGGCAAGGCCCGGATCGGTCCGTCCGCTCACCTGCTGGGCCTCGGCCCGGCCCGGCATCAGCGGCAAGAGGGCGCCCGCGGCAACCGCCACCGCCAGCAGCGGGGCGACGCCGCGCGCGCGCCCGGGCGGCCGGCGGGGGACGAGCAGACCCCGCAGGCCCAGGCTCACCAGCAGATCGACCATCGCCAGCACCAGCGCCGCCGTCAGCAGAGGCGGCTTCAGGGGCCGCTCGACCACCGGGCCGGCCAGCGGCCCCCGGGCGACGTCGCCCGGCAGGTCCGCCGCCGTCAGCGCGCGCGGCGGGTCCAGCGCCGCGCCCAGGTTCAAGGCCCGTTCCCGGCCCACCGGGCCGTACAGGCCCGGGGGGTGGGCCGGGTCCACCACCGGATCGTCCAGCACGGCGAGCGGCAGGGACCGCACGCCCGGGTCCGGGTCGCGCAGGCGCCCCAGCCCATCCAGCACCCGGCGCGGCGACAGGTGGCTCTCGGCGGCGGCGCCGGTCTCGCCCTGGCCACCGGCCACCACGCCCCGGCTGCTGTCCACCAGGCGGCGCAGCATGTCCACGAACACCCCCGACATGGCCAGCGACGACCAGCGCGGGTCGGCGGTCACATGCACCAGAACGACCCGCCCCCGGCCCAGCGGCGCGGCGGTCACCAGCGGGGTCCCGTCGCCCAGGCGCGCCCAGGTGCGCGCGGCCAGATCCGGCGACGGCTCGGCCAGCACCTGACGCGTCACCGTCACATCGTCGGGCACCGCCAGCCCGGCGAGGGGCGTGTCCTCGGTGAAGCCGGCCAGCCGGCCCGGCGTGGTCCAGGACAGGGCCCCGCCCATGGCCCGCTCGCCCGCCCGCAACCGCACCGGCAGCAGGTCCGGATGCAGGGCGTCCAGGCGCGGCCCGGCGAAGCGCACCAGCGTCCCGCCGCGCCGGACCCAGGCCCGCAGCGTCTCCACGGCCCCGGGCGCCGGACGGGCGCCGTCGGTCATCAGCAGCAGCGACAGATCGCGCCGGAGCAGGTCCCCGGGCGCACCCTCGCGCACCGCCGCATGGGGCGCCAGCGCCTGGCGCAGGTAGTGGGTCTCGTCGAGCAGGGGTACCGGCGCGGCCCCGGTGGCGGCGTCACCGCTGACCAGACCCACCGGCCGCCGCGCCCAGGTGTCGTCCAGCAACACCACGCCGCCCGCGCCCGGCAGGCCCTCCAGGTCCAGGCGCGCCAGATCGGCGGCCAGTTCGGCCGGCACATCCAAGGTCACGGCCGCCGTGGGCTCGTCGGCGGCGAAGGCGGCCCCGGCGGTCAGCGCCACGCGGCCCTGGTCGTCGCGCGCCCGCAGCCCCACGACGCGCGGCGGCAGCGGTCCCCCCTCGGGCCGGTGCAGCGTCACCCGCACCGTCCCGTCGCTCTCGGACACGGGGGGCCGCAGAATCAGCGGCGCCGAGCCGGGGTCGGCGACGCGCACGGCCACCCGCCCCAGGGTCCGCAGATGCCGGGCCAGGGCACCGGTCCCGGGCGCCGCCAGCCCGTCGTGCACCCACACCACCGCCCCGGGGGGAGCGGAGGCCGCCTCCAGCCGCGCCCGGGCCGCCGCCAGATCCTTCCCCCAGGGCCGAGGCAGCAGCGCCCGCAGCACGGTGGCCGCCGCGTCGGCCCGCATGGGTTCAAGGGGGGATACCGGTGGGGGGGCAACCGCCTCCGTTCCCGGCACCGGCGCAGGCGCCGCCGTCGGCAGCAGCATCACGGGCCGGCCGTCGCGCCCGGCGCGCTCCGTCAGGTCGAGCAGCAGCGCCCGCCGCGCCGCCCAGGTGGGCGCCGCCGCCCAGGTATCGTCCACCACCAGCAGCAGCGGCCCCTGCCCGCGCGCCACGGGATCCGGGTTCAACAGCGGCCCCGCCAGCCCGAGAACGATCAGCGTCGCGATCACCAGCCTCAGCAGGACCAGCCACCACGGCGTGCGCGCCGACGTCGGCTGATCCGCCCGCAACCCCAGCAGCAGACGCACGGCCGGGAAGGCCGTCCGGCGCGGGGCCGGCGGCGTCGCCCGCATCAGCCACCACAGCAGCGGCAGTGTCCCCAACGCCAGCAACACCCAGGGGGCCGTGAGGGCCAGTGGTCCCACCGTCAGCATGCGGCCGCGCTCCGTTCAGGTCCCATCTCCGCTCCGACCATGCGCCTTACCCTGCCCACCCTGTCTTCCCTGCCCACCCTGTCTTCCCGGCCTTTCGACGTCTCGCCGCGTCTTTCAACGCGCCCCCACGACTCTACCCCAAGTCGACCGCGCCACCCTACCACGCCTTCGGGACCCGTCCGCCGGACAGCGCCAGATACAGGGCCATCAGCATCGGCGTCGGCGGCTGGTCGGTGTGGTGCACCAGCAGCCGCCAGTCGGCCGAGCGGGCCAGGGCGGCCAGTCCCGCCCGATGGTCCCGCAGGCGCTCCTGGTAGGCGGTCCGCAGCGCCTCCGCGCGGTCGGCGAGCAAGCCCTCCTCGCCCTCCAGGCCGTCGAAACGCAGGCGGCCGCGGAAGGGAAACGCCTCCTCGGCCGGGTCGAGCACCTGAACCAGAACACCGCGCGCGCCCGCGTCCACCAGCCCGCGCAGCCGCGCCGCCGTCTCCGGCAGCGGGGCGAGGAAGTCGCCGATCAGCACGACCTGGGCGTGTCTCGGCACCGGCGCGGCCGGCGGCCCGGCGGTGGCGGTCGCCGGCGCGCGGACCAGGGCCTCGGCCAGCCGATGCAGGGCGGGACGTCCACCGCCCGCAGGCCGCGCGCGCAGGGGGTCGGCGTCCAGCAACGCGAAGCCCTCGCCCGCCCGCTCCAGCATCACCGCCAGGGCCAGGGCCAGCAGCGCGGCACGCTCGGCCTTGCGCGGCACGCCCCGGGCGCTGGCGTAGTCCATGGAGCCGGAGGCATCGGCCCACAGCCAGACGGTTTGCGCCGCCTCCCACTCCCGCTCGCGGACGAACACCGGGTCGGCCCGCGCCGAGCGGCGCCAGTCGATGGACTGCGGCCGGTCACCGGCTTCGTAGCGGCGGTATTGCCAGAAGGTCTCGCCAATCCCGGCGCGGCGCCGTCCGTGCAGCCCCTGGGCGACGGCAGCGGCCACGCGCTCGGCCTCGACCAGCAGCGGCGGCAGGGCGGCGGCCAGCGGCTCGGCCCGGTCCAGGGCGCCCGAGGCGGACGCGGCGGGGGGCCGATCGCGAGCATGCTCGCCGGGGCGTCGATCAGACGAGGGCATGACAAGCAGATCCTTAACCATGGGTCTTGGTCATGACGACACGCGGTCGGAGACCCGTGTCGTGGTCACCGGACCGGGGCTACCCGATCCGGCCCGGGGGGGGGACCATGCCGGGCAAAGGTGTCCACGATGTGGTCGCATCGCCGGGCGTTGGGAAGCCCCCGCGACCGAACACGGCGGGCGATGCCGGGGCGACGGGCCGCATTGCGCCTTGCGCGGCCGGACGTGATCGCCTACCCATGGGCTCCCTTTCCGTCGCCCCCGTGCCACTCTTTCAGGAGCCCCGCCGCGCCATGCGCATCCTGCGCCATCATGACGAAGTCCCGCCCGACTGTCGCGGCGGAGCCGTGGCGCTGGGCAACTTCGATGGCGTGCACCGCGGGCATCAGGCGGTCATCGGCACCGCCCGCGACATCGCGCGGGGCGGAACCGGCGGCGGCGACGGCCCCCAGGCGATGCCCATGGGGGTGATGACCTTCGATCCCCACCCCCGGCGCCTGTTCCAGCCCGACGCGCCGCCGTTCGCGCTGTCGGCGTTGCGCACCAAGGCCCGCAGAGTCGAGGATCTGGGGGCGCAGTTCCTCTACGTCCAGCACTTCGATCACACCTTCGCCAGCCATCCGGCCGAATGGTTCGTGGAGACGGTGCTGGCCCGGAACCTCGGCGTGCGTCACGTCGTGATCGGCAAGGACTATCGCTTCGGCCGGGGCCGGCGCGGCGACGCCGACCTGATGCGGACCATGGCGGCGGATTTGGGCTTCGGCGTGACCACGGTCCCGGCCGTCACCGACACCGACGGCCGGGTGCTGTCGTCCACCCGCGCGCGCGAGGCCCTGGTGGCCGGCCGGCCGGACGAGGCCGCCGATGTGCTCGGCCAGCCGTGGGAGGTGGAGGCCCGGGTCGAGCATGGCGACGCGCGCGGACGCACCATCGGCTTCCCCACCGCCAACCTGCGGCTGGGCGACTACCTGCGCCCCGCCCTGGGGGTTTACGCGGCGCGCGCCGGCGTGGACGCCGGGTCCGAGACGGTGTGGCACGACGCGGTGGCGAACTACGGTCGCCGCCCCACCTTCGATGCCACGGACCCGCTTCTGGAAGTGCACCTGTTCGGCTTTGACGGCGACCTCTATAACCAGCATCTTCGGGTGCGGCTGGTCGCCTTCCTGCGGCCGGAACGAAAGTTTGACGGCCTTGAGGCTCTCAAGGCCCAGATCGGCGCGGACGCGGACGCCGCGCGCCGCCTGCTCTCAGCGAAGGTCTGAGCGATGAGCGTGGACTACAAGAAAACCGTCTTCCTGCCCAAGACCGCCTTCCCGATGAAGGCCGGACTGGCCCGGAAGGAACCCGAGATTCTGGACCGCTGGCGGCGCATGGACCTGTATCGCCGCCTGCGCGACCAGTCCCGGGGTCGCGAGAAGTTCATCCTGCACGATGGCCCGCCCTACGCCAACGGCCACCTGCACATGGGCCACGCGCTCAACAAGATTCTCAAGGACGTGATCGTCCGCGCCCACCAGATGATGGGCAAGGACGCCAACTACGTGCCCGGCTGGGACTGCCACGGCCTGCCGATCGAGTGGAAGATCGAGGAAGGGTACCGCAAGCGCGGCCAGAACAAGGACGACGTCGACCCGGTGGAGTTCCGCCGGGAATGCCGCGAGTTCGCCGAGAAGTGGATCGCCATCCAGAGCGAGGAGTTCCAGCGCCTTGGCGTCATCGGCGACTGGACGTCCCCCTATACCACCATGGCCTTCGCCGCCGAGGGCCAGATCGCGCGGGAACTCGGCTCGTTCCTGACGAACGGCAGCCTGTACCGGGGTGCCAAGCCGGTGATGTGGTCGGTGGTGGAGAAAACCGCGCTGGCCGATGCCGAGGTGGAGTACCACGACCACACCTCGACCACCATCTGGGTCCGGTTTCCGATCCACAGGGCCCCCATGGCGGCGCTTGAAAGCGCCAGCATCGTCATCTGGACCACCACGCCCTGGACCATGCCCGGCAACCGCGCCGTCGCCTACGGCGAGGCGATCGAATACGTGGTCCTGCGAGTCACCGCCGCCGCCGAGGACAGCTTGGCGCGCCCGGGCGAGCGCCTGGTGGTGGCCGCCGACCTGGCGGAGCGGCTTTGCCAGGACGCCGGCATCACCGACCACGAGATCGCCCACCGCTTCCCCGGCCGCGACCTGACCGGCACCGTCTGCCATCACCCGTGGCACGGCAAGGGCTACGACTTCCCGGTCCCCGCCCTGCCCGGCGACTTCGTGACCACGGACCAGGGCACCGGCTTCGTCCACATCGCCCCCGGCCACGGCGAGGACGACTACTGGCTGGGCGTGGCCCACGGCATCGCCGTTCCCGACACCGTGGGCGGCGACGGCCTGTACCTGGACCATGTGCCGCTGTTCGCCGGTCACCACGTCTTCAAGGTCGCGCCCGCCATCCTCGACGCCATGACCGATGTCGGCGCGCTGCTGGCGCACGGCAGCCTGCGGCACAGCTATCCCCACTCCTGGCGCTCCAAGGCGCCGCTGATCTTCCGCAACACGCCGCAGTGGTTCATCTCCATGGAGAAGACCGGCCTGCGGGAGACGGCACTGGCGGCCATCGACGCCACCCGCTGGGTGCCGGGCACGGGACGCAACCGCATCCGCTCGATGATCGAGACTCGGCCGGACTGGTGTGTCTCGCGGCAACGCGCCTGGGGCGTGCCGCTGCCCATCTTCGTGCACAAGGCCAGCGGCGAGCCGCTGCGGGATCAAACGGTGCTGGACCGCATCGCCGACGCCTTCACCGCCGAGGGCTCGGACTGCTGGTTCCGCGAGGGCGCCAAGACGCGCTTCCTGGGCAACGACTACGCGCCCGACGACTACGACCAGATCACCGACATCGTCGAGGTGTGGTTCGACAGCGGCGCCACGCACACCTACGTGCTGGAAGCGCGCGACGACCTTCAATGGCCCGCCTCGCTGTACCTGGAGGGCTCGGACCAGCACCGCGGCTGGTTCCATTCCTCGCTGCTCGTCGGCTGCGGCACGCGCGGCCGCGCGCCGTACGACGCGGTGCTGACCCACGGCTTCATCCTCGACGAGAAGGGCGAGGAGAAGATGTCCAAGTCCAAGGGCAACGTGATCTCGCCCCGGGACGTGTGGGACGACATGGGCGCCGACATCCTGCGCCTCTGGGTGGTCTCGGCCGACTACTCCAACGATCTGCGCTTCGGCCTGTCGATCCTCAAGCAGGTGGGCGAAAGCTATCGCCGCCTGCGCAACACGCTGCGCTACCTGCTGGGCAACCTGAACGGCTTCACCGAGGCCGAGCGGGTCCCGGTGGCGGAGATGCCGGAGCTGGAACGCTGGGTGCTGCACCGGCTGTGGGACCTGGACCGGCTGGCCCGCCGGTGCATCCACGACTTCGATTTCCACACCCTGTTCCAGGAACTGTTGCAGTTCTGCGGGAACGACCTGTCGGCGTTCTATTTCGACATCCGCAAGGACAGCATCTACTGCGACGCGGCCGACGACCCGCGCCGGCGCGCCGCGCGCACCGTCCTCGACCTGGTCTACGACCACCTGGTGCGCTGGCTGGCGCCGTTCATCTGCTTCACGGCCGACGAGGCATGGCTGGCCCGCCACGGCGACCCTGACGGGGCGGACGACGAGACGGTCCACGACAAGACGTTCCCGATCGTGCCCGACACCTGGCGCGACGACGCGCTGGCGGAGCGATGGACCAAGGTCCGCGCCCTGCGCCGGGCGGTGACGGGCGCGCTGGAGCAGGCCCGCGCCGCCAAGCGACTCGGCGCCAGCCTGCAGGCGCATCCGACGGTGCACGCCCCGGCCGACGTGGTGAGCGCCTGCGCGGGCCTGCCCATGGCCGACCTGTGCATCACCTCGGACATCACCCTGATCGCCGAGGGAACCCCGCCGGCCGACGCCTTCCGCCTGGAGGGCGAACCGGACGTGGCGGTGGTGGTGGCGCTGGCCGAGGGCGAGAAGTGCCAACGCTGCTGGAAGGTGCTTCCCGACGTGGGCACCCATGCCCATGACGGCCTGTGCCGCCGCTGCGACACGGTGGTCGGGCGCATGACGGTGGCAGCGGAGTAGCGCACGGTGAAGGACGGCAACGCACACCCCAGACCGCCCCGGGGACACCCCGGCCCCGCGCCCGGCGGACCGGCCGACGCCCCCCCGATCCGGCCCTTGCGGGTCGGGCTGATCACGGCGGCCATCGTGGCCGTCGCCGATCAGATCACCAAGTACATCGTGTTCGTGGGGATCCAGCCGCCGCCCTATGGCGGCCTGGACGTCACCAGCTTCCTCAGCCTCGTCTCGGTCATGAATCGCGGCGTGAGCTTCGGGCTGTTCTCCTCGGGCTCGCCCTGGGCCCCCTTCATCCTCACCGCCATCGCCGCCACGGTGGTGGCGGCGCTGACCTTCTGGCTCCGCCAGGCGGAAACGCGCATGCTGTCGATCTCGCTGGGGATGCTCATCGGGGGCGCCATCGGCAATGCCATCGACCGCTTGGTGCATGGCGCGGTCATGGACTTCGTCAACCTGCACTGGGAAGGCTATCACTGGCCGGCCTTCAACGTGGCCGACGCGGCGATCACCGTCGGCGCCGTGCTGATGGTCCTCGACGCCTTGTTCGTGCGCAAAAAATAGCCTAAATCTTGCGGCAACGGTCGTGCAACGATCGGATCGGCGCGGACCGGCGGCGGATGGCTGGGGACAACACGGCTGTGGCCGAGCACAGGACGGCAGTGGCCGAAGACAAGAATAGGGGAAGCGTGGACATGCGAGCCTGGATGGCGGCGGCGGTCGCGGTGGGACTGGCCTCGGGCCTGGCGGCCTGCGACAATCCGAAACGCGCCCTGGGACTGGAAAAGGCCGCGCCGGACGAATTCGCCGTGGTCACCCGGGCTCCCTTGAGCCTGCCGCCGGACTTCAGCCTGCGCCCACCGGAACCCGGCGCGCCCCGCCCGCAGGAGGGTACGACGCGCGATCAGGCGCGCCGCGTGATCACCGGCGGCCCGGCCATCCTGGGCGGCGGCCCGATCGTCACCAGCGGCCCCCTGACCGGCGGCCAGTCCCCCGGGGAACAGGCCCTGCTGCAACAGGCCGGCTCCGATCGCGCCATCCCCAACATTCGCCGGATCGTCGACCAGGAAACCAGTTCCCTGGCGTCGGAAGGCCGAAGCTTCACCGAGATCCTCCAGTTCTGGCGCGAGCCGGATACGTACGGGACCGAACTGGACCCGGTGGCGGAGAGCCGGCGCCTGCGCGAGAATCAGGCGCTGGGGCGGCCGCCGACAACCGGCGCCACCCCCACGATCGAGCGCCGCGAACGGGGTATTCTGGAAGGCCTGTTCTGACCACCGATCGCCGGTCGCGTCCCGTCGCCCGGAGGCTCCGGGACCGCGCCGGATCCGGCCGTCCGAGGTCCGGCCTGCCCGACGGCTGCGCGTCCCGGGTCCGACGGTCCCGGGCCTGGCCTTCATGGAGTGGCTGCCCATGCCCGTCTCGCCGGATCCCGACGCCCGCCCCGCCGGAGCCGATGCGGCCGGCGGCGCCTCCGCCCCCGGTGGCGAGGCGGGCGGCTACCTGCGTGACGCCGGTTACCTGTACGAGTTCTTTCCCGATCACGGCCCCGCCTGGCTGAACACGGTGGCGGCGCTGAACGGCTTTGCCCCGCGCCCGCTGGACGACGGCTTCACCTGGTGCGATCTGGGGTGCGGGCACGGGGTCTCGGCGCTGGCCCTGGCCGCGGCGTTTCCGCGCGGCCGTTTCCATGGCGTGGACCTCAACCCCGCCCATGTGGCCTTCGCCGAGGCCCTGGCCCGCGATGCCGGCCTGAAGAATGTGCGCTTTCGGGCCGGCGACGCCGCCGCCCTGTCCGAGCCCCTGCCGCCGCTGGATTTCGCCGTCGTTCACGGCGTGATCTCGTGGATCGACGACACCACCCGCGCGCGTCTGCTGGACGGCGTCATGGCGGCCCTGAAGCCGAACGGGCTGATGATGATCAGCTACGATGCGCTGCCCGGGTGGGCGGCGCATCGCATGATGCGCGACATGATGGTCAACGTGACCCGCGACGTCACCGGCGACAGCCTCGCCCGGGCGGAGGCGGCGGTGGTCTGGCTGCGGCGCCTGCGGGCCGGGGGCGCGACGTTCTTCCGCGATCACCCGGCGCTGGGCCGGGCGGTGGACGAGATGCGCGACGACCGCCTGACCTACGTCGCGCACGAGTACTTCAATGCCGTGCTGCGCCCCTTCGCTTTCAACGAGGTGCGCACGATGCTGGAGGCGCGGGGCGGACAGTTCGTGGGCCGCGCCGAGCTGTTCCTGAACATAATCGACCTGTGCGCGCCGGAGGCCCTGCATACCGAGCTGGCCGAGTCGCGCAGCCGCGCCGAGTTCGAGGCGCGGCGGGACTTCCTGCGCAATGAAACGCTGCGCCGGGACGTCTATGTCAAGGGCGCGCCGCTGACCGACGCGGCCGCCTGGGACGCGGCCCAGGACGGCTTGCGCTTCGGCGCGATCGAACCGGTGTCGGTCCTGGACCGGGACGTGCCCTTCGGCGGCGTGCGCGTCCGCTTCGACGGGCCGCCCTTCGACGACGCCATGGCCCACTGGAACCGCGCCCCGGGCCAGCCGCTGCCCGATGCCGCGCATGGCGGGGATCCGGCCCTGGGGCGCGAGATCACCCGCATGCTGGCCGCCGCCCGCCTGGTGGAGCCGATGGCGCCCCGGCCAGACTGGACGCCATCGCCCCCGCCCGATCCGGCCAGCCTGGCGGATGCGCCGCTCGCGATGCCGCTGGCGTTCAACCGCGTCGCCTGCCGGCGCCTGGGCATGGTGGCGCCCCGGGTGCCCCTGGCCGCCCCCGCCGCCGGCGCCGTGGTGGACCTGTCCGCGGCGCGCGCCTGGGTACTGCTGGGGCTGTGCACCGCCGGTCGCGCCGCCGCGCCATCCTGGACCCTGGAGGCCCTGGACGCCGCCGGTCAGGGTCCCCGGAAGGACGGACGCGCCCTGACGGGCGACGAAGCCCACGCCCTGCTGACCGCCGAACTGGATGCCCTGTTCGCCGACGGCTGGGTCTCGCGGCTGGTCCAGTTGGGCGTGCTGACCCTGGCGTGAGACCCCATCGGTCATGGGCGGGGCCTGGCACCGCCGGCGTCTTCCCGCTCGGTGGGCCGGGTCAGGCCCATGGCCCGTAACGCCGGCTCGCTCTCCGGGGGGCGGCGGTACATCATGCAGCCGTTGCGCCGGCGCCCGGTGATCAGTCCGGCGTCGCTCAGTTCCCGCAGCAGCTCCGGCATCAGCAGGGGATCGAGCCGGCCGCGCGCCGCCAGGTCACCGGTGCCGCGCGCCCGCCCATCCATGGTCACCAGCAGGCGGCGAGCCAGCGGACTCACCGGCGCCACGCCGGCCAGGGAGCGGCCGCCGCGCACCTCACCCGCGTAGGCCGGGGGCAGCTTGCGGACCTTGCCGGCGGCCAGGAAGGCGGCGATCTGGGCCCGCTCCGCCTCCGGGCGGTCGGCGGTGGTGATGATGTGGCGTTGCACGGGAGAGAGCGGCACGGGAGCCGCGCCCGCCTCACCCCGGGTCCCGCACGTCCCTCCCCCGGCTCCGGCGGGGTCGGCGGGGTCGGCGGGGTCGGCGGCGGCGGGGAGCGGCGCGACCGCCGGCTCCGGGCTGGCGCCGGCGCCAGCCGCGCGCAGGCGGCGCAGGCGGTGGCGCACGCTGGACGGGGTCCGGCCGAGCCGCGTGGCCATGGTGGCGAGATCCAGTCCTTCCCGGGCCAGGCGCAGCAGGATGGCGTCCTGTCCGTTCTCCCAGCCGTCCGCATAGGCGGCCCCGGCGCGCGAGTGTCCCCGGCCACGCGACCAGTCGGTGCGCGCGCCGCTGGCGCGGATGGTCACCCGGCGGCGCTGGCCCTCGGTCTCCAGGGTGATCAGGCCGGCGGTCCGCAGCGTCTCCATGGCCTTGCGCACGCCGTCGGGGCTGGCGACGCCGAGGCAGTCCATCAGCGTGAAGTTGCTGGGACACGGCGCGCCGGCCTCCGCCGCCCGCATCAGGTCGGCCAGCAGGACCCGGGCCTGCACCGGCAGGGCCAGGACACCCCCGCGCCCCGACGACGCGGACGGGGACGCCGCGCCGGTCCCGGCGGCTCGCGGTGACGGGGAAGCGGACACATGGACCGGCACGGACGGGAACGCGGACAGCGGCATGGTGATCATCCTGGCTGCGGGTGTGGACGCGGCGGGCGAACCGCCGGACGACGATCGGACACCAGCGGCGGCGCCCCACGCCCTCCGGGCCTGTCGGGTCATGCGGCACGCGGCTCCGCCGATGTTTGTTCATCTTATGTTCTCTCCAAGAAGGTGCAAAACGAACCGCGTCCGTCAAGTGGAAAGACGGAACGTCCCGTGATAGGCTTCGAATCATGCAGACTCCCGCCGACAGGCTCCGTCATGCCCGCGCCACCGCCGGTTTCGCCACCGCGAGCCAGGCCGCGACTCGGTTCGGCTGGAATCTCAACACGTACAAAGCCCATGAGAACGGCAAGAGGGGATTGAAGGCGGATATGATTGCGCGGTACGCTGAGGCTTTCCGGGTCTCGCCCGCGTGGATCCATTATGGGGAGCGCGCCGACGATCCGGGTCTGGTACGAAATGTACCGAACATCGCGTCGGGGTTCTCGGAAGAGGCCATCGGCACCGCGCCGGCGGCGACCGGGCCGCCGGACGGGGACGCGATGACGACCGACGTGGACCTGGACCGGCCGCATCTGGACGGGCTGGTCGGGGGACGCGACCTGCCTGTGTTCGGATCGGCCCTGGGGGGGCCGGACGGGGAGATGATCGTGAGTTTCGAGCCGATCGAATGGGTGCGTCGGCCGGCCCCGCTGGAGGGGGTCAACGGGGGGTTCGGCTTCTACATGATCGGCGAGAGCATGAGCCCGGCCTTCGAGCCGGGCGATATGATCCTCTGCCACCCCACGCGGCCGCCCTACGCCGGCCAGGACGTGCTGGTGATCCGGCGCCTGAACGGCGGCCAGTGTGCCCTGGTCAAGCGTCTGGTGCGCCACGACCCCCAGGGCCTGCGGCTCCGTCAGTTCAATCCGCCGGAAGACTTCGATGTGGCCCGGGACGAGGTGATCAGCTTCCACCTGATCGTCGGCAAGTACAGCCGACGCTAGAGCAAATCCCGAGCGATCCGAACCGGATCGCGACGACGATTTGCTTTAGAAACAAAAACGTAGAGCGTTTTGGGTGAGTCCAAAATCACGCAACACGCTCTAATGCGGCGACGCATTCAAGGGGTTCACCCTGGAATGCAAACGTCTCTGCGCAAAGTATTCTTTCTGGTGAGCTTTTGATTCAGACAAAAAGGAATGCGGACGGCATCTTTTATCCGAATCAGTGCGCTAGCCCTGCGCGCGAGCCGAGGGTGCCGCCACGAGGGCCGGCGCCGCCGCCGTCAGGGCGCGTTCGGCGGCGCGGCTGCGGGCGGCCAGGCGCAGCAGGCCGGCGAGACGCCAGGGGCCGGCCAGCAGGCGCCGCAGGGCGACGCCGGCATTGGGCGTGCCATCCCGGTTGAGCATCCCCGCCAGCCAGGGGGGCAGGGCATCGCCGGCGGTATCGGCCACGGTGCGCAGCACCAGAAAGGGAACGCCGGCGGCCGCCGCCACCCGCGCCACCGCATGGCTTTCCATGTCCACCGCGACGGCCCCGGTGCGGGCCGCCAGGTGTCGCTTGCCCTCGACCGACGCCACCGCCCGATCGGAGCCCAGGAGCACGCCGGTTGACGGCCGGACGTCGGCGGCAAGGCGGGCCATCGCCGCGCCATGCCACGGGGCATCCACGGGCCAGGCGCGCGCCTCTTGATGACGATCCGCCACCCGGACGGGCAGGATCACGTCGCCCGGGCGCAAGGCCGGATCCAGCGCCCCGCAGATACCGGCGCTGACCAGCGCCCCGGCGCCCTCGGCCAGCAGCGCGCGCGCCGCCGCCTCGGCCGTGTCCGGACCGGGTCCCAGGCAGCGCGTCCGCAACCCGGCGACCCCGGCCAGGGCGCGCGCCTCGCTGGTGAGTCCGGTCACCACGCCGACGGGCGCGTCGGGACCGGCGCCTACAGGCCCCACGACACCCGCTGGGAGTTGCCGCGCGTCAGGTTGCGGTACCGGGCCAGCGCCCACAACGGGAAGAACGCCGGATAGCCGTGGTACTTGAGGTAGAACACACGCGGAAAGCCCACGGCGTTGTACAGCTTCTCGTCCCACATGCCGCCGTCGCGCGGCGCCTTCATCAGGTAGGCGATGCCGCGCTTGACCTCGGGGCTGTCCACCTCGCCGGCGGCCATCAGGGCGAGCACGGCCCAGGCCGTCTGGGTGGGCGTGGACGCCTTCACGAAGTCGCGCTTCTCGGTCCAGTAGCTCTCGCAGCCCTCGCCCCAGCCGCCGTCCGCCTGCTGGCGCCGGTGCAGCCAGGCCACGGCCGCGCGGATGTGCGGGGCCTGGAGATCCTCGCCCACCGCGTTGAAGGCGGCCAGCGCCGACCATGTGCCGTAGATGTAGTTGGTGCCCCAGCGGCCGAACCAGGAGCCGTCCGGCTCCTGCTGCTCGCGCAGATAGACGAGGCCCCGGGCCATGGCCGGGTGGTCGCGGTCGTAGCCGAGCTGGGCCAGGAAGCCCAGGCAGCGCGCCGACACGTCCACCGTGGGCGGGTCCAGCAGGGCGCCATGGTCGGCGAAGGGAATGTTGTTGAGCACATAGTACTCGTTATCGGCATCGAAGGCGCCCCAGCCGCCGTTCTCGGACTGAAGGCCCAGGATCCACTCGGCGGCGCGGTCGATCGCCTCCTTGTTTTCCGGCAGACGCGCCCGGTCGAGCAGCATGCCGATCACCGCCGTGTCGTCCACGTCGGGATAGTGGTCGTTGTTGTACTGGAAGGCCCAGCCTCCCGGCCGCACATCCGGCCGCCACGCGGCGTAGTCGCCGACGGTATCCAGCACCTGCCGGTCCCGCAGCCAGCCGCAGGCGTTGGCGACGGCGGACTCGCGCATCGCCGCCCCCCGGGTATCGAGGCCATGGGCCTGGGCGTCGACCTCGGCCATGGCCAGCGAGGCGAGCCCCGTGTCCCACACCGGCGACAGGCAGGGCTGCACGTAGGCGTGGTCGCCCTTCTCGATCACCAGGCCGTCGATGGCCTGACGGGCCACCCGCACCTGGGGATGATCCCGGCCGTAGCCGAGGATGTGGAACACCATCAGGGCGTTGGCCATGGCCGGGAAAATGGCCCCCAGGCCATCCACGCCGTTCAGCCGCGCGCCGATGAAGGCCATGGCCTTCTCGGTGGCCTTGCGTTCCGCCACCGTCGGGAACAGCGGCTCCAGCAGCCGGGCGACGGCGTCCACGCCCAGGAACACCCGGCCCAGCCAGTGCCCGGTCGGGTTGGTGTGGTACCGGCGCTCCTTCTCCGGCGGAGTGATGAACAGTTCGCGGATGTCGACGCCACGCGGGTTCTCGGCGCGCGCGCGACGGGAGTACAGCACGAACAGGGGCACCATGACCGTGCGCGCCCAGTACGACACCTTGTCCAGGTGGAACGGGAACCATCGCGGCAGCAACATCGCCTCGACCCGGGCCACCGGGCAGGCCCGCCACGGCACCTGCCCGAACATGGCCAGGGTGTAGCGGGTGAAGACGTTGCTGGCGGCGGCCCCGCCGTGGGCCAGGATGGCCTCGCGGGCGCGCACCATGTGGGGTTCGTCGGGATGATCGCCGACCAGCTTCAGGGCGTAGTACGCCTTGACCGACGCGCTGATGTTGAAGTCGCCGTCGTGGAACAGCGGCCAGCCGCCATGCGGTCCCTGCCCTCGCCGCAGGTAGACGGCGATGCGCCGCTCCAGCGGATCGTCCACCTGATCGAGGAAATGGTTCAGCAGGATGTACTCGGCCGGGATGGTGGCATCGGCCTCCAGTTCAAAGACCCAATGGCCATCGCCGTCCTGGCGTCCCTGCAACCACGACGCCGCATCGGCGATGGTATCGTCCAGGTCGGCGCCATTCAGATCGGGTGTCGATGGGGGAATCTCGGTCTCATGGCCCTGGGGCGGGGCATCGGCGAACACCGGATCGGGGGCGACGGCGTGAGCCGCGACACTGGAGGCGGGAAACCCCCGGACCGGGCGGCCCGGGGAGGCCAGGGAAGCGCGCGGCTCGAACTCGATGACGTTGTTGGCCTTGGGCAGCGCGTGGGTCATGGATGTAAACAGTCCTTTGGACACAAGTACGTCCCGTGGATCATTGGGCGGCGTTGGACGCCACCGGCGGAGGTTCCGGTGTCTGGAGGTGATCGATCAACCCCGCGGCTCGAAGTCCTGTGCGGCCCCTCAAAAAGCCGGGGCACGAACCCTTGCGACCGCCGCGTGGGGACCTTCTCGGCACACATCATGCCCAGCATTCTTGCTCACATGACTCCCCGTATGGCGTTTTTTGACTGCCGGAAGCGGATCCGTCAAGGTTTGCGTTGCAGCACAACGGCCGTTTCCGCCGCCCTGTGACCGGAGCGCACCGCTCCCTCGATGGTCGCGGGCAGGCCGGTGTCGGTCCAGTCGCCCGCCAGCACCAGGTTGCCCAGGGGACCCCGCGGCCCCGGACGACGCTCCACCTGGTCGGGCGTCTGGGCGAAGGTGGCGCGCTTTTCCTTGATCACCTGGGCCGGGGGCGCCGGCATGTCGGGGGCCAGGCGCAACGCCCGGGCGACCTCGGGCCAGACCTGGTCAACCAGCGCCTCGGGCGGCAGGTCCACCACGTGATCGGCCGCGCTGATGGTCACCGAGGCGATGTCGCCGCGCGTGAACAGCCATTCCGCCGTGCCCCCGAGCAAGCCGAGGGGCGCCGTCAATCCCCCGCCCGGCGGCGGCCCGGGCAGCCGGAAATGCAGGTTGACGATGGGACGGAACTGGTTGGGCGCCCGCAACCCCGGCAGCAGCACGCTGGCCGACCATGGCGGCACGGCCAGCACCACCACCTCGCCCGGCTCCACCGCCTCGGCGCCGTCCTGAAACACCAGCCGCTGGATATGCTCGGCGCGCACCTCCAGGTCCTTCAGCCGGCGGTTGACCTGCATGCGGACCCCATGCCGGTCGAGGGTGGCCAGCGCCGGCCCCACGAAGGTCTCGCTCAGGCCCCGGCGCGCCCACAACGGCCGGCAGGCGCCGCCGCCCCGCCCGAAGGTCTCGCGCAGGACCGGCCACAACAACCGGGCCTGGGCACGCTCGGCCTCGGTGTTGAGGGCGGAGACCGCCAGCGGCTGCCAGAAGCGGTCATACAAGGGGCCGGACGGCCCCAGCACGTCGGCCACCGAGGCTCCGGCGCCGGCCCGCGCCAGCCGCAGGCCCACCAGATAGTCCCGCGCCCGCGTGCCGGGCACCCGGCGCGCCGGGTCCAGCACCCAGCCGGGCCACCGACCGGGTCCGATGCGCACCGTCCAGCGCTCCTCGGTGCGCAGGTCCAGGAAGGGAAAGCGGGCGGTGTCCGGCCCCACCAGGCTGTCGCGGGCGCCGGCCTGACGCAGCATGCGCAGCGACGAGCGGTTGCCCGACAGCAGCAGGTGATTGCCGTTGTCGATGGTCCGGTCCAGACGCGTGTCGTGGTAGGAGCGGGCCCGCCCCCCGGCGCGGCCGCTGGCCTCGTACAGCCGCACCGGCACGCCCCCCAGCGCCAGGTCGAGCGCGCAGGCCAGGCCCGCCAGCCCGGCCCCCACCACATGCACGCGGGGCGCCCGATGATCCGCCGTCAGGTCCATGGCCGCCCCCGTCACAGCAGACCGTGCCGCGCCGCCAGCCATATCTTGACCGGCTTGGGCACGCGCGCGGCGGGTCCCGTCACCTGCGTCCAGCCGCGCGCCCGCAGGCGTCGGAACAGGGCGTGATAGACCTCCTTCATCACCCGCGCCGGCCGCGCCGGCCGCCGGGGCAGCCGGCGGAACAGGGCATCGGCCTCGGCGAAGCGGGCCTCGGCCAGGACGGCCAGTTCCGCGCGCACCCGGGGCACGGCCGGGTGATCCAGGATGGCCGTGGCGTCGTCGGGCATGGGAACCAGGCCATGGGCCGCCAGGCGATCGGCCGGCAGGTAGACGCGGTCGCGCGCCGCGTCCTCGGATACGTCCCGCAGGATGTTGGTCAGTTGCAAGGCATGGCCCACGGCCGCCGCCAGCGGCGCGCTCTGCGCCGGGGGAATGCCGAACACCGGGTTGGACAGGCGGCCGACGGCGCAGGCCACCCGGTCGCAGTACAGCGCCAGCGCCGCCCCGTCGGCCAGGCGCACGCGCGGCGGGGCGTCCATGGCCATGCCGTCCAGCACCGCCAGGAAGTCCTCGCGCCGGCAGCCGAAGCGCGCCACCACCCAGGCCAGGGCGCGATCAAGCGGCTCCCGGGGATCAGGACGGCCGGCGCAGATGGCCTCCACCCGGTCCCGCCAGGCGACCAGGCGGGCCATCTTGTCGGGCTCGGGCGCGGGCTCGTCGGCGATGTCGTCCACCACCCGGCAGAAGGCATAGACGGCGAACATGCCGTCGCGGCGCTCCGGTGGCAGGATGCGCATGGCGCCGCCGAACGACGTGCCCGAGGCGTCGGTGATGGCGGTGACGGCGGCGATCGCCTCGGGATCGGGGAGCCCGGGGTCGTGCGAAGGGACGGTCCCACTCATGAATACACCCGCCCCTTCCAGGGCCGGCCGCGTCCGAACCAGTGGCGGCGCGCGGAATCCAGGGTCATCAGGGCGTACAGCAACGCCGCCACGGGCAGCGACAAGGCCCGCCAGCGCGGCATGTGATAGACCTTCAGGGTCGGCCAGTAGGCGACGGCCATCAGCAGCCAGGCGGCCAGCGCCAGCGCCGCCGCCACCCAGTCGCCCACCGTCAGGCCCCAGGCCACGGCGAACGGCGGCCACAGGTAGGCCAGCGTCATGAAGGCCAGCATCAGCACCAGGGCGAGGACCGAATGCCGCAACTGGGTGAAGGCGGTGCGCACCACCATGCGCCAGACCTCGCCCACCGCCTGGTAGCGCCGCAGGGACCGCGTGCGCGTGGCGATGCCCAGCCAGATCGATCGCCCGGTGCCCTTGATGCGCTGGGCCAGCGTACAGTCGTCGATGAGCGCGCCCTTGATGGCCTCGATCCCGCCCACGGCATCCAGCGCGTCGGTCCGCACCAGCATGCAGCCCCCGGCCGCCCCGGCGGTGCGCTTGCCCGGCTGGTTGACCCAGGGGAAGGGATAGAGCTTCTGGAAGAAGAACACGAAGGCCGGAATCAGCAGCTTCTCCCAGCCGGACACGCAGCGCAGCCGCACCATCAGCGACACCAGCGCCCGGTCGTCGTGCAGGGCCACGGCCATGAGGCGGCTGAGGTTGCCCGGGTTGTGTTCGATGTCGGCGTCGGTCAGCAACAGGAACGCCGCCTTGGGCTCGACCACCGCGCGGGCGTGCGTCACGCCCTGATGCACCGCCCACAGCTTGCCCGACCAGCCCTCGGGCAAGGGCTTCCCCTGAAGCACGTGCAGGCGGTCGGACGCGTTCGCCTTCTCCGCCGCCGCGCGGGCGGCATCGGCGGTGCCGTCGCGGCTGTCGTCGTCCACCACCACCACCGACAGCGGCCCGGGGTAGTCCTGGCGCAGCAGGGAGCGCACGGTGATGCCGATGGTGTGCACCTCGTCGCGGGCCGGCACCACGGCCACCACCGGCCCCGCCTCGACACGCCGCACGGCGGTCATGTCCAACTTCTGGTCCGCGCGCCAGAACCCGCCCCGCCCCGCCAGAAGCCCGATCCACACGATCAGGGCCGCCAGCGAGGCCCACCCGGCCGGCGTGATGGCCCCCACGAAGGACATCGCCTCAAGCATGCCGTCGCCGCCTCCCCGCGGTCATGATGGTTGTCGCCGTGTTCATCGTTGGTCCGATGTCGCGCCGCTCCCTCGCCATCGGCTCACCGGGCCATGCCCCGCGCCACGCCCCGCACCGCGCACAGCGCCGCCTCGACCTTCGACAGGCGCACGCGCCCGGCCACCGGATCGTGCCGGGACAGCTTGCGCACCAGGGTCTCGGCGATCGTCACGATGACCGCGCTTTCCAGGCCCAGGCGCCGGTTGAGCATGCCCGGGGCCAACGCCCGCGCCTCCTCCAACAGGGCGCGGCAGCCGTCCAGGCAGCGGTCCAGCACCCGGCGCAGGCCCGGCGTGCAGGCGGCGCCGTCCAGATCCTCGACCCGCGCGCCCTCGGCCGCCATCCAGTCCTGGGGCAGGTAAACCCGGTCGAGGGTCCGGTAGTCGTCCTGGCAGTCCTGGACGTGGTTGATGACCTGAAGGGCGTTGCACAGGGCGTCCGACGGACCGTAGCCGCCCCGGCAGCCGCCGTGCAGGTCGATCAGGTACCGCCCCACCGGCGAGGCCGACTTGAAACAGTAGCCCATCAGGTCGTCCCAGTCGGCGTAACGGCCCTGGACCGCATCCTGCTTGAAGGCGGCGATCAGGTCCACGCAATGCCGGGGAGTCACCAGGGTGGCCCGCAGGCTCTCGCGCATGCGGTGGCCCTTGACGAACGCGGGATCCCGGGTCTCGCGGCCGGTGACCGCCGCCTCGAAGCCCTCCAGACGGGCGATCTTCTCGGCCGGGGACAGGTCGGGCGCGTCGCCGACGTCGTCGATGGCCCGCGCGAAGGCGTAGAACACGGCCACATGCGGGCGCGCCCAGGGGGGCAGCAGGAAGGATCCGACCGGGAAGTTCTCGGTGGCGGCGCCCTTGCCGGACGGCGCCTCGGCGGCGCCGACCGGACCGCCGGTGGCCGGATCGGCGGGATCGGCCGCCGCCGTTGGACCGGGGGGCGGCGCGGCGGACGCGGGCGGGACGGGAACAGCGGCGGGCGACGGCGACGACATGCGAGGGTGCTTCGGATCGGCTGGCGCGGACGTCGGGCCGGCCAGACCAAGCGGCGACCCCGTCTCAGCGCGAGAACAAAGGGCTAGAGCCCGTCGGACGACCGCGCGGCGGCGGCCAAGGCTCTAGGACGGCTCCGCGGCGACCGGACATGGCGTCGCGGGCCCCGCGCGCCACGACCGTATCGGGGTGATCCCGACTCGCCGTGACCCGAGGTTTAGCAGACCGCGCCCACGAAGGCGAGAGGGGCGATGGCGCCCGCGCCTGCCCCCGCGCCGCGACCCGATGCGGAGTCACCCCCTTGCGCGCCACCTTGATCCCGGCCCGGGGGCCGCCAACATGGGTCGCGGGGGATCCGGTCGGCGGAGCCCGTCATCTCAGCGGAGGCGATCATGGGCGGCATTTTCTCGCGCGTTCTGGGTGCTGGCGGGCGCGACACGGCCGGCGAGCAGACGGCCTTTCCGGTCACCCGGTCCGAGGCGGACTGGAAGGCGACGCTGTCGCCGGAGCAGTTCCGGGTGCTGCGCCGCCACGGCACGGAGCGCCCGTTTTCCCACCCCCTGAACGAGGAGAAGCGCGACGGCACCTTCCGCTGTGCCGGCTGCGGCACCCCGTTGTTCGATGCCCAGACCAAATACGACAGCGGCAGCGGCTGGCCCAGCTTCTTCCGGCCGCTGGACGGCGCCGTCGGCACCGCCACCGATCACGTGCTGGCCATGCCGCGAACCGAGGTGCATTGCGCCCAATGCGGCGGCCACCTGGGCCACGTCTTCGAGGACGGCCCGGCCCCCACCGGGCTGCGCTACTGCATGAACGGCGCGGCGCTGGACTTCGAGCCGGACGCCGGGCGGCGTTGAACCCTGACGCGCGGGGGTCCGGGTCGGCGCCCGCTACCGCGCCAGAAACGCCCGGATCGCGGCGCCCGCCTGGGCGATGGATACGACTCCGTCCAGATGGCCGCGCGTGCCCTGGAGTTCGACGATCTCCACCGGCGTGCCGTCGGACTTGATGATCGCGCCGGTCTCGCGCACGGCATCACCCGGGAAGATCAGGTCCTCGTCGGTGTGGATCAGCAACACCGGCGCCTCGATGGCCAGCAGACCGTCGTACAGGCCGCCGCCGTGGCCGGCATAGAACAGCTGGTTGGCCTTGCACAGGTAGAGGAAATGGTTGGCGTCGGAGGTCGCCGCCCGGGCGGCGCCGGCGCTGTCCAGCGCGGCCTCGATCTGGAACAGGTGGTCGAAGCCATCCGCCGGATCGCGGCCCTCGTCGGCCCAGGCGCGGCCGAACACACCGTTGGACCATTCCGGATGCTGGGCGTGCAGGGTGACGAGCTTCAGCGCCTCGGCCAGGCCCCGCAGCGGCGGCGTCCCCGCGTAGTAGTCGCCGCCGTTCCAGTCGGGATCCAGCCGGATGGGCGCGCCCCAGATGTTCAACCAGGCGATCAGGTCGCCATCCGCCCAGCCCGACCCGATCACCGGAATCACCCGCTCCACCTTGTCCGGATAGGTCGCCGCCCACTCGTAGGCCTGCAGGGAGCCCATGGACGCGCCCATCACGGCATGCAGGCGCGAGATGCCCAACTGGTCCAGCAGCGCCTTCTGGGTCTCCACGAAGTCGCGGATGGTGAGAATTGGGAAGTCCATCCCCCAGGGCGCGCCGGTCTCCGGATGGAGGGTGGCCGGCCCGGTGGTGATGACCGTCGGATTGTGAACCCCCAGGTTCACGGGCGTATCGACGGCAATCACGAAGAAGCGGTCGGTGTCGATGGGCTTTCCGGCGCCGATGATGGAGTCCCAATACCCCGGCGCGGCGTCATCGGCGGCGTAGCGGCCGGCGGCGTGGGAGGTGCCGGAAAAGAAATGGGTGATGAGGATGACGTTGTCGCGGGCCGCGTTGAGGGTGCCGTAGGACTCCCACCCCAGGGTCATCTCGGGGATGGTCTCGCCGCCCTGGGTGGTGAAGACGGGAATGGTGACGCTTTGTTTTTCCACCAGCGGCTCGTAGGCGGCGGCCGGGCCGCTGCTCAGGACCGGGGCCAGCGCCAGACTCAGGGGCACGGACAGCAGGGCGGCCCTGGCCGCGCGCCGGGCACGGCGGGTGTCGCGGGTGTGCATGACGGATCCTCCCACAGGCTTCGGCTCAAGGCTCGGACGGGCGACGGCGCGCGCCCGGATCGGCGCGCCGTCAAGACGTCGCGCGGGGCTCCGGTATCATGGCGGTCATTCGATCGCCGCATCAAGTCCGTGTGAACACGCGATCGCGATCCGGTGACCCCTCGTCACCCAGGGCGGGGATCAGGACCGGACGCCACGCCGGCGCGCCCGGACTCAGCCGGCGAGCACACGCTCCAGGGTCTCGCGCAACTGCCCGAGACCGAAGGGCTTGCGCAGCACCGCGTCGGCCATGTCGGCCAGATCGGCGCGGGTGTCGTCGTGGTCCAGGGCGAGGCCACTGACCAGGATCACGGCCAGATCCGGGTGCCCGGCCTCGACCGCGCGCAACAGCGTGGCGGCGCCGCCTCCCGGCATGGACACGTCGGAGACGATCACGTCGAAAACGCCCTCGTCCAGCGCCCGCAGGCCGGCCTGCGCGTCCTCGACCATGGTCACGGCGTAGTCCAGGTCCCGCAGATACTCGGCGATCTCGGCGGCCGCCTCGATCTCGTCCTCGGCCAGCAGCACGCGGACCCGCCCGTCGCCGACGGCCGCCGGCGCCGCCCCGTCCGCGTCCGCGTCCAAGGTCCCATCCCCCGCCTCGCCGGAGGACACCCGCGCCAGGTCAAGGCGCACCCCCCGCAACGCCCCCTGGTCGTCCACCAGCATCCACAGATGCCCGCCCAGGGGGGCCAGCGCCACGGCGGCCAGCACCACCCGGCGCGACACCGACAGGTCGGGGGCCACGGGGATCAGGGCGGCCCGGCCCTCCAGGGTCAGGTCGCGCGCCAGGTCAATGACCAGCCGCCCGGGCGGCGCCGTCTCCAGGTCCACGCGGACCACCAGGGCCCGCGCCAGATCGGCCCGCGCGGCGACGGCCCCGCGCGGACTCCGGACCGGACGCGCGTGATCGGCGATGGCCGTGCCATCCTCGCCGCGTGCGGTGTCGGCCAGCACCGTCAGCACCGCGTACCCCGCCTGCAACAGCGTGATCGGCTCACCCCAGGCCAGGGGCATCCCCTCGGACATGACCAGTTCGGGCTTCAAGCCGGCCGCCCGCAGTTGCCCGCGCGCCAGATTGGTGGCCCGCGTCATCACCGCCCCCAGGTCCACCGGCACCAGATCGCCGGCACCGCTGACGGCCGGCGCGCCCTGGACAAGGCTCATCATACCGAACAGGTTCTCGGCCTGATCGGCCAGACGGGCGAATCGGTCGGCCACGGGGTCGCGATGGGCGGCGGGGCCGGCGACCTGCTCCGCCTCCAGCACGGCGCGTTCGGCCGTCAGGCGGATGATGTTTAGGGGCTGGCTCATCTGATGGGCCAGGGCGCCCCCCATCTCCCCCAGAAGGGCATGGTGGGCGGTCATGGCCACCAGGTCGTCGAGACCGGGGTGATCGCTGGCGGCCGGCGGCGTCGCGTCCACCCGACAGGGCCAGAGGGCATGCAGCACCGCGCGCTCCGCCCCGGCCTCGCCGTCAGGCCCGGGGGTCGGGCCGGCGCCGGTCGCGGCCAGCGGCAGGGGCCGCGACCACACCCAGCAGGGGATCGCCGTGCCGTCCCCGCGCGGCAGGCTCACCCAGCCACCCCCCTCGCCGCCGCCGGCCGCCGGCAGGCGCCCGCTCCACGTCGCCACGCGGGCCGGGTCCGTCACGCCGAGCACGCCCCGCGCGCGGGCATTCATCAGCCAGGCCCGCCCGTCCGCCCGGGCGACCACCAGGGCCTGCGGGGCGAGGTCCAGCGCCGCCAGGACGACCTCCGGAGGCACCGCCGAACCGGTGTCGAGACGAGACGATGACTGGCGCGGCACGGCGCAACCTCGCGAACGATGCGGGCGGAGGGGGAGACGACATGGGCCCGAACAGTCCGCGACCATGACCCGAATCGCCGCCGGCCGTCCACCCCCGGCGCGTGCCCGGCCCCGAACACACCAAGCCCGGACGGGCCAGCCGGTCGTTGACGACCCGCCCCCACCACGCCAAAGTGCGCCCATGACTCGTGCCACACTGCCGCCGTCCCCACCTCCGTCCTCGCCGACCGCGCCCCAGGGGTCCGGTGACGGCCCCCCGCCGGACACCGACCGCAGGGCGCGCAGCGCCGCGGCCCTGCGCGCCAATCTGGCCCGGCGCAAGGCGCAGACCCGGGCACGCGCGGCCGATGACGATCCAGAACAGCCCCCCTCCAGCGATGGAGTCCCCCGCTCATGGCCGTGATGCCCGATTCCTGGATCCGGGAGCGGGCCACCCGCGACGGCATGATCGACCCCTTCGTGGATGGCCTGGAACGCGGCGGGGTGATTTCCTACGGCCTGTCCTCGTACGGCTACGACGCCCGCGTGTCCGGCGAGTTCAAGGTATTCACCAACGTCGATTCGGCGGTGGTGGACCCCAAGCAGTTCTCCGACAAGAGCTTCGTGAACCGGGCGGTCGAGGATCATGTCATCATCCCGCCCAACAGCTTCGCCCTGGCGCGCACCGTGGAGTACTTCCGCATCCCGCGCGATGTGCTGGTGATCTGTCTGGGGAAGTCGACCTATGCCCGCTGCGGCATCATCGTCAACGTCACCCCCCTGGAACCGGAATGGGAGGGGCATGTGACGCTGGAGTTCTCCAACACCACGCCCCTGCCGGCGCGGGTTTACGCCAACGAGGGGGCCTGCCAGTTCATCTTCCTGCGCGGGGACCCGACCTGCGCGGTGTCCTACCGCGACCGGCGGGGCAAGTATCAAGGACAGAAAGGTGTCACACTCCCCCGTCTCTGACACGGTCGTCTCCGACGCGGTGCTGGCCGATCCGGTCGCCGCCCCGATCGCCCGCGACAGGCGCCATCCCACGGGTGGACACGACCCGTCTCCGGCCGCGAGAGGACACGCCGCCACCATGGACCGGATCCGCATTCGCGGGGGACGGCGCCTGGAGGGCACCATCCCCATCGGCGGCGCCAAGAACGCCGCCCTGACGGTGATGCCGGCGGCGCTGCTGACCGACCAGCCCCTGACCCTGACCAACGTGCCCCGGCTGGCCGACATCGACTCCATGATCGCCCTGCTGGGCCAGCTCGGCACCGGCGTGGACGCCGACTTCGACGGCCGCGCGGCCGACCGCCGGCTGGTGCTGACGGCCCGCGCCATCACCGGCGCCACCGCGCCTTACGACATCGTGCGCAAGATGCGCGCCTCGGTGCTGGTGCTGGGACCGCTGCTGGCGCGCCATGGCCATGCGCGGGTGTCGCTGCCCGGCGGCTGCGCCATCGGCACCCGCCCCGTGGACCTGCACCTGAAGGCCCTGGAGGCCCTGGGGGCGCGGATCACCCTGGAGGGCGGCTACATCGACGCCCGCGCGCCCTCGGGTGGCCTGAAGGGCAACGACATCGTCTTCCCGATCGTCACCGTGGGCGGGACCGAAAACGCGCTGATGGCCGCCGTGCTGGCCGACGGCGAGACGGTGATCGAGAACGCCGCCCGCGAACCCGAGATCACGGACCTGGCCACCTGCCTCAACGCCATGGGCGCCCGCGTCGAGGGCCTGGGCACCAACACCCTGCGGGTGCGCGGCGTGCCCCGGCTGCATGCCGCCACCCACGCCATCGTCGCCGACCGCATCGAAACGGGGACGTACGCCCTGGCGGCGGCCGTCACCCGGGGCCGGCTGCTGCTGGAGGGCACGCAACACGGCCTTCTGGAAGCGGTCATCGACCACCTGGAGGAGGCCGGGGTCTCGGTCACCGCCACCGACGCCGGCCTGGTGGTGGACGCCCGCGACCGCGACCTGCGCGGGGTGGACGTGATGACCAAGCCCTATCCCGGCTTCCCCACGGACATGCAGGCGCAGTGGATGGCGCTCATGACCACGGCGACCGGCGCCGCGATGATCACCGAGAGCATCTTCGAGAACCGCTTCATGCATGTGCCGGAACTGGTGCGCATGGGCGCCGACATCAACATCCACGGCGGCTCGGCGATCGTGCGCGGGCAGACGCATCTGTCCGGCGCCCAGGTGATGGCCACCGACCTGCGCGCCTCGGTGTGTCTGGTGCTGGCGGGTCTGGCGGCCGAGGGCGAGACCATCATCAACCGGGTCTACCACCTGGACCGGGGCTACGAGACCGTCGAGGCGCGCCTGGCCGCCTGCGGCGCCGAGATTGAGCGGCTGCGCGGCTGACACCAACGGTCATTGAGAATGACAGTTGCGGTCCGTGGCCGGCCCGCTCGGCGGATGAGTCACATTCATCCGCCGCTGGGATCAGTGGCCGATCGGCGACGGAATGACGTAGGTCTGCATGTGGTCGCCCAGGCTGTCCAGGCCCGACGGGTCCTGGGTGTCGGACATCAGCAGGACCTTGACATCGCGGGTGCGTGGCAGTTCGAAGTCCACCGCCGACAGCATGCGGCCGTCATGGGCCTGCACCAGTCGGGCGTTCACGAACACCCGCGAATTGGCCTCGGTGTAGGTGCCGGCGATGATCGCCTGGGCGCCGGCCACCCGGCTGAGTTGGCGCACGTCGCGGGTCAGGATCAACTCGCCGGTGCCCTCGCGGATCTTCAGCGCCGCCCCCAGCTTCAGTTCGTGCACGGTGTAGCCGGCGTTGGCCAGGCGCGAGGCCATCTGTTCCGAGATCAGGCGCCCCAGGTCGGCGCTCCGCGTCAGGTCGCCACCGTCCACCATGGTGGTGACCAGGATGGGCTTGTCGGCCGACAGCGGCGCGGCGGCGTTCTCGACCAACTGGTCCACCGCGTTGTAGCTGGCGACGGTGATGTCCGCCTCGACGGTCCGGCTCATGGCCGTGTTGGAGAAGGGGCGCCGATCCTCAGTCTCTGGTCGAGCAACCGTTGGACTGTCGATGCTACACGCAGTTACCAGCAGCATGGCGACGGCGGCGGTGGAGGCCAGCAGAGGGACCCGTGTGGAGCGCATGGTCATCCCTCACTCCTCGACGGCGATGTAGGTGACCGGCGGCTCCGGCAACCGATTGGCGGGCACCGCGTAGAGCGGCGGCAGCGGCAGGTTGGGATAGTGGCGGGCGTTGGCCCGGGTGATGTAGTAGGTCAGCGCCTTGGTGGACACCGCGCCGTCTCGCCCCATCAAGGACAGCGACACCGTGACCTCGGCCAGGTCATCGGGCGTCAGCCCCCCGCGCGCCAGATCGAGGAAGGCGCCGGTGGCCAGGATGGCGCCGGTCTCGCTGACCGTCGCCAGTTCGACGATGCCGCGAATGGCGGCGGTCGCGGCGGTGATCGACCCCAGCGGCAGGTCGGTGTCCAGGGCGTGATCGGTGATGCGGGTCCCGTAGGCCAGGGTGAAGTGGGCATCGGCCTTGCGGTTGACCACCTCAAGACCGCGCCGGCGCAGCTCCTCGGCCAGCGCGCCCCGGAACACCTCCTCGAAATCCAGGTTGTCGGCGTGCCCCTGGACGTAGAGCCGCGCCCCCGGGGGCACACGCTTGAACGTTTCCCGAAGGCGCAGGCCCACGTCGCTGGCCAGCGTGCGCCAGTGGGTCGCGGACTGCAACTCGTTCTGGGCCTGCAGCGGCTGGCCGACGGAGAGCGGCGCCCGGGCGCATCCGCCGAGCCCCAGCGTCAGCCCGAGGGCGATCCCCACGGTGACCCCCAGGGCGACCCCCAGGGCGACCTTGGCGGCCGAGGATGCTGCAGATGTGTGTCGCACGGTCCGGTCCCCTGGCGGTTCGGGTGGTCCGTTCCCGGTGGGGGACGGTCCACGACGGGACGAGGTATCCGGCGATGCTCCAGGCACCGCGTCGGTGTCGATCCCATGGGCGCCCCAGGCGAACTCGTCCCGGAAACCGGCACGGTAGCGCGGGGGTCATTAACAATACACTAACCCCATAACTCAATGAAACCAAGTTTCTGAAAGCAATCCTTCACACAACGCTTTCATCGCCGGTCGCCCAGGAGCGCGACATGCCGGACCGTGGCCACCAGGGTGCGCTCCCCGGGTCCGCGTGCGGGCCGCCGACCGATTATGGGTGTGTCGATTGCGGATTTTCAATGTGCGCGGGGGGCCGGGGCCGCCAGGGTTGGGAGCGCCTGCCCCGGCGCCACCCGACGACGCGGTGCCGCGCCATGCCCCGAGTCGACGTCATCCCCCTGCGCCGGAGAGTCCCATGCGGCAGTACACCCTGCAAGAAAAGTATCCTGTCTATCACATGGAACTGGCCTTCACCGAAACCTCGAAAACATCGGTGGATGAGATCATCGATTACTACAGGAAAGAAATAGAAAAAGACGACAAGGCCACGTTCATCGCCACGTTCGACCATTACGAACACACGAAGAACATTGGTGGCGAGATCGACCCCGCGATCATGGCCGCCAAGAACGTCGTGTTCTGCTTCGGCGTCAAGCTTCCGAACGCCGGCGTGCTCGCCGTCCGCCCCCGATCGATCGGCATCGCCCAGACCAAGGACCGGTTCGAGATCACCTTCCTTGAGGCGCCCATGCCGGTGGCCAACACGGCCATGGAAACCTGGACACGCGCGCTTCGCGATCGCTGAGGCGCCCGGACGGCCCGCCACGGCAAACCGGGCGGCGCGACCGGAGGGTGGCATGCCCCGGCCGGCGACCACGCACCCGCCGTTTTCGCCCGCCGTTTTCAGTTGATTCCCGATCCTGTCCGGCCCACCTCTTCGGTGAACGCGGGCCTTCGCCCCAGGGGCCATCCGGACATGGTGTCGCGGGGTGGGACGCAACACCGGGCGCGGTCGCCCCGGCCATGTCATACCAACGGCCCTTGAGAAGGACCGTTGCAGTCCGTGGCCGCTCGGCGGATGAGTCTCATTTATCCGCCGCGGGTATCACGCGCCTGGTGACGTCACGCGAGGGAGCCGGCCATGGTGCATCATCGACACGAGCCGTCCGACGCCACCATCCGGGCCCTGAATCAGGCCAGCCTGTTGCGCCTGGGACTGTTCCTGTCGATCGCCCTGCTGGTGGGCTCCACCGCGCCGCAGGGCATGCTGCTCGCGGTGGTCAGCCCCATGCTCTGGGTGGGCGCCATCGTCTCCGCCCTAGTGGCCGCCTTCCTGTCGGAAAACGCCATGCAGGCCCCGCACCTGACCCGCTGGGACGAAAGCGCGGTGCTGATGCTGGTCAGCCTGGGCCTGGGGTTCTTCATCGACCATCAGGCGGTGATCGAGCAGGTGGAGACCCTGCGCGGACCATCATGATCCGCGCCGGCCACGGCGCGGACCCGGCCGGTGGGCGATATCAGGAGACGGAACAGGCCCTATCGGACGACGTCCGAACCGCTGAAGGCTCCGGCAAGGTCTTTCGACGTCAGGAGAAATGGCGCGCCCGGCAGGACTTGAACCTGCAACCGTCCGCTTAGAAGGCGGATGCTCTATCCAGTTGAGCTACGGGCACCCGTGGATGCGGACCCACACGGCAAACCATCCCCGGACATGCCCCCGCACAGACCATCCCCACCCGCCAAGGATCGAACGGCGGCCGGCGCGGGCGGGTGTCGACGGGACCGGACGGCACGACCGTCGGCCACCCGGTTGAACCCGTGGGGGCACCATACCGTGATCAGCTCACCTTGGTGTAGGCGAAATTGTCGGCATAGGCCTTGATGCGATGGCGCCGGACCGGCGGGTCCTGAACCTGGACGGCCCAGCCCTGACGCTTGGCATGGGCCAGGGCCTCGGCCTTGGTGGGGAAGCGCAGGCGCACCTGATTGGTGGTCTCTCCCCGGCCCACCCAGCCCATCAGGGCGTCGTTGCGCTGCGCCTGGGCGGGCTCGAACTCCAGCACCCACTGGCGGGTGTTGCCGCGCCCGGACTGCATGGCGGTCTTGGCCGGCTGGTAGATACGCACGGTCCTGGTCATGGTCTGACAAGTCTTCCCTGCTGGTGGTCATACCAGCGGCGGATGAGTGGGACTCATCCGCCGAGCGGCACCGGCCCGCTCCCACACCCGGAGCCGATGCGAACGGTCGGGCGACGGGCTTCGGCGCGACACGGAGCCTGTCTCGCGCCGTGTAGGATCGCGGCCGACAGCCCCCGCGCCGCGACGCACCCGTGGTCCACCGTGAGACTCCCCCAAGAGACTCCGGAACGAGAATCCCCCACGAGAGCCCGCATGCCGGCGGACCAGGACAGACGGCGCGACGACAGCCGTCGTCGTGGTCGGGGCGAGAGGATTCGAACCTCCGGCTTCTAGCTCCCAAAGCTAGCGCTCTACCAGGCTGAGCTACGCCCCGATGGCGACCGGGGGTGCTGTCCGGCCTTCCTGTTTCTTAGTGACCGCCGCGCCCGGACGCAAGCGCGATGGTGGCGCGCGGACGGCGCGGTCGAGGACGCCGCCCCGCGCCGCCCCCGCCCCCCGCGCCTTCCCACCTACGCGGCCTCGGCGCCCACCGCCTGGCCGTTGACGATCAGGCCGCCCTCGCCGGCGGAGACCGCCGCCGTGTCGCCGTCGCCGATGCGGCCTTCCAGCACCATCACGGCCAGGGGGTTTTCCAGGTGGCGCTGGATCACCCGCTTGAGCGGCCGGGCGCCGTAGACCGGATCGTAACCGCGCTCGGCCAGCCACGCCTTGGCGGCCGCGTCCAGGGACAGGGCGATCCCCCGGTTCTCCAGGCGCCTGACCAGGCGGGCGATCTGGATGTCGACGATGCCCGCCATGTGCTCCTTGAACAGCCGGTGGAACAGCAGGATCTCGTCCAGGCGGTTGAGGAACTCGGGCCGGAAGGCGGCGCGCACCTCTTCCATGACCACCCCGCGCACGGCCGCCGAGTCCTCGCCCTCGGCCTGCGCGGCCAGCACATCGGCGCCCAGGTTGGAGGTCATGACGATGAGCGTGTTCTTGAAATCCACCACCCGGCCCTGACCGTCGGTGAGGCGCCCCTCGTCCAGCACCTGGAGCAGCACATTGAACACGTCGGGATGGGCCTTCTCCACCTCATCGAAAAGCACGACCTGATAGGGCCGCCGGCGCACCGCCTCGGTCAGGGCGCCGCCCTCGTCATAGCCCACGTAGCCCGGCGGCGCGCCGATCAGGCGGGCCACGGCGTGCTTTTCCATGTACTCCGACATGTCCACGCGGATCAGCGCCGTCTCGTCGTCGAACAGGAAGGCGGCCAGCGCCTTGGTCAACTCGGTCTTGCCGACGCCGGTGGGACCCAGGAACAGGAACGAGCCGATGGGCCGGTTGGGATCGCCCAGTCCGGCGCGCGCCCGGCGCACGGCGTTGGCAACGGCGGTCACCGCCTCCGCCTGGCCGACCACGCGCGCGCCCAAGGCGTCCTCCATGGCCAACAGCTTGTCGCGCTCGCCGGTGAGCATGCGGTCCACGGGGATGCCGGTCCAGCGGGAGACAATGCCGGCCACGGTTTCGTCGGTGACCACCTCGTTCAGGGTCGCCTGGGCCTGACCGGCCTCGGCCGCCTCCAGGCGGCGTTGCAGGTCGGGGAGAACCCCGTACTCCAGTTCCCCGGCCCGGGCCCAGTTGGCCTGGCGCTTGGCGGCGTCCAGGTCGTTCCGCGCCTGGTCAAGCTGTTCCTTCAGCTTGGTGACGTCGGCCAGGGCGCCCTTCTCGCGACGCCAGGCGGCCTCCATCTCGCCGGCCTTCAACTCCAGGTCCGACAATTCGTCCTCCAGCTTGCCCAGGCGGTCGCGGGAGGCCGGATCGGTCTCCTTCTTCAGGGCCTCGCGCTCGATCTTGAGCTGGATCACCCGCCGGTCCAGTTCGTCCAGGGCCTCGGGCTTGCTGTCCACCTGCATGCGCAGCCGGGCGGCGGCCTCGTCGACCAGGTCGATGGCCTTGTCCGGCAGGAAGCGGTCGGTGATGTAGCGGTTCGACAGCGTCGCCGCCGCCACCAGGGCACCGTCGGCGATGCGCACCCCGTGGTGCAACTCGTACTTCTCCTTGAGGCCGCGCAGGATGGAGACGGTGTCCTCCACCGTGGGCTCGGCCACGAACACCGGCTGGAAGCGCCGGGCGAGCGCCGCGTCCTTCTCCACGTGCTTGCGGTACTCGTCAAGCGTGGTGGCCCCCACGCAGTGCAACTCGCCGCGCGCCAGCGCCGGCTTCAGCAGGTTGGAGGCGTCCATGGAGCCCTCGGCCCGGCCGGCGCCCACCAGGGTGTGCATCTCGTCGATGAACAGCACATACTCGCCGTCGCTGGAGGCGATCTCCGACAGCACCGCCTTCAGGCGCTCCTCGAACTCGCCGCGATACTTGGCGCCGGCCACCAGCGCGCCCAGGTCCAGCACCATCAGCCGCTTGTCGCGCAGGGACTCGGGCACATCGCCGTTGACGATGCGCAGCGCCAGGCCCTCGGCGATGGCCGTCTTGCCGACGCCGGGTTCGCCGATCAGCACCGGGTTGTTCTTGGTGCGCCGGGACAGCACCTGGACGGTGCGGCGGATCTCCTCGTCGCGGCCGATCACCGGGTCCAGCTTGCCGTCGCGGGCGGCCTCGGTCAGGTCGCGGGCGTACTTCTTGAGGGCGTCGTACTGCTGCTCCGCGCCGGCGGAATCGGCCGTGCGGCCCTTGCGCAGAGCCTCGATGGCACCGTTGAGCGCCTGGGCCGTGACGCCGGCGTCGGCCAGCACCTGGGCCGCCGTGGTGCCCTTGGCGAGCGCGATGGCCAGCAGCAGGCGTTCCACGGTCACGAAGCTGTCGCCAGCCTTGGCGGCCATCTGCAGGGCCTGATCAAGCACCCGGCTGGTGGCCTGCGCCCAGTACATGGACGACGCTCCCTCGACCCGGGGCAGCTTGCCCACGGCGAGATCAATGTCGGCCTTGGCCCGGTCGGCATCGCCGCCGGCGGTGGCGATCAGGCGGGCGGCCATGCCCTCGGGATCGTCCAGCAGGGCCTTCAGAAGGTGCTCGGGCGTGACCTGCTGTTGGGTCTCCCGCAGCGCGATGGTCTGCGCCGCTTGCAGGAAGCCCTTGGCGCGGTCGGTGAATTTTTCCAGATCCATGACAGTGGTCCTCTCGTGGCGTGGCGAGGACACCGGCCCCCGGCGGCGGGCAACCGCGCGTCCCCCCGAACGGCGCCCCCGACAGGCGGGCGCCAGATGGTGACGAAGCTTGATCCGATATGGGGAGCCAGCGGGGGCGCCCGCAAGTTGCGACGCGCGCCGCGTCCGACAGGCGCCGACGGAAGCCCTTGACCCGCCGCCCGCCGCCGGGTTCGCTGTGGCATCCGCATTCTCCGCCCCGCAGGCCCCGTCCGATGCCCGTCCCCGACACCCCGACCAGCCCCGTCACGGTGGACCTGACCGCCGTCATCATCGCCGTGACCGAGGACACGCCGGTGGTGCTGGTGCTGTCCGGCGACGACGAGCACCGCCCCACCCTGCCCAGCGGCCCCCTGCAACCCCGCCATGGCACCTTGCAGGCGGGCTTGCGCAACTGGGTGGAGCGGCGCACCGGCCTTTCCCTGGGCTATGTGGAGCAACTGTACACCTTCGGCGACCGCCCCTTGCCACCCGGGCACCCCCGGCGGGAGGACGGCGGGCGCACCCTGTCCATCACCTACGTGGCGCTGGTGCCCGAGGCCGGCCCGGTGCCCGACCCCACCCGCGACCGCACCACCGCTCGGGCCACCGCCCGGGCCGCCGCCTGGGTACCGTGGTATGCCTGCTTTCCCTGGGAGGACGGCCGCGCCGGAGACCCGCCCGCGCGCGCGGCCGCCCGGGCGGCGCTGGAGACCTGGGCGGCGGCCGCGCCCGACGCCGAGACCCGCGCGGCGCGAGCGGAGCGAACAAGCCTGACCTTCGGCGCCGATCCGCTGGCCTGGGACGGGCACCGCGCGCTGGAGCGCTACGAACTGCTCTATGAGGCCGCGTTGATGCCGGAGGCCTGGTGGGACGCCGGCCGGGCGCCCCCCGGACCTCTCGGCGCCTGGAGCGGCCGGCCCCTGGTCCTGGACCACCGCCGCATCCTGGCCACGGCGATCAGCCGCTTGCGGGGCAAGATCACCTATCGTCCGGTGCTGTTCGAACTGCTGCCGGAGACCTTCACGCTGCTGCGCCTGCAACGCACCGCCGAGGCGATCTCCGGCGTGCCGCTTCACAAGCAGAACTTCCGCCGACTGGTCACCCAGCAGAAACTGGTCGAGGAGACCGGCGCCCTGGACCCGGACACCGGCGGCCGGCCGGCGCGGTTGATGCGCTTCCGCCCCGAGGTCGCCCGCGAACGGCCGGCGCCGGGGGTGCGGGTCACGGCGACACGACGCGGGGCCTATCCGTGATCGCGTCGCGGGCTTGAAACATTCTCGGACTCGACTATACTCTGAGTGAGCATAAGGGCCGTGGCGCGTCCCCGGCCCACTCTTTCGATCCTGGAAATGCTCGAAGCGAGCATAAGGAGGCGATCATGCCCCATGCCCCCGGGAGGGACACCGAGATCCTCGCCTACACGCCCCAGGTGGCGGCCCGCACCGCCGCCCTGCGTGATCGCCTGGCCGCCGTGGTGCCGGACGAGGAGTGGCCGGCCCACGCCCCAGAGATCGACGCCATCCTGCGGCTGAAACAGCAGCGCGACGCGGTGGTGCTGGCGCACAACTACATGACGCCGGAGATCTTCCACGGCGTGTCCGACATCCGGGGCGACTCGCTGGCCCTGGCCCGGGAGGCAGCCAAGTCGGAGGCCGCCGTGCTGGTGGTCGCCGGGGTGCACTTCATGGCCGAGACCGCCAAGCTGGTGAACCCGGACAAGACGGTGCTGATCCCCGATCGTCGCGCCGGGTGTTCCCTGGCGGAGTCCATCACCGCCGCCGACGTGCGGGCGCTGCGCGCCGCCCATCCGGGCGTGCCGGTGGTGACCTATGTGAACACCTCGGCGGCCGTGAAGGCCGAGTCGGATATCTGCTGTACCTCGGGCAACTCCGTGCGCATCGTCGAGTCGCTGGGCGTGCCGCGCGTCATCATGCTGCCCGACCGCTTCCTGGCGGACTACGTGGCGCGGCGGACGGCGGTGGAGATCATTCCCTGGCCGGGCCAGTGCGAGGTGCACGAGCGCTTCACGGAAGAAGACATCCACACCATGCGTCGCGCCGTGCCCGGCGTCGCCGTGGTGGCCCATCCGGAATGCCCCCGCGACGTGCTGGAGGCCGCCGACCACGTGGGCTCGACCGCCGGCATGATCGACTGGCTGAAGCGGGAGCGGCCGGCCAGCGTCTTCCTGGTCACCGAATGCTCCATGAGCGACAACGTGGCCGCCGAGATGCCCGAGACCCGCTTCGTGCGGCCCTGTACCCTGTGCCCGCACATGAAGCGGATCACGCTGACCGGCATCCGCCGGGCGCTGGAGACGCTGTCGCCCTCGGTGGATCTGGACGCCGAGACGGCCGCCCGCGCCCGCGTACCCGTGGAGCGCATGCTCGCGGTGCGGTGACCCCCGATACCAACGGTCATTGAGAATGACCGTTGAAGCCCGTAACCGGCCCGCTCCCCCACCCGGCCACCCACAGGATACTGGCGTTGGGTGGCCGGGTGGGGGAGCGGGCCGGCGCAGGTCGGCGGATGAGTCACACTCATCCGCCGTTGGTATGACTCTCATCACATGGACCGGAGGACATGACCCATCGAGGCCCCCTGCCCGACCTGATGGTCGAGCCCATCGTGCGCGCCGCCCTGCTGGAGGACCTGGGGCGCGGCGGCGACCTGACCACCGACCTGCTGATCCCCGAGGACCACGCGGCGCGGGCCGCCCTGGTGGCGCGACAGGCGGGGACGGTGGCCGGGATCGGCGTGGCCGCGCTGGCCTTCCGGCTGCTCGACGCCCGCGTGACCTGCCACCCGGCGGTCGCCGATGGAACAGCGGTGGACGCCGACACCGAGGTCCTGCGCGTGGAGGGGCCGGCCCGGGCCATCCTGTCGGCGGAACGGGTGGCCCTCAACCTCCTCGGCCGGCTGTCGGGCATCGCCACCGCCACCGCCGGGCTGGTGGCGGCGGTGGCCGGCACCCGCGCCCGCGTCGCCTGCACGCGCAAGACCACGCCGGGGCTGCGGGCGCTGGAGAAGTACGCGGTGCGCGCCGGCGGCGGCGCCAATCACCGGCTGGGCCTGGATGACGCGGTGCTGATCAAGGACAACCACGTGGCCCTGGGCGGCGGCGTGACCGCCACCCTGGCCCGGGTGCGCGCCGGCGTCGGCCACATGACCAAGGTGCAGGTGGAGGTGGACACCCTGGCGCAGCTTGACGCGGCGCTCACGGCCGACCCCGACGCCATCCTGTTCGACAACATGCCGCCGGACATGCTGGCCGAGGGCGTGCGCCGGGTGGCCGGCCGGGCGGTCACCGAAGCCTCGGGCGGGATCACGCCCACGACCATCGGCGCGATCGCCGCCACGGGCGTGGACCTGATCTCGGTCGGCTGGCTGACCCACAGCGCCGCCAGCCTGGACGTGGGGCTGGACATCGTCGACGAGGGCGGTCGCTGATCCCCTCGCCTGCGTTTCAGGGTGTGCCGGCCCGCGCGTCCGCCGGCCCCCGCCGCGTCACGGCCTCGCGCAGGCGCAGCGGCCGGGTCACCGGACGCGCCCCCTCCAGCCCCAGCAACACCAGGGTACCCCGGGCCGGGTTCATCTCCATGGCCAGGCGGGTCGCCGACCACAGGATCGGCGGGCGCAGCCAGGCCAGATCCCGCGTTCCGGCCCCGACCGCCGCCGCCATGGCGTCCCAGCGCCCCTGGCTGTCGCGCCCCCGGGCGTGGCAGGGCACGTTTTCGCGCCAGTGGTTGGCGGCCACCGCCGGGTGCTGACGCACGCGGGTACCGCCACGGTCCTTTTCCAGGGTCCACGCCTCGGCACGGTCGATGCCCGCGAGCGTGAGGATCGACGGCACGCAGGCGGGCGCCTCCATGAGCGCGTGCAAGGCGCTGGTGGCGTCGGGACAGGTCTCCAGCACGTGGCGCAGCAGGTGGTCGGGCGGCGGCGCGGGACTGGCCCAGACCGCGCGGCGGTCCCGCAGCCAGCGCAACGGGCGCGGTCCGGGACCGCTGATCGGCGCCTGGTTGAGGGCAACCGCGAACCGCCCCGGCGCCAGCCCGGTGAGCACGCCGACATAGCCCGGCCAGGTCACGGCGAGAAAGGCCCCCGCCGGGCCGCGCATGCGGGCGACCACCATGTCCGCGCCCAGGCGCGGCATGTCCCAGTCCAGCGTGCGCAGCAAGGTGACGCCGGGCGGGCCGTCCTCCCCGGTTCCCGGAGAATCGGGCGCGGCGGCGGCGGTGCAAGCCCATTGGTGCGACAGGTTCAGGGCCAGCGCCCCCGGTCCGTCCAGGCGCGCCGCGACCCGCCGCACTTCGTCGGCATAGGCCGTGCCGTTGCGCGCCAGCCAGCGCGCGCACAGCCCGTCGGCCAGCCGCAGCACCGGCCGCGTGTAGGTCCGCTGGGCCAGGGTCAGCAGGCGCCGGGTCGCCCCCGGCGCGGCTTCGGCCAGCGCCACCGCGCCCCCCTCTCCGACATCCACCACGGGGATCGAGGGAAGGTCCTGGGGCAAGGCGGTCAGGTCCATGGCGGCACCCGGTGTGGTGGTGGGGCCCGCAGGGTCGCCCAGCGCGCGCCCGCGCTCAAGGAAATCCGGCGCCGGGCGGCGACCGCGCGCCGGTGTTGTGACCGGGCATGCCGGCCGCTAGGATTTCGGCGACGCGACGACACATCAGGGGAGGATCATCTTGGACGCGGACCAGATTCTTCACGACCTGGCGACGTTCGGGCCGTTTCCGGAACCCGCCGTGCGCGCCAGTCTGGACACCCCGGCCGCCGTGGTGCCCCGGTTCCTCGATATCCTGGAGCGCGCCGCGACCGGCGCGGACCTGTCCGAGGACGAGCGCGAGGCGATCTTCCTGATGATCCATATCCTCGCCGATCTTCGGGAAACGCGGGCCTTCCGGCCGCTGGTCAGCCTGTTGCGCCGGGACGACGACGTCGTCGAGCCGATACTGGGCGACTGCCTTTTCGAGACCGTGGCCCAGGTTCTGATCAGCCTGTATGACGGTGACATCGCGCCGCTCGAAACGCTGATCGGCGACCCCGACGCCTCGGAATGGGGGCGGCAGGCGGGACTGAACGCCTGGATCTGGCTGGCGGCCACCGGCGCCGTGCCGCGCGACCACGCCCGGGAGCGGCTCCTGTCCTGGTACACCAGGCCGTTCGCCAAGGCCGGACACGCGGTCTGGGTGGGATGGGTCGACGCGGCGGCGCTGTTGACGCTGGACGACCTGAGCCACAAGGCCCGCCGGGTGTTCAGCACCGGACGGGTCCCGCGCGAGATGATGGGCTACAGGCACTACCAGCGCCTGCTGCGCTCCGCCCAGCAGGCCGACGACGTCACGGACGTATTGCGAAAGGAACACCTATACCCGTTCTCGGACGTCATCGGTTCCATGAGCACGTGGCACTGCTTTTCTCCCGCGCGAGTCGAGACGAGTCAGGCACGCGACCACGACGAGGCAATCGCCAAGATCAGGGAAGGGGCCATGCTGCGTCAGTTGGGCGCCGCGCTCGCACCCGATCGGGCCGGATCGTCGCCCCCCCCGGCCGTCAATACCAACCGAGCCATCGGACGCAACGATCCCTGCCCCTGCGGATCGGGCAAGAAGTACAAGAAGTGCTGCCTGGGCAAGGCGTAGTGGTGGGACCCCTGTCGCCCGATCGCTGGCCCCGGCGCCGGGCGTCGCCTATAAATCCCACCCGTCACCGAGACCCGTCATCCCCGCCCGCGCCAAGGAGGCCCGTCCATGATTCCCCGCTACAGCCGCCCGGCCATGGCCGCCCTCTGGGAGCCCGCCAACAAGTTCCGCATCTGGTTCCTGATCGAGGCGCACGCCTGCGATGCCCTGGCCGACCTGGGCGTGATCCCGGCCGAGGCCGCCCGCGCGGTCTGGGAAAAGGGGGACACGCTCTACACGGACGCGCGCATCGCCCGCATCGACGCCATCGAGGCCGAGGTCAAGCACGATGTCATCGCCTTCCTCACCGAACTGGCCGAACAGGTGGGCGAGCCGGCCCGTTTCGTCCACCAGGGCCTGACCTCCTCGGACGTGCTGGATACCTGTCTGGCGGTGCAGATGACCCAGGCCGCCGACCTGTTGCTGGCGGACCTGGACATGGTCCTGGCGGCCCTGAAGCGCCGCGCCATGGAACACAAGATGACCGTGTGCATGGGCCGCAGCCACGGCATCCATGCCGAGCCCGTGACCCTGGGCCTGAAGTTCGCCAGCTTCCACGCCGAGTTCGCCCGCGCCCGCGCCCGCTTGGTCGCCGCCCGCGAGGACATCGCCACCTGCGCCCTGTCCGGGGCCGTCGGCACCTTCGCCAACATCGACCCGGCGGTGGAGGCCCACGTGGCCGCCAAGCTGGGGCTGGCGCCCGAACCGGTCTCCACCCAGGTGATCCCGCGCGACCGTCACGCCCAGTTCTTCGCCGTGCTGGGCGTCATCGCCAGTTCGGTGGAGCGACTGGCCGTGGAGATCCGCCACCTGCAGCGGACCGAGGTGCGTGAGGCCGAGGAGTACTTCTCCCCGGGGCAGAAGGGCAGTTCGGCCATGCCCCACAAGCGCAACCCCATCCTCACCGAGAACCTCACCGGCCTGGCGCGCATCGTGCGCGGCGCCGTGGTGCCGGCCATGGAGAACGTGGCCCTGTGGCACGAGCGCGACATCTCCCATTCCTCGGTGGAGCGCATGATCGGCCCCGATGCCACCATCACCCTCGATTTCGCCCTGGCCCGCCTGGCCGGGGTGGTGGACAAGCTGGTGGTGCACGAGGACGCCATCGAGGCCAACCTGAACCGCATGGGCGGGCTGGTGTTCTCCCAGCGGGTTCTGCTGGCCCTGACGCAGGCGGGCGTCAGCCGCGAGGACGCCTACCGCCTGGTGCAGAGGACCGCCATGAAGGTCTGGGACGGGGACGGCGACCTGCTCACCCTGCTGCGCGCCGACAGCGAGGTGACCGCCGCCCTGGACGACGCCACCCTGGCCGACCTGTTCGACCTGAGCCATCACACCCGGCACGTGGACACCATCTTCCAGCGTGTGTTCGGCGCGGCGTGAGCGCGTGGCGCCGGCCCACCGGCGCCGGTTCCCGCCATCATCGCCGCATGACGCCCGAGGCACCTCATGCCCCGACTCGCCCATATCTCCGACCTGCACTTCGGCCGCATCGACGCGTCGGCGGTGGCGGCGCTGGAAAGGGACCTGCTGGCCCAGGCGCCGGACCTGGTGGTGGTCAGCGGCGACCTGACCCAGCGCGGCCGTCATCGGCAGTTCCGCGAGGCCCGTGCCTTCCTCGACCGCCTGGCGCGTCCGGTGCTGGTGGTGCCCGGCAACCACGACGTCCCGGCGTGGAACCTGGTCAGCCGCTTCCTGCGACCCTATCGCCGCTTCACCCGGCATATCACGCCGGACCTGTCCCCGCTGGTGACCACCGATACGCTGGCGATCCTGGGGTTGAACACCGCGCGGCGGGCGGTGCGCCACTGGAACTGGGCGTTGGGCAGCATCAACGCGCGCCAACTGGCCGAGGCCGCGCGCCTGCTGGGTGAGCACGGCGACGGCGGGCGCCTGCGGGTGGTGGTCACCCATCACCCCGTGGTGCTGCCGCCCTTCCATCGCAGCGGCCCGATGCTGTTCAACGCCGACCGGGCCTTGTCGGCCTTCGCCGCCAACCAGGTCGACCTGATGATCAGCGGCCACCTGCACCGCACCCATGCCGCCGTGATTTCCGTTCCACGGGTGACCGCCGGGGGCGCCGGCCCGTCCTGGGCCATGGTGGTGGTGCAGGCGGGCAGCGCCACGTCCACACGTCTGCGGGACGAGCCCAACGGCTACAACCTTCTGGACATGTCCACCACGCCGCCCCGGATTCGCGTGGAAAGCCGGGCCTGGCGACCGGACGGCGGCTTCGCGACCACCGCGCGGTCGGCCTTCAGCCGCGAGAGCGGCCACTGGGTGCCGGCCTGACGCCGGCCCCATCGCCGGCGGATCATCGGTCCGGCCGGTCCTCGTCGCTCTCCAGGACCCCCTTGGTCAGGGCGTGCCGGACCACCTTGCGGAAGACCGTGGGCAACGCATGCTCGCCCAGGCGCTCCAGCGGCACCCAGATGCCGCGCGCCCGGGGATTGGCGCCGACCCGGGCCATAACCACGATCAGGTCCAGATGAAAGTGGGTGAAGGTGTGGCGCACCCCGCCCGGCACCACCCGCCAGTCGTCCAGCGCCATCGGCGCGGACTCCGAGATGGCGACGGCCGGATCGGGCATCGGCGCCTCCACCCAGTCGGACCCGGGCAGTTCCATCATGCCCCCCAGGAGGCCACGGGCCGGCCGCTGGCGCAGCAGCACCGCGCCATCCCGGCGCTGGATCCAGAAGGCCACGCCGCGCCGGGTGGGGCGCTCCGGCTTGGGCGCCTTGGCGGGAAGCCGCTCGGCCAGGCCGGCCCGCAGGCCCTGGCACGCCTCCCGCCAGGGACACAGGCCGCAGGCCGGGGAGCGCGGCGTGCACAGCGTCGCCCCCAGGTCCATGACCGCCTGGGCATGATCGCCGCAGCGCGCGTCCGGGGTCAGGGCCTCGGCCAGGGCGCGCAGGGTCGGCTTGGCGGCGGGCAGCGGCGTTTCGATGGCGAACAGCCGGGCCATCACCCGTTCCACGTTGCCGTCCACCACCACCGCGCGCCGCCCGAAGGCAATGGCGGCGATCGCCGCCGCCGTGTAGGCGCCCACGCCGGGCAAGGCCCGCAAGGCGTCCTCGGTCTCGGGAAACCGGCCGCCATGCTGATCGGTCACGGCACGCGCGCACGTCAGCAGGTTGCGGGCGCGGGCGTAGTAGCCCAGGCCCGCCCACTCGGTCATCACCGCCGCGTCCTCGGCCCGGGCCAGATCACCCACCGTCGGCCAGCGCGCCAGGAAGCGGGCGTAATAGGGTTTCACCGCCGCCACCGTGGTCTGCTGGAGCATCACCTCGGACAGCCACACCCGGTAGGGATCGGCGGCCTGCCCCGGGTCCATCCGCCAGGGCAGGTCCCGCCGGTCGCGGTCGTACCAGGCCAGCAGCCGCGCCGACAGGGCGGCGGCGGCGGCCGGATCCGGCACGGGGACCTCCGCCGGCGCGGTGGGACGGCGGGACTTGGCGGCGCGCGCCATGGGCGGATCTCCTGGGACCAACGCGGACTTGACGGCAAGGGCTCGAACCGGCTCCATTTGGGGGTCAAGATGCCGCCGAGGCAACGGCCGAGACGTCACCGGAGCCCCTCTCCCCACCGAGACAACGCATGGCACGCCAGCCCCGCAAGCCCGGAACACGGACCTCCGGCGCGCGCTCCAAGCCCGCGGCGGCGGCGGCCGTGCCCGCCGCGTGGCTGCGCCGGCTGGTTACCGAGGAAGGCGAGCGCCTGCCGGTACGCGACCTGGGCGACCGCAGCCGCCGGACCCAGACGGTCGGCCGCATCCTGGAACCCGCCACCCGGCGCCTGCTGGGCCGGCGCGGGCTGGCCCTGGGGACGCTGATGACGCATTGGGAGGCGGTGGTCGGCGCCGGGCTCGCGCGCCACTGCATTCCGGTGAAGCTGGTGATGCCGCGCAAGGGCGCCGCCGCCTCCCTGGGGGGTGTGCTGCATGTGAAGGCCGCCGCCGGCGCCATGGCCACCGAGTTGATGCACCGGGCGCCGCTGGTGTGCGAGCGCATCAACGCCACCCTGGGCTATCGCGCCGTGGAGCGCATGCAGGTGACTCAGGGACCGCTGCCCGGGCGCGCCGGACGCAAGCGCGCCCGTGGCCCGGCCCTGCCGCCCGCCCCGCCGTCGCCAGCGCGCCTGGCGGCCCTCGACACCCGCCTCGCCGGTGTCGAGGACCCGGACCTGCGCGCCGCCCTGGCGCGCCTGGGCAAGGCGGTCCTGACCACGCGCGGCTGAGGTCGCGGGTCACCACATCGCCCCATTCCCGTGGCCGGATAGGCAGGGTGGGCGGTGCGCAGGCGGCGCCGCTTGCTTGTCCGGCCCTGCCTCGCACCCTATACAACAGGGACGGGTCCGGTCGTTTCTCCCCCGTCCGGGTCCACCCCGCGATGGTTCCCCCCCGTGATGGTTCCCCCTTGTCCGCAGGAGTCCGCCCGTGCCACGCCATGCCCTTCCCCGTCGTCGCCTGTTGTCCGGTCTGGCCGGGGTCTCCGCCCTGACCCTGGCGGGCGGCGGCTCCCTGGTTCTGGCCACGGGCCGGTCCCTGGCCCAGGACGCGGCGCCAGACTCCGCCGGGGACGCGGTCACCTATCGGCCCTACACCCTGGGTGACCCGGACGCCCCGGTCAAAATCCTGGAGTTCTCCTCCTTCACCTGCGGCCACTGCGCCTCGTTCCACACCGATACCCTGCCGCTCCTCAAGGAGCAGTACATCGACACCGGCAAGGCCAACCTGACCCTGGTCGACTTCCCCCTGGACGACGTGGCGCTGGCCGTCACCCTGATCACCCGGTGCGCGCCCGAGCCGCTGTACCACAAGCTGGTGGAGATCTATTTCGCCGACCAGGACGCCTGGCTGAAGCGCAATCCGCTGGAGCCGATCCTGGGCATCGCCCGCCTGGGCGGCCTGTCCGAGGCGCAACTGGACGCCTGCCTGACCGACGAAGCCCTGTTCGAGGAGATTCAGCGCCGCCGCGCCGAGGCCGAGGCGCGCTTCAACATCACCGGGACCCCCACCTTCGCCATCAACGGCGTGCGGCACCCGGGGTCCTACAAGGCCGACTCGCTGCTGCCGGCCGTCGCCGAGGCCCTGGCCAAGGCCGAGGGAAACTAGGGTCCGTCCGGCCCACCGCCGCCGCGCGCCGCCGCCATGGTCCAGTTCACGCACCTGCGCCTGACGGGCTTCAAGTCCTTCGTCGACGCCACCGACCTGCCCATCGAAACCGGGCTGACCGGGGTGGTCGGCCCGAACGGCTGCGGCAAGTCCAACCTGGTGGAGGCGTTGCGCTGGGTGATGGGCGAGACCTCCGCCAGGCAGATGCGCGGCGGCGAGATGGACGACGTGATCTTCGGCGGCACCCGTGACCGGCCGGCGCGCAACATCGCCGAGGTGACCATCACCCTGGACAACACCGACGGCTCGGCCGCCGCCTGGCGCCAGTTCCCGGACCTGGAGATCAGCCGCCGCATTGAGCGCGGCAGCGGTTCGCTGTACCGCCTGAACGGCAAGGAGGTCCGGGCGCGCGACGTCCAGCTTCTGTTCGCCGACTCGGCCAGCGGCGCGCGGTCCACGGCCATGGTGTCGCAGGGCCGGGTGGGCGCGCTGATCGCCGCCAAGCCGGCGCAGCGGCGCGCGTTGCTGGAGGAAGCCGCCGGCATCGCCGGGCTGCATGGCCGCCGTCACGAGGCCGAAGGGCGGCTCAAGGGGGCCGAAACCAACCTGGAGCGCCTGGACGATGTCCTTTCGGCCCTGGACGGCCAGGCCCGCAACCTGCGCAAGCAGGCCCGCCAGGCGGCCCACTACCGGACCCTGTCCGAGTCCATCCGCGCCGCCGAGGCGGTGGTGCTGCGGCAACGCTGGCTGGCCGCCATCCGGACGCTGGATCAGGCCCGCGCGGCCCTTCGCGAGAGCGAGCGCGGGGTGGGCGAGCGCACCGCCCAGGCCGCCACCGCCACCCGCGCCCGCGAGACGGCGGCCGAGGCCCTGGAGCCACTGCGCCGGGCGGAGACCGAGGCCGGAGCGAGACGGCACCGCCTGACCGTGGAGCGCGAGCAGCTCCGGGCCGAGGCGGACCGTCTCCAGGCCGCCCGGGCGGACACCGAGACGCGCCTGGCGCAGATCACCCGCGACCATGCCCGCGAGACCGCCCGCGTGAGCGACGCCGAGGCCGCGCTCGCCCGCCTGGAGGCGGAGCGGTCGGCCCTGGCGACGGCCGCCGCCGGCGAGGACGAGGCCCGGGAGCGGGGACGGACCGACCTTCAGCAGGTCGATGCGGCCGTCACCGCCCTGGACGCCGAGGTCACCCGGGCCACCGAGGCCCTGGCCCGGGAGGACGCCCGGCGCGCGGCCCTGGATCGCCAGGTGGCCGAGGTCGCCGCGCGCGCCGATCGGCTCGCCAGGCGCCGCGAGGACCTGGAGCGGTCCCTGGAGGCCGCCCACGCCCGCGCGCTTGACCCGGCCGAGGTGGACGCGGCCGAGGCGGCGATCGGAACGGCCGAAACGGCGCTGGACACAGCCCGCGCGGATCGGCAACGGGCCGAGGACGCCCGCGCCCAGGCCCGCGCGGCGGTGGACGCGGCCCGCGAGGCCCTGCAAGGCGTGGCGGCGGAGCGCGCCAGCCTGCGCGCCGAGGTCAAGGCCCTGGAGGCGCTGCTCACGCGCGCCGCCCCTGGCGCGGGGGCCTGGCCGCCGGTGCTGGACGCGCTGTCGGTGGCACCGGGCTTTGAAACCGCCCTGGGCGCCGCCCTGGGAGACGACCTGCAAGCCGCCCTGGATCCGGCGGCGCCCGCCCACTGGGTCGACCTGCCTCCGCCGGCCGATCCGCCACCGCTGCCCGGCGGCATCGACGCCCTGGCCGACCATGTGCGGGCCCCCGGGGCGCTGACCCGGCGGCTCACCCAGATCGGGGTGGTGAAGGACCGCGCCACCGGCGACGCGCTCCGCCACGACCTCGGTCCCGGCCAGCGGCTTGTGGACGCCGAGGGGACGCTGTGGCGCTGGGACGGACTGACGGTCCGGGCCGGTGGCGGGGCGGAGGCCGGCACCCAGGCCGCCGCCCGCCTGCACACCCGCAACCGCCTCGCCGAGATCACGGCGGCCCTCGCCGATGCCGAGGCGCGGGTCTCGGCGGCCGAGACGACCGTGGACGCGGCCCGAACCGTCCTGGCCGACACCGAACACCGGGAGGCGGCGGCGCGGACGGCGGCGCGCACCGCCGAGGACGGACTCGCCAGCGCACGCAAGGCCCATGACGACCTGCGGCGGCGGCGGGCGGAGATGGACGCGACGCTCGCCTCGCTGCGGGCCACGCTGGCGCAGGTGACCGCCGACGGGACCGAGGCCACCGAAACCGCCGCCTCGGCCCGCACCGACCGCGCGGCCCTGGGGGACGGCACGGCGGCCCGCGCCACCCTGGCGGAGCGCCGCGCCGCCCTGTCCACGGCGCGCGCCACCCTGGTGGAGACGCGTGCCGCCCATGACCGGCTGCTGCGCGAGATCGCCGACCGCCAGCGCCGCCGGCAGGCCATCGATGCGGAGGCGCCCTCCTGGAAGACCCGACTGGACCAGGGGCGCGCCCAGGTGGCCGAACTGGAGGTCCGCCGCGACACCGTCACCGCCGAGGCCGCCCGTCTGGCCGAGGCCCCGGCCTTACTCGACACGCGCCGGGCCGCGCTCTCCGAGGCCCTGGAGACCGCCGAAAGGGGTCTCAAGGCCGCCGCCGACGCCCTGGCCGACGCGGACGGCCAGGCCCGGGCCGCCGACACGGCGGCGCGCGACGCCGACCGATCCCTGGCCGAGGCCCGCGAGGACCGGGTGCGGCGCCAGGCCGAGGTCGAGCAGGGCGAGGCCGCCTGCCGCACCGTGGCCCGCGCCATCGCCGAGCGCCTGGACTGCCCCCCGGACGGACTGGTGGCGGCGGCCGGGCTCGACCCCGACGCCGACCTGCCGCCGCTGGACGACGCCGAGGCGACCCTCGCCCGCCTGACCCGGGAGCGCGACGGCATGGGACCGGTCAACCTGCGCGCCGAGCAGGAACTGGCGGACCTCGACGAAAAAACCGGCGCGCTCACCCACGAGCGCGACGACCTGACCCAGGCCATCGCCCGCCTGCGCCAGGGCATCGCCGAGATCAACCGCGAGGGCCGCCAGCGTCTGGTGGCCTCCTTCGCCACCGTCAACGAGTCCTTCCGCGACCTGTTCGCCCGGCTGTTCGGCGGCGGGCGCGCCCACCTGGAAATGGTGGAGAGCAACGATCCCCTGGAAGCCGGCCTGGAGATCATGGCCAGCCCGCCCGGCAAACGGCTTCAGGTGCTGTCGTTGCTGTCCGGCGGCGAACAGGCGCTGACGGCCCTGGCCCTGCTGTTCGCCGTGTTCCAGACCAACCCGGCGCCCATCTGCGTGCTGGACGAGGTGGATGCGCCGCTGGACGATGCCAACGTGGACCGGCTCTGCCATCTGCTGGAGGATCTGGCGGCGGGGTCGTCCACGCGCTTCCTGGTGGTCACCCACCACCGCATGACCATGGCGCGCATGGACCGCCTGTTCGGCGTCACCATGGTGGAACGGGGAATCTCGCGCCTGCTGTCCGTGGACCTGCGCCGGGCCGTGGACCTGACCGAGAACGAGCCCCGGGGGATGGCCTGACGCCCCCCAGCCCCCCAGCCCCCCAGGACCGGACCATGACCGGATCAGGACCGGACCATGACCGGCCCCCCGACGTTGACTTTCCCCAGGCAGGCGGCAGGATTGGGACCTCGGCCCGGCGCGGGCCGTCTTACCTTGCGGACTTCTCGGCATGCGCACCTTCGGCACCATCACCACCTGGAAGGACCCGCAAGGGTTCGGCTTCATCACCCCGCAAGGCGGCGGTGAGTCGGTGTTCGTGCATGTGAACGCCTTCAACGAGCGCTCGCGCCGCCCGGCCAAGGGCGATGTGATCACCTTCGACCTGACCACCGACGGCCGCGACCGCACGCGCGCCGCCAACGTCGAGTTCTTCAGCGCGCGCCAGACCCCGCGCGTGCCCTCCGGCGTGGTGCGCCTGGCGATGATATTCGTAACCCTGTTCTCGGCCGTGCTGGTGTTCCTGGCCATCACCGGCGCCGTGCCGGTGATGGTCCCGCTGACCTATGCCATCGCCAGCGTGGCCACCTTCGCCGTCTACGCCCGCGACAAGGAGGCCGCGCGAGTCAACGGCTGGCGCATCAAGGAAAGCAAGCTGCACGGGCTGTCCCTGCTGGGCGGCTGGCCGGGGGCGCTGATGGGGCAGACGGCCCTGCGGCACAAGATCCGCAAGCCGGCCTTCGTCGTGGTGTTCTGGCTGACGGTGGTGATGAACTGCCTGGGTCTGGCGGCGGTGGCGTGGCTGAGTGGCATGCTCTGGCCCACGACGGGGTAGCGGGCCGGCTGCGGGCTTCAGCGGTCGCCCTGGAAGCGGACGGTGCCGAACCACGCCCGGGCCGTGTCGCCCCGGTCGTCGCAGTCGGTCATCAAGGCGACCGCGTCGATCGTCTCCAGGTCCAGGTCGTGGAAGCGGCGGAAGTCGGCCCGCACGTCGCGCCGCTGGGTGACCCAGACGCCGGGCGTGGCCGGTGGACCCGAGGCCACCGCGACCATGTGCGCCTGGCCGGCGTAGGCATTCGGCCAGTCGGCGCCGACCGGCTCGCCGGCCGCCCAGACGTAGTTGACCGCCCGCGTGCGCCAGGGCAGCAGGCCGCCATCGTGGATGACATAGAGGCGCGCCACATAGTCGTCACCGGCCTTCGTGCGCTCGCTGGCGGCGGGGTCCGGCACGGCCTCGACCCGCCAGGACCATTCCAGGATCGGGGTCTTGGTCAGGTCGACCGGCTTGCGCCAGTAGAGGCCGGAGGCGCTGGCGTCGCAGTCGGCCCGCACGGCCGGCCGGCCGGCCACGGTATCCAGGCGGTAGGCGGTCTCGTCGACGAAGGCTTCCGTCTCCCACCGCAGAATGTCGGCGGGGGCGAAGACGGGTCCCTCGCCCGGGCCGGATCCCTGATCCTGGGCCGACGCGGAGGTGGCGGCCAAGCCGACGGCGACGAGACCTGCCAAGCTTGAGACGAGACGGCGCGACTGGGGCATGGTGGCACGGACTCCGGCGCGAAACAGGATGGCCGGCATGTGGTATCGCGACGCCGCAGGCGCCAGGGGACCCGGACCGTGCACGGGCCTCGGCGCGGGCCATGTCCGCGCCGCCCCCGTCGGGCAGTCAGACCGTCGGGCAGTCAGACCGTCTGGCTGTCAGACCGTCAGCCCGCGCGCTCGAACAGCGCCAGCTTCAGGTCCGCGATCGCCTGCCCGGGGTTCAGGCCCTTCGGGCAGGTGGCGGTGCAGTTCATGATGGTATGGCAGCGGTACAGCCGGAACGGGTCGTCCAACTGGTCCAGGCGCTCGCCGGTGGCCTCGTCGCGGCTGTCGAACACCCAGCGGGCCGCCTGCAACAGGATCGCCGGCCCCAGATAGCGATCGCCGTTCCACCAGTAGCTGGGGCAGGACGTCGAGCAGCAGAAGCACAGCACGCATTCCCACAGGCCGTCGAGGCGGGCGCGTTCCTCGGGGCTTTGCAGCCGCTCGCCGGAGGTGGGCGCGGGGGTATCCGTCTTCAGCCAGGGTTCGATCAGTTCGTACTGGGCATAGATATGCGTCAGGTCGGGCACCAGATCCTTGACCACCGGCATGTGCGGCAGCGGATAGATGTCGACCGATCCCTTGACCTCGGCGATGGGCTTCAGGCACGCCAGGGTGTTGTCGGAATCGATGTTCATGGCGCAGGAGCCGCAAATGCCCTCGCGGCAGGAGCGGCGGAACGTCAGCGTCGGATCGACCTCGTTCTTGATCTTGATCAACGCGTCCAGGACCATCGGACCGCAGTCGTCCAGGTCGATGGGGAAAGCGTCCAGGGTGGGGTTGCCACCCTTGTCCGGATCCCAACGGTAGATACGGAAGGTCTTGACGTTTTTCGCCCCGGCCGGCGTGGGCCAGGTCTTGCCCGGCTTGATGCGGGAGTTGGGGGGAAGAGCGAACTCCACCATGACGTCGATCCTTGGTTCTGCGTCCGTCAAGGGACGGTCCCGTCGGGTACGCGCGCGGGGGCGCGCGGCGTACCGTCGTCCGGAGAGACGGCGGGCCACCCCCTTGGAGCGAGCCCGCCGTACGACGGCCTTCTCAATACACCCGTTTCTGGGGCGCGATGTACTCCACATCCTTGGTCAGGGTGTAGGTGTGCACCGGTCGATAGCCCAGGGTCACCGCCCCGTCGTCCGCGATCCACGCAAGCGAATGCTTCATCCAGGTCGCGTCGTCGCGCTCCGGATAGTCCTCGCGGGCATGGGCGCCGCGCGATTCCGTGCGCGCCTCGGCGCCGTGGATGGTCGCCTTGGCGCAGGCGATCAGGTTGTCCAGCTCCAGCGCCTCGGCCAGGTCGGTGTTGAACACCAGCGAGCGGTCGGCGATCTTGATGTCGGCGACGGTCCTGGCGATGGCATCCACCTTGGCACAGCCGTCGCTCAGGGACTCGGCCGTGCGGAACACGGCGGCATCGCTTTGCATGGCCTTTTGCAGGTCCAGGCGGATGTCGGCCGTGAGGCGGCTGCCGTCGGCGGTGCGCAACTGCTCCAGGCGGGCCAGCGGCCGGTCGGTGGAGTCCGGCGGCAGCGGCCGGTGCTGGGTGTCCTGCTGGATCAACTGGGCGCACCGCTTGGCGGCGGCGCGGCCGAACACCACCAGATCCAGCAGCGAGTTGGTCCCCAGGCGGTTGGCGCCATGCACGGACACGCTGGCGCATTCGCCCACCGCCATCAGGCCCGGCACCACGCGGTCGGGCTCGGCCTCGGTGGGATCCAGCACCTCGCCCATGTAGTTGGTGGGGATGCCGCCCATGTTGTAGTGCACGGTCGGCAGCACCGGAATGGGATCGCGGGTGGCGTCCACGCCGCTGAAGATGCGCGCGGTCTCGGTGATGCCAGGCAGGCGGGCGTGCAGCACGTCGGCGCCCAGATGCTCCAGGTGCAGGTGGATGTGGTCGTTGCCCTTGCCGACGCCCCGGCCCTCGCGGACCTCGACGGTCATGGCGCGGCTGACCACGTCGCGGCTGGCCAGATCCTTGGCGTTGGGGGCGTAGCGCTCCATGAATCGCTCGCCGGCCGAATTGGTCAGGTAGCCGCCCTCGCCGCGCGCGCCCTCGGTGATCAGGCAGCCGGCGCCGTAGATGCCGGTGGGATGGAACTGCACGAACTCCATGTCCTGGAGCGGCAGGCCGGCGCGGGCCACCATGCCGGTGCCGTCGCCCGTGCAGGTGTGCGCGGACGTGCAGGAGAAATAGGCGCGACCGTAACCGCCCGTCGCCAGGATGGTGGCATGGGCGCGGAAGCGATGGATGGTGCCGTCGTCCAGGTTCCAGGCCACCACGCCGCGACAGGCGCCGTCCTCCATGATCAGGTCGAGGGCGAAGTACTCGATGAAGAACTGGGCCTTGTAGCGGAGCGACTGCTGATAGAGCGTGTGCAGGATGGCATGACCGGTGCGGTCGGCGGCGGCGCAGGCGCGCTGCACCGGGGCCTCGCCGAAGTTGCGCATGTGGCCGCCGAAGGGGCGCTGATAGATCGTGCCCGCCTCGGTGCGCGAGAACGGCACGCCGAAGTGCTCCAGCTCATGCACCGCCGGGATGGCCTCGCGGCACATGTACTCGATGGCGTCTTGGTCACCCAGCCAGTCCGACCCCTTGACGGTGTCGTACATGTGCCATTCCCACTTGTCCTCGGCCATGTTGCCGAGAGCGGCGCCGACGCCGCCCTGGGCGGCGACGGTGTGGGAGCGCGTGGGGAACACCTTGGTGACGCACGCGGTCTTCAAGCCCTCGGCCACGGCGCCGAAGGTGGCGCGCAGGCCGGCGCCGCCGGCGCCGACGACGACGACGTCATAATCGTGGTCGATGATCTGCGGAGAGGACATGGGCCGTCTCAACCTCCAAGGGCCAGGGTGAGCACGCAGACGACGCAGAACAGCGCGCCGGCGGCGGCAAACATCTTGTTGGCCATCACGGCCACGTTCTTGGCGGCGGCGCCGTGCACGTAGTCCTCAAGCACCACTTGCAGGCCCAGGGCGCCATGCTGAAAGGCGCTGACCACGAACAGGATCATCAGCGTGGCGTTCAGCGGGCTGGCCATCCAGGCGCGAATGGCCACGTCATCGGCGCCCAGGTTGCCGATCACCGCGCCGAAGACAAACCACAGGCCCAGGGGCACCAGGGCGACGGCGGTGACGCGCTGGCCGATCCAGTGGTGGGCGGCGCCGCCGGCGGCGCCCAGGCCGCGCGCCCGCCCCAGGGCGGAGCGCATGCCGGTTCCGGTTTTCATGGCTGTCCTCTCCTCACGCAACCAGCATCAGGCCCACCGCCCAGGCGGCGATGGTCAGTCCGCACACCATGACCAGCATGGTGATGCCGGTGCCGCGCACCCCCTCGTTGGTGACGCAGCGGCCCGAATCCCACGTCAGATGCCGCACCCCGTTGGCCAGGTGGTAAAACAGCACCACCGTCCAGCCGAACAGCACCAGGTATCCCAGGGGCGAGGCAAACAGCCCCTGAACGGTGGCGAAGGCCCCGGCGCCATAGGCCGCCGCGCCCAGCCAGGCGATCACGAACAGGCTGCCCACGACGTACAGGGCCACACCCGTGAGGCGATGCAGGATCGACAGCAGCGGCGCGATCTTGCGGTAGAGCTGATAGACCTGGAGATGCGGAGAAAGCGGTCTCTCGCGGGACGACTGGGGGGACGGCATGGCGGAGGCCTCATGGAGTGGGCGCGCGCTGACGGCGCGCGAAATAATCGTCCGGGACCAGCGGCCACGACCGTGAACCGGTGGTCAGTCCTTGACCGGCCAGCGCCCGGTCCGGGGGCACCCCCGCAGGGATCGCGCCGATGGCACGCCGCGACCCGACCACCCCACCAACGGACGTTGGCGGGCGTGATCAGCGCAACGGTCGGACACGACGGTCGGCATGACCCCTCGTCGGACTCAGGACCCGGGCCGGACCCTGGAAAGACCGCGCCATCGCCGGCAGGACCACACCGACGCGACGGGCGGAGACAGGCCGAAAGCCGCAAGGAGACACCTTTTAAGCGGTCGACGTCGCCATCACGCCCGTTGACCGTGCCCCCCTGCCCTCTCGGTCAGGGCCGTCCCCACACGAATTGGCGGGACGGTGGTCGTGTTTAGCGCTACGCGACATACCGAGTCAACGCCGCAGCGAACAGGACCGACCTTCACACGCGCCTCGGACGCCCCGGGGTGGCAATCCGGCGGTGGACGTTGGATACTTGATGGAGTGACCCGAACACACTCCGGCCCGTCACCTCATCCCGACACACCGCCAAGACACACAAAACTCAGGAGGACCCGTCATGCCCGCTTCGCGTTCCGGTTCCACGCTCGCCGCCGCCGGCGTGCTGGCCGCCGCGCTTGGCGCCGCGCTTGGCGCCGCCGCCGCGCCGGCCTCGGCCGAGACCTTCCGCTGGGCCTTCCAGGGCGACTTCCAGGCCCTGGAGCCCTATGTGCTGAACGAGACCCACACCCTGGGCGTGCTGGGCAACATCTTCGAGGGGCTGGTGCGCCGCGACCGCGACCTGGGCATCGAACCGGCCCTGGCGGAGTCCTGGGAGATCCTGGACGACACCACCTGGCGCTTCCACCTGCGCCAGGGCGTGGTGTTCCACAACGGCAATCCGTTCACCGCCGACGACGTGGTGTTCTCGCTGGCCCGCGCCGCCGCCGAGGGCTCGGACATGTCCAGCCGGGTGGCCGCCGTCGCCGAGGTGCGCAAGGTGGACGACTACACCGTGGACATCGTCACCACGTCGCCCTACCCGGTGCTGTCGGCCGACCTGACCGACCTGTTCATCGTCGACCAGGAGTGGTGCGAGGAGCATGACGCCGTGGCCCCCGCCAACGTCAAGGCGGGCGAGGAGAACTACGCCACCCGCCACGCCAACGGCACCGGCCCCTTCATGGTCACCGAACGCCAGCCGGACGTGCGCACGGTTTTCGTCCCCAATCCGGAGTGGTGGGACGAGGCCACCCACACCGTGACCGAGGCCATCTACACCCCCATCACCAGCGACGCCACGCGGGTGGCCGCGCTGCTGTCGGGTGAGATGGATCTGGTCTACCCGGTGCCGCTTCAGGACGCGCCCCGCGTGGAGGCCGCCCCCGGCGTCGAGATGCTGGCCGGCCCGGAGACGCGCACCGTATTCCTGGGCATGGACCAGGATCGCGACGTGATGCTGGAAGGCAGCGTGACCGACGCCAACCCGTTCCAGGACATCCGCGTGCGCGAAGCCTTCTTCCGGGCCATCGACATCGAGGCCATCCGCAAGAAGATCATGCGCGGCAACAGCTATCCCGCCGCGCTGCTGATCGGGCCGCAGATCGCCGGCTTCGATGAAAGCCTGAACGAGCGCCCGGCGTTCGACCTGGAGCGCGCCAAGACCCTGATGGCCGAGGCCGGCTATCCGGACGGCTTCGAGACCGGCATGGACTGCCCCAACAACCGCTATGTGAATGACGAGGCCATCTGCCAGGCCGTGGCCGGCATGCTGGCCAAGATCGGCGTCAAGGTGAACCTGCTGGCCCAGCCCAAGAGCAAGTTCTTCCCCAAGGTGCTGGCCTATGAGACCAGCTTCTACATGCTGGGGTGGACGCCCTCGTCCCTCGACGCGCACAACCCCTTGCGGGACCTCATGGCCTGCCGCACGGACGATCAGGGCAAGTTCAACCTGGGGAACTACTGCAATCCGCGTGTCGACGAGCTGACACAGGCGATCCAGAGCGAGATCGACGCCGACGCCCGTCAGGCGATGATCAGCGAAGCCTATCGGCTGGTGAAGGACGACTGGGGCTACATCCCGCTGCACCAGCAGCCGTTGTCCTGGGGCAAGAAGGAGTCCGTGGACCTGCACCAGCGCGCCGACAACCAGTTCGAACTGCGCTACGTGACAGTGAACTGACGCGCCACGCGGAATGACGACCGCGGGGCGCGCGCCACCGGCGCACCCCGCCGGTTTCCTGCAGCCCTAATCCTGCTCCAGCGCCGGATTGCCGGGCACCACGTAGCGTTCCGTCAGCCAGTGGCCGAGGTCCACATCGGCGCAGCGGCGCGAGCAGAACGGCCGGTAGCGAGCGGTGGTGGGCCGCTCGCACACGGGGCAGCGCGCCCCGCCGAGGCCCTCCGCCGACGGGGCGTCTGCCTGGGGATCGCCGGTCGGGCCGGCCAGGCTGTCGGGGGCGTCGGCCGGCGAGCCATCGGTCGGATCGCTCATGGGGTCCCTCCTGGTCAGGTCTCGACGGCGCATCGTCATCACGGTCACGGTGGCCCGATCACCGGGTCCGCGTCAACGCCGGCCGACAGGGGACGGACCGTCAGCGTCAGACCCAGGCGGGTCCGCGCCTCCGTCACCGTCGGCGCCAGCGGCCCGCGCAGCAGCGCCGCCGCCTGGGGAGAGACCGTCACCGCCAGGGCGGTGGCCGCCGTCGCCCGCGCCTCCCGGACGGCCAGCCGAAGCGCCGCCAGCGCCTGGGCGGCGGGGCCGCGCATCATCTCGGCCAGGGTCGGGCCGCGCCGCTCCCGCGACAGTTCCAGCAGCCCCAGCCGGGACACCCCCGCCAGGCGCGGCATCGCCGGGTCGGCGGCCAGCGCCGTCTCCAGGGTCTGGCGGGCCGTCGGGGCGAGGCGGGGGCCGCGCCCCCCGGGCAGCAGGTCCACCACGATATGCCCGGCCAGCCCGCGCAATCGGATTTCGGCCGGCAGCGCCGCCAGCGCCGCCGCGTTGGCGCGACCCGGCGGACCGGCGCCCGCGTCCACGTCCACCGCCACCAGCGCCGACGTCGGCTCGACCACCAGCCGACCGCCCCCAGGCAGGGGCACCACCGGCGACAAGGCCGCATCGACGGCCTCGGCGACGCCACTGGCCTCCCAGAGATCGTCCGCGCCCGCGTGCACGAGCAGAGCGAGCGGCGGCGGATCGTCGGTGCCCAACGCCTCCGCCAGCCCCTCGGCCACCCCGTCGCGGGCGGCGTTGTCGTCCAGGATCACCACGGACGGCAACGGCCCCCGGGACGAGAGCACGGCATCCCAGTCCAGCGGCGCCGGGATCAGCAGGGCCGGCGGCCGGGCCGTGTCCATGCGGGCGCGCAGGCCCGCCCAGGCGGTCCGCAGCCGGGCCAGGTCCGCCGTGAGGCTCTCCGGCGTCGCGCCGGCCGCCGCCGTGCGCGCCACCAGGGACTCACCGGGCGCCACCAGGTCCTTGACCAGATCCAGCAGTCGGGTTCGCTCGGCCGGGTCGACGAGTCGCCGCGAGACCGCCGCCCCGGGCCGCCGCCCACCCAGCGCCAGACGCGCCGTCGTCAGCGCCGGGGCCAGGGTCAGCCGGGCCGCCTTGTCGCCGGCCGGGGCGTCGACACGGGCCGCCTGGCGCACCTGCACCAGCACCGCCGCGCCCTGGGGGGGCGTGGTGGCGGTCACCTCCCTGGCATCCAGATAACCGTCGCCCCAGGCGCCCAGGTCCACGAAGGCGCCGCCACCGCCCGGCAGGCGCGGTCCCAGCCGGCCCAGCAGCACCGCCCCGGGCGCCGCCGCCCACGGGCGATGGCAGGTCACGGCCACGCAGCGCCCGCGCTCCAGGCGCGCCACCCGTGTTTCCCCGGGCGAGACCGACGCGACCAGGGCCACCGGCGCCGCCCGGGCGGCCGCGACGGCATCGCCGGCGCCGGCGACCGTCACGCCACCCGCAACCCGAGGCCGCGCAGCAACGCCCGGGTCTCGTACAGGGGCAGGCCGACCACGTTGGGATAGGAGCCGGACAGGAACCTCACGAAGCCCGCCGCCTGGCCCTGGATGGCGTAGCCGCCGGCCTTGCCGTCCCACTCGCCGCCGTCCAGGTAGGCGCGGATCTCGGCCTCCTCCAGGTGCTTGAAGACCACCCGGGTGTCCACCAGCCGCTCCGCGCGGCGCCCGTCGGGGGCGATCAGAACGACCCCCCCCAGCACGTGGTGACTGGCCCCGGACAACAGGTCCAGGCAGCGGCGCGCCTCGGCGCGATCGGCCGGCTTGGGCAGGATCCGCCGGCCCCGGGCCACCACGGTGTCGGCCGCCAGCACGAAGGCCCCGGGGTGGCGTGGCGCCACGGCCTCGGCCTTGGCGCGCGCGAGCCGGCGCGCGTGCTCGCGCGGCAGTTCGCGGGGCAGCGGTGTTTCGTCGATGTCTGCGGGGTCGACCCGGTCGGGCATCACGCCGATCTGGCGCAACAGGTCCAGGCGGCGCGGCGACGCGGAGGCCAGGACAAGCGGAGCCCCGGAGGGCGCCATGGGCCGCGACTCGTCGGCCGCCGAGCCCGGCCGGGGGACGGGAGGCCAGGCGGCCATGGCGATCTACTTGTAGCGGAAAGTGATGCGACCCTTGGTCAGGTCGTAAGGTGTCATCTCAACATTCACCCGGTCGCCAGCAAGAACGCGGATGCGATTTTTGCGCATCTTACCGCTGGTGTGGGCGAGAACTTCGTGATCATTGTCCAGCTTCACGCGAAACATCGCATTGGGCAACAGTTCCGTTACGGTGCCGTTGAACTCAATGGCATCTTCCTTGGCCATACTGATTCCCTGACTTGTGGCGAGGTGGCCCGTTACATGACCGCAATTCGCGAAAAAGTCAAGTCTGTTCAACAGGATGCCGGTCCGCGCCGAAAACACCCCCGCGCGCGCCGCCGGCCGCCCCCAGCGGCCCCTACTCCGCGTACACCATGGTCCCGCCCAGGCCCTCCATCAGGGCCTGAAGCCGCGACAGGTCGGGGATGGTGATGGTGCGCCCCTTGCGCACCACCAGGCCGTCCTGGGCCAGGTCCAGCAGCACCCGGGCGACGGTCTCGCGGCTGGCGTTGATGCGGCTGCCGAGATCCGCCTGGGTGGGCACCGGATGCACCAGATGCGCGCCACGAATGGCGGGACTGGGCTTGGACAGCGTGATCAGCTCGCGGCAGACCCGCTGCGTCACCGTCTGCGTGGACAGGCTTTGCAGGCGCTCGTTGGAGGCACGGATCAGGCTCGTCAGGCGCGTCATCACCCGCCAGGCGACCACCGGCTGTTCGGCGAGCAGCGTGCGGAAGCGCTCCGCCGGCATGACCGACAGCAGGCAGTCGGTGCGCGCCGTGACCGTGGCCGACCGGCGCATGCCGTCGATGGCGGCGATCTCGCCGAAGTAGGCGCCCTCGCCCAGTTCGGCGAAGGCGATCTCGCGGCCACTGCGCGAGTAGCTGGAAACGGTGACCACCCCCCGGTGGATGAACATCACGTCACGGTCGGCGCTGGTGACGTCGCAGATCACCTGCCGGGCGGTGTAGGAGCGGCGATGACAGCGCCCGGTCAGGTCGGCCATCAGCGCCGGGGGCACGCCATCGAACAGCGCGAACCCCGCCAAGGACTCAGAGTCTGACGTCACGACCACCCCCATCTTCGACCCCCCCGGGCCCTTGGCTACTGGAGTCGAACTCATTTTTGTCTAGGTCACCGGCCGAATGATGACAAGACCAAAGCGGCGTGACGACGGTCTTGACCAGTCAGCCTTGATCCAGAGTCGATCCGATCAAGGCCGGCCGGAGTCTCGCGACGCCGACCGGAGCTACACGGCCGCCAGTGCCTGATCCAGGTCGGCGATCAGGTCGTCCGCGTCCTCCAGGCCGACGGACAGGCGGACCACGTCGTCGCCGGCGCCGGCGGCGGCGCGCTGCTCGTCGGTGAGCTGCCGGTGCGTTGTCGAGGCTGGATGCAGGATCAGGCTGCGGGTATCGCCGATGTTGGCCAAATGACTGAAGACGTTGACGGTCTCCACGACGCGCACACCGGCCTCGAAGCCGCCCGTCACACCGAAGGTGAACACCGAGCCCGGCCCCTGGGGAAGATACTTGTCGGCCAGGGCCTTGAACGGCGAGGTGTCCAGGCCGGCATAGGACACCCAGGCGACCTTGGGGTGGTCAGCCAGGAAGGCGGCCACCAGCCGCGCGTTGGCCACGTGCTGGCGCATGCGCAAGGGCAGCGTCTCGATCCCCATGAGGGTCAGGAAGGCGTTCTGGGGGCTCAGGGTGGGGCCGAAGTCGCGCAGGGCCACGGCGCGGGCTTTGGTGGTGAAGGCGAAGTCGCCGAAGGTCTCGTAGAAGGCCAGGCCGTGGTAGGCGGGTTCCGGCTTGGCCAGGGACGGGAACTTGCCGCTCCTGGCCCAGTCGAAACGCCCCGATTCGACGATCGCGCCGCCCAGGGCGTTGCCGTGGCCCGACAGGAACTTGGTGGTGGAGTGGACCACGATGTCGGCGCCCCATTCGATGGGACGACAGAGCGCCGGCGTGGCCATGGTGTTGTCGACGATCAACGGAACACCGGCCTCGTGCGCGATCGTGGCGACCTTTTCCACGTCGACGATGATCCCGCCGGGGTTGGCCAGCACCTCCAGGAAGATGGCCTTGCAGCGGTCGGTCATGGCCCGGCGGAAACTCTCCGGGTCGGTGGGATCGACGAAGTGGCAGGTCCAGCCCAGTTTCTTGAACGAAAGCCCGAACTGGGTGATCGTCCCGCCATAGAGGTTACGGGCCGCCAGGAACTCGTCTCCGGGTTCCAGCAGCGTGAAGAAGGTCAGGAACTGGGCGGCATGGCCCGAGGCGGCGCAACAGGCGGCGCGCCCGCCCTCCAGGTTGGCGACGCGCTCCTCCAGCACGCAGACCGTGGGGTTGGACAGCCGCGTGTACACGTGGCCGAAATTGTGCAGGTTGAAGCGGCTGGCGGCCTGGTCCACGTCGTCGAACACGTAGGACGTGGTCTGGAAGATGGGCGTGGCCCGCGCCCCCGTGGTGGGGTCGGGGCTGGCGCCGGCGTGAATGGCCCGGGTGGCGAAGCCGAAGTCGGTCTTGCCGCCGGCGCCCTCGCCCTGGCCGGGCGCCCGCTTGGCGCGGGAACTGATGACCCCCGAATTGACCCCATACCAGCCCAGTTCGCCGCCCAGGCGGCCATACTCGATCTTCGGGCAGCGGTCCATGATCACGGTCAGGCCCGCCGCCTCGGCGCGCGCGGCCGCCGCGTCGTTGCGCACGCCCAGTTGCAGCCAGACCACCCGGACGCCCTTGTCGGCGGCCACGGCGATGGTCTCGTCCACCACGCCCCCGGCGGCCTCGGACCCCCGGAAGACGTCCACCATGTCGAAGGGCTCCGGCACATCGGCCAGGCTGGCGTGGACGGTCTCGCCCAGGATGGTCTTGCCGGCCTGCCCGGGATTGACGGGGATCACCCGATAGCCCTTTTCCTTCAGGTACTTCATCACGAAGTAGCTGGGTCGGTTGGGATTGGCCGACAGGCCCACCATGGCGATGGTGCGCACGTCGGCCAGGATGGCGCGGATCAGGGCGTCGTCGTAGGTCAGGGCGGCCTGCTGGGTCATGGGGGCGGGGTCCTTGCCGGAGCGGACGGGAGGGACCATGCAAGCGCGGGGGACCGCCGGGGTCAATGGGGCTCCCAGGCGGCCCGGGGGCCAGACGCGACCACCGGTGCGATGTGCCGCCGACCTCATTGCGCACACGAACCGATCTGGTTATACATCCAAAGGAGACGGGCATCCTCGCCTGACCGCCTTGCCGGAGCGGCTTGTCCGCCCCCAAGGAGCCGGGCCCATACAAAAAGGCCCGTCCGAACAGGGAGGTCTTTCACCATGCCCAAGGACCGTGGACTGCGGGAGCTGTATGAACAGGACCCCATCGTCGCCGATGAAATCGTGTTCGGCCGCCGGACCGGACCCGACCGGCGCGGCTTCCTGAAAGGCGCCGGGCTGGCCGCGATGGGCACCGTCCTCGGCGCCGGCATTCCGTTCCACCGGAGCATGCCCGCCGGCCTGATCCCGGCCGCGCTCGCCGACTCGACCGATGACGTCGTGATCGAGGGCAAGACCGGCCTGCGGGTGCTGAACGACCGGCCGGTGAACGCCGAAACGCCCGCCCACCTGCTGGACGACGACGTCACGCCCGTCGCGCACTACTACATTCGCAACAACGGCGTTCCACCCGACAACACCCGCGCCGAGGGCTGGCGCCTGACGGTGGACGGAGAGGTTCACCAGGCGCTGAATCTGACCATCGGCGACCTGGCGGACCGGTTCGAGGTGGTGACCCTGCGCCTGCAGCACGAGTGCGGCGGCAACGGCCGCGCCGGCTTCAACCCACCGGCCAGCGGCAACCAGTGGACCACGGGGGCCATCGGCAACGCGGCCTGGACCGGCGTGCGCATGCGCGACGTGCTCGACGCCGCCGGCCTCAAGGATAGCGCGCTGTACACCGCGCACCATGGCGCCGACACCCACTTGTCCGGCGATCCCGCGAAGGTGCCGATCTCGCGCGGCGTGCCGATGTGGAAGGCGATGGACCCACACACGCTGATCGCCTGGCAGATGAACGGCCAGGACATCCATCCCATGAACGGCGCGCCCCTGCGTATCCTCTGCCCGGGCTGGCCCGGCTCGACCTCGCAGAAGTGGCTGACCCGCATCCAGGTGCGCGACGTGGTCCACGACGGCACCAAGATGACGGCCCCCAGCTACAGTGTCCCCTATCATTCGGTGCAGCCCGGGGCCGAGGTGGCCAAGGCGGACTTCAAGATCATCGAGTCCATGCCGGTCAAGTCGCTGATCACCTATCCACGCAGCGGCATGACACTCCCCGAGGGCCACCGCGCGCTGCGCCTGCGCGGGCATGCCTGGTCGGGCGACGACACGGTGACGGCGGTGGACGTCAGCCACGACTTCGGCGCCACCTGGACCCGTGCCACCCTGTCGGCGCCGCCGAACCCCTATTCCTGGCAACGCTGGGAGGCCGAACTCTCGTTCCCGACCCGGGGCTACTACGAGATCTGGGCACGCGCGACCAACGGTCGCGGCCGCCAGCAACCGTTCATTCCGCCCTGGAATCCCAAGGGATACCTGAACAACGCCATGCACCGCATCGCCGTGATGGTGGCCGCATGAGGCCATGTCCGGCCCGCCCCGCCGCCTGTCGCGGCGGACGGCGGTCTGGAGGGGTGGCGGCCGTGGCTTGCGCCGCCATCCTCCTGCTTCCGCGCGTCACGGCCGCCCAGGACCTCCCCGGGGATGGCGAGGCCAAGTGGATCGTGGAAGCATGGTGCGGCGCCTGCCATTCCCTCGCCATGGTCACGCAGCAGGGCATGTCCCGGCGGCGCTGGGACGAGACCCTGGTGTGGATGGTCGAGAAGCAGGGGATGCAAGAGTTGCCGGACGATACCCGCGAGACGGTGCTTGACTACCTCGCCGAGCACTTCGGCGAGGATCACCGGCCCGGAGGCGCCGCCGGGCCGCCACCGTCCATGGGCATCGGCGTGCAACCGCTGTTCCCGCCGCGCTGACGGGACAGCCCCTACCGCACCTTCCAGGCCGTGTAGGCGGTCCCCACCGTCGCCGCGACACCGCCGATCGCCGCCACCACGGCGGCGATCCCGTCGGCGGACGCGATGTCCAGGACTCGGGCGGCCAGCAGCCCCTGGTGCGCCGCCAGCGCCAGGAACAGCAGGGCCATCAGGCCAAAGCCAATGCGAATGGCGACCATCGGTTCCCCATCTCCGCAGCCTGCGCGCCGCCACCACCGCCGGGCGGCCCAAGTCCCTTGATCGTAGCACAAATTCGCCCCCGCCGGCGGCCGTCATCCGCCATCGCCCACCGACAATCAGGGCACACAACGGACTTGCCCCCGGTGTCCATCTCGACGACACTCCCCGCCTTCCGAGGGGATACCACCACCATCGAAATGATCAGGACTCGGGCACCGCCCCGTGTCGGCGCCTCATGGGGAGGAAGATGCGCATGGAGCGAATCACGGCCACCGGCGGTGAATGGGTGGTGGGGTGCCTGGAACGGCTTGGCGTCAAGCACGTATTCGGGGTCCCCGGGGAGAGTTACCTGCCCGTGCTCGACGCCCTGGTGGATTCGTCCATCCGCTTCATCTGCTCCCGTCACGAAAGCGGCGCGGCCCTGGCCGCCGAGGCCCAGGGCAAGCTGACCGGCCGCCCCGGCGTGGCCTTCGTGACCCGAGGCCCCGGCGCCACCAACGCCGCCGCCGGCCTGCACGTGGCCCGGCAGGACTCCACGCCGCTGGTGCTGTTCGTCGGTCAGGTGCAGCGGGACGTCCGGGAACGCGAGGCGTTTCAGGAGATCGACTACCGCCGCATGTTCGGTGAGGTGACCAAGTGGGTCGCCGACATCGACCGCGCCGACCGCGTCCCCGAAATGATCTCGCGCGCCTTCCACGTCGCCACCTCGGGCCGCCCCGGACCGGTGGTGCTGGCCCTGCCCGAAGACATGCTGCGCGAGGACGCCACCGGCCTGCGCCTGCCCCGGGGGTTCACACCGGCGGAAACGCACCCGGGCGAGACCGACATAACGCGTCTGACGGCATTGATCGATGGCGCCGAGCGGCCGCTGGCCATCGTCGGCGGCAGCCGCTGGGACGCCGACGCCGTGGACGCCTTCACCCGCTTCGCCGAGGCGCGCGGCCTGCCCGTGGCCTGCTCGTTCCGGCGCCAGATGCTGTTCGATCACACCCACCCGCTGTACGCCGGCGACGTGGGGCTGGGCATCAACCCGGCCCTGGCGAAGCGCATTCGCGAGAGCGACGTGCTGCTGCTGGCCGGCGGACGGTTCGGCGAGGTGCCCTCCCAGGGCTACACGCTGCTGGACATTCCGCTGCCGCGCCAGACGGTGATTCACGTGCATGCCGACGCCGGGGAACTGGGGCGCGTCTATCGCCCGGCGCTGGGCATCCATGCCACGCCGCGCGCCCTCGCGGCGGCGCTGGCCCGTGTACCGCCGCCACGCCACCGGCGCCGCAAGCCCGATCTGGCCCGCGCCGCCCATGAAGCCTACCGGCTGTGGGCGACGCCCCCCGAGGACGGGCCGGGCACGCTGCACATGGGGCCGGTCATGACCCACGTGCAGGCGATGCTGCCCGAAGACGCCATCATCACCAACGGGGCCGGCAACTACGCCACCTGGATCCACCGGTTTCATCGCTTCCGCCGCTTCGGCACCCAGGCGGCGCCGACCTCCGGGTCCATGGGCTATGCGCTGCCGGCGGCCATCGGCGCCCAGTTGACGTTCCCGGACCGGCTGGTGCTGTGCGTCACCGGCGACGGCGACTTTCAGATGACGGCCCAGGAACTCGGCACCATGATCCAGGAGCGGCTGCCGATCGTCGTCCTGGTGATCAACAACGGCGCCCATGGCACCGTCCGCATGCATCAGGAACGCGCCTATCCCGGGCGGGTGTCGGGAACGCATCTGGAGAACCCGGACTTCGCCGCCCTGGCGCGGGCCTATGGCGCCCATGGCGAGACCGTCGACACCACCGCGCAGGTTCCGGCCGCGCTGGCCCGCGCCCTCGACGCCGCGACCACCCGGCGCCGCCCGTCCCTGCTCGAAATCGTCCTGGACATCGAGGCCATCACGCCCACCCGAACCCTCAGCGACATCCGATCCGGGCGTTAGACCCTCGCTCCGGGCACCATCCGGAAGAGATGACACCCCCTGTCCGCCCGCGACGACCTCGGATACGATACGATCGGAGACAGGGCGCTCGACACGGCGGGAACACCTATGGCCGAAGAGGCATCCCCGGGGCACACGGATACAACGGACGGGGCGGATCGGCCGCCGCCCCCCCCGAGACGACGGCCCGGTATGGTCCACGCGCTGGCCTGGCGCCTGTTCATGGCCTCCACGCTGGCCCTCGCCACGTTGTACGTGTATTGGGGCATAGATCTATACCATAGCATGAATGCGGAAGTCCGCTATCGCGCCGAAACCCTGATGGAGGAACGGCGCTCCTACATTCATGCCCTGGTGCAGACGGCGGTCAACGGCGCCGAGCACCACCGCCACACCGTGGAAGCCCGGATCCGTCAGGTCATCCGCCACCGCGTCGATCAGGCCCTCCAGGTGGCCGACCACCTGTGGCGCGAGGGACCGGGCAACGGCCCCGACGACCGCGCCGCCGTCATTCGCGAGGCCCTGCGCCCCATGCGGTTCGACGATGGGCGCGGCTACTTCTTTGTGTTCGAGCTGGACACCGGGCGGGGCATCCTGCACGCGGCCATGCCGAACCTGGAAGGCACCGACCTGCGTCTGGTGCGCGACGGGCGCGGCAAGACCATCGTCCCGGAGATGATCGCCCTGATCAACGAGGAGGGCGGCGGGTACTACTCCTACCATTGGCGTCATCCCAACCGTCCCGGCACCGACCACGCCAAGGTGACGTATGTGGACGTGTTCGAGCCGCTGGGATGGGGCGTCGCCACCGGCGACTACATCCGGGACATGACCCTCGACATCCAGAAGGAGGTGCTCGACCAGTTGCGCGCCATGACCTTCGGCGGCGACGGCTACATCTTCGCCGGCACCTGGAACGGTTTCAGCCTGTTGGGACCGGCGGCGGGAACCAACGTCTGGGACGCCACCGACCCGACCGGCGTCAAGCTCATCCAGGAGCTGGTGGCGGCGGCCCGAAACGGCGGCGGCTTCGTGTCCTATCGCCTGCCCGACATCGCCGAAAGCGGCACCGAAACCTTCAAGCTCAGTTATGTGATGGGCATCCCGGAGTGGGAGTGGTACGTGGGCGCCGGGGTGTCCGTCGACGACATCAGGAGCGAGATCGCCGACATGCGCGCGGCCATCCGCGTGGAGGCCTTTCAGGCGCTGGGTCTGGGGGCCTGCCTGGTGATCGTTCTGGCGGCGGTCAGCTACTTGATCTCGCTGCACATCGCGGGACAGGTGGGCGCGGAGATGGGACGCCTCGAAGCCTTCCTGGCCGGCGATGGGCGCGCCCGCGACGTGTTGAAGCCGGAAACGATCCGCCACGCCGAAATGGCGCGGCTGGTGGACGCCATCCTCGCCATGGTCGCCCGCCGCGACCAGACCGAGGGCGCGCTGGCCCGGCAGACACGCAGCCTGGAGCAGTCCAACGCCGACCTGGAGCGCTTCGCCTACGTGGCGTCCCACGACCTGCGCGAGCCACTGCGCATGGTGGCCAGCTACGTCGGACTGCTGCGGCGGCGCTACTACGGGCGACTGGACAGCGACGCCGATACCTTCATCGACTACGCCACCGAGGGCGCCCAGCGGATGCACGCCATGATCGGCGACCTGCTGGAGTACGCCCGCGTCAAGCGGACCGAGAATCCCCTGGCGGCGGTGTCGCTGGACAAGGCGCTGGACAAGGCCCTGCATTCCCTGTCGGCGCGCCTGCGCGACGGGGGCGCCGACGTCACGGTCGAAGGCCCGTTGCCCGTGGTGCGGGGGCAGGAGACCCTGCTGGTCAGCCTGATGCAGAATCTGGTCGACAACGCCGTCAAGTATCGCCATCCCGACCGGCGGCCACGGGTGTGGATCGGCGCCCATGTCGACCACGGATGGTGCGAAATCTCGGTGCGCGACAACGGCCTGGGGATCGAGCCCGCCTTCCGCGAACGCGTGTTCCAGATCTTCCAGCGCCTGCACCCCGGTGGCACCTACCCGGGCACCGGCGTCGGCCTGAGCATCTGTCACAGCATCGTGGAAAGCCACGGCGGCCGCATCTGGGTCGAAAGCGGCCCCGACAACGTGGGATCGGTGTTCAAGGTCGCCTTGCCGGTCTGCATGGATCACGGCCCATCCGCGCCGGCCGCCACGCCGGCCACGCCCCGTCAGTCGTGATGGATCCGGCCGTCGCCGGACAGCAGCACGGCCACCCAGCGGGTGCGCGGGAAGTACGACAGCACGATCATGATCATGCCGGTCAGCGGGACGCACAGGAACATCCCGACGACTCCCCAGATCTGACCCCAGACCACCAGCGACAGGATCACCACCAGCGGACTCATGTTCAGGGACTGACCCATCAGGCGTGGCTCGAGGATGTTGCCGATGGCCACCTGCACCGTGCCCAGCACGCCGACGACGATCAGGAACGGCGCCGGGGTCCCGAACTGCACCAGCGCCAGCACCGCCGGGAACGCCACCCCCAGCAACGAGCCGATGGTGGGAATGTAGTTCAGCAGGAAGATGACCACCGCCCAGAACGGCGCGTAGTCCACGCCCACGGCGACCAGGACGGCGTAGCTGATCGTGCCGGTCAGCACGCTCGTCAGGGTCTTGATCCACACGTAGGTCTGAATGTCCGTCTGGATCCGCCCCAGCAGGGCGCGCACCCAGCTCTCCTGCTCCGGATCGGGCAACAGGGCCGACAGCTTGCGGTCGAAGCGCCGTTGCTCGATCAACAGGAACAGCACGTACACCAGGATCAGGCCGGCCTGCCCGACCAGGCTGGAGACCGCGCCGGCGACCTGAGGCACCAGGTCGGGAATGCTGATCTGGTTGAGCAGGTCGTCGAGGTCGATCGCCTGACGCAGCCCCAGCGCGGCCGATCCCTCGGCCAGCAGGCGCCGCAGGTTTTCCTGATACATGGGCGCCGCGTCGGTGACCTCGGCGATGTTCTGGCTGGCCATGCGCCCGAACAGGTACAGCAGCAGGCCGATGATGCCCAACGCCAGGGTCATGCACACCCAGGACGGCAGGCGCGCGCCCACCCGGGGCAGTTGCCCGATGCCGCCGGCCAGGGCGTTGATGAGATGCCAGACGATGACCGCCACGGCCACCGGCACCAGCACGGTCTGGCCCAGCACCAGCAGCGATCCGAACAACACGGCGGCGCCGAACCACAGCAACCCGATCATGGATCGAAAGGCGCTGTCCGTGGTCATCGCAAGCTCTCCCTGTCTCGCTGGAGCGCCACGCGCGCGCCAGGCCGGCGGCGCCATGATTCCCGGAACACGGTCGTCGCGCCACCCCCCGGGTCGTCATGCCCGGAAAAATTCCCTGGCGTCGATCGGGAAGCGATTGACAAACCCCCCGGAAACATCCTTCATTTGGTAGCCTTGAACGATAGTCTTCACTATGTGTGGGACGGGATAGGATCAGGCGCGACGACACACGCCAGCCCGTCACGCCTGATCGAGTCATGGTGCCGCACGGCGGGCGTGACACGCGCGCGGCCATGACGGGCCCCGGACGCCGTGTCCCCGCATGGGTTTCCGTCGTCGGCCGGTCGGCTTGAGGCGCGCACCCTGGTCTGCATGGCGGCGCCGGACGACGCCCGACCCGGGGTCCCGGTCCTGATCGGGGACATGCCGGCCATCGCGGCGCGGACGGCCACGGGGCCGGGAGGGACACGATCGGTATCCAGGGGATCGGGAAAGACGTGGACAGACCGCCCCGGCATCGGGCATATCACCTCGGGTTCCCGCCCTCGTCGGTCGCCGACGACGCGGACTGTTTGCGCGTGGGCGATGGGTGGCCTCGGATTCTTGACCGAGGCCCGTTCAAGAGGACGGGCGTTTCGCGACCGCGTCCGACCCTTCAGATTCGGTTTGAGTGAGGACAGATGTTTTCCAGGATGACGGGATGGCTTTCCGCCGACATGGCCATCGACTTGGGGACCGCCAACACCCTGGTCTATGTGAAAGGGCGGGGCATCGTGCTCAACGAGCCGTCCGTGGTCGCCATCGCCGAGCACAAGGGCAAGAAACAGGTGCTCGCCGTCGGGGACGAGGCCAAGCAGATGCTGGGCCGCACCCCCGGGAACATCCAGGCCATCCGCCCCTTGCGCGACGGCGTCATCGCCGACTTCGAGGTCGCGGAGGAAATGATCAAGCATTTCATCCGCAAGGTGCATAACCGGCGCAGCTTCGCCAGTCCCATGGTCATCATCTGCGTGCCGTCCGGCTCCACCGCCGTCGAGCGCCGCGCCATCCAGGAAAGCGCCGAGGCCGCCGGTGCCCGCCGCGTCTATCTGATCGAGGAGCCCATGGCGGCCGCCATCGGCGCCGGCCTGCCGGTCACCGAGCCCACCGGCTCCATGGTGGTGGACATCGGCGGCGGCACCACGGAGGTCGCCGTGCTGTCCCTGGGCGGCATCGTCTACGCCCGATCGGTGCGGGTGGGCGGCGACAAGATGGACGAGGCCATCATCGCCTACATCCGCCGCAACCATAATCTGCTGGTGGGCGAGGGCTCGGCCGAGCGCATCAAGAAGGACATCGGCAGCGCCTGCGCGCCCGCCGAGGGCCACGGCCGCACCATCGAGATCAAGGGCCGCGACCTGATGAACGGCGTGCCCAAGGAACTGGTGATCAGCGAGGCGCAGATCGCCGACAGCCTGGGCGAGCCCGTCGCCGCCATCGTCGAGGCCGTGAAGGTGGCGCTGGAGCATACCGCCCCGGAACTGGCCGCCGACATCGTCGACAAGGGAATCGTGCTGACCGGCGGCGGCGCCCTGCTGTCCAACCTGGACTTCGTGCTGCGCACCGCCACCGGCCTTCCGGTGTCCATCGCCGATGATCCGCTGTCCTGCGTGGCGCTGGGCACCGGCCGGGCGCTGGAGGAACTCAAGAAGCTGCGCAACGTGCTGACGACCATGTACTGACGCGCCTCCCGACGCCACCGGACCGGCGGGCCGCGTCCCGGACGCGGGGTCAGGCCGACCCGGTGAGTCCGGCGCCGACGCCCACGCCGGAGGCACACCGGCCGACGGCGCGGGCTTGTCGCGGCTCCCGTGTGCGGATCCAGATGCAAGAGACCGTTCGCGTTCTTTTGTCTGGATCGAAGGTGCACTAGATTCAAACTGTTGTGCAGCGACTTGAGCCGTCACGGATGGTATCCTTGACGGCATCGCCGCACCAGGGTGGACGGACCAGCCGATGATGCAATCGAACGGTCAGATGTCCCGCGTGGGCGCCGTCAAGGTCGCCTTGCAGCGCTTTGCGTTCGTCGTCCTGGTGCTGAGCGCGTTCACCCTGATGCTGCTGGGCAAGGCCGACACCCTGGTCGTCGACCGGATGCGCACCGCCGTGACCGACGCCATGGCCCCGGTGCTGGAGGTGCTGTCCAAGCCGGCCGCCAGCGTCGCCTCGGTGATGAACACCGTCCGCGAGTTGGCCCACCTGCGCCAGGAAAACGCGACCCTGCGCGACGAGAACCTGAGCCTGTTGCGCTGGCAGGCACTGGCCCGGCAGCTGCAGGCCGAGAACCAGCGTCTGCGGGAACTGACCGCCATGGTCAAGGATCCCAAGCCGCGCTTCATCACCGCCCGCGTGGTGGCCGACAGCGGCGGCGTGTTCGCCCGCAGCCTGATCGTCACCGCCGGCGCCCAGCATGGCGCCCGCAAGGGGCAGGTGGTGGTCTCGGCCCAGGGCGTGGTCGGCCGCCTGACCGAGGTGGGGCACCGGGCCAGCCGTGTGTTGCTGCTCACCGACCCTAACTCGCGGGTGCCGGTGCTGTTGGAGGAAAGCCGGGCGCGGGCCATCCTGATGGGCACCAACCGGGACCGCCCGCAACTGGCGTTCCTGAAGGCCAAGGCCGGCGTGTCGCCCGGTGATCGCATCGTCACCTCCGGCATCGGCCGCCTGTTCCCGCCGGGCCTGCCGGTGGGCGTGGTCTCATCGGTGGACGATGGCCACATCTGGGTGGAACTGTTCATCGAGGATAGCCGTCTGGAACTGGCGCGCATCCTCGACTACGGGCCGGACGGCATCGTCGGCGACCCGAACGCCGGGCCTGTGGTCGAGACCGCGCCACCGCAGGACGGCGCCGCCGGGGTGGCGCCCGGCGCGGACCCCGACCCGCGACCGGGGCCGACGCCCGAAGCGGGAACCGTCGCCGCGCCGGACACGGGGGCCGAGGCGTCCCCGCCGGTGTCGGTGCCCCGCCCCGCGATACGGCCGGCCCGCGACGGCCGGTAGCGGGTCGACCGACCAGACAGCAGGAGAGCCGTCCCATGCGCCCGTCGTTCTGGCAGCACCTGGATCTGCTGGCGCGCCGGCTGATACCGGTGACACTGTCGCTGCTGTTGCTGCTGCTGGCGGCCGTGCCGCTGACCGCCCCGGGGTTCCTGAGGGCCGACCCGATGATCTCGGTCCTCTGCGTGTACTATTGGGCCGTGCACCGGCCCGACATGATGGGATACGTCGGCGGCTTTACGCTCGGCCTGCTGGAAGACATCCTGATGGGCACGCCCATGGGGGTCAGCCCGCTCGTCTTGCTGGTGGTGCAATGGGTCATCGTCACGCAATATCGGTTTTTCGTCGGCAAGCCGTTCATGGTGACGTGGTGGGTGCTCGGTCTGGTGGCCCTGGTGGCGGTGCTGACCAAGGCCATGGCGGTGGCCCTGTTGACCGGTCACCTGGCGTCGCCGATCGCACTGGCGGCGTCCTACGCGCTCACCGTGCTGTTGTATCCGCCGCTGGGCTGGCTCTTCGGTCGCGCGCAGGTCCTGCTGGACAAGGCGGCGTGAGATCATGAGGGAATCATGAGGGGAGGCAGGACCGACCATGCAGAAGGACGGTGACCGCTCGCGCGTGTTTACGCGCCGCGTGGTGCTGCTGGCCGGCGCCAAGACTCTGCTGGTCTCGGCGCTGGCCGCGCGCATGTACTACCTGCAGGTCATGGAGGCCGACAAGTACAGCACCCTCGCCGAGGAAAACCGCATCAACCTGCGCCTGCTGCCCCCGCCGCGCGGCCCCATCGTCGACCGCTTCGGGGTGCCGCTGGCCGTCAACAGCCAGAACTTCCGCGCCCAGGTGATCGCCGAGCACACCCGGGACCTGGAACGCACCTTGCGCACCTTCAGCCGCCTCGTGCCGCTGTCGGACTATGACCGCCAGCGGGTCATCAAGGAGATCAGCCGCCGGCGCAGCTTCGTGGCGGTGACCGTGCGCGAGAACCTGACCTGGGAGCAGATGGCCCTGGTGCAGGTCAACGCGCCCGACCTGCCGGGCGTGACCATCGACGAGGGCCTGACGCGGCAGTACCCCTATGGCCCCCTGGCCTCGCATCTGCTGGGCTACGTGGCGGCCGTCGCCGAGGAGGACATGACCGGCGACGACCCGTTGCTGGAGTTGCCCGACTTTCGCATCGGCAAGTCCGGCGTGGAAAAGGTCTACGACCTGTCGCTGCGCGGCAAGAGCGGCACCAGCCGCGTCGAGGTGAACGCCGTCGGCCGCATGATCCGCGAGTTGCGGCGCGACGAGGGCGAGCCCGGCCACGAAGTGCGCCTGACGCTGGACATGCGCCTGCAAGCCTACACCGCCCAGCGCCTGGGGGATGAAAGCGCCGCCGCGGTGGTCATGGACGTCCACACCGGGGAGATCGTGGCCATGGCCTCGACCCCCGCCTATGACCCAAACGCCTTCACCCGTGGCCTGACCAGCGGGGAGTGGCGCGCCCTGGCCAGCAACCCGCGCGCGCCGTTGCGCAACAAGGCGCTGGTCGGTCAGTATGCCCCCGGCTCCACGTTCAAGATGGTGGTGGCGCTGGCCGCCCTGGAGAGTGGCGTGGTGCGCCCGGACCAGACCGTCTACTGCCCGGGGCACCTCACCCTGGGCAACCACCGCTTCCACTGCTGGCGACGGGGCGGCCACGGGCACATGAACGTCACCACGGCCATCGAGCAGTCGTGCGACGTGTACTTCTACGAAATCTCGCGACGCGTCGGCATCGACCGCATCGCCGCCATGGCCCGGTCGCTGGGTCTCGGCCATGCGCTGGGACTGGAACTGCCCGGCGAGGCCACCGGCCTGATCCCCACCAAGGCCTGGAAGTCCGCCACCCTCGGTCAGCCCTGGGTGCAGGGCGAGACCCTGGTGGCCAGCATCGGCCAGGGCTACGTGTTGGCCACGCCACTGCAACTGGCGGTGATGACGGCGCGGATCGCCAACGACGGCATCGCCGTGACTCCCACGCTCTGCCGCCAGACCACCGTCGACGGCCGCCTGGTGACCCGGCCGACGCCCCAGTTCGAGCACGTGGGCCTGTCCAGACCCTCCCTGTCCATCGTCAAGGCCGCCATGTGGCGGGTGGTTAACGGGGACCGGGGCACCGCGCGCCGCTCGGCCATCACCGAGGACGGCTGGGCCATGGCGGGCAAGACCGGCACCTCCCAGGTGCGGCGCATCTCGATGCGGGAGCGCGAGACCGGCGTTCGCAAGAACGATGAATTGCCCTGGAAGTTCCGCGACCACGCCCTGTTCGTCTGCTATGCCCCGGCGGACGCGCCACGCTACGCCATTTCGGTGATCATCGAGCATGCCGGCGGCGGATCGCGCCACGCCGCGCCGATCGCCCACGACGTGATGCTGGAGACCCTGCGCCTGGATCCCTCGCGCCAGCGTTCGGACGAGGACATCGCCGCCATCCGCGAACCGCAGGTGGCCGCCCAGGACGCCGCCGATACCCTGGCCGAGTCCGCCGTCGCGGCGATGCCCGCACCCCTCACCCTGAATCCGTGACCCGACCGAGACCCGACCGATGCCCAGCCCCGCCCTGCCCCCGTTTCGTGATGCCGGAGATCCGCGATGATCGGAGACGGCCTGATGCACGCGCGCCTGCGGCGCGGCGAGATGAGCCTGGGCGAGAAGCTGTGGCAGGTCAGTTGGTCGTTCGTGTTGTTGATCGCCGTGCTCGCGGGTATCGGCGTGGCCATGCTGTACTCGGCCGCCAACGGCGACATGGACCCCTGGGCGTCCCGCCACATCACCCGCTTCGGGGTCGGTCTGGCGCTGCTTCTGGCGGTGGCCATGATCGATGTGCGTCAGTGGATGCGCTACGCCTACTGGCTGTACGGCCTGGCCTTCGTGCTGCTTGTGGCGGTGGAGGTGAAGGGCACGGTGGGCATGGGCGCGCAGCGCTGGATCGACCTCGGCTTTTTCCAGATTCAGCCGTCGGAGCTGATGAAGGTGGCCCTGGTGCTGGCATTGGCGCGCGTCTTCCACGGCGCCGATCTGTCCGACGTCGGCCGCCCGCTGTTCCTGCTGGTGCCGACGCTGATGGTGCTGGTGCCCGTGGCCCTGGTGCTGAAACAGCCGGACCTGGGAACGGCGCTGATGATGCTGGCCGGCGGCGGGGTGCTGTTCTTCGTCGCCGGGGTCCGGTTGTGGAAGTTCGCGGTGGTCTTCGTCGCCGGCCTGTCGGCCATCCCCGTCGCCTGGCAGTTCCTGCATGAGTATCAGAAGCGGCGCGTGCTGACCTTCCTGGAGCCCGAGCGCGATCCCCTGGGCGCCGGATACCACATCCTTCAGTCCAAGATCGCCCTGGGCTCGGGCGGCCTGTGGGGCAAGGGCTTCCTGGGGGGCACCCAGAGCCACCTTAACTTCCTGCCCGAAAAGCAGACCGACTTCATTTTCGTCATGCTGGCCGAGGAATTCGGCATGCTGGCCGGCATGGGGCTGCTGCTGCTGTATGTTCTGGTGCTGGTGTACGGCATCGCCATCTCGGTCCGCGCCCGCAACCACTTCGGCCGCCTGGTGGCCATCGGCGTCACCGTCACCTTCTTCCTATACGTGTTCATCAACATCGCCATGGTCATGGGCCTGATCCCGGTGGTCGGCGTGCCCCTGCCCCTGGTCAGCTACGGCGGCACGGCCATGCTGACGCTGATGCTGTCCTTCGGCCTGCTGATGAGCGTCTGGGTGCACCGCGACGTACAGATCGGCCGCCGGGGCGCCTTCGACGAGGGATAGCGCGCGTGAGCCCGCGGGGGCGGACGGTCGTGTGATCGCGGCGGGCCGCCGGCCGGCGTCGTCACGGCCGGCGCCACCGGCTGAACACCCGGTTCCGCCCCGCCTTCTTGGCGTCGTACAGGGCCCCGCTACCCGCACGCGTTCTATGGACTGCCGGAACACGGAACTCGCGATCCTGGATGCCATGGTCCGTGTGTTGGCTACACCGCCGATCCAGTCCGGGTCGCGTGACGGTGCGCCCTGCTACTCCCCCTCCAGGGCCGCCCACATGTCGCGATCACGGTCGGCCGTCCAGGTTCGCGGCCGGCGGATGCCGCGCGCCTCGTCCCAGGCCCGGGTGACGTCAAAGGGCATGCAGTGGTCATAGATGACCCAGTGGCCGTACTTGGCGTCCATGCGATCCCGGCAGCGGCGATAGACCGTCCTCAGGTCCTGGTTCAGGGCCACGCCCTCCCGGGCAGTCTCGAACAGATCGCTCACGAACGCCTCGGTCATGGCGATGGCCGCCTCGCAGTCTCCGGGCGTCATCAGCGCGTCGCCCCGGCCCGGCACCAGGCGGTTCGGCTTCATGTCCCGCAACCGACGGAGCGTCTCCGGCCACTCGGCCAGGTGGGCGTCGCCGGTGTAGGGGGTCGCGTTGTGCTCCACCAGGTCGCCGGCATACAGGATGCGCTCGCCGGGCAGCCAGGCGACCGTGTCACCCTGGGTGTGGCCCTTGCCGGGATGCAGGATTTCGACGCGGCGATTGCCCAGGTCCACGGTCAACCGGTCGTCGAAGACGACAGTCGGCCATGTCAGCCCGGGGATCGAGTCCAGGCCCTGGAACAGGCGCGGGAACCGCCCGGCCTCGCTGTCATAGTCCTCCTGGCCGCGCTCCAGGATCATCTCGTGGGTGCCCCGGCTGGCGATGATGGCCTGGGCCTGGTACGCCGACGCCCCCAGCACCCGCACCGCGTGATAGTGGGTCAGCAGCACATACTTGACGGGCTTGTCGGTGACCGCGCGGATCTTCTCCAGCACCCCCGCCGCCATCACCGGCGTGGCCTGGGTGTCGATGACCATCACCCCGTCGTCGCCGATGATCACACCGGTGTTCGGATCCCCCTCGGCGGTGTAGGCGTAGGCGCCCTCGCCCAGCTTGGCGAAGGTGACCGTCTTGTCGCCCAGGTCACCGGTCGAGGCGAAGGCGACGTTGGGCGGGGCGGGGTGAGCGGACATGGCGGCGTCTCCTGTGCGCGGGGTGATCGCGGCGTGACGGGCACGCGCCGAATTTAGTTTCATCTGAAACTATTTTCAAGCCGCCTCGTCCGGCTACATCAGCCGCAGGCTGTCGGCCGTCACCCGTGGCACCAACAGAACGTATCGCCCCGGACTCTTCATGCGCCCGGCCTGCCGGAAGGCGCCCTCTCCGGCGCCCCAGAAGACGTCCCCGCGCACCACCCCCTTGATGGCCGACCCGGTGTCCTGGGCAACCATCAGCCGGCGCAGGGGCCGCCCGTCGGGGTCGGTGGTCTCCAGCCAGACCGGCGCCCCCAGGGGGATCACGTCCGGATCCACGGCAAGGCTGCGCAACGGCTCCAACGGCAGTCCCATCGCGCCGATGGGGCCGTCCCCGGTGATCTCGCGGAAGAAGATGTAGCGCGGGTTCTCACGCATCAACGCCCGCCCTTGCGCGGGGTTGGCCCGCAGCCAGGCGCGGATGGCGGGCATGGAGCCGCCGTCCGCCAGCCCGCGCTCGCGCACCAGCCGGCCGATGCCCACGAAGGGCCGACCGTTGTTGGCGGCGTAGCCGATGCGCGTGCGGCCACCGTCGGCCAGGCTGACCTGCCCGGAGCCCTGTATGTGCAGAATGTGCAGGTCCACCGCGTCGTCGGCCCACAGCAGCACCGGCGCCTTGCCCTCCAGCGCCCCGTCCTCGATGGCCGCCCGGTCGTGGTAGGGCGTGGTCTCATCCGGTCCCGCCCGCCGGCCCTGGCCGTCCACCATCGCCAGATCGGCGGGAACGCCGTGCACGGGCACCTGATACGGCCCGCCGCGCGTGCGCGCGGCGCGGATATGAGCCTCGTAGTAGCCGGTGAACAGACCTCGGCCCCGGCCCCGGTCGGGGGTCACGGACAGGCCCGTCAGGTTCCCCTCGACGAAGGCGCGAAAGCCCTGCGCATCATCCGCCGGCACCGTCGCCAGCCGGCGACACAGAACCTGCCAGGAGGCCACCGATCCCCCCACCTCCATCGCATGGCTGCCGTCGCGCGCCAGGGACGCGGCCGGGTCGCGCTTCAGCAGCACGGCACAGGCGCGGTCCAGGGCGGGGCGTGCCTCGATCAGGCGATCGTCCGACCAGCCCGGCAGGCTGGTCAGGGCAACCGGCGTGTAGACCGGTTCCGGAGGCGGATCAGGCCGGCGCGGCGCGCAGGAGACCGCCAGCACTCCGGCCATCGCGGCCAGCGCGCACAGCCCGGCGGTCACCATCAGCCGCCGCCGTCGCGTCATGGACACGAGACCCGCCCGCACCCGGTTTGGGAGCGACGGCCGCACGGTCCGGCGGATCCATGGACCACGGGGCGATGACGGCGGATCCGGGGACGCTGGCACGGCGCCCGCCTCAGTCGTCCTCGGGCGTCCGAGTCGCCACCAGCAGCCAGTTGGGATCGGCCGACGTGGTGTCGCGGGCGAAGGTCCACAGGTCGGTGACCTTGGCGATATGGTCGGGATCGCCGTCCACCACCGCGCCGTCGCGGTCGCGCACCACGTTGATTTGCTCGGTGACGAAGGCCACGGTCACATGGGCGACGTGATCCTCGACCCGGCCGTCCTCCAGGGCGATCGACTTGATGCCCAGCAGTTCCGTTTCCATGGTCTCGCCGGCGGCCTCGCGCTCGTCGATCGCGGCCGCGAAGTTGCGAAACACGGAGTCCGCCAGCAGCGGCTGCAAGGTCTCCTTGTCGCCGTTGGCGAAGGCGGCCACGATCATCTCGAAGGCGCCCCGCGCCCCGGCCAGGAAGGATTCGGTTTCGAAGTCCGGATCCACGCGCATCACGGCATCCATGCCGGACACCGCCGAGGCCCGGCCCCTAACGCGGGCCGGGGCGTCCACCCGACGATCGTCCTCGTCCGCCACGCCCTCCGGCCGGCGCCGCCCCGGCAGGTCGATGACTTTGTCCTCCTCCGGCCGCCCCATCCGGCCGAGGCGCCCTCCCACGCCGGGCTCGCGCGGCTTCTCATTGCCCGTGCGCCGACCGAGAACGCTTCGCAGGCGCAGCACCAGGAAGGCCGCGATCATGGCGAAGAAGATGATGTCGATGAACTGGAAACTGTCATCCATGATGGGTCGAAACTCGCCGCCGGGTCCCGGAGTCGCGACCGGGACGTGAAAGGATGGCCGGAACGCGGGCATGACCGGGTCTTGCCACGCCGCCCCCCGGCCAGACAACAACGCACCGCCAAGCGACCCGGTTCCCGGTCTTCTGCCTGCGGGCGTCCAAGGCGCCGGCCGGGCGAACCGCCGCCCGCTCCGCGCTGGACCCGCACCCGCCGGCTGGGATACACAGGTCGTCCGCGTCCGGCAACGATCGTCTCTCCCCCATCAGTTTGCGGGAGCGACGGCCGAGGATCAAGCCGCCAGATGATCGCGGGGCCATCAACGGCCCCGGGGTCGCGGCGGTCCCTCGCGATGACCGCCAGTGCCCGTGTAGATAGGCGGCGCTCGCCCCCAGGGCAAGGCGAATTCCCCACCCTCCAGCCCGGAAACCGTCCCCTCATGGCCTTTTTCCTTCTGCTCGCCTTCATCGCCACCCCCATCCTGGAAATCGCCGTCCTGTTGAAGGTCGGCGGCCTCATCGGCCTCATGCCGACCCTGGTCCTGGTGGTGCTGACCGCCGTGATCGGAACGGCGCTCCTGCGCGCCCAAGGGCTGTCCACGCTCAACCGCGCGCGCGAGAGCCTGAACCGTGGCGAGGCCCCCGTCCGCGCGGTGTTCGACGGCGCCTGCCTGCTGGTGGGCGGCGCGCTGCTGCTGACGCCGGGGTTCGTGACCGACACCCTGGGATTCCTGCTGCTCGTGCCGCCGGTGCGCGCGGCCCTGCTGCGGAGCCTGACTCGGAGCCGGTCCTTCCAGGTGCGCGCCGCCGGGTTCGGCGCGCCGCCTCAGGGCGAGACCTGGCCCGGTCCCGGCGCTCCGCCCCGTGGCCCGTCCGGCGCCGGCGCCCGGGGACCGGGCGTGGTCATCGACGGGGATTTCGAGGAGGTCTCTCCGGAGACCGTCGGCCCGGCGCGCCCGACCCGTTGGGGCGGCGCCGAGCGCGCGCCGGAGGACACAACCGAGGACACGGCCGACGACGCGCCCAAGGGTGGGCCGGGTCCCGGTGGGCCCACCCCGCCGCGCGCCGGATAGGCCCGACAGCACCCCCTCCGATCGCCCGCTGGCGCCGGTCTGGTGCCCCGATGACCGCGCGGACGGCGGCGCCGGCCGCTCGGTTGTCAGGGTTCCGGGAACATGGTAGGCCACCGCTCCACGGCCGGGGCGACCAGGCGATCGCCCGGCCATGACGTCCACTTCGGGAGATCAGCATGAGCGACGACACGACCGCGGGCGGCAACGGCGCCCAGCCCCCCAACCGGCCGCCCATGGTCATCAGCGCCCAGTACGTGCGTGACCTGTCCTTCGAATCTCCGCACGCCCCCTCGATCTTCACCGAGATGCGCCAGCCCCCGGAAATCTCGGTGAACGTGGACGTGCAGGCCGCCGCCCTCAACGAGGAGCAAGGGGCCTACGAGGTCCGGCTGAAGGTCAACGCCGAGGGCAAGGTGGGCGACAAGACCGCCTTCATCACCGAACTGGACTACGGCGCCGTGGTGATGATCAACGCCCCGGCCGAGCAGGTCTCGCCGCTGTTGCTGATCGAGGCCCCGCGCCACCTGTTCCCCTTCGCCCGCAACGTGCTGGCCGATGTCACGCGCGACGGCGGCTTCCCGCCCGTGGTGTTGCAGCCGCTCGATTTCGTGGACTTGTTCCGCCGCCGCGTGCAGGCCATGCAGCAGGCTCGCCAGGACCAGCAGCAGAGCGCGGGTGACCCGCCCCAGGGCACGGCGTAACGGCAGCGGCGGCCGCTCCCGGGCGCCAGCACGGCGCCCGGGCTCATCCCCAGGCACCACGACAGGACGCCGGGGCGGCCCCTCCGGTCGCGCCGGTGGTCTGGTCGGTTCGCCCCGATGGGGCGGGACGGCACACCCCAAAATGGATGGAAGAAAGACATCCGCAAAAGGCCGTTGACAGGCCCCGGAGGGATGGTTAAAAAGCCGGCCTCCGCAACGGAGCTGGTCCCGATGTCCACCCCATTGCCCAGGTGGCGGAATTGGTAGACGCGCAGGTTTCAGGTACCTGTGGCCGAAAGGCCGTGGAAGTTCGAGTCTTCTCCTGGGCACCATTTCTTTCCGGCATCGGATAGTCCAGTCAAGGACTGTGGCCGGTCCGCCGGGCAGGGTCCGATGACCCCGCCGGCGGCGCGACGCTCGCCTCGTCGGCCGCGCGTCCCCGCCCGTCACGCGGACGCCTGATCGGGATCTGGACGCCCGGTCAAAGCACCATGCCCACCGGACGACGATGGTCCGCCAGGGCGCGCCCCTCGGCGCGCGAGGCGTGGCACGCCCCTCTCCCGCCATGGCATCGACACGCGCATCCGTCCGCGACTCGGGCGGACCATGGTGTGTCGAATCGTCAGGAACACCCTCCAGACCAACCATCGCCCCGGTCACCGGAGGTAAACGGGTCGCCTTCGTACTCGTCATGAGATCGTGACGCATCATACCGGAATCGCAAGAAAACTGTCGGGTTTCGCGCCGTCGGACGCGTGCCGAAGGCGTCAAAGCCGCAGGCTTTTCTTTTTAAATGTTATGAACAGGTCGGTTTCCCAACTAGAAATCCTTGCCGCGAAACATCCTGAGCGTTACGCAAGAAGGGCGTCAGTTCGCGGAACACGTTCGCGTTCGCGAACCGGCACCCGGGTCTGTCAGCGGCAATGGGGGTGCGCGCCGGACCCGTCAGGACACGTTAGGGAACGGGGACCCAATCTCATGAATCACATCATTGCCAGCGGCACGGTTCGTGGCAGCAAGCCAACCAACCGCGCCGGCGAAGCGGACCGGTATGTCGGGCAACGCATCCGGGAACGTCGGGTGATGCTTGGCCTGAGCCAGCAACAGATGGCCGACATGATCGGCGTCACCTACCAGCAGGCTCACAAGTACGAACGCGGCATCAATCGTATCTCCGCCGGCCGCCTGTTCGAGATCGCCCAGGTCCTGGGTGTACCGGTCAGTTTCTTCTTCGAGGGCCTGGACCAGCATGATCCGCCCGAAGGCAACGGGCGGCAGCGCATGTGCCTGGAACTGGCCCGGAACTTCTCGATGATCCGCAACGAGCGTCATCAGGAGGCCCTCAGCCAATTGGCGCGCGCCCTCGCCGCGGAAGTCTGATCCCCCCCTCCGTGAACAGCCGGCCGGTCCCGCAGAACGCGAGGCCGGCCGGTTCTGTGACGCGCCCTGTCACGGTGTTGCCATCAGGACCGCGACGGCCGCCCCTCAGGCGGCCGCGTCGTCGTTGCCCCCCCGCGCGGCACCGGGCTCCAGCAGACGCCGCAGCGCCGCCACCTCGTCGCGCAGGGCCCGGACTTCCGCGAGCACGGGATCGGCGGGGGGGCCACCCTCGGCGGCGGTCAGGGCCGCCTGTGCGCGGTCGTCCTCCTCCTTCTCGCGCTGGTGCACCATCTGCATGGAGTCGACGATGATGCCGATGAACAGGTTGAGGATCGCGAAGCTGGTGGCGACGATGAACGGCACGAAGAACAGCCACGACAGGGGGTAGGCCTCCATCACCGGCCGCACGATGCCCATCGACCAGCTTTCCAGCGTCATGATCTGGAACAGGGTGTACATGGACGCGCCGATGGTGCCGAACCAGTCGGGGAAGCTGGCGCCGAACAGCTTGGTGGACAGCACGGCGCCCACGTAGAACACCAGGGCAATGATCGCGCCCACCGACAGCAGCCCGGGAATGGCGGTCAGCAGCGCCCCCACCACTCGGCGCATCTGCGGCACCACCGAGATCAGGCGCAGCACGCGCAGGATCCGCAAGGCCCGCAGCACCGCCAGCGGCCCCGTCGCCGGAACCAGGGCGATGCCCACGATGGTGAAGTCGAACACGTTCCAGCCGTTGCGGAAGAACGACAGCCGCCGGTACCACAGCTTGCCGGCGATCTCCACGACGAAGACGCCCAGGACGACCTTGTCGATGGCCGTCAGGACCGGCCCGGCCGCCGCCATGGCGCGCGCGCTGGTCTCCAGGCCCAGGGTCACGGCGTTCAGGACGATCAACGCCATGATCAGGCGCTGAAACGGCCCGCCTTCCACAAGGCGACCCACCCGCCCGCGCCAGCCCTCGGCGAGGACGACCCCGGTCTCGGTGCTCATGCGTGCCCTCCCGGCCGCCGTATCGGTTACTGTCAGATGTTGATCGCCCGGCGGTACAGCTCCAAAAGTTCGTCCTGTTCGGCCAGATCGTCGCGGTCCATCTTCCGCATGCGCACGATCTGGCGCATGATCTTGGTGTCGAAGCCGGACGACTTCGCCTCCGCGTAAACGTCCTTGATGTCGTTGGCGATGTTCGCCTTCTCTTCCTCCAGGCGCTCGATGCGCTCGATGAACGAGCGCAGGTGTTCGGCGGCGATGCCGCCCACCTCGCTGGTGGGCTCCAGGGTCGCGTCGTCGCTCATGGCTGCTCTCCTCTGGGACTGCGCGCGGACACCGACGTGGGCGCGGCGCCTTCTATAAGGCATTCCGGCCGGGCTGGGAATCCCGACGCGGGGGCGCTCAAAGCCCCATCAGGCTGCTGGCGAACTCGTCGGCGCGGAAGGGGCGCAGGTCCTCGGGGGCCTCGCCGACGCCGACGAAATGGATGGGCAACCCGAAGGCCTCGGCCAGCGAGATAACGACGCCGCCCTTGGCGGTGCCATCCAGCTTGGTGACCACCAGACCGGTGACGCCGACCATCTCGCGAAACACCTTGACCTGCTGCACGGCATTCTGGCCCACCGTGGCGTCGATCACCAGCAGCACGGAATGGGGCGCGGTCTCGTCCAGCTTCTTGATGACGCGGACGATCTTCTTCAATTCGTCCATCAGTTCGGTGCGGTTCTGCAAGCGGCCGGCCGTGTCGATCATCAGCAGGTCGTCGCCGCGCTGGCGCGACTCCTGGATGGCGTCATAGGCGAGCCCGGCGGCATCGGCCCCGGTATCCCGGGCGGTCACCGGGCAGCGGGTACGCTCGCCCCAGATCCGCAACTGCTCCACGGCGGCGGCGCGGAAGGTATCGCCGGCGGCCAGCCCCACGCGCATCTTGCGATCGGTCAACTGCTTGGCGATCTTGCCGATGGTAGTGGTCTTGCCGGACCCGTTCACCCCCACCACCAGGGCCACATGCGGGCGCGCCTTCTGGATCATCAGGGGGTGGGCCACCGGCTCCAGCATCTTGGCGACTTCGCCGGCGAAGTGCTCGCGCACCTCCTGCTCGGTGACGGACGTGCCGAACCGGGCGCTGGACAGGGACTGGATCAACGTCGAGGCCGTGGTCACTCCCAGGTCGGACTGGATGAGGACGTCCTCCAGGTACTCCAGCGAGTCGTCGTCCAGTTCCGCCATGACCATCATGTCGCTGATGCCACGGGAGAGTTTGGACGACGAGCGCGACAGCCCCTCGCGCAGCCGCGTCAGGAAGCCCCGCTTCTTCTGCGGCTCGTCCCAGTCGATATCGAAGGTCTCGGGGCCGGCGGCGGGGCTCGGCACCGGCGCGGCGGCCACTGTGTCGCGCGCCTGACCTCTGGCCTGCTTGCGACCCCGGGCCTCGGCCTCCTCACGGGCGCGAGCCTCGGCCTCCTCACGGGCGCGAGCCTCGGCCTCCTCACGGGCGCGAGCCTCCGCCTCCTCACGGGCGCGAGCCTCCGCCTCCTCACGGGCGCGAGCCTCCGCCTCCTCGCGGGCGCGGGCCTCGGCCTCCTCACGGGCGCGGGCCTCGGCCTCCTCACGAGCGCGAGCCTCGGCCTCCTCGCGGGCACGGGCCTCCGTCTCCTCACGGGCGCGAACCTCGGCCTCCTCGCGGGCACGGGCCTCCGCTTCCTCGCGGGCACGAGCCTCGGCCTCCTCACGGGCGCGAACCTCGGCCTCCTCGCGGGCACGGGCCTCCGCCTCCTCACGGGCACGGGCCTCGGCCTCCTCACGGGCGCGGGCCTCCGCCTCCTCGCGGGCGCGGGCCTCCGTCTCCTCACGGGCACGAGCCTCGGCCTCCTCACGGGCGCGAGCCTCGGCCTCCTGACGGGCGCGAGCCGCCGCCTCCTCACGGGCGCGGGCCTCGGCCTCCTCACGGGCGCGGGCCTCCGCCTCCTCGCGGGCACGGGCCTCGGCCTCCTCGCGGGCGCGAGCCTCGGCCTCCAGGCGTGCCTTTTCTTCCTTCTTCTTCTTGCCGAAGCCCCAAATCACGGATGCCCCCTTTCTTCAGCAATCCCGGTCAGACGCGCGCGCGCCGTCACCCCGGTCAGGCGCACCCGCGCCACGGTTCCGGCCGGCGCGTCGTCCACCCCGGCCGTCACATCGACCGGCAGGTAATCCCCGGTATGACCAAAACCCGGCGTTTCCAGCAGCACATCCGCCACCCGCCCCACCCGCGCCGCCAGTCTCGCCGACAGACGCCGGGCGCCGGCCGCGCGCAGGGCCGCCGCCCGGGCCCTGGCCACGTCGCCCGGCACCGCCGGCATGCGCGCCGCCGGCGTCCCCGGGCGCGCGGAATACGGAAACACGTGCAGATGCGTCAGGTCGGCCTCGTCCACCAAGGCCAGGGTGTTCGCGGCCTGATCGTCGGTCTCGGTGGGGAAGCCGGCGATCAGGTCGGCGCCCAGGGCCAGGTCCGGACGCAGGTCACGCAGCCGCGCCGCCAGGGCCACCACGTCGCCGCGCAGATGGCACCGCTTCATGCGCTTCAGGATCAGGTCGTCCCCGGCCTGGATGGACAGGTGCAGATGCGGCAGCAGGCGGGGCTCCTCGGCCACCAGGCGCAGCAGGTCGTCGTCCACGCCCACCGGGTCCAGGGACGACAGCCGCAGGCGCGGCAACGCCGGCACCAGCGCCAGCAGGCGGCGCACCATCTGGCCCAGGGGCGGTTGGCCGGGCAGGTCGGCGCCATAGGAGGTGATGTCCACCCCGGTCAGCACCACCTCGGCGAAGCCGGCCTCGACCAGGGCGCGCACCTGCGCCACCACCTGGCCCATCGGCACCGATCGGTTGGGCCCGCGCGCGAAGGGAATGATGCAGAAGGTGCAGCGATGGTCGCAGCCCTGCTGCACCTGGGCGAAGGCCCGTGCGCGGCCCTCAAAGCCGCTCAGCAGGTGGCCGGCGGTCTCGCGCACCGTCATGATGTCGGTGACCTGGAGGGATGCGCCATCGGCGCCATAGCTCTCGGCGCGCAGCTTCTCGGCATTGCCCAACACCCGATCGACCTCGGGCATGGCGGCGAAGCGGCCGGGGTCCAGTTGCGCGGCACAGCCGGTGACGATCAACCGCGCCCCCGGGTTCTCGCGGCGCAGCTTGCGGATGGCCTGGCGCGCCTGACGCTCGGCCTCCTTGGTGACCGCGCAGGTGTTGACCAGGATCACATCGCCCAGGCCGGCGGCCCGGGCGTGATCGCGCATCACCGCGCTTTCGTGGCTGTTGAGCCGGCAGCCGAACGTGACCACCCGGGGAAGAGTGGCCGGTGTCTCGGTCTGGGGATCGGGGGCGGTCATGACAGCAAACTCGGGTCCAGCAGGCCGGTGAACACGGACGCCACCGGGCCGGTCATCCACACCGGGGCGTCGCCCCCCGGCCAGTCGATGTCCAGCGGGCCACCGTCCAGGATCACGCGCGTCGGCCGGCCGGGGATCAGACTCTTGCGGACGGCGGCCACCATCGCGGCGCAGGCCCCGGTGCCACAGGCGCGGGTGATGCCGGCGCCGCGCTCCCACACCCGCATGCGCAAGGCCCCATCGGCCGTCCGGGAGACCACCTCGGCGTTGACCCGGTTGGGGAACAGCGGGTGATGCTCGATGATCGGGCCGATCCTGCCCAGATCCACGGCCTCGGCGTCGTCCACGAAGGCCACCACATGGGGATTGCCCAGGGTCACCGCAACCGCGTCCGCGAACGGCGCCTGGCCCAGATCCAGGGACAGCGTATCGCGCGGCTCGGCCAATGGGATCGCCTGCCAGGCGTCGCCCGCCGGCCCCATGTTGACACGCACCAGACCGCCGGCCGCGCGCTCCGCCACCACAGGTCCGGCCAGCGTGTCCAGGTCCACCCGATCGGCGCGGGCCTCGGTCATCAGCAGGTGGGCCACGCAGCGGGTGGCGTTGCCGCAAGCCTCCACCACGCCGCCATCGGCGTTGCGGATGCCCAGGAAGGCGACACCGCCGGCGCGCGGTGGCTCGATGGTGATGATCTGATCGCAGCCCACCCCCGCGCGCCGGTCGGCGATCCGCCGCGCCCCCGCGTCCGTCAGCTCGAGCGGCCGGGTCCGGGCGTCGACGATCACGAAATCGTTGCCCAGGCCATGCATCTTACGAAAGGGAATGGGGTCTCTGTGCATGGTCGCGGTTATAGGCTTGGCCCGGAGGCGAGTCCAGGGCGGGCGGGACCCCTTGCCGACCCCCGGAGCGCGCGCCCATAGTGGTGCAGGTCCTCTCCGGTTCGGACGTCGCCCCATGACCCGCGCGCCCCTCACCGACTCCGCCTTCGATGCCGCGTTCTGGTTGCTCGACCGAGCGCTGGAGGACAACGAGTACCTGAATCCGCGCAAGCTGCACCGGCTGCTGTACCTGGCGCAGGCCTACTTCGCCGTGTCCCAGAGTGGCCGGGCGCTGATGCCGGCCACCTTCGTCGCCGACCCGGACGGCCCGCTGGAACCCACCCTGTTCCGCGCCTTCGCCTACAGCCGTCCGCGGGTGGACGTACAGCCCATCGACGAGGCCGGCACCCAGCTTCTGGACTCCATCTGGCGGCGCTTCGGGGCGCATTCCACGGACCACCTGACCAAGACGGTCAAGCGCCACCCGCCGTATGCCGACGCCTTCCGCGCCGGACCGCGCGCGGTCATCACCGTGGAGGCCATGGTGGCCTTCTATGGCCGCCCGCGCCGCCGCCCGGAAGAGGGCATCGGCATCCTGACCGACAGCGGCGCCCCGGCCATCGACCAGGTGCTACGACCGCGCGTCATGCGCTCCCAGTCGGGCAAGCCGGTCAACGTGCATCAGTGGCGCCCCCGGTCGCTGAAGGACAAGGGATAGACCATCCGTCGGCAACCGTGTCCCACCATGGCGACATCGACCCGTCCTCCCTATACTCCCTGCCGATGACCGACGGCCAGCCGCCCTCCCCGCCCTCGACGGACACCGCCATTCGCGTGCCCGATGTGCCCGCGCTCGCCGTCAGCCCGCGCGCCGCCGTGCTGGTGCATCCCGACGGCACCCTGGACGAGGGCCCACCCGCGTCCCTGGCACGGCGGGCGGCGGAGACGCGCCCCCTGGTCTGTCATGGACCGGCGGTGGCGGCGCGCCTGGGGCGTGACTCCGTCCCCGCCCATGACCTTCTGGAGCTGTTCGCCTTCGTGCATCCGGCGCGGTTCGTGCTGCCCACGCCGGGCGGGCTGGCCGAGGCCCTGGGACTGCCGGCCCCCGCCACCCTGACAGAGCAGGCGCTCGTCCTGCCCCGCGCCGCCCACCGGCTGCTCGACCGGCTGACCCGCCTGGACGCACGCGAGCAACGCGACGCCCGCATCCTGGCCTGGGCCATGGCGCGCGGCGGCTGGCCCTGGGCGGCGCCGGCGCTGGCGGCGCTGGACGCGCGCGGCGACGGCCCGCACGGCGCCAATGCACTGTCCGCCTTTCGGGTGTGGGAGCGGTTGGGCGAGATCAGCGAGCACGCGCCCGAGCCGGTGCCGGGCTCCCTGCCGGTGACCGAGGCCGAGGCCCGCGCCCGCCTCGCCGACCTGCTGGGCCGCGCCGCCGAGGACCGGCCGCAGCAGGCCGACTATGCCGGCGCCGTCGCCGCCGCCTTCGCCCCCCGGGACCGCGAGGACATCGGCCCGTTCGTGCTGGCCGAGGCGGGCACCGGCGTGGGCAAGACGCTCGGCTACATCGCGCCGGCCAGCGTCTGGGCCGAGAAGAACGACGGCCCGGTGTGGATTTCCACCTATACCCGCAACCTGCAACGCCAGCTCGACGCCGAACTGGACCGCCTTCACCCCGATCCGGTGGAAAAGGCGCGCCGCGTGGTCATTCGCAAGGGCCGCGAGAACTACCTTTGCCTTCTGAACATGGAAGAGGCGGTGGGCCGCCTGTCCGGCCAGCCGGCCGCCGCCATCCCCCTCGGCCTGATGGCCCGCTGGGCGCTGGCCAGCCGCCATGGCGACCTGGTGGGCGGCGACTTCCCCGGCTGGCTGGTGGACATCCTGGGACGCGGCTGGTCCCTGGCGCTGGCCGACCGGCGCGGCGAGTGCTTGTTCGCCGCCTGCCCGCACTACAACCGCTGCTTCATCGAGAAGACGGTGCGCCGGGCGCGCCGGGCGCGGCTGGTGGTCGCCAACCACGCCCTGGTGCTGGTACAGGCGGCGCTTGGCGGGCTGGAGGACGGCACCCTGCCCCTCCGCTACGTGTTCGACGAGGGCCATCATCTGTTCGAGGCCGCCGACGGCGCCTTCTCCGCCCACCTGTCCGCCGTGGAGACGGCCGACCTGCGACGCTGGCTGCTGGGGGCGGAGGACGGGTCGCGCACCCGCGCCCGGGGCCTGAAGGCGCGCGCCGAGGAACTGGTGGGCGCCAGCACGCCGGCCACCGACGCACTGATCGCGGTTCTGCATGGCGCCCGCGCCCTGCCCGGCCCCGGCTGGCACGCTCGCCTGAATGATGGCGCGGCGCGGGGTCCGACAGAGGCGTTCCTGGCCCTGGTGCGGACCCAGGTGCTGGCCCGCGCCCGGGGCCAGGACGGCCCCTATTCCCTGGAGACCGAGGCCGCGCCGCCCATCCCCGGCCTGGTGGAGGCCGGGCAGGCGCTGGACGGCGCGCTGGCGGGGCTCGACACGCCGGTGGCGGCGCTGATGAAGGCCCTGGCCCGGCGCCTGGACGACGAGGCCAGCACCCTCGATCCCACCACCCGCCAGCGCATCGACGGCCTGATCCGCAGCCTGGAGCGGCGCGCCCTGCTGCCGGTGCGCGCCTGGCGGGCCATGTGCCGCGATCTCTCACAGGAAACACCCCCCGACCATGTGGACTGGCTGGGCATCGAGCGCGCCTATGGCCGCGACCTGGACGTGGGCCTGCATCGCCACTGGATCGACCCCACCCAGCCGTTCGCCGCCCTGGTCGCCCGGCGCGCCCACGGCATCGTGGTGACCTCGGCCACCCTGCGCGACGGCAGCGGCGACCCCGAGGCCGACTGGCGCGCGGCCGAGCGCCGCACCGGGGCCGCCCACCTGCCCGCCTCGGTGCGCGCCGCCGTGCCCTCGCCCTTCGACTACCCGGCGCGGACCCAGGTGCTGGTGGTCACCGACGTCCGCAAGGACCGGCTGGATCTGGTGGCGGCGGCCTACCGCGACCTGTTCCGGGCCGCCGGCGGCGGAGCGCTGGGGCTGTTCACCGCCATCGGCCGGCTGCGCGCCGTTCACCAGCACATCGCCGCCGACATGGACGCCGCCGACCTACCCCTGTATGCCCAGCACGTGGACGGCATCGACACCGCCACCCTGGTGGACATGTTCCGGGCCGAGGAAAACGCCTGCCTGCTGGGCACCGACGCGGTGCGCGACGGCGTCGACGTTCCCGGCCGTTCGCTGCGGCTGATCGTTTTCGACCGCGTGCCCTGGCCACGCCCGAGCATCCTGCACAAGGCGCGGCGCGCGCATTTCGGCGGACGCGCTTACGACGACATGCTGACTCGGCTGCGCCTCAAGCAAGCGTTCGGTCGCCTGGTGCGACGCGGGGACGACCACGGCGCCTTCGTGCTGCTGGATCCCATGATGCCCTCACGCCTTTCCGGCGCCTTCCCCGAGGGCGTGCCCGTGAAACGCGTCGGCCTGGCCGAGGCCGTGGGCGTGGTGCGCGAATGCGTCTGACCGCGCACGCCCGGGGTGAGGAAAAATGAGGCAAAAAGATGACACGGCGCGGTGAGAGGCATCGCGCCTCTTCCCCTGCCCATGCCGGTCGCGTAGGGTAGTCACGCTGAGTCCTCGGGAGCGCCAAGCCCGATCCTTTGGTCGATCCGCTCTGGCACCGTGGAGCGCGTTCGCGCGCCCCAGCACCCGACAGATCATCAAGCCCTCTCCGCTCGACCGGGTGAGACGAATTCAGTCTCGTCCCGCCCCCTCGGGCATACGACCGCACACGGCCCCTCCAAGGGCGTCACATCGCGGAGCCAGCATCATGGAAACCATCCAGACCGATGTCGCCATCGTCGGGGCCGGAGGCGCGGGACTGCGCGCCGCCATCGCCCTCGCCGAGGCGGATCCAGGCCTGTCTATTACCTTGTTGTCGAAGGTCTATCCGATGCGCAGCCACACCTGCGCCGCCGAGGGCGGCGCGGCCGGCGTCATCAAGCCCGACGACAGCCTGGACCAGCACTTCTCCGACACCGTGGGTGGCGGCGACTGGCTGTGCGACCAGGACGCGGTGGAGCTGTTCATCAACGAAGCCCCGCGCGAGTTGACCCGCCTGGAGCACTGGGGGTGTCCCTGGAGCCGCGAGACCGACGGCTCGGTCGCCGTGCGCCCGTTCGGCGGCATGAAGATCAAGCGCACCTGGTTCGCCGCCGACAAAAGCGGCTTCCACATCCTGCACACGCTGTTCCAGACCTCGCTGAAGTATCCCGCCATCAAGCGGCTGGACGAGGTGTTCACCACCGATCTGATCGTGGTGGACGGCAAGGTTCAGGGCTGCTGCGCCATCGAGATGCGCACCGGCCAGATGATCCAGGTCCAGGCCAAGGCCGTCATCCTGTGCAGCGGCGGTGGCGGGCGCATGTTCCCGTTCACCACCAACGGCGCCATCAAGACCGGCGACGGCATGGCCATGGCCTATCGGGCCGGCGTGCCGCTGAAGGACATGGAGTTCGTCCAGTACCATCCGACCGGCCTGCCCTCAACCGGCATCCTGCTCACCGAGGGCTGTCGCGGCGAGGGCGGCGTGCTGCGCAACAAGGACGGCTACCGCTACCTTCAGGACTACGGCATGGGGCCGGAATCGCCCCTCGGCGAGCCGGTGCTCAAGACCATGGAACTGGGGCCGCGTGACCGCCTCAGCCAGGCGTTCTGGCACGAGCAGCAGAAGGGCAACACCATCCAGACCCAGTGGGGCGACTGCGTGTACCTGGACCTGCGCCACCTGGGCGAGGCCAAGATCAACGAGCGCCTGCCCTTCGTGCGCGACCTGGCCAAGAGCTACTCCGGCGTCGACATGGTCACCGACATGGTGCCCATCCGCCCGGTGGTCCATTACATGATGGGCGGCATCCACACCGACATCACCGCCGCCACCCCCCTGCCCGGCCTGTTCGCCGCCGGCGAATGCGCCTGCGTCAGCATCAACGGCGCCAACCGCCTGGGCTCCAACTCGCTGACCGAGTTGCTGGTGTTCGGCCGCCGCGCCGCCGAAAGCGCCGTCGCCTACATCAAGGACAGCGGCGTCTCGGTGGACGGCGCCGCCGCCAACCGCGAGGCCACGGCCGTCGAGGCCCGTATCCGCGCCCTGTTCGACCGCCCCGAGGGCGACGAGACCACCGCCGGCCTGCGCCAGGAGATGTTCGACACCATGGAAGGTGGCGCCGGCATCTACCGCGACGAGGCGTCGCTCACGGCCACGACCGCCAAGCTGGCCGAGTTGCGCCAGCGCTGGCAGACCCTTTCGGTGCGCGACAAGAGCGCGGTGTTCAACACCGACGTCATGCAGGTGCTGGAGTTGGGCGCCATGCTGGATCTGGCCGAGACGGTCGCCTCCAGCGCCCTGGAACGCAAGGAGTCGCGCGGCTCCCACCAGCGCCTGGACCACACCGAGCGGGACGACACGCGCTACCTGAAGCACTCCATGGCCTCGTATCGGGGCGAGACGGCGCCGCCGGCCATCGACTACCTGGATGTGACCATCACCAAGTCCCAGCCCGGGGTGCGTGACTACTCGGGAGCCAAGTCATGAGCGAGCGAACGATCGAGCTGGAGATCCTGCGCTACAATCCCGCGACGGACGAGGCGCCCTGGTACCAGACCTACACCGTGCCCTGTCAGGAGGAATGGGTCGTCCTGGACGCCATCAACTACGTCAAGGATCACCTGGACTCCTCCCTCAGCTATCGCTGGTCCTGTCACATGGCGGTCTGCGGCAGTTGCGGCATGATGATCAACGGCGAGCCCATGCTGTCGTGCAAGGCGTTCCTGCGCGATTTCGGCCGCAAGATCCGGGTGGAGCCGCTCAGCCACTTCCCCATCGAGCGCGACCTGGTGGTGGTCCTGGACGACTTCATGGAGAAGCTGCCCCGGGTCAAGCCCTACATCGTGCGCGACCAGGAAAAGCCCATCGAGGAAGGCGAGTACAAACAGAAGCCGTTCGAGCTGTACGAGTTCAAGCAGTACAGCATGTGCATCAACTGCATGCTGTGCTACGCGGCCTGCCCGCAGTACGGACTGAACTCCGAGTTCATCGGCCCGGCCGCCCTGGCGCTCGCCCACCGCTACAACAAGGACTCCCGCGACGAGGGCCGCGACCAGCGCGAGGAGATCACCGCCGCCCATGACGGCATTTGGGAATGCTCCTTCGTCGGCGCCTGTTCCGAGGTCTGCCCCAAGGCCGTGGACCCGGCCGGCGCCATCCAGCAGATGAAGCTCGCCAGCACCATGGACTGGTACCTGGAGCGCCTGGGCGGCGTCGGTGCCCGCGTCAAGCGAAGCCTGTCTTCACGGAGGACGTCGAAATGAGCCGCAAGCCCTTCGTCCGCCCGGTTCCGGCGACGACCTGGTACATGCGCAACGGCCGCTACCTGCGCTACATGGCCCGCGAGGTTTCCAGCCTGTTCATCGGCCTGTACATGGCCGGACTGGCCATGGGGCTGATGCGGCTGGCCCAGGGACCGGATGCGTGGAACGCCTATCTGACCGCCCTGTCGTCGCCGCTGGCGCTGGTGTTCCACGTCCTGGCCTTCGCCTTCGCCACCTATCATGCGACCACCTGGTTCAACGCGACCCCCAAGGCCATGCGCATCCGCTGGGGGGATGGCTATGTGCCCGGCCCGACGGTCGTCCGCGCCCACTACGCCCTGTGGGGGCTGGTGTCGCTGGTGATCCTCGTCCTCGTGGGAGTGATTTGACATGGCCAAGTCCAACAAGCCCATCGTCTGGGGCCTGTTCGCCGTCGGCGGCACCGTCGCGGCCTTCTGCGTGCCGGCCCTGATCCTGGCCCACGGCCTGCTGGTGCCGCTGGGCGTGTTCGGCGAGAACGCCCTGTCCTACGAGCGCGTCAGCGCCGTGATCGGTTTCCTGCCGGTCAAGATCGTCGTTCTGGGCGTGGTCATCCTCACCCTGTGGCACGCCGCCCACCGCATCCGCGTGACCATGCACGACTTCGGCATCCGCAAGGACGACATGGTGGCGATGCTGTGCTACGGCGCCGCCGGCCTGCTGACAGCCACGGCGCTGCTGGGCGTGATGGCGGTCTGAAACCGGACGGCGGGCGAGCGTGACTCATCCGCCCCCGGGCGCCTTGCAGGCGCCCGGATGTTCCAGATCTTGGCACCGCAAAGCGGTGCCAGGGCGGCACCGGCCACGGACTGCAACGGTCATTCTCAATGACCGTTGGTATGACACGTGCCGTCAGGCGGGCGCGGGGGGCACGGGCGTGTCCCCCGCCGCCGTCTGGGCACCGACCCAGTCCAGGAAGGGCGCGTGGCCGCCGGCGATCGGCAGCGCCACCACGCAGGCGCAGTCATAGGAATGCAGCGCCTGGACCCGCGCGCTCAGGCGCGGCACCAGGTCGCGGCGGGTCTTGGCCAGGACCGCGACCTCCGCGTCCTCGTGGATCTCGCCCCGCCACGCGTAGACCGAGGTCATCGGCCCCAGCACGTTGACGCAGGCGGCCAGCTTCTCGGCCACCAGGGCGCGGCCGATGGCCAGGGCCTCGTCGCGCGAGCCCGCCGTCATGTAGACGAGGCAGAGGTCCGGGGAACGGTCGTCCATGGGGCTCCTTTCCGTTGGACTCCGAGAGGGGGCCTGCCTACCATGCCGTCCATGATCGGCCGCCCACCCCCAGAGTCGTCGACGACTGACCCGGCCCCCACGCTGTTCGGCCCGGAGGCCCTGTCGGGATCCCCAGCGCCTTCCGAGACGCCCGCCGAGACGCAAGACAGCGTGGCCGAGCCCGAGTCCGGCGTCAAGGCACCGGCGCCGGCCCGCCCCACCAAGGCCCAGCGGGCCTGGCTGCGGCGGGGCCTGGGACAGCCGGGCGGCAAGCTGCCCCTGTTCGACCACAACGGCCGCCGCGTCAGCGCCCGCACCGTGCGCGCCTGTCTGGACGCCGGCTGGGCCGAACCCTGGTTCTCCAACCCGCTGAAACCGGACTGGCAGGTCTGCAAGCTGACCGAGGCGGGACGCGTGCTCCTGGACTCTTATACCAGCGGCGGATGAGTGTGACTCAGGCGCCCGAATGGTCCAGATCTTGGCACCGCAAAGCGGTGCCAGGGCGGCACCGGCCCACTCCCCCACCCGGCCACCCCAAGTATACTGCCGTGGGTGGCCGGGTGGGGGAGTGGGCCGGCCACGGACTGCACGGTCATTCTCAATGACCGTTGGTATTAGAGACACCGGCGGAGCCTACGCGCCGGGCGGGTCGGGCCAGGCGATGCCGGCGGCGAGGGCCTCGACCTCGGCCACCGTGGCGGCGGCCATCACCGCCAGCTTGGCGGCGCGCCGCGCGCGCTTGATCGCCGCGCCGTAGGTGGTCCAGGCGTCCCGCTGGACGAGCACCCGGCCCGCCACGTCGGCCAGGGTCGCGGCCTGCCCGGCGTCGTCCAGGGCCAGCCGCTCGGCCTCCAGCATGGGATAGTCCCCGGCCGCGCCGGCGCCACCGGCGGCGGCCAGCCGTTCGGCCTCCGCCCGGGTCTGCTGGTACTCCAGGCTCTGCCCGGCGCCCGGGGTCAGCACCCGGGCGCGGTGGTGCTCGGCCTCCGCGTCGATGCGGGCGACGGCGGCGGCGCGGGCGGCGGGAAGGCTGGCCCGCTCGGGCAGGACCAGCGCTCCCTCCCGCCAGCGGTAGGCGCCGGCGCGCGCCGGGTCGAAGTCCCCGGGCGCGTCGATGACGGCCTGCCCGGACGCCGCCACGTGGCTGTCCAGGGCGGTGGCGGCGATGCGGTCACCGGAAAGAATCAGTTTCATGGCGGGCCTCACACGCGGATGTAGCGGACATAGAGGGTGCGGTTGTTGTTCGAACCCGTGCGCTGCAAACCGTCACAGGCATAAACGAAGTCGGCCTGGCTATCGTCCGAGGTCGGATTATTGGCGCCGTCGCGTCGTTTTGCCCAAGTCCCGTATCCCGGCAGGTCCCCGCCCGTGCGGGTCCACCTGAAGCGGTCGTATTCATTACCGCTATACCACCTTCTCAGCAGGATGACCTTGGTCCCCCGTGGCTCGAAGGTGTGGGACCCCGATCCTGCGCCGCCCCGCGTAGTTTGGCTGTGCGTGCACAGGGCGGCCACAGTGTCGGGGTAGTCATAAAGCGCGGTCAGCGCCGTGTCGCTTTCCCACATCGCCAGCCGCCCGGCGGGGGCGTCCATGGCCGCCGCCATCGCCGTGCTCGACGCGATCACCGCCGCCATCGCCGTGCTCGACGCGATCACCGCCGCCATCGCCGTGCTCGACGCGATGACCGCCGTCATCGCCGTGCTGGACGCGGCCACCGCCGTCATCGCCGTGCTGGACGCAAGCATGGCCGTCATCGCCACGCTCGACGCGAGGACCGCCCTCATCGCCGTGCTGGACGCGGCCACCGCCGCCATCGCCGTGGGGGACGCGGCCACCGCCGTCATGGCGGCATCGACCCCGGCGAGGCGCCGGCACTGGCCGCGCTGCGTCAGGACGGACTGAAAGTCGCCCAACCGGCCGCCCGTGGTCAGGGCGGCCTCCAGGCCGGCACCGTCGAGGGTGCCATCGCAAATCGCGTTGATGAGGGCGTGCGCGGATACCAGACCCATGACTCAGGCTCCCTTGAAGACGGTCAAGTTCCACGTCCCGGCCGTCAGGCTGGCATGGGACGCGGCGGCGTTGGTGAGGCGGAGGGTGATGGTGTCGGACGCCGACACCCAGGCGTGCCAGGACAGGCGGGCATTCAGGCCGGCCGGTGGACTGGCCGTGACGGTGTCCCCAGGCGACGCGCCCGGAACAGAACCGGTGACGTCCGCGTGAGAGAGAGACGAGACGCTGGTGACGGAGACCTCTGCCGTACCGGTGAGGACGCGGCCGGACAGGGCCGCCACGGCACCCGCCGTGTCCTCGCCCCCGCTGGCCAGGGCGTCGATCTCGGCGCCGACGTAGGCCGCGACCATGTCCCAGGCCGTGGTGGCCAGCAGCCAGTGCCCGGTGGTGGTGGCGAAGCAGATCTCGCCGTCGTCGGGCGGTCCGCTTCCCGGCGCCCACTGGAACATCCCCAGCCGCGACACCAGGGCCAGCGCCCCCTCCGGCCCCTCCAGCGCGCGCAGGCCGGCGCGGTCCCCGTAGGCCACGGTGATGGTCTGCGGCGCCATCTCGTAATAGGTGCCGGCCGCGTTGACCTTGGGCACCATGCCGGCGGTGGCGGGGCTGGGATCGGGCACCGTGGCCCCGTCCACCGTCAGGGCGGCGGCCTCGGCCCGCACCGCCTGCCCGGTGGCCCGGTCGGCCTGGGTTTCGGCCTGGGTCGCGGACTGGATGGCCGCCGTGGCGCTGGCCGCCGCCTGGTCCACCGCGCCGGCCGAGGACGCGGCGTCCGCCGCCACCGCCTCGGTCAGGCGGGCCACGGCGCCGGTCATGGCGGCGGTGTCGTTCCAGGCGGCCGGACCGTTGGTCTGGTAGCCCAGGCCGTCGAGGCCATAGGGATTGGCCGCCGGGTCATACCGCAGGCCGTTGTACTGGCCGCCGCGCGTGACGGCGGCCTCCTCTTCGGAACTCAGGGGCGACGTCTGGGGCATGTCAGATCACCTCGGTCAGCGACAGGGGCACGCCGTCGTAGCCGAGCGGCGTGGCGTAGGACTGAAGGGACAGGTCCGCGAAGCGGGCCAGGTAGGCGTCGCGCAGCCGGTGCAGGGCGTCGGCGGGGTTGGGCCACCAGAAGAACGGCGTGTCGCGGTCCAGTTGCCGGCGCATCTCCAGCCAGGTCCCCTTGGCCGCGTCGCGCGGCATGTAGGGGATGGCGCCCTCGAAGCGGCGGCCCTTGGGCCGGCGCCGGAAGGCGATGGCGCCGCCGTCGGATTCCTGGGCCAGCACCCGGCTCGCGTAGCCGTACTGGGCGCCCGCCTCCACGTTGACCGGCACCTGATGCTCGGAGGCCAGTTCCAGCAGCCCCACCTGCACGTGGCCGGCGGCGTTGGCGGTGTCGTCGATCGCCACCCGCACCGCGCCGGCGTAGTGGCGGCCGGGGATGCGCACCGGCAGGTGCCAGGGGTAGCCGGCGATCTCCTCGCCGGTGTAGGTGCGCCCCCACCAGCGGCCGCCGCCCCAGTCCACCTCGGCGGTGGTGAAGACCGCCGGCCAGGCGCGCTCGGTGGCCGTCGCCAGCACCGAGGTCATGGCCGCGTCCGCGTACAGCGTGACGGTCACCACCCCGCCCAGGTCGATGGTATGGCGGCACAGCACCACCAGCTCGACCCGGCGCGGGCGGTCGAACACGGCGGTCAGCACCGTGTCGGCCCGGGCCGCGCCGGCGCTGCGCCAGGGGCGCGACAGCGGCAGCACGCCGAGGTTGGACGCCGGATAGCCGGCGGCGGCGGAGGACGCCCCGAAGGTCGCCCGCCCGGTCCAGCGCGGAAAGCCGACCACCGCGTTCCAGGCATTGGTCTCGAAGGGCACGGTCATCTGCTGTCATCCCCATACGGTCAGGTCGGCGGTCAGCGCCAGGACGTCCACGCGCAGGCGCGTGATGCGCATCACGCGGCCGGCCGCCAGGCCCAGGCCCGGCCAGGCGACGGTCACGCACACCCCCAGGTCGAGCACGTCGACCAGCTCGGGCGTCAGGGCCACGGCCAGGGCGTAGCGGCGCCGCTCGGCGAACAGCGCCTGGCGGCGCGCCGCCTCCGCCTCGGCGTCGGCGCGTTCCTGGAAGGCGGTGTCGGCCTCCCGGGGCACGCTCATCGGATGGGCGTCGCGCACCGCCTCGTCCGTCGCCGTGGCCGTCAGCCAGGGGCGGGTCAGGCGCTCCTGGTCGTCCAGGGCCGCCCCGGCGATGGCGTTCTTGTCCAGCGGCGCGTGGTTGCGCGCGAAGCGCAGCGTCACCGTCCAGGGCTGGATGCCGCCGTCCTCGCGGCTGGTCCACAGCGGCTCGCAGGCCAGGATGTCGGCCTCGTCCACCGCCAGCGGGCGGTCCAGGTCGCCCCGGGCCAGGGTCAGGGCCGAATCGGCCGGGGCCTCCACCCGCCGCGCGCGCCAGACGCCGGCGGCGTCCTGCCAGACCCCGCAGCCCGCCCCCCCGGCGATGGCGCCGATGGCCTGGCCGAGGGGGGTGTCGCCGCGCCAGGCGCCGCCCACCGGGGCCGGCTGGGCCGCGTCCAGGTCCGCCAGATCGTCCGCCGCGAGCGTGATCCCGGCGCGCGCCGCCAGCGCCGCCAGCACCCCGGCCGTGGTGCGCTCGGCGGCCGTCGCGCCGCCCTCCACCGCCACCGTGACCGCGCCGTCGGTGGCCGAGCCGAAGCGCAGGTACGCGGGCTCCGTCTCCGAACCGCCGAACCAGTCCCAGGTGCCCGCCGCCGGCGTCCCGGCTTGAAGCGCCGCCAGCGTGTCCCGGCGCGTGCCCGGCGTGATGACCTGGCCGCGCACGCGGGCCTCGGTCAGGGTCACCGGCCCCCGGTCGCAGACGCACCAGATCTCGTCGGCCGCCACCACCTGGTCGGCCGGCACGAACGGCACCCGGCCGGCCACCACCCACAGCGGCTGGTCGGTCAGCGCCTCCGGCCCCTCCAGGTCCCCGGTGCCGGCGTAGACCGCCGCCGACAGCGGCTGGTCGAGGGTGCTGGTGAAGGCATCGTGGATGCGCACCACCACCTCCGCGCCCGGGTCGATGCGCGCCGCGACGCCGGTGAACGCGACCCGGAAGGTGTCGTAGGCGGCGCCGTCGTCGCCGATCAGCACGCGCACCGGGCGGCCGTCGCGATGGTGGTCCCACAGCCAGTCCAGCCGGCCGTCGATGTTGGCGAGCCGGATCTCCCCGTGGTCGTGACCGCCGACGCCGAAGGCGGCGCCGTCGGCGAAGATCTCGCGGGTGACCACGGCCACCCCGCCCTCCAGCACCACGTCGTGGCAGGGTCCCGGGGCGGAGGGGTGCAGGTAGGGCGCGGTGGTCGCGCGCAGCACCACGTCCGCCGCCGCCACCGGGTCGCGGACGGTGATTTCGATCAGCGCGATGAGCATCAGGCGACCCTCGCGCCCTGTTCGCGGAGCGCCGTGGCCGTGGCCTCCGCCGCCCGCGCGACGCGGGCCGTGGTGGCCGCCTGCGTCTCGCCGCTCGCCGCCAGCAGGCGCAGCACCTGCCGCTGAAGCACCGCGTTCTCCTGGCGCAGCGCGCGCAACTCGGCCGTCAGCCCGGACAGGTCGACGACACCACCCAGCGCCGCCCGCGTCTGCTCGGCCGTGTAGACGCGCGCCGGGGCGTGGAAGTCCACCAGTTCCGGCCCCTCCTCGCCCACCAGCGCCCAGCCCGGAGGCGCCAGGCCGCCGGCCGCGAACGCGCGGCCCTCGTGCTGACCGAAGTCGCGCCAGTGCAGAAGCGCGGCCTCCTCCCGGGACGACGTGAGGTGGTCATACATGCCGTTCGCGATCGCGGCGTTGACGTCCGCGTTGTTGGCCAGGTAGGCCTCGGCGCGAGACAGGAAGTTGCCCTGTGAGAAGTCCAGACCGCCACCCCCAGACGCCCCCCCGCCTTGAGAACCCCCTCCGGTTCCGCCTCCCGCACCACCAGCCGCTGCAGCGGCCGAAACAGCCGCCTCCAGGGCCGCCAGCGCCTCGGTCAGGGTCTGCGTGCCGGACACCACGTTGTCGTTGATCAGGCCCAGGGCCACCAATTGGTCCTCGGCCGTCGCCAACTGCTCCGCTGCGATCCGCGCGTGACGCTCGGCGACGCTCTCCACGGCCTGGGTGGAGGAGATGACCTCATCGAACACGCTCACGTATTGCGCCGAGGCCGTGCTGTAGACCTCGTTCGCGGCCTCCAGATAGGTCCGGGACAGAGACTCCAGCGCCGCCATGGCATCGGTGTCGCCCAGCTTCGCCCGGGCCAGGACGTCCTGGTACTGCACCTGCGCCTCGGTCAGGCGCTGGGTCGCGGTCAGCGGCGACAGGCCCGGATCGGTCATCAGCGACAGCCGGAAGGACCGCAGGGAGTCGACATAGCCCCGCATCGTCTCTTCCAGGTCCTCCAGCGCGGACCGCTCCGCCTCGTAGGCCGCCAGCACGTCGGCGCGCGCGACCGCCACCAGGGCCTGATGCAGGCCGTCCACCACGACGTCGACGCCCTGGTACTGGTCGATCAGGGCGGTGATATCGGCGGCGGACATCTCGTCCACCAGGGCGGCGATCTCCGCCGTGTAGGTGCGCGTCACCACGGCGGCGTCCAGGCCGACGCCGGCCGCCTCCTCCAGCGCCGCCGCGTACTGATCGGCCACCCCGGACAGGTTCAGGTAGGGCGTGCCGGTGGCCCGGGCGTAGCGCTGCTCGTAGGTCCGCTCCAGGTCGGCGCGGCTCTGCTCCACCTCGTCGGCCAGCATCTTGAGGATGTTCGGGATGTCGCCGAAGGCCTCGGCCAGCGCGTCGGCGCCGTCGTGGGTCAGGGCGACGGTCTCCAGCCAGCCCTCCAGGGACCGCCGCACGGCCTCGGTCTCCGCCTCCGCCAGGCTGGCGAAGCCGGCCGCGCCGATGCTCTCGTCGGTCCAGCCGGCGGCCCCCATGACGGCGGAGAACTGGTCCCGCAGCCCCTCGGTCTGGCCGATGAACGCCTGGATTTCCGGCGCGACGGTGGTGGCCGCGTCCGCCAGGCCGACCAGCATCAGCGCCGACTGCTTCACCGCCGCGTCGGCCTCGGCCATGCGCTCGGGCATCAGCCGCGTGGTGGAGTCCAGGAACTCTTCGATGGACTCTTGCGACTGCTTCAGGCCGGCCACCATCTGGCCGCGCGCGGTCTCGCTGAAGGACACCACGCCGGCGGTCATGGCCTCGATGGCCTGGTCGAACTCCATCACGAAGGACAGGTCCGGCAGCACCGTTTCGATGTTTTCGGGCGTCACGTCCTGCAGGACCCGCGAGGCGTCGGGCATGTCCTCGAGGGCGCCGCCCAGGTGACGCAGGTAGAGGGATTGCGCCGCCTCCATGGTCGTGAAGTCGATGAACTGACCGTCCTTGACGCTCGACACGTAGGGCTGGAGGTCCTGCGGTACCCGCGTGTGCGATGTGGTCAGGCGGAACTCGCCGTCGTCGGCGCTGATCGCCATGTCCAGCGCGCCCGACAGCCGGGCGTCGGTCAGGTCCATGATCTGCTGGACGAAGGCCCCGAACGGATCCACCGCCGCCTGCTGCGCCGCCAGGTCGGTGTGCTTGCCGAAGTAGTTGCCGGTGCTGACCGTGCCGTCGGGATTGACGGTGATGTGCCCGCCGCCAGACGGATGCGGACGGGTGGGGGCGAAGATGCTCCCGAAGACACCCTCCAGGATGCTTCCGCCCAGCGCCACGAACGGCGCGAAAGGCTGGGCCCCGGGAATCAGCATCATGGCCCCGGCCGCCAGGTTTGCGGCACCGCTGAAGTACTGGCCGTTGGCGATGCCCAGGCCGCCGGAGATACCGTACATGCCGGCGCCGAAAAGTTGACCGCCGGAGATCGGTACACCCCCGCCGGACGTGCTGACGCCGCCGAGGCTGGCCGGGCCGGGCGACGGCGCGCCGGTCACCCCCGGCGTGTACATTGAGGACGACGAACCCCACACGAACCCGCCATCGCCCCCGATGGTGAACAGCGGTTTGTTCACCCACGAGGGCAACATCCCGAAGGTATCGCCCGTCATCGGCAGCGAGATCGACGACAGGTCGAAGCCGGACGGTGCCTGCTGGCCCGAGGGCACCAGCACGGTTTTTCCATCCGGTCCCACGGCGGGCTGATAGCCGGCAGGGACGTTCCCGGCTGTCGCCTGGGGCACACCGAACAGCGACGGCATCGAGCCCACCACGTAGTCCATGAGGACCGTCAACGGCTCGGCCAGCAGGCGCTGTTGCGTGTCGCGCAGGAAGCCCGCGATGATGGCCTCCAGGCTGTCGACGCCCACGTCCCAGCCCTCGGTCATGCCGGTCATCAGGACCCCGGCGAGGGTATCGGCCGACTCGCCGGCGACCCGCTCAACCTCGTCGAGGTAAGTTCGCAATCCCTGGGCGGCATCCTGGGTCCGCAGGGCCTCGGCATAGGTGTTGGCGCTGCTCCGCGCCGACTCCATCGCCTCGGCCTCACTCAGCCGGGCCTCGATCGCCGCCGTGTAGACCGCCGTTTCGTGCTCCTGTACGGCCCGGGCGATCTCGCGCTCGCGGGTCAGGCGCGCCAGGGCGTCGCCGCCGGCCAGGATCGCCGCCGTCTCCTCCTCGATCCGCCCCGGCGCGTCGGTCAGGCGGTCCAGTTCGGCCTGGGCCTCGGCCCGGATCGAGGCCACATGCTCGTCCCGCGCCGTAACCAGGTTTTCGATAACCGCGATCTGGTCGCGGCCTGCGACGGTGACGGCGTCGATGGTCTCGACTTCGGCCCGGCTCGCGGCGGCGGCTGCGTTGGTGGTCTCGACCAGCGCCTTGCCTGACGTGACGGCACCGGTCGCCGCCTCGGTCTGGGCCGTGGTGGAGTCGGCAAGGACCATCACCGCCTTGGCCTGCGCGCTGGTGGCGTCGGCGGCCGCGCCCAGGGTCTCGATCTGTGCCGTGCCCGAGACGGCGGCCGCGTCGAGCTGGTCCGCCAGGTTCTTCTGGGCATCGGCGGCGCCGGCCACCGCCTTGGTCTGGGCCGTGGCGGTTTCGGTGACGGCGGCGAGGGTGTCGCTGTCCACGGCGGCGGCGATGCCCAGTGCCTTGAAGTCGTCCTCGGTGCCCGCGCCCCGAAGCACGTTTTGACCTGAGGTGAGAAGATCGACGAGGTGCTGGTGGCCGACCACCTCACGCGCGGTATCAGACTGCGAGTCGAACCACTGACCGAACACATCAGGATTCGCCTCAACAAGATTTTTGATGTCTTCTATGACCTCTACAGATGAATGATTCATATCTTCCATTTTTTCTGAAAGATTTTTTATTTGTTCATGTAAATCGAAGTAATATTCTGAATTGAAGTTGTCTTTGTATTTTTCATCTATGTGAAAGTATTGCATCAAATCATTTGCTTCGCCTTTCTGTTTAATGTGATTAGCTTGAAAATAAATTTCTTCCGCGAGAGAAATCCGTTTCTTTTCCAGTGTTTCAGTCTGATACTCCAACTCGTCCTGAATCACGTTCTGTGCATTGATGACCCAGGGCTGGTCAGAGGATCCGGTGCCGTCGGCAACCGCAAGCATGGCCGAACGAGCGACGGTGAGAGTCTCCACCACGTCACGTTCGGCCTGCTCCAGTTCTTGTTTGCGTCGGGCATCAAGCCAGTCACCCAACACCTCCGAGATGACCGCGCCCACGACGACCTCTATCAAAAGCTTAGCGCCCTTTGACAAAAGCGGCACGATCGGAGCGCTCACGCTAAGCATGTGCACATCTGCCTCTTCCGGCCGGACGACGGCGTCCGACGGCGGCATGACCAGGGCGTGCGCCGTCGCGCGGCCCCGCAACACGGTCTGGGAGGTCATGACCCCGCTTTCGGTCCTGGCCACCTCGCGCGCGAAGGCCGTTTGCGCCTGCGTGGCGGCGACGATCGACTCCTGGGCCCGGGTGGCGGTCGTCTGGTATCGCGTCAGCGCCGCGTCGGCGCGGATCACCTGCGCCTCGGCCTGTGTCGTCGCCCGTGACAGGGGGGTCGCGGCGGCCTCCAGGCGCCGAAACGACGCCGAGGCGCGGGTGATGGCCCGCTCGATCCTGTCGGTGACACGCTCCGTCAGGCGCGCGGCGTCCTCGATGGCCCGGGTGTAGCGCGCCAGATCCGCCGTCAGCGTCACCTGAAGGCTGATATCCTCGACCATCGCCGACCTCCCACAAAGAAAAAGCCCCGCGCGGTGGCGGGGCATCAGGACAAGGGACGCGCCCGACAGGACACATCACGTCTTCTGTCGGACACTCTCAGGACTCGGCGGCGCCCGGACCGCCGTGGGGCGTGCCTTGTGGCACGGCCACCGTCCTGGTGCCCCCGAACGCCCGGCGGAGGCGCGTGCCGATGTCCGGCGCCGGTCCCGTCGACGCAGGCGACGTCCGGTCCGGGGAGTCCCCCTCGGACGATCCCCAGGGGTTGGTTTTTTTGAGAAAATCGACCCTGCCATCCAGCGCCAGCAGGATGTAGGGCACGGGCACCGTCATGGCCTCGGCGTGGGACCAGCTCAGCCAGCCGGTGGCGAACTGGTAGAGGTGATCCCAGTACCGGGACAGGGTCAGACGTTTCCCGGGGCGGTCTCCCGCTCGTCGTCGCCGTCATCCGTGCCACCGGCGGTCGCGTCGTCGGGCGGCCGGAAGCCGTCGGCCATGCTGCCCAGATAGACGATCAGGGCGGTCAGCACGTCGCCCTTCTCGTCCATGCTGAGCCCGAACAGGATGTCCGCCAGGGCCTTAACATCGCGGTTCAGCACCTTGCCGCCACCACACACCAGGATGGCCTGGGCAACGGTCTTGCGGTTGAACTGCTGGACTTGGCGCATCGCCTCCAGGGGCGAGCCGAACGTGTTCTCGATGGCGTCGGCGGCGGCGAGGGTCTTGTGCAGCTCATAGACCTCGCCCTGGATGGTCAGGGTGTCGGGCCGCGCGAGCGCGCGGGTGTTGGACGGCTGGACCATGGAACTCCCTCATGGTGGGGTGGATGGAGGGACGGAGGCGGAGGAGCCGGGGCGCGACACGCCACCGGCCCCCGCCTGGAGACGTCCGGAAGGCGGGACGCCCCAACCGTCAGCAGGCCCCAAAAACAATGTCTTGTGCAGCGACGCTTGTACTCAAGGGTAAACCCCTCGAGTACATCGCCACACTAGGCCGCCGGCACCTCCAGCACGTCGCTCTGCACCTGGATGGGCACCGCGCGGGTGATCACCTGGCTGCCGTCGCCCAGGCGGCGGCGGTTGGCCGTGCACATGCCGACGAAGTAGAAGGTGGTCGGCGAGGTGGCGCCCGCGTCGTCCAGTTCGATCTTGTAGGCATGGTCGGCGCCCAGGGCATCGATCAGGGCGACCTGGCCGGCGTCACCGGGCTCGAAGGTCACGGTGATCGCGACCTCGCCGCCGTCCTTGAAGGTGGCGATGCGCTTGACGCGGGCCTTGTCCAGTTCGGTGTAGGTGGAGACCTGATGGGAATCGCCCAGTTCGCCGGCGTCCTGGATGGCCCCGATGGCCGTCCAGGTGGCCCCGGTGTAGTCGGTCAGGCCCTGGGCGTCAGGGTCGGCGACCGCCGGACCGATGAACAACTTGGCGCCCGCGGCTGTCTTTCCGGCCATGGCTTTCTCTCCTTGGATGTCGTCAAAAAAAGCCGCCGGCGGCGGCCCGTGATCCCCGGGTCTGGCGCGCCCGCGCCCGTCACCGCCTCCGCACCGGACACGCGCGCACGGCGGCGGCGGAGGACGCCGGCCAGAGGCCGGGGCCCGCGTGCCGCCTCCGCCCCGGAGGCCGCACACGAAAAACCCCGCGCGGCGCGACACCGGCGGGGCATGGCGAGGTCCGTCCCACACGGGACGGAACGTCACTGTCAGGACGATCTGCGGTCTCGAGACAATGCGGGCGACCCGGCGCCGCATGGCGTGATCCGGCGTTGTCTCCGCTTGCCCCGGACCGGCGCGGAAGACGGACTCGTCGCCCGTCATGAGGAGACTGTGCCAATACGGTACACCCGCGTCAAGGACCATGTGCCATATCGGCTCGTGACCTCCATGTACCGATCCGGCACACTGCGTCCATGGACTTGGCAACACGCATCCGCCTCGCGCGCCAGACCGCGGGCATGACCCAGGCCCAGCTCGGCGCGGCGCTGGGCCTGGAAGGCCATGCCGCCGTGTCGCGGTATGAAACCGGCCGGCGCGCCCCGGACGTCGACCAACTGGTCCGCATGGCCGGGCTCTGCGACGTGGACCCCGGCTGGCTGATCCTGGGCCAGGGCGTGGATACCGAGGACACGGCGCCACGGCCGCGCCGCCCCTCGGGCGCGCCAGCACCCACGGCCCCGGGACCGCGCGCCCGGAAACCGGTCGGTCCGCCCGCCGCCCCCCCGCCTCCGCTAGCACCGGGATACGTCACCCTGGCCGACCGCGAGGTCGCGGCCATTCCCCGCTACGACGCCGCCGTTTCGGCCGGTGACGGGTCGATCATCGGCCCCAACGCGGCACCGCTGGGGTTCCAGTTCGTCGAGGCCCAATGGCTGCGCGCCATCACCCGGGCCTCCCCCGACGCGCTGGCCGTGATCCGGGTGACCGGCGATTCCATGGAACACACGCTCGTCGACGGCGACTGGATCCTGGTGGACCGCACCCAGCGCCGCCCGAACCGCGAGGGCATCTACGCCCTTCAGGTCGGCGACGTCGCCTGGGTGAAGCGCCTGACCCTCGACCTGCGCGACCGCCGGTTCCAGATCATCAGCGACAATCCCGCCTACCCGGTGCAAGCCTTGGCCGAAGACGACCTGGCGATCATCGGCCGGGTGGTCTGGATCGTGGGACGCCGGGTGTAGGGCGGGTCCTCAAGGACGCGCCGCATGCCGGTGCGTCCCCCACGCGGGTCCCATGCGGGCGATCGCCCGCGCGTCCCGCCGGCCTCGGAAGGCATGCTTGATCCCGGCGCCATTTGCCCGCAAGGTGCCTCCCGCCCGGCGTGACGGTCCTTTGGGTCCCGCGAGTCCTTGGTCCCGACGGCGGGTCACCCCATGTTTCCGACGTCCGGGCCGGCGCGCCACGGACCGCCGCCGCGAGGATCATCGTCCCATGCCCGAGATGACCGATCGCCTGGTACAGCAGGTCCAGGGTCTGGTGCCCTTCGTCAACACGCTGGCCGACCGGGCGCGGCCGGCGTCGCTCGCGCATTTCCGGTCGCCGGCGCTGACCGTCGAGACCAAGGACGACCTGTCGCCAGTGACCCGCGCCGACCGCGAGACCGAGGCAGCGTTGCGCGATCTCATCACCACGCGGTTCCCGGACCACGGCATTTTCGGCGAGGAGGCCGGCCAGACCGGCATGGATCGGGAGTTCGTGTGGGTGCTGGACCCCATCGACGGCACCCGGGCGTTCGTCTGCGGCCTGCCCCTCTGGGGCACGCTGATCGCGCTGGCCTGGCGGGGTCAGCCGGTTCTGGGGGTGCTTGACGCGCCGGCCCTGGGGGAACGCTGGGTCGGCTGCCTGGGCCTGCCCACCACCCACGACGGCCGGCCCTGCCGCGCACGGGCGCTCGCGTCCCTAGACCAGGCGCGACTGTTCTCGACCTCGCCCGACCTGTTCGCGGGCGAGGAGCAGCGCCGCTTCGAGGCCCTGAGCGCCCGGGTGGCGGAGCGCCGCTTCGGTGGTGACTGCTACAATTATGGCCTGCTGGCCAGCGGCTGGATCGATGTTGTGGCGGAAACGGACATGAAGCCTTACGACTACATGGCCCTGGTGCCTGTGGTCGAGGGGGCCGGCGGGCGCATGAGCGACTGGCAGGGCCGGCCGCTGCGCCTGGACACGCCGGGAACGATCCTGGCCTCCGGCGACGGGGCCGGCCACGCCGCCGCGCTGGACGCCCTCGGCGGCGCCTGACCCACCCCCGACCCGCCCGTTCCTTGAGCCCTTGGTTCTCAGCTTCACCGGCGATGGCGCGCCATCGCCCCGATCCGGGAGTCGCCCATGCCGCAAGCGCCGCTCCGCGATCAGCTCCACCGCGAGGTGCTGCACGGCGACGACTCCTATGGGCTTCTGCCGGAGTTCGTCGGCCAGGTGCACGACGCCCTGGAGGCCGGCGACGAGACCTTGATCCGGGATCTGGTCGAACCGCTGCACCACGCCGACATGGCCGACCTGATCGAGACCCTGGGCGGCGAGGACCGGGCACTGCTGGTGCGCGCCACCAAGGGCATCTTCAACGCCGACATCCTGCCGGAGCTGGACGACGCCGTCCGCGCCGAGGTGATCGCGGAACTGGGCTTCGAGGACTTCGCCGCCTGCCTGCGCGAGGTGGAGTCGGACGACGCGGTGTACCTGGCCGCGCAGTTGGAGGACGACGAGCGGGCGGCGGTGCTGGCCAAGCTGCCGACCGAGTTGCGGGCGCTGATCGAAACGGCGCTGGCCCTGCCCGAGTACTGCGCCGGGCGCCTGATGCAGCGGGAACTGGTGGCCGTGCCCAGCTACTGGACCGTGGGCGAGACCATCGACTACCTGCGCTCCGGCGCCCGCCTGCCCGAGAACTTCTACAAGATCTTCATCGTCGATCCACGCCACCGCCCCCTGGGCAGCGTGCGTCTGTCGATGCTGCTGCGGGCGCGCCGGCCGGTGCGCCTGAGCGAGATCATGGACCCCAAGGGCACCGAGCTTCCCATCACCATGGACCAGGAAGAAGTGGCCTTCCTGTTCCGCCAGAAGGATCTGTTGTCGGCGCCGGTGGTGGATGCCTCGGGCCGGCTGGTCGGCCGGATCACGGTCGACGACGTGGTGGACGTGATCGACGAGGAGGCCGAGGACGACCTGTTCCGCCTCGCCGGCCTGTCGGACGGCGACCTGTTCTCGGCGATCAAGGACACCGTCAAGGCCCGCATCGGCTGGCTGCTCATCAACCTGGGCACGGCGGTGCTGGCCTCGCTGGTCATCGGCGCGTTCGAACACACCCTGCAAGCCGTCGTGGCGCTGGCCGTGCTGATGCCCATCGTCGCCTCCATGGGCGGCAACGCCGGCACCCAGACCCTGACCATCGCCGTACGCGCCCTGGCCACCAAGGAACTGACGTCATCCAACGCCATGCGCATCGTCGGCAAGGAACTGGTGATCGGCGTCCTCAACGGGATCATGTTCGCCCTGGTCACCGGCGCGGTGGCCTGGGTGTGGTTCAAGGACACGATGATCGGCGTGGTGATCGGCATCGCCATGGTCATCAACATGGTGGCCGCCGCGCTGGCGGGGATCATCATCCCGCTGGTGCTGGACCGTCTGAAGGTGGACCCGGCGGTCTCCTCGGGCGTGTTCCTGACCACGGTCACCGATGTGGTCGGCTTTTTCGCCTTTCTGGGACTGGCCGCCGTGTTCATCCTGTAGGGCCCCGCCGGTGCCTCGCCAAGCCCTGCCCCTCGCTCAATCCTGGAGTTCCGCCGCATGACCGCCGCCCCCGCCCCGTGCTCCCTCGGCCTGCTGGAAGACCTGATCACCCGCGCGCGCCGGGCCGGAGCCGATGCCGCCGACGCCGTTCTGGTGGACGGCGTCTCGCTGTCGGTGGCCTGGCGCATGGGCGCGCTGGAACGGCTGGAACGGGCGGAGGGCGGCGACATCGGCCTCAGGGTATTGCTGGGGACCCGCCAGGCCATGGTGTCCAGCGCGGACCGCTCGTCGGCGGCCCTGGACGACCTGGTGGCGCGGGCCGTCGCCATGGCCCGCACGGTTCCGGACGATCCCTACTGCGGCCTCGCCGATCCCTCTCAGATCGTCGTCGACCCGCCGGAGATCGCGTGCCGTGATCCGCACGAACCCTCGGCCGAGACCCTGACCGAGATGGTCCGCGCCGCCGAGGACGCCGCGCGCGCGGTGCCCGGCGTGACCAATTCCGAGGGCGCGGAGGCCGGCTGGAGCCTGACCACGGTGCTGCAGGCCGCCTCCAACGGCTTCGCCCACGCCTACGACCGCACCGGCGCCTCGCTGGCCGTCAGCGTCATCGCGGGCGGCGGCGGATCCGGGGGCGACGGCATGGAACGCGACTACGACTACACCGCCGCCGTGTTTCGCGAGGACCTGCGCGATCCGGCCGAGGTGGGCCGGGTCGCCGGCGAGCGCGCCGCGCGCCGGCTGGGGTCGCGCCGCCCCCGTACCCTCAAGGCACCCGTGGTGTTCGACCCGCGCGTCGCCCGAACCCTGGTGGGACACCTGCTGGGGGCCATCAACGGGGCTTCCATCGCCCGGGGCACCAGCTTCCTCAAGGACGCCATGGACAGCCCCGTGTTTCCGTCCGGAATCACCATCACCGACGACCCACACCGGCCACGCGGCCTGCGCTCGCGCCCCTGCGATGGCGAGGGCCTGGCCACCCGCCCCCTGGACCTGATCGACGCCGGCCGCCTGACCACCTGGCTGCTCGACCTGCGCTCGGCCCGGCAACTGGGCCTGGCCAGCACCGGACACGCCACGCGCGGCACCGCCTCGCCACCCTCGCCCGGCGCCTCCAACGTCTATCTGAAGCCGGGCACCGTAACGCCGGCCGCCCTGATGGCCGACATCGCCGAGGGCCTGTACGTCACCGAACTGGCCGGCCAGGGCGTGAACATGATCACCGGCGACTACTCGCGCGGCGCCGCCGGGTTCTGGATCGAGAACGGCGCCATCACCCACCCGGTCAGCGAATGCACCATCGCCGGCACGCTGCGGGACATGTTCCGCAACACCACGGCCGCCGATGATCTGGTTCTGCGCTACGGCACCGACAGCCCGACGCTGCGGGTGGACGGCATGACCATCGCCGGTGAATAGCTTTTTCTGCATGAAATGATCGTCAAACGGTTGCCGACGCGCCTCCCCCACCGGGAGCCGGCTTGACGACGCCGTCACGGGAGCACCCGTTCATGACCCTGTCCGTCGCCATCCAGATGGACCCCATCGAGACCATCGACATCGCCGGCGACAGCACCTTCGTGCTGGCCCTGGAGGCCCAGGCGCGCGGCCATCGGCTGTGGCACTACCTGCCCTCGGACCTGAGCTTCCAGGATGGCCGAGTCATGTCCCGCGCGCGCGCGCTGACCGTGCGCCGCCAGGCCGGCGACCACTTCACCCTGGGCGCGCCCGAGGCCCTGGACCTGGGAACCGTGGACGTGGTGCTGATGCGCCAGGATCCGCCCTTCGACATGGCCTACATCACCGCCACCCACCTGCTGGAGCACATCCACCCCCACACCCTGGTGGTCAACGACCCGGCCGAGGTGCGCAACGCGCCGGAGAAGCTGTTCGTCTGCCGCTGGCCTGACCTGATGCCGCCCACCCTGATCAGCCGCGACCCCGAGGCCATCCGCGCCTTTCGCGCGGAGCACCGGGACATCATCGTCAAGCCGCTGTTCGGCAACGGCGGCGCCGGGGTGTTCCACCTGAAGCCGGACGACGAGAACCTGGGCGCGGTGCTGGAGATGTTCGGCGCCGCGTCGCGCGAGCCGGTGATGGTGCAACGCTACCTGCCGGACATCCGCCAGGGCGACAAGCGCATCATCCTGGTGGACGGCGAGCCCCTGGGCGCCATCAACCGGGTTCCGCCGGACGGCGAGGCGCGCTCCAACATGCACGTGGGCGGCCAGCCCCTGGCCACCACCCTGACCGACCGCGACCGGGAGATTTGCGCCGCCATCGGCCCGGAGCTGCGGGAGCGGGGCCTGGTCTTCGTGGGCATCGACGTGATCGGCGCCTGCCTCACCGAGATCAACGTCACCTCCCCCACGGGCCTTCAGGAAATCGCCAACTTCGGCGGACCGCGCCTGGAAATCGCCATCTGGGAGGCCATTGACCGGCGTCTCGCCGCCCGCTGAACCCCGCCCACCCCATCGTGACCGGGGGCGTCAGATGGAGAAATCCAGTGCGTCGTCGCGGGCACCGGGCACGCCGCTCGCCCGGCCCTGGCGGCACAGATCATCGACCGTCACCTGGTCGAGGTGCGCTTGGAGCACCTGTTCCGCCACCTCGGCCATGGGAATCACCACCGCCCGCCCGAGCACCGACGTCACCTCCCCGCCGGTACCGGCGGCGGCGCTGGCGGCCGCGCCCGAGGGCCCGTCCCGCCGCGCGGTGCCGGAGGCCACCGCATCCTCGCCGTCGCCGTTGCCGCCCACGGCGCGGACGATGTCACCCACACTGATGCGCCGGCGCTCCCGCGCCAGCCGGTACCCGCCGCGCGGGCCGCGTTGCGCGACAAGAACCCCTTGACGAACCAGAGATTGTAAGCTTTGCTCCAGATAGCGACGCGGAACGCCCAGGCGGTCGGCGATCTCCGCCCCGCGCACCGGCTGCGCGCCGCCGTGATAGGCGATGTCGAGGACGGCCTCGATGGCCGCCAGGTAACGCCGGGGAATCTGAATCATCAAATGGGCTCCCATGCCGCCACCGGTGCGGTCTCATCCGAGTCGCCGCGCGACCCCTCGCCCATCCACCGCCATAACACCGATCATGGCCTGTCGAACCGGCGTCGTCAGCACGCAACCCTCGATATATGAAAGGAACACGGCGCTGAAAAGGGTCTCGACCGCCCTGTGGATTGTGGGGCTTCGCGGACCAACATAGGCTGGGCATCAGGGCGCGGGTCGCGGAACCCGGCGGGCCTGTCCTCGCCGGGGCTGGGGGGACTGCGAGGCGGATGGCGCGTCGACGAGAAACGCGCCGCATGGTGGGACGACCGGAAACAAGGGACGAAGTCTTTGGCTCAGAATGGACCAGGACGGCCGGAGGGCAGGACCAAGGGGGACAGCACGCCCAAACCGGGTACCGAGGATCGCGGCGAGGGCCCGATCACCACCCTCAAGGACCGCTACGCGATCTTCTACGAGAACCCGCTCCCCACGCTCGACACCAGCAACGCCGTCGCGTTCATCGCCGAGGACAAGCGTCAGCGCGGGCGATCGATGTTCGCGCTGGTGGTCACCGGCACCATTCCCGCCCGGCCACAGGTGATGAAGCAGCTTCGGAGCCTGCGCTCGCCCGGCCTGATGTCGATGCTGGAATGGGGGGTCGTGGAATGGCCGCCCGAGAGCGCGATGCGCCTGGCGCTGATTTACGAGCGCCCCATGGGCGGGCGGGTGATGCGGTCCCTCGACGAGACCTTCCCGCCCCTGAGCGACCAGCAGACCGCCAAGATGATGCTGCGCCCCATGGTGACGGCGCTGGGCGAGTTGAACAACTACGGCGTGACCCACCGCGCCATCCGGCCCACCAACCTGTTCTACGCCGACGCCGGCAATACCCGCATGGTGCTGGGCGACTGCGCCTCGACCATGCCGGCGCTGGACCAGCCGGCGGTGTTCGAGACCATCGAGATGAGCATGGCCACGCCCGAGGGGCGCGGCGCCGGATCCTACGGCGACGATTACTACGCCATGGGCGTGACCCTGCTTTTCCTGATGATCGGGCGCAACCCGGTGGCCGGGGTCTCCGACGCCGAGTTGCTCAAGCGCAAGCTGAACCAGGGGTCCTACGCGACCCTGGTGGCCGACCAGCGCATCCCGCTGAACATGATCGAGGTGTTGAGGGGCCTGCTGGCGGACGACGCCGACCAGCGCTGGGACTTCGACACCCTGGACCTGTGGTTCAATGGCCGGCGCATGACGCCGGTGCAGGCCCGCCCCGTGAACCGCGCCCAGCGTGCCTTCGTCTTCATGAACCAAGAGTTCCTGACCACCCGGCACCTGGCCCATGCCATGGCCACCAACTGGGACAAGGCCGCCCCCATGGTGCTGGACGGCAAGCTGGAAATCTGGCTGCGCCGGGGCCTGGAGAACAACCAGCTCGCCGATCAGTTGACCATGGCCATTCGCACGGCCACGGCGATCGCCGACCGCACGAAGCGCGCGGTGCACGACGCGGCCCTGGCCAACGTGCTTATCGCCCTCGATCCGCAAGCCCCCATCCGCTACCGCGACTTCCGCGCCCATGTGGACGGCTTCGGGGTGGCGCTGTCGGTGCTGATGGCACGCGGCAGCGATACACGCGCGGTGGTCGAGGTCATCTTGCGCGAGGTTCCCAAGATGTGGGTGGGTGCCCGCGACCATTACTCGCCCGAGTACGCGCAGATGGACGGCATGTTCAAGGAACTGCGCGAGTTCCTCCAGGACGGCCGCAACCTGGGCGCCGGGATCGAGCGCTGCCTGTACGAGATGAACGAAAGCCAGGCCTGCCTGAGCCCGCTGCTGGCCCACGACGTGGTGCTGGACATCCGCGACGTGCTGCCGGCGCTGGACCGCATCGGCGCCCGGATGGATGCCAAGACCAACCCGGTCGACCGCCATGTCGCGGCCTTCGTCGCCGCCCGCTTCCCCAAGGAGATCGGTCCCCAGCTCCTGGCGCTCAACGACTCCGACCCCAAGCGGTCCACCCTGGGCATGCTGAGCCTGCTCGCGGTCCTGCAATGGCGCCTGGGGCCGGACTCCCTGCACGGCCTGGCAAGCTGGGTGGGTGGCCTGATGGGGCCGATCATCAACAGCTATCAGAGTCGCGAGCGCCGCCGTCGCCTGGAACGCGAGGTCCCCCGGCTGGTGCGCAAGGGCAGCCTGCCCGAGCTGTACAACCTTGTGGACAACGCCGAGGAACGGCGCGCCGACTTCGACGAGTTCCAGCGCGCCCGCGCCGAATGGGCCATGGCCCAGCAGCAGATGCGCGCCCTGGAAATCGGCCGCGCGGGCGCCGACCAGAGCGCCGAGCGCAGCGGGCAGAAGATCGCCGCCACCGCCTCGGTGGGCGTGGCGGTGGTCACGGTCGGCTTCGTGCTGGTCAGCTACCTTTTCTAGCTCTTCTAGGCGACGTCCAGGTGGGGCGCCACGGCCCCGCCTGACCTCTCCGTCAGCCCGTGGAGGCGTTCGCCGTCGTCCCGCGCAAACGCTCCAGGATCGGCTGCTCGTAGTGCATCAGGGTGTCGTACCCACCGATCAGGTGACCATCCATGAGGATCTGGGGAACAGTGCGGGCCTCGGGCAGGCGCTTCTTCATTTCGCCGAAGGCGGCGACGGTCGAGACATCGTGTTCCTCATAGGAGATATCATGCTCCTGAAACCAGGCCTTGGCCTTGGCGCAGAAGGTACAGGTGGTTTTGGTGTAGATCTCGACATGAACCATCGGTGTTCCTCGTTCGGCTTAGGCTGGGGCGACGGCATGCGTCGCCTTGGTCATCGCCCATCATATTAGGGGACCGGCGCCCCGGTCTCAACCGAGCACGGGCCACGGCGACGCGAGGCCATCACGCGGGGAGTCGACAGCGCGCGCGCGTTGTCCCACGATCCCGGCCCACCGATCACCCAACGCGCGAGGACCCGTCCCCCGATGATCCGTCATGTCGTCTTATTCAGCCTGAAACATCCGGACAACCTGGAGCAGGCGCGCGAGGGCCTGCAACGCCTCGCCGACATTCCCGAGGCGCGCGACCTGGAGGTCGCCGTCAATCTGAAGACCGACCGGTTCGACAATCAGGTTGATCTGATCGTGCACGCGATCTTCGATGACGCGGCGGCCCTGGACGCCTACAAGCACCATCCGATTTATCAGGACGCCATCGCCACCGTGCGCCCGTTGCGCGACATGCGGGTCGCGGCGGACTTCGTCAGCACGCTCGGCCCCCCCCCGTGCGGATGTCCGGGGGCCGGCGACCGCGGCCCGGTGCTCCCCCGTCCGGACTGATCATCGCTTGACGCCGCCGCCCGTCCGGCCAACATCGATCGAACCCGTCGTCCTGTCCCGTCCCGCGCCGACGCCGCGACCATTGCCCCAGGGAGTCCCGCCATGGCCAAGGTGGAGATCTACACCACCCCCATCTGCCCCTTCTGCCACCGCGCCAAGCAGCTTCTGCAACGCAAGGGTATCGGCTTCGTCGAACACAACGTGATGCTCGACCCGTCCCGGCGGGCGGAGATGAAGGCGCGCTCCAACGGCGGGCGCACCGTACCGCAGATCTTCGTCGACGATCGCCACGTGGGCGGCTGCGACGACCTGTACGCTCTGGATGCCCGGGGTGGCCTCGACCCGCTGTTGGCGGCATCGTGACCAGCGTCCCGGCCGTGACGGCACCGACTCGCGCGCCCGTCACCGTCGCCTGCGCGCAACTGACCGCCGGCGACGACATGGACCTGAACATCGCCGCCGCCGGGGACGCGGTGCGCCGCGCGCGGGACGCGGGGGCGCGGCTGGTGCTGCTGCCCGAGAATGTGGCCATGATGACGCTGGGCCGGGATCGCGTGCTGGCCCGGGCGCGGCGCGAGGCCGACCATCCGGCGCTGGCCGCCTTTCGCGACCTGGCCCGGGAATGCGGCATCTGGCTGCACGCCGGAACCCTGGGCATCCTGCGGGAGGATGGCCGCGCCGCGAACCGGACCTACGTGCTGGACCCGGAGGGCGCCATCGCCGCGCGGTACGACAAGATCCACATGTTCGACGTGGACCTGAGCGAGACCGAGCGCTATCGCGAGTCGGAGACCTTCAGCCCCGGCGACCGGGCGGTCACCGTGGACCTGCCGTGGCTGCGCCTCGGCCTGTCGGTCTGCTACGACCTGCGCTTCGCCGCCCTGTACCGCACCCTGGCCCAGGCCGGGGCCGACGCCCTGGCGGTGCCCGCCGCCTTCACCGTGCCCACCGGCCGCGCCCACTGGCATGTGCTGCTGCGCGCCCGGGCGATCGAGACCGGCAGCTACGTGCTGGCCCCCGCCCAAACCGGCGCCCATCCCCAGGACCGGCGCACCTATGGGCATGCCCTGATCATCGGCCCCTGGGGCGAGGTGCTGGCCGATGCCGGCGAGACTCCGGGCCTGATCACCGCCACGCTGGACCCGGCCGAGGTGGACGCGGCCCGCGCCAAGGTGCCGGCGTTGATCCACGATCGGCCGTTCTCCCGGCCGTCGCCGGTGCCCGCGCCCCCATCGGCTTGAGCCCTGGCCCCCCCCCCGCCGCGCCTCCGTTGTCAAGGATCTCCAGACTCGCCCATGATCCAGACACCGACAGGGACGATCCCCATGGACTCAGGCGGAGACTGGACAGCCGACCAGGTCGCCCAGGCCCAGGCCTGGGCACGCGCCGCGTGCTATCGGGCCGTACCCGGCTTGACGGCGGTGGCCCGGGGGACCCTGACCCTGGCCGTCCTCGGCGAGGATCCCCAGGCGCTGATGGTGCTGGCCCAGGTGGGGCGCCTGATCGGACGGCCTTACGGCGCCGCGCTGTCCGTGTGCCTGCCCGGGCGCGGGCCCGACGCGGCGCGGCGGCTGCTGGAGGCCATCCCCGGCCTGACCACCCTGTTCCAGCCCCTGCCCCGGCCCCGGCCCGAGACCGGGCGGCCGCTGCTGGTGTTCAACGCCGCTGGCGACGCCCCGTCGTCGGCGACCCTGGTGGAGGCCCCGGCCCGATGCCTGGCCGGCCAGCGCGCGGCGATCGTTCATCCGCCGCCCGGTCGCGGCGCCCCGCCCGACGAGGTCGCCCGGGCACTTCTGGCGGCCGGCCTGATCGGTGTACCGGTGGACGCGGCGCCGCGCGGCCGGCGGTCGGACGATCTGGTGCTGCTGGACCGCCTGGCCGCCACCATCCATGGCTTCTACCTGGAAAACGCCTGGACCCGCGGCGAGGGACGGGGCAGTTCCCCGGCTCTTGAACCCTGGGAGCGCCTGCCCGAAACCTATCGCCACGCCAACCGCGCCCAGGCCGACCACCTGTTCCTGAAGCTGGACGCGGCCGGCCTGATCGCCGTGCCCACCCCGCGTTTTCGGGACGACGACGCGGTGGCCGCGCCGGCCTGGAGCCATCCGGCACGGGTGGAGCATCTGGCCGAACTGGAACACGACCGCTGGGCCAGCGACCGGTTGCTGGACGGCTGGGTCCATGGCCCCAGGCGCGACAACGCGCGCAAGGTTCATCCCGATCTCCTGCCCTACGAGGCGCTGAGCGAGGACGTGAAGGAGAAGGACCGCGTGGCCGTCCTGACCGTGCCGCTGATGCTGCGCCTAGCCGGACTGGCCTACCGGCCCATTCGCGCGGTGGCCCTGCGCGGCGCCTGGCCGTGGGGCGACGCGCCCCCCGGTCGGATGCACCAGCGGCGACTGCGGCGCTCGGCCGGGGCGGCCGCCGCCGAACGCGCGCCCCTGGTGCTGGAGTACGCGGCCCCGGCCGGCGATCCCGGCGCCTGCGCCGCCGCCCTGAGCCTGGCCCGGGACGGAGTCCCGGTCGCCCTGGACGCGTCCGGGCATGCGGCGCCGGCCGATCCCGCGCACCAGACTCTGCTGGCGGCGCTCATCCCGCTGTGCCGGCGGGTGATGCTGACGGAGGCCGCGACCGATACCGACCTGACGGCCCGCTGGCGACGCCGGGCCGGCCTGATCGTGGAGCGCGCGGCAGGCCCGTCGCCGGCGGCGACGCCAGCCCCGCCACCAGCCCCGACGCCGACCCCAGCCATGGACGGGACCTGATGGCGACCGTCGAACGATCCTCGCGCGGGGCCGCCGCGCTGGGCGCCATCACCGAGCGGACCGGCGCGCTGCTGCTGCTTCCCCTGGAGGTGCTGGGGATGACCGCGCGGCTGCTGGCCGGCATGGCCCACCTGCTGGTCACCGCGCCCATTCCCGGCGGCAACCGCTACTTCCGCCGCCGCCTGCTGGCGCGCGATCTGTGGGCCATGATCTTCGGGCCGGTGCCGATCATCCTGCCGCTGGCGCTGATTCTCGGCACGGGCCTCGCCCTGGGCCTGGCGATGCTCACCGGCGGTATCCTGACCCTGCACGGCAGCGCCGGCATCATCGCCCTGGTGGCCATCCAGCAGGTGGCGCCGTTCCTGGCCAGCGGCTTGCTGGCGGCGCGCGGCGCCCTGCCGCTGGCGGTGGATCTGGCGGACATGGCGCGCCGCCGGCAGATCGAGTCCCTCGACCTGCTGGGCGTGGACGTGGTGATGATGATCACGACGCCGCGCTGCCTGGCGCTGGTGGTGGCCGCCTGCGCTCATGCCGCGCTGGCGATGGTGGTCAGCGCCGTATCGGCGGCGCTGGCGCTGACCGTGATGCTGGACCTGCCGCGCTCGGTGTGGAGCGCCGCCTTCCAGTGGGTGGTCGAGCCGGGCATGGTGGGTTCGGTGGCCGCCCAGATGGCGGTGACCTCCACCATGGCGGTGGCCGTGGGGGTGGTGGACGGCCTGGACCCGCGCCATCGCGACCGTCTGGCGCTGTCCGGCGTGGCGCGCTCTGTGATGCTCAAGGCCGCCGTGACCGTGGTGATCATCAACATGGCCTTCACCTTGTGGCGCATCGGCGACCTGCCCGTCCTGGTGCTGCGATGACCGGCGACGACGCCACGGCGGCGCTGCCGGTGCGCCTGCGCGGGGTGGTCGCCCTGGACGGCGCCGGACGGCGCATTCTGGACGGGATCGACGCCAGCCTGCCGGCGCGGGGGCTGCTGCTGGTCACGGGATCGGGCGGCGCCGGCAAGAGCGCCTTGTTGCAGGCCCTGGCCGCCGTGCTGCCGTTGCGCTCCGGCGACATTGCCATCGGCGACTGGACACCGGCGCAGGCGGTGCGCCGCCAGGCGATCGCCGCCGTGTTCCAGCATGACGCCCTGCTGCCGGGCTTCACGGTGTTCGAGAACGTGCTGCTGCCGCTGCTCCAGGGCCTGCGCCTGCCACGCCGCTCGGCCGTGCTGCGCGCCCAGGTGCTGCTGGCCCAGTTCGGCCTGATCGACGAGATGCACCGGCCGCCGCGCCGCCTGTCCGACGGCCAGCACCGGCGCGCCCTGGTGGCCCGGGCCATGGCGGTCCAGCCCGCGGTGCTGCTGCTCGACGACGTGCTGGCGGCCCTGGACGATCCGGGCCGGGCGCTCATGCGCCGCCTGCTGGCGCCGCCGGGCGGGCGGCTGGCGACGGTGGTGGCCACCGCCACCCGCGCCGAGGACCTGCTGGACCTGGCCGATGGTCACCTGGTGCTGGAAAGGGGTGTGCCGGTCCGGACCACGCCTGCTATAGAAGGCCGGAGGAACCACCCGCCGGTCGACTCCGGCGGACGGGACGGATGAGGATGCGCGACAGCCAGCTTGTCATCCAGAACCGGCTGGTCGGCGGCCTGACCCTGGTGGTGGGTCTGCTGGTCGCCGTGGCGTCCATGCTGGCCTGGCCGGTGCTCGTGGACGACGACGGCGCCCTGCTGCATACCCTGGCCACCGACGTGGACGGCGTGCAGACCGGCTCCATCGTGGTGCTGAACGGCCACGAGATCGGGCAGGTGACGGACGTGACCGTCGCCGCCGAAGACGTCGGCGCGGACGAGGCGGAGACCGAGGCCCCGGTGCTGGACGCCGCGCGGCCGATGTTTCGCGTGGGGTTCTCGGTCAACGATGGCGTCGTGCTGCCGGCGGACACCACCCGCCTGCGGGTGGCGCGCCCCAATCCGGTCAGCCTGGCGCGTCTGGTCGTGGTGCAGGTGGACGCCGCCGCGCCCCCCCCCGCCGGTCCGGCGTCCGCCACCGCCCCCATCGCCGACGTGGACGACGCCTGTGCCACCGCCCTGGGCGCGGTGCGCGCGGCGCCGCCCCCCCCCGCCTGCCCGCCACCCGCCGGCGCCACCTTCACCGCCGGAGACTGTGTCCCCATGGCGGACACCGGGGACCTGCCGCCGGACGGCCTGGATGGCCTGATCCTTCAAGCCAATGCCCTGTTGTGCGAGACGCGGGCGACGCGGGCGCGCATCGACGAGACCCTGGCGACGGTGGACGAAACCCTGCTGGTGTTCCGGCAGGCCGGCGTGGACCTGGCGACGATCATCGCCAGCGCCCGCCCCGCGCTCGACCAGGCCCTGCCGGCCTACGCGGCCCTGCCGGATCGCCTGGACCGCAGCCTGGACGACCTGGACGCCGCCATCGACGCCATGGAGGGCGCGGTCGCCGAGGACATTCCGGAGCGCCTGGACCGCTTCCGCCGGGACATCGTCGGCCGCGCCGACCGCCTGCTGGACCCCGCGACCGTGGCGGCCTTCACCCGCGCGGTGCGGGACCTGGAGGTTCTGGTCGCGGAAAGCAGCCGCCAGAGCTTCCAGGTCATGCAGAACCTCGCCGCCGCCAGCCGCAACCTGAACGAGATCGCCCGGGAGCTGAACCGCGACCCGGCCGGTTTCCTGTTCCGCGACCGGGGAGGATCGGACCGGTGACGGCGCGCCTCTCTCATCGGGTCCGAGGACCCTTGCTCGGACTGGCCTTGCTGGGATCCCTGGGGGTCGCCGGCTGCGCGCTCCAGGCCACCCCGGAGGAGGTGGTCTACCGCCTGGAGGCCACGCCGTCCCGGCCCGCCACGCCGCCGCACGGCCAGGTCGAGGTGCTGACCCCGCGTGTCGCCGGGTCCCTGGCCGGGTCGCTGGGCCTCAGGGTGGTCTATCTGGGCGAGGTCATCCGGGTCGATGAGGCGTCCGGCGGACGCTGGGAGGATCCGCCCGCCGAAACCATGGAGCGGGTCTTGCGCACCGCGTTCCTGCCGCGCCCGGAGGCGGACACCGAGGGACCGCGCTGGCGCCTGCAGTGGAGCCTGGATCAGGTGGAGGCCGTGGTCCCGGCCGGCGCCGCCGATCCGGTGGAGGCACGGGTGCTGCTGACGTGGACGCTGCGGCGGGACCGGGATCGCGAGGACCATGCCGCCGGCGTGGTGCTGGAACAGGCGCCGGTGCCGGCCGGGGCGGCGCCGGCCGACCTGGTGCTCGCCTTCAACCAGGCGGTCACCCGGGCGCTGGAGCGGCTGGTGATGGCGGTGGCGCAGGCCACGCGGACACCGTGACCGGAGGCGCATGACGGCACGGCGCGGGACGGTCGGGAGGGGGGGGGACCAGACAGATGACCAGCGAGCCGATGGACACCGAGAGCACCGCCCGGACCCTCGCGGCGGTGGAGGCGTTGCTGGGCCAGGGCAACGTCTTGCAAGCCTACGACCGGGCCGTGGACGCATTGCGCCGCTATCCCGCGGATCCCTGGCTGCGGCATCGGGCCGTCCTCAGCCTCGCTCGCAGCGGTGCCCTGGCCCATGCCGAGCACAAGTTTGCCCAGTGGTTCGGGTCCGTCCCCGACAGCGACGCCGACCGCGACGCCGATACAAGCACCGACACCGACCCGGTGTTCGCCATCGAGCGCCTGACCCTGGGCGCGCGTCTGATCAAGGACCGCGTTCACCGCGCGCCGCCCGACGACAGGCCGGCGGTGGCCCGCCGCGCCGCCGAGGCCTACGCCCGCGCTTGGCGCCTGGCGCTGGACGCCGATCGCCCGGATCTGGCCGCCTACCCGGCCGTCAACGCCGCCAGCCTGTGCCTGGCGGCCGGCGACACGACCCGCGCCCACGACCTAGCCCGGGCGGTGCTGACCCTGCCACGGGACGACTCCTACTACGGCCATGCCAACCGCGCCGAGGCGCTGCTGGTGCTGGGGGATCCGGACGGGGCACGGACGGCCCTGGCCGACGCGCGCACCGTCAGCGGTGCCGACCCGGCGGCGGTGGCCGCGACCCGGCGCCAGTTCGCCTGGATCCTGGAGTCCCTGGGCCGCCTCGGCCCGACGCGCCCCACACCGGCGGCGGCGGGCCTGGACCTGCTGACGCTGCCGGCCGTGGCGGTGTTCGCCGGTCACATGTTCCGCGAGGGCTGCCCCGAGGAAGCCGGCCTCAAGGCGCGGATCCGCGCCCACATCGACGCCCAGGGTGTCGGCATCGGCGTCACCGCCCTGGCCTGCGGCGGAGACATCCTGTTCGCCGAGTCCGTGCTGGACGCCGGAGGCCAGTTGATCGTCGTCCTGCCCTTCGCCGCCCGGGCCTTCGCCGCCGTGTCCGTGGAACCGGGAGGCGAGTCCTGGGTTCCGCGCTTTCACGCCTGTCTGGCGCGGGCTACGGAGGTCACCCTGGCCACCGAGGACGGCGAGGGCGACGATCCGGAGCTGTTCGCCTATGGCGCCCGTATGGCCGCCGGGCTGGCGCTGCACAAGGCACGCCTGCTGAACACCCGGGCGGAGATGATCGCGCTGTGGAACGGCGGCCCGGTCGGCGGGCCCGCCGGCACCGCCGCCGACATCGCCCATTGGCGCGAGGCCACCGGACGCGCGCCCTTCATCGCCCCCTTCCCACCGCTGCCGCGCCCGACGGCCGCCCCGGCCACCCAGCCGCCGTTGCGGCGCACGCTGGCCGCCTTGCTGTTCGGCGACATCCACCACTTCTCGCGCCTCACCGAACGCCAATGCGTCCGCTATCAGGACAAGGTGGTGCCGCGCCTGGTCGCCGCCATCGACGAGGCCGCCGGGGGACGGGTGTTGTACGCCAACACCTGGGGCGATGGCCTGTTCCTGGGCCTCGACGACATCGTCGCCGCCAGCCGCTGCGCGATGGCGCTGCACGCCACCCTGGAAAGCCTGGACGGGACGGCGCTGGACCTGCCGCCGCTGCGCATGCGCCTGTCGGGACACTTCGGGCCGGCGGTGCCCCTGTTCGACCCCATCATCGGCCGGCGCAGCCTCATCGGCACCCAGGTCATTCGCGCCGCGCGGATCGAGATGGCCACGCCACCCGGCCAGACCTATGTGACCAATGCCTTCACCGCCGCCCTGATGCTCCGCCAGGACAGCGGCTTCATGGCCGACTACATGGGTCAGGTCACCCTGCCCAAGCACCACGGCGTCCTCGCGCTGTCGGCGCTGCGCCGGGCGGACGGCGACCCCGGCCCCGTGGCGTGATCACGGCCCAGGCGCGTCCGGCGCGGCCGCCGCCTCGCCTGGACGCAAGCCCGGCCGATCATCGTGGTAGACCAGGGCCGGATGGGCTTCGTCGAGACCGGCGGGGTCCTGGTGGATCAGCACGTCGGCGCCGGGAAAGGCGTCGCGGATAGCGTGCTCCACGCGGTCGGCCACCACATGGGCGTCCCAGAGGGACAGGGTGCGATCCATATCGATGTGCAACTGGATAAAGCGATCGGGCCCGGAGGAGCGCGTGCGCAGGTCGTGCACGCCCAGAACCTTAGGCTGGCCGCGGGCGATCTCCAGGATGCGCTGGCGCTCCGGCTCGTCGAACTCCCGGTCCATCAGCAGGTTGAGGGAGGTTCGCAGGATGCCCCAGGCATTGGACAGCAGGTAGCCGGCGATGCCGACCGCGAACAGCGGATCCACCCAGGTCCACCCCGGTCCGGTCGCCAGCACCAACGCCACGATCACGCTCAGGTTGACCAGCACATCGCCCGCGTAGTGCACCGAGTCGGCCTTGACGGCCACCGATCCGGTCTGGCGCACGACGTACTTCTGAAAGGTCACCAGGCCCAGGGTGGCGACGATGGACACCACCATGACGGCGATGCCGACCCCCGACCGGGTCACCGGGGAGGGGTCGAAGACCCGGCTGCCGGCTTCGAACACCAGGAACAGGGCCGATCCGCCGATGAAAGCCGCCTGGGCCAGCCCGGCCAGAGGCTCCGCCTTGCCGTGACCGAAGCGATGGTCATGGTCCGCCGGCTCCAGGGCCACGCGCACGGCAAGAAGATTGAGGATCGAGGCGCCGACATCCAGGACCGAGTCGATCAACGTCGACAGCAGCGCCAGCGAGCCGGTCAACAGCCAGGCCACCAGCTTGAACACGATCAGCGAGCTGGCCACCGCCACCGCCGCATAAGTCGCCAGGCGCATCAAGCGCCCCGCCTGATCGTCGGGATGTCGCGCCTCGGAGGCGAAGGGAATGTCCACCATGCGGGAGATCTCCGTTGCCCGCGCGATCATAGGGGGAGTCGTGTCAGGGAAACAGGCGGTGCGTCCGCCACGCGGCGCCGTCCCATTGATAAACCACGCGATCATGCAACCGGAAGGGTCTATCGCGCCAGAACTCGATACGCTCGGCCACCACCCGCCCGCCGGTCCAGTGCGGCGGGCGCGGCACCGGTCCGACCGCATAGCGGGCGGCGGCCTTGGCGACCCGGCGTTCCAGGTCCATCCTGCCCGATACGGGACGGGACTGGTCCGAGGCCCAGGCCCCGATGCGGCTGTCCCGCGCCCGGGAGGCGAAATAGGCATCCGCCTCCGCGTCGGAGACCCGCACCACCGGCCCCTCCACACGCACCTGACGACGCAGGCTCTTCCAGTGGAAGCACAGGGCGGCGTGGGGATTGGCCGTCAGTTCCTCGCCCTTGCGGCTCTCCATGTTGGTATAGAAGACGAACCCCCCGTCCGGCCCCGGACGCGCCACCACCTGCTTCAGCAGCACCATGCGCACCGACGGACGGCCGTCCGGCGTGGCCGTGGCCAGGGCGACGGCCTCGGGGTCGTTGGGTTCGCCGCGCTCGGCCTCCTTCATCCAGGACGCGAACAATTCGAAGGGATCGGCAACTTCAAGGGCGGACACGCGTGAGCCTCCATCATGCCATCATGGGTGTTTCCTGACGCGCCGGTCCCCCTCGACCGCGCACGGCACCGGACCGCCGCGAGAGGCGAGAGCCGTCGCCCGGATGGTACCCGCAGCGGGTCACCGAAGACCATGCCCTTGCCCTCGCCAGGGCCCTTGCCGAGGTCTGTGGCCCGACCGTAGGGACATCGTGACGGTGGACGACGGCCGCGCGCGTCCCATATGAGTCTTCTGTTCCAGGCCCACATTTCGGCCATTCTCTTGCGTCACACTGGCTGACATCCGAGTATCCCGAGACCTCGCCATCCCGTCCCGGACACCCGGGTCCGCCGCCCCGGCGGCCGGCCCCACGTCCAGACCCCGCGATGGCCTCGGGATGCACGCCGGCCCGGCGAAGGCCCACGGTGTTGTCCCGCTCCGCACGTCGCGCCGTCGTGATCACCCCTCACCGCACCAGGAAAGGCTCACCCATGACCCGGTCCGCCTCTCGTCCCATTTCCCTGTCCCTTGCGGTCGCCCTTCTCGTCGGGCCGGCGCTGAGCGCCTGTGAGACCGTTCAGAACAATCCCAATCAGGCCGCCGGCACCCTGGGCGGCGCCGCGCTCGGCGGATTCGTCGGCTCGCAGTTCGGCGGCTCGCCCGAATGGACGGCGGCGGCCACCGGCCTGGGCGTGCTGATCGGCGCGGCCATCGGCAACGAGGCCGGCAGCGCCCTCGACGACCGCGATCGCCGTCAATTGCAGCAGGCCCAGTCCCGCGCCTACACCGCGCCCATCGGCGAGACGGTGAGCTGGAACAACCCGAACAGCGGCAACTCCGGCACCTTCACGCCCCTGCGCGACGGCTACACCAACACCGGTCGCTACTGCCGGCAGTTCCGGACCACGGTGACCATCGGTGGCCGTCTTGAGGACGCGACCGGCACCGCCTGCCGCAACAGCCGGGGTGAGTGGGAAATCATCGATTCCCGGGGCTGACGAGCGGTCGCAGGCTCATGGGGTGGATCGGACGGTCCCACGGGGTGCGCGCGCGCATCCCGGGGGACCGTTCGAGTCGTGAGTCGCGCGCCCCGTGATCTCGATGGTCCCTGATAAGGGGCCTGTCGCCCCCCACCGTCGGTCCGGCACGGCCTCGGACGGGCCCGTGATGGGATGCGGGCGTCTTGCCGAGCGCCCGGGTGGTGAATGCGCGACACTCATCGCCCGGTCTCAGCACCCGGCCATCCGTGCCCCGAAGACCGCCGTCCGAGGCGGAGCGGTGCCCGTGGGCGACGGGGTCCCGGATTGGTGTGTCGGGTCCGGTGTCGGGCGTTCCACCATCCGTTGGGGCTGCGCTAGACTGGAGACCCCGGGTCTCCCCGGATCCGCGAGCCCCCCTTCAGTGATCCCCCCCGAACGATCGCCCCCAAGAGATCGCCCCCAAGAGATCGCCCCCAAGAGATCGCCCCCAAGAGATCGCCCCCAAGAGATCGCCCCCAAGAGATCGCCCCGAGCTGCCAGCTCCGCCACGGATGATTCGCATGTCAGGCACCCGACCGCCGAGCGACACGGCCCCTGCCCCGCCGTCCTCCGTCACGCCGGCGACGGCCAACCACAAAGGTGGACCCGACGACGCAACGGACAGTCCGCCGCGCGAACGCCGCCGCCGCCGGTGGTGGCCGTCCACGCTGACCGTGGTGGCCATCGCCTTCTTCCTCAGCATGGGCGGGATTCTGGCCGCCGTCTGGGCCTATGGCGACATGATCGTGGTGATGGGGCGCGGCCTGTCGATCCTGATTCTGGGCGTGGTGTTCATCATCGTCCTGAATCTGATCGCCATCATCCTCATGCTGGTGCTCTTGACCACCATCAAGGACCGCGACGACTAGGCCTGTAGACAGTAAGGGTTCCTGCACCGATCCAGACAAAAGAATGCGGACAGCATCTGTCGTCTGGAGCAGTACACGAGGGCCATGACCCGCGCCGAAGATCTCGTGAGAGGAAGGTCTCGTGAAAGACTGGGAGGGGGCCGATCGGACGACTCGCGCTGGCTCAGGGCCGCCGCCCTCCGACGATCCCTGAGGGCCGTGGACGCCGTCGCCTTGCGCGACCACTCCCCATCTCTTGCCGTTCCGGGTCCACGGCCGCGCGCGGCCTAGTCGGGAGCGGGCCGGGACCGGCGCGGCATGGGAGCGTTGCGGTGGTGGGCCGTGTCGTGTCTGGTACCGAGGTCCGGGCGCCGACGGGGACCGGGGGGTGCCCGGAGGCGGATGAGCGCCGCTCATCCGCCGTGGGCCTTACGAGGCCAGGGCCACGTCGTCCTTCGCGTCCGCGTGGATGAGATCGCGCTGAATGTCGCACTGGGCCTCGAAGTCCTCCAGGGCCATGCGATATCGACTGGCCATCGCCGCATCGCCACGACGGTCCGCCTTCTGCGCGGCCTCGCCGAGAACGGCGCGAATGGTGTTGGCGCCCTTGGGCTGGCGCAGTGTCATTTCGGTCCAGGCCGCCGCCAGCATGGGCAACAGGCACTCGCTCTCTGCGATGGCCGCCACATGGGATGACGTGGACGCGGTGAGGGCCTTCACGGTTTCCTGGTCCAGTCTCATAGTTCCACTCCTCCACTCATGACCTGTCCACCACCGAAAGCACCGGACATGTGCCCCCACCCCCGCGCCGACGCGTGTCCCGCTTCCGGCCGGACCGGCGCCCCGTCACAGGGCCGCCCGTTCCTTCTCGACCAGGCGGTCCAACCGATCGGCCGCCGCGAAGTCCCCACGCAAGCGGGCCTCGGCCGCGCGCCCCGCGAGGATTTCAACCACGTGCCGGCGTCCGCCAACCGTCCTCATCTCTCCGGCCGCCCAGGCGGCGGCGATGACCGGGGGCAGGTGCTCATGGCACGCCAGCACATCCAATTCGTCGTCGTCTTCCAACCCGCAGAAGGCGATACAGTCGCCGATGCTCAACATTTGCCGTCTCCCGGGTTCCCGACCCGATGTGGGCTTCGTCCGACGGGCTCCACGGCCATCGTGGACGTCGGCACGGACAAGCCACGTGAGGCGCGGCATCCGGTCGTTGCCCTGCCAATCAGGACGGAAACCGGAGGTGTTCGGGGGCTTGTCCACGGACGGCGCCGCGTTTGGGCGGGGACGTCCCGCTCCGGGTGGCCGCCTGTCGTCGGATACCCCACGACCTGATAAATACCTTAACACCAGCCTCGAAATTGGTTCAAGGTTATCAGGCGAATGGCGTGAGACCCTCGAAATGGCTCGAGTCACGGCACAGCGTTCCGCGAAAGGAACCAGAGTGATCAAATCAATCTCTCTATGAGGTAAGACGTTGGCACCTTATCCACAACCCCGCACCATAGGCGGACATTTTCTCATTCTATAGAGCTACAACGCATTTACGCCGTTTGGAGAAAACTGCCCTCGAAAGAAGGAAAGCCGCGTCCACCACACCGTCCGCGCACGGGAAGCCCATTGGGAGGACCCGCCAGGGAATGCACGCAAAACGGGCGCGACCCCGCCGTCCATCCACGCGCCGGCACCGGCGCGGACGGGATCACGGGCGCGCGGTGTCGTCTTCGGGTGGGGTTCAGGAAAGGACGGTCGCGGCGGGCGCCAACTCGGCGCGAACCCGCTGCCGCAGCAGGTCGATGGGCACCAGCGAGCCGGTGTCGGCCCGCATGTGCCAGAAGGTCCAGCCGTTGCAGGCCGGGGCACCCTGGACCGCCGCGCCGACCTGGTGAATGGATCCGCGATGTTCGGCGCTGATGATGGTACCGTCGGCCCGCACGCGCGCCGACCAGCGACCACTGGCGTCGGACAGCATCGACCCGGGGGGCAGCAAGCCCCGCTCCACGACCACGCCGAACGGCACGCGGGGTTCGGTCCGCTTGCGGGGGGTGCGCAACAGCGTCACATCGGCGACCGGCTCCACCGCCGCGATCCGTTCGCGCGCGGCCACCAGATAGCGGGCATCCCGCTCGATCCCGATCCAGCGCCGGCCGAGCTTCTTGGCCACCGCCGCCGATGTCCCGGATCCGAGGAAGGGATCGAGCACCACGTCGCCCGGGTCCGAGGACGCCAGGATGATCCGGTACAGCAGGCTCTCGGGCTTCTGGGTCGGATGCATCTTGCGGCCCTGGTCATCCTTCAGCCGCTCCGGTCCCGTGCACAGCGGCAAGGTCCAGTCGCTGCGCATTTGCAGGCCCTCGTTGAGGGCCTTCATAGCCTCGTAGTTGAAGGTATAGCGAGCCTCGGCGCCCTTGGAACACCACACCAGGGTCTCGTGGGCGTTGGTGAACCGGGTGCCCCGGAAGTTGGGCATGGGGTTGGTCTTGCACCAGACCACGTCGTTCAGCACCCAGAATCCCAGATCCTGAAGCGCCGTGCCGACCCGGAAGATGTTGTGATACGTGCCGATCACCCACAGGGTCCCGGAGTCCTTCAGCACCCGGTGGCAGGCCCCCAGCCAGGCGCGGGTGAAGGTATCATAATCGGCGAACCCGTCGAAGCGATCCCAGGCGTCGTCCACGCCATCGACGCGGGTGTTGTTCGGCCGCAGCAGGTCGCCCCCCAACTGGAGATTGTAGGGGGGATCGGCAAAGATCATATCCACCGACTCCGCCGGCATGCCGTTCAGGATATCGATGCAGTCGCCCTGATAGAGGCGATTGGTCTTCAGCGTGGTCATGAAACGGTCCCGGGGCGGGGGAGACGGATGGGCCACACGGCCTCCGGGTGGACCGCCGGAGGCCATCGGTGACTCCCTTGTACCGCGCCCGAGTCTCTCTGGCAATATTATTGTATATCAGGACTCTATAGGCGTTTCTGAATGTAACGAAAGAGGAATGGCGTCGAGTCGCCAAAGCCACAACCGGTTGTGGGTCAACAGTCGCCCAAGCGCCATGACTGGGGCATCGGGCACCGCGCCATGCGGCCGATCCGGCGGCGTCGCGCGGGTCCGGCGGCGCGGGGACGGGGCACGATGGGACGGGCCGGACCGACTCGGCGACCGCGCGTCAGACTCCGTCCCGCGCGGCGATCGCCGCCCTCACCGGGCCGAAAGAGCGGCGATGCTGGTCGGTGACCCCCTGGCGGCGCAAGGCCGCGAGGTGCTCCCGCGTCGGGTATCCCATGTTGGTCTCCCAGCCGTACCCGGGGTAGCGCGGCGCGAGGTCGCGCACGATCCGGTCGCGGGTCACCTTGGCGATGATGGAGGCGGCGGCGATCGATAGGCTCCTGGCGTCGCCCTTGATCACCGGCTGGACGGCACAGGGCAGCGCGGGGGCGTCGCGGCCATCCACCAGGGCCAGGGTCGGGACGGGTGTGCCCAGGGCCTCGAACGCGCGTCGCATGGCCAGCAGCGCGGCCATGCGGATGTTCAGGCGGTCGATATCGGCAGCCTCGACGACGCCGACCCCGATCCGCACACCGGGCTCTTCCGTCAGCAGGGCGAACAGGATTTCCCGACGGGCCGCCGACAGCGCCTTCGAATCGTCCAGGCCCTCGCGCAGGGCCGGCGGCAGGCGCGCCGGATCAAGGATGGCGGCGCCCGCCACCACCGGTCCGGCCAGGGGACCCCGGCCGGCCTCGTCCAGCCCACAGACGAGGCCGTCGTGGGTCTGCTCCAGTACAAAATCAGGCGGCATCGGCGGTCATTCCGAGAGCCCCTCGCGGGCGATCCAGCCGCCGCCCAGCACGCGCTCGCCCTCGTACAGCACGCAGGCCTGGCCGGGCGCGACGCCGTGCGCCGGGGTCTCCAGGGTCACCCGGGCGCGCGCGTCCGCGTGCACCTCGACCGTCGCCGGCACCGGATCGAAGGTGTTGCGGATCTTGACCATCGCCCGGATCCCGGTCTCCGGCGGCGCCGTCCCCGGCCCCAGCCAGTTGAGCCCGTGAAGGGCGAAACGGTCCCGCGCCAGGGCCTCGCGCGGCCCCACCACCACCTCGCGTCGCCCGGGCCGCAGCTGGAGCACGTAGAGCGGCGCCTCGGTGCCGCCTATCCCCAGGCCGCGCCGCTGGCCGACCGTGTAATGCATGATGCCGTCATGCCGGCCGAGAACACGCCCCGCCTGGTCCACGATGTCGCCAGGGTCCAGCGCCCCCGGGCGCAACCGCTCCACCACCCGGGCGTAATCGCCGCCGGGGACGAAACAGATGTCCTGGCTTTCCGCCTTGCCGGCCACCGCGAGGCCGTGCCGCCGCGCCAGCGCCCGGGTCTGGTCCTTGGTCAGGTCGCCCAGGGGAAAGCGCAGCATGGCGAGGTGCGCCCGCGTGGTGGCGAACAGGAAATAGCTCTGATCCTTGGCGGAGTCGCGGCCCCGCCACAGCGCGGGACCGTCCGCCGCCTCCCGCCGGCGCACGTAGTGGCCGGTCGCCAGAATCTCGGCCCCCAGGTCGCGGGCCGCCCCCAGCAGATCGCGGAACTTGACCGTCTGGTTGCACAGCACGCAGGGCACCGGGGTTTCGCCGCGCACGTAGGAGTCGGCGAAACGCTCCATCACGTCGCGGCGAAAGGCGCCCTCGTAGTCCACCACGTAATGGGGAATCCCCAGCCGGTCGGCCACGCGGCGGGCGTCGTGGATGTCCTGGCCGGCACAACAGGTGCGCCCGCCGGCCACCGCCTGGCCCTGGTCGTACAGCTGCATGGTCAGGCCGACCACGTCATAGCCGGCCTCGACCAGCAGGGCGGCGGTCACCGAACTGTCCACCCCGCCCGACATGGCCACCACCGCGCGCCGTCCCCGCCCCGGCGCCAGATCCGGACCGGGATCGGTCCCGGACCGGGGGTCCGGGGTGGCGGTCGCGCGACTATCGGGCAAGCGTCAGTCCCATCTGCCAGAAGTCGGCCTCCAGGATGGTGGCCTTGCGGAAGGTGTCGATGAGGCCGGGCAGGCGGCCGGGGCCGCCGCGCTCGACCATCAGCCGGTCCAGGGTCTCGACGGCACTGCGCGCCACCTGATGGTAGCCGGGGCCACCATACTCCCGGATCCAGGCCTGGTAGGGGTGGTCGTCGTCCACGCCCTCGGCCAGCAGCCGCGCCCCGATCTCGGCGTACCCGACGACGCAGGGCGCCAGCGCCACGTTGAGATCCAGCAGGTCGCCGGCCACCCCGCGTTCCAGAACGTAGCGGGTGTAGGCCATGGTGGCCTTGGCCTCCGGCAGGCGCTCCAGTTCCTCCGGCGCGATGCCCCACGCCTGGCAGTACTTCACGTGCAGGCCCATCTCGCCCAGGATGCCGCCCATGCCCTCGCTCATGCGGCGCATGTCGTCCAGGGTCTCGCTCTTGTAGACCCCCAGGGCATAGGCGCGGGCGAACTGGATCAGGAACAGGTAGTCCTGGCCCATGTAGTGGCGGAAGCACTCCTGGCGCAGGGTACCGTCGGCCATCCACCGGACGAAGTCGTGGTCGACGTAGGCCGACCAATCGTCCCGGCAGGCATGACGCAGCCGGGCGAACAGGCTATCGGCCTCGGCCAGGCCGGGCACGGCCTCGGGAGGGCCATCGGTGGCGGTCTGATCGTCGGTCTCGGTCGCGGGATCGGTCATGACAGGCTCGCCGGTCAAGAGGTCACAGTTGGGCGTTGCGGGTTTCGGCGGGCAACCGAACGGTCAGGCCATCGAGATCGTCGCGCATGATGATCTGGCAACCCAGGCGCGAGGTGCGCGTCAGGCCGAAGGCGAGGTCAAGCATGTCCTCCTCGTCCTCCTTGGGCTCGTCCAGCTTGTCGAACCAGGCCGGATCGACGATCACGTGACAGGTGGAACAGGCCAGGGATCCCTCGCAGGCGCCCTCCAGGTCGATGTTGTTGCGATGGGCCGCTTCCATGACCGACAGGCCGACGGGCACGTCCAGTTCGTGGCGGGAGTCGTCGCGGTCGATGAAGACGAGCTTCGGCATGCCTTGAATGCCTCCGAGTCAGGGGTCAGGGACGGCGCGGGATCGGGGGCCGGGCGGCCCGGCCCGGCGCACCGGGATCGGGCATGGATACCGCCGGGGCCGGGGACTCGCAAGCGGCGGCTCACCCGCGGTCAGGGCGCGAGGGCGGCCCACGCCGCCAGGACCCGCTCGACATCCGCCGGGGTCGACGACCATCCCAGGCTGAACCGAAGGGCGCGGCGAGCGGCGGCCTCCGTCAGGCCCATGGCGCGCAGCACGTGGGACGGCGCCACCTTGCCCGACGAACAGGCCGATCCGGCGCCCACCGACACGCCCGCCAGATCCAGGCGCATGACCTGGATGTCGGCCGTCGGCGCCGTGTCGGGCAGGCCCACGCAGGTCGTGTTGGGCAGCCGCGCCGCCCCCGCCCCATGGATGGCCGCCACCGGGCAGGAGGCCCGAAGGCCCGCCTCCAGGCGATCCCGCAGCGCCGCCAGGCGGGCGGACTCGGCCGCACCCCCGGCGCGCACCGCCTCGGCGGCGGCGCCGAAACCGGCGATGCCCACCAGATTCTCGGTGCCGGCACGGCGTCCGCGTTCCTGGCCGCCACCCCGCACCAGCGGCGCCAGCGTCACCCCGTCGGCGACGATCAGCGCCCCGACCCCCGCCGGTCCCCCCAGCTTGTGGGCCGACAGGCTCAGCAGATCCACGCCCAGCGCGGCCATGTCCAGGGGCGATAGCCGGCCCGGCCCCTGCACCGCGTCGCAGTGCACCCGCCAGCCGGCCGCACGCGCCCGGGCGGCGGCCTCGGCGACCGGCTGCACCACCCCGGTTTCGTTGTTGGCCCACATCAGCGACAGCAGGCCCGGCCCCGGTGCCTTCGCCAAGGCCCGGCCCAGGGCCTCCAGGTCGATCACGCCCAGCGCGTCCACCGGCAGACGACCGTCCTCCGGCACCCAGCGCAGCACCGAGTCGTGTTCCACCGCCGAGCACAGGCGCGGACCATCCCCGAGCCCCGAGAGGGCGAGCCCGTTGGCCTCCGACCCGCCGCCGGTGAACACCACCCAGGCCGGCGGCACCGCCAGCAGCGCCGCCACGGCCTCGCGCGCGTCCTCGATCCAGCGCCTGGCGCGCCGGCCATGGCCATGCACCGAGGACGGATTGCCGACCACCGCCAGCGCCGCCCGCATGGCCTCCGCCGCGCCCGGCCGCAGCGGCGCCGTCGCGTTGTGGTCGAGATAGACGAGATCGCCGGTCATCGCGGGACCGAATGGCACGCGCGGGGTCCGGCCTCGACCGACCGGCCGTCATGCCCCTGTCCCGCGTCCGCCCCGACCCGACCCACCGGCCTCACCCGCCGGCCTATTGGGCGGCGGACGCCTGGAAGCCGGTGATCAGACCGCTGGTGCCCAGGACGCGCCGCTCGCAGACGTCCTCCAGGGACACGGAACTGAGGTAAAGGTAGATCTGGTTGGCGAGTTCTTCCCACAGGTCGTGGGTCAGACATCGGCCCTTGTTGTTGTGGCAGCCGGCCGGCGACCCCGGCGAGCACCGCGTGGTCTGGATCGGCTCGTCCACCGACAGGATGATGTCGGAGATGCGGATGTCGCTGCCGGGCCGCGACAGCATGTAGCCGCCGCCGGGTCCCCGCACGCTCTTGACCAGCCCCCCCTTGCGCAAGCGGCCGAAGAGCTGCTCCAGGTAGGACAGCGATATCTCCTGACGCTCGGCGATGTCCGCCAGGGCCACCGGCTTGTCCTGGGAATGGACCGCCAGATCGGCCATGGCCATGACCGCATATCGACCTTTGGTGCTGAGCCTCACCCCGTTCTCTCCTTCTTCGCTGTGGCCGACACGGCCGTCTGGCTGGCCGACGGGATAGCCCTCGACAGGTCCTGACCGGCCCCATCGGTCCCCCCGGCCCTCATGGCCCCACCCGGCGACGGTCGGCGGCCGGATCACGGTGGGTCTCATCGTCCTGGCCCGGGTCCTCGACGAGGGTCCCGGACATGGCGGCCGACTCGGTGGTCCGCCGCAAGGGAATCGGTGCTCCCGGACCACGACCATCCGGGGCGTCGGCGCGCGCCTCGACCAGCGACCGCTCCAGATCCTCGACTCGCGCCGCCAGGCGCCCGAGTTGGTCGGTCAAGCCGGTGACGGTGCGGGCCACCGGATCGGCGATGCCGTCGGTGGGCGTTCCGTACGCCTGGAACTCGCAATGGCGGGTCTCGTCCACATGGTCGCGCCGCACCACGCGGGCCGGGATGCCGACCACGGTCGCGCCACTGGGCACGTCGGCCAGCACCACCGCGTTGGCGCCCACCCGGGCCTCGGAGCCGATGGTGACGGGACCGAGCACCTGCCCCCCCGACCCGACGATGACGCCGTCGCGCAGGGTGGGGTGGCGCTTGCCCTTGTTCAGCGAGGTCCCGCCCAGGGTGACGCCCTGATACAGGGTGACGTCGTCGCCCAGTTCAGCGGTCTCGCCGATCACCACGCCGGTCGCGTGATCGATGAACAGCCGGCGACCGATGCGGGCACCCGGGTGGATTTCCACGCCGGTGAACACCTTCGCCAGGTGCGAGATGAAGCGCGGCAGGAAGCGCCAGCCGGCTCCCCAGAGACCATGCGACAGGCGATAAACCATCACCGCATGCAGCCCTGGATAGCAAAACAACACTTCGGCCCATGAGCGGGCCGCCGGATCCTTCTCCAGGATGGTGGCGATGTCTTCCCTGAGCCTGCTGAACACCATGACGCTTGAAATCCTCAACATGACTCATGTTACTGTGCGCGCCGGAGTCGTCGTCTCCGGCCGAGGTCCAACTCATCGGCCCAACACATCACGGGTCCATCGCCCCGTTGGTCCAGCACGTCACGCACGCCGGCTTCAGGGGACCACCCGCGTCCACCATCGGCGCGCCATCTCCTGGGCCGGAGCCCCCTGAGCCGAAGCCCCTGTCGACAGTCTCCGTCGACGGAGAGTGTCGAAGAGGGGCGACGCCCGCCCGGGAGGATCGCACGGCGCCATGCGACCCGACGCCGCCGACCCACACGACGCCAACCCGGCGCCGGTCCGACCCACGGGCACCCATGGAAAGAGCAGTGTATGGTATCCGAGAAACGTGGTCAAGAAAGCCCGGCCCTTCAGTGGGGGTAACGGGCGACACCTCCAGACAGCGGCCCCCGACATTGGCCCAGCGGACCGGTAAGGTGTTGACGCGCCGCACCCTCGCGCGTGGCGGATCCTCGTTCCGGGCCGTTCCTCGCCACCAGGCCATCCCGACCACCCGGCGCGCCGCGCCCCGACGGTCTCGTCCCTAACCCCCGACCACGGGCCTCCGGCCCCCTCCGAGCCCCGGTCTCCACCCGCAAACGGAATCCCACCGCCCCCATGCCCGATGTCATCTTCAATGGCCCCGAAGGCCGGCTGGAAGGCCGCTATCACCACAGCAAGACCCCCAACGCCCCGATCGCCTTGATCCTGCACCCCCATCCCCAGCAAGGGGGAAGCATGAACAACAAGGTGGTCTACGCCCTGCACCACGTGTTCTCGCGGCGGGGCTTCTCGGTGCTCCGGTTCAATTTCCGGGGTGTGGGCCGGTCGCAAGGCGTGTTCGACAACGGCCAGGGAGAGCTGTCCGATGCGGCCTCGGCCCTCGACTGGCTCCAGGGAATCAACGCCAATGCCACCAACTGCTGGGTCGCCGGGTTCTCCTTCGGCGCCTGGATCGGCATGCAGCTTCTGATGCGCCGCCCGGAGATCAGCGGCTTCGTCGCCGTCTCGCCGCCGGCCAACCGGCAGGACTTCACCTTCCTGGCGCCGTGCCCGTCGTCCGGCCTGATCGTGCATGGCGACAGGGACGAGATCGTCCCCGACGCCGCCGTCGCCAAGCTGGCGGCCAAGCTGTCGACGCAAAAGACCATCACCGTGGACTACACCGTGATCCCGGGCGCCACCCACTTCTTCACCGATCACCTGGAGCACCTGGCCAAGACCGTGGGCGGCTACCTGGACGCCAACGCCGACCGCATCCGCTGACCGGCCAACCCCGCCCGCCGCCGCCCTCTCCCCGCCGGAGCTGGACCCCGTGGCTCGTCCGTCGCCCATCCCTCGCCACCGTTCATGGGTCATCGGCAGCCTGGCGGCCGCCGGCATCGTGGCCCTGCCGGTGGTCGCGGTTCTGGTCATCGCCCTGGGGCCGGGCGGTGGCGCCATCTGGGCGCATCTGGCGGCCACCGTGCTGCCCCACTATGTCGTCACGACCCTGGCGCTGATGGTCGCGGTGGGGACCGGCACGCTGATCCTGGGCGTGGGCACGGCCTGGCTGGTGACCCTGTACCGCTTTCCCGGCCAGCGCCTGTTCCAATGGGCGCTGCTGATGCCGCTCGCGGTGCCGGCCTACGTGATCGCATACGTCTACACCGACCTGCTGGACTACGCCGGACCGGTCCAGGGCACGATCCGCGCCGCGCTGGGCGTCACCAGCGCCGCCGACTACTGGTTCCCGGAGATCCGCAGCCTGCCCGGCGCGGCGCTGATGATGACGGCGGTGCTCTATCCCTATGTCTATCTGCTGGCGCGCTCCGCCTTCCTGGAGCAGTCGGCCTGCGTGCTGGAGGTGGCCCGCACCCTCGGCTGTGGTCCCTGGAGCACGTTCCGCCGGGTGGCCCTGCCGCTGGCGCGCCCCTCCATCGTCGTCGGCCTGGCCCTGGTCCTGATGGAAACCCTGAACGACTTCGGGACCGTGGACTACTTCGCGGTGCAGACCCTGACCGCCGGCCTCTACAACGTCTGGCTGATCATGCACAACCGCCCCGGGGCGGCGCAGATCGCGCTGGTGCTGCTGGGCTTCGTGGTGGTGCTGCTGGTGCTCGAACGGCTGGGGCGGCGGCGGCGCGGCTATCAGGCCACCGGCACCCGCAACCGCACCCCGGCGACGACCCGTCTGACCGGCGGGCCGGCCGTGCTGGCGACCCTGGCCTGCGCGGCGCCGGTGGTGGTGGGCTTCGGCGTGCCCGCGTTGGTCCTGGGCCGTCACGCGGTGACCCGGTTTTCCGAGTCCTGGACCACCGGCTTCGTCACCCAGGCTCTCAACAGCCTGGCCCTGTCGTCGGGCGCGGCCCTCATCGCCGTGGCCATCGGCCTGTTCCTGGCCTACGCGGTGCGCCTGCACGGGGGGCGTGGCCTGCGGCTGCTGGTGCGCTGCGCCGGGCTGGGCTACGCGATCCCCGGCGCGGTGCTGGCGGTGGGCGTGTTGACGGTGCTGGCCGGCCTCGACACCGCCCTCGACCGGGTCATGGAGGCCACCTTCGGCCTGGATACCGGCCTGCTGCTGTCCGGCAGCGTGGTCGCGCTGCTGTTCGCCTACACGGTGCGCTTCCTGGCCCTGTCGCACGGCACCATCGACGCCGGCCTGGGCCGGGTGCGCCCCAGCCTGGACATGGCCGCGCGCACCCTGGGCCGCGCGCCCGGCCAGGTGTTGCGCGAGGTGCACGCGCCGCTGATCCGGGGCAGCCTGTTGACGGCCGGCCTTCTGGTGTTCGTCGATGCCATGAAGGAACTGCCGGCGACCCTGATCCTGCGACCGTTCAACGTCGACACCCTGGCCACGCACGTCTATCAGTACGCCTCCGACGAACTGCTGGAACAGTCCGCCCTGGCCGCCCTGTGCATCGTGCTGACGGGCTTGATCCCCGTGGTGCTGCTGAGCCGCTCCATCACCCGCGCCCGCGCCTGGGGCGGAGTCGCGCCATGACCGGGACCATCGCCGCCGCGCCGCCCGCCCTGCGCTTCGAGGACGTCACCCACGGCTACCACGCCGCGGCGCCGGTGGTTCGCGCCCTGAGCCTGTCCCTGGCCCGGGGAGAGGTGGTCTGCCTGCTGGGACCCTCCGGCTGCGGCAAGACCACCACCCTGCGGCTCGCGGCCGGCCTGGACCGGCCCTGGGCCGGGCGCGTCGACATCGCCGGCCGCCGGGTCGAGGACGCCGGCCCCACCCACGTCCCGCCGGAGCGACGCCGCGTCGGCTTCCTGTTCCAGGACTTCGCGCTGTTCCCGCATCTCTCGGTGCTCGGCAACGTGCTGTTCGGGCTCAAGGACCGCCCCCGCCGCGCCGCCCGGGCCCGCGCCCTGGCGATGCTCGGCACCGTGGGCCTGGCGGAGCGCGCCGGCGCCTACCCCCACCAGCTTTCGGGCGGCCAGCAACAGCGCGTCGCCCTGGCCCGGGCGCTGGCGCCCGAACCGGCCCTGTTGCTGCTGGACGAACCGTTCTCCGGCCTGGACACCCGCCTGCGCCGGGCGGTGCGGGAACAGACGTTGCGGGTGCTGCAACAGTCCGGGGTGGCCGCGCTGATGGTCACCCACGATCCCGAGGAAGCGATGTTCATGGCCGACCGGGTCGCCCTCATGCAGGCCGGCCGGGTGGAACAGATCGACAGCCCCATGCAGCTTCACCACCGGCCGCGATCGGCCTTCGCGGTGCGCTTCTTCAGCGAGGTCAACGAATGCGTCGGCCGCGTCGAGGGCGGGCGCGTGGCCACGCCCCTGGGCCTGTTCGACGCCCCGGACCTGGCCGAGGGCGCGGCGGCCCGGGTGCTGGCCCGCCCGGAGGCGCTCATCCCCACCCTGGCGGGCGAGACCGGCTTCGCCGCCCGCGTGGTATCGGTGCGGCCGCTGGGGCACGAGACAATCCTGTTGCTGGGCCTGACGCGACCCGGATCGGATGAGCCGGTGATGCCGCTGACGGCCCGGGTGCCCGGCCGCCCCACCTGCGCGCCCGGCGACCTGCTGGGCCTGGCCATCGAGACCGACGAGTGCTTTGTGTTCCCCGACGAGGGACCGGACGACACCGCCGAGGCACCGCCCATGGCCGCGCCCTGACGGTCGCGACGGTCAGCCGCCGACCAGGGTGGTGACCATCCCGAGCACAATGGTGCCGCCGTGTGAACAACTGTCACCCATGCGCGCCGCCGGCATCTTGCCGATCAGGCAGGTGGCCGAGCCCTTGACGATGGTGTCGGGCGGGCCGACGCAGGTCGCCATATCGCCCAGGCGCGCCGCCGGCAGCTTGCCGATCAGCACCGTGGGTTCGCCCTTGACGATGGGTCCCCCCACGTGCGGCACGATGCCCGTGACCATCGGGCAGACATGCATGTCGGTCATGCGGGCGGCGGGCTGGCCCATCGGTTCCTCCGTCCACGGGAGCCGCGATCCCGGACAGGGTAGCCCACCCGGTCACCCCGCGCCAGCGGCGGCGGGCACCGACACGTTGTCGATCAGCCGCGTCCGGCCGAGGCGCGCGGCGACCAGCAGGCGCGCCGGACGATCGGCGGGACGGACTTCCAGTGGCGCCAGCGTCTCGGCATCGCGCAACTCCAGGTACTCGACCTCCGAGATCCCGGCCGCCGTCAGGCGGGCCACGCCCTCGGCCAGCACCGGCGCGGCCAGATGACCCGGGGCGAGGGCGTCGACGGCCTCGGTCAGCACGCGATACACCATCGGAGCGATGGCCCGTTCGTCGGCGGTCAGATAGGCGTTGCGCGACGACAGGGCCAGGCCGTCCGACTCGCGCACCGTCGGCCCCCCGACGATCGCCACCGGGATGTCCAGATCCCGCGCCAGGCGGCGGATGACCTGAAGCTGCTGGTAGTCCTTCTCGCCGAACACCGCCACGTCCGGCCAGGCACGCAGCAACAGCTTGGCGACCACGGTGGCCACGCCCTGGAAATGGCCTGGCCGCCGGTCGCCGCACAGTCCCCGGGAGGCACCCTCCACCGTCACGGTCGTGGAAAACCCGGCGGGATACATACCGGCGGCGTCCGGCGCATAGAGCAGGTGGCAGCCGGTGGCGGCCAGCTTGGCGGCATCCTCGGCCTCGGCGCGCGGATAGGCGGCGAAGTCCTCGCGGGGACCGAACTGGGTGGGGTTGATGAACAGCGAGGCCACCACCCGGTCGGCCCGGGCCAGCGCCAGCCTCACCAGCGACAGGTGCCCGTCATGCAGGGCGCCCATGGTCGGGACCAAACCGACCGTCAGGCCGGCGGCGCGCCAGTCGGCCACGGTCCGGCGCAACGCGTCGGTGTCGCGGACCACCGGCAGGGGAGCGCGCGCGGTCATGGTCATTTGGCGGCGAAGATGTGTTCGGGGCCCGGGAAGCGGCGCGCCCGCACGTCGGCGGCATAGGCGGCGGCCGCGTCCTCGATGGGAACGGCCAGGTCCGCGTAGCGGCGCACGAAGCGGGGCGTGAAGTCGGGAAACAGGCCCAGCACGTCCTCGGTCACCAGCACCTGTCCGTCACAGGCGACAGAGGCCCCAATACCGATGGTCGGCACCGGAACCGTCTTGGTCACCCGCGTGGCCACGTCAACCACCGTGCCCTCGACCACCATGGCGAAGGCGCCGGCCTCGGCCACGGCGCAGGCATCCTCCACCAGCGCCTCGGCCTCGGCGTCGCCCCGGCCCTGGGCACGGAAGCCGCCCATGGCATGAACCATCTGCGGGCGCAGGCCCACATGCCCCATCACGGGCACGCCCCGGGCCGCCAGGAAGGCGATGGTCTCGGCCATTTCCCGGCCGCCCTCGATCTTCACCGCCGCCGCGCCGGTCTCGGCCAGCACACGGGCGGCGTTGCGGAAGGCCAGGGCCGGGCTTTCCTGGACCGAGCCGAACGGCATGTCCACCACCACCAGCGCGCGCGTCGAGCCGCGCACGACCGCCTGGCCATGGGCGATCATCATCTCCAGCGTCACGCCCAACGTCGTCGGCAGGCCGTAGAGCACCATCCCCAGCGAATCGCCGACGAGCAACAGATCCACATGCGGGTCAAGCAGCCGCGCCATGGGCGTGCTGTAGGCGGTCAGGCACACCACGGGCTCGGCGCCCTTGCGGGCCTGGATGTCGCGAACGGTCAGCCGGCGGGTGGCGGGGTGCACGGCACTCATGGCGGGGATCCTGATGGTGAGGGGACGCGGGGCGGGTCCTTTACCAGAAACGCGCGCCCTTGACTGCCCCGAATCGTCACACCACGACACCACCGGGGCATTCGCTCAACCCACGGGCGCGTCCTCGGCCCGGGCGATATCCAGGAACACTTCTTCCAGGGTTTTACGCCCATATCGGGCAATCAACGCCGTCGCCGACCCCTGATCGTGAAGGCGCCCGCCCTTCATGATCAGCACGTCGTCGCACAACCGCTCCACCTCGGCCATGTTGTGCGAGGCCAGGAAGATGGTCGCCCCCACGCGCCGGCGCCAGGAGTCCAGATAACCCCGCACCCAGTCGCCGGTGTCCGGATCCAGCGAGGCGGTCGGCTCATCCAGCAGCAGCAACACCGGATCGTTGAGCAGCGCCTTGGCCAGCGCCACCCGTGTTTTCTGCCCGGCCGACAGCTTGCCGGCGGGCCGGTTGAGCAGGTCGGTGAGGTGGAGGTCGGCGGCCATGGCGGTGATGCGCGCGCGCAGGTCCTGGACACCGTAGAGGTGCCCGTAGACGGTCAGGTTCTCGCGCACCGTCAGGCGGTGCGGCAGGTCCACGTAGGGCGACGAGAAGTTCATGCGCGCCAGCGCCAGGTGCCGGTCGGTGGCCATGTCCCGGCCCAGCACCCGCAGGCTGCCGGCGGTGGGCAGCAGCAGGCCGACGATCATGGAGATGGTGGTGGTCTTGCCGGCGCCGTTGCCGCCCAGCAGGGCCACCGTGCTGTTCGCCGGCACCGACAGGTCGATCCCGTCCACGGCGGTCACCGTCCCGCCGGCCGGCGCGTCGAAGCGCTTGGTCAGCCCGCGCGCCTCGATCACCAGGGGGGCGGCGTCACCGCGCTCCCCGTCCACGCCCGTGCCCGTGCCCACATCCATGTCCGTGCCTTCCGATCCCTCACCCGGCCGCCGCCCGGGTCACCGGCGCGGCCCGCGCGGCATCGGCACCGAGTCGTCGATGATGCCCTGCAGGTCGTCCACGGACCGCCCCTGGAAGAGGGTGATGCCCAAATCCTGTCCCAGCGTCACGGCCTCGGCGCTGTCGCAGTGGGCCAGGACGGTCCGCGATCCCTCGCCGGCCCGCAGCCGCCGGGCCAGCGCCAGCCCGTCGTCGGTGATCATGCGCGCCGGCAGATCCCGGGTCCAGAACAGCTTGACCAGATCGGCGCCCAGGCGGGCGCGGTCCAGCAGTCCCAGGGTTTCCGGGTCCAGCGCGTCGATGCACAGGCGGTAGCCCCGCTGGCGCACATAGTCCCGAGCGAAGACGTAGGCGTCCAGGTCCGAGAACACATCCTCCACCCGCAGTTCCAAGACCACCGTGCCATGGGTCCCGGCGGCCAGCACCTGTTCGAAGCGCAGGAAGGTGTCGGACAGGATGGTCTGGACGTTCAGGTTGACGGAGAAGCCGTCCTTGCTGGTGCGCACGCCCTCGCGGTTGAGGTAGGCCAGCACGCGGCGGTCCAGCGTCTCGGTGAAGTGCTGGAACAGCCACCGGTTGGCCGTCAGGTCGATGCGCGGGGCGATGGTCTCGCGCAGTTCCGGAATGGAGACGTAGATTTCCGTGAACACCGGACGCGGCGGCGCGGTGCCGACGATCGCGCAGACCCGCTGCCAGCGCACGTGATTGGACAGGTCGGCCTGGGCCAGCCCGTTTTCCAGCCGGTCCAGGACCTCGGCATCGATGGGCCGGCGTCCGCCCCATGACCCCCGGGGACCGGCCCAGGGTTGCGCCGTCCAGAGGGCCGCCGGATCCGGCGACGGCGGCTGGTCGGTCCTGGGACCGATGGGACGCCAGACCATGGCGGCCGGGACGTCGGTGTCCGGCCGGACCGCCCCCTCGGCCAGCGGCGGGCGCACGCCGGGCACGCCGGCGCCGGCCGCGGCGGTCTTGTCGTCGTGATCGGCCTCCTCGGCCTCGGCCAGGGCACGCGCGGCATCGCCCGTGGCCTGGCCGGCCCGGGTGCCGTCCCGGCGCGCGGCGGCCTCGGCGCGCTTGGCGGCGATCCGTTCGTACTCGCTGGCCAGGGCGCGCAAGGCCTCGAAACTCTCGCCGAGGTCGCGCCAGATCAGCAGCGGCGTATCCTGGCCCGCCGGGGCGCCGAGATGCTCGCTCAGGGGATCGTCGGAGATGAGGAACCGCAACCCCACCAGCACGGCCCGCACGCGATCCGTGACCTCCTTGCGGAAGATCAGCAGGTAGTCGCCCTCGGGCAGGCGGAACAACCGCGCCAGGCCGTCCAGGGCCAGGGGGGTGAGGGCCTCCTCGATGGCCCGCAGGCTGTCCGGCGCACGGTTCTCGGGCCGCAGGTCCGACACCCGCACCCGCAACGAGCGCAGATCATAGTAGTCACCACCGATCTCACGGACGTAGTCGGGCAGGGCGAACCCCGATCGGATGGCGCGCATCCTAGCCATGGGCCGGGCCTTTCGCCGTTCCCCGTCCCCGCCGGGTGGGCATGCCGCTCAGGCGCGTGACCGCGTGGAGACGCGGCGGATGGGGACAGGCCGCGCGTCCCGACACGGCGGCGCGCCGACGCTCGACGCACTGGGCCAGGGTGCAGAGCGCCTGCTTGGGACAGCCGACCATGGTGGTGGCCCCCAGCATGCGATCCAGGAAAAACCCCTGGAAGGACCGCACCCCATGGGCCATCCCCCACCGCAAGGCGGCCTCGGAGTCCACGCGGGCCAGGATCAGGCGGTCGGCGCCGATGGCCTCGATCGCGGCGGCGGGCGATATCGCCCCGGCGGCGCCGCGCGTGTCGGCGAGGTCCGCATCCCACAGGACCTTCACATGGTCCACGTCCAGCCTCCCCACATCCACCAGGCCCAGCGCCCGCGCATCCACGCCGTCCAGCACCAGGGCATGGCCCCGCGCGCGCAGCAGGGCCGCCGCCTCGCGCAGGCGCGCCAGATTGGCGAAGGCGTCGACCATCTGCACCTCGACCAGCAGGCGGGTCCCGGGACGCAGCCCGCGCGACAGGTCCTCGAACACCGGCCCGGTGACCGTCTCAAGGTTGAGGTTCACCGCCAGCGCCCCGGGCAGCGTCGTCCGGTCCAGGCGCCCCAGCGCCCGCGCCATCTGCTGGTCGAGCAGACGGCAGAACTCCTGAAACAGCCAGCGGTTGGCGGTGATGTCCACGTCCGGCGCACAGAGACGGCGGACCTCGCCGATAGACACGAACACCTCCTCGAACGCCACGTGGCCATGCCGCGCCACGTCGATCCGAATCACGGCCTGGCGCCGCACCAGCGGGTGCGGCTCGATCGCCGCCAGTGCCGCGCCCACCGACTTCATCAGGCGCGGAACCATGGGCTGGGGCACCTTGTCCTGGGTCCGCCTCACGGTGCGCCAGGAGTCCGCCGGCGCCCGCCGGATCGCCTCGACCCGGCGCGCCAGTTCGCCGCCGGAGGCTTCCAGCGCGTGGTAGGTGACAAAGGCATCGCGACCGTCCGCGTCCACCGCCCGGCTGGCCGGATCGCCCTGGAACAGGGCGCGCAGCCGCTCCACATGAGTCTCCAGCAGGGTCGCGGGCAGGTCGCGGCCCACCACCACAAGATCCCCGTTTGAAAGGAGGAAGACCTCGGCGGCATACCCCGTCACCAGCGGGGCGAACAGCGACGCCGCGATCCGCAGCCGGATCCAGCTTCGATGGCGAGACCGCAAATCGGACAGGGCAATATGGACAGCCCGACAGCCTTCCGGCGCGCGGGAGAATCGCTCCAGGCAGTCCAGAAGACTCTGGTCCCCATGGACGAAGGTGCTGGGCAGTCGCATGTGCTAGAGTCGATCAATTATATGATGAATGTTACCGTCCGGTTGGATACCGTCATGCTATCGCTTAGGCGGTCGGACGGACGGGGCACCCCGGGTGCGGCGAACGATAGCATGGATTGACGTGACCTCTCAAAGACCCTCGGCATGGACGCCGCACGCCAATGGCGTCATACGGAACCGTGGAGCGTCGAACCCGGGGTCGACGGCCCAGGGAGCGCCGGCTCGGGGACTGGTCGATGGATGTTCGGGGAAGCGTGGTGAACCAAGCTCGGATCCTCGCCCTTCGGTTATCTCCGGCAACCGAGCCGCCGGCCCGACGGGTGCGGTCTCCGTGCCGCCGGTCCGCCGGCCGGCGCGAGGCCGCCACGTCGTTACTCAGGACGGCGACCGTCTGGATACCAGCCCCGACGCCCACAGGGGGCCGGACACCGTCATCCGCGCCGGGGCCGGCGCCAAGACACGACAGGACCCGAAACGGAAGGCCCTCGACGTGCGCGTGATGGACGGATCCTGGCCGGCGACGTTCTGGATGCCGGCCCCGGCGCGCCTGCCGACCGGCATCCGCGTCTACGCCATCCCCGACATCCACGGCCGCGCCGACCTGCTCCAGGCCATGCTGGACGCCATCGATCAGGACATGCGCGCCGACGGCCAGCGCCATCAGGGCGCCGTGGCCGTGTTCCTGGGCGACTACATCGACCGGGGGCCGCGCTCCCGCCGGGTTCTGGACATCCTCACCAACAATCTTCCCGACGCCTTGCAATGCGTGTTCCTGCTGGGCAACCACGAACATTTCCTGCTGTCGTTCCTGGAAGGCCCGAGCGACCCGGCGGGCTGGCTGTTCAACGGCGGCCTGGAGACCCTGACCAGCTACGGGATCGACGCGCCGTCCAGCGGTTTCCTGTCGGTCTCCTGCCAGGACGAGCTTCGCAAGGCCCTGCTGAACGCCTTGCCGGAGCGCCATCTGGTGTTCCTGCGCAATCTCCGCCCCAGTTTTCGACTGGGGGGGTATTTTTTCGCGCATGCCGGCGTCCGGCCCCGCGTGCCGCTGGAGTCCCAGGCCCTGGATGACCTGTTGTGGATCCGCGGGCCATTCCTGACCAGCACCGAGGACTTCGGCGCCGTGGTCGTGCACGGGCACACCATCCTGCCGCGTCCGCTGGTGCTGGCCAACCGCATCGCCCTGGACACCGGCGCCCATGACTCGGGCATTCTGACCTGTGGCGTGCTGGAGGGCGGCGGCCTGCGCTTCCTGCAAACATCGCCGAGCCCGGCCACGGTGGGCGGCGGCCCGCGACCGACCCCCTACCCCTTCAGTTGAAGCGGCAGGCCGGCGGCGATGAACACGACGCGATCGCAGACCGCCGCGACCCGCTGATTCAGGAACCCGGCCTGATCGCGGAAGCGACGGCCAAGGGGGGTCTCCGGCACCAGACCCAACCCCACCTCGTTGGCCACCAGCACGACCGGCGCCGCCCGGGCGGCCAGGGCGCGGTCAAGCGCGCCGAAGGCCGCGTCCAGATCGGCCTCGTCGAGCAGCAGGTTGGTGAGCCACAGGGTCAGGCAATCGACCAGCACGGGCGCCCCGGCGTGATCCTCCAGCGCCCGGGGAAGGCCCACCGGCGCCTCGACGGTCGTCCAGGCGTCCCCGCGCCGCTCTTGATGGAGGCGCAGGCGCTCGTCCATCTCGGCGTCGGGCGCGTCGCTCCAGGGCCTGAAGGTGGCCAGATAGACCGGCCGCGCGCGCGCCATTCCGGCGGCGTCCAGGACCAGGGACTCGGCATGGCGGCTCTTGCCCGACCGGGCACCGCCGAGGATCAGGGTCCGCAGGGGATGCGGCATCGGCGAGCCCTCCATCATGCTCACGCCATCGCAAGACTGTTGACGCAGTCCACGCGCCAGCCGCCGTCCCAGTCACCGCCGCCGGCCAGCCGGTCGAGCCGGGTCAGGGACAGCGGATCGATCACAAACCGCAGCGCGGTGGCCGGATCAAGCCCCAGGGCCACGGCCAGGGCGGCGCGAATGGTGCCGGCATGGACCACGGCGACGATGTCACGCCCGGCGTGGTCCGCGCTCCAGCGGTCGAGCCCGCTGGCCACCCGGTCGATGACGGCGGCGAAGCTCTCTCCGCCCGGCGGAGTGGCCCGGGTGGGCTCGGCCCAGAAGGCGGCCAGCACCGGATCGGGCGGATCGGCGCTGGCCAGCCCGCCCCAGGTGGCGCCCTGCCAGGCGCCGAAATGCTGCTCCAGGAAGTCCGGCTCCTCGGTGGCCCGGGAGAGGCGGGCGCCGGCGGCGGCCAGCGCGCGCGCCGTCTGGTCGGTGCGCGTCAACGGCGTGGTGACCAGCACGGCGCGGGCCGGCAGACGGCGGGCCAGCGCCTCCAGATCCTCGTCATCGCCGGTGTCGGCGGCCAGATCAAGGCGGCCGACGATGCGCCCTTCCGCGTCGGGCACCGGCGCGTGGCGGATCAGCCACCAGCGGGTCTCGGCCGGGGCGGCGACGGGCTTCGCGGCGAGACTCATCCGGGTCCTCCCTCAACACCAGACCAGGGCCAACAGCACCAGGGCGGCGCATTCCACCATCAGGATGGCGGCGCCGATCACGTCCCCGGTGTAGCCGCCCAGCCGCTTCCGGGCCAGCCAGCCCAGCCAGGCCAGCAACGGCAACGATCCCAGCAGCGCCAGCACCCCGCCCGGCCAGGGTGTCAGGGCCAGGCCCGCCAGCAGCGGCGCGACCATGGCCACCGCCGTTCCGCCCACCGACGGCCGACCCGCCCCGGCGCCCACCCCGTCGGCGCGGGCCGGCGGGCACACACGCATGAACAGCGGACCGGCCGCACGCCCCAGCGCGGCGGCCAGCACCCAGGCGGGCAGCGCGACGGTCCAGGGTCCGGCCTCCAGCAGCATGGCCAGGGCACCGACGCGGATCAGCACCGAGAACAGCACCGCCACCATGCCATAGGTGCCGATGCGGGAGTCGCGCAGGATCTCCAGCGATCGCGCCCGGTCCCGGCCACTGCCGATGCCGTCCGCCGTGTCGCCGATGCCGTCCTCGTGCAGGCAGCCGGTGACCAGCATGCAGGCCCCCACCCCGAGGGTCGCCGCCAGCCAGGGCGCCGCCCCCAGCGCGGCGGCCCCGCCCGCGACCACCCCGCAGACCAGGCCCAGCAGCGCCCCGGCCCAGGGAAAGGCCCAGGCGGCGCTCATCAGGGGCGGCGTCCAGTCGGCCGGAATCCAGGGCAGGCGGGTCAGGAACGCCACCGCCAGGGCGAGTTCATTGAGAGGACGCCGCAGCGGCGCCGCGCGGTCGGGCGGTTCGGCCAACGCCATGGGGTGATTTCTCCGTCGGCTTCGGGTAAGGCTCGGGGCGCCGTGTTTACCTGAAACCACAGGATCGATCCATCCATGTCCGTCTCCGCCGCTGCCTCGCCCGCCCGCTCCGGCCCCCTGCCGCCCGCCGCCTCCCTCGACGAGATCCGCGCCCTGGTGCGCGGCGCCCCCGGCCCGGACACCGACGCCCGCGCCAGGACCGAGGCCCGCGAACCGACCCTGACCAAGCCGGCCGGGTCGCTGGGGCGCCTGGAGGAACTGGCGTGCTGGCTGGCCACCTGGCAGGGGCGCCACCCCCCCGCGCTGGACCGGATCCGCTGCGTCGTCTTCGCGGGCAATCACGGCGTGGCAACGCGCGGCGTGTCCGTCTATCCCCCCGAGGTGACCCATCAGATGGTCGCCAACTTCCAGGCCGGCGGCGCCGCCGTGAACCAGTTGTGCCGGGCCAACGGCGCCGATCTGGCGGTGATCCCGCTGGACCTGGACCGGCCCACCGCGCCGTTCGACGAGGCCCCGGCAATGACCGAGGCCGAGGTCCTGGAAGCCCTCAACGCCGGCCTGACCCTGGACCTGTCGGGCGTGGACGCCCTGATCGTCGGCGAGATGGGCATCGGCAACACCACCGCCGCCGCCGCGCTGAGCCAGGCGCTGTTCGGCGGCACCGCCGTGGACTGGGTGGGGCGCGGCACCGGCCTGGATGATAACGGCCTGGCCCGCAAACGCGCGGTGGTGTCGGCGGCCATCGCCCGGCACGGCGACGCCCTGCGCGACCCGCTGGAGGCTCTGCGCCGGGTGGGCGGACGCGAACTCGCGGCCATGGCCGGCGGCGCCCTGGCGGCCCGGCACGCCCGGGTCCCGGTCTTCATGGACGGCTTCATCTGTTCCGCCGCCCTCGCCGTCTGGCAGGCCATGGACAGCCACGGGCTCGACCACTGCCTGGCCGCCCATGTGTCCATGGAACCCGGGCACCAGCGCCTGCTGGCGGCCCTCGGCAAGCGGCCGTTGATGACCCTCGACATGCGCCTGGGCGAGGGAAGCGGCGCGCTCACCTGCCTTGGGCTGCTGCGCAGCGCCGTGGCCTGCCACGTCGGCATGGCCACCTTCGCCGAGGCCGGCGTCACCGACAAGGACCCGGCATGACATCCATGTCACGGGAACCGGGGCTGCGGGGACGGCTGGCACGGATTGCCGACCGTCCCTACCTGCTGCTGTTCCTGACCATCACCTTCTGGTCGGGCAACGCCATCGTCGGGCGGGCGGTGGCCGGCCACGTGCCGCCGGTGGGCCTCGCGTTCTGGCGCTGGACGGTGGCCGGGCTGATCCTGCTGGCGGTCGCCTGGCCGCGCCTGCGGAAAGAATGGCCGGTGCTGCGCGCACACTGGCCGATCGTGCTGGTGCTGTCCGGGCTGGGCATCGCCGTCTTCAACACCTTCCTCTACATCGGCCTCCAGCACACCCAGGCCATCAACGCCCTGCTGATGCAGACGGCCATGCCGGTGCTCATCATCCTGTGGACCTTCGCGGTGTTCGGCGAGCGGGTGCGCGCCTGGCAAGCCGTGGGCCTGCTGATCTCCCTGGCCGGGGCCGCCGTGGTCATCAGCCGGGGCGATCCCGGCGTGCTTCTCGGCCTCCAGTGGAACGCCGGCGACCTGTGGGTGCTGGCGGCGGTGGTCTGTTACGCCGGATACACCGCGCTGCTGCGGGTGCGGCCGAAGGTCTCCGCCTCGGTGTTCCTGGCCGCCACGTTCCTGATCGGCGCCGTGCTGCTGGCGCCCCTGTACCTCTGGGAGACCCTGGTCGGCGGGCGGGTGATGCCCCTGGACACCGTCACCCTGGGCGCGGTGGCGTACGTGGCGCTGTTCCCGTCGATCCTGGCCTTCGCCTGTTTCAATCGCGGGGTCGCCCTGGTGGGGGCCAACGTGGCCGGCCAGTTCCTGTACCTGATGCCCCTGGTGGGCGGGTTGATGTCGATGGTCCTGCTGGGAGAATCGGTGCTGTGGGCGCACGGCGCCGGCCTGGCGCTGATTCTGTCGGGTTTGTGGCTGGCCACCCGGCGACCGGCCCGCGCACCGCCGGATCCGTCGTGAGCGGTCCGGATCCCGGCACGACGGCACCCGGATGGCGGACCACCCTCATGCGGCAAGGGGACCCGTGTCTCGAATTTTGGTTGTGACGCGGCGTGAATTCTTGACAATTTTCGTTCGGGCGCCGCATTGGCACGTCCCCGGTTGATTTGGTGGTGGTAAACTCCAGGCTCGGGCGGTGGCGCGACCGCCGATGCATGGGCCGTCGTCGGGCAGCGGGGACCATCCGGCCTCGCCGGAGGCAGACGCGAACGATGCCCCCGAGTCAGGGCCGCGCGCGACGACATCGGCAGCCCGGCGGACGGCCCGCCGGACATGCCACCGCCCCATCACCCCGGTCCTGGTCGGCAGGACGGGAGCGAGCGACGGCACACACAAGGCAACGGAGACGCATGACCCACACCCCGACACGCGTTGACTGCACGTATCCGGACATGTCGCGGTTGGTGCTGGATGACTGGCGCGACAGCCTTGATCTTTTGGCCGAGGCCTGTGCGGTGGGACTTTGCGTGGTCACGCAACTCCATCCGTTGACTGTCGACATCGTGGCCAGCACGGCGGACCCCGGCACGCCGTTCGCCGCCGGACGGAACCTTCCCCGCACCGGGACCTTGCCCTGCGAAATCGTCGGCGCCACGCGCCAGCCGGCGTCGATCCCCGACACGCGGGAGGATCCGGCATGGGCCGACGCCCCCGCCCCCTACCGGGACTGGCGCGCCTATCATGGCGTGCCGCTGCTGTGGCCGGATGGCACCCCCTTCGGCACGCTGTGCCTGTTCCATGACACGCCCGGACCGCTGGCCGACCTCGGCCGGCGCCTGGTCGACCGGTTCCGGACGATGTTCGAAACCGACCTTCGGACGGCCAGGACGACGCAGTCGCGGCCACCGTCGTCGGCCGAGACACCGTGGTCGCGATGGTGCCTGCACGACATCGCGCAGCGCCTTCCCGCCGTCCTGTACCTGTGCCACTACCGCGCCGGCGGGTCCCGCGCGGTGCGAGTCGTCGCCGGGACGCTGGACGACGTGTTCGGCGCCCCGACCGAGGACACCGTCACCGACCTGTCCAAGCTGCCCCTTCATCCCGACGACGCCGGACCACTGGACCGTTCCCTGGCCGAGGCGGCCCAGACCCTGACGACCTGGGCGTTCGAGGGCCGCTTCGTCCTGCCCGACGGATCGCTGCGGTGGTGGATGACCCGGGCGCGGCCCCATCGCGTCGCCCGCGACGAGGTCGTGTTCTGCGGGATTCTTCTGGAGATCGAGGACCAGAAACGCCGCGAGGCCGAACTGGTGTACACCCAGTCCACCATGACGCGGCAGGCCCACGAACTGGCGGCCCAGGCCGAGATGCTGGAGACGGCCCGCCTGGAAGCCCTCCAGGCCAAGCAGAGCGCCGAGACCGCCAACCGCGCCAAGTCCGAGTTCCTGGCCGCGATGAGCCATGAACTGCGGACCCCGCTGAACGCCATCATCGGGTTTTCCGACATCATGCGCGCGGCCCTGTTCGGCGCCCTCGGGCAGCACCGCTACGAAGAGTACGTGACCGACATCCACCACAGCGGCACCCACCTTCTGGACCTGATCAACGACCTCCTGGACCTGGCCCGCATCGAGTCCGGCAAGGTGGATCTCACCCTGGAGCCGCTGAACCCCGGCGAGGAACTCGACCGCTGCCTGCGCATGGTGCGGACCCGGGCGGAAACCCACGGCGTGGCCATCACCGTCGACGTGGCCCCCGATATCCAGCCCGTCATGGCCGATCACCGGGCCTTTCGCCAGATGCTGTTCAACCTGCTGTCCAATGCGATCAAGTTCACGCCGCGCGGCGGCGCCGTCGACATCCGCTGCACGCGGACGCCGTCCGGCGGGCTCGACGTCATCGTGGCCGATACCGGCATGGGCATCTCCGAACAGGACCAGGCCAACCTGTTCGAGCCGTTCATGCGGGCCAGCAATGCCGAGCGCAAGGAGATCGAGGGAACCGGGCTGGGGTTGGTGCTGGTGAAAACCCTGATCGAACGCCATGGCGGATCGATCACCCTGACAAGCCAACTGGACCAGGGCACCACCATCACCCTGTCATTCCCGCCCGCCACGCGGGCCCCCACACGGGATCAAGCCCGGGATCAGGCCCCGGACCAGCCCCGCGAGGAAGTTCCGGCGCCCCCCTGAGGCGCAGCCTCCCCAGGGGCGCGCCCCCGGGACCGGGAGAGCATGATACGCCGGCCCGACGCTCCCGGGATTCCGGCGCGCGCGGCGGCTATCGCGGTCAGATCAGGAACAGCGTATCCAGCGCATGGAACAGATCATCCGCGAAGGCGGGCCCCTTGTGGATGACCGGCACCTGGCCGGGCAGCAACGCCAGCAGCTCGTTGTCGGGATCCAGGCTGGTGATCAGGGCCGTCGGCACATTGCGGGTCTCGGGCATGGCGGCCACGCCGATCGCCAGGTCGATCCCGGTCAGGCCCGGCATGACGGCGGAGATGATCACCATGTCCGGCCTGGTGCGCACGATCAGCGGCAGGGCCTCGAAGGTGGAGCCAATCTGCACCGTGCGATAACCGCACTGCTGCAATTCGCGCTCGACGAAGTGGGTTTGCGCGCCCGGCTCCATGACCAGCATGATCTCGATGTCGCGAACCTCGATATCCTCCGGCGCGAAGCCGCGCTTGGCCGGCAGGCCGCGCACCATCGGCCCCTGCTCCGTGTCGGCCGGGATGCGCCCCTCGACGAGGTCGACGATCACCTCCAGAAAGACCTCAAGGTCGTCGAGGATCAAGGCCGGCACCACGGACCGGGACTCCGACAGGTAGTCGCCAAGACGGTGGCCCAGGGTGGCAAGCGGACTCAGGCCGAGGCTCTCGCCCTGGCCGCGCAGGACCAGGGCATGCCGGCGGGCGATGCGGACCACGTCGGCCAGGTCGCCGCCGGTGTCGTGGCGAACCTGTTCGACACGAAGCAGCAGATCGCGCGCCGCGTCACCCGCCTCGTCCAGGAATTCCTGCCGCATCTCGCGGAGCACCGCCTCGATGGCCGCCGCATCACCGCCGGGAGACATGATGGTGGGTCCCTCCACGCCGGTCGCCGGTCGGCATGCCCGACGACGGTTCCCCGTGGTGCGGCGCCCGGCGTGTGGCGCCCGAGGAGGGGGCCGCTTCCCCACCGCTGGTCGGGCTGGACAACGAGGACGGCCATCAATGGCGGCGTCCTGTCCGGAAAACCCCGACGGGTCCCGCACGGCGCCTGACCGGGCCGAAGTCAGACACACCATGGGTCCCTTTACAAGACCGTCTCGAAGCGTGGCGTACCATACCAACGGCCCTTGAGAATGACCGTTGCCGTCCGTGGCCGCCCGGCGGACGAATCACACTCATCCGCCGCTGGTATCAGACGACCGGCTCCGAGAGAATGGCCGCATCCCCCAAGTCCTCGACAAGAGCCGGATCCACCTTGATCGCCGCGGCCACGGCCTGGGCATCCGGGTTGTTTTGGACATACGGCTTGTAGCGCATGTCCTCACCCAGAATATGGTTCATCAACCATCCCTTGAGGAACGTGAGCAGGGCCTGGCCTTGCATGGCATGGGGATCGGCCTGGTAGCGGTCCAGCCACTCCCGGACCTGGGCCTTGAGTTCCCGGTGTCGGCCCGCGTGGTCCTGGGCGCCGGGGAAGTTGGCCGCCTTGTGAAGCGCCTCCTCGCGATTGAAGTGGTACTCCGTGTAGTCCCAGAGGCTGTTCAACACGCTGCCGACGATCCAGGCGCTCTCGGGCGCCTTGTCCAGCGCGGCCGGCAGTTGATTGACAAGATTGATCAGGATGCGGTGGTCGCGATCCATCTCCTCGGCACCGACCGACCAGGTGTCGGACCAGCGGATAAGCGGCTCGTCCGCCTCATCCGTCCCATCGCCCCCGGCCGTCTCCGCACCATCCACGCCATCCGCGCCGTCGTCATCGGCTCCCGCCCCGGCGCCCGGAGGATCTTCGGTCGGACCATCGTCGGCAGAACCATCTTCGGTCGGGCCATCATCGTCTCCGGCCATCTCGTCCGCCGTTGTCGGGGCCGGCGGGTCGTCGACGGCGTCCTGGGCCCCGGCGCCGTCGTCAGCCCCGTCGGGCGCGGCGGACAGGGCGGGCTCCGCGATGGCGTCATCGACACCGGTCTCCTCGACACCGGTTTCATCGACGTCGGCGACCTGGGGCTCGGATCCGGACTCGTCGTCGTCCGCGTCCTGGACCGAGGACCCCTCCCCGGCGTCCAGGGACGCCCGATCCCCGCCGCCATCGGCATCATCGCCAGCCACATCATCGCCAGTCGCGTCGTGCCCGGCATGCTCGAAGGTCAAGTCATCCTGGCCATCGAAAGCCGCCCCGTCATCGCCGCCGATCCCATCGTCCATGGCGCCGGCATCGCACTCGGCCTCCGGGACCGCCGCCGGGCTGTCGAGGCCCCGTTCCGGAACCATTTCCAGGTCCTCGATCGCGACATCAAGGCCGCTCACCGGCGCCCCGTCGCCTTCGGTGGCGAGGCCGGCTTCCGCCTCGATCGCGGGCTCATCAACGGGACCGGCCGGACCCGGGTCATCGCCGCCGGCCTCGTCGTCGACATCAACAGCTTCCGCGCCGGCATCGGCGCCGCCGTCCATGGACCGCTCGGCCAGCGCGTCCCCGGGGGCCTCCCCAGGCGCCTCCCCGAGCGCCTCCACCACAGGCGGCGCGTCGGGCGCCTGCGTGGGATTGGCGTTGCCACCGGTGCCGAAGGCGCGGGCCACCAGGGCCTCGGAGCGCTCCACGGCGCGCGCCAGATCCGTCTCGTCGCCCGCCAGGTCCTGGGCCGTGCGTTGCGCGGCGCCCGTCAGCGCCCGCAGGGCCTCGGTCAGGGTGTCATTGGCCTCCGAAAGAGCGCGGATCTGCTCGTCTCGATCCGCCAGTTCCTGCTGCTGCGCCTGATAGCGCTGCTCCACCACGGTGAACAGGTCGTGAAGCTTGGAGAGCCGGTCGGCCCGCGCGTCATGCGCGCCCCCCAGGTCTGCGACGGCCTTCTCGGCCTCGGCGATGACCGACTGAGCGCTGTCCTTGTGAGTCTTGACGGTCATCGTTCCGCGCACCCTTCTGCCACGCCTTTCCATTCGGACGTCGAGCGTACCATGAGCCCGATCAGCCCCAAAAGGTCCGATCCACGGGGCATCCCGGCCTGAGAGCCCATCCGGTCCGTCGCGGGAACCACAATATGGTGTGTTTCTCCACCTGAACAGTATTGCGTATAGAGTGTGCGTCGGGGCTCGTCCGACCAGCGCGGCACCCGGGGCGCACCGATCGATACGGCTTCCCCAAAGGGCCAACAGGAGAGCGACGCGGAATGAAACGCGGGCGATGGATATCATCGGGCGAGGGACGGTCGGTCACGCTCCTGGGATCACCCGCCGAGTCGGCACCACTGGCCGCCGCCCTGCGATCGCGCGGACAGGCGCCATGCCGCGTCACCCCACCGCCATCGACTCGGCCCTGGGATGGCGCGCGCCACGCTCCGGCGCGCGTCGCCGAGGCCGTGGCGGCGCGCCTGACCCAGGACGAGCGTCCCCTGGTGGCGGTCGTGGGACCACCCTGGTGGCTGGGCGTCGCCGCCCAGGCGCGCGCCGCCGCCCTGGAGACCCGGCCGGCGCGCTGGCTGCTGTGGCCGACACCTGACGACCGACTGGACGCGGACGCGCCACCCGCCTGGAGCCATGAGGCCGCCTACCTGGACGCCCTGGCGCGGGCCTCGGCGTCGTGGATCGCGCCGCCGGGATCGCCAGCGCGGGCGACCCTTCCGCCCGAGGCCGGATCGGACGCCCGGGCATTCGCCCGATGGCTGGCCACCCTGCCCCATCCGGCCCAGGACCGTCGCGTCCAGGTCCGCGCCGCCACGCGGCCAGTGACCCTGGGCGTGGTGCTGGTGCATCGGGACCGGCCCGGCCCGGTGGTGGCGGCGCTCGACTCCCTGGCCGGGCAGACCCGCCCGCCGGACGCGCTGGTGGTGGTGGACGCCGCCAGCACCGACCCCACGGCGCGGCGGCTATTGCGCCGGCGGGTCTCGGCCTTCGGCGCCGCCCCAAGCACACTGATCATCCGCGATGCCCCCAGCCTGGGCGCGGCCCGCCACGCCGGCGTACAGGCCCTGTCCACGGACTGGGTCCTGATCCTGGACGACGACAACCAGTGTCCGCCGAACGCCCTGGCCACCTTCACCCGAGCGGCGGCCACCGGCGCGGCCGATGTCTGGACCTGCTGGGCGGCGCTGTTTCACGGCGATCGTCCGCCGCCGGATCCGGACGGCGGTCCCGTCTACCGGCCGCTCGGCCCGGTGCCGGGGCTGGCCGGCCGGGCGAACATCCTGGGCGACGCCAACCTGATGATCCGGCGCGACGCCTTCTTCCGGCTGAGCGGGTTCGATCCCGACCCCGCCACCGGCGCCGAGGACTGGGACCTGCTGGTTCGCGCCCTGCTGGCCGGGGTGCCACAGGCGGTGATTCCGCGCGTGCTGCTGTGGAAGCGCCACGCCCCCAACGGCATCGGCGCCACCATGGACCCCGACCGCGCCCGCGCCCGGGTGCTCGGCCGTCTGCGCGCGGCTCGGATACCGGTGTAAGGAACCCATGCCCGCATGCGCCACCGCCCACACACCGCTCGCGTCTGCCTGGTCACCACCGAGATCCTGGGGGTCCACCGCACCGGCGGCATCGCCACCTTCGCAAGCGCCCTGGCCGACCTGCTGGTCGCCGAGGGCCACGCGGTCACCGTGCTGTGCCTGAACGGCGCCCGCGCCATGGACGGACCCTTCGCGCCCTGGGTGGAGACCTATCGCCGCCGGGGACTCATCCTGGCGCCCTTACCGGATACGCTCCCGGGCACGCCACCGCCCGGCGGGATCTGGCGCCTGGGCACGCTGGGGCGGCGGCTCCGCGCCCTGGACTGGCTGGCGGCGCGGGACTTCGACCTGATCCATTTCAACGACTGGGGCGGCGACGCCGCCCTGTGCGGGCAGGCGAAGGCGCTGGGCCTGGCCTTCGCGGACACGCGGCTGGTGCTGGGGCTGCATGGCGCCTCCGACTGGTCCATGGCCGGCAACGACACGCCGCTCGCCGACCTGTCCCGGTTGGCGCAGATCGACCTTGAACGGGCCGCGCCAGCCGTCATGGACGCGGTGTGGAGCCCCAGCCGCTTCATGGTGGACCGGCTGGAGGGCCAGGGCGTCGCCCTGCCGCCGCAGGGCGCGCGGATCCTGCCGTTGCTGATGCCCGACCCCGGCCGGCCCCGCCCGCCCGAGGCCGAGGCGACGCCGATCGACGAGGTGGTGGTGTTCGGCCGCCTGGAAGCCCGCAAGGGACTGGCCTGGGTGCTGGACGGGCTGGACCGGCTGGCCACTCGACCGCCGGACGACCGCCCGGCGCGGGTCGCCTTCCTGGGGCGTGCCGGCGTGCTGGCGGGTGAACCGGCCGACAGGGTCATCCGCCGCCGCGCCGCGCCCTGGCCCTGGGAGACCGCGATCCTCGATCGCCTGCATCGCGCCGAGGCCCTGGACCACCTGAGGCAACCGGGGCGCCTGGCGCTGATCGCCGGCGCCGGGGACAACAGCCCCCTCACCCTGCACGAAAGCCTGGCCCTGCGCGTGCCGGTGCTGGCGCGCGGGGGCGGCGGGGTAGCCGAGATCGTGGCGCCGGAGGACCGCGCCCGCGTGGTGATCCCGCCCGAAACCGGCGCCGACGCCCTGGCGGACCGCCTGGCCGCGCTGATCGGCACAATGCCGTCCCCGGCCCGCCCACGGGTTTCTCGGGAAGACGCGGACACGGTGTGGCGGGCGTGGCATGCGGCGCTCCTGGAAACCAAGCCGCCGTCGCGTCCCGCGCGGACCGCGCCCGCGGTGCCCCTTCGCGTTCTGATCGCCCCGGCCAGTCGGCCCGACCCGGTGTGGAAGACAGCCCTGGCCGATGGTCCGCCAGACCATGCCGCGTGGCTGCTGACCGACGCCGACCGCCCCGACCCGGGCGCCCAGGATCGCATCACCTCTCTTCTCACCCTCGGCGGCGCCGACCTGCTGGCGCCGGGATGGCGCGAGGGACCGGAGGGGCGGCGGGTGCTCTGCCTCGACGGCGCCCCCGTCACGGCCCAGGCGGTCAACGCGGTCGCCGGGCCGGGGCTGGTGCTGGGGCCACGCGCGGTGGCCGTGGCGGCACGGGATTGGGCACCGGAAAGCGGCCTGTGGGGACTGGTGGCGGTGGCCGTGGGCGCCGGCCTGACCCATCGCGCGGTCCCCGCCACGCTGCTGTCGCGAGACCGGCCGTGGATCGACTCTCCCGCCGCCCTGGCCCGCGCCCCGGCCGCCTGGGCGGCGCTGGACACCGGGCGGTCGGCCCCCCTGGTGGCGGGGCTGCTGGCCGGCCTGGTGGCGCGCCAAGCGGGCACCCATCGCCTGGACCGCGACATCGGCGCCGACCCGGCCGCCCGCGCCGAGGACCGCACCCGCCGCCGTGCCCGCGCCCTGTGGCGCGCCTGGGGCTGGCGGGTCACCCGCCCCTTGCGCAACCGCGCCCGCCGTCGCGCCGGTCTTGCCCCGGAGCCCGTGGACCCGCCCCCCATGACCGAGCCCGGTGCCGCCGCCGAGGTGCTGTGGGGGGTGCTGCGCTCCCGGTCCTGGGCCCTGACCGCCGCCCCGCGCCTGGTCCTCAAAGCCGCGCGCAATTGTATACATAAACGGTCCAAGGGTCTTGGTGCCGGCCCGGGGGATCGGGTACCATCCCGCCCTTCCATGCAACAGGCAGGCGGCGCAACCCATCATGACTCGACCCGGTGAGGGACTGTCCTTCGAGGACCTGACATCCGCGGTGACCCAGGGTGACATTGACACCGTCCTGGTCGCCTTTCCCGACATGCAGGGCCGCCTGATCGGCAAGCGGTTCCATGCCGCCTTCTTCCTGGACAGCGGGCACGAGGAAACCCACGCCTGCGACTACCTGCTGGCCGACGATATCGACATGGAGCCGGTGCCGGGCTACGCCGCGCACAGTTGGGAGAAAGGCTACGGCGATTTCGTGCTCAAGCCCGACATGGCCACCCTGCGCCGCTGCACCTGGCTGGACGGCACCGCCATGGTGCTGTGCGATGTGCTGGACCACCACGACCACGCGCCGGTGCCGCACGCGCCCCGCTCCGTCCTGACGCGCCAGGTGGAGCGGCTGCGGGCCATGGGACTGACGGCCTTCGCCGCCTCGGAACTGGAGTTCTATCTGTTCGACGAGGACTACCGCGCCTTGCGCGACCGCCGCTACCGCGACGCGCGCACCGCCGGCGCCTATATCGAGGACTATCACATCTTCCAGACCACCAAGGAGGAAGGCGTGGTGCGCGCCATGCGCAACCACCTGGAAGCCTCGGGCATCCCGGTGGAGACCTCCAAGGGCGAATGGGGGCCGGGCCAGGAAGAACTGAACATCCGCTACGCCGATGCGCTGACCATGGCCGACCGCCACGTGGTCATGAAGAACGCCATGAAGGAGATCGCCCACGCCCACGGCAAGGCCATCACCTTCATGGCCAAGTGGGACTATGACCTCGCCGGCAACTCCTGCCACATCCACATGTCGGTACGCGACGCCGACGGCCGCACGCCGCTGTTTCACGATCCGGACGCGCCCCACGGCATGTCGGACCTGATGCGCCGGTTCATGGCCGGGCAGATCAAGTACGCGCCCGACTACACCTATTTCCTGGCGCCCTATATCAACTCCTACAAGCGCTTTCAGGATGGCACCTTCGCGCCCACCAAGGTGGTGTGGAGCCGCGACAACCGCACCGCCGGCTTCCGCCTGTGCGGCGAGGGGTCCAAGGCCATCCGCTGCGAGTGCCGGGTGCCGGGCGCCGACGTGAACCCCTATCTGGCCTTCGCCGCCCTGATCGCCGCCGGCATCGCCGGCATCGAGGAGGGCCTGGACCTATCCGCCCCCTTCGTCGGCGATGCCTACGGCGACGCCGGCCTGTCCGACATCCCCCGCACGCTCCGCGCCGCCACCGACAATCTGAACGGCTCGCGCATGCTGCGCGCGGCCCTGGGGGACGACGTCGTCGACCACTACCTGCACACCGCCCGCTGGGAGCAATCGGAATACGACCGCCGCGTCACCGACTGGGAGCTGATGCGCGGCTTCGAGCGGTATTGAACACACCCCCCTCACCCCACCGGTCCGCCATCCATGAAGGCCCCCATGACCAAGACCCTGAAGCTGATCTCGCCGGTCAACGGCGAGGTCTATGTGGAACGTCCCGCCGTTCCCCTGGACGAGGCCCGCGACACCGCCGCCCGCGCCCGCGCCGCCCAGACCGCCTGGGCCGCCCGCCCGCTGGAGGAGCGTATCGCCCTGGTCCAGGCGGGCGTCGCGCGGCTGGGCGCCATGACCGAGGAGATCGTCCCTGAACTGGCCTGGATGATGGGCCGCCCGGTCCGCTACGGCGGGGAGTTCGGCGGCGTCAAGGAGCGCGCGGACTACATGGCCGGCATCGCCGCCGACGCCCTGGCCCCGCTGGTGATCGAGGACAGCGGAACCTTCCGCCGGGTGCTGAAGCGCGAACCCCACGGCGTGGTGTTCGTCATCGCGCCCTGGAACTACCCCTACATGACGGCCATCAACACCATCGCCCCGGCGCTGATAGCCGGCAACACGGTGGTCCTGAAGCACGCCACCCAGACCCTGTTGGTGGGCGAGCGCATGGCCCGCGCCTTCATCGAGGCCGGAGTCCCCGCCGATGTGATCCAGGCCGTGGTCCTGGACCACGCCACCACCGAAGCCTTGCTGGCCCAGCGTGCCTTCGATTTCGTCAACTTCACCGGCTCGGTGGCCGGCGGCCAAACCATCGAGCGCGCCGCCGCCGGCACCTTCGCCGCCCTGGGCCTGGAATTGGGCGGCAAGGACCCCGGCTACGTGATGGAGGACGCCGACCTGGACGCGGCCGTCGCCACCCTGATGGACGCGGCCATGTTCAACAGCGGCCAGTGCTGTTGCGGGATCGAACGGATCTATGTGGTCGAATCCCTCTACGACGCCTTCCTCGAGAAATCCATCGCCGAGGTCTCGAAGCTGACGCTCGGCAACCCGCTGGACCCGGACACGACCCTCGGCCCCATGGCCAGCGCCCGCTTCGCCCAGGTCGTCCGCGACCAGATCGCCGAGGCCGTGGCCGCCGGCGCCACGCCACGGATCGACCCGGCGCTGTTCCCGGCCGACGACGGCGGCGCCTACCTGGCGCCCCAGATCCTGACCGAGGTCACCCACGCCATGCGGGTGATGCGCGAGGAAAGCTTCGGTCCCGTGGTCGGCATCATGACGGTAAAGAATGACGACGACGCCCTGGCGCTGATGAACGACAGCCCCTACGGCCTGACCGCCTCGTTGTGGACCGCCGACGCGGCCCGCGCCGAGGCCCTGGGCGCGCGCATCCAGACCGGCACTGTGTTCCTGAACCGGGCCGACTACCTGGACCCGGCACTGTGCTGGACCGGCTGCAAGGACACCGGGCGCGGCGGCGCGCTGTCGGTGATCGGCTTCCAGAACCTGACCCGCCCCAAGTCCTATCACCTGAAAAAGAAGGCTTGAGCCCCATCATGAGCGCGACCACAAGCCCCACCGCCCATTGGAGCTACCCCACCGCCATTCGCTTCGGCGCCGGCCGCATCGCCGAAGTGGCGGAGGCTTGCGCCGCCCTGGGCATGACGCGGCCACTGCTGGTGACCGATGCCGGTCTGGCCAGCCTGCCGATCACGGTCCGGGCCCTGGAGGGTCTCAAGGGGGGCGGCCTCGACGCCACCCTGTTCAGCGACGTCCAGCCCAACCCGACCGAGGCCAACCTGGCGGCCGGCATCGCCGCCTACAGGGCCGGGGGGCATGACGGCGTGGTCGCCTTCGGCGGCGGCTCCGGCCTGGACCTGGGCAAGCTGATCGCCTTCATGCAGGGCCAGACCCGCCCGGTCTGGGACTTCGAGGACATCGGTGACTGGTGGACCCGGGCCGACGCCGAGGCCATCGCCCCCATCGTCGCCGTGCCCACCACCGCCGGCACCGGCTCGGAATTCGGCCGCGCGGGCGTAGTGACCAACAGCGAGACCCACGTCAAGACCATCATCTTCCATCCGAGGATGTTGCCCGGCATCGTGATCTGCGACCCCGAACTGACCGTCGGCCTGCCGCCGATCCTGACCGCCGGCACCGGCATGGACGCCTTCATCCACAGCCTGGAAGCCTATTGCTCGCCGCACTACCACCCCATGTCCCAGGGGATCGCGCTGGAGGCCATGCGGCTGATCAAGGAAAACCTGCCCCGCGCCCACAGCGACGGCAAGGACATCGAGGCGCGCGCCCACATGATGGCCGCCTCGGGCATGGGCGCGGTGGCCTTCCAGAAGGGCTTGGGCGCCATCCATGCGTTGGCGCATCCCGTGGGCGCGCTTTACGACACCCACCATGGTACCACCAATGCCTGCATCATGCCGGCCGTATTGCGCTTCAATCGCCCGGCCATCGAGGACCGAATCGACCGCCTGGCCGCCTACCTGGGCATCGCCGGCGGTTTCGACGGCTTCCTGGACTACGTCACGGGCCTGCGGGCCGCCCTGGGCATTCCCGACAGCCTGACCGACATGGGCGTCGACGGCGCCCGCCTGGATGAGATGGCCGCCATGGCCGCCGACGACCCCAGTTGCGGCGGTAACCCGCTGCCCCTGGACGCCGACATCCTCAAGGGCCTGTACGAAGCCTGTCTGTAACCACGGCAAGCCGGGGGCCTTCGCGTTCACCTCACCACGGCCTTGGCGGTTGCGGTCAGACGTCTTTTACACCAGACCGCGACGTCCGACCAGAGCGCACCGGCCGTTGGGCCCGTGGCATGCGATGTCGTGCCCCGGGCGCATCGTTCGGACACAGAACCAATCTCGCACCCATCGACCAAAACTGTATAATTCGGTCCGAAGATCGTCCGACCGTCACCCGATCCCCGAACGATCGACCGGATCCGCGCCGATGATGCCTCTGAACGTGGCCGCAGCCCCGCCGTCCGCGATGACGAACGATATCGTCACCTCGATCCGCGACGGCATCGTCACGGTCGATCACGCTGGCCGACTGACCTTCATGAATCCGGCGGCGGAGACGATATTCGGGTTGCGTGCCGAGACCGTTGTCGGTGAGACGGTCGCCGAGGTGTTCGTCCCGTTGGACGGGCTCGATACATTTACCGACTGTGTCCTTGAAGCGGTCCGCAACCCGGAGGCCCCCCACGAGGCCGACGTCACCATCGAGTCCGCCTCCGGGCGCCGTCACCTCACCGTGCATGCCAACCTTTTGCGGGACAAGGACAGCAGCGAGACCATAGGGATCCTCGTGGTCGTCTCGGACATCAGCGAACGGGTCGAGTCCCTGGAGAGAAGCGCCGCCCGCGAACGCGAGCGTGCCGCGATTGGACGCTTCATCGTTGCGATCCTGACCATCTTCAGCGTCTTCACGCTGTTGCTTGAACCGATCCAGAAACTGGCCGAGGCGCGGTTCTTTGACTTCGGGCCGGTGCTGGCCCTGGTGACCCTGATGGTCATCGCGTTCCTGATCACGCGATGGACCGGATCCTCCCTGCGCGACTATGGCGTCACGCTCCGCCTGGGTCGACGGGACCTCTACGAGTCCGTGGCCTGGTCTGTCGCCGTATGCATCCTGATGACGGCGATCAAGGGCCTGACGCTCCAGCTGTCGCCCGCCTCCTTGGCCGCCTCCTCGTCCCAGGAGCCCCTGTTCGCCTTCCTGGTCCTCGATGACGGCACCCGGGTTGACACCGTCGACCTTTTCGCCATCGCCCTGGCAATCTACCTGTTTTCCGTGCTCTTTCAGGAGTTCGCCACGCGCTGCGCCATCCAGGCGCCGCTGACACGCTTTCTCGATGGGGTCGTCGCCGCGCCCGGCTGGATCGCCAACATCACGGCGACGCTTCTGTTCGCCGTTCTCCATGCGCATCTCAATCCGGTCGTGTCGTTGGCGGTGATCGGACCATCCCTCCTCTGGGGATGGCTGTTCATGAGGTCGGGCAGCGTTGCCTCGCCGATCCTGTCCCACACGATCATTGGAGTGTATGCGATCTTCATCCTCGGCCTGTTCGCCGGCGTCGAGCAGGTCTGAGACCGGATGCAGCACACCCGATCGAAAGTGCTGATCGTCAACGCCTACCTCGACCCGTGGCGGGCGTCGACGCCGACCCGTCTGTTTGTTCCGCGGGCCATGGCCCCCTATTTCCTGGCGGGCCGGTTCCACCGCGACCGGGTCGAGGTGCGCGTCCATGACGAGGTTCATCACGGTGCCCTTCTTGATCGCCGCCTGTATGCCTGGCCCGATCTGGTCATTCTCACCGGTCTGACCGCCGCGTTCGACCGGGCTCGTCAATTGTCCGCCTATTTCCGGCACGGACGACCGGGCGTCGTCGTGGCGATCGGCGGACCGATCGCGCGGGCCCTTCCCGGCCTGTGCGCGCGCGTCTTCGATCTGGTGTGCCAGGGCGACGTGGAGAGCGTCGACGCGGTGATCGACGAGGTTCTCGGGCCGGGACACCGGGCCGACACACCCGCACCGCGCTTTGACCTGGCCCGTTCCGTGTTCAGCCCCGGATTCATCGAGACGACCAAGAACTGCAACTTCGCCTGTGCGTTCTGTTCCCTGACCGGGGAAGGGCGAGACTACGTCGCCCATGAGGACGAGGACATCGCGCGCCAGATCGCCGCCGTGGACCGCGTGCAGATGCTCATGGTCCTGGACAACAATTTCTATGGCAACAACCGATCGAGCTTCGAGGGGCGGGTTCGCCTTCTCGGCGAGCACTGGCGACGGGGCGCCTTCCGGGGGTGGGGCGCCCTGGTGACCGGAGATTTCTTCAAGAGTCCAGACAACCTGGCCCTGGTCGCCGAGAACGGGTGCCTTGCGCTGTTCTCCGGCGTGGAATCCCTTGATCCGGCAGTGCTCAGGACGTTCAACAAACGTCAGAGCCTGGCCTCCGACCCTCGGTCCCTGTCGAAAACCTGCGCGGCTCACGGCATCATCTTCGACTATGGCATGATCCTGGACTTCACTCAGCAGACCATCGGCGATGTGGATGCCCAGATCGACGGATTGCTCGCCGATCCGGAGGTCCCGTTGCCGGGTTTGCTCTCGTTAACCATTCCGATATTCGGAACGCCGTACTTCGACGAGGCGGCATCCGCGGGTCGGTTGATGCCACATCTTCGGCTGAGCGATCTTGACGGCCAGAAGATCGTGGAATGGCCTCGGGAGCCGCTGGACCGCGTGGTCCCCTATGTCGCCGCCCTGCTCCGTTTCCGGGGCCGCAAGATGGCCCTCGCCCGCCATGCGGTCGCCCATGCCCTGACCCGTCGCACGGATTACCGCTGGGAACAGACCGCGCTGGAACTCCTGCGTCCGCTCCTGCGCTACGGTGGCACCGTCAGGGTCGGCACGCCTTCCCAAATGTGGGCGACGCTGCGGGAGTCCCCAGCAACGTACTGCGCCCTCACCGACACGGCGCCCGCCGCCTATCGCCCGCGACACTGGCTTCCCGCGCGTTTCGCACGCGATTTCGAACCCTTCCGCGTAACCGACGGCACCGGCGCCCTGACCGACGAGAGCCGGGCCGAGCGGCACGCCGCAGGCGCGTCGGCCGGTGTCAGTCCCGCCAGAAGCGCGGCATCAGCAGCACCAGCACGGTGAACAGCTCCAGCCGGCCCAACAGCATGCCGGCCGACAGCAGCCATTTGGCCGTGTCCGGCAGGGTCGAGAAGTTGCCCGCCGGCCCGATCACGTCGCCCAGGCCCGGCCCCACGTTGGAAATGGCCGTGGCCGCGCCCGAGATGGCGGTAACGTGGTCGAGCCCGGTCATCCCCAGCAGCATGGCCAGGAAGGCCACCGACAGGGCGTACATGAAGAAGAACGCCATGACCGCCTCGGCCACGCCCTCCTGGATCGGCTTCTTGTTGTAGTAGGGGATGAACACGCCGCTGGGCTGAAGCAGCCGGCGCAACTGGATGGCCGCCATGGCCCCCAGGATCTGGAACCGGAACACCTTGATCCCGCAGGACGTGGAGCCGGCGCAACCGCCCACGAACATCAGGCAGAACAGCACCGCCACCGGCGCGCCGCCCACGACCCCGCCCCACTGCCAGTAGTCGGCCGTGGCGTAGCCCGTTCCGGTCATTACCGAGACGGTGTTGAAGGCCGCGTAGCGAAGAGCGTTGAGGGCATCCATGCCCCCCTCCTGCCACAGCCACCAGGCCACCATCGCCACGCCGACCACGGCGGTGCCCAGGAACCATTGCACCTGGGTGTCGCGCAGCAGCGCCATCGGCCGGCCCCGCACCGCCTGGAGGTAGAGTAGGAACGGAATCGCCCCGACGATCATGCCGGCGGTAATGATCCAGTCCACGGCCCAGGACCGGAAATGCCCCACCGAGGCGTCCTTGGAGGAATAGCCGCCGGTGGAGATGGTGGTCATCGCGTGCAGCACCGAGTCGAGCGCGCTCATGTCCGCCCAGTAGAGCATCACCGTCCAGGCGGCCGTCAGCACCACGTAGATCACGGCCAGCGCCGAGGCCAGGCTGGCGGCCCGGGGCAGCACCTTTTCCTGGGTCTCGAAGGCTTCCACCTTGAACATCTGCATGCCGCCGACCCGCAGCATCGGCAGCACCGACAGCGCCATGATGATGATGCCGATGCCGCCAAGCCATTGCAGGATGGCCCGCCACAGCAGGATCCCCGGAGGGGTCAGGTCGAGACCGGTCATCACCGTCGAGCCAGTGGTGGTGATGCCCGACATGGCCTCGAAGAAGGCATCCGTGTAACTCAGGCCCGGATCGGTGAGCACGAACGGCAGGGCGGCGAAGGCCGGCAGGATGACCCAGATGGTCGCGGTCATCAGGAACGCCTGGCGGATGCTGAACCGGAACTGCCCGCCGCGCGTCGCCAGGAACAGGGACACGCCGAAGAAGCCGGTCAGCGCCGACGACGTGACGAACACCAGCCAGTCCGGATTGCCGTGCAGCAGATCCACCAGGCCAGGGATCACCATGCCCAGCGCCAGGATGGACAACAGCAGGCCGTGCACCAGCAGGATGGGACGAAGGTCGATCAAGCGGATCCCCATGCGCCATGATGGAGGCGGACACGCCACCATCCGCTCCGCGCTCCCATCGCCGACACCTTTGCCGCATCGGCCCAGGCTTGGCAACAACACAACGCACCGCGGCGGTCTCGCGACACCCGCCGGCCGGTGATAGACTGCCGCCCCGCCACACCACGCCCACCCCACCCCTCCGCCGGGATCCGTCCGATGCCGTCCGTCCCCTCCCCTCCGCCCGCGTCCCCGCATGGACCGGCTTGAGTCCGTCCAGATCCTGCGCGCGCTGGCGGCCCTCATGGTGCTGGGGCTGCATCTTCAGGGAACCCATGCCGGGTTGGCCGGGCTGCCCGACGGAACCTGGGTGCCCGTGGGCAGCGGCGGGGTGGATATCTTCTTCGCCATCAGCGGCTTCATCATCTGCCACGCGGCGCGCGGCGACGGCTCGGCCGGCCGCTTCCTGGCCCATCGCGCCGCCCGCATCGTACCGCTCTACTGGAGCGTGACCCTGGCCATTTACGCGCTGGCCCTGGTGGCGCCGACGCTGTTGCACTCGACGACCGCCGACCCGATCCCGCTCGTCAAGTCACTGCTGTTCATCCCCTACGTCAAGGACAGCGGCCTGGTGCAGCCGATCCACATGCTGGGCTGGACCCTCAACTACGAGGTCTTCTTCTACCTGGTGTTCGGCCTGGGCCTCCTGGTGTCGCGCAGCCCGGCGGCGCTGGTCTGCGCCGCGCTCTTCGGCCTTGTGGGCCTGGGCTGGATGCTTCCCGATCCCGGTGTGGTGGTCGGCTTCTTCACCAACAGCCTGGTGCTGGAGTTCGTCTGGGGCTGCGGGATCTACGGACTGTACCGGCATGCCCCCGGCGTCCTGCGGGCGCTGCGCCCGGTCTGGCCGCTGGCGCTGGCGCTGCTGATCGGCCAGCACTTCGTCGACACCGGCCTGCCCCGGGCCGTGAGTCAGGGCATCCCGGCGGCCCTGGTGGTGGCGGGCCTGCTGACGGTCCGGTTCGATCCGCGCGGCTGGGCACGGCCGCTGCTGGCGATCGGCGACGCGTCCTACTCCCTCTACCTGCTGCATCCGCTGGTGATCCGGGGAATCGATGTCGTGCTGCCGCGCCTGGGGCTGGAGACCGACGCCCGGATCGCGCTGGGTCTGCCGCTCATGCTGGGGCTGTCGCTCGGGCTGTCGGTGCTGTCGTTCCGCCTGTTCGAGCGCCCCACGAACCGCTGGCTGCGGCGGCGCGTCGCCCGTCACCGGCGGCCGGCGCGCACGACCGCACCATAACACGCGGCCGTTAGCCGGGGAGGCGCCGCAACACGGTCACGCGCATCGGCTGGTCCAGCAGGGGAAAGCCCTCGGCGTCGCGAGGACGGTCCGCCACGATGCGGTCGAAGTGGGCGCGCAGGCCCTCGGGATCGGCGGCGAAGCTCGCCGCCCGGTCGAGGCTGATGGCCGCGTGCCAGTCCCGCCAGGCGTCGAAGCCGGTCTTGCGCGACAGGGTGATGTATTCGAACTCCCGCGCCAGGCTCAGACCGCCACCCTCGGCGGCCGCGTGCAGGCGGCGCCAGGCCAGGGTGCGCCATTCGTCCTCGTCGTCGACGGGCTTGTTCAACTCGTAATTCGATCCCCGGGCGACCGGTTCGAAGGCCACCACCAGGCCGCCGGGGCGCGTGACGCGCGCCGCCTCGGTCAAGGCCGTGGCCATCGCCTCCGGAGGAACGTGGTGCAGGCTGTTGAAGAACAGGGCGATGTCCCGGCTGGCATCGGCCAGCGGCAGGGCCTCGGCACCGGCGGCCATGTAGGTCTCGTCGCCGGCGCGGTCGGCGGCCCGGGCGCGCGCCATCTGCGCCGGGTTGGGATCCAGGCCGACCACCCGGGCGCCCTCGCGGGTGAGGAAGCGGGTCCACGTCCCGTCACCGCAGCCGATGTCCGCGACCAGACGGCCGCGCACCGCCCCCAGCGTCTCGCGCAGCGTGTCGCGATTGCCGCGCACCGGAAGGTCTGGCTGAGGGGACGAGGCGGCGGTCGATCCGGACGGGGACATGGGGGACTCTCGACTAGGGCCTGTTGACGATGGGGGCGCGGTCACGGCGGACTGGTCACAGGTCGGGACGATCGGGGCGATACTGCACCTTGTGGGCCGTCTCGAACCCCTTGATAAACTGCATCAGGTCACGCCGCCGGCCGTTGGCCCCCCCCACCTGCTGGCGCAGGTGTTCCGGAACCGGCGTGCGCGGATCGTCGCGCCCGGCCGGAAGCCGCTCCAGGAACTGCCTCAGATTGCAGCACTCGATGACATCGGCGCAGAAGTTCAGCAGCAGCCCGACCCGCACCCGCCGCGTCTCGCTATGGTACACGGAGACGGAGAAGGAGCCCGTCCGGCCGCCCTTGCGTTCCAGAACGGCGGCCCGCAAATAGGCGCTGAAGGGCGTGATCACCACCGCCGTCTGGCTGTCGTGCTGGACCACCACGTCCTCGTCGGGCTCGGCCCCGAACAGGCCGGCGGTGGCCGCGCGGATGGTGCGCTCATCCAGGTCGGCGCCTTGGGCCACGCGCTCGATCGCCATGATCGGGTCGGACTCCAGGCTGGCGTAGATCGTCTTGCCGCGCACGTGAACGGAGGCCCAGTTGTCGGGATTGACCGACTTCTCGTAGGGCGAGATCTTGCGGGTCCACAGGTCATCCCAATCGGGCGGCACCGGGTTCTCCGGGTGCAGAACCTGCGGGTCGCGCATGTACCGTTCGGCGACCATGGCCGCCATGCGCAGCGTCCCGGGGATGTTTTGGCCACGCACCACGACCGTTTCGGTCACCGACCGGGACGACACCTCCATCACCAGCCGGTTGCTTTTCAGCACGAACGCGGGATCCTGGTCGGCACCAGCGGACCCACCGGCAGCGAACCGATGAACAGTGGTCTTTTCGCGGTACAGCGTAATCGGACCGATCGAGGCCATGACGGCAAGGCTTCGCTGCTGGTTGGGACAGGCTGCTGGTCTGGATCCGCTGCTGGTCGGGGACACGGAAGTCGCGCCCACGCGGACCGGTATCCCAGCCGGCAGCGCCACTATCCGAAGATTTCCCGCCAGTGTCCACTGTACAGTTCCCCGGGGCCGTTCCCCTGGCGCCGCTCCCGGACCCCCCACGCGAGGGCCGCATGTCCCAGGAAAACCCCGCCCCGCGCGGACATCGGATGATCGTCGTCCTGGGGGCGGCGGTGCGGCCGGACGGCGCCGCCAGTCCCGCCCTGCGCCGCCGCGTCGCCCGCGCGGTGGCGGCGGCGCGGGCGTGGCCCGACGCCCCCGTGGTCCTGTCGGGCGGACACGGGCGCCGCCATCCCGCCGGGGCGGACAGCGAGGCCCGGGTGATGGCGGCGCTGGCCCGCGCCGAAGGGCTGGCCCCGGACCGCCTGATCCTGGAGGCGCGATCGTCCGACACCCTTCAGAATGCCGGCCAGTCCCTGGCGATCGCCGCCAGCGCCGGCGCCGGCCGGGTGTTGGTCGTCACCGACGGCCCCCATCTGCCGCGCGCCCTGCTGGCCTTCCGGGCGGTGGCGGACGCGCGCGGGCTGTCCATGCGCCTGGAGGGCGCGGCGGCCCCCGGCCCCGACGGCCGGGCGCGGCGGCTGGCCGCCCGGCTGCGCGAGGCGGCCGCCCGTCTCGTCTATCGCTGGCGTCTGGCCCGGGGCAGCAGTTCTCATTTTGAGCTGAAAGGCTTGGACACGGGACACGGGATGTGATTCACCCTCTGGGTGAGGTGGCTTGAAGAGCAAATCGCGGCGCTGCGGGAGCGGTGCGCGGCCCTGCCGGATCGGCGGACGGGGCAGAACGGACGCTATACGATGGACGACATCGGCATGGCGGCGTTTTCGGTGTTCTTCATGCAGAGCCCGTCGTTCCTGGCCCATCAACAGGCGTTGGCCGAGGGTCCGGGGCGCGGCCGGTCGAACGCGCACACGCTGTTCGGGCTGTCGGCGATCCCGAGCGACAACCATATCCGCGCGATGCTGGACGGGGTGCCGACCGATCACTTCGACGGGCTGTTTTCCGGGATCGTCCGCACCCTTGATGAGCGCGGCGGACTTGAGGCGATGCGCCGCCTGGACGGGCGGGTGCTGATCGCGCTGGACGGCTCCGAGCATTTCTGCTCGCGCAAGGTTTCGTGCCCGCAGTGCTCGACGCGG
>NZ_JACIGK010000005.1 GCF_014197915.1 Roseospira visakhapatnamensis
CATGCGGACCGACCTCCTAACGGTCAGTCCGTTGAATCATAAAATCGATCCCATGGGAATCCCTGGCGACTCAACCCGACCCCAGAGCACTCTAGTCGCGTTGGTGTCTCCCATCCTGGCGGCCGGCGCCGTCCCCCAACGCATGCTACCTCTGATGATCTGTCTGATCGCATGGATCGGATTGGCGATCGCCATCACGGTCCGCCGTATCAACCGCTATCGGGGCGGCCCCCGGTGGTTTCCCCCCTATGGCCAGGACCCGTTGCCCGAACCGGTCGGAACCGGCGCCCCCCGCGCGCCCAGGCCCGACTAACCGCGACCCTTGAGTGCCGGAAATCTGGAGGGTTCGGGAGGCTGTGCTTCTCGGACGGGTGGTAGGGGGCAGGAGCCCCCTGGTTGATGTTTCAGGAGGCCCGGAGCATTGGCATCACCCGCCCGCGAATCGGCCGCCGATGAGGAATTCCTTGTTGCCCTCGGGGCCGGTGATGGGGCTGTCGGTGACGCCGAGCACGGTCCAGCCCGGCAGCCCCGCCAACCAGCCGGCAATGGTCTCGCGGACCTCGGCGTGCAGGGCCGGGTCGCGCACCACGCCGCCCTTGCCGACGCGGTCCCGGCCGACCTCGAACTGCGGCTTGATCAGCGCCACCAGATGCCCGCCCGGCCGCAGCAACGCCAGGGCGGCCGGCAGCACGGTGCGCAGGCCGATGAAGCTGGCGTCACAGACCACCAGGTCGACCGGTTCGGGCACCTGTTCGGCGGTGAGGTGGCGGGCGTTGGTGCGCTCCCGCACCACCACGCGGTCGTCGACGCGCAGTTTGTGGGCCAGTTGCCCATAGCCCACGTCGACCGCGTAGACCCGCGCGGCACCGCGCGCCAGCAGCACGTCGGTGAAACCGCCGGTGGAGGCGCCGACGTCCAGGGCCACGGCTCCCGCCGGGTCGATCCCGAAGGCATCCAACCCGGCCACCAGCTTCAGGCCGCCGCGCGAGACCCAGGGGTGATCCTGGCCGCGCACCGCCAGCGCCACGTCGGGCGCCAGCCGCTGACCGGGCTTGTCCAGGCGGCGCTCTCCCGAGAACACCAGCCCGGCCATCACCAGCGCCTGGGCGCGCGCCCGGCTGTCGACCAGCCCCCGGTCCACGAGAAGCTGGTCCAGGCGCGGGCGCGTGGCCGGTCTCGGGGGCGGGCTCAGGGCGCGTCGCCGGCCAGGCGGACGATGACGCCGAGGTCGTGGGACTCGGGTGTCAGGGGCGCGCCGGCCAGATCGCCGTGCAGGTCCTCGACCACGAAACCGGCGGCCGCCAGTTCGGCCGTCAGCGTCTCCACGGTGAAGTGCTGCAGCCAGTTGTACACCCGCCAGACACGCCCATCGGCCTCGACAATCGTATAGCGCTCCAGGCACAGGCTCTCGGCGTCATACAGGAAGGTCTCCTGCAGGCCCAGGTAGTCCCCGGGCGACCAGAAGCCGTCCATCAGCCGCCGCGCGGCGAAGGTCCCGGGGCGAAGTGTCTCGAAGCGGGCGCGGGTGAAGACGTCGAACGCCACGCGCCCGCCGGGCTTCAGATGGCGCCGCCAGACGTCATACAGGCGCCGGCGCTTCTCCGGCGACAGGGGGCAGAGATCGCCGTAGATCAGGGTGATGGCGTCGAAGCGCTCGGCCGCGTCGAAGGCCAGGTAGTCGGCCTCATGATAGGTGATGGCCAGGCCCGCCGCCTCCGCCTGGGTCCGGGCATGGGCCAGGGAGCGCGGCGAGAAGTCCAGCCCGGTGACCGTGGCGCCGGATTGGGCTGCGAAACGCTGGGTGTACAGACCGGGGCCACAGCCGAAGTCGCACAGGTGCCGGCCCGGCCCCAGGTCCAGGCGCTCGGCCAGCCATGCCACGGTGGCCTCGATCACGGGCAGGGTGCGCGACGCCTGCGGCGCCTCCGGGTTCAGGTGATAGGTCAGCATCTGTGCCGAGAGATGCGGGTCGACCCACAGGGTTTTTACTGTATCGGCGCCGAACGGTGACGGGCGCTGGCCCAGGTCGGACAGGGCATCCGTCAGCACGTCCAGCAGGGCGGGATCGCGGTCGGTCGCGGTGGCGGTGGTCATGGCTTGGACCTGATGGTGATGAGCGGGGCGGCCCTTCTTCCACCGCACGCGCGCGGCGTCCATGACACATGTCAAGGACACCACGCACGGCCGAAAAACGTGCGCGCGGCGGTTCTTATACCAGCGGCGGATGAGTGTGACTCATCCGCCGAGCGGCACCGGCCACGGACTGCAACGGTCATTCTCAATGACCGTTGGTATTAGGCCGGACGAAAGAAATCGTTGCCCTTGTCGTCGACGACGATGAAGGCGGGGAAGTTCTCCACTTCGATCCGCCAGACGGCTTCCATGCCCAGTTCGGGGTATTCCAGCACCTCCACCTTGCGGATGCTCTCCAGCGCCAGTTGCGCGGCGGCGCCGCCCACGGAACCCAGGTAGAAGCCGCCATGCGCCTTGCAGGCGTCCGTCACCACCTGGGAGCGGTTGCCCTTGGCGATCATGACCATGGAGCCGCCGGCGGCCTGGAACTGGTCCACGTAGGCGTCCATGCGGCCGGCGGTGGTGGGGCCGAAGGAGCCCGACGCCATGCCGTCGGGGGTCTTGGCCGGGCCGGCATAGTAGACGGGGTGATTCTTGACATAGTCCGGCAGGCCCTGGCCGGCGTCCAGCCGCTCCTTCAGCTTGGCGTGGGCGATGTCGCGGGCCACGATCATGGGACCGGTCAGGGCGACCCGGGTCTTGATGGGGTACTGGCCGAGCGTGGCCCGGATCCGGTCCATCGGCTGGGTGAGGTCGATGGGCACCACGTCGCCGCCCAGCTTCTCGTCCTTGATGTCCGGCATGTAGCGGGCGGGGTCGCGCTCCAGCGCCTCGACGAACACGCCGTCGGCGGTGATCTTGGCCTGCATCTGGCGGTCGGCGGAGCAGGACACGCCAATGCCCACCGGGCAGGACGCCCCATGGCGCGGCAGCCGCACCACCCGGACGTCATGGCAGAAGTACTTGCCGCCGAACTGGGCGCCGATGCCCAGACGCCGGGTCATCTCCAGCACCTCCTGCTCCAGGCCCACGTCGCGGAAGGCATGGCCGCTCTTGCCGCCCTCGATGGGCAGGCCGTCCAGGTACTTGGCAGAGGCCAGCTTGACGGTCTTCAGATTGGCCTCGGCCGAGGTGCCGCCGATGACGATCGCCAGGTGATAGGGCGGGCAGGCGGCCGTGCCCAGGGTCTTCACCTGCGCTTCCAGGAAGGCCATCAGCGACGCCGGGTTCAGCAGCGCCTTGGTCTGCTGGTACAGGAACGTCTTGTTCGCCGAACCGCCGCCCTTGGCCATGACCATGAACTTGTAGGCGCTGCCCTGGGTGGCGAACAGGTCGATCTGGGCCGGGAGGTTGTTGCCGGTGTTGACCTCCTCGTACATCGACAGCGGCGCCATCTGCGAATAGCGGAGGTTCAGGGACGTGTAGGCATTGGCGATGCCCTGGGACAGGGCCAGGGCGTCGTCGGCGCCGGTGAACACGCGCTCGCCTTTCTTGCCCAGGACGATGGCGGTGCCGGTGTCCTGACACATGGGCAAGACCATGCCGGCGCTGATGTTGGCGTTCTTCAGCAGTTCCAGGGCCACGAAACGGTCGTTGGGCGACGCCTCGGGGTCATCCATGATGGCCCGCAACTGGGCCAGATGGCCCGGCCGCAGCAGGTGGGAGATGTCGCGAATGGCCTCCTCGGCCAGCCGGGTCAGGCCGGCCGGATCCACCACCAGCATGTCCTGGCCCCGGAACCGGTCCACGGCGGCGAAATCGCCGTCGAGACGGCGATAGGGCGTGGTGTCCTCGGCGACGGGGAAGAGTTCGGCGAAGGCGGCGTCCAGCATGGTGGTCTCCGGGGCTGCGACGATCACGAGGAACGATCGGGGGGGGGACGGTCACGAAAGGCGATCGGTCCGGATGATCGGTCGGGGCGATCGACGCGGATGGGGGTGGTTGACGAGGGGGCACCGCGCCGCCCCGGGGGATTGGGTCCGGCGTGGAGCAAGGCACGGCCATCCCCCTCGGGGACGGCGGACTTACTGTTTCTTGCGGAAGGCGTCGAGGGCGATCACCTTGGCGCCGTCCTCGCCGGAGTCGGCCCCCGGGCGCGTGTCCGCGCCATGGTCCTCGTTGCCCTCGCCGCCGCCGACCAGCATGTCCCAGTCGGCGGGGACATCCTCGTCCATGTCCTCCCCGTCGCCGTCCATGGTCATCTCGGTCTGGAACTGCAGGCCGAAGCTGGCATGGGGGTCGGCGAAGGCGGTCACGGCGGCGAACGGAACCCGCAGGCGCTCGCGCTTGCGGTTGAAGCTGAGGGTCACCTCCAGGGCCTCCTCGAACACCTGCAGGTCCCAGAACTGGTTCTGGAGCACGATGGTCATGTCCTGGGGGTGCTGGGCACGCAACCGGTCGGGCATCACCACGCCGGAGCGGGTGGTGTCGAAGGTGATATAGAAATGGTGCTCCCCAGGCAGGCCGCCCTGGGTCTCCACCACTCTCAGCGCGTCACGCAACACCCCGCGCAGGGCATTTTCGACCATGCGATCGTAATGAAAGGTGGTGACGTCGTCGTTCACGGTCCTGGTCCCGTTTGCCGGAGAAAAGCACGGCCGCCGCCGGGTCCGGCGCGATCCGACCCCGACCCAGACTAGCAATATCGCGCGCCGTGGGAAACACCGTGCTGTCGAGGCCGGCACGGAAGATACCCCGCCGTCGCGCCGACGGTAGTGGTGTGACACGGGTTGGACGCAGGGTGGGGCGGCCTGATGCCGGCTTGGTTGGGTCAGCCCATATCATGCACCAATATCGCGAGTCGCGTTAGGCGCGTCGGTGGGCGGGATCGGCGGAGGATGGGGGGCTTCTGTTGGCGGGTGCCCCCCGAACCCCGCCCGAGTCTGCTAAGAACCCGGGACTTTAGAGTCGGTCACCAGCACCGCATTACGCAGCGACGGCTTCCGGAGCATAGTTGTCGTTGGCAACTATTGCATATGGCCCGATGACGGTGGTGCCATGCCGAACGCAACCTGTCTCTTTACCACGCGTGTCGAACCTGGTTCGCCCCCGTGAGACCCCGCGCGCCGTTGATCCAGACGACGGCGGAGCCCGAAGTGGTGGAGGCGCCGGGTACTGCCCCCGGGTCCACGACGCTTATTCCAGGCAGGGTTTAGCGTCATAGCCGGCGAACCGGCGGATCCAAATATAGAGTGTGCGGCGACCGCATGCAAAGGGGATCGCACGGACGTCGCGCGAGACGCTGCCCTACTCGGGGCCAAGGGCCGGCACCACCACCCGGGCCAGGGTCAGCACGTCCACCGTCAGGGCGCCGGCGCGGCGCAGCACGCGGGCGCATTCCTCCACCGTGGCGCCGGTGGTCAGCACGTCATCGACCAGCAGCACCCGCCGCCCAGCCACCCGCGCCGGGTCGGGCACACGAAAGGCCCCCCGCACGTTGGCGACGCGGCCCGGCCGTCCAAGCCCTCCCTGGGAGGGCGTCGCCCGCCGCCGTGCCAGCGCCAGCGGATCCCAGGGACGGCCGCTACGCCGGGCCAGCGCCCGCGCCAGCAAGGCGGCCTGGTTGTAGCGGCGCCGCCACAGCCGCCAGCGATGCAGCGGCACCGGCACGATCAGGTCCGTGCTGGCCAGCAGCGGCGCGCCCGCCCGCGCCATCCAGGCGGCCAGGGGGCGGGCGGCGTCGGTGCGATCGCCATGCTTGAAGGCCAGCACCAGGGCGCGGCTGTGATCGTCGTAGACCAGCACCGCGCGGGACCGGTTGTAGGCGGGGGGACGGCGCCGGCAGGACCGGCAGATGACGGCATCGCCGCCGACCGCACCGCCGATCGCGCCACCGGTCTCGCCAGGGTCCCCCAGCGCGTCGGCGAACGGCGTGCCGCAGCGGTCGCACAGGGGCGCGGTGATGAAGGCGGCGGCGGCGAAGCAGGCCCCGCACAACGCCCCCGGCTCGGCCACCAGGTCGCCGCAGTTCAGGCAGCGGGGCGGCAGCACCAGATCCAGCAACGACCGCAGGACCCGTTGCCCGGCGCCGGGCGGGCCGGTCGCGGAGCGGGGCCGGGCGTCGTCCATGACGCGGCGCGGACTCAGAGGCCCATCACCGCGCCGTCGCCGCGCGGATCGACGGCCCCGGCCACGGATCCCTCGGGATGGCGCGTCACCGCGCCCAGGTGCCCCATGATGTCGTCAAGGGCCGGCCGCCGCGTGAGCCGATGACCGAGACGCTCCAGGTCGGCGGCCAGGGCGGGGTCGAGGCGATCCTCGATCAGCACCTGAAGGTCGGTCTCCGGACCCGGCCGCCAGCGCGGCGCCGCCAGCGCCGCCGCCAGGTCCTGGCCGAACAGGACATGGCGGGTGAACAGCAGGGCTTGCAGCATCGGCAGGGCCGCGCCGCCCGTACCGCCGAACACCATCATGCGGCCGTCGCGCAGCCGGGCCACCGGCGCGGTCAGGCCATGGGGCGGCTTGCGGCCCGGCAGCAGCACGTTGGGCAAGGTGGGGTCGAGCTGGAAGGCGCGCGCCTGATTGGTCCACAGCAGGCCGGTTTCGGGCAACAGCACGCCGGCGCCGAACGGCTCGTGCAGGGTCTGCGCCAGCCCGGCGGTGCGTCCGGCGGCATCGATGCAGCCGATCCATGCCCCGTGTCCGCCGCCATGCGCCATCCTCGGCCCCGGCCTCGCGCGCTGGCGGTCGAGGGCGGCGGCGCTCTGGTCCAGCATGGTGTCGCTGAGATAGGTGGTGGGATGCACCGCCATGTAGCGCGGATCGCTGAGGTGCCGGTCGCGCACGGCGGCGGCCGCCCGCATGGCCTGGATCAGGCCGTGCGCGTGGTCAAGCCCGTCGGCGCCCGTGGGGTGCAGCCGTTCGGCCATGCCCAGGACCATCTGCGCGATCAGCCCCTGGGTGGGCGGGGGGCCGTCGTGGATCGTGGCGGAGGGGGTCTTCAGGGTCAGCGGCCGGCGGCGCACGGAGCGATGCGCGGCCAGATCGTCGGACACCAGCGGGCTGCCGAGGGCCTTCAGATCGGCGCTGATGGCCCGGCCGACGCCACCGCGATAGAAGTCGTCGAGGCCGGCGGCCGCGAGCGCCCGCAGGGTCTGTCCCAGCGCCGGGTTGGACAGGGGGTATCCAGGCGCCGGCGGCGCGCCGTCATCCAGCAGCAGGGACGCCAGCGGCGTGACCGCCAGGTCGCCGGCCGACCGGGTTACGGCGCGGGCCAGGCCGTCCGGCATGGGATGGCCGGCCTCGGCCCGGTGAATGGCGTCCTCCAACAGGCGGGCCAGCGGCAGGCGCCCTTCCCAATGGCGGGCGCCCACCTCCAGCGCCGTCTGCCAGCCGGCCACGGCGCCGGGCACGGTGGCCACCGCCCGTCCGCCATGGCGTGGTGGCCGGGTCAGGCCCTGGCGGCGGTCGTCATCGGCGGTGACCGCCCGCCCGGTGACGCCGGTGGCGTCGATGGCCAGCGGTGGCCGGCCCGGCCGCGCCAGCAGCCAGAGCCCGTCCCCGGCCAGCCCGCACAGGTGCGGGCAGACCACGGCCGACACGGCGGCGGCGGCGACAACGGCCTCAATGGCGTTGCCGCCCTCCCGCAGCACCTCCAGGCCAGCCCGCGCCGCCAGGGAAGTCGGTGCGACGATCATGGCCCGCTCGGCTTGGACGGTGGTCGGCATGGGGGCACAATCCATCGGTTGGTGGCGCGCCAGGGGGGCGAGTGTCGTCCCGGGAGTCCGGGCTCCTCCTGTATGGGCCAGGTGCCCCCCGGGCGTCCAGCCCCCGCGGCGCGGAAACGGTCGCCTTGATGGTATGCCGGGGTGCGAAACGCCGACTCCGATCAAAGGAATGCGTCCCGGCGCCGAAGGGCCGCCTGGGTTCCGGTCCCCGTCTTGCCCGTCCCCGCCGGGAGGGGTATTGACAAGGCCCGCAATGGCGCCTCGTCGCGCAGCCATGGAGTCCCGGGCCATGCCTCGGAAGGATTACACCCACAGCGTCTACATGCCCATTCCATGGGAAATCTTCCATCGCGACACGCGAATGTTGGCGCACCGCATCCTGGCCACCAAAGTGGTGTACAAGGGCATTATCGCCATTGCCCGGGGCGGCCTGATCCCCGCCTGCATCATCGCCCGGGAACTGGACATCCGCACGGTGGAGGCGGTGAGCATCGCCAGCTATGACGATCGCAGCCAGGGGACGCCGCGCATGCTCAAGGGCGTGGACGCCGATCTGGTGGGCGACGGCGCGGGCTGGCTGGTGATCGACGACCTGGTGGACTCCGGCGTGACGGCCAGCGTGGTCCGCGACCTGCTGCCGGCCGCCACCATCGCCACCGTCTATGCCAGGGTCGAGGGCCAGAACACCGTGGACCTGTTCGCGGTGCCCGTGAACAGCGAGGTCTGGCTGTTGTTCCCCTGGGACGCCGAACTGTCGCCCAACGAGCCGCTGGCGCGCCTGCGCTCCCCGGCTGGCGAGGCGGACTGATCCCGGGCGGTCACCGGCGGGCGACCGGCGCCGAACCACCGGGCATGGCACGCCGGCGGGGGACGCCCCATATGCTGCGGATCGCGCGCGTCCGGCCGGCCCGGGCGCGGGCCTACCCCACTCCGGAGTCTGGATCATGCCCCCCGTCGCCCCACCTCCCGTGTCTCCGACGCACGGCGCCCCGCCCCAACCGCTGTCCGACGCCGCCGGTCTGGGGGGACTCGCCAGGGTGCCTCGGGAACCTCTTGGATGGCGTGACAACCTGGTGGTGGACTGGCTGCTCCAGGACGGCTGGCGCATGGGCACGCCCGAGGCGCTGCTGGCGGGACTGGGGGCGGCGCTCTGCGGCCTGGGTGTCCCGGCGGACCGCATCAACCTGGCCATGCGCGTCCTGCACCCGCAGGTCTTCAGCCTGGCCTTCCTGTGGCACCCGGGCCTGCCCGTGGAGCGGCGGGAGGGGCCCTACTCCCTGCTGGACAGCGACGTCTTCCTGCTCAGCCCATTCAACGACCTTCTGAACGACGGCGCCAGCGCCATCCGCCGCCGGCTGACGGGACCGGCGGGGTCGCTGGACTACCCGATCCTGGAAGACCTGGCGGCCGAGGGCTTCACCGACTACGTCGCCTTGGCGCTCCCCTTCGGCGACGGCCGGCACAGCGCCATCACCTTCGCCACCCGGACCGACGGCGGCTTCGCCGTCCCCCAACTCGCGGTGATTGACGACGCCTTGCCGGTGCTGGCGCGCATGGTGGAAATCCAGGCGCTGCGGCACACCTCTCTCACCCTGCTGGAAACCTACCTGGGGCGGCAGACCGGGGCGCGGGTGCTGGACGGCAAGGTGCGCCGGGGCGACGGCGAGGTGCTGCACGCGGTGCTCTGGTTCTCGGACCTGCGCGGGTCCACGCCCTTGGCCGAGAGCATGGATGCGCGCTGTTTCCTGGAAACGCTGAACGGCTACTTCGAAGCCATGGCCGGCGCCGTCCTCGATCATGGCGGCGAGGTGCTGCGCTACATCGGCGACGCGGCACTGGCCATCTTCCCCTTCGTCCCAGACGACACCGACGCCACCGATCCGGCACCGCCGCGCGCGGCCCTGGCCGCCGCCCTCGACGCCCGGACGCGCATGGCCGACCTGAACACCCGCCGCCGGGAAGCGGGCCTGCCCTGCCTCAACCATGGCGTCGGCCTGCACGTCGGACGGGTCACCTACGGCAACATCGGCGTGCCGGCGCGTCTGGAGTTCACCGTCATCGGCGCCGCCGCCAACGCCGCCGCCCGGGTGGAGGGGCTGTGCAAGACCCTGGACGAGACCATCGTGGTATCCGACGCCTTCGCCCGTCGCCACCCCGGCCCCTGGCGGGATCTGGGGCGGCACGACCTGCGCGGACTAGACGGCGCCTTCTCGGTGTTCGCCCCGGAGATGTAGTACAAGCGGTCCATGGACCATGACCCCCGACGTCCGTGACCGGCCCACACCCCCTCCCGTTCCTGGATGCCGAATGTCCCTCTCCAAGCCGGTCATGCGCCGTGAGCGCCACGCGCCGCGCGACACCACTGGAAGCCCGCCGACACCGACGGATGGCATGATCGAGATCACCGGCGTCAGCCACCGGTTCGGGGACCGGGAGGTCCTCAAGACCCTCTCCCTGACACTCCGGGAGCGGCGCGTCGCCGTCGTGGGCAGCAACGGGTCCGGCAAGAGCACCTTCGCCCGCCTTCTCAACGGCCTCCAGGTTCCCACCGAGGGCCGCGTCCTGGTCGACGGGCTGGACACCCGCACCGAGGGACGCGCGGTGCGCCGGCACGTGGGGTTCGTGTTCCAGAACCCAGACAATCAGATCGTGTACCCGATCGTCGAGGAGGACCTCGCCTTCGGCCTGAAGAACCTCGGGCTGGACAAGCGGGAGATCGCCGCCAGGATCGACGCCGTGCTGACGCGCTACGGCCTGGAGAACCAGCGCCAGCAGCCCTCCCACACGCTCAGTGGCGGCGAGAAGCAGCTGTTGGCCATCTCCGGCGTCCTGGTCATGGCGCCCCGCTACGTCGTTCTCGACGAGCCGACCACCCTCCTGGACCTTCGGAACAAGCGCCGCGTCGCCGAGGCGATTCGCGGGCTCGACCAGACGGCCATCGTGGTCACGCACGACCTGGACCTGGTGAAGGACTTCGACAGGGTCCTCGTCTTCGATGACGGCCGGGTGGTGATCGACGACGCGCCATCCCGGGCCTTGGCGCGATACGTGGACGCGATGGGATGAGGCTCGGGCTCTACCTGGCGGGCGACTCGCTCTTTCACCGAATGTCGCCCGGTCCCAAGCTGGCGACCGTCGCCGTCGCCGGGACGGTTCTGTTCTTCCTCGACGACTGGCGCGCGCTGGCCGCGTCCCTGGGTGTGGTGTTGCTTCTGTACGCGATCGCCCGCGTGCCCTGGCCGGTGGCGGTGGCGCAAATCCGCCCCACCCTGTGGGTCCTGGGGCTGCTGTTTGTCATGCTGGCGCTGATCGAGGGACCGCTGGCGGGCGTCGTCATGGTACTGCGCTTCGCCGCGCTGATCCTGCTCGCCGCCCTGGTGACCCTCACCACGCGGGTGTCGGACATGACGGACGCCATCGAGGCGGGGCTGCGCCCGTTCGCCCGCCTGGGGCTGAACCCGGCGGTGGTCAGCCTGGCGATCTCGATGGCCATCCGGTTCATCCCGCTGATCGCCGAGATCACCCGCGAGGTCCGGGATGCCCAGCGGGCGCGTGGCCTCGGTCGCAGCGTCCTCGCCGTGGCGGTGCCCGTGATCGTGCGGACCATCAAGCTGGCGGACGACGTGGCCGATGCCATGGACGCCCGCTCCTACGACCCGACCCCGCGATCGCGGCGGGACCACGCGGCGGTGGCGGCGGCGGACCGGGATACGGGCAACCGCGCCCGGTGATGGGCGGTCTTGCAAGCCGGAGTCGACGGCGCCGCCGCCGGCATCAGTCCGCGATCCGCAGCCGGGCGTCACGGAACCCCGCCGCCGCGATGTCGGCGCACATCGTCTCCCACTCGCAGTCCACACAGGCATCGCGGAAGGCGCCCTCGGCATAGGCGGCCCTCAGGCGTTCGACCCTCTCCCTGGTCAGGACGAGGCGCTCCCCGGTTCGCACCCTCCAGCCGACCCGTGCCGACAGGGCCGCCGCCGCCCGGGCGTCCCTGTCCAGCACCGACCGGCGCAGGCAGTGGGCGTCGCCGGCCTCCGCGTCCACGACCGGACCGCAGATATCGTCGGGTCCCTCGACCAGCAGGCCCTCTTCACCGGCGGACAGCCGCGCGACCACACTGTCCAGAGTGGCAACGAACCGGGCGCTGTAGCCGTTGCCGGCGTAGCCGAGGATGCAGAGCAGATGATGGGCACGCAACCGCACGGTCATGATGGTTTCCTCTTGGTCGTCTTGCGGAGCGGCCGGTCCCCCGATCCAGGTCCAGGGCTGGCGATTCTCCGCCGACGGTGTACAACACCCAGGCTGAACAGCCTGGAGGGGGTTCGATGCAGACCAAGGATATCGTGTACATTGCCCTGTTCGCGGCCCTGACCGCCGCGCTGGGTCTGTTCCCGCCCCTGGCCGTCCCCGTCATCGCGGTTCCGATCACCGCCCAGTCCATGGGTCCCATGCTGGCGGGAGGCATTCTGGGCGCGAAGCGCGGCGCGCTTGCGCTCGTCCTGCTGCTGGTGCTCGTCGCGCTGGGCCTTCCCCTGCTCGCGGGCGGACGCGGGGGCTTCGGCGTCTTCCTGGGACCGACCGGCGGCTTCATGATCGGGTGGGTGGTGGCCGCCTTCGTCATCGGCTGGCTGTTCGAACGGTACTGGTCACGCCTCAGCTTCCTTTTGGCCGTGACCTTCATGTTGATCGGCGGCGTGGCTGTCGTGTATCTTTTCGGTATACTTTGGCTTGTTTTTTCCGCGCAAATCTCCGTCGCGCAAGCCACCCTGAGTTCCATGGCCTTTATCCCCGGCGACATCGTCAAGGCCGTCCTCGCCGCCCTGGTGGCCCTGGTGATCAAGCGGTCCTATCCGCTGATCGGCAGGGCCTGAGGTCGGCCAGGACCCCGGCCACGCCGAGTCGTGTTCGGATCCCCGCCGGACATCGGATACAGCACGGCGTAACGGGACCGCAAAGGGTTGGCGCGGCCCTCACCACGGGCCATATTCCGGGTCCGAGAGACGCACGAGGTCGGCCAACCATGGAGCAAACGCCGCTCAAGCGACCGCAGTTCTTTTTCACCACCGCCCCCATGCCCTGCCCCTATCTGGAGGGCCGGTTGGAGAGAAAGATCGTGACCGACCTCGCCGGCGCCGATGCCGACATGGTGCACGACGCCCTGTCGCGCGCGGGGTTCCGGCGGAGTCACACCATCGCCTACGCGCCCGCCTGCCCCGGGTGCCAGGCGTGCGTGCCGGTGCGCATCCTGGTTCGTGAGTTCACCTCGGGCGGCACCCTGAAGCGCATCTGGAAGACCAACCGGGATCTGCGCGTGGATCTGGTGCGCCCGGTGGCCACGGCCGAGCAGTACCAGCTTTTCTCGCGCTACCAGCAACGCCGCCATGGCGACAGCGACATGGCGCTGATGGGGTTCTTCGACTACCGCTCGATGGTGGAGGACAGCCCCATCGAAACCGTAATCGCCGAGGTCCGCGATGATCACGGCGCGCTGGTCGGGGCCTGCCTGCTGGACCGCATGGTCGATGGCCTGTCGGCCGTCTATTCATTCTTCGATCCCGACGCGCGGACCAAACGCAGCCTGGGCACGTTCATCGTGCTCTGGCTGATCGATCAGGCCCGGGTCGAGGGCCTGGGCCACGTGTATCTGGGCTACTGGATCGAAGACAGCCCGAAGATGGCCTACAAGAAGCGCTTCCGCCCCCTCGAATCCTTCGGTCCGCAGGGATGGTCGCGCCTGGAGCCGTGAGGCTGGCCGGCCGTCCGGGCATCGGCGGCGGATGAGAATCCCTCATCCGCCGGATGGTCCCGGGCTTTCCTCCCTCACCCGTTCGCCACCGCCGCCCCGTCGCCGGTCGCGGCGCGCGGGCGCGCCTCCCGCAGCAGGTGGACCAAGGCGCGGAATCCCTCGTGCTCGTGCAGCGCCTCCACCGGCACCGACAAACGGCGCCGCCAGTTGGGATGCTCGCTGACCGTGCCCGGCACATTGGCCTGATCCATCTCCCCCAGCGCGTCCTCCAGTTGCAGCAACAGCACCAGACTGGGGGTGGAGGCGATGAAGCGGTGGATGGCCTCCGACAAGGGGGACGAGAGCGTGGCGCCGGATCCGTCGTCGGTCACATCGATGCCCGCGTCGCGCAGCGTGGACAGGATGCGGTCGCGGTCGTCGGCGCGCGCGCGCCGTTCCCGATCATAGACCTCGGCCGAGGGAAACAGCTGCAGATCGTTCTTCACCTGAAGGTCATGCCCGGTCCAGAAGCCGCGCAGGGTCGGCAGGTCGTGCGTGGCCACGGCCACCACCGCCATGGCGGGATACTCGCCGGGCGTCTTCAGCGACTGGTCCATGTGGCGCTCGAAGACCATCAGGCGATAGGAGAGGATGTTCTCGTGATTCATGCGCTCACGGAACCCCTCGGGCACGGTCCCCAGGTCCTCCCCCACCACGACGCAGCGATTGCGATGGCTCTCCAGGGCCAGCACCGCCAGCATCTCGTCGAAGGGATAGAACACATAACCGCCGTCCTGGGCCTGACCCTCGCGCGGGATCCAGAACATGCGCATGAGCCCCAGCACGTGGTCGATGCGCAGCGCCCCGGCATGCCGCATGCTGGCCCGCAGGACCTCCACGAAGGCATCATAGGCCCGCTCGCGCAGACCCACCGGGTTGAGCGGCGGGAACCCCCAGTTCTGGCCGTTGAGGTTCAAGGGATCGGGCGGCGCCCCGACGGCGACGCCCTCCACCACCAGGTCCTGAAGGATCCAGGCATCGGCGCCGGTCGAATCGGCGCCCAGCGCCAGGTCGTGGTACAGCCCCACGGGCATTCCGGCGCCCTGCGCCTCGTCGCAGCACCGGCCCAACTGCCGGTCGGCCTCGAACTGAAGGTATTCATGCAGCGTCACCCGGACCGCGTGCTCGGCGGCGAAGGCCGCCACCGCCGGGGCGTCCGGATGGTGATAGTCGGCCGGCCAGTCATGATAGGAGTGGCCCACGTCGGCGAACGTCTCGGCCAGAACCTGATAGATGGCGAACAGCCGCAGCGGCCGCCCGCGCGCCGCCCGGAACGCCTGGAAGGCGCGGTCGCGGTCGGTGTCCCGGTCCAGGTCGCGGGCCCTGAACGTCTTGTAGAGCGCTTCCAGAACCGGCCACTTGGCGGCATGAACCGCCGTATGGTCGATCAGGTCGGTGGCGGTCAGGGCGTCCAGCCGCTCCCGGAATCCCGGCGTCTCCAGGATCGCGGTGGCATGATCGCTGTCGGCGAGTTCGGGCACCGAGGGAACATGGATGTACAGCGGGTTGAGGAACAAGCGGCTGCTGGGCGAATAAGGACTGGCGTGCCCCGGCCGGGTGGGGAACAGGGCGTGCAACGGGTTCAGGCCGACCACGCTAGCGCCCTCCCGGGCGCTGAGCGCGACCAGGTGGCGCAGGTCGTTGAAATCGCCCATGCCCCAGTCGTCCCGACCGCGCAGCGCGTAGACCTGCACCGTCGGTCCCCACATCCGCTCGCCCCGAGTCAGCGCGGCGGGCAGATAACAGCGCCAGGGCGCCACGATCACCGTGACCGTGACCGGCTCGACCCCGTCCACGGACACCGCCAGGTGATGATAGCCCCAGGTCACGGCCAGCGGCACCGCCAGGGACAGCCGCAGATGGCCGACCCCGCCCACGGTCGCCCCGCCGACGACGGCGCCGTCGGACAGGGACAGCGTGCCCGCCTGGGCCTGGTCGCCGGCGGACGCCGGCACGTCGACCAGCCCGGTCGGATCCGGCCGCCAGGACCAGGACAACGCGCGGTCACGCGCCGCCTCCGGCACCGACACCGCGAGGGGCAGGCGATCCAGCCCGTCGGCGTCGCACCGCAGCACCAGGCAGGGGGGCAGCATCCGGCTCCAGGCCCGGCGCTCCATCTCCTTCAGGGACGCGTCCACCTCGCCGTCATCGGCGACGGCCATGCCCATGCCGGCCAGGAAGATGCGCTTCGTGGTCTCGGAGACCACGGCATGGGTGCCGAACGCGTCCCAGTACTCCGGAAGCAACCCGGCGCGCCGGGCCAGCATTTCCAGCGAGTCTTCACGACTCATCCGTCTCTCCCTTATGCGGGCGGGTGTCCAACGCGCGCGGTGGCGAGCGTCGCGAGGGGCCGGCGACGCCCGGTCCTGGCCCCATGGGTCCCACGGCGGGCCGCGTCTGATGGTCGGCGGCCCTGGTGCCTGCGGTATCGTGGGCCTCGACACGCTGAAACAGCATCAACGAACGCCCCACCATCCGGCAGGTGTCCCCGTCCGCCAGCGGCGGACCGCTGCACAACGCCGGACCGAGAGAGGTATCCAGAAGCGGACGCCAGCGGCCATCCTCCGCCAGCGCCGGCAAGCGGCAGGCCAGCGTTTCTCCGCCCGCGTTCATGAAAATCAGGAAGCTGTCGTCGGGCTGCGGCTCGCCGGTGGCCGTGCGATGGTGTGTCCCGGCGTCGCCGCGCAACAGCAGGCCGAGGAACCGGGTCTCGCCGTTCTCCCAGTCCTGGACCTGGCGCTCCTGCCCGTCCGGGTTCAGCCAGATCGTGTCCAGGAGATCGGTCCCGGGGATCTCCTCGCCCTGGAAGAACTGTTCGCGGTGAAACACCACGTGGTCGCGGCGCAGCCGGATCAACCAGCTGACCATGCGCGCCAGGCGATGGCCGCTGGCCGGGATATGCTCCCAGTCCAGCCACGTGATGTCGTTGTCCTGACAGTAGGGGTTGTTGTTGCCCCTCTGACTGTGGCCGACCTCGTCGCCGGCCAGCAGCATCGGCACCCCCTGGGACAGCAGCAGCGTGGCCAGCATGTTCAGGCGCTGCCGCATGCGCACGGCGTTGATGGACAGATCGTCCGTCGGCCCCTCGACGCCGTGGTTCCAGCTCCGGTTGTCGTTGGTGCCGTCGCCGTTGTTCTCGGCGTTGGCCTCGTTGTGCTTATGGTCGTAGGAGACCAGATCCATCAGCGTGAAGCCATCATGGGCGGTCACGAAGTTGAGGCTGGAGGTCGCCGCGCGCCCGCGCCGGTCGAACACGTCGGCCGAGCCGGTGATGCGGCTGGCCATTTCCGGCACCTGCCCGGGATCGCCCCGCCAGAACCCGCGCACGGTGTCGCGGAAGCGGTCGTTCCATTCCCGCCAGCCCGGCGGGAAGTTGCCCAACTGGTAGCCTCCGTCGCCCACGTCCCAGGGCTCGGCGATCATCTTGACGCGCGACAGCACGGGGTCCTGGCGCACCGCGCCCAGGAACCCGGCCTGGCGATCGAAGTGGCCCATGTCGCGGGCCATGGCCGAGGTCAGGTCGAAGCGAAACCCGTCCACCTCCATGTGCTCCACCCAGTAGCGCAGCGAATCCATGACCAGTTGCAAGACCCTGTGATGTCGCAGGTTTAGGGTGTTTCCGCAACCGGTTGAGTCCATATAGTAGCGCTCGTTACCGGGAACGAGACGGTAATAGTTGGGGTTGTCGATGCCCCGAAAGGACAGCGTCGGCCCCATGTGGTTGCCCTCGGCGGTGTGGTTGTAGACGACATCCAGGATCACCTCGATGCCGGCATCGTGCAGGGCCCGGACCAGGGTTCGAAACTCCAGGACGTCGCCCCGCGCCAGATAGAGCGGATGCGGGGCGAAAAAGCCTATGGAGTTGTAGCCCCAGTAGTTCCGCAACCCCTTGCGCACGAGATGCCGGTCGTCCACGGACGCGTGCACCGGCATCAGCTCCACGGCGGTGATGCCCAGGGCCTTGAGGTAACCGATGACCGCCGGGGCCGCCATGCCGGCAAAGGTTCCCCGGTAGCTCTCGTGCACGTCCGGATGGCGCATGGTGAAGCCCCGCACGTGGAGCTCATAGAGCACGCTCTCCTGCCACGACCGCGACGGTCGTTGATGATCCGACGGCGCGCCCATGTCGACCACCTGGGCCTTCAGCATGGTCGCCGCGTTGTCCCTCGTGCAGAAGGACAGGTCGGCGCGGGGGTGATCCAGCTGGTGCCCGAAGTGCGCGCCGGACCAGTCGAGCGTCCCGGCCAGCGCCCGGGCATAGGGATCCAGCACCAGCTTGTGAGGATTGAAGCGCAGGCCGTGTTCGGGCTCGTACCGCCCATGCACGCGATAGCCGTACAAGAGCCCCGGCTCGACCTCGGGCACATAGCCGTGCCACACCTCGTCCGTATAGGACGGCAGGTCTACGCGGGTCTCCCGCCCCGATGCGTCGAACAGGCACAACTCCACGCGCGTCGCGTGCTCAGAGAAAAGGGCGAAGTTGACACCGCGCCCATCCCACGTGGCCCCCAAGGGAAACGGCTGGCCAGGCCATAGTCGAATATCTGAGCTGGCCAAGATGCCGCCCCCTCCCCTCGCCTGGATCGCGCGTCACGCGATGCCGTGCCCCGTGTTGGTGCCCCGTGTTGGCACCCTGTCTCGGCACCCCGTGTTAACACCATCATGTGTGGCGTGTGTCCCGCCGTGGCGCGCGCGTCCGCGGCTACGCGCCACCACCGCCATCGACGGTGACCTCCGCGGTCCGCTCGCCCATCACCAGACGATGCACGCCTCGGATCGGAATATGCGCCCAAGTGGGGCGGTTCGCCGTCTCGTAACCGATTTCATAGAACGCTTTTTCCAGCGTGAACAGATCCAGAAGGGCCCGCACCTGCTCCGCGTCCGACGGCACCGACGGACAGCCCTCGATGGCCTGCGCGTAGCCCTCCAGGAAGGTGGCCGCCACCTGGGTTTCCCAGGCGCGGATGACCGGTCCCAGATCCTCCAGCGCATCCGACTTCACCGCCCGGCGGTCGAACAGGGCCGCCCAGGCCGCGTAGTTGAACGAACGCAGCATGCCCGCCACATCCTTCAGGGGCAGGCTCTTCTGCCGCCGCTGGCTGACCTCGCGGGCCGGCTCGCCCTCGAAGTCCAGGATGTAGATGTCGTCCTTGGCAACCACCACCTGGCCCAGGTGCAGGTCGCCATGATAGCGCGTCTTGACCAGATCCAGCCCATCGGGCAGCGCGCGGTCGATCAGGCCGTGCACCCGGTCCCAGTTGTCCAGCAGATCCCGGACCAGGCCCGCCGTCTCCTCGTTCAGCGTGTCCCGCACCCGCTCCAGGGCGGCGCGGGCCTTGTCGGCCTCCACACGCACCATCGCGGTCCAGTGGTCACGGTCCTCGGGACGCACCGGCTCGGCCCGGAACGCCGGATCGTCGGTGTCGATGGCCATCGCCTTGTGCAACTCGGCGACCCGCCGGCCCATGGTGTGGATCAGCGACAGGTAGAGCGCGTGGTCCTCGTTCTCCGCCCCGCCGTCGTCGTGGCCGACATGGCCGCGCAGTTCGGCGTCGTCCAGGAACCGGCCCAGGTAATCCAGGGTATAGCCCCAGCCATCGCCCTGGTTGCGCACGAAGCCCTGCAACACCGCCAGCGCGGTCGGCGCGCCCTCGGAATCTTCCAGCGAGGCCCATCCCAGCAAGGGCGGCGTGTTGGCATACCCGGCCACCTCGGTCAGGAACAGGCCCATCTCCAGTTCCGGATGCACACCCGTGTGCAGGCGGCGATACACCTTCAGCACCATGCGCTCGTCGATCAGCATGGACGTATTGGACTGCTCGCGCCCCAGGCGCCCGATGGTCGCCAGATCGGCCGGCGGTTCGTCGGCGAGCCGCCGGGTGGCGCGGAAGCGCACCACGCCGCCGCCATCGGTCGGCCGGTCGATGCCATCACGCATGGCGTCGACGACGACGGCGGTGAACGGCGCGTCGGCCATGGCGTCGTGCAGCACGCCCACCCGATGCACCCGCCGCGCCCGGGCCAGCGCATAGGGCAGCAGGGCCAGCGCCGGATCCTCGTCCGTCTCCCAGGTCAGGGCCAGGGGCAGCAGGTAGCGCTGGGACTCCCCGTTGTTGAGGCCGGCGTCCATCAGGGTGATCAGGAACGACGGTTCGCCCGCGCGCGCCGGCAGCGCCACCTGGTCACCCACGGACACGCGCTGGAGCCCCTCTTCCTTGCCGGCGAACCAGCGCTGGTTGGGCAGGAACGAGGGCAGGATTTCGTCGATCAGCGACCGTCCCGTCTCCCCGGCGAACAGGCTAGCCCACCCCTTCGGCACCACCAGCGTCATCATGTCGGGCAGGGGATGGACATGGGGTTCGTGCCACAAGGGCGCCTCCGCTTCTTCTGTCAGGCGGAACCAGTAGAACCCATGGGCCGGAAGGGTCAGGAAGTAGGGCAGTTCCCCGATGGGCGGGAACGCGCTGCGTCCCAGCAGTTCGACCGGTACGCGCCCCTCGAACATCGACAGGTCCAGTTCCACGGGCTGCGAGGCCCGCGACAGGTTGGCCACGCACAGGATCGCCTCGTCCTCGAAGCGCCGCAGGTAGGCCAGGATCTTGCGGTTGCCGGGATACAGGAACTCCAGCGTGCCGCGCCCGAACGAGCGATGCCGGCTGCGGGTCTTGATGAGGCGGCGCATCCAGTTGAGCAGCGAATGGGGGCTGCCGGTCTGGGCCTCCACGTTCACGGCCTCGAACCCGTAGACCGGGTCCATGATGGGCGGCAGGAACAGGCTCGCCGGATCGGCCCGGGAGAAGCCGCCGTTGCGGTCCGGCGACCACTGCATGGGGGTGCGCACGCCGTCGCGGTCGCCGAGGAAGATGTTGTCGCCCATGCCGATCTCGTCCCCGTAGTAGACGACGGGCGTGCCCGGCAGGCTCATCAACAGGCTGTTGAGCAGTTCGATCTTGCGCCGGTCGTTGTTCAGCAGCGGCGCCAGGCGGCGGCGGATGCCGACGTTGATGCGCGCGCGCTGGTCGGCGGCGTAGGTGTCGTAGAGGTAGTCGCGCTCGCGATCGCTGACCATCTCCAGCGTCAGTTCATCGTGGTTGCGCAGGAAGATGGCCCACTGGCAGGTTTCCGGAATGTGGGGCGTCTGCCGCATGATGTCGGTGATCGGGTGGCGGTCTTCCTGGGCCACGGCCATGTAGATGCGCGGCATCACCGGGAAGTGGAAGGCCATGTGGCATTCGTCGCCATCGCCGAAGTAGGGGCGCACGTCCTCCGGCCACTGGTTGGCCTCCCCCAGCAGCATGCGGTCGCCGTAGTTCTCGTCCAGCCAGGCGCGCAGACGGCGCAGGACTTCGTGGGTCTCGGGCAGGTTCTCGTTGTTGGTGCCCTCGCGTTCGCACAGATAGGGGATCGCGTCCAGCCGCAGGCCGTCCACGCCGGCGTCCAGCCAGAACTTCATGACCCTGACCACTTCCTTGAACACGTTCGGGTTGTCGAAGTTCAGGTCCGGCTGATGGCTGAAGAAGCGATGCCAGTAGTACGCCTGGGCCACCGGATCCCACGCCCAGTTGGAGGTCTCCGTGTCCGTGAAGATGATGCGCGTGCCCTGGTACTTCTGGTCGGTGTCCGACCAGACATAGAAGTTGCGGTGATTGCTGCCCGGCTTGGCGCCGCGCGCCCGCTGGAACCAAGGGTGCTGGTCGGAGGTATGGTTGATGACCAGCTCGGTGATCACCTTCAGGCCCCGGTTGTGGGCCTCGCGCACGAACCGGCGGAAGTCCGGCAGGCTGCCATAGGTGGGATTGACCGCCTTGTAGGCGGCGATGTCGTACCCGTCGTCGCGCAGGGGCGACGGATAGAACGGCAGCAGCCACACCGCCGTCACACCCAATTCGGTCAGATAGTCCAGCTTGTCCGTCAACCCCCGCAGGTCGCCGATCCCGTCACCATTGCTGTCGGCGAAAGCCTTCACGTGAAGCTGATAGACGATGGCGTCCTTGTACCATTGGGGATCGGTGTTCATGGGCATGCCCTGAAGAAAAGGGGTGGAGATTGATGAGGCGTGAAGGCGCCCGCCCGGAGAGTCTCGCAAACCGCTTCGCCGGACGCCGGAAGCCGGCCGGCACGGCCCGAGCGGGACCATCGACCGGAGGCGTTCCGGCCGACGAGACCGGACCACCTGCCCGTGCCGACGGCGCCCTTCGCTCGGCGAGGCGCCCCCGTTCAAGTCGCCCGCCTAGAGGGATGGCGTACGGTAGTCCACCGGCCGCCAGGGAATCACCCGGAAAATGACCGCCGGGTTCACCGCCGGATCCAGATAGTAGTGATGCCAGCGTCCGGTCCAAAGGTGCCGCTCACCGCTCAGCAGTTCCTCCACCTCGAACGCCTGGGTCTCGGGGATGCCCATGGCCTCCAGCGGGAACTCCATCCACACGTGGGCCGGATCGAAGGGATTGGTGGTGCAGGCCACCAGGACGATGTTGTCGCCGTCCTCGGTCATTTTTCCGTAGAACAGGACGTCATCGTGGTCGCAGGCATAGAACCGGAGAGCCTCGAAGCGCCACAGGGCCGGGTTGTCGACGCGAATGTGGTTGAGCGCGGTGATCAGGCCCTTGATGTGGCCGGGGCGGTCCCAGTCCCAGACCTTGAACTGATACTTCTCGCTGTTGTTGTACTCTTCCTTCCCGGGAATTGCATCATTCTCGCACAGTTCGAATCCATTGTAGATACCGTAGACCGACGAGAGGGTGGCGGCCAGGACGGCGCGAATCATGAACGCGGGACGCCCCCCGCGTTGCAGGTACTCGGGTAGAATATCGGGAGTGCAGGTAAAGAAGTTGGGCAACATGTACTCGACACATTCGGTCTGCGTCAGCTCGGTCAGATACTCGGTCAGCTCCACCTTCGTGTTGCGCCACGTAAAGTAACTATAAGATTGCGTGAATCCCGCCTTGGCCAGCATCTTCATCATGGGAGGCCGGGTGAACGCCTCGGCCAGGAACTGCACGTACGGGTGCCGATCCTTGACCTCGCGAATGACCCACTCCCAGAACGGCACCGGCTTGGTGTGCGGGTTATCGACCCGGAAGATGGTCACGCCGTGGCTGATCCAGAACTCAAAGACATCGTACAGTTCACGCCACAGATCATACTGATGCGGCCCAAAGAACTCTACATTAACGATGTCCTGGTACTTCTTGGGTGGATTCTCGGCGTACTTGATGGTGCCATCGGGCCGGAACTTGAACCACTCGGGGTGTTCCTTGACCCACGGATGATCCGGCGAACACTGGATGGCGATGTCCAGCGCCACCTCCATGCCCCGGTGGTTGGCGGCGCGCACCAGCCGTTCGAAATCGGCCAGGGTTCCCAGGGCCGGATGGATGGCGGTGTGTCCGCCCTCCGCCCCGCCGATGGCATACGGGCTGCCGGGGTCGTCGGGGCCGGCCACCAGGCTGTTGTTCCGGCCCTTGCGATGGCTGACGCCGATGGGATGGATGGGCACGAAGTAGAGCACGTCGAACCCCATCGCCCGCACCTCGGGCAGGCGCCGGATGCAGTCCTCGAACGTGCCCCACCGGTCGGGATCCGTGCCCTGGGAGCGCGGAAACATCTCGTACCAGGCGGCGAACCGGGCGCGCACCGGCTCCACGATCAGCGGCAGCGGGGCATGATAGGTGACCGCCTCGCTTCGATCGGGCCACCGGGCCATTTTCGCCGCCAGGTCCGCCGACAGCATCAACGACACCCGCGCGGCCGGCTCCGGATCGGTATCGAAGCCGCGCAGCACCGTCTTGAGGTACTGGGCGTCCTCGCCCTGGGCACGGTCCTCGGCGTGCCGGACATGCGCGCGCCCCTCGGACAGTTCGAGCGACACGTCCTGGCCGGCCGTGTGCTTCTTGGTCACCTCGTCGACCCAGCTGGTCCAGGTGTCGCGCCACGCCTCGACCGTGTACTCGTAGCGGCCGATGTCCTCCAGCGGCATCTCGCCCCGCCACAGCGCCAGGCCGTGGTTGACGCAGTCCATCGGCTCTTCCCGCCAGGCGGCGTCGCCGGCCCCGGCGGGCCGCAGCTTCAGCACCGCCGACAGCGCGCCATGGCCCTCGGCGAAGACGGTCGCGTCCACCCGCAGGCGGTCGCCCACGCACCGCTTGACCGCGAACCGGCCGTGATCGATCTCCGGGCGCACCGCCTCGATGACGATCGGCCGGCTGGATAGGGAGGACAGATCGATGCAAACACCCGTGTCGGGCCTCGATCGCGCGCGCTTGGTCATGGTGCGGTCCTTGAATCCTTCACGAACACACGGATTTCGCCTGGCGCCAGCAGGACGGTGGCGTCGGGGGTGAGCACGCCATGGGCACGGCGCGGCGTGACCTCGCGCAATGCCCCGCCCTGGTCCTCGCGAAGCTGGCCGAGCACCGCCCCGCCGGGCACCGACCGGCCCGCCTCCAGGTCGAGATTGATGAGCGTCACGGCGAGGTCGGGATCGTACTCGGCCTCCCGGATCAGGGCGCTCACACTGGGCGCGGGGGTGAGCTGTCGCTGTGGCCCCTCCCAGTTGAGCACCCGGACGCGCCGCTTCAGGTCGTTGACCGCGCCCACGTAGTCGGAAATGTCGAAAGCAGGGTCTTCCCAGTGCTCGGGCCGGGTGCGCACCACGTCGGGCTTGCGGACGAAGCCGAACTCATAGCCCTGCGGCATCATCGCGCCGCTGGAGAACAGGGCGGCGAACAGCCAGGCCCGCTTGTAAGCGGCCTCCACGCGCGCCATCGGCCATGTGCCCGGAAGCTCGGCGCGCAGGCGCGGCGTATCGTGACTCTCGGGGAAGGCGATCGACGGCGCCAGCGAGCGGAAGCTGTTGTACTGCTCCAGCAGCCAGTCCGCCTTGAAGTCCCACCATTTGGAGCTGTTGAACAGATAATCGAAGCCGGCCGGCCGCAGGCCCTCGATCTCCTTCAGGCGGCATCCCAGGGTCTCGGCCGCGAACAGGGCCTCGGGCGCCCGGTCCCGCGCGGCCCCGATCAGGTCGGCCCAGACATCGGCCGGCACCTTGTAGGCCGCGTCACAGCGGAAGCCGGCGAAGCCCAGATCGACGAAGTGGCACAGGATCGCCCGATACCGATTGACCAGCGCGGCCCGTTCCGGACGGGGCGTGTAGTCCAGTTCCGCGAGGTCCCCCCACACCGTCTTGTTGTCGGCATTGGCGGGGTCGATGGCGAACGGTGACTCGACCTCGCCGTGCCGGTCGCGCACGTACCAAGTCGGATGCTCGGTCACCCACGGCGAGTCCTTGGCCGTGTGGTTGATCACCAGGTCCAGCATGACCTTCAGGCCATGGGCGCGGGCGGCCTCGAGAAAGCTGCGCAACTGATCGTCCACGGACCGGCCGCTGCCCTCGTCCAGCAGGGGATGCAGGCGATCATAGGCCTTGACCGCATAGAGACTGCCGGAAAACCCGGGATAGTGAAACGGGTTCACGTAAACCCAGTCGAACCCCATGGCGGCGATGTGCGACAGGTGCCCGGTCCAGCGGGACACCGGTCCAGACAGCAGCGGGAACAGGTTGTAGATACGCGGGGCGGGATGGGCGACGGGCGGGAAGGGCATGGTCCCGGAAATCCTATGCGACAACCCCGCCCGAGCCCGTGGCGGACCGGAACGGAGAGACACGGCGAAGGCCGACCGAGGCGCCAGACGTGGGCCGGCGGGGCAGCGCAATCCTGAAGCCCCCTGGCCCACGACGCCGGATGAGGACCCCGGCGGATGTGACCCCCGGGCTCAGCGCGCGGACACTACCATGCTCCCCGCCCGGAGGCGAAGCCCCGATCAGGGTCGGGATACCGACAAATTGCCGACGGATTCATGAGACCGACTCGCGGCACCCAGGCCCGTGACGAGGGCGCGGACCGGGTCCGGATCGCGCCGGCCATCGGCGCGGGTCGGGACCGGCCGGCGCGGGTCGCGCCCCCTTGTGTTCGTGACACCACATGTCGTGGCGTCACAATCGGGTCATACACAAATCGAGTGACGGAACCCCTTCATGCGTGTAGGCTTCGGGATGTGAGGGTTGGCACCGCGCGAGGGAGACGTCGACCATGGCCAAGCCCGACAGGCGAGCCGGCGCCCGAAGCCTCGATCCTCTCGGCCCCATCCATCGCGCCGCGAGGCGCACCGGGCCCATCATCGCCCGACCCGGCGGCGTCGGCCGCCGTCCTCGCGCTCTCGATCACACCCGTGTTGCCGCCCAACGCCTCCGGTTCCCGCCGGGGGCGTTTTTCGTCGGGGACCGGCGCAGGCCCCGGCCGGCCGTTGAACGCCGGCCCGTCGCCGACAGTTAGACCTTCGCTGAAAGGACGTGATCCTCATGGCCAAGCGTTCCAGCAAGACCACCCCCCTCGCCGTCGCCCGCCCGCCGCAGGACCATCGCCCCATTCCCCTGCATCCCCTCGGCGTGGGATGGGATCCGGTCGACAGCCACCGGGACCAGAGCTACAAGCGCACGGTGCGGCCGCAGAACGACAACCAGCGCCGCCTGCTGGACGCCATCGACGACCACCCCCTCACCCTGGCCATCGGCCCGGCCGGCACCGGCAAGACCTACCTGGCCATCTCCTCGGCCGTGCGTGCCCTGGAAGACGGCACCATCGACCGGATCGTGCTGTCGCGCCCGGCGGTGGAGGCCGGCGAGAGCCTGGGTTATCTGCCGGGCACCATGGAAGAAAAGCTGCTGCCCTACCTGCGGCCGCTGTATGACGCGCTGTCGGACCGCCTGGGCGGAAAGCGCCTGAAAAGCCTAATCGCCGACGGCACCATCGAGATCGCGCCGATCGCCTACATGCGCGGCCGCACCCTCAACAACTGCTTCGTGGTCATCGACGAGGCGCAGAACTGCACCTACGGCCAGATCAAGATGCTGCTGACGCGGCTGGGCTGGCATTCACGCATGATCATCACCGGCGACCCGGACCAGACCGACCTGCTGCCCGGCGTCTCCGGCCTGTCCGACATCGCCCATCGGCTGTCGGCGCTGGACGACATCGCCGTGGTGACCCTGACCGAGCGCGATGTGGTCCGCCATCCGCTGGTGTCCTGCATGCTGGCGGTGCTGTAGGGCGGTGTCAGGGGGCACGGCGCTGTACCACCCGCGGCGCCGCCCCCTTCATTCGCGGGACATCTTGCCCGCTATAGCCCCTCGAACAGCGCCGTGGACAGGTAGCGCTCGGCGAACGACGGCAGGATGACGACGATCCGCTTGCCCGCCCAGCCGTCGCGCCGGCCCACCTCTACGGCGGCGGCCAGGGCGGCGCCCGAGGAAATGCCCACCGGCAGGCCCTCCAGCCTGGCCACCGCGCGGGCGGTGGCGAAGGCGGTCTCGTTGCCGATACCCAGGACCTCGTCATAGATCTCCCGGTTCAGGATCTCGGGGACGAAGTTGGCGCCGATGCCCTGGATCTTGTGCGGCCCCGGCTTGCCGCCGGCCAGCAACGGGCTGTCCTCCGGCTCCACGGCGATCATGCGCAGGTCCGGATTGCGGGCCTTGAGCACCTCGCCCACCCCGGTCACGGTGCCGCCCGTCCCCACGCCGGAGACGACGGCATCCACCGCGCCACCGGTATCGCGCCAGATCTCCTCCGCCGTGGTGGCCCGGTGCACGGCCGGGTTGGCGGGGTTCTGGAACTGTTGCAGCATGAGGGCGCCGGGGATGGTGGCCACCAGTTCCTCGGCGCGGGCCACCGCGCCGTTCATGCCCTGCGGACCGGGTGTCAGGTCCAGTTCGGCGCCCAGCAGCTTGAGCATCTTGCGCCGTTCCACGGACATGGTCTCGGGCATGGTCAGGATCAGGCGATAGCCCTTGGCGGCGCAGACGAAGGCGAGCGCGATGCCGGTGTTGCCCGAGGTCGGCTCGACCAGGGTGGCGCCGGGTTTCAGGCGCCCATCGGCCTCGGCGGCCTCGACCATGGACAGGCCGATGCGGTCCTTGACCGAGGCCAGTGGATTGAAGAACTCGCATTTGCCGAGGATCTCGGCCGGGACACCCTCGGTCTCGGCGAAGCGGGACAGACGCACCAGCGGCGTGGCGCCGACGGTCTCGGTGAGGCTGTCGTAGATCCGGCCCCGGAAGGCGGGATGGGCGGCGGTCGCGGCGGATTCGGGGGTGACCATGGCAAAACTCCAGTTCGTGTATGTTGTTTACAGATTCAATCCATGTTCTCTTCGTATTTAATCAATCCTCGCCGCACCGCAACGAAAAAAAGCGCATCCGCCCCCACCCGACACGCCCCCCCTTCCCCGGCCGCCCGCAATGGGATAGGACCCCCCTCATGTCCCTGCTGCGCTCCATCGCCACGGTCGGCGGCTACACCCTGCTCAGCCGCGTCACCGGATTCCTGCGAGACATCCTGGTGGCGGGGGTTCTGGGCGCCGGCACGATCTCCGACGCCTTCTTCGTCGCCTTCCGCTTTCCCAACCTGTTCCGCCGGCTGTTCGCCGAAGGGGCGTTCCAGGCCGCCTTCGTGCCGCTGTTCGCCGGCCTGCTGGAGACCGAGGGCCGGGCCGAGGCCCGCCGCTTCGCCCAGCGCGCCTTCAGCGTGCTCGCCGTGATCCTGCTGGTGTTCACGGCGGCCATCGAGGTCGCCATGCCGCTGGTCATGGTGGTCATCGCCCCGGGCTTCGACGCCGTGCCGGGCAAGATGGAGCTGGCCACCGAACTGACCCGCATTGCCTTCCCCTACCTGCTGTTCATCAGTTTGGTGTCGCTGCAATCGGGGGTGCTGAACTCGCTGGGGCGGTTCGCGGCGGCGGCGGCGGCGCCGATCCTGCTCAACCTGACCCTGATCGCCGCCTTGCTGGGCCTGACGCCCTGGGTCGAGACCCCCGGGCACGCCCTGGCCTGGGGTGTCTGCGCCGCCGGCGTGATCCAGTTCGCCTGGCTGGCCTGGCACTGCCGGCGCGCCGGCATGGCCATCACGCCCATCGTGCCCCGGCTGACCCCGCGCGTGCGCACCCTGGGCAAGCGCATCCTGCCGGTGGTGCTGGGCGGCAGCCTGTATCAGATCAACCTGTTGATCGGGACGATCCTGGCCTCGCTGCTGGCCGACGGCGCGGTGTCCTGGCTGTACTACGCCGACCGGATCACCCAGTTGCCGCTGGGCGTGGTGGGCGTGGCGGTGAGCACGGCGCTGCTGCCGCTGCTGTCCCGTCAACTCAAGGCGGGCAACTGGGACGCGGCCGCCCACAACCAGAACCGGGCGCTGGAGGTGGCCTTGCTGATGACCCTGCCGGCGGCGGCGGCGCTGATGGTCATCCCCGGACCGGTGATCGCCACCCTGTTCGAGCGCGGCGCCTTCAGCCCCGCCGACACGGCGGCCACGGCGGCGGCGCTGGCGGCCTTCGCCAGCGGCCTCCCGTCCTATGTGCTGGTCAAGGTGCTGGCCCCGGCCTTCTTCGCCCGCGAGGACACCGTGACCCCGGTGCGCATCGCGGCGGCGGCCATGGTCGCCAACGTGGCCCTGAACCTGGTGCTGATGCAGGTGTGGGGGCATGTGGGGATCGCGCTTGCGGCCGCGCTGTCCAATTGGGGCAACGCCATCGCCCTCGCCTGGGTCCTGCACCGGCGCGGCCAACTGGGACTGGACGGCCGGTTCAAGGCCCGCCTGCCGCGGATCGCCCTGGCCACGGCGCTGATGAGCGTCGCGCTCGCCCTGGGCGCCTGGGGGCTCGGCCAGATCCCGGCATCGGGCGACCTGGCCCGGGCGACGGCGCTCGCGACCCTGGTTATCGGCGGCCTGCTGGTCTACGGCCTCGCCGCCCAGCTCTCCGGCGCCGCCAGCCTCGGCGAGATCAAGGGCATGCTGCGGCGACGTCCCGCCGCGTCATCCGCATCGTCCGCGTCGTCAGGCCCCCCGGAAGGTCCGCGCGGTTAGCAGCACCCGCCCCATCGCGGACACCACGCACAGCCCGGCCATGATCCAGGCCAGCACCGGGAATCCCGTGGGCCACAGGCAGAAGGCGACCAGGAACACGATCGTTTCCGTGCCTTCCATCAGGCCGCCCAGGTGGTACATCGACTTCCGCCCACGCGCCCGGGTGGTCAGGCCATGGCGCTCGGCCAGGATCGCGTGGGCCAGGAAGGTGCTGCCGGTGCCGATGAACGACAGCAGCAGCGCGGCCGCCGGCAGGGCATTGACGGCCGGATCGGCCAGCGCGAAGCCCAGCGGCACGGCGCCGTAGAAGGCGAAATCACAGACGATGTCCAGATAGGCCCCCCAGTCCGTCGGCCGGGTGGCGCGGGCGACGGCGCCGTCCAGGCCGTCCAGCACCCGGTTGAGGAGGATCAGGCCCAGGGCGACGGCGAACCACCCCGCCGCCAGGGCGGGCACCGCCAGCAGGCCGACGACGAAGGCGGCCAGGGTCAGGCCGTCCGCCGTGACGCCCCGCGCGGCCAGCCCGCGCCCCGCCGCCGTCAGCGGACCGTCGATCCAGGGCCGGAGGCACGCATCCAGCATGGCGATCCTCCGTCCCGCCGCGCCCGCGTCAGGCGCTGGTATCGACCGCCTTCGGCGTCTCCGGGGCGGGGTCGACGCCACCGTCGGCGGGGACCGCCGGCGCCGCGCGCTTCGGCCCGCCCCGCGAGACCACCACCATGGCCGGGCGCAGCAACCGGTCGTGGATGACGTACCCGGCCTGATACACCTGCACCACGGTGCCGGCCGGCACGTCCTTGTTCTCCATCTCCTGCACGGCCTGGTGCAGGTTGGGGTCGAAGGGCTGCCCCATGGCCTCCACCTTGGCCACGCCGTACTGGCCCAGCGCGCCCATGAACTCCTTGGCGGTCATCTCCACGCCGACCGCCAGGTTCTTCAGGTGCGGGTCGGCGGCGCGCGCCTCCTCGGGGGCGGCGGCCAGGGCGCGTTCCATGTTGTCGGCCACCGACAGCAGCGCCTTGGCCAGATTGGCGACGGCGTAGCGGGTGTTGTCCTGGATGCGCTTGTCGGCCAGACGCTTGGTGTTCTGGGCCTCGGCAAGGGCGCGCAGGTAGTCGCCGCGCATCGCCTCCAGTTCCGTCTCCAGCGCGGCGACGCGCGCGCCGAGGTCGGGCGCCGAGCCGGCGGCGTCGGTGGGCGATGCGACCGCCGCGTCGGCACCGCGCGCCTCCGCCGGGCCCGCCGGCTCGCCCGGGTCCAGGTCGAAACGCAGGGTGTCATCATCCGACATCGCGAAGGCCGGGTCCGGCGCCGCCGGGTTCGTCGCGGCGGCACCGGCCTCTGGCTCCGTCTCGGGTCCGGGAGCGTTGGGAGTGTTGGGGTCCTTGGCGCTGGTCTGGGTCATCGCGGGTTCCGTCTGAGTTGATCCGTCTGTGGTGATCCGTCGGGGACGGCGTGACAGGGACGCGGGTCGGGTCAGCCGATCAGGCGCCCGATCACCTTCGCCGTGTAGTCCACCAGCGGCACGATGCGCCGGTAGTTGATGCGCGTGGGGCCGACCACGCCGATGGCGCCGACGATCTCGCGGCGGCTGTTCTGGTAGGGGGCGACGATCATCGAGCAGCCGGCCAGGGTGAACAGGTCGTTCTCGGCGCCGATGAAGATCTGGACCCCCTCGGCGCCATTGACCAGGTCCAGCATGCGCAGCACCTGTTCCTTGGCCTCCAGGGCGTCGAACAGGGCGCGGATGCGGGTCAGGTCCTGGACGGCGTTCACGTCCTCCAGCAAGTGGCTCTGGCCGCGCACGATCAGCGCGCCGCCGGTGCGTTCGTCCGACCAGGTGGCCAGGCCGGCGGCCACCACCTTGCGCGACAGCACGTCCAGCAGGCCACGGTCGTCCGTCAGTTCTCCCAGGATGGCCTCGCGGGCCTCGTCCAGGGTGCGTTCGGCCAGCCGGGCGTTGAGGTAGTTGCTGGCCTCCACCAGCGCCGAGGGCGGCAGCCCGCGCGGTACCTCCACCACCCGGTTCTCCACCACGCCGTTGCCGGTGACGATCACCACCAGCGCCCGTCCCGGCCCCAGGTGCACGAATTCGATATGCTTGACCGAGGCGTCCGTCTTCGGCGCCACCACCAGGCCGGCGCAGCGCGACAGGCCGGACAGCAGGCCGATGGCCTCCTCCAGCATGGTCTCCAGGCTGCGGCCGGCGGCCTGGCACTGGGTCTCGATCCGGGCGCTTTCGACGGTGTCGATGGACCCCACCTCCAGCAAGCCGTTGACGAACATGCGCAGGCCGACTTCCGTGGGCAGGCGTCCCGCCGACGGATGCGGAGCGTACAGCAGCCCCTCGTGCTCCAGGTCGGCCATGACGTTGCGGATGGTGGCCGGCGACAGGGTCACCGACAACCGCCGGGACAGCGTACGCGAGCCCACCGGCTCGCCGGTCTCCATGAAGGATTCCACCAGCCGTTGGAAGACCTCGCGCGATCGCGCGTCCAGGTCTGTCAAGATCGTGGGGTCTGAGGCCATCGGCTCGCGGTCGCCTCTCCTGGGAGTCGGACCATCACCCGAACGCCGGGGTCGCGACGAAATCTAGGGAGCGCATGGCACCCCGTCAACGGCGCCCGCGCCGGGTTCCGTCCAGGTCGGCGCGCGGTTTCGTCCCGCCGGATTTGAGTCTAGGGTGCGCGACCTCGTCCTCTGTTCAGGAGTTCCCACCCCATGAGACCCTCAGGCCGCCTCGATACCCAGCTCCGCGCCGTCACCCTGGAAACGGGCGTGAGCAAGCATGCCGAGGGATCGTGCCTCGCGCGCTTCGGCGATACCCACGTGCTGTGCACGGCCAGCGTGGAGGAGCGCGTGCCCGGCTGGATGCGCAACAGCGGGCGCGGCTGGGTGACCGCCGAGTACGGCATGCTGCCCCGCTCCACCCATACCCGCACCAACCGCGAGGCGGCGCGCGGAAAGCAGACCGGCCGCACCCAGGAAATCCAGCGCCTGATCGGCCGCAGCCTGCGGGCGGTCGTCAACCTGGAAGCCCTGGGCGAGATCCAGGTGCGCATCGACTGCGACGTGATCCAGGCCGACGGCGGCACCCGCACCGCCGCCATCACCGGGGGATACGTGGCGCTGGCGCTGGCGATCCGCACGATGCAGGGGCGGGGCGTGATCAAGGCGAACCCGCTCACCGGTCAGGTGGCGGCCATCTCCTGCGGCCTGGTGGACGGCGCGGCGGTGCTGGACCTGGACTACGCCGAGGACTCCACCGCGCAGGCCGACGCCAACTTCGTCATGACCGACAGCGGCGGCATCGTCGAGATCCAGGGCACGGCGGAGACGGAGCCCTTCGCCGAGGAGCGGTTCCTGGTCCTGCTGGGCCTGGCACGGGACGGCATCACCGAGCTGTGCCGGCTGCAGCGGGCGGCCCTGGAGGGATAACGCGCCCGCCGGCCGATCGCCGCGACCGTCAGGGTTGATATGGATCGGGATCGTCCAGGCCCAGCAGGTCGGCATAGAGGCGCCGCCAAGCGTCCTCGTAGCGCCGATGGGCATCCGCGACGCTGCGCCGCGCGCCGACGGCGGCCCGCGTGACCGAGTCCGGCGTCAGGGCCAGCAGGGCCTCGGTCCAGGCCGCCGGGTCATCATGGCGGTCGACGGCCCAGCCGCCGCCGTCCGCGACCTGTTCGGGCAGGCCGTCCAGGGCGCTGACCAGGATGGGGCGGCCGGCGGCCCTGGCCTCCAGACCGACGAGCCCGAACGCCTCCCATCGCGACGGGATGGCGACCACGTCGACGTCGGCCAGGAAGCCGGGAACGTCCTGCACCGGCCCGCCCACGTGGACGTGCGGCAGTCCCTGGGCCTGGGTCCGCAATCGCCCCTCGTCCGGCCCCAGGCCGGCCAGCACCAGACGAATCCGCGCGGGGTCAAGGGGGCGCGCCGCCTCGACCAGGACGTCAAAGCCCTTCTGCTCGGCGTAGCGGCCGTAGGCCCCGACGACCAGGGGACGCCCGGACGGCCGGGCCGCCTCGCCCGCCGCGAAGGCGGCCGTGCACACGGTGGTGGGGACCACCGCGCAGCGGTCCGGGCGAACGACCCCGGCCCGCCGAAGCCAGTCCCCCTGCCCGCGCGACACCGCGACGACGCGGTCGGCCAGGCCATAGGACAGCCGCAGCATGACGTGGAACCGCAGCCGACGTCGGCGCGGAACCTTGAGGGCCTCGTAGGCCGCCGTATAGGAGTGCTCCTCGATCACCAGGGGCACGCCGGGATGACGCAGGCGCAAGCTGGCCAGCCACGGCAGCTTGCGCCAATTGGCCGTCACATGCACATGCAGCAGATCGGCCCCGAACCGCGGCGCCCAGGGGTCGCGCGGGTTGACCTCGACGCGCTCCATGTCGAACACCTGGGCCACGCGGCTGGTCATCACGTCCTTGATGTGCCGCGTCACGCCGCCCAGTCCGCCGTCATCGAGAAGATGGACGACCCGGGGTCGGGCCGGCCGGGCGCTCGGCGCGGATACCCTCATCCCCGGGTCTCCCCGGAGACGGTGGCGACCGAGCCCTCGGCGGGCGCCTGCCCGCGCCTCGCCCGCGCCCGGCCGATGGCCTTCAGCGCCACGGCCTCCAGGCCGGTGAACACCGCCCGGGGCAGCAGCCACAGCACCAGCGCCGCCCCCTGCGTGATCAGGGTTCGTTTGGGCTCGGCCAGCAGCGCCCCGGGTCCGACCCGCCAGGCGCGTCCCATCAACCGCAGCGCCGTTCCGGCATCGCGCGCGCGGACGGCGCGGCGCGCCAGGTAGCGGCACTGGTACGCCTCGGCGGCGCGGCCATGCCGGCGCACGATGTCCGGATCAAGCTGGGCCATCTTGTCCCGCATGCGGCGCCAGCTTTCGAACTGCCGCTCGATGTTGGCGGACAGGCCGTGGTCCCCCACGCGGTATTCGGTCAGAACGCGGTCCAGGCCCTGGAACCGCCAGGGCGTGGTCAGCGCCATGCGGACCCAGCACTCGATGTCCTCGGACTGGCGGAAGCTTTCGTCGAAGAAGCACAGCCTGTCGGACCCCGGCCCCTCAAGCGGACGGAAGGCGATCGCGTCCAGCGCCGCGCGGCGAATGACGGCGGCGCTGCCGTTGCCCACCGGGTTGCGCTTCAGGATATGGTCCACCGTGATGTCGGTCAGGCGCGGCGTCTGCACCAGTCCCAGGGGCACGCCGTGCTCGTCGATGAAGGCGGCGGGATCGAAGCTGACCCCCACGTCGGGGTTGGCCTCCAGGTGCGACACGTGATGGGCCAGCTTGGACGGCCGCCACCGGTCGTCCGAGTCCAGCAGCGCCACGTAGCGCCCGCGCGCCGCCAGGATGCCGGTGTTGCGGGCCCCGGCGAGCCCCCGGTTCGGCTGCTCAATCAACCGGATCCGGGGGTCGTCCAGGTGGCGCTGGACAATGGAGCGCGTCTCGTCGCCGGACCCGTCGTCGATCACCAGAAGCTCGAAATCCTCGAAGGTCTGGCCGCGAACGGATCGGATCGCGTCGTCGATGAAGGCCGCCACGTTGTAGGCCGGCATCACGACGGAAACCGTGGGGGGGGCGGACGGCATGGTCGCCGGGGTCCTGTCCGTTTCCATGATCGGGTCCTTCTTCTCCAGCGTCGGACGGCGAGGCGCCTATAGGCCGTGGCGGGCGAACAGCGTCTCGCCCAAACCACGCGGCACCACGGCCATCACCAGGGCGGCGGCCAGGGTCAGCAGGGTCCGGCGGGGTTCCCGGGTGGCCAGCGCCGGATGGCTGCGCACGGCATCCAGCATGAAGGCCAGGGCCTGGAAACGGCGCCCCCCGGACCGCAGCGCCTGCCGGGCCAGGTAGCGACGATGGCGCGCCCGGGCGTGCCGCAAGAGCACGGCCTGGTCCGGATCGGCGGTCGCGAACCGGGCGCACAGGCGCTCCCATCCCTGCGCCATGGCGTTCAGGTCGGCGGACAGCCCGCCCCGGCCCAGCCGGTACCAGACGGTGGTCGCGTCCACCCCCCGCACCTCGCCGTCGCCCCGGCAGACGGCGCGGGCCAGCCATTCCTGGTCCTCGGCATGGCTCAGGGTCTCGTCGAAGCCGCCGACGCGCGCCCAGGCCTCCCGCCGCACCACCAGATTGGAGCCGGTGCAGGCGGGATTGTCGCCCAGCACGTCGCCCAGGGTCAGCGGGTCCCCGGGCACCGTGGACCGGCGGCCCGTGTCCTGGCCATCCGCGGTCATGAAGGCCACGCGGCCGAAACAGGCGACAACGCGCGGATGGCTGCGCAGGAACGAGAGGTAGCGGTCGACCGCCTGCGGCGTCAGGTGGTCGTCGGCATCCAGGAACATCAGCACCTCGGCGCGCGCCGCCGACGCCCCGGCGTTGCGCGCCGCCGAGACTCCCCGCCGTGGACCGTCCATCACGCGAACCCGGCCGTCCTCGCCGGCGACGGCGAGGGCCAGCGCGCGCGACCCGTCGGAGGATCCGTCGTCGACGACGATCACCTCCAGCGCGTCCTCGTCCTGGGTCAGGGCGGACGACAGGGTCTCCGCCAGCGTCGCCGCCCCGTCGCGACAGGGAATGACGATGGAGACCAGGAGCTCGGGCGTGCTCATGACGCGCACTCCTGCAACGGGGCCTGATCCACGCGCGCGGTCCGGTCGCGGTGCCGCGTCGCCCGGATCCACACCCACACCATGAACAGCGGCTCCAGGGCCAGGTGGACGACGAGGATCGCTAGCGCGACCCCCAGCAGGCCGCCGGTCAGGCCGATCATCAGGGCTCCCAGGAACGCCACGGTGAACATCACGTTCCAGCGCAACTCCAAATGGGGGTGGTCCATGGCGCGCAGCAACTGCCCCGCCCCGTCGGCCAGGGGGCGCGTCAGGGCCGACAGGCACAGCAGCGTGAGGATGGGGATGGCCTCCGACCAGCGCTCGCCGAACACGATCGGCACGTACCAAGGCGCGAGCAGAGCCTGGGCCGTCACCACCGGTCCGGCGACCAGGACGGCCAGCAACAGGGCACGGCGCCAGCGGCTGACCATCACCCCCGGATCGCGGCCGGCCTCGGCCAGATAGGGGAACAGGACCACGTTCAAGGCGCCCACGAACGCCAGGCTCAGGCCCAGCCCGGCGCTGAACGCGAAGGCGTACATCCCCAGAAGCTCGATCCCGAGGTACGACCCGATGATCAGCTTGTCGGCATGCAGGCGGATCGTCTTCAACGCCTCCACCCCCAGGATGGAGCGCCCGAACGTCAGGAAACCGCGCACCGGCGCCAGCGGCACGTCGGGGTCACGGCGCCAGGGATGCGCCCGGCGCATCGCCACCACCCAGACCGGGGCCACCAGGATCTTCGGCAGGATGACCGCCCAGGCGCCGAGTCCGGCCACGGCGAGGGCCGCCGTCAGCAGGTTGTCGGCGGACACCTGGGAGCCGGCGACCAGGGCGATCACCTTCAGGCGGTTCTCGCGCATGACCAGGAAGCACTGGGTGAGCCCCAGCGGCATGACCAGATAGACGAGGGCCATGGCCGAGATCATCCAGGCCAGCGACGGCGCGTCGTACCAGACGGCCACCGCGACGCCGATCAGGCTCTGTCCGAGAAACAGCGCCCCGCACCAGACCCACTGGAGCCACCAGGCCCGGTGGCAGACGGCGTCCAGGTCGTCGGGCTCCGCCCTGATGATGCGCTGTCCGATGCCGGTGTTGGTCAGCACCCGGACAATCTCGTTGGTCGTGATCGCGATCGCCGCCAGCCCGTAGTCGGTGGGGTCCAGCATGCGGGCCAGGGCCACGGCGGTCACCAGACGCGTGACGCGGGTCATGGCCTCGGCCAGGCCGACCCAGCCCATGTTGCGCAGGAACCGGTCTCGCCCCAGTCCTGAGGCGAACTCGGCTAGCTTTGCAAACTGGAGGCGCGCGGACGGTTGCGAGAGATCACGCATGATCGGATACCTCCAGACGTCGTCCGCACGCTTTAGGAACGCTTTCCGTGTCAAGGAATACCAAGAATAGCAAAAACCGTGCCAAGGACACGCGCCCCGGCGCGGCGACGTCTCGGTTGGGCGCGTCGGCCCGACGGCCCCGGACCCGACCCCGCCGCGGGGTCATTTTGACCCGCACATCCCAAGGTGGTTATCAAATTGCCACGAACGCGCCCCCGCCGCCGCCGCCGGCCCCAGGATGCGGACCTTTCGGGCCGGCCATCCCTGGCACGCCCTTTGCGTGCGTAAAGACCCAGACAAGCACCTCGCCTGCGACCGCCCGGATACGGAGGGATGACCGGGCCCGGCGGCCGTGGCGCATGACCGGTCACGGCCGTGGCCGGGTGGAGACGAGCCGGAGCGGCCCGGTGGAAGCGTCATGCCTGTCCGCCGCCGCTCCGACGCAGGGAGCAGGGAAAGGACACCACCATGCCCACGCCAACGGCTGCCATCGGGACCGCGCACCAGCAGCCGGCCGTGTCTGGTCCGAGCGACGCCCCCCCGCCGCCCCGTTTCACGATTCTGGGGGTCGAGATCGATCGCTGCGGGTTTGACGAGGCCGTCGACTGGTGCGCCGCGATCGCCGACGGCCCCACGCAGAAAATCGCCGCCTTCGTCAACGCCGACTGCCTGAACATCGCCTCCGAGCAGCGGGACTACCGGCAGGCCCTGCCGGCGTTCGACCGGGTGTTCGCCGACGGCAGCGGCATTCGGCTCGCCTGCCGGCTGCTCGGCCAGCCGAGTCCGGACAACGTCAACGGAACCGACCTTCTGCATCCCCTGTGCGCCCGCCTGGCGCAGGGTGGCGTGCCGCTGTTCCTGCTGGGCGCCAAACCCGGCGTGGCCGACGCCGCCGCCGACGTCCTTCGCGACCGCCACCCGGGCCTGGACATCGTCGGCACGCAGCACGGCTTCTTTCATGAGATCGAGACCGAGACCATCCTCACGCGCATCAACCGGTCCGGCGCCAAGGTGCTGCTGGTGGCCATGGGCGCGCCGCGCCAGGAACTCTGGATCCGTCGCTACCGCGACCGGCTGGCGCCACGCCTGATCATGGGCGTGGGCGGCCTGCTCGACTTCACCGCCGGGCGGGTCTCTCGCGCCCCCGCGTGGGTGCGGCGCGCCGGTCTGGAGTGGACCTGGCGGCTGAAGGAGGAACCCGGCCGCATGTGGCGGCGCTATATCCTGGGCAATCCCTTGTTCGTGTCCCGCGTCTCCGGACAGCGGCGCGAGGAGGAGCGGGCCGCCAACCTGCCCGCCCGGCTGTCGGCGCGCTACGGGTCCGTGGCGGCGCTGATCCGCGACCGCTGGCGGGCCCGGCTGCGCATCACCCTGTGGCACGCCGGGGTGGCCTGCGGCCAGGGCGCCAAGCGCGGCCTGGACATCGCCGTGGCGGGCCTGCTGATCATCGCGCTGACCCCCCTTTGGCTGCTGCTGGCCCTGGCCATCCGGATCGACTCCCCGGGGCCGGTGCTGTTCAGCCAGATGCGGGTCGGGCGGCACGGCCGGCTGTTCCGCATGTGGAAGTTCCGCTCCATGTACCGGGACGCCGAGGCCCGCAAGGCGGCGCTGATGGCCCAGAACGAGATGGCCGGCGGCGTGCTGTTCAAGATGGCCCGCGATCCCCGGATCACGCGGGTGGGGCGGATCATCCGCAAGGCGTCCATCGACGAATTGCCGCAGCTCTGGAACGTGTTGATCGGCGACATGTCGCTGGTCGGGCCGCGCCCGCCGGTGCCCGCCGAGGTGGCGCAGTACAGCCTGCGCGACCGGCGCCGGCTGGACGGCGTTCCGGGGATCACCGGCCTCTGGCAGGTCTCCGGCCGCTCGTCCGTGCCGTTCCCGCAGCAGGTCGAGATGGACGTCAGCTACAACGACAGCCGGTCGTTCTGGATGGATGTCTGGTTGCTGATCCGCACCATTCCGGCCGTCCTGACCGGTCGAGGCGCGGTCTAGCATCCCCCGCGTCGGAAGGAGGCTCCCGACATGACCCACGCGGCCCCCGCGACGACTCACGAGACCCCCCAAGGCGCGGCGCAGGCCGCGACGGCCCCCGTGCCCAAGGTCCTGCTGCGCGCCGACCGGGACACGCCAGAACTGTCCCCGCTCAGCGACGACCGGCCCGCCGCCCTTCTGCCGGTGGCCGGCAAGCCGTTGCTGTTCCACGCCCTGGAAGACCTCGCGCTGTCCGGCATCCATGACGTCGTGGTCGCCGTCTCGCACTTCGGCACCCTGATCGAGGACGACCTGGGCGATGGCCGACGATGGGGGCTGACGCTGGCCTACCTGCCGACGGATGGCCGTGCCTCCGACGAGACGCTGCGCGCCCGCATCGATCCCCGGGCCAGCCACCCCTTCCTGGCGATCGACGCCCAGATCGTGCGCTCCCCGGTGGTGACCGCCTGCCTGGGCTGGCTGGCGGGCGACGCCGCGGAGACCGCTGGGCCGGGCGACACCGTCACCGTGACCACCGACGGCCGGACCGCGGGCATCACCGTGGTCCGGCCGGGCCGCCGGCCAGCCGACGGACCGCCGCCGTCACACCTGGCGCTGCCGGGAATGGCGCTTCCCGTGCGCACGCTGGCCGAGTATCACGCCGCCAACATGCGGGCGGTCGGCGGCGAAATCCCGGGCCTGTTCCTGGACGGGCGCGATGTCGTGAACACGGCGGAGGACCGCCTGATCGCCGAGGTGGGCAGCCGCGTGAAGGCGCGCCGGCTCCAGGACGGCAGCATGGCCCACGTGGGTCAGTACACGCTGGTCGACGGCCGCGCGTCGCTGGCGGGGCGGGTGGTCATCGGCGCCGAATGCATCATCGGTCCCGACACCGAAATCCGCGACAGCGTCATTCTGCCCCACACCCATATCGGCGCGGGTCTGCGGGTCGAGAACGCCATCATGAGCGGAACGCTGCTGATCCGCCCGGACCTGCATACCCATACGGTCATCGACGATCCCGGCTTGGCCGCCGACTTGCATCCGGCCTCCCGACGCCGCGACGCCTTCGCCGCGACACCGCTGAGCGAGCGCCTGCTGGCGCTGGCCCTGATGCCGGCGGGCCTGATGCGACGGCGGGCGCGCCACCGGGACCTATGGCGGGTCGTGCTGGGCAGGATGCGCCTGTTCGGCGTCCGGACCACCGACACGCCGGACCTGCCGCGCGGCGCCATCGCGCCGTCGGAACTGATGTTGCCCGAAACCGCCAGCCCGGAGGAATGCGTGCTGGCCGACCGCGTGGCGCTGCTGTCGCCGGGAGGGGCGCGATCCCTTCGCCTGCTGCTGCATGGCTGGCGGCACCTTCTGTAACGGCCTTGACCGGCGCACCCGACCGCCCTCCCTCCACGGAGACGCCCATCATGCCAAGCGAGTCCTGGCTTCGCCGCCGCCCGACCATCCTGGTGATCGACGACGACGTCGCGACGCGCCGTGTGCTTCAGCTATCCCTGAACCGGTCGCTGGCGGCCCAGATGCTGCTGGCCCATGACGCGACAACCGGGATCGCGCTCGCCGAGCGCAAGCGCCCGGACGTGATCCTGTTGGACTGGATGATGCCGGAGGTTGACGGGCTCGCCGCCCTCACCATCCTGAAAATGGGACCCACGACGCGCGCCGTGCCCGTGATCATGGTGACGAGCGTCAGCCGCATGGGCCAGATCGACGAAGCGCTGAGCGCCGGGGCCAGCGGGTATGTCTGCAAGCCTTTCGACTTCCATGTCCTGAAAACGACCGTGAACCGGGTGCTTGCCAAATCACGGCCGGCGGGCGCACGCGGTTGGGACCGGCTCGCGGCACTCGCCCAGCCGCTGGGCCTGGGATCGAACCGATGACCTGCCCGGTCTCCGCGCCGGGCTCCGGCGATGCACCGGCGGAGGCCGCCCGCGCCTCGGCGCCGCCCGGTGAGCACTGTCCGTTTTCCCCATCGGCGCACACCTCCGGGGCCGACCCGCCACGCCGCTGTGAACAGCAGATGCGCGCGGCCATCGACGCCGCCCTGGATTGCATCATCGCGGTGGACGCCGAAGGGCGGATCGTCGATTTCAATCCCGCCGCCGAGGAGACATTCGGCTACCGGCGGGACGAGGTGCTCGGCCGGATCATGAGCGGGCTGATCATCCCGCCGGCGCTTCGCGCCGCGCACGATGCCGGCATGGAGCGGTTGCGGCGGACGGGGGTGTCCCGGGTGGTGGGACAGCGCCTCGACCTGGAGGCGATGCGGGCGAATGGCGAGGTGTTCCCCTGCGAACTGGCGATCTCGGCCACCGACACCCAGACCGACCCGGTCTACGTCGCCTATCTGCGGGACATCAGCGACCGCGTGGAATCGGAACAGGCCCTGAAGGAGGCGCTGGCCCGGGCCGAGGAGGCGAGCCGCGTCAAATCCCGCTTCCTGGCCATGATGAGCCACGAGATCCGCACCCCCCTGAACGGGGTGCTTGGCGTTTTGGGCCTTTTGGAGGACAGCCCGCTCACGCCGGAGCAGTACCACTGGGTTCGCACCGGCGTGGACTCGGCGACCGGCCTCCTGGACATCATCAACGATATCCTCGATTTCTCGAAGATCGAGGCCGGACAGATGCGGCTGGAGGCCGAGGACTTCAGCCTGGTGACCCTGATCGATGGCGCGCTCGACCTGATGCGGCCCCGCACCATCGGCAAGGACATCACCCTGGTCCGCGACATGTCGGCGGCGCTGCCCGGGGCCATGACCGGGGATGCCGGCCGTCTGCGCCAGATTCTGCTGAATCTGCTGTCCAACGCGCTCAAGTTCACGGAAACCGGCGTCATCACCGTCACCGCCGCGCCGCTGGCGGACGCGCCGTCGGACGAGTCCTGGGTCCGCCTCACGGTGTCGGACACCGGACGCGGCATTCCCCAGGACCGGCAATCGGAGCTGTTCCAGGAATTCGTCTGCCTGGACACGGGGCTCGACCGCACCACCGGCGGGACGGGCCTCGGGCTGGTGATCTGCCGCCGGCTGGCCGAGATGATGGGGGGCCGGATCCACTTCGAAAGCGAACACGGCAGCGGCTCGCGCTTCCATGTGGATCTTCCCCTTCCCGCGGCCCAGGCGATGCCGATGGATGGGGCCCGGACCGCCACCGGGACCGCCACCCTGGCGCCTCCCGACACAGCCACCGGGGCGGCGGCGGCCGCCGCCGCCGAACGGCGGGGCAAGCCCATCCGCATCCTGCTCGCCGAGGACAACCAGACCAACGCGATGGTCGCCAAGGCGATGATCGGCAAGGCCGGCTATCGGATCGACACCGTCGCCAACGGCGCGGAAGCGGTGCAGGCGGCGCGGACCCTGCCCTACGACCTGATTCTCATGGATGTCTCGATGCCCGTGATGGACGGCCTGGAGGCCACCCGCCGCATTCGGGACCTGCCCGGCCGCAAGGCCCGGATTCCCATCGTCGCCATGACCGCCCACGCCATGCGCGACGAGCGCGAGGCGTTCTGGCAGGCGGGCATGAACGACTGCCTGCCCAAGCCCACGACACGGGACCACGTGCTGGGCGTGATCCGCCAGTGGACCAGCCTTCGGAGCTGGGACCAGCTTCACGAGGACACGCCGACGGACGCGCCGGCAACGGCGGAGCACGCCGCCGCCCCGGCCGCGCCCTACGACGACACCCCGGCGCTCGACGTTCAGGTTCTGGCCCGCCTGGCCCAGGAGACCGGCACCGACCTCCTGCCGCATCTGACCGAGGTGTTCGCCGACAACGTCCTGACGCTGACCCATGGCCTGATCGACGCCATCACGGCGTCGGACGCCACCGCCCTGGAGCGCGTCGCCCACTCCCTGGCCAGTTCGGCGGGCACCTTCGGCGCCATGACCCTGCACCGCCAGGCCCGCCACGTGGAAACGCTGTGCATGGAGGGCGACACGTCCACCGCCTTCCAGGCGGCGACGCAGATTCAGGAAGAAAGCGAGCGCCTGTTGACGGAACTGCCGCAGGCCGTCGCCGCGATTCAGGCCGACGACGTCGCGGCCACCGGAACGGCGTGAGCCGGGCGCCGCTCAGGCGTGCTCGGCCTGGACACCGGGCACCCGGGCGCTCCGCCAGCGGCGCGCCGGCCGCAAACCCGCGCCGACCAGGATCAGGCCGGGCCAGATCAGGTAGGCCAGGATCTCCAGGTTCTCGCCGAAGGAATAGAAGACCATCATCAGCGCCACGGAAAGCCCGGGTCGCGCCTCCGGGGTTCTCTGGGCGACCACGATCAGATGGCCCAGGGTCCAGACCAGGGGAATGAGCAGGGCCAGGAAGCCGACGATGCCCTTGACGAACAGCAGGCCGTACCAGCTGTGATGCGAGCCGATGGGCATGTACTCCACCAGGTGCGGCCCCCGTTCGACGACACCATGCCCCCAGATGGGCGCCTCGGACCGCCACCGCTGCCAGGCGATCCGCGCCAGGGCCTCGCGCACCCGCGTGGAATCGGCGCGAGCGCCCCGGAACTCGTTGACCGCGTCCTCGGCGATAATGAGCAGCGTGGTCGCGATCAGGCCGCCCAGGGTGCTCGCCAGCGCCCCCAGGGCGAGGATCGCGGGGTTCAGCAGTCGGCTCAACCCCCAGGTGGCCAGCGGAATCAGCATCAGCGCCAGCAGCGCCATGCGCGACTTGCTCAGAACGGCGATGATGACGGCGCCGGCCAGTCCGGCCGCCTTCCAGGACGGCGTCTTCTCGGCCAGGGCGCACACCAGCATGATGGACGACATGAACCCCGCCGCCGGCGCCCAGGGGGTGAAGAACTGCCAGCGTGGAGAGCCGTTGGACGGATCGATGAGATAGAGCTGGACGGCAAAGAACTCCGGTCCAGGCCCCCCCACCGCCTTCAGCGGCGAGACGTAAAGAACCTCCGGCAGCCGGACCACCCAGGCCGCGACCAGGACCGGCGTCAGCAGCAGCGTATGCAGTCCCACCACGCACATCGCCCGGTGAATGGTGGACGGGCGGATGTCGCTGACGACGCCCACCAGGATGAAGATGGCGATCAGCGCCCAGCCCTTGGCCCAGCCGATGGATGACTTGATCAACTTGCCCATGCCGAGATCGAACGACAGGTGGCCGCCGATCAGGGCCACCTCCATGGTGATCATGCCGATCACCCACAGCCAGACGGCGATGGGCAGGGCGGCCATGCGGGCCTTGGGCACGGGATCGTGGGTCAGGTACAGGCGCGCCAGGAACAGGCCGAACAACAGCCAGCCGAGCACCGGCCCCACCACGTACAAGGCGCCGAAGGCATAGAAGCCATAGGTCCAGACGATGGTGCGCTGAACAATGCGGTCCTCAAGACCCTGAGAGGACGGAACCGGGGCCGGGTCCGCCGTCATGAGGGCTCGGCCCGAAGCAGCTTGTGCAGGATGGGCTGGCGGATCCACAGCACCAGCAGGCAGGTCATCAGGAACAGGGAACCGAGCACGGCCCCCGCCACCGCCAGCGTCTTGCGGGGGGCCGAGGGATTCTCGGGCAGGGTCGGTTCTTCCAGCACCTGCACCAGGGGATACGCCTTGAACGCGTCGGCCTTGCCGCTGTCGACGCGGGCCAGGGCGGAGGCGAAGACGGCCTCGGACACCTGGAGGTCCCGCAACAGGTCCTCCAGGCGGGCGGCATCGTCGGTGCGCCGCGTGACCTCGGCGGCCAGCGCGGCGATGCGGTCGGACAGCGCCTGTTCGCCGCTGGCCAGACCGTTGGCCTCGACGGTGAGGGAGACCAGCTCGCGCAGCAACACCGTGCGGTCGGCGCCGCTGGTGAGGCTGACGAGGCGATCCAGGTCGGTGATCGGGCGCCCCAGAAGAACCTCGGCCCGGGCCTTCATGTCATCGCGAGCGGCCGCGCGCCGCGCGCGCTCGGCCCGCACCATGGCGTGATTGGGACCCCATTTGGTGGCGTGCCCGGCCAGCGACGCGCTGGCCTCCGCATGGACCTCGCGCAGGGCCTGGAAAGCCGGGTCGGACGTCAACGAGAAGGCATCGATCGCCACCTGAGGGGCGACGCCCAGTTGCTCGGCCAGGGCTTCGGCCTTGCGCTCCAGCCGGACACGCTCCGTCCGGGTTTCCCCCAGGTCGACGCGGAGATTGGCAAGCTGCGTGACACTGGCCGTGAACTGGTCGGGCGAGATCAGCCCGGTCCGGGTCTGGAACGCCAGGATGCCGGCGCGTGCCCGCCGGACACCCGCCTCGAACCCGGCCATCGACCGCCGATACCCCGCCTCCCGCTTTTGGGATTCGTCGGTCCGCAGCGAATCAAGCTGGATCTGGAACGCCGTCAGGACGGCGCCAAGCCGTCGCTGGGCTTCCTCCGGCGTGCCCGCGTCGATGCTCGCGTGAATAAGCTGCGTCTGGTCCACCAGCTTCACGCGCGGCTTTCCCAGGGTCTTGTGCGACAGGTCCAGCGTTTCGGCCGCCGCCAGCAGGACCACCTGGCTGGTCAGGATCTCCTTGTAGTTCACGGTGGGGCTGATGCTAGTTCCCGCGAAAGGGGACGGCGCGTTGGAACTCGCCTGCCCGATGCTCTCCAGGTTGACCGACGTGCCCACGCCGGCCCCGGGCAGGATCAGGCTGAAGTGGCTGCGCCAACTGGGCGGCGTCAGCACGATGTAGGCGGTCGTCAGGCCCCAGATCACCGCGATGCCGAGCACGCCGATCAGCAGATAGCGGCGCCCGCGTCCCGTCGCGCCCCCGGACCACAACAGAATGCCACGAAGCGCCACCAGCAACTCCGTGCCGGGCAGCGCGGCGCTCTTGTCCCGGGCCGGCCGCGCGTCGGGGTCGTCCGTCTCGGGCGACGTGACCTCGTCTCGCGTCCGCAGAGACTCGACCGGGCTGTGGGGCGGATGAGCATTCATCGCGTGTGTTCCGCAAAACCGACGGCGGACCGTGACTGACGCTGACCGGCGGCGTGGACGGCCTGCGGTCCCCCGCATCCGGACCGCCACCCGCTCGTGGGTGTGGCGGCGTCCGGGCCGCTCCGCCATCCGGACCGGCCCCTCCCCTCATCGGGCCAGAAGCCCCGCCAACGCCAGCGGCGACAGCACGTCGACAAAGCCCTTGGCGATGTCGCGGAGGGTGGTGACATCACTATCGTAACATGCGAGCGCGTCTCCGGGCAGCAGCACAGGGTTGAACGTGTCCCGATCGGTATCGCGCACAAGGGTCTCGATGGGGCGCTGGATCACCTCGCTGCGCTGGGTGACGGGGTTGGTGGAGATCAGCACGGCGTGGCGCGACGCATTGGTCGCCGGGATTCCGCCGACGCAGTTCGCCGCGACCAGGGCCTGCAGGAAGCGCGTGCCATAGGGCAGGTTGGACTGATCCTTGCCGATGGCGGACTGCGCGTTGCTGGAGGCCGGCTCAGTCAGGTTGGACATGTAGACCCGGATGCCCGGCGTGGTGACGGCGCTCGGTCGCGCCAGATCGGGCTGGAAGCATCCCTTCTCCGGGACGTGGACCGTGTCGCCGTCGGTCAGCGCGATATCGGCGCCGGCCGCGCCGGATGTCCCCGTCATCAGTCCGCGCAGGTCCAGGGTCCAGGCGCGGGGGCCGCGCCGCAGTTCGACGCGGCTCAGGTCGGCGTCCGGACGCACCCCGGCCGCCGCGCGCAAGGCCGCCGACACCCGCCGCCCCCCCGAGGCATCGCCGGAGATCACGGTGTCCTGGCCCGCCAGGTCCTCCGGCGCGCGCGCGTTGATCTCCACCGTGCCGGGCTGGAACACGGCCCCCGAGACGTTCACGCGGGCCGGACCACGGGCGGTGATCGTCAGCGTGGGCTGGGCGAACGCCCGGCGGAACAGGCCCTTGTCCACCAGCGCCTTGGCGAGGGCCGCGTTCACCTCGGCGAGCGGACGGCCGGCCGCCGGAATGGCCCCGACAAGCGGCACCGTCAACGCGCCGTCCAGCCCGATGACGTAGAGCCCCTCCAGGTCCTCCCCCTCGGGCAGGGACAGCCGCACCCGATCGCCGCTGGACAGCGGCAAGGCCGCCCCTCCGCCCGGCGGGGCGCGGGGGACGACCCCAAGAGGGGCATCGGCACCACCGGGTCCCGGCGCGGCCTCCGCGCAGGCCATGGCGGCCCGCTCCCAGCGCGACACGAAGGCTTCACGCGCGGTGGTGCCCGGCGGCGGCGGGGTGAGACGCTCCGGCATGTAAACCGCGCTGTCCGGCCCGGTTCCGTAGTAGGCCGACTCACCCGTGCACCCCGCCGTCAGAAGCAGGCCGACGAGACCGAGGACGACACGCCGGCGCCGGGGCAGACGCATGACCAGGCTCCTCCTCGCGTCGTGGCCGCACCCGGGACTGTCATCCGTCCCGCTCCGCTTCCAGGGCGGCGCGAGCCTCGTCGACCCCCAGGTAGATGGTGAACAGCTCGTTGAGGCGCGTCAGGTTGAGAAGGGCCCGGATGGGCGCCTGCGGCGTTGTCAGGACGAACGGAATGCCCTGTTCGGTCGCGCTGTTGTAGGTCGAGACCAAGACGCTGAGACCACTGGAGTCCATGAAGGTTGTGCCGGACAAGTCGACGATCAGGCCACCGCCATGCGCGCCAAGAGCCTCCATGAGGTCGCGACGGACGTCCGCCGTATTGTTCATCACGACTCTGTCCGGCACGGTGGCGACACCGATCGGCGCGGACGCGGCGGCACTGGAGCCGGAAGCTGGTGACGACATCGGCGTTCTCCTAGCTCGGTTTCACAGTCGATCAGAAGGCGCCCTTGATGCTATGCGGAACGCGACCAATCCGGTAGCAATCAAAAAGAACCCAGAGCATTTTTTACGGTGATAGGTGGATTTTCCGCCCGCGCCTGGGCCCGCGCCTGGGAAGGATCCCGGGCCCGGAAACGTCTCCAGGCGGAGACGAGCCTCTCCAGAACATCCTAAAATAGAGGATTCTTTCGTATTTTTCTACTATATAGGGTTGTCGTGACGGACCGGCCTTGGACGGCGGGCGCCATCCCGTCGTGGCCCGCCGGCCGACTCCCATGAACGGCAGTATACTTGGGGTGGCCGGCCCGCGTCTCATCGCTCATCGCCAGAAATCGGGATCGAACACATCGGTCGCGTGGAAACCCGGGATCAGGTCCACACCCGCGAGGCTCTTCAGACCATAAAGGGCCAAGGCCCCGGTGATCATGACGACCGCCACGATACCGCCGAACAACGAGGCGAAGGCGGCGCCACCCAGGGCGTGTTCGCCGGCCTTGCGCCGGTTCCGCTCCACGGCCGCCACGGACAGCCGCCGGTCCCGGCCGGCCAGCACCACCACATAGAACCGTCGGAAGTACACCGGAATCACGAAGCGAATGTCGATGGGATGTCGGCGCGACGGCGATCCGGTGCGGGACAGAACGAGCTTCAGGGCGCGGGCCTGCTCGGCATCGAACGGCGTCTTGGACTCGGCCACGAGATCCCGCCAGACCCTGTCGATCAGCGGATCGACGTCATCGTCGGGCGGCATCACCCCGTGCGCGGGCGAGCCTGAGGGGACAGCGGCCATGAAGACCTCCCTGTGCCGAAGGGTTGGCGAGTCCGCGCCTTTTAGATTAATCGAACTGCGATGCGTGCAAAATACGTGCTGACGACCGGCACGGGCGCGCCCACATCCGGTACCATGGCGACTCGGCATGACCCGCCGCCTGACCTAGGGGACCCCGTATCCATGACGCAGGACAACGCCCTTCCCTCGGCGCCCACGACAGCCGTGGGACTCGGCCAGCCTCCGGCCGCCGGGACACCGCCGGACCCCGCGCCGGAAACCGTTCTGGTCGTCGATGACGATCCCGCCATTCGCCTGTATCTGACGGCGTTGCTGACCCGCTGGGGCCTGCGCGTCGAGTCCGTCGACAATGGCGAGGCCGCCCTGGCGCGCCTGGCGAGCGGCGATATCGACCTGTGCCTGGTCGACTGGATCATGCCCGGCATGGACGGCACGGAGATGCTGCGGCGCGTGCGCCTCGATGAAGGCCCGGTTCGCGTCTACATGATCATGGTCACCGGGCGAGGCGGCGCCGAACACATCGCCGACGGACTGGCCGCCGGGGCCGACGACTATGTCAGCAAGCCCGTCGCCCCCAAGGAACTGCGACACCGGGTGGAAGCCGGTCTGCGCCTGGTGCGCGCGAACAAGGCGCTCGCGGATCGCAATCGTGTCCTGGAGGAAACCAACGCCAGCCTGGATGCCGCCGGCACCCGCATGCGCCAGGACCTGGAGGCCGCCCGCGCGATCGTGGCCGCCCTGTTGCCCAAGCCCGCCGGCACGGTGGGGGGCATGCGCTACGCCACCCTGTGGCGGCCGTTCAACCATGTCGGCGGCGACCTGATCGGGGTCCGGCCGCTGAACAGCCGGCAGACGGCGTTGTACTGCATCGACGTCGTGGGGCACGGCGTCACGGCGGCCCTGCATGCCACCCAGGTCCATCAGGCCATCACCCTGGCCGTGATCGGGCACGAGCAGGACGTGGGGCGCGTCGCGCGGGACCCGGCCAGCATCGTCGCCGACCTGAACCGCCATTTCCTGGACCGATCCGACGGCTCGCTGAACGTCGCCATGACCTATGGCGTCTTCGACGCCGAGGACGGAACCGTCGCCCTGTGTGTCGCCGGCAATCCCGTACCCCTGCTGCGGGGCCGCGATGGCGACGTGCGGCCCGCCGGCCGCCCGGGGTTTCCGGTGGGCATGCTGCCGATGGCCACGTACGAGACGGAGGTCGTGCCGATCTCACCCGGCGAGACGCTGGTGATTCATACCGACGGCCTCAGTGATCACCTGGGCGGCGGCGACGGCGTGGTCGCGGTGCTGGGACAGCCCGTCGCCGATACGGGCCTGCCCCTTCCCGATCCGATCATGCAGGGTATCCGGGCACGGTGCGAAACGGTCGCGGACGACCAGCACGACGACCTGTCGGCCCTGCTGCTGACGCCGTGCTGACGCCGTCGCCCCGACCGGCGTGACCGCCCGATCAGATGCCCCCTTGGCCCCGGCGCCGGGGAGGGGGGAGACATCACCTCCCTCCCACAGCGCGCGGGTCTGGCGCCCGGCCGTGTCCTCACGCGGCCTTGGTCTTGTATCCCAAGGCCGCGTTCAGCTTAGCCATGAGGTCGATGGCCGCATCGGGGATCGAGGTCCCGGGCGGGAAGATGGCCTTGGCACCGGCCTCCGTCAGGGCATCGAAGTCCTGCGGCGGGATCACGCCACCGACCACGATCAGGATGTCCTCTCGGCCTTCCTTGTCCAGCGCGGCGCGCAGCTCCGGCACCAGGGTCAGGTGGCCGGCGGCCAGCGACGAGGCACCGACGATGTGCACGTCGTTCTCGACCGCCTGGCGAGCGGCCTCGGCCGGGGTCTGGAACAACGGCCCGATGTCCACGTCGAAGCCCAGGTCGGCGAACGCGGTGGCGATCACCTTCTGGCCGCGATCGTGGCCGTCCTGGCCCATCTTGGCGATGAGGATACGCGGGCGGCGGCCGTCGTTGGCCTCGAACGCCTCGACCATGCCCTTGACCCGGTTGACCACATCGGACACGGCGGCGACCTCCCTGCCATAGACCCCGGAGATGGCGCGAATGTCGGCCTTGTGGCGCCCGTAGACCTTTTCCAGGGCGTCGGAGATCTCGCCGACGCTGGCCTTGGCGCGGGCAGCCGTCACGGCGAGTTCGAGGAGGTTGCCCTCGCCGGTTTCGGCGGCCTTGGTCAGGGCCTCCAGATGCGGACGCAGGGCCTCGTCATCACGCTCGGCGCGCAGGCGTTCCAGCTTCTCGACCTGCTCTCGACGCACGGCGGCGTTTTCCACCTTCAGGACCTCGATGTTGTCCTTGCCGGTGGCGCGGTACTTGTTGACGCCCACCACGGTCTGCATGCCGCTGTCGATGCGCGCCTGGGTGCGGGCAGCCGCCTCCTCGATGCGCATCTTGGGGATGCCGGCCTCGATGGCCTTGGCCATGCCGCCCTGGGCCTCCACCTCCTCGATATGCGCCCAGGCCTTGCGGGCCAGATCGGCGGTCAGGCGCTCCACATAGTAGCTGCCGCCCCAGGGATCGATGACGCGGTTGGTGCCGGCCTCCTCCTGAATGAACAACTGGGTCTGGCGGGCGATGCGCGCCGAGAAGTCGGTGGGCAGGGCCAGCGCCTCGTCGAGCGCGTTGGTGTGCAGCGACTGGGTATGTCCCTGGGTGGCGGCCATGGCCTCGACGCAGGTGCGGGCCACGTTGTTGAACACGTCCTGGGCGGTCAGCGACCAGCCCGAGGTCTGGCAGTGGGTGCGCAGCGACAGGGACTTGGTGCTCTTCGGCTCGAACTGGTGGATCAGCTTGGCCCACAGCAGGCGAGCGGCGCGCATCTTGGCCACTTCCATGAAGAAGTTCATGCCGATGGCCCAGAAGAACGACAGCCGGGGCGCGAAGGCGTCGATGGTCAGCCCGGCATCCAGGCCGGCGCGCGCGTACTGCACGCCGTCGGCCAGGGTATAGGCCATCTCCAGGTCGGCGGTGGCGCCGGCCTCCTGCATGTGATAGCCGGAAATGGAGATGGAGTTGTACTTGGGCATCTTCTGGGACGTGAAGGCGAAGATGTCCGAAATGATGCGCATCGATGGGAGCGGCGGGTAGATGTAGGTGTTGCGGACCATGAACTCCTTGAGGATGTCGTTCTGAATGGTCCCGGCCAGTTTGTCCGGCGTCACCCCCTGTTCCTCGGCGGCGACGATGTACAGCGCCAGCACCGGCAGCACGGCGCCGTTCATGGTCATCGACACGCTCATCTTGTCGAGCGGGATGCCGTCGAACAGTTGGCGCATGTCCAGGATGGAGTCGATGGCCACGCCGGCCATGCCGACATCGCCGGCCACGCGCGGGTGGTCGCTGTCATAGCCCCGGTGGGTGGCCAGGTCGAAGGCCACGGACAGGCCCTTCTGCCCGGCCGCCAGGTTGCGGCGATAGAAGGCGTTGGAGTCCTTGGCCGTCGAGAAGCCGGCGTACTGGCGGATGGTCCAGGGCCGCTGCACGTACATGGTGGGATAGGGGCCCCGCAGGTACGGCGGCTTGCCGGGCACCGTGTCCAGGAAGTCCAGGCCGTCCACATCGTCCGCCGTGTACAGCGGCTTGACGCCGATCTTCTCGGGCGTCTCCCACAGCAGGTGATCCAGGTGCAGGCCGGCCTCGGCGTCGGCGGCGGCGCGCCAGGCGGACGCATCCCCCTCGGCGCGGGGCTTGAGGGCGAGGGAAGAGAAGTCGGGAATCGCGCTCATCGGCTGGTCACTCCCAGATCAGCGTGCAGGCCGCGCAGCGTCCCCAGCACGTCGCACCCCATGTAGATGAACCGGTCGATGCCGGCGGCGGTATAGGCGTCCTGCTTGTCCCCGGGGCGGCCGGCCAGCAGCACGACCCGGCATCCCGCGGCCTTCAGCGCACGGGCGGTGGCCTCGGCAAGGTCGTCGTAGACCTTGTCGGAGGAGCACAGGACGGCGGCCCCGGCGCCGCTGTCCTTGAAGGCGGCGGCGCAGGCGTCGGCGTCGCGGAAGCCCTCGTTGGTCAGGCTCTCGATGCCGCCGGCGGCGAACAGGTTGGCGGCATAGGTGGCCCGTGCGGTGTGATGGGCGATGGGACCCAGGTTGGCCAGGAACACGCGCGGCCGCGCGCCGGTGGCGGTCAGATGGGCATCGGCGGCGTCGCGCAGGGCCTCGAAGTCCTCCGCCAGGCTGTGCGGCGGCAGCGGGGCGACCGTGGTTCCCGTGCCGTCGGTCGTGGCCTGGGCCAGGGCGCCCAGGGTGGCCCCCTTGATGGCCGCCGTGGCCAGATCGGCCGGGGTGGCGGTGGCGCCGAGGGCGCCCGGATCGGCCGTGGCCGACGCCCGCGTCGTCGCCAGCCGCGTCCCGGCCGCCGCGCGCAGCGCCGACAGATCCAGGGCGGCCAGTTCCGGGGCCTGCTCGTCCAGCTTGGCGAACTCGGACACGCCGGTGATCGGCGCCTTGCGCTTGGCGATGTCCTTGCGGCGCGCCTCCCGCACCTCGGCGATCTGCTCGGCGATGCGTCCCGACTCCAGGGCGCGGGCCATGCCGCCGTCGGCCTCAATGGCCTGGAACAGGGTCCAGGCGGCGCCGGCCAGATCCTCGGTCAGGTGCTCCAGCGCCCAGGAGCCGCCGGCCGGGTCGATCACCCGGTTGAGCTGGCTTTCTTCCTGCAGGATGAGCTGGGTGTTGCGGGCGATGCGGCGCGAGAACCGGGTGGGCAGGCCAAGCGCTGCGTCATGGGGCGGCACGGTGATGCCATCGGCGCCCCCGACGGCGGCCGAGAAGCAACTGATGGTGCCGCGCAGCAGGTTGACCCAGGGATCGCGGCGGGTCAGCACCCGCGTCGCGGTCACCGCGTGGATGCGGGCGGCCCGGGCCGGTTCGCCGACCCCGCAGGCCTCGGTGATGCGCGCCCACATCAGGCGCGCGGCGCGCAGCTTGGCGATGGACAGGAGCTGGTCGGTGCCCAGCGAAACGGTAAAGGCGATCTGCCGGCTGGCATCGTCCAGCGACAGGCCGCCGGCCTCCAGGGCGCGCAGGTAGGCGACGCCGGTCGCCATCGCGCAGGCCAGATCCTGGGCCTCGCTGGCGCCGGCGTTGTAGTAGGGCGCGGTGTCCACGCCCACCGCCGTCACCGCGCCCTTGGGGAAGGTGGTCGCGGCGTTGCGGGCGATGGCCGCCATGCGGCCCAGCGTCGTGTCCAGGTCGGCGGGCAGGCGCCCGGCCGTCGCCAGGGTGCCCAGCGGATCAATGTTGAAGGCGCCCCTGGCCTGCTCTTCCTTCACGCCACGCTGGCACCACAGGGCCACGGTCATGGCGGCGAGGGTCGGCGCCTGGGCGCCGGCGTCGAAGGCCAGCGGCACGCTGGTCAGGTCCACGCCAGACAGCAGCGCGTCCATCTCGGCCACCGACGACAGCGACAGCCCGCCCTCGCCGAACAGGTCGGCGGCGGCCGGATCGTCGGCGTCCAGGCCGGCGCGACCGGCGGCGTCCAGACGCAACAGCAACGAGGTGACGCCGTTGTCCAGGTCATCGTCCATGGCCGCCTGGGTGGCCGCCACATCCGGGTTGGCGTGCGGCTGGCGGATGTCCCAGCCGCTCATGGCCTGCGCCAGCGGTCGACCGCCCCGCGTGAAGGGCATGGCCCCGGGCATGCCGGACGGATCACCCTCCGCCGGCCAGTGCTCGCGCGTGTACAGCGGCTGAATGGCGATGCCATCCAGGGTGCGAGCCACCAGCTTCTTGTCAAAGGGCGCGCCGTCCAGCGCCTTCTCCACCAGGGCCAGCCAGTCGGCGTGCGAAGCGGGTGGGAAGTCGCCGGCCAGCGGCAGCGAGGCGTCCGTCATCGAGGTCTGACCCTTCCTTGGATGCGCGTGGGAGGGGCCGATGAGGGGGCCTCATCGGCCTCGCTCCGGCCACGGACTGACCACGGGATCATTCCGGGTGACCCGTGGTCCTGAGAGTTGATCGCCATCTTATCAAAGGAGCGCGGGCGCGTGAAAGCCCCCGCGATCACGGGCGCGCCCGGGTTTACGGCTCCCGCGTGGGCCATCGCGCGACGCACCGGACTCCGTGCGCCGGATCCCCCGCTCACAAGATCGTTGCGAGGTCGGCGCGAAATTGCAAGGCCCGACGGGACGGAATACCGAGCGGCCCGCTAGTCCTTGCGGCCGCCGGCGCAGGCGATGCAATGCGGAACGGCCGGATCGAACGCCAAGCGGCGGGCCGGGATATCCTCGCCGCACTGGAGGCAGATCCCGTAGTCCCCCTCGTCCATGCGCTTCAGCGCCGCGTCGATCCGGGCCAGTTCCACCTGGCGACGGCGTTCGGTCGCCTGGGCCATGGCCTGCTGCTGCAAGGCATCCATGCGCGACAAGCGGCCCATGGCGGTATCGCTGGCGTCCACCACGGCACGGTCGGCGACGGTGCTCGCCTCGTCGGCGCGCACGTCATCGCGATGCGCCACCAGGCGCGCGCGCAATGCGTCCAGGTCGAGGTCGGGTCTATGGGTCACGCGGACCTCCATCGGAAGGCCTCTCGGCGAGGCTCCCGGTCACGGACTCGAGAGCGAACGGCACACCGGGAACGAAAGAGTTGCATCATGACAATCGCATGACGCCGATCAGGATGCCATGACGAATCGCGGAGGCCAATGCCAGCGACGCAACGCAATCTAGGGCAAATCCCGAGCGATCCGAACCGGATCGCGACGACGATTTGCTTTAAAAACAAAAACGTGGAGCGTTTTGGGTGAGTCCAAAATCACGCAACACGCTCTAACGGACGCGTTCGACCTCCAGATCGGCGGACGACTCCGCGTCGGCGTCGGCCTCCCCGGAGACCGGGGTGGGAGCGGTACCCTCCGCGACGCGCCGGGGCAATGGCGCCAGGGCCTCCAGGAACAGGGTGGCCACCGCCGCCCAGTCATGCCGCAGGGCATGGGCGCGGCACGGCGCCGGGTCCAGCGCCAGCGCCGCCAGCGCCGCCTTGCGCAGGTCGTCGTCCAGCACACCGACGGGATGATCCGGATCGGTGTCGGCCAGCACGTCCCGGGGGCCGGCCACCGGGAACGCGGCCACCGGCAGGCCGCAGGCCAGCGCCTCCAGCAACACCAGCCCGAAGGTGTCGGTGAGGCTGGGAAACACGAACACGTCGGCGGCCGAATAGCAGCGGGCGATGGCCTCGTCGTCGTCCGGCTGCACGAAACGGACGCCCGGGTAGCGCCGTTGCAGGGACTCCCGCTCGGGTCCGACCCCGGCCACCATCTTGGAGCCCGGCAGGTCCAGGTCCAGGAACGCCGGCAGGTTCTTCTCGACGGCGATGCGCCCCAGGAACAGGAACAGCGGGCGCGGCAGATCCGAGAACGACGCGCCCTCCGTCGGGCGAAACACCTGGGTGTCCACGCCATGCGACCACAGCCAGAGATTCCTCAGGCGGCGCCGCCGCAACTCCGTCAGCGTGGAGGCGGCCGGCACCAGCACACGCGTGGCCGGTTTGTGGAAGTGACGCATCCAGGCGTACATCCACGCCAGCGGCACACCGGTCCGGGACTGGACGTATTCGGGAAAGCGGGTGTGGTAGGCGGTGGTGAACGGCCAGCCCCGGCGCTTGCACAGGGCGCGCGCCGCCAGCCCCAGCGGACCCTCGGTGGCGATGTGCACGGCATCGGGCCGCGCCGCGTCGATCAGACGGCGCAGCTTGCGCGCCGGGAATACGGCCAGGCGGATTTCCCGATAGGTGGGCATCGGCACGCTGAGGAAGGCGCCCGGTTCAATGACCGTCACCTGATGCCCGGCGGCTTCCACCTCGCGCCGGACACTCTCGATGACGCGCACCACCCCGTTGATCTGGGGGCGCCAGGCGTCGGTCACGATGCAGATGCGCACACCGGTGTCCTTCCGTGTCGCCCGGGCGCCCGGCCGCCCGGCCGAAAAGGGGTCCGTCGGTTGGAGGTCTTCGCTGGGCTGCGTCGCCGCATCCCGCGGCCGCCGCGCCCGCTTCGTCACCGCAGGCCCTGTTCACGCTGGAAGCGACGCCAACGGGCCACGTTCCTGTTGTGCTCCGCCAGCGTGGCGGCGAAGGCATGGCCGCCGGTGCCATCGGCGACAAAGTACAGGTCCTTGGTCTTCAGCGGATTGAGCACCGCCGCCAGGGCATCGCGCCCCGGGTTGCAGATGGGGCCGGGCGGCAGCCCCGCAATGACATACGTGTTATAGGGCGTCTCGGTTCGCAGGTCGCGCCGGGTCAGGCCCCGGCCGAGGCTCCCCGAGGGATCCAGACCATAGATGACCGTGGGGTCGGACTGAAGACGCATCCCCTTGCGCAGGCGGTTGATGAAGACTCCCGCCACATGCGCCCGTTCCTCCGGCCGGCCGGTCTCCCTTTCGACGATGGATGCCAGGATGACCGCCTGCCTGGGGGTGCGGATGGGCAAACCGTCGGCACGCGCGGGCCAGAGCGTCGCCAGCGTCTCGTCCATGGCGTCCATCATGCGCTGAACGACCGCGTCGCGACTGTCGCCCAGGGCGAAGTGGTAGGTTTCGGGCAGCACCTCGCCCTCGCCCGGGGTCAGGGAGAGGTCGCCGGACAACCCGCTGGTGCGGCGTACGAGGTCCAGGACGCGGCGCGTGGTCAGCCCCTCGGCCACCGTCACCTTGCGGGCCACCACGGCGCCCTCGGCGAGCATGTCCATGGCCTCGCGCGGGCTGACGCTCGCCGGAAACTGGTACTCGCCGGCCTTGAGCGCCCGCGCCTGGTCGGCCAGACGCACACCGACCTCGAAGATCAGCGGCTCGTCGACGACACCCGCGTCGGCCAGGCGCCGGGCGATGGCCGGCAGGCCGGTCCCCACGGGGACGACCACCGTCACCGGCTGGGCCAGCGGACCGGGGCTCGCGAACTCCTCCAGCACATACCGATAGCCGGCGTAGCCGGCCACCACCGCCACGCCCACCAAAACCAGCAGCAGGGTGAACAGACGCTGGATCATCGATCTCTCCGGGACGTCCTCGGGCGCGGCCCCCGACTTCCTCGCGCCGCCGCCGGCCACCGCCGCGCCGGGTCCGGTCCCGAACGGCGCGGCGGCGCGGGCGATGTCACGGGGTCTGGCCGATGATCAGGCAGGCGTTGGTGCCACCGAAGCCGAAGCTGTTGGACAGCGCGTTCCGGATCGGCCGTTCCTTGGCCTGCTTGGGCACCAGGTCCAGATCGCAGCCGTCCGAGGGATTGTCCAGGTTCAGCGTGGGCGGCGCCACACCGTTTCCGACGGCGAGGATGGAGTAGATGGCCTCGACGCTGCCGGCCGCTCCCAGCAGGTGACCGATGGCCGACTTGGTCGACGACATCGACAGGTTGGCGGCATCGGCCCCGAACAGGCGCTTGACCGCGTCGTGCTCGATCTCGTCGCCCAGCGGCGTGGAGGTGCCATGGGCGTTGATGTAATCGATGTCGCCCGGGTTCAGGCCGGCGTTGCGCAGCGCCGCCCGCATGGCGCGGAAGCCGCCGTTGCCGTCCTCGGCCGGGGCGGTGATGTGGTGTGCATCGCCCGACATGCCGTAGCCCTTGATCTCGGCATAGATCTTGGCGCCGCGCGCCTTGGCGTGCTCGTACTCCTCCAGCACCACAATGCCCGCGCCCTCGCCCATGACGAAGCCGTCGCGATCCCGATCCCAGGGACGCGAGGCCATGCCGGGCGTGTCGTTGAACTTGGTGGACAGCGCGCGGGCCGAGGAGAAGCCGGCGATGCCCAGGCGGCAAACCGCCGATTCCGCGCCGCCGGCCACCATCACGTCGGCGTCCCCGAACATGATCATGCGGCTGGCATCGCCGATGGCATGCGCGCCGGTGGAACAAGCCGTGACCACCGCGTGGTTCGGTCCCTTGAACCCGAAGCGGATGGACACGTGCCCGGAGACCAGATTGATCAGGTTGGCGGGGATGAAGAACGGGCTCACCTTGCGCGGACCGGACCGGTCGATCACCAGCGCGCCCTCGGCGATGCCCTGGAGGCCGCCGATGCCCGACCCGATCACGACGCCGGTGCGCTCGCGGGACTCCTCGTCCTCGGGCATCCAGCCGGCGTCCCGCACCGCCTCGTCGGCGGCCGCCAGGCCAAAGACGATGAACTCGTCCATGCGGCGCCGCTCCTTGGCGCTGGCCACGGAATCGGCGTCGAAGGAGCCGTCGCTCCCGTCACCGCGCGGGATGAGGCCAGCGACGCGCGCGGGAAGGTCGCTGACATCAAACCGATCGATGGCCCGAATACCCGATGCGCCGTTGACGATGCGATCCCAGTTGCGGGAGACACCGACGCCCAGCGGCGTGACCATGCCCAATCCGGTGACGACGACTCGTCTCATCTCATGTGCCATCCATGTTTGCGGTCCAGGCGAGAGGGGAGACGAAGGCCAGGACCGTGTCTCAACGCGGGGGGGGACGAACGCGGGCCCTCGACCCGGGGTCGGGCGGAACCGCCCGGATGGGTGCCGGACGGGCGGCCCTCCGGGATGTGTCCCGCGCCCCGCATCGCCGCGCCGGAGGGGTCCCGAAGACACGCAACCGGTCCCGCGATACCGCATGGCTTGGGCCGACATCCTCGGCGCCTCCCGCCTGGGCGCGCCGCTGGCCGCGTTCCCGCCGATCGCATCGCCCTCCCGGGCGCGTCCCCCCTTGTCCGGCGCATCCAATTACCGCGCCCGCCGGGGGCCTTTCTGGGGAGCCGGTGCCCCGGCGCTCCCAACCGTGGCGGTGGCTCCTGGCGATGGACGCGGGCCGCGCGACCTCGGTTCGGGCGCGGCGGTCGGTTCCCCCGGACTGTCGGCTACTTCGCGTTTTCGGCGATGAAGTTAATGGCGTCCTTGACGGTCAGGATCTTCTCGGCCGCGTCATCGGGGATCTCGCACCCGAACTCCTCCTCGAAGGCCATCACCAGTTCGACGGTGTCCAGGCTGTCGGCGCCCAGGTCGTCGATGAAGCTGGCGTTTTCCGTGACCTTGGACTCTTCCACGCCCAGGTGCTCCACGACGATCTTCTTCACGCGCTCGGCGACATCGCTCATCTTGCGTTTTCCTCGATTGGTTCCCATGTGGAGAGGCTCGAACCCGGGTGGTCACCGTTGCCGAATCCGAGGGTCTCCCCGATCGACGGTGCCCGGGGCGGGTACGATCGCGGTGCCGACCGATCCCAAGCCCGCGAGCCGGTCTGACCTGCCGCAAGGGGCGGCCGGCGCGACCGAAGACGCGCTACCTAACACACTTCGTTTCCCTTGACCAGCGCTGCCGCTCGACCATCACACCGCGATGCGCGAGGGGTGGAAGCGCCGGGAATTCCATGGGTTATGACCTCTTTTTCGGGTCTGGGCCGGGACCGTGACGACGCCGGTCGGCGGCGCCTCAGGGCATCGCCATGCCGCCGTTGACGTGCAGCGTCTGCCCGGTGACATAGCCGGCCTCGGCACTGGCCAGATAGACAACGGCGGCGGCCACGTCGTCCCCCGCGCCCATGGCGCCGGCCGGAATGGCGCCCAGAAGACGGGACTTCTGGTCGTCGGACAGGGCATCGGTCATGGCCGAGGTGATGAAGCCCGGCGCCACGCAATTGACGGTGATGCCACGCGGGGCCACCTCGGCGGCCAGCGACTTGCTCATGCCGATCAGACCCGCCTTGGAGGCGGCGTAGTTGGCCTGACCGGGATTGCCTGTGACGCCGACGATGGAGGTGATGGAGACGATACGTCCCCAGCGCCGCTTCATCATGCCCTTCATGGCCGCCCGGGACAGACGGAAGGCGGCGGTCAGGTTGACCTCCTGAACCACGCTCCAGTCATCGTCCCTCATGCGCAGCGCCAGGCCGTCGCGGGTCAGGCCGGCGTTGTTCACCAGGATGTCGAGGCCGGTGCCCAGGGCCGCCTCGGCCTCGCCCACCAGCGCGGTGACGGCGGCGGCGTCGGACAGGTCGCAGGGCACCACATGGGCGCGGCCGCCCATCGCCTCGGCCAGGGTCTCCAGGGCCGGGCGCCGGGTGCCGGAAAGGGCCACGGTGGCGCCCTGGGCATGCAACGCGCGGGCAATGGCCCCGCCGATGCCGCCGGAGGCGCCGGTCACCAGGGCGGTCCTGCCGCTCAGATCGAACATGGGAATGGTTTCCTTGGGAAGCGCGGGAGACGTCCGCGGACAGCGACACCATCGACGGCCGCGCGACGCTAGGCGTCGCGACGCGGGGCATCGCGACACGCCGCGCTGGAGCCGGCGGACGCGGCGGTCACATGCTGGCGAGAAAGCCCTCGATATCCTTCGGGGTCTGGACGCTGATGCCCTTCATGGCCGGGTCGATCCGCCGCGCGAGGCCCGAGAGCACCTTGCCGGTGCCCAGTTCCACCAGGGTCGTGACCCCCTCGTCCTTCATGAACAGCACGCTCTCGCGCCAGCGCACCGAGCCCGTGACCTGCTCCACCAGACGGGCCCGGATGGCGTCGGGATCGCTGATCGCGGAGGCCAGCACGTTGGCCACCACCGGCGGATTGGGCGCCACCATGGGCACGTCGGCCAGGGCGTCCAGCATCGCCTCGGCGGCCGGCGCCATCAGGGCGCAGTGAAACGGCGCGCTGACCGGCAGCATCACGGCGCGCTTGGCGCCCCGGTCGGCGGCCAGGTCGACGGCCAGCTTGACGGCCTCGGCATGGCCTGACACCACCACCTGGCCCGGCGCGTTGTCGTTGGCGGCGGTGCACACCCGGTCACCGGCCACCTCGGCGGCGATGGCGCGGGCCGCGTCCACGTCCAGGCCCAACAGCGCCGCCATGGCGCCCTGTCCGACCGGGACGGCGCGCTGCATGGCCCGCCCGCGCACCTTCAGAAGGCGGGCGGCATCGGCCAGCGAAAAGGCCCCGGCGGCGGCCAGCGCCGAATACTCGCCCAGCGAGTGCCCCGCCACGAACCGGGCCGAATCCGCCAGGGACACGCCGCCGTCCTTCTGAAGCACGCGGACCACGGCCAAGGACACGGCCATGAGCGCCGGTTGCGCGTTCTCGGTCAGGGTCAGGTCCTCGGCCGGTCCCTCGGCCATCAGCCGCGACAGCGACTGGGACAGGGCGTCGTCCACTTCCTCGAACACCTCGCGGGCGGTCTGGTATTCTTCGGCCAGGGCCTGCCCCATGCCCACCACCTGGGACCCCTGGCCGGGAAAGACGAAGGCCCGTGTCTGGCTCGCCTCGCTCATGTCCTGCCTCTCCTGTTGCGGACTCGTCGCCTCGATCGCCGGTGTCTCTCGCTCTCTCCGAGCGCCGGCCACGCGACATGCCGCGTCGGCCGTGGCGCGCCCGGCCCTCTCGAAGCCCACGATTCGAATGACGGGGGCGGCGGCGAGCGGGGACACCCTGGCATGGCCCCGGACCCTGGCGCGGCCACCCGTTGGACGGGGCCGCGCACCGGCCCGGACCATCTGAAACGAACCTGTAATGCCCTGGGTGGGCGCGTCCGTAAAGTCCTATGTACAGCTTCGTTGACACTTTGCCACAAAAAGGCGTGTTGTCTCAGGAAATCATACAAAACACGCGGGCGCACCCCCCTCATGCGCTTCGCGACCGGTCCCACCCCCTCCAAAAGGGTAGGTTCTGTCGCGGGATAGGTGGATCCGGCCGACATCGCGGTCCCGCCGCGCCGCTTGCGCCGGCGCCGGGACCGTGTATAGTGCGCCGTCCCGTGAACCCGCCGGCCCGGGATGCCGGCGGGACGGTTGTGTTCTGTCGGCACGTCCGATCGGACCTCGGCCGGCACGGGAGCGTCGACGCCGCAGGCGTCGATGTCTGCCGGCCTGGCCGGCGTATTCCCCTTGCCGGCGCGGCCGGCTATGCCCGCCCGCTCCACAGGCGCCGCCTGTCCGGAGCGGTGGGCTGAGACAATCCGAAAGGGACTTCGAGAATGCCATTGTACGAAAGCGTGGTCATCGCGCGGCAGGATCTGTCCGCCAACCAGGTGGAACAGATGGCCCAGCAGACCGCCGGCGTGATCAGCGAGTTGGGCGGCTCCGTCGCCAAGACCGAACACTGGGGCCTGCGCGCCCTGGCCTATCGCATGAAGAAGAACCGCAAGGGCCACTACTTCATGCTCAACATCGACGCGCCGGCCGCCGCCCTGCACGAGATGGAACGCCGCCTGCGTCTGAATGAAGACGTGCTGCGCTACCAGACCATCAAGGTCGAGGCGCTGGAGGAAGGCCCCTCCATCATGATGCAGAAGCCCGAGCGAGGCGATCGTCCGGACCGGGGCGGCCGTCGGGATCGGGGAGACCGTGGTGATCGGGGCGATCGCGGGGACCGTGGCGATCGAGGAGATCGGGGCGATCGGGGTGATCGCGGCCGGCGGCATGGAGGAGAGCAGTAATGGCCAGGCGTCCGTTTTTCCGTCGCCGCAAGACGTGCCCGTTCTCCGGCGCCAACGCGCCCAAGATCGACTACAAGGACATCCGCCTGCTTGGCCGGTATGTGTCCGAGCGGGGCAAGATCGTTCCCAGCCGCATCACCGCCGTCTCCGCCAAGAAGCAGCGCGAGTTGGCGCGGGCGATCAAGCGGGCCCGGTTCCTGGGACTGCTGCCCTACGTCATCAAGCAGTGATCGGCGACCGCTGATCCGGCCGGCGCCCTGCCCGGCGATCCCCGATGTCTCGGGAGACCGCCGGCCGGGCACCGGATCCGGAGGCAAGGACGGCACCACCATGCTCGCACGTCTGCCCCTCGCCCTGGTCGCCGGGCTCGCCGGTGGGTTCCTGTTCGTGGCCATGGTGATGCTCGGCCCGATTCTGGGCACCATCCCGTGGCTGGTCGCGCCGATGCCCGTGATCGCGGCCGGCCTGCTGCTGGGCTGGTCCGGCGCGCTGGTCGCGGGGACCGTGGCCGTCGTCGCACTGGCCCTGATGTCCCTGAACCCGGCCCTGGTCGGCCTGTATCTGATGTCCGACGCGCTGCCGGCGCTGGTCATCCTGTGGCTGGCGCTGCGACCGGCGCCGGGCGTGAGCCACCCCGATCCACGGCGGCCCGAGCACTGGGGCGCTCCGGGGCGCATTCTGGTCTGGCTGACGGTCCTGTCGGCGACCGGCCTGCTTCTGGCGGCCATGGTGGCCGGAGGCCCGCTGGCCGATCCGGTGCGGGTGACGGTGGAGCAGGTCGTCGACGACATGGCGGCCCTGTCGGCGGACGCGACGGTCGCCGAGGCCGTCACCGATCCCGCCGTGCGGGGGCCGCTGGTCGAGAGCCTGGTGTCCGTGATCCCCGGGGCCATGGCCATGGTGTGGACGATCCGCGCCGCCCTGGCCGGGGTTCTGGCCATGGCGCTGGTCTCGCGGCTGGGTCGGCCGGTGCGGCCGCGCCCGGTGTATTCGGCGACGCGGGTGCCCGCCTGGTATGGTGTCCTGTTCGCGGCGGTCCTGGCGATGTCGATGCTGGGGGGCGAGATCGGATACGTGGCCTGGTCGGCGACCGTGGCGCTGTCCCTGCCGTTCGTGGTGCTGGGGTTGAAGCTGGTGCACCTGGTGGCGCGCAAGACCCCGGCGCCGGGCGTGCTGCTGGTGGTGTTCTATGTGGTTCTGTTCGCGTCCGCCATCGGCTTGGTGGCCGTGGTGTTCGCTGGACTGGTGGAATTCGCGACCGATCTGCGGCGAGACGCGGGCGGTCGGTCAATGGAGGACGAGTGATGGAAGTCATCCTGCTGGAGCGCGTCGAGAACCTGGGCTTCATGGGCGACATCGTGAATGTGCGCCCCGGCTACGCCCGCAATTACCTGCTGCCGCAGAGCAAGGCCCTGCGCAAGTCGGACGCCAACCTGCGTTACTTCGAAACCCAGAAGGCCGAACTGGAGGCCCGCAACCTGAAGCGCCGCCAGGACGCCGAACAGGTGGCCGAGCGCATGGCCGGCCTGTCGATCGTGCTGGTGCGTCAGGCGTCCGAGGGCGGACAGCTTTACGGCTCTGTGAGCGCCCGCGACCTGGCCGATACCCTGAAGGACGAGGGCTTCACGGTCGGCCGCTCCCAGGTGCAGCTCAACGCGCCGCTTAAGGCGCTGGGCACCACCGAGGTGCGTGTCTCGCTGCACCCCGAGGTGGTGGTGGCCGTGACCGTGACCATCGCCCGCAGCCTGGAGGACGCCGAGCGTCAGGCCGCGGCGGCGCAGGCGGCGGCCGACGCCGAGGCGGCCACGGAGGCCGACGACCTGGTCGAGGACCTGGACGGCGCGGTCGACCTGGACGCCGACGGCGACGCACAGGACATCGAGGACGTCACCGACGAGCCGGAGTGAGCTGTCGGCCGCTCCGGCCGATCCTCGGTCTGGCGGCACGCGCCTCAAGAGACGCGGTCCCCTGTTCCGGTCGCGGCGAGAGTCGGGTGCCAAATGCCGGCGCGGGGCCGCGACACGGCATCCGTCCCCGGTTCTGGCCCGTCAGGACCGGGGACGGCCGTGGCCGGCCGGAGTCGGATCAGTCCTCCGTCAGTTCCGCCCGGTCGCGGAACTCGTCCAGGGCCTCGGGGTTGGCCAGGGCCTCGATGTTCTTGACCGGACGCCCGTGCACCACCTCGCGTACCGCCAGTTCAACGATCTTGTTGGACTTGGTGCGCGGGATATCGGCGACCTGCACCACCTTGGCCGGCACGTGGCGGGGGGTACAGTTCTGGCGGATCTGGCCCTTGATGCGCTTGGCCAGGGGCTCGTCGAGCGTCAGGCCGTCGCGCAGCCGCACGAACAGCACCACGCGCACGTCGTTATCCCACTCCTGACCGATCACCAGGGCCTCGACCACCTCGTCGAGCAATTCCACCTGCCGATAGATCTCGGCGGTGCCGATGCGCACGCCGCCCGGGTTCAGGGTGGCGTCGGACCGCCCGTAGACCACCAGGCCGCCGGTGTCGGTCAGCTCCACCCAATCGCCATGGGTCCAGATGCCGGGGAAGCGCTCGAAGTAGGCGGCGCGGAACTTGGCGTCGTCGGGATCGTTCCAGAAGCCGATGGGGGTGGAGGGGAACGCCTGGGTGCACACCAGTTCCCCCTTGGCGCCGCTCACCGGATGGCCGGACTCGTCGTAGACCTCGGTCTTCATGCCCAGGCCACGCTTCTGGATCTCGCCCCGATGGACCGGGGTGATGGGGCTGCCCAGCATGAAACACGACAGGATGTCGGTGCCGCCGGAGATGGACGAGAGCTGGATGTCGCTCTTGATGTCCCGATAGACGTAGTCGAACGACTCCGGCACCAGGGGGGACCCCGTGGAGGTCATGACCCGAACCGTGGCCAGGGAGTGGGTCTCGCGCGGCTTCAGGTCGGCCTTGCGAATGGCGTCGATCCACTTGGCCGAGGTGCCGAAGTGGGTCATGCCCTCGGCGTCGGCATAGTCGAACAGGATGGCGCCGGAGGGATACCCGGGGCTGCCGTCATAAAGCAGCAACGTCGCCCGCGCCGCCAGGCCGGCCATCAACCAGTTCCACATCATCCAGCCGCAGGTGGTGAAGTAGAAGACCCGGTCGCCGGGCTTGATGTCGCAGTGGAGCACGTGCTCCTTGACCTGCTGGATCAGCGTGCCGCCATGGCCGTGGACGATGCACTTGGGCACGCCCGTGGTCCCGGACGAGTACATGATGTACAGCGGATGGTCGAACGGCAGCGGGTCGAAGCGAATGTCCCCGGCCGTGTACGGCGCGATCAGGTCGTCCCAGGCCACCGCGCCGCGCACACCCGAAAGGTCGGCATCGGCGCGGGTGTAGGGGATGATGACCACCGTCTCCACCGACGGCATGCGCTCGACGATGGCCGCCGTCTTCTCCAGGCAGTCATGCGCCTTGCCGTTGTAGAAGTAGCCCTCCGCGGCGACCAGCACCTTGGGCTCGATCTGGCCGAAGCGGTCCACCACGCCCTGGACGCCGAAATCGGGCGAGGCCGAGGACCAGATGGCGCCGATGCCGGCGCAGGCCAGCATGGTGATCACGGTTTCCGGCATGTTGGGAATGTAGCCGGCCACCCGGTCGCCCTTGGCGACACCCCGCGCGATCAGCGCCTGCTGAACCCGGGAGACCTGATCCCACAACTCGCCGAACGTCAGCCGCCGACGCACATGGGTCTCGCCCCAGAACACCAGGGCGTCGGCGTCGCGGTCCCAGTCGGGGCGCAGCAGGTTGCGGGCCATGTTGATGGAGCCCTCGGGGAACCAGCGCGCGCCCGGCATGCGGGAGACGTCGTCCACCACCACCGCGCCCTTCTCGCCGATCAGGCCACAGAAATCCCATACCGCCGACCAGAAGGCCGCCGGCTGGTCGATGGACCACTGGTACAGCGAATCGTAGTCGCTCAGCGACAGGCCATGAGCCTGGTTCACCTGATCCATGAAGGCCATCATGGTACTGGCGCGGATACCGGCCTCGGACGGGCTCCAGAGCGGTTCGGTCAACGGTGTGTCCTCCCTTGGATGCGTTCCGGCCGCCAAGCTGGGGCGGGCAACGGGATACCGATCGGTCAGTGGTGGCTCATCGACCGTGGATTCGTTTTCTTCGGTTCGTCTCCCCCACCAGGGATTATGCCGGGGATTATGCCAGGGATTATGAATGTCGGGCATTCTGCCCCACCGGAACGATCTGGCCAAGGGGGGCAACCCGCGCGGTGGCGCGGCGGCGCGATGGCCTCCAGGGCGCGCCGATCGGGACCCCGTGCTCCGGAACCGCGGGCGCGCCATCAGGCCGCCGCCACGGCCCCCCCCTTGGCGCGAGACCCGCCCGAGTACATCCATTGAGATTTCGGACGTGATGGTTCTCTTCAAAAGACGCACCCCGGGGTCGTGCTGGACGATCGCCGTGCCGCGAAAATCCAACCGCGTATAGCGCGTCGTACAGGGCGCGATCCCGGCCGTCCGGACAGAGACGACACGCGGACCCGATCCGGAACGGCTCCGTTTCGTCGGACGCCCCTCGCCTTTCTCCTTGCCGCTTGACTTCCCGCCGGCTCCTGAAGAACCCTAGTCCAAACGTGGGCGAGGGAGGGTCCCGGGTGATGCGTGCGCGGGCGGCGGTGGAGCAATCGCCGGAAGACGCGGTGGTCGAGGTCATCAATCCAACCGGCCGGGGCCCCGTGGTCCTGGCCTGCGAGCACGCCAGCAACGCCGTTCCCGCCGACCTGAACGCCCTGGGGCTGTCGCCGGCCGCGCTGTCCAGCCATGTGGCCTGGGACCCCGGCGCCCTGGCCGTGGCCCGGGCGTTGGCCCAACGGCTGGACGCGCCCCTGGTGGCGGCGCGGGTGTCCCGCCTGGTGGTCGACTGCAACCGCCCGCCGGAGGCCGTCGACGCCATGCCGGCGCACAGCGAGGTCTTCGCCATCCCCGGCAACGCCGCCCTGACCGCCGACGAGCGGCGACGCCGGGCCGAGGCCATCCACCATCCCTTTCACGCCACCCTCGCGTCATGCCTGGACGACGCATCCCGCATCCATGGTCGCGCACCGGCATTGGTGACCGTGCATTCCTTCACGCCCGTGTACAATGGCGTGCCCCGGACCCTGGACCTGGGGGTGCTGCACGATGCCGACGCGCGCCTGGCCGACGCCCTGCTGTCGGCGCCGGCGCTGGGACCGGCGAGCGGGCTGGTGGTGCGACGCAACGAGCCCTACGGTCCGGCCGACGGCGTGACCCATACCCTGGCGCGGCACGGCGTGGCGCGCGGCCTGCCTCACGTGATGCTGGAGATCCGCAACGACCGGATCGCCGACGAGGCCGGGCAGCGAGCCTGGGCCGGTCGTCTCGCCGATGCGGTGACGCGGGCGCTGGAGGCGTTGGCGGTCGCCGAAGCGGTGGCCAGCGGGGTGTGAGAATCAACAAGGACAAACACATGCCAAAGGCCATAAGAATATATGTGCGGACAGTGGATAAATTCAATCGCGGCATCGGGCGCGTGACGATGTACATGATCTTCGTCATGATGGGTGTGTTGCTATGGTCGTCGATCTCCAAGACGTTCTTTTTGCCCTCTCTCTGGACCCTGGAAGTCGCCCAGTTTCTCATGGTGGCCTATTTTTTGGTCGGCGGCGCCTATTCCCTTCAGCTTGATTTCCACGTGCGCATGGACCTGCTGTACGGGTCCTGGTCGGACCGCACCCGCACCTGGATGGATGTCTTCACCGTCCTGTTCCTGATCACCTATCTGGTGCTGCTGCTGATCGGCGGCCTGTCCAGCACCCAATACGCCCTGGAATACGGCGAGCGCAGCTACTCCGCCTGGCGGCCCTACATGGCGCCCATCAAGATCGTCATGTGCATCGGGATTACCCTGATGCTGCTTCAGGCCATCTCCACCTTCTTCAAGGACCTGGCCCGCCTGCGCGGCGAGGAGATCGCGTCATGAGCTACGAGCTCATCGCTCTCCTGATGTTCGCCTCCATGATGGTGATGCTGCTGACCGGACAGCGCGTGTTCGCCGCCATCGGTGTCGTCGCCTCCGTCTCCGCCCTGCTGATGTGGGGCGACGGCGGCTCCGAGATGGCCTTCAGCGCCGCCATGAAGCTGATGAAGTGGTACCCGCTGCTGACGCTGCCGATGTTCATCTACATGGGCTATATGCTGTCGGAATCGGGCATCGCCGACGATCTGTACAAGATGTTTCACGTGTGGTTCGGGCCGGTGCGGGGCGGCCTGGCCATCGGCACCATCGCCCTGATGGTCGCGGTCTCGGCCATGAACGGGCTGAGCGTCGCCGGCATGGCCATCGGCGCGTCGATCGCGCTGCCGGAACTGCTGCGGCGGAACTACGACAAGATCATGGTCACCGGGGTGATCCAGGCGGGAAGCTCGCTGGGCATCCTGGTGCCGCCCAGCGTGGTCCTGGTGCTCTACGGCATGATCGCCCGCCAGCCCGTGGGCCAACTGTGGCTGGCCGGGGTGACGCCGGGGCTGATGATGGCCGGGCTGTTCGTGCTGTACATCGGCGTGCGTTGCTGGCTGCAACCGTCCCTGGGACCGGCCCTGCCCAAGGACGAGCGGTCCGTGTCCTGGCGCGAGAAGCTGCTGTTGCTGCGGGCCGGCATCCTGCCGCTGTTCATTTTCTTCTCGATGATCGGCCTGTTCGTCCTGGGCTACACCAGCCTGGTGGAAAGCTCGGCCATCGGCGCGCTGGCGGCCACCCTGGCCGCGCTGATCAAGCGCCGGCTGACGGCCACGGTGATGGAAGAGACGCTGCGCAAGACCCTGGGCGTCACCGCCATGTTCATGTGGATCATCCTGGCGGCCCTGTGCTTCGGCGCGGTGTTCGACGGCCTGGGGGCGGTCAAGGCCATCGAGACCCTGTTCGTGGAGCGCCTGGGCCTCAGCCCCTGGACCATCCTCATCCTCATGCAGTTGTCGTTCCTGCTGATGGGGACCTTCCTGGACGACACGGCCATGCTGGTGATCGTCGCGCCCCTCTATGTGCCGCTGGTGGGGGCGCTGGGCTTCGATCTGGTCTGGTACGGCGTTCTGTATACAATTACTTGCCAAATCGCCTACATGACGCCACCATTTGGCTACAACCTGTTCCTGATGCGCGCCATGGCCCCGCCCGAGGTGACGCTGATGGATATCTACCGGTCCATCGTCCCGTTCGTGATGGTCATGATCCTCGGCCTGGTGCTGGTCATGGCCTTCCCACAAATCGCGATGTGGCTGCCCGAGATGGTCTACGCCCGTTGAAAGACCCCGGAGCCATGGCGCATCGCGGACCCGGCGGCCGACCAACGGACGCCCTCACCCCGACAGGGAGACACGGCCCATGACGACGAACAGACGCGCCTTCATCAAGACCGCCGGCCTGGGCGCGGCGGCGGCGGCCGGCGCCACCACCCTGGCCGCGCCGGCGGTGCATGGTCAGAGCCCCATCCGCTGGCGCCTGCAAACCTATGCCGGCCCCGCCCTGGCCGAACACGTCATCAAGCCGTCCATCGATGCCTTCAATACGGTGGCCAACGGCGAGATGGAGATCGAGCTGTTCTTCGCCGACCAGCTCGTCCCGACCGGTGAGCTGTTCCGCGCCATGCAGCGCGGCACCATCGACGCGGTGCAAAGCGACGACGACTCCATCGCCGCGCCGGTGGACATCTCGGTGTTCGGCGGCTACTTCCCCTTCGCCACCCGCTACAGCCTGGACGTGCCGGTGCTTTTCAACCAATACGGGCTACGGGAGATCTGGGAGGAAGCCTACGGCGAGATCGAGGGCGTCACCTGGCTGTCCGCCGGCGCCTGGGATCCCTGTCACTTCAACACCAAGAACCCGATCCGCAGCCTGGAGGACCTGAAGGGCCTGCGGGTGTTCACCTTCCCGACCGCCGGCCGGTTCCTGTCGCGCTTCGGCGTGGTGCCCGTGACGCTGCCCTGGGAAGACGTCGAGGTGGCCGTGCAGACCGGCGAACTGGACGGCATCGCCTGGTCCGGCATCACCGAGGACTATACCGTGGGCTGGTCCAAGGTGACCCCGTACTTCCTGACCAACAACATCTCGGGCGCCTGGTGCGGTTCCTACTTCGCCAACAGCGAGCGCTGGGACGAATTGCCGGCGCATCTCAAGCAGCTTTTCCGGCTGTGCATGGACAGCAGCCACTACTACCGCCAGCACTGGTACTGGGGCGGCGAGGCGAACCTCCGCGTCAACGGCACGGACATGCAACTGACCACCATCCCCGAGGCCGAGTGGCAGACGGTCGAGGACGAGGCCATGACGTTCTGGGACGAGATCGCCGCCGAAAGCGAGCGCAACGCCCGCGTCATCGAGATCTTCAAGAAATACAACGCGGTCATGAAGAAGGCCGGACCGCCGTACCGCTCCGCGTGAGTCCGAACACCGCAGGGCGAACCGGGCCGATGCCCGGTCCGGGTCCTGGGAGCACAGCCCCCAGGACCCGATCTTTTCAAGCGAGCGAGAGGGTGCGGGACATCGCCTCCCGCGTCCCGCGTGCGGATCAGTCGGGCGCCTTGGTCTGCAAGGCCAGCGCGTGCAGTTCACCGCCCATCTTGCCTTGCAGCGCGGCATAGACCATCTGGTGTTGCTGCACCCGGGTCTTGCCGCGAAATGCCTCGGAGACGATGTTGGCGGCCAGATGATCGCCGTCGCCCACCATGTCCTCCACCGCCACCTGGGCGTCCGGGAAGGCGGCCTGGATCAGGGCTTCGAGGTCGCGGACATCCATGGGCATGGTCGGGGTCTCCTGGGATGGGTATATGCTCCCCGCACTCTAGCGCCGAAGGCAAGCGATGTCATCGGGCTGCCAGGGCCCGCCACGGATGGGCGATCCGCCGAACGGGCGGGATCCGTCGCCGGCTCCCGCCCGGGTCGGTCCATGGCGGACGCCCCGCCGCCGTTACTCCAGAACGATCGCCGGGGCGTCGTCCGCGTTGTCCGGGGTGACATCGATGATCGCCGCGCGGCCGACCACCGTGGTCGGCACGTCGCACGCGCTCATGCACACCTCGGCCGGCTGAGCATCGGGCCGGCTGTCGGCGATGAAGCCCTCGCGATTGGGCATCTCGATGTCGCCGATGTTTTCGTTGCTGAGAACGAAATCCTCATCGTCGATCACGAAATTGATGTACAGCAGATACGCGGTCAGGGCGTAGACCTGATCGGGCGTCATCAACTGCGCCTGTCCGAAGGGCATCGCCCGGTAGATGTAGTCGTACAGGGTCGAGGCATAGGGCCAGTAGCTGCCCGGGGTCTTCACGGGGTTGCCGCTGGCCAGGGTATCCTCGCCGCCGAACAGCACCGGATAACGTTCCAGGCCCTCGCCGAACTCGCCATGGCAGTAGGCGCACTGGACCATGTAGATCTCTTCGCCCTCGGCGGCGGTGCCCTGGCCCATGGCGGCGCCGGTGCCATCGGGCATGACGTCCACGTCCCAGCCGGCGATTTCCTCGGGGGTGGCCGGACGGCCCAGGTCGTAGACATGACCCGCGGCGATCTCGTCGGCCACGGCCGTGGCTCCCATGAGCAGGGATCCGGCGACGGCGCCGCCCAGCAGCGACTTAACCAAGACGGACATTCTCCACCTCCCCGGTCTTGTTCACCAGCCACGTCTGAATGGAGTTGTTGTGGTAGATGGAGTTGACGCCGCGCACCTTTTGCAGCGCCTGCATGGTGGGCTGGACATAGCCGGTGTCGTCGATCACCCGGCTTTGCAACAGCACCTCCTCGCCGTTCCATTCGAATTCCGCGTTGAAGCAGGTCAGGCACTTGGGCAGCACCGGGTCGGGCAGACGGGCCTGCATCCAGTTGCGGCCGCCGTCGAGGCTGACGTCCACGCGCTTGACGGTGCCGCGCCCGGACCACGCCAGTCCCTTGATCTGGTTGACGCCCTTGTGCAGCACCGGCTTTTCCGGGCACGGTCCGGTGATGACCGACTTGGCGTCCATTTCCCAGGTGAAGTAGCGCGCCCTGCCGTCGGCCAGCAGGTCCGTGTACTTGGAGGTCTCCTCGCGCGCGAACCACGGCTGGTCGCCCACCTCGATGCGGCGGATCCACTTGACCCACATGTTGCCTTCCCAGCCGGGCAGCACCAGGCGCAGCGGATAGCCGTTGGACGGCCGCAGCATCTCGCCGTTCATGGCGAAGGCCAGCAGGGTGTCATCCAGGGCCTTTTCCAGCGGGATCGAGCGGTTCATGCCCGAGGCATCGCCGCCCTCGGCCATCAGCCACTTTCCGTTCGGCTTCACGCCCACCTGGTCCAGGATCACCCGCAACGGCACGCCGGTGTACTGGACGCAGTGGATCATGCCGTGGGTGTACTGCACGCCGTTGAGCTGGGCGCCGCGCCATTCCATGCCGCTGTTGGCCGCGCATTCCATGAAGTAGAAGCGGCTTTCGCAGGGAAAGCGGAGGATGTCCTCCATGGTGAAGATCATCGGCTTGTCGACCAGGCCGTTGATCATCAGCCGGTATTCGGCCGGGTTCACCTCGGCGGTGCCGGCGTGGTGACGCTCGAAACACAGGCCGTTGGGCGTGACGAACCCGTGCAGGTCCTGGATCGGCGTGAAGTTCACCGACGATTCCGTGGTCGCCGTCAACCAGGGCACGTTGCGCCGCACCACATGGGCCTCGTGGGGCGACGGGCTGCCGTAGGGCTCGGCATCGACACCGTCCCCCAGGTAGTGACCCCACATGGGCACGTTGGGGGGCAGGTTGCCGGGGTCGATCTCGGTGGCGCCGGCCACCCCGGGGCGCCCCAGCGCCGCCCCCCCGGCGACCGTGGCGGCGGCCCCGGCCGCCACGCCGGCGCCGGCGCGCAGGAACTGCCGTCGCCCCCGCGACGACGGGTGCCCAGCCGCCCGGGATCCGGTTCCCGTGGCGGGAGCCTGATTGGTCTCTGTCATACGCGTCCTCCCTGTCCCGGTCCGATCGCTCGACCCGGTTGTTGTTCTGGTCCCGGCCCCGGGACGGCGCCGGCGTTGTCAGCCGAGCCGCCATCCGATGGGCCGTGGCACCCCGTTTTTTCGCCCCCTGCGAGTCAGGGTTGCACGGGTGTTGAATATTAGATAACCCTAACGAAATATCGGTCCTGATCAAGTCCTTTCCCGTGCCGACCGGCATCACGGCCCGACACCCGGGAGACGGCGGCACCCCCCCGGACCCCGGTCCGGCGGCCCGCCGGGATCGAGACGGGACCCAAGCAAGCCGAACGGCGCGGAGCGAACAAGACCGCGTCGACGGCCAAGGATACCGAGGGAGGATCCGAACCATGACAGACCCCCATCACCCCATCATCGGGTCATGGCGCGCCCTGGGCGCAGGCCTGGGACTCGCTCTGGCGGCCGCCGCACCCGCGCGCGCGGAGCCGGTCTCCCTGGCCTACCATGACCTAACCCTGACCGCCGACCACCGCGTGGCCGACGGCGCGGCGGCGAGCGATCCGACGGTGCTGCTGGTGCATGGCACGCTGGCCCACAACGGCATGGAGATCATGACCGATACCCAGGCGGCACTGGCCGAACGGGGCCTCAACACCCTGGCCATCACCCTCGGCCTGGGGGTGGACGCGCGCCAGGGCAGCTTTGCCTGCGATCAGCCGCACCGCCACAAGCATACCGACGCCATGGCCGAGATCGGGGCCTGGGTGGACTGGCTGGTGGCACGGGAGGTGGACACCGTCGTGCTGCTGGGGCACTCGCGCGGCGGCAACCAGGTGGCCTGGTACCTCACCGACTCTCCGGCGCCGGTGGTCACCGGGGCGGTCCTGGTGGCCCCGGCGCTCTGGAATGCCCGCGCCTTCGCCCAGCAGTACGAGGCGGCGACCGGCCGCCCGCTGGCGGATCTGCTGGCCGAGGCCAAGGACCAGGAGCCCGACACCCTCATGGACCTGGACCGCTTCCTGTACTGTCAGGAGGCGCGGGTCGCCGCCGGCACGGTGCTGGACTATTACGGCGACGACGCGCGCCGCCACACGCCGACCCTGCTGGGCGACGTCGACGTCCCCACGGTGGTCGTGGTCGGCACCGCCGATGACGTGGTTCCGGGCCTGATGGAGAACCTGGCGGGCATGGACAGCGACACGGTCTCCGTCCAGGAGGTCGAGGGCGCCACCCACTACTTCACGGACCTGTACGTGGAGGACATCGCCGACGCCGTCGAGACCGTCATCGACCGTTGACCATCGTGCCCCGGTCCGGACGGCGGCGATGGCCGGCGTCACGCCTTTGGGATCGCCGGGGCACGCCCCCACCAGGAATAACGACGCGGCGGTCCCGCCGGGCCTTGGCGCGCGGACCGGCGCGCACCCCCGCACACGGGAGACCCGCATGCGTAGCCTTCGTCCGTCGTGCCTTCGTTCCCTTGCCGCGCCGCTGCTGGTCGCCGGCCTCGTGCTAGCCGGCGGGTCAGCGCCCGCCGCCGCCGGAGAGACGGTGCTCACCGATCCGCCGCCGGACTTCGACACGCCGCGCCGGATCATCCTGCAACTCACCACCGCCGACGAGCAGGCCGTCCACAGCATCCTGTGGAACGCCATCAACCTCCAGAAGTTCTACGGCTTCGATAATGTGCAAATCGCCATCGTCGCCTTCGGCCAGGGCATGGACATGCTCTATCGCGACAGCCCGGTGCGGGCGCGCATCGAAAGCCAGATCAAGTTCGACATCGAGTACGTGGCCTGCGGCAACACCATGGAGACGACCGGACACGCGCCGGACGACCTGATTCCCGGGGTGGACTGGGTCCAGGCCGGCATCGCCGAGATCGTGGAACGGCAGTTGGACGGCTGGATCACCATCGCGCCGTAGCCGGTTGTGACGGCGACGGGGGAGCCGCGACTCGACGCCCACCGCGCCCCGCCGGATCACCCGACAGAGCGACCGGAAGCATCACGGCGCGACTATCAGCCTCCCATGGTTGAGACTCCGCAACCACTCTCGCCGGGTGACTTGCCCTGGAAATTGCCATGGAAACCGCGCGCCTCGTCATGCCCCACGCCGCAACCGGCGGTGGACAGGATGGCCGCCTCTTCCGGAACTTTTTGTGACATTGCCACGCGCGAAAACCGCGGAAACAGGCACAATGGAGCCCCACGCCGGATAGGCGCGGCCCTTGCCGGCGTCGCGGAGGGACCGGCGGGTCGGGTGCCCCCAGGCGTCCGCGTCCGGACAACTCTTGACAGGCATGATGAGAACTCTTCAATAAGCGCGCCTTGGCAGTTCTGCTGACGGAAACCGTCGCGTTTATAAGTGTTTCGCTGGGGAGACCTCAGGTTGCTTCTGCCCCTTGGCAGGATCAATTATTAGGGGTTTATTAACCTCTACAACACTCGGATCAGAGTATAACTTGGTAGGGCTGGAGTTGCGTTTCACGAGGTCACGGACGGAACGGTTCACTCCCCCCTTTATTCGGTCGCCTGAGGGAAGGTGCAGGTCATGGGGCTCAAGGACATCCGTATCAGCATCAAGATCTGGTTCCCGACCGTGGTCACGGCCTTGGGCCTCCTGGCCATTGTCGCGTTTTCGGTGACCGTCATTCGCAGCGAGATCATGCACGAGCGCGTCACCAGCGTGCGGTCCATCATCGACGCCGCCCGGTCGGAGATCGCCCTGTATCACCAGCAGGCGGAGTCCGGGCTCATCGACAAGGAAACGGCCCAGGACCGGGCCCGGGAGGCGGTGCGCGCCATGCGGTATGGCGCGGGTAACGAGTACATCTTCGTGATGGACTACTCCGGCCTGATGCAGGTGTTTGCCCCCCGGCAGGCGTGGGAGGGGACGGACAAGAGTGACCTGACCGATTCAGACGGCAAGCGCATCATCGAGGAGTTGATCGCCGCGGCCCGGAAGGGCGGCGGTCAGGTCGACTACCGGTTTCCCCGGCCGGGATCCGATCAGCCGGAACAGAAGGTCTCCTGGGCGGCGACCTTCGAACCCTGGGGCTGGGTGCTGGGCACGGGCGTTTATGTCAGTGACGTGAACGAGGCGACCTGGGTGCTGGCCGGACAGATGCTAGCCGTGGCCGCGCTGGTGCTGGCGCTCGCGGCCGTGGTGGCGGTGATGGTCCTGCACGGCATCACCCGGCCCATCGGGCGTCTGACCGGGAACATGATGGCGCTGTCCAGCGGTGATCTCTCCGTGAACATCGAGGGCCAGCATCGCGGCGACGAGATCGGGGCGATGGCCTCGGCGGTCGAGGTGTTCAAGGAGAACAGCCGCAAGATCGAGGCCATGCAGGCCGAGCAGGAAGCCGCCCACCGCCGCAACGCGCGGCGGGTCCAGACCGAGATGTTCGCGCTGACCAACGCGCTGGACGAGGAGGTGCGCAGCGCCATCGCCATCGTCCAGCAGCAGACCGAGGCCATGCACGACGCGGCCGTGGAGATGGCCTCGGCCGTCGACCACACCGAGAAGGGGGCCGGCGCGGCGTCGTCGGCATCCCAGGAGTCCTCCGCCAGCGTGGACGCCGTAGCGGCGGCGGCCGAGGAGATGGCCAGTTCCATCAGCGAGATCAGCCGCCAGGTGTCGGGGGCCTCGGACATCGCCCACCGGGCCGCGCGTCAGGCGGAAGGCACCAACGATCGCATCCAGGGCCTGGCGCAGGCGGCCGACAAGATCGGCGAGGTCGTCAACCTGATCAGCGACATCGCCAAGCAGACCAACCTGCTGGCGTTGAACGCAACGATCGAGGCGGCGCGCGCCGGCGAGGCCGGGAAGGGCTTCGCGGTGGTAGCCAACGAGGTCAAGACCCTGGCCACCCAGACGGCCAAGGCCACCGACGACATCGCCGAGCAGATCGGCGGCATGCAGGCGGCGACGCGGGAGGCGGTGGAGGCGATCCAGGGGATCGTGACGGTGATCGGCGAGATCAACGAGATCACGACCGGGGTGTCGGCGGCGGTGGAGGAACAGACGGCCGCCACCCGGGAGATCAGCCAGAACGCCCAGCAGGCGGCGCACAGCACCCAGGATGCGTCCGACAACATCGCGGCGGTGTCGGGCAGCGCCGAGACGACCGGCCGGCACGCGAGCGACGTGCGGCAGTCGGCGGAGGAGGTTCGGGAGCGGGTCCAGCACATGCAGGATGCCCTGGAGCGGATCATCCGCGCCGGCAGCGCCGAGGATCGCGAGGCCAACGCGCTGCGCACCCTGAATCTGGCGGTGACGGTGGACCTGGGCGACGGGCAGCAGCGCGCCTGCCTGCTGCAGGACGTGGCGGCCAGCGGCGTGGGCACCCTGGACCGCTCCCTGACCGCCGCGCGGGGCCAGACCTTCGGCATCGACATCCCGGGCATCGGGCACCTGTCCGGCGTGGTGGTGGCCCAGACCGAGGCGGCCACCCACATCCGCCTGGACATGAGCGAGGCCGAGGTGCGCGCGTTCACCGCGTTCGTCAGCAAGAGAAGCATCAGCAGCCGATAGCCGGCGGGCGAGACCGGCGTCGGGGGGACCGGCGGACGGGGGACCGGCGCGGCACCCCCACCCGCATCCGGAGTCCGTGGTGGCGTCGCGGTGACGAACCTCTGTCCGGCATGACTCGCGTCGCCCGGGGGGCCCGCGAGTCGGCCCCGGTCGCCAGCCTGATCCACCGTCGCGAACCGTCAGGCATCTTGTCGAACAGGACGCCAGATGGGTATGGTGGTCGACGGTTGAGGAGGACGGACGTTTTCGAATGTGTCGGGATATGAGAGGACCTGAGAAAAACTGCCGACAATACGAGCGATACATGCTTATATAAAACTCATGATTTTAATTCATGGCGCATGCTCACCTTGAGTATTTTACGCGTCTTTGTTTAAACTTGGTGCCCGCTTTCTAGTCCTGTACACTATGTTTTGTGGGTGGTAGCGTCACCGCGATATTTGTGTCGGTGATCATAAAGCGACTGGTTATGAATCCGCTCGATTTAGAGGCGTGGGTCCGTTCGGCGAAGAGCAAACCCTGGAGAAGCATGCCCTTCGCCACGGCCCGGTCCCGTGCCCTGGATCGCACCGCGCGCCTCCCCATGGTCCCCGCGCCGCGCGATCGGCGTGGCTTGGCGGGGAGCGTCCTCCCGGCCCATCCGGGGCGGACCCTATCCCCACCCCGGGCGTCTCTCCGGACCCGCTCCCGGCCCCCCGCGCCAGGACGCGCCGACCGCGTCGACATCCCGCCGGATGCCGGATGTATCGCCGCCGGGCTCATGGCCCGAACGGCCCCGGCCATGCGCGTCCGTCCCATCCTGAACGAGGCCGAGGCCCGTGCCGTCGCGCCGTCCCGGGCATGCGACGCGGGATCATCGCGGTCTCGTCCCCCCCAACAATGAGGCTCGATATGCTGAAGTCGATCCGCATCGGCAGCAAACTCTATGGAGGCTTCGGCATCGTGCTGGCGCTGCTGCTGATTCTTGGCGCCGTTGCCATTTTCTCGTTGTCCAACATCGGCTCCCTGTTCGCGGAGTACAGGAGGCTCGCCCAGTCCACCAATGAGGTCGGCAGCGTGCAGACCAACATGCTGCTGACCCGCATGGGGGTAAAGGACTTCATCATCCGGGGCGACGACAAGACCATCGACCAGGTGCGCGCGCAGGCCGTCGAGACCCAGGAGTCCATCACCTCCACCCTCGAGGTCATCGTCGACGAAGAACGCCGGGCCATGCTGGAGGGCATTCGCGTCGATCTGGTCAGCTACGTCTCGGGCTTCCGGCAGGTGGGTGACCTGGAGAAGGCCCGCGAGGCGGACGTGGCGAAGATGGACGAAAAAGGCCCGGCCATCGAACAGGCCCTGACCGACGTCATGCGCAGCGCCTACGACGACGGCGACGCCGAGGCCGCCTTTTTCGCCGGCCAGGCCATGCGGAGCCTGCTGCTGGCGCGTCTGTACGCCGCTCGCTTCCTGCAACGCCACGAGACGGCGGCCTATGATCGCGTCCGCCAGGAACTCAAGGACACCGACACCGGGCTCAAGGACCTGCTGGCCCGCCTGGAAAACCCGACCCGGCGGGCGCTGACGGAAGAGGCCAAGACCCTCGTGTCCGCCTATCAGGCCGCGTTCAACGCGGCGCACACCCGCACCTCCATGCGCAACAACGTGATCAAGACCAAGCTGAACGTGATCGGTCCGCGCGTCGCCGAGCAGATCGATGCCTTCAACGTCCACGTCAGGAGCCGTCAGAACGACCTGGGCGTGCAGGCCGAGGCCGGCGTCTCCATCAACACCACCGTCACCATCGCCCTCGCGCTGTTGGCCGTGCTGCTGGGGGCCGTCGCCGCCTGGCTGATCGCCTCCAGCATCGCCCGGCCCGTCAAGGCGATGACGGCGGCCATGGAACGGTTGGCCAACAATGACTTCACGGTCGAGATTCCGGCGAAGGACTATAAGGACGAGATCGGGGCGATGGCCTCGACGGTCGAGGTGTTCAAGGAGAACAGCCGCAAGATCGAGGCTATGCAGGCCGAGCAGGAGGCCGCCCACCGCCGCAACGCGCGTCGCGTGAAATCCGAGATGTTCGCGCTGACCAACGCGCTGGACGAGGAGGTGCGCAGCGCCATCGCCGTCGTCCAGCAGCAGTCGGACGTGATGCGCGACACCGCCGTGGAGATGGCCTCGGCCGTGGAGCACACCGAGAAGGGGGCCGGCGCGGCCTCGGCTGCCTCCCAGGAGTCCTCCGCCAGCGTGGACGCCGTGGCGGCGGCGGCCGAGGAGATGGCCAGTTCCATCGGCGAGATCAGCCGCCAGGTGTCGGGAGCGTCGGACATCGCCCACCGGGCCGCGCGTCAGGCGGAAGGCACCAACGATCGCATCCAGGGCCTGGCGCAGGCGGCCGACAAGATCGGCGAGGTTGTCAACCTGATCAGCGACATCGCCAAGCAGACCAATCTTCTGGCGCTCAATGCGACGATCGAGGCGGCGCGCGCCGGCGAGGCCGGCAAGGGCTTCGCGGTGGTGGCCAACGAGGTCAAGACCCTGGCCACCCAGACGGCCAAGGCCACCGACGACATCGCCGAGCAGATCGGCGGCATGCAGGCGGCGACACGGGACGCGGTGGAAGCGATCCAGAGCATCGTGACGGTGATCGGCGAGATCAACGAGATCACCACGGCCGTCTCGGCGGCGGTGGAGGAACAGACGGCGGCGACCGGGGAGATCAGCCAGAACGCCCAGCAGGCCGCACACAGCACCCAGGATGCATCCGACAACATCGCGGCGGTGTCGGGCAGCGCCGAGACGACGGGCCGGCACGCGAACGACGTGCGGCGGACGGCGGAAGAGGTCCGGGATCGGGTCCAGCACATGCAGGACGCCCTGGAGCAGATCATCCGCGCCGGCAGCGCCGAAGACCGCGAGGCCAACGCGCTCCAGACCCTGAACCTGGCGGTGACGGTGGACCTGGGCGACGGACAGACGCGGACCTGCCTGCTGCAGGACGTGGCGGCCAGCGGCGTGGGCACCCTGGACCGCTCCCTGACCACGGAGCGGGGCCAGAGCTTCGGCATCAACATTCCGGACGTGGGACGCCTGTCCGGCGTGGTGGTGGCCCAGACCGAGGCGGCCACCCACATCCGCCTGGACATGAGCGAGGCCGAGGCCCGTGCCTTCGGCGCCTTCATGAGCAAGCGAGGCGGTCACGCGTAGTCGACGGCACCGGGGGCGGGCACCGGCGCCCGCCCCCGCACCATGCCTACCCACGCCCGCCGAGGCCCGCCGGGCGCGGCCGGGATCGCTCACGGCACCGTATCGTTCCCGGGTCCGAACAAGCCCAGGCCGAAGTGACTGGCGAACCCGAGAACGAGAGGGCCGTCCTGTGTTTCCGGGAAGGTCAGGGTCAGGAAGCTTCCCTGGCTGTCGGGCTGGCGCTCGCTCCCCCGAGATCGAACCCGGTGAAAGTGGGTCGGGCGAAGGTCCTTGCCGCGCGTCAGGCGGAGCGTCGTCTCCGGCGTGACCTGGACCGCGTCGGCCACCTCGGGGCTCACCAGGCCGCGCCGTTTCAGCAGGCGGCGGACCTCGCCACCGTAGCGGTCGCGCTTCAAGTGGCCGGCGGCCAGGAACGGGGTCAGGCTGGTCCAGACACGGGACGAGCCGAACAACCGGCTGACCGACGCGAAGTCCACCGGCGCGCCGAAGCCGTCCAGGGCCAGAGACCATTCCTTGACGGCCCGGGCATGGGCCTCGGCATCCCCGGACGCCCGGTCCCTGGGGTTGAGCCACAGCTTGCGCAGGCCGGACAGCTTGGCCTGCCAGTCGGGGTGAAATCCGCCCGGCAGCCAGACCGTCACATGATCGATCCAGCCGTCGTTGTCGGCGTCCTCGGGCAGCCAGAAGGCGTGGCCATGCGACGGGTCCTCGCGCAAGGCGCCGTTGTCGCCCCCATGTCCGGAGATTTCGGGCGGCGCGCAGGGGATCTTGCGGCCCGTCCGCGGGTCCCGCGTCCAGCCGAAGGTACTCATGACGGCCACGCGCATCAGGTCGGCGATGCGGATGGTGTCCTCGACGCGCGGGCGCGGGCGGCCGGTCAGCACCCAGCGGGCCACGTCGGGCCGGTCGTCCGCGGCCGGGGCGCCACGCCGGCGGCGCCGCCGGGCGGTGGGCGCGCTCATACCAACGGTCCTTGAGACTGACCGTTGCAGTCCGTGGCCGGCCCGCCCCCAAAAGCGGTCCGAAGACTCGCGGCATACGGCATCCCAGTCTCCGACCAGACGCCGTCTCCACGAGTCAAGGCGGGTGTCCGCCCCGGCGCCAACGACGAAGAGTGTCGTCCGGTCCGCCACAACGCAACAGGCAAAATGGGGTTAAGCAACCGCCATGGGTCGGCGCGGTGCCCGAACCCGACGATCAGGACAGGGTGGCCAGGGGCACGTGGCGGGTGCGCGGGAACAGCAGGTCGATGAACCGTTCGGCCGTGGGTTGCGGTTCGTGGTTGGCCAGGCCCGGGCGCTCGTTGGCCTCGATGATCACATAGTCCGGCGCGAACGGCGACGGCACCATGAAGTCCAGCCCCACCACCGGGATCTCGATGGCCCGGGCGGCGGTGACGGCGGCGTCCACCAGCACCCGATGCAGCCGGTCGGTGACGTCGTGAATGGTGCCGCCGGTGTGCAGGTTGGCGGTCTTGCGCACCTGGACCTGATGGCCGGCCTCGGGCACCGAGTCGAGCGTCAGCCCGAGCAGCCCCAGACACCGTTCGGTTTCGCCGTCCAGGGGAATCCGGCTCTCCCCGCCGGTGGCGGCGGCGCGCCGGCGGCTCTGCGTCTCGATCAGGTCGCGCACCACCGACCGCCCGTCGCCGACAACGCCGGCCGGCCTGCGGATGGCGCCGGCCACCACCTTGTAGTCGATGACGATGATGCGCAGGTCCTGGCCCTCCACGAACTGCTCCAGCAGCACGGTGTCGGCCACCGTGCGCGCGTGATCGATGGCCGCCCGCACCGTCTCCAGGTCGCTCAAGTCCACGCTGATGCCCCGCCCCTGCTCGCCCCGGGCCGGTTTCACGACCACGCGACCGTGCTTGTCCAGGAAGGCGGCCACGGTGTCGTCGGAGTCCACCTCGACCTGATCGGGCACCGCCAGGTCGTGGGCGCGCAGCAGCCGCCGGGTGACGGCCTTGTCGTCGCAGCGGCTCATGGCGACGGCGCTGGTCAGCTCCGACAGGCTCTCGCGGCAGGTGACGGCCCGGCCGCCGAGGGACAACTGGAAGAACGCGGCGTCCTCGTCCAGCACGTCCACCGAGATGCCGCGCCGACGCGCCTCGTCCGTGATGATGCGGGCATAGGGGTTGAGCTTGGCCTCCGGCGCCGGGCCGATGAACAGCTTTTCGTTGATGCTGTTCTTGTTCTTCAGGCAGAACACCGGCACGCGCTCGAAGTTGAGTTTTTCGTAGAGGGCGATGGCCTGGGTGTTGTCGTGCATCACGGACAAATCCATGAATGTCCGGCCCTTGGCCAGGAAGTGCTCGGCCAGATGCCGGGACAGGGCCTCGCCCACGCCGGCCCGCGTGGTCTGGGGGTCCACCGCCAGCGCCCACAGGCTGGATCCATGGTCCGGATCGTTGAAGGCCCGCACGTGGTCCACGCCCATCACCACGCCGATGGGCGCGGCGGTGTCGGCGTCCTCGGCCACGAACCAGGTCAGGGTGCGGCTGTTGCGGTTCTCCTCCAGGAACCCGTCGGGCAGCGGCACCATGCCGCGCGCCCGATAGATGCGGTTGAGGGGCGCCAGATCCTCGGGCAGGCGCAGCTTGCGCACGAAAAAGCCCTGGGGGCGCCGCGCCGAGGTCCGGTAGCGGTCGAACCACAGGCGAAAGGTATGGGACGGATCCAGGAACAGGTCCTGGGGCGCCTGGGCCAGCACCACGTGCGGATCACGCAGGTAGAAGGCGATGTCGCGCCGTCCCGGCCTCTCCCGGCGCAGGATGTCGGCGATGGCGCGTCCACTGGAGAACGTCTGGGCGAACAGCAGCCGTCCCCAGCCGCAGTCCAGGATCACGTCCTGGCGCATGTCCTTGATCTCGGGCGATTGCGGCGCCGCGCCCCAGTTCTTGAGGGACGCCATGCGCAGGCGCTCGGCGCGGGGATCGTACTGCGGGGTCCTGGCATTGGTGGTCATGGCGCGTGATCCTTCGCGAACGGTTCACGAGAGCCATCCGGCCGCCGCGCGGGTGGCGGCGTCCGGACTCACAGTCCGTGGGTCTGCATCCACAGTTCCAGAAGCGCCACCTGCCAGAGCTTGGAGCCCCGCAGGGGGGTGATATGCCGGTCGGGCTCGGTCAGCAGGGTGTCGAGGGCGTCGGCCTGGAACAGGTCCCGCTCGCGCGCCGCCCGGCTGTGCAGGGCATCCCGCACGAAGTCCAGGTACGGCCCCTGGATGTACTTGAGCGCCGGCACCGGGAAGTACCCCTTCGGGCGATCGATCACCGCCGCCGGAATCACCCGGCGCGCGGCGGCCTTGAGCACCCCCTTGCCCTCGTCGCGCAGCTTGTGTTCGGCGGGAATGCGACCCGCCAGATCCACAAGCTCGTGATCCAGGAACGGGACACGCGCCTCCAGGCCCCAGGCCATGGTCATGTTGTCCACGCGCTTGACCGGGTCGTCCGCCAGCATGACGGTGGTGTCCAGGCGCAGGGCCTTGTCCACCGCCCGGTCGGCGCCGGGGCGGTCGAAGTGGGCCCGCACGAAGTCCAGGCTGTGGTCGCCATTCACGAAGCGCGGATGCACGACCCGGCTGAACTCCCGGTGATCGCGATCGAAGAACACCCGCGCGTAGTCGCCGACCGGATCGTTCGAGTCCACCAGCGGCGGATACCAGTGATAGCCACCGAAGACCTCGTCTGCGCCCTGTCCCGACTGCACGACGATGACGTGCTTCGAGACCTCCTTGGACAGCAGATAGAAGCCCACGTTGTCGTAGCTGACCATGGGCTCGTTCATGGCCCGGAAGGTCTCGGGCAGCGTGTCCAGCAAACGCTCCGACGGCACGAAAATGCGGTGGTGATCGGTGCCGTAGTGCTCGGCGACGATGTCCGAGTACTGGAACTCGTCACCGCTTTCGCCGCCCGCGGCCTCGAACCCGACGGAGAACGTCTTCAGGCCGGTCTGCCCTTCCTCGGCCAGCAAGCCGGTGATCAGGCTGGAGTCCAGGCCGCCGGACAGCAGCACGCCCACCGGCACGTCGGCCACCAGGCGGCGGCGCACCGCCGTCCGCAGGGACTCCAGGACCAGATCCTGCCAGTCCTCGAAGGAGCGCCTGAGGTCGTCGCCGGCCGGCTGCACGGCCATCGTCCAGTAGGTCATGTCCTTGCGGGTGCCGTCGGGCTCGATCACCGCCACCGTGGCCGGCGGCAGCTTGCGCACGCCCTTGAGGATGGTATGCGGCGGCGGCACCACGGCATGGAAGGTCAGGTAGTGGTGCAGGGCCACCGGATCGATGGCCGTATCCACGTCGCCGGCCGCCAGCAGCGCCGGCAGCGACGAGGCGAAGCGCAGCCGCCCCGGCCCCTCGGCCAGATACAGCGGCTTGATGCCCAGCCGATCGCGCGCCAGCACCACCCGGCCGCTGTCGCGTTCCCAAAGGCAGAACGCGAACATGCCCTGGAAGCGGCGCACGCAGTCGCGCCCCCAGGCGTGATACGCCTTGAGGATCACCTCGGTGTCGCCGTGGGAAAAGAACGTGTAGCCCTTGGCGATCAGGTCGTCGCGAAGCTGGGGATAGTTGTAGATGCAGCCGTTGAAGACGATGGCCAACCCAAGCGCCGGGTCGACCATGGGCTGCTGCGCGTGGTCCGACAGGTCGATGACCTTCAGCCGGCGATGGCCGAGGGCGATGCGCCCCTGCGCGAAGACGCCGCCGCCGTCGGGTCCGCGCGGCACCATGACCTCGGCCATGGCCTGCACCGCCCCGACGTCCGCCGCTCCACCGTCCAGTCGAAACTCGCCGCACACCCCACACATGATCCGTCGCGTCTCCCGTGTCCTACTTTTCAATGCATATGCGCAATGAAACGACCGGAAGACGTGGACGCCGGCCCCTCACGCACCGCAACAGGGGCCAAGAGTGACCATTTCGTGGGCGGATGTCCACCCCGTGCTGTCTGGTGCCCAAAAATTGGCTTATTTCAACCCGGGCGCTTCCGGAACCAGCCGCGCCAGCATGCCCTCGGACTCGTCGGTCAGCAGGTAGAGCGCGCCGTCCGGCCCCACCTCCAGGGCACGGAGTCGCCCCAGGTCGCCCTCCAGAAAGCGCTCCTCGGTCACCACCCGGTCACCGTCCATCTCCAGGCGGGCGATCAGGCGCGCCTTGAGGGCGCCCACGAACAGGTCGCCCCGCCAGTTGGGGAACAGGTCGCCGTCGTAGATCGCCAGCCCGGACGGAGCGATGGACGGCACCCAGGTCCAGACGGGCGGGGTCATGCCGGGCTTCTCGCGTCCCTCGCCGATGGGAAGGCCGCTGTAGGCGCGCCCGTGGGTGACCACCGGCCAGCCGTAGTTGACGCCGGCGCGGGCCAGATTGACCTCGTCGCCGCCGCGCGGGCCGTGCTCATGGAACCACACGGCGCCGGTGTCGGGATGCACGTCCATGCCCTGGCCGTTGCGCGTGCCCAGCGCATAGATCTCCGGCCGCACGCCGGCCCGGCCGACAAAGGGATTGTCGTCGGGGATGGCGCCGTCCGGATGCAGGCGCAGCAGCTTCCCCGCCAGATCCATGGGATCCTGGGCGCGGTCGCCGTCCCCCCGCTCGCCGGTGGTGATGTACAGCATGCCGTCACCGCCGAACGCCAGCCGCGCGCCGAAATGGCGTCCGCCACGCCCGGTGGGCAGCGCGTCGACGATCACCTCGACATCGCGCAAGGTATGGCCCGCCCGGTCGAACACCGCGCGCACCACCCGCGTGTGCGCGCGCCCGCCACCGTCGGGATGGGAGAGGGAGAGGTAGATCCAGCCGGTCCGGTCGACGTCTGGATGGACCAGCACGTCCAGCAGGCCACCCTGGCCCGAGGCCCAGACGGCCGGCACGCCGTCGATGGGGCGCGGATCCAGACGACCGTCGGCCCACAGCCGCAGGCGACCGTCACGCTCGGTGATCAGCGCCGCGCCATCCGGCAGGAAGGTCAGCGCCCAGGGGTAGGACAGCGCCCGAGTCAGCACCTCCACCCGGACGGCATGGCCGTCCACAACCGCTCGCGGCGCCGCCGTCGCCGTGGTCCCGTGGGTCCCCAGCGACACCGCCACGACCAGGGCCAGCACCGCGCGCCACGCGCGCCCCAGTCCCGGTCCCGTCCTCGGGAGCCCGGCCAGCCGTTCGCATTTGGTGGACATCGTTACTCTCCTCCCGCGTCACCACCCGAGCGATCGTTGCTCGATCGGCATGTGGGACAGCGGAAGACCCGGCTCAAGGCGTCGCCGCACAGGCGGCCCGGCGGGCCGGCACGCCGCCGATGATCTGACCCAGCCGCCAGGACAGCACGGCCGTCGTCAGCGCGCCGGCGGCGGTGCGCAGGGTCGCCAGGGGATCGCGCAGGGCCAGGGTGGCGTCGATCACCAGCGCCTGCGCCAGCACCGACAGCGGCCGCAGCCGGTCACCCTCGCCCGCCGCCAGCAGCGCGCGCGCGAACCCCCGGCGCCGCCAGGCCCGAGACCGCCGGCAGGCGGACCGCACGGCGCTCCCGCCCGCTCCGTTCCGATCGTCGGTCCGGCACAGGCGGTCGACGGCCCGCACGCCCGCCAGGTCGCTCGCGACCGACAGCACCTGGTCGGCCTGGCCGGCGATCCGCCCCCAGCCCAGGGTGGCCACGGTGATGGCGCGGACGACGCCGCCCTCGGCGAGGATCCGCAGCAGCCAGGCGCGATCCGAGCACGGCTCCAGCGCGGGGTCGAACCCGCCCAGGGCGTCCCAATCGATGCGGCGCACCGCCAGCACATCGCCGTCGTCGTCGGCGTGCAGGTCGGCGATCACCTCGGCCGCGCGCAGGTCGTGGTCGGGGATCACGATCCCCTCGACACGACCCCGCACCACCGTGACCGCGGGGTGGGCGCGCAGGCAGGTGACCATGCGGGCCAGCGCCGTCGGCTCCAGGAAGGCGCCGGCATCCAGGAACACCAGCACGTCCCCCAGGGCGGACTCCGCGCCCTTGTTGCGCACCACCGCCCGGTCGCCGAACGGCGCGCGAACGGGGCGCACGCGCGGGTCGACGCGGGCCAGGCCACGGACATGCGCCCGGACACCGGTGTCCAGGTCGGGGACCATGACAATCAGTTCCAGCGCATCAAGGCTGCTGGACAGCACGGACAAGAGCGTCGGTTGGACCGTGTCGACACCCTGCGGCACGGTCATGATCACGGATACGACAGGATCCCGAGAGACCATTGAGGGAACCTTAGACATGGCGGAACTCCTTGGCGCGAGACCGAAGACATGCACCCTTAAGCGCATGCGCCATGCCAGGACGCTCCGCCGCCAAACCACACCATAGGATATAGCCGAGTATCACGAACCTCAGAGGGATCTCGGTCACTCCGGCACGAATCCCGTGCTCGACCGGCGGTCGTCGATGCCGCCGTGTCAGAATGACTTCCACAAACAGCCATTCTGAGAATGCAACATGTCGCCAACGACCTCAATGATCGTATACAAAAACGATCATCACCATACAGGCTCGACGACGCGTCAGCGCCCGACCCGCGCGCCCATCAACCCTGTCATGCGCGTCCACGACGCCTTGTCCGGCGCGAAGACGATGTCGCCGGCCCGCAGGGTCGGCGCGTACGCGGATCCGTCGATCAGGCGCCCATAGCCGCCCGCCTCGGCGTGGATCAGCACGCCGGCGGCGTGATCCCAGGGCATCAGCCGGGAGAAGGCGGCGAACTGGAAGTCGTTGGTCACCAGGCGAAGATAGACCTGCGCGGCACTGCGAATGACGGGCACCGTCCGCACGTGCCCCCTCAAGGCCCGCTCGCGCGGGCCGAAGGCACACCCCCGAAACGCGTCCAGCGGTCCGGGTGGAGACGTCACCCGCGCGGGCTGGCCGTTCACGGTGGCGCCGGCGCCCAACTCCGCCATCGCCAGGCGCTCCGCCAGGGGATCGAGGATCCAGCCGGCCACCGTCTCGCCGCGATGGACCAGCGCCACGATCACGCCAAACGCGGGCTCACCCCGACTGAAGTTGCCGGTGCCGTCCACGGGATCGACCACCCACACCGGCCGGTCTCCGCTCAGGCGGTCGAGCACCGCGCGGTCGGCGTAGACCGCCTCCTCGCCCACCACCACGGATCCGGGCAGCAGGTCCGGCAGACGCCGGGTGAGGGCGCGCTCGGCCTCGATATCGGCCAGGGTCACCAGATCCTCGGACGAGGACTTGGCGTGAATGTCGGTGTCGGCCAGATTGCGGAATCGAGGCAGGATCTCGGTCGCCGCCACCTCATCGAGCACCGCGGCCACCGCTGTCATGGACACAAACTGAGTCATGGGGCTTCGTGTACGCCAGCCACCGCGTTCGGGCAAGGAGAACGGCGCCGGAGGGTCACCCCTGATACAACTCCCGGTCGCGGTGATACGCCGCGCGCAGGTCCGCCAGCTTCCCGGCGACCGTCGCGTCGTGTTCCGCCTGCTGCATCATCAGCCGGGTTGCGAAGGCGGCGAAGGCCACCGCATCTCCCTTGCCGCGCAGGTCATGGGCGGCGGCGATCTCGTCCAGGTAGCCATGCACCAGCCCCTGGGCCATGACGTTCAACTGCCGCTTGACGAGGTGGTTCTTGCCGCGCCATTTGCGCTGCGCCTCGGTGGTGGCCATGGCGTCCCCCTCCCCCGGTGTTCGCCGCGATCCGGCGTCACGGCGGCGTCCCCGCCTCCCAGGGCTCGCACGCCGGATCGGACAGGCCGAGCCGGCGGCGCAGCCGCGCCGCGTCCGGCGGATCCAGGCGGGCGCGCAGGTGCACGCCGCGCTCGTCGTCCACGCGGTCCAGCACCTCGCCCCGGCGGTACACCCAGGCCAGCGTGGCGCCATCGGCCACGTCCAGATCCAGGCTCAGGTCGATACGCGTCGCCGACAGGGCGGTGTCGATGGCCCGCGCCAGCGCGTCCAGCCCCTCACCGCTGACGGCAGAGACCGGGACCTGACGGTCCGGGCGATGCACCCCCACCGCCAGATCGGCGCGACCGGCCTCGTCCAGCCGATCGATCTTGTTGAGGGCCTCGATCATGCCGGCCTCGACGGCCGTCTCCAGGCCCAGGTCGCGCAACACCTGCGCCACGTCCGCCTTCTGGGCGTCGGTATCGGGCGAGGCCATGTCGCGCACATGCACGATGACGTCGGCCGCCAGCACCTCCTCCAGGGTGGCGCGGAAGGCGGCCACCAGTTCGTGCGGCAGGTCGGAGACGAAGCCCACCGTGTCCGACAGGATCACCGGCCGTCCGGAGGGCAGGTCGAGTCCGCGCATGGTCGGATCCAGGGTGGCGAACAGCATGTCCCGCGACAGCACGTCCGCCCTGGTCAGGGCATTGAACAGCGTGGACTTGCCGGCGTTGGTGTAGCCCACCAGGGCGACGATGGGATAGGGCACCCGCCGACGCGCCGCCCGGTGCAGTTCGCGGGTGCGCACCACCTCGTCCAGGTGGCGCCGCAGATTGGCGATGCGCTCGCCGATCAGGCGGCGGTCGATCTCGATCTGCGACTCACCCGGGCCGCCGATGAAGCCCAGGCCGCCGCGCTGCCGCTCCAGGTGGGTCCAACTGCGCACGAGGCGGCTGCGCTGGTAGGACAGATGCGCCAGTTCCACCTGCATCTGCCCCTCGCGGGTGCGCGCGCGCTCGCCGAAGATCTCCAGGATCAGGCCGGTGCGGTCGATGACCTTGCACGACCACGCGCGCTCCAAATTGCGTTGCTGCACCGGAGAGAGGGAACTGTCGACGATCACCACGGCGACGTCGGAGGCACGCACCATCTCGGCCAGACGGTCCACGGCGCCGCCCCCCAGCAGGGTGGACGGCCGCGCGCGCGTGACCGGGATCACCTCGGCCTCGACGATCTCCAGGTGGATGGCCCGCGCCAGCCCCACGGCCTCCTCCAGCCGCACCCAGGGGTCCCGGGTACGGCCCGCCGCCCCGGCGCCCTTGAGGTGCGGGTGGACGACCACGGCGCGATCGGGCGGCGGCGCGGTCCGGTCGTCGATGATCTGTTTGCTGCCCACGGCCTACGTCTCAGCCCCTTCCTCGGTCTTGGGCTCGAACAACTGAACCTGGGTGCTGGGCATGATGGTGGAGACGGCATGCTTGTATACAAGCTGTGTGTGACCGTCACGACGCAACAGCAAGGAAAAATTGTCGAACCAGGTGACAATACCTTGTAATTTTACGCCGTTAACCAAGAAGATCGTCACCGGTGTCTTGTTCTTGCGAATGTAGTTCAGGAAGACGTCCTGAACGTTCTGGGACTTCTCTTGGGGCATTTCAAGCCTCCTTATTGCTATGATATTGTTGTTGATGCCGTTGCAAGGCGGGTGCCTTGCCCAGCACGATCCTTTCCCGATATCCACGGCCACACGGACGGACCGTCGAACCCCACGCCGCCATGGTCCGGCGGACGGGTCACACGCGGCCGCCCGTGGATGAGTCCGTCGCGACCACACCGCCGGATGGCCGGTGACCGCATGACGGCCCGCAGCCGATATCGCTCCCGCACCCACCGGCGCCGGACGGACCGGCGCTCAGCGCGCCCGTCCTTCATCCCCGGTCCCACCAAGCAGACCCGCCACCACCTTCATGAGGTGGTCGCCATGAGACAGGTACACAAGGGGCGGATACTCGGCGAACTCGCCCGCCTCCGGCGCCCAGCCCCGCAGCAGCACCGGCGCGCACCCCGTGGCATGGGCACAGGCCATGTCCGTGGGCGTGTCGCCCACGAACCACACATCGGGTCCGGGCGTCACCGGATCCCGCCGAGGTCCCGTGGGCGCGCTGGACAGGGCCAGCATGACGGCCTCGGGCGCCGGCTTGTCCCGGGCCGCGTCGCCGGCCCCGACCTGGGCGAAGAAATAGGACTCCCAGCCCAGCGCCGCCACCTCGCGACGCAGCAGCGCCCCGGTCTTGTTGCTGACCAGGCCCATGGGCACGCCCCGGGCCGCCAGCCCCTCCAGCATCGCCGGCACGCCGTCCAGCACCGCCAGCATCTCCAGGTGCAGCGCGCGGAAGGCGTCCAGGAAGATGTCGCGCGCCTCCATCCACCGCTCCCCGAACATCTCCGGGAAGGTATCGCGCATGGAGCGGCCGACGCGGCGCTTGGTCTCCTCCATGGTCCAGGGGGGCTTGCCCATGCGCTCCATCAGCACCGTGATGGACCGATGGATGCAGGGCCACGAATCCACGAGGGTGTTGTCCCAGTCGAACAGAAGGGCGCGCGGCGGCGCCAGACCATCGGGCACCACCCGGTCCATGGCGGGATCCGGGTCCGGGGTCTCGATCACGGGGAGCGTCATGGCGCCAGCCAGTCCCCGGCGCCCGCGCCGCGCATGTGATCCTGGTAGAGCGCGCGCAGCCGGGTGGTGATGCTGCCCGGCGCCCCGTTCGCCACCGGCGCGTCGTCGATGGCCACCACGGCCAGCGCCAGCGAGGTGGTGCTGGACAGAAACGCCTCGCGCGCCGCCTTGGCCTCCTCCACGGTGAAGGCGCGTTCCTCCACCGCGAGGCCCTCGGCCCGGGCCAGCGCCAGCAGCGTCTGACGGGTGATGCCGGCCAGGATGTCCGCGCTCACCGGGCGCGTCACCAGGGTGCCGTCGCGGGTGACGATCCAGGCGTTGGTGGAACTGCCCTCGGTGACATAGCCGTCGCCGTCCACCTGCCACGCCTCGTAGGCGCCGGCCTCATGGGCCGCCTGTTTGGCCATCACATTGGGCAGCAGCGACACCGACTTGATGTCGCGGCGCGCCCAGCGCTGGTCCGGCAGGGTGGCGACCCGCACGCCCCGCTCGACCACCGCCGGTCCCGGCCCCAGGCCGGACCGCGCCGTGACCACCACGGTCGGCGACACCGTCTCGGGCGGGAACGGGTGGTCGCGCCGCCAGACGCCCCGGTTGATCTGCACATAGACGATACCGTTCCGCACCCGGTTGCGGCGGGTCACCTCCCGCATCACCACACCCAGACAGCGCGGCGGCATGGGCAGGGCGATGCGCAGTTCGTCGAGCGACCGGCGCAGCCGCGCCATGTGCCCCGGCAGGTCCAGCGGGCGGCCGCCGGCCACGGCGATCACCTCGTAGACGCCATCGGAAAACTGCACACCCCGGTCCTCCACGTGCACCGAAGCCTCGGCGTGGAGCTGGTAGGAGCCGTTGACATAGGCGATGCGCGACATGGGGCCTCTCTCAAGGATCACGAAATCTGTTGGCCGGCTAATCCCCCTGGTTCCGGCGACCGCATGATATCGGTGTTCCTTGCACAAGGCATGCGCCGCATGGGGTGCCAACCTGAAACAGGGGGATAAGCCTTTCTGTTGGAGCGCGACGTCAGAAGTACTCCAGGCGGACCGAGAACATCTTCTCCACCTTCTTGATCGACCCCGAGGCGGCGAACAGCACCACCCGGTCCCCCGCCTTCAGAACGGTGGTGCCGCGCGGCGTGATGACCTCCTCGCCCCGGACCACGGCCCCCAGCACGACCCCGGCCGGCAACCGGGCCTCCTTGAGCGGCCGGCCCACCAGGCCGGAGGTCTCCAGGGCGTCGGCCTCGATCAGTTCGCCGAACCCCTCGTGCAGCGAGTGGACGCTGTGGATGCGGCCGCGCCGGACATACTGGAGAATGGTCGAGACGGTCATGCTGCGCGGGTTGACCACCACGTCCACGCCCAGCGTGGCCACCAGCGGATTATAGGTGGATTTGTTGATGAGCGTGATGGCGCGCTGACAGCCATACCGCTTGGCCAGCAGCGACGCCAGGATGTTTTTTTCGTCGTCGTTGGTCACCGCCACCACGGTCTCGGTCTGGTCGACCGACGCTTCCTCAAGAATGTCCTGGTCGAGCACGTCGCCGTTCAGCACCACGGTCCGGGTCAGGGTCTTGGCCACGTACTCGGCGCGGGCGCGGTCCTGCTCCACCACCTTGACCGAGACATCGGGGAATTCCTGCTCCAGCCTTTCGGCCAGAAAAAGGCCGATGTTGCCGCCGCCGAAGATGAGAATGCGCCGCGCCTCGGGCTCCTCGTGGCCGAAGGCGGCCAGGGCGCGCTTCTGATGGGCGCTGGCGCACACGAAGTAGACATCGTCGCCGGGGATCATCTGGTCGTCGGCGCTGGGCACCATGGGGCGGTCCTGGCGGACGATGCCGACAATGACGATGGACAGCTCCGGGAACAGCACCGCCAGTTGCCGCAGCGGCGTGTTGACCACCGGGGTGTCGTGGGTACAGCGCACCCCCAGCAGCCGCACCTTGTCGCCGGCCAGGGGAATCAGGTCGATGGCCCCGGGCACGCGCAGGCGGCGGATGACGGCCTTGGCCACCTCGATCTCCGGCGAGATGGTCACGTCGATGGGCATGTTCTCGCGGCTGAACAGATCGGCCCAGGCGCCTTGCAGGTATTCCTGGTCGCGCACCCGGGCGATCTTGGTGGGCACGTGGAAGAGCGAGTGGGCCACCTGGCAGGCGACCATGTTCACCTCGTCGGCGGCGGTCACCGCGATCAGCATCTCGGCGTCGCCCGCGCCCGCCAGATCCAGCACCCCCGGATGCGAGGCATGCCCGACCATGGCCTGCACGTCCAGGCTGTCGGAGATCTTGCGGATCAGGTCCGGACTCTGGTCGATGACGGTGACGTCGTTGCCCTCGGAGGCCAGATAGCGGGCGATGTTGAAGCCCACCAGGCCGGCGCCGCAGACGATAACCTTCATGATGGTGGGACCTTCATCACAGCAGAGCCTTCACCACCGTGAAGACCGTCATGGTCGATGCGCGCGCAGGACGGCCGCCTGCCCCGGTCAGCAGGCATGCGCGGCGACCGGCGCCAGGGACGTCCCTCGCGCCGGCCTCCGGTGGTGCCGGACCGCCGTCAGGACACGGCGTTCCCGGCCGGCGCCGGCGCATCGGGTTCGCGACCATTGCCGCCGGCCCCGGTATGGGCCGCGCGTTCGGCGGCCAGGGTTCCGCCGGCCACGCCCAGGCTCTTCAGCTTGCGATGCAGGGCGGAGCGTTCCATGCCCACGAACTCGGCGGTTCGCGAGACGTTGCCGCCGAAGCGGGTGACCTGGGCCAGCAGGTAGTCGCGCTCGAACATCTCGCGCGCCTCGCGCAGGGGCAAGGTCATGATCTCCGGCGAGCGTTGCAGGCGCAGGGTGTCCGGCGTCACCGCGCCGATCTCGCTGGGCAGCATGTCGGCGCGGATGGCGTCGCGGGGCTCGCCCGGCGCCATGATCATCAACCAGTCGATCACGTTGCGCAACTGGCGCACGTTGCCCGGCCAGTCATAGGCCTGAAGGGCGGCCATGGCGTCCTCGCCGATCGGCCGGGGCACGATGCCGGCGGCGCGCGCGGCGGTCTCCATGAAGTGGCGCGCCAGCAGCGGGATGTCACCGCGCCGGTCGGCCAGCGACGGCACCCGGAGCGGCACCACCGCCAGGCGATAGTACAGATCCTCGCGGAAGCGGCCCTGCTGGATCATCTCGTTGGGGTCGCGCTGGCTGGTGGACAGCACGCGCACGTCCAGCGCCACCTTGCGGGTGCCGCCCACGTGCTCGAACGTCTGTTCCTGCAGGACCCGCACGATCTTGCCCTGGGTCTCCAGCGGCATGTCGGCGATCTCGTCCAGCAGCAGCGTCCCGCCGTTGGCCTGCTCCAGCAGCCCCACCTTGCGCGGCGCGTCATAGCCCTCGACCCCGGTCTCGGTACCGAACAGCTCCATCTCCATGCGATCGGGATGCATGGCCGCGCAGTTGACGATCACGAACGGACGGTCGTCGCGGCGGCTGCGCGCGTGGATCATGCGCGCCACCACCTCCTTGCCGGTGCCGGGCGGACCGGTGATCAGCACCCGCGAGCCGGTCGGCGCCACCTTGGAGACGGCCGCGCAGAGCTGCACGATGGACTGGCTCTCGCCGAGCAGGGTGCTCTGCACACCCACGCGGGTCCGCAGTTCGGCGTTCTCCCGCTTCAGGCGCGCCGCCTCGATGGCGCGTTCGGCCACCAGCAGCAGGCGATCCGACTTGAAGGGTTTTTCGATGAAATCGTAGGCGCCGTTCCTGATGGCCGCCACGGCGGTCTCGATGGTGCCGTGGCCGCTGATCATCACCACCGGCACGTCGGGGTAGTGACGGATCAGGCGATCGAGGATCTCCAGCCCGTCCAGCCGGCTTCCCTCCAGCCAGATGTCCAGGACCACCAGATGGGGCAGGCGCTGGGAGATGACTTCAAAGGCGCTGTCGCTGTCCGTGGCCTGGAAGCAGGTATAGCCCTCGTCCTCCAGGACACCGGCCACGGCATCACGGATATCGCTTTCGTCGTCAACAATGAGGATGTCGTGAGCCATGGTTATGCTGACGGGGCGACATCGCCCGCATCCCTGGTCATGGTGGCAAGGCAGGTCCGGATCCTGGTCTGGAACAGGGTCCGGGTGGTGAGGTTATCCGCCGGATCGCGTTGCATCGATTGTGGTCGCTCCCTTGGTCTCGATCAATGCATCCTGTCGGTCAGCCGGCGCCCGTCCGTCAAGGGCGGGCGCGGCGGCCTGCGGATCGCCGGGCCCGTCCTTGGGCGCCCCGGCCGCGGCCACGGTCCCGTCGCTCTCCGGATCCACCGCCGCCTCGGCCGGTCGCGGAAACACCAGCGACACCCGGGCGCCGCCCTGGACACCATCGCCCAGGACCAGGGCGCCCCCATGGTCCTCCAGGATCTTCTTGACGATCGCCAGGCCAAGGCCGGTGCCCTTGGACCGGGTCGTGACGTAGGGTTCGGTCAGCCGATCACGATCGGTGGGCGGCAATCCCTTGCCGTTGTCCTCCACGACAATCACGACCGAGGTGTCCCGCTCCGCGAGCGACACCACGATCTCACCGGCGGGAGCCTGATCCTTTTCCTTTTCCCGACGGGCGTCAATCCCCTCCACCGCGTTCTTCAGCAGGTTGGTCAGGGCCTGCGTCACCTGCCGCGTGTCGCACCGCAAACGCACCGGCGCCTCGGGGATGGCCACGCGGAAGGCGATGCGTGGGTAGGCCGTGCGCTGCAACACCACCGCCTGACGCACAATGCTGCCCACCACCTCCAGGCGCATGGTGGGCGCCGGCATGCGCGCGAAGGCAGAGAATTCGTCCACCATCTGGCCGATGTCGCTGACGTGCCGGACGATGGTGTCGGTGCACTGCACGAAGGTGTCCTGGTCCTGGGACAACTGCCTGAGGTAGCGCCGCTTGAGCCGTTCCGCCGACAACTGAATGGGGGTCAGCGGGTTCTTGATCTCGTGGGCGATGCGCCGGGCGACGTCGGCCCAGGCGGCCATGCGTTGCGCCTGCTGCAACTCCGTGATGTCGTCGAAGGTGAGCACGAAGCCCAGAATCCCGCCGTCCTCGTCGCGCTCGGCGCCCAGGCGGGCGAGCAGGGTGAGCGTGTGCCCCCCCTGCACGTAGCTGACCTCGGCCTGGGCGGGACGGTCGGGACGGGCCCGGATCTGCGCCATCAGGTCGCCGATCTGCCCGAACAGTCCGTCGGCCGGCTGACCGACCCAGCCGTCCAGGTTCTCGCCCAGGAGTTCGCTGGCCGAGCGGTTGAACAGCGTCACCCGGCCGTCCCGGTCCAGGGCGATCACCCCGGCCGAGACCCCGGCCAGGACGGTCTCGGTGAAGCGGCGGCGCTCGTCCAGTTCCTGATTGGCGTGCGTCAGGCTCTTGTGCTGGGCGTCAAGCTGCTCGGTCATGCGGTTGAAGGCACGCGACAGCGAGGCCACCTCGTCGTTCGCGGCGATCTCCTTGACCCGCACCCGAAGATTGCCCTGCCGGACCCGGTCGGCGGCATCGATCAACGCCATGATGGGCTGGGCCAGGCGGGTGGCCATGGTCAACCCCACGGCGATGGCCGCCAGCAGCAGCAGCAGCGACGCCATCACGAAGATCATCGACAGCGTGAACTCGTAGCTGGACCGCCGTCCCTCCAGGGCACGGTATTCGACCGCCGCCTGCTCCGTGCTCTCGATGGCCCCCAACACCTCCGGATCGACGAAGCGACCCACGAACAGATACAGCGGCGACAGGGACTCCAGCCGCACCAGGCCCCGCACCCGGTCCTCGTTCTCGCCGGTCAGCAACGCCACCTCGCCGCCGTCGGCGCGGTCCATCGCCCAGAACGGCACCTCCTCGAACTGCAAGGAATAGATATAGCCGGCGCGCGCGATCACCTTGCCGTCCTTGGCGAAGATCACCGCCTCGGTCAGGTTGCGCAAGGACGCCTGGGTGGCCAGAAAGTTGTTGAGAAAGCTGGGATTGCGACTCACCCGGAGCCAGTCGCGGTTGAGGTCGTTGGCCATGGCCAGCACCTCGCCCGCGATGGCCTGCTGGTGCTCCCTCAGGTACGCCTGGGCGACCCGCTGGGATTCATTGACCGCCGTCGACACCCGGCTGGAGAACCAGCCCTGCACGCCCACCTGGAACATCAGCACCGAGAACACCGACGTCAGGATCGCCGGCGTCACGGCCAGCACGCCGAAGAGCACCACCAGGCGCACATGCAGACGCGATCCGGCGCCGCCCGACCGCCGCGCCGCCCACACCTTCACCAGCCGGCGGGCCACCAGCACGCCCAGGGCCAGCATGATGACCAGGTTGACGTTCAGCAACACCAGCATCACCGACGGATCGGTGACCGTCGGGCCGAAGCCGCCCAGCGCCACGACCGTGGCGCCAACCGACAGCACGGCCGCCACCGCCAGCACCCAGGTCAACGCGCGCGTCAGCCGGATGCGCCGGGCCCAGAGCCCGAACCGCATCAGACGCCGATTGAAGGTAAGACTGGACGAGCCGCTCATGTCCGCTCCGACAGCGGGGCCAGGGCCGGTTCGATCCTCCCGACCCGGCCCGGCGCCCCTCGCGCACTCTCAATGCACGTCAATCACGTCACCATGGTGTGCCGCGACGCGGCCCAGGATCGCCGGACTCACCTTACGCCGCGCACCACCTGGATGTCCAATTCGCGGATTTTCTTGCGCAGGGTATTGCGGTTGAGGCCCAGAAGCTGGGCGGCGCGGATCTGGTTGCCGCGCGTGGCTTCCAGGGACAGGCCGATCAACGGCCGTTCCACCTCGCGCAGCACCCGGTCGTGCAGGCCGGCGGCCGGCAGGCCGTCCGGATGGGCGGCGAAGTGCTCGCGCAGGTGCCGTTCGACCAGGGCGCTCAACCCCTCACCGGGGGTGCCGCCGCCGCTGGCCAGGGCGGAGGGCGCGGTGGCCAGTTCGGCCTCGATCACGTCCAGGCCGATGGTCTCCTGGGAATACAGCGCCGCCAGCCGCCGCACCAGGTTTTCAAGTTCGCGGACGTTGCCGGGCCAGCGGTGGCGCTTCAGGCGGTCCATGGCCGCCCCATCCAGGCTTTTGCGCGGCAACCCCTCCTCGGTGACCTGGGCGAGGAAGTGGCGCGCCAGCTCGGGGATGTCCCCGGCGCGCTCGCGCAGCGGCGGCAGGCGGATGGGCACCACGTTGAGACGGTAGTACAGGTCCTCGCGGAACAGGCCCTGGCGAATGTGCTGGGTCAGGTCCCGATGCGTGGCGGCGACGATGCGCACGTTGGCGCGCACCGCCAGGCGCCCGCCGACCGTGGTGTACTCGTTCTCCTGCAACACCCGCAGCAGGCGGGTCTGCGCCTCCGGCGGCATGTCGCCGATCTCGTCGAGGAACAGGGTGCCGCCGTCGGCCTGCTCGAACCGCCCCACGCCCCGCGTGGTGGCGCCGGTGAAGGCCCCCTTTTCATGGCCGAACAGCTCGGACTCGATCAGGTCACGCGGAATGGCCGCCATGTTGACGGCCACGAAGGGGCCGGCGCGACGCTTGCCGTAGTCGTGCAGGGCGCGGGCCACCAACTCCTTGCCGGTGCCGGACTCGCCGGTGATCATCACCGTCAGGTCGGTGGTCATCAGCCGGGCCAGCGTGCGATAGATCTCCTGCATCGCCGACGACCGCCCGATCAGGGGCAAGGCGTCCTCGTCCTCGGCCAGGCCGGCGACGGACGGCGCCGCCGGGCCGTGGGGCATGGACAGCGCCCGGCGCACCACGTTGACCAGTTCGGTGAGGTCGAAAGGCTTGGGCAGGTACTCGAACGCCCCGCGCTCGGTGGCCTTGACGGCGGTCAGAAGGGTGTTCTGGGCGCTCATGACGATGATGCGCAGGTCGGGGCGGATCTTCTTGATGCGCGGGATCAGGTCCAGGCCGTTCTCGTCCGGCATCACCACGTCGGTGATCACCAGGTCACCGGCGCCGTCGGCCACCCAGGTCCACAGGGTCGCCGCGTGCCCGGTGGTGCGCACCTCGTAGCCGGCCCGCCCCAGCGCCTGGGTGAGCACCGTGCGGATCGACCGGTCGTCGTCGGCGATCAGGATGGTGCGCCCCTCGGCCCCGGCGGACTCCACGTAACCCGCCTGAGGGGTCGCGCCGTCCAGCACCGCGCCGTCCCCGCTCTGCGTCATGCGTCGTCCTCCTCCTGGCGACGATCCCCGGGCGCGGTTCGCCCATCCCACAGCGTCTCGTCCCGCCCCCCATCCTGATCGCCACCCAGCCCCCGGGCCGGGCGCCGCGCGTCGTCCCGGGCGATGGGCAGGACCACCCGGAACACGGTGCGGCGCGGTTGACCGTCGAACTCGACGATGCCGCCGTGGTCGGTGACGATCTTGGCCACCAGGGGCAGGCCCAGACCACTGCCGGACGGCTTGCTGGTCACGAACGGTTCGAACAGATGCCCGCGCAGGTCGTCCGGGATCCCGGGTCCATTGTCGCGCACGCTCACCACCAGCGGCAGGTCCAGACGGTCCGACGACCCCGGCGCGGTCAACCGCAAGCCGTGCTGATAGGCGGTGGCAAGCACGATCTCGCCATCGTCGTCGCCCACCGCCTCGGCGGCGTTCTTCACCAGGTTCAGGAACACCTGGACCAGCTGGTCGCGATTGCCGAACACCGGCGGCAGCGACGGGTCGTAGCGTTCGACGATGCGGCGGCCCCGCGCGAAGCCGTTCTCGGCCACCCGGCGCACATGCTCCAGCACGCAATGGATGTTGACCGGCTCGCGGCTCAGGGCGCCCCGGTCCGAGAACACGTCCATTCGGTCCACCAGGGCGACGATGCGGTCGGCCTCGTCGCGGATCAGGTGGGTGAGCACCCGGTCGTCCTCGGACACGCCCTGCTCCAGCAACTGAGCCGCCCCGCGAATGCCGGACAGGGGGTTCTTGACCTCGTGGGCCAGCAGCCGGGCCATGGCCGAGACCGAACGGGCGGCGCCCCGGCTGATCATCTGCTGACCCAGGCGCAGGGCCTTGGAATGCTCGTGCAGTTGCAGCACCACCCAGTCCGGCACCTCGCCGTGGGGCGACGCCTGCACGGTCACCACCCGGGGGCCGGTGCGCGGCGTGTCCATGTCCACCTCGTGTTCCGACACCGTGCCCACGTCGCGCCGGGCCTGGCGCACCAGCGCCATGACCGGGCCGTCCGGCGGCATCAGGTCGCTGACGGGCAGGCCGGTCAAATGCGCGAGGCTGCTGTCGAACAGGGTTTCACCGGCGGCGTTGACGAACAGGACGCGATCCTCGGCATCCAGGACCAGAACCGCCGAGGCAATGGCATTGAGCACGGCCATCGGCTCCACCACGGGACCCGGCGGCGGTCGCCCCATGTCCAGCACCTTCAGCGAACGGGTCATGCAGCCTCCCGGCGGGTCGGCGCCATGGGCGCGTCGGTGGACTCGGCGGGGTGCGCGACTTGGGCCGTCGCCCAGAAGGCGGCCAGCACGTCCCGCGCCCGGTCGGGATCGTCCTCGGTGTTGACGGCGCGCCGCAAGGCCGTGGCCGCGCGCAGGCCCTGGGTGGCCCAGGCCATGTGCTTGCGCGCCACCCGCAGGCCGACGAAGGCGCCGTAGTGGTCCAACAGCGCGTCGAAATGCTCCAGGGCGATGGCACCCCGCGTGATCGGATCGGGAGGCGGCGGCTCGGCGCCGCCGGTGGCCAGCGCCCGCGCCACATGCCCCAAAAGCCAGGGGCGCCCCTGGGCCGCGCGCCCGATCATCACGCCGTCGGCGCCGGTGGCGGCCATCAGCGCCCGGGCATCGTCGGCCGAGGTGACGTCCCCGTTGCCGATCACCGGAATGGACACCGCCGCCTTCACCTCGCCGACGACGGCCCAGTCGGCCCGGCCTCCATAGAACTGGTCGCGGGTGCGGCCGTGCACGGTGATCAGCCGCGCCCCCCGCTCCTCGGCCAGCCGGGCCAGGCGCGGCGCGGTGCGATGGTCCGCGTCCCAGCCGGCGCGCATTTTCACCGTCACCGGCAGATGGGGCACCGCGCGCGCCACGGCGTCGATGATGGCCACCGCGCGCGGTTCGTCACGCATCAGGGCGGCGCCCGCCCAGCCCTTGACGATCTTCTTGGCCGGGCAGCCCATGTTGATGTCGATCAGCAGGGCACCCCGGTCGGCGCAGACCCGCGCCGCCTCGGCCATCACCGCCGGATCGTGGCCGGCCAGTTGCACGGCGGTCGGTCCCGCCTCGCCGTCGCCGTCGCTCATGCGCAGCGTCGCGGCGTGAGCGGTGGCCAGGCGGCCGCTGGCGATCATCTCCGAGAACGCCAGCGGACATCCGAAGCGCCGCGCCAGCCGACGAAACGGGCGATCGGTGATCCCCGCCATGGGCGCCAGCAGGACCGGGCTGTCAAGGCGGACGGACCCGAGGGTCAAAGGTGACACTGTGAGCATGGGGATGGTGCCCGGGGGGACAGTGAGGTCGTCATGCATAATGATTAGGCAGATACCGCTTGATCAAGAGGCAAAACGGCCATTTTTTCCGCGCCCGCCCAGACGGGCCTCGCGCCCGAGGACCTTTGGTCGGCCCATCCCCTGGCGCTACACCATCCCGTCGCCAATGAGCTTGATCCCCGGAAACGCCAGGGTCAGCAGCAGGTAGGCCAGCAGCATGGTGCGCGCGGCCAGCCGCCCCCGCACGCCAAGCCAGCGGTGCGCCGCCAGCAGCCCGCCGATGATCGCGAAGGCCATGAGCGACAGTGCCGTCTTGTGGTCCAGCACCAGCGGCACGCCGGTCTGCACGGTTTCCAGCACCATGCCGCTGATCAGGCCGAGGCCGAGCACGGCCTCGCTGATCGCCAGCAGCCCCACCGACAGCCGCTCGGACTCGGCCACCGAGGGCAGCAGCCGGCTCAGCCGTGTGGGCCGCTTGCGTTTCAGGGCGCGTTCCTGGAGGAAGGCCCCCAGCGCCGCCACCGCCGCCACGGTCAACAGCCCGTAGGTGACGACCGACACCAGGATATGGAACACCAGCCAGGCCGGCGGCATGACCCCGCGCAGCGCCATGACCGGGTTATCCTCCCGCGCCCAGACCAGCGCCGCCAGCCCCAGCAGCGCCAGATAGGGCATGATCAGCGGCGACAGCCGCCAGGCATGGCGGTTGACCATGGTGACCAGGAAGAAGAGCAGGCTGCTCACCCCGACGATCACCCACAATGTGGCCGAGAAGCCGGTGTGCCATCCCTCCGCCAGTTGCAGGGTGACCCACGCCACCGGCCCCATGGCGGCCAGCACGGTGGCCATGCCCTGGGTCAGCGGCGAGATGAACCGCGACAGCGGCAGCACGGCCGCCGGCAGCAGGCAGGCCACGGCGACCAGATGAAACACGAGCGTATCGACCATGGCGGGACTATAGCGCGCTCCAAGCCCGCCCTCAACGTGGGGGTATCGCGTGGGGCGAGACGGCGGGCCGCAAGGACCGCCTGACGGGGCCACCGCCGGGAATTCCCCCGGGCCGCGAAATCCACTACCCTGCGCGGCCCGCGCCCCTCCAGGGGGCCGGCGGACGACACAGGCCACAACGACAGGACCATGGGCGAACGATGACCGGCGAGATCAGGGAACGGACAAGCGCGCGCCGCGTGGCGCTGGTGGTGGCGGCCGGACGCGGCCATCGAGTCGGCGGCCAGATCCCCAAGCAGTACCTCTCCCTGGGCGGACGCCCCATCCTGCGGCACGCGCTGGCCACCCTGGCCGCGCATCCGGACGTGGACGCCGTGCGCGTGGTCATCCACCCGGACGACCGGCCGCTGTACGATCAGGCGGCGACCGGGCTCGATCTTCTGGAGCCGGCGCCGGGCGGCGCGGAGCGTCAGGACTCGGTGCGCCTGGGGCTGGAAAGCCTGGCCTCCCTGGCGCCCGAGCACGTGCTGATTCACGACGGCGCGCGGCCGTTCCTGTCCATGGGGGTGATCGACCGGGTCATCGCCGCGCTGGACACCCACCCCGGGGCCATCCCCGCCCTGCCCCAGGCCGACACCCTGAAGCGCGACGACGGCGCCGGACTGATCGGCGGTACCGTGGAGCGCGCCGGCCTGTGGCGCGCGCAGACACCCCAGGGGTTCCACTACGCCGCCATCCTGGACGCCCACCGCGCCGCCGCCGGTCAGGCGCTGACCGACGACGCCGCCGTGCTGGAGGCCGCCGGCGGACGGGTGGCGCTGGTGGCGGGGGCCGAGGACAACGGCAAGGTCACCACCCCCGACGACCTGCGCCGGGCGGAGCGCCGCTTCCAGGGGCCGGGCGAGGTGCGCGTGGGCAACGGCTTCGACGTGCACGCCTTCGGCCCCGGCGATCACGTCATCCTGGGCGGCGTGCGCATCCCGCACACCCACGCCCTGATGGGCCACTCCGACGCCGACGTGGCGCTGCATGCCCTGGCCGACGCCATCTATGGCGCCCTGGCCGCCGGCGACATCGGCCGCCACTTCCCGCCCTCGGACGACCGCTGGAAGGGCGCGCCGTCGGACGTGTTCCTGCGCCACGCCGGAGCGCTGGTCCAGGCCCTGGGGGGGCGGCTGGTGCACCTGGATCTGACGCTGATGTGCGAGCGCCCCAAGATCGGCCCCTACCGCGCCGCCATCGCCGCCCGCGTCGCCGACATCCTGGGGCTGGACGGCGGCCGGGTGAGCGTCAAGGCCACCACCACGGAACGGCTGGGCTTCACCGGCCGGTCCGAGGGCATGGCCGCCCAGGCCACCGCCACGGTCTCCCTGCCGGGGTAAAGTCGGATTGGAAAGGGGGCCGGGCCGGCCCCTCAGGTGCCGAAGCTGAGGAAGGCGTCCACGTCCATCACCACCATCAACTCGCCGTCCAGCCGCACCACGCCCTGGGAGATGCCGCGCCAGCGCGGATCCAGGGTCGAGGGGTTGGGCTCGATGGCGTCCACGGACAGGCTGTGCACATTGCCCACCGAGTCCACCATCAGGCTGTACAATTCGTTGCCTTCCTCGACGGTGACGCACATGACCTTCTTCTGGTTCTTGGGCGGTGGCAGGCCCAGGCGCTTGCGGACGTCGATGACGGTGACGATGCGGCCGCGCAGGTTGATGGCGCCCGCGACCTCCGGCGGAGCCAGGGGAATGCGCGCGACCTTTTCGGGAATCAGGATGTCCTGCACCCGGTCCACCGCGATTCCGAACAACTGTCCGTGGACATAGACGGTCACGAACACCTGTTCGGCGGTGACATTGGCCAGCGCGCCGGACGCGCGGGTCGCGACGGCGGTGCTGGAGGAGGCGGCGGCAACCTGGTTCATGGGCATGGTCCCGGCTGGGCGGCCCCACCGGCCAAGCGCCGGCGGACGATGAAGGGAAATCCCGGGAACTGTGCGCGCGCCGGGTGCGGACTGTCAAGAATGCGGCGGCCGCGTTCCCGGCGGCCGCCCGAATAAATCCCGCGCCAAGTCCCCGCAAGTCCCCGGGTTCGCCTCAGGCGCGGAACAGATCGGCGTGGGTTTCGCGCAACTGTGCCTTCTGGACCTTCCCCATGGTATTGCGCGGCAATTCGGGCACCACGAACACCCGCTTGGGCGTCTTGTAGTTGGCCAGATGCTGGCGGCAATGGGTGACGATGGCGTCCTCGCTGGGCGGCGCGGCGGGGTCGGCGGGCACCACCACGGCCACCACGCCCTCGCCGAAGTCGGGATGCGGCACGCCGATGACGGCGCTTTCCAGCACCTCGGGACGGTCGTCGATCACGCCCTCGACCTCCTTCGGATAGACGTTGTAGCCCCCGGAAATCACCAGGTCCTTGGCCCGGCCGACGATGGACAGATAGCCGTCGTCGCCGATGCGGCCGATATCGCCGGTGCGGAACCAGCCGTCGGCCGTGAAGTCCTCGGCGGTCTTCTCGGGCAGGCGCCAGTATCCCTTCATGACGTTGGGGCCGCGCACCTGCACGCCCCCCACCTCCCGGGTCCCCAGGGGGCGGTCGCCCTCGCCGCAGACACGCACCTCGACCTGCGGAAACGGCACGCCGACCGAGCCCGGCCGGCGCTCGCCGTCGTAGGGGTTGCCGGTGAGCATGCCGGTCTCGGTCATGCCGTAGCGCTCCAGGATGGCGTGCCCGGTGCGGTCCTGGAAAGCCATGTGGGTCTCGGCCAGCAGCGGCGCCGAGCCGGCGGTGAACAGCCGCATGGACCGGCAGGCGTCGCGATCGAAGTCCTCGCCGGCCAGCAGCCGCGTGTAGAACGTGGGCACCCCCATGAAGACGGTGGCCCGGGGCAGAAGCCGCACCACGGTCTCGCGATGGAACCCGGGCAGCCAGATCATCGACGCGCCGGCCAGCAGCACGCAGTGGAAGGCAACGAACAGGCCATGGGCATGGAAGATCGGCAGCGCGTGCAGCAGCACGTCGTCGGCGGTGAAGCGCCAGCTGTCCACCAGGTCCTGACCATTGGCGGCCAGGTTGCGGTGGGTCAGCATGGCCCCCTTGGGTTTGCCGGTCGTGCCGCTGGTATACAGCATGGCCGCCAGATCGTCGGGATCGCAGTCCACCACGGGCGCGTCCGCCGGCACCGCCGCCGCCGCGTCGGCCAGGGACCCGGCGCCGTCGGCGCCCAGGGTCAGCACCATGGGATCACCGGCACGGGCGGCGATGCCCTGGACCACGGATTCGTCGGCCGGCCGGCAGATCACGGCCGCCGGCTCGGCGTTGTCCACCAGGAACGCCACCTCGTCCGCAGTGTAGGCCGTGTTCATGGGAACGAATACAAATCCCGCGCGCAGGCATGCAAGATAGAGGCACAGGGCACGCGCCGACTTGTCCACCTGCACCGCCACACGGTCGCCCTTGCGCACACCTCGATCCGTCAGCAGCCGCGCCAGCCGCGCCGCCTCGGCATCCGCCTCCGCATAGGTGACCCTGTGGCCGTCGTCGGCCTCCAGCAGGGTCTTGTTCCGGTCGGCGGGACAGCGGGACTGGAACAGGGCATACAACGCGTGCGACATCGGGAGGATCTCCGGCGAACAAGACGGGGAATGGCTGCGGTGCTGTCGGCATGACCGACCACACCTTGTATACGTGCCTCCTGTATAGCCGCCCCCTTTTCCGGACGCAAAAGGGCGCATACGTTCTGGATCAATCTGGCGAGTCCGCTCGCCCCCTCCGGAGAGCCCCCGCATGCACGTATCCCAACCCTACCTTCTGTTCCTGGGCGACGCGCCCGATGCCCTGGCGGCCAAGACGGCGCGCGGCATCCTGCACTGGCGACCCGAGGCATGCCTGGGTCAACTCAGCCTGCCCGGCTGCGCCACCACCCTCGGCCTGCGCGAGATGACAATCGCCGAGGCCGCCGAGGCCGGCGTCGCCACCCTGGTCGTGGGGGTGGCCAACCGGGGCGGCGTCATCGACGAGTCGTGGCACGGCGTGTTTGTCGAGGCCCTGGCCGCCGGCCTGGATATCGCCGCCGGCCTGCACCAGCGGCTCGCCGACATCCCCGCGCTGGCCGAGGCCGCCCGCGCCCACGGTCGCCGGCTGCATGACGTGCGCCACCCCACCGAAACCTTTGCCGTGGCCACCGGCGCGCCGCGCCCGGGCCGGCGCGTGCTGGCCGTGGGCACCGACTGCTCGGTCGGCAAGATGTACGCCATGCTGGCCATGGAGCGGGCCTTGAAGGCGCGTGGCCTGGCCGCCGATTTCCGCGCCACCGGGCAGACCGGCATCCTCATCGCCGGCGGCGGCGTCAGCGTCGATGCCGTGGTCGCCGATTTCATCTCCGGCGCCACCGAGGCTCTGTGCCCGGCCCAGGATGCCGACCACATCGACCTCGTGGAAGGCCAGGGCAGCCTGTTCCACCCCTCCTTCGCCGGCGTGTCGCTGGGGCTGCTGCATGGGGCCCAGCCGCAATCCCTGGTGCTGTGTCACGAACCCGGCCGCCCGCACCTGCGCGGCCTGCCCGGCGTTCCGGTGCCGAGCCTGGAAGACTGCATCGACCTCACCCTGCGCTGCGCCCGCCTGGTCAGCCCCGACGTCCGCTTCGTCGGCGCCGCCTTCAACACGTCCGCCCTGGACGAGGCGACCGCGCGCCAGGTGATGGACGACGCCGCCGTCCGCCTGGGCATGCCCTGCGTGGATCCGGTGCGCACCGGCGTCGAGTCCCTGGTGGACCGGTTGCTCGGCGATGGCTGATCGCGCCCCCACGCTGAGCGTCGCCGTCGAACGCTGGCCCATCGCCGGCGGCTTCACGATCTCCCGGGGCACCCGGACGGAGGCCGTGGTGGTGGTGGCATCCGTTACCCACGGCCCGCTGACCGGACGCGGGGAGTCCGTCCCCTATGCCCGCTACGGCGAGACCGTGGACGGCGTCGCCGATGCCATCCGGGGTTTGGCGGGCGACATCGCCGCCGGCCTCGACCGGGAGGGCTTGCGCGCGCGCATGCCGGCCGGCGCCGCGCGCAACGCGCTGGATGGGGCGCTCTGGGACCTGGAGGCCAAGCGTGCCGGCCGCCGCGCCTGGGAACTGGCCGGCCAGCCGGCGCCCCCCGCGCGCCTGGTCACCGCCGAGACCCTGAGCATCGCCGCGCCCTCGGTGATGGCCGAGAAGGCCCGCGCCCTGGCCGACCGGCCCATGCTGAAGATCAAGGTTGGGGCCGAGGGCGCGCTGGACCGCATCGCCGCCGTCCGCGCCGGCGCGCCGGACGCGGCCCTGATCGTGGATGCCAACGAGGCCTGGTCCCTGGACCAGTTGCGCGCCCTGCTGCCCGACCTGGCGGACCTGCGGGTGACGCTGGTGGAGCAGCCCTTGCCGGCGGGCGACGACGGCGGGCTTGCCACCCTGCCCGGCCCGCCCCCGGTGCCGCTGTGCGCCGACGAAAGCGCCCACACCGCCGCCGACCTGGACCGCCTGGCGACGCTCTACCAGGCGGTCAACATCAAACTGGACAAGGCCGGCGGCCTGACCGAGGCCCTGGACATGCTGGCCGGCGCGCGGGCGCGCAACCTGTTGGTCATGGTCGGCTGCATGGTCAGCACTTCGTTGGCCATGGCCCCGGCGACGGTCATCGCCGGCACCGCCGACGTGGTGGATCTGGACGGGCCACTCTTGTTGGGACACGACCGATCCCCATGTCTCACCTATGAGCGCGGCCACATGAGCCCACCGCCCGCCGACCTGTGGGGCTGACCGGCGGCGCGCGTCGAGACCGTGATCCCGAACCACGCAGGAACCACCCATGGACAGCGGCCAGGCCACACCCGTGACCATCGTCGTCTGCGTCAAGCGGCGCCTGGAGGGGGCGCCCTCCTGCGGCGGACGCGGATCGCGTGGCATCATCACCGCCTTGCGCGCGGACCTGGACCGCCATGGCACGTCCGCCGCTTTTCAGGAGGTTCCGTGCCTGGGGCGCTGCGCCATCGGTCCCAACCTGCGCCTCAAGGGCGGCCGCTTCTTCACCGGCATGACCGAGGCCCGAGTCGGGGAGGTCCGCGACGCCCTGATGGCCGCCCGCGCCACGCCGGCCATCCCCGCGGGCCACGACCGGACGCGGGAGTCGCCGGAGGCCGCTCCACCCCCTCACCAGGAGGCGGGCGGCAACCCGTCCTGATTGCCGAAATTTTAGACAAGTCATCATAGGTCGCCATTATATTGCGCGTCCGTACCTATTGGCCTATATTGAAAGTCAGGGAGTCGAGGGGTCGGCGTCGGGTCACGGCGGCCGGTCCCGCCAGAGGGTCTGTCGCCCATCCGGTCCACGGGGGATCGGGGCCACCATGGGGAGGAGCGCCACGCCATGCTCATCGCCCCCCTTGATGTTCAGACCACCTATGTGGTGCGGGAACGCGGTCCAGCGGGAGTCAACCCGGCTTCGTTGCGGAGCGGGCGTGACCCTGGTCAAGGTGACCTCGCCGCCGTGCGGCGGGCCGCCAGCGCGACTCTTTCTCAGACCACCGGCCGCGGCGTCGAGATCGCCGGGCGGTCGCCGTCCCTGTCCACCGGAATCATCGGCACCCTGGGCGAGATCGGCGGCGCCAGCCTGAACCGGCTCGATCCCCTGACGGGTGAGCCGATCGAGGTGGATCCCCTCACCGGCGAGCCCATGCCCGCCGACCCCCTGAGCGCGTTGTTGTCCGGTGACCAGGCCGGCGGCGGCGCCGGAACCGCGTCCGACACGGGCGACGGCGCGGGCGGCGACGGCGGAGCGACCGCCGTTGGCAGTCCCACCGACCTGACGCCCGAGGAACTGGCCGAGGTGCGGCGCCTGCAGGCCATCGACCGGCAGGTGCGCGCCCATGAGGCCGCGCACAAGGCCGCCGGGGCCGGCGTGACCGGGCCGGCCACCTTCACCTACGTGACCGGCCCGGACGGCCGCCAGTATGCGGTGGCCGGCGAGGTCGCGATCACCGTCAACGCCTCGCCCGCCAACCCGGAGCAGGCCGTCGAGCAGCTTGAGCAGGTCAAGCGCGCGGCGCTCGCGCCCGCCGATCCCTCCCCCGCCGACCGGGCGGCGGCCGCCGCCGCCGACGCGGCCCTGACGCAGGCCGAGGCCGAGGTTCGCGTTCAGAACAGGGCCGAGGCCCGCGACCAGGCCCAGCGCCGTGCCGAACGCCAAGGCGCGGAGGCCGCGGCCGGACTGACGGAGAGCCCGCCGCCGCTGTTCGGCGCGCCCGAGACCTCGGTCCTGGGCGAGATCGTGAGCGCCGGCGCCGCCCAGGCGTTCGCCACCAACCCGGTGGCCACCGCCCCGGACGGTGGGCGCCCCGGCTCCAATGGTCCCGGTTCAGGTGACCGTGGCGCCAATGGCCCAAACCCGAGTGGCGCCGATAGCGCAGGGGCCGTCGGGGGACCGACCACCGGCCGGGTGGCCCCGGCTGTTTCCGGCGATGCCGGCGCCGGCCGTGGGGACGCGGATGGGTCAGCCGGTGGGACGGTGGGGAGCACCGAGTCGCTCGGTGATGCGATTGCCAGCCTGACAGGCGGCGACGACGCACGTCGGGCCGTCGAGGACCCGGCGATCGCGGTTTCCTCCCCCTTCGCCGCCGCCGCGGCCGCCTATGGTCAGGCCGGCAGCCTGATCGGGGGAGCCCCGACACCGTTCGGCGACCCGGCCGGCGTGATCGAACCCCGCACGGTCTTCAGCCTGGTGGCATGACGACGCGCGCCGGCCATGCCGGAGCCTGGTCGGGATTGGGGTCAGGGTCGGGGTTGGAGTCAGGGTTGCTGTTGGGGGTGAGGTCGGGATCCTGGTCTTGACGCGGGCCCGGGGTTCGGCGCGCCACGATCTCCTGGTTGATGATCGCCAGCAGGTCGTCCGTGTCGGTGCCGAACCGCAGCGTGATCGGCACGTTGAACACCAGCGCGTCAGGCTCCGACAGCACGGCGGCCCGCATGGTTTCCAGGGTCGTGGTCAGGCTGCGGTGCAGGCCCATCCCGGCATCGGTGGCCACCAGCCCGGCGCGCAAGCCCCACTCCAGCACGCCGCGCTTGCGGCTTCGGGAGGACGCGACGGCCATGCGGAGCAGCAGGCGCCCGAGCCCGTCCGCGCGTGCCTGGTGATGGCTGGCGTTGCGCAGCACGAACAGCAGGTCCTTGGCGGACCAGACCTTCAGCGGCACGGTGTTGATCCACACCGGCCCGATGTCCTCCCACGGCAGCACGAGCCCCAGGTGCGCCATGTACAGGCCCTGGTCCGAAATCTCGAACACGCCGCGCCGGCCGCTCCGCGCCAGGGCGACGATCAGGATCGCGCAGCAGGTGCCGAAGAACAGCAGACCGAACAGCCCGATGAGCTGTTCCAACGCCGTGCCCTCGTTGAGCATCAGCGCACACCCCAGCAGCAGGAAGCTCCCGCCGCCCCAAAGGGCCCAATGAAACTTGGCCCCGGGGAAAAAGCGGATCGGCTGCCGCAACCCCTGGGTCCGGTACTGCTCCATGGCTGTCATGAGAGGCCCCCACCCCGTCCGTATCCGACCCGAAGTGGAGCAGACCTTTCCGGTCAAGAAAAGTCCGAAAAGACAGGGGACTTGAGCCTATACCGAGAAGCTCTCCCCGCAACCGCACCGACTGGTCTCGTTCGGATTGCGAAAGACGAAACCGCTGTGCATGCGGGTTTCCTCGTAATCCATCTCGGTGCCCAGCAGGAACATGATGGCCATCGGATCGATGAACACCTTGACGCCCTTGGTCTCCACCACGTCCTCGAAGGGACGCTGTTCCTCGACGTAGTCGACCTGGTAGCGCATGCCGGAACAGCCGGACTTCTTGACACCGATGCGCACACCGACCACCGGCCGGCCGGCCTGATCCAGCAACGCGCGCACGCGCGCGGCGGCCGCCTCGGTCACGGTCAGCGGCGGCGGCCGGGCGTCATCGGGCCTGACGGTTTCGGTCCCCGCCGCTTCGGTCCCCGTTGCGATCTCGGTGTCGGTCCCCTGCGCGTCAACCATGCTCCTGGCCTTTCCTGCAAGGCTTTGCAGACGTCTGCGAGCCCCGGCCCGCCCCCCTCCCGACCTCTCCCACGAAGGGAGGCGGGGTCCGGTCGGCCCTATCCCACGATACCGCGCGTCCGCGAAAAGCCACGCCGTTCGTCCACGGCGATCGTAGCGTCTGTCAGTACATATCCAGTTCAACCTTGGCGACCTCGGACATGTTGGCCGGTGTCCACGGCGGGTCCCAGGTCAGGGTGACGGCGACCTCGCCGACGCCGTCCACGGCGGCCACCGCCTCGGCCACCTGGCCCGGCAGTTCGCCGGCCACCGGACAGGCCGGCGCGGTCAGGGTCATGACGATGTCCCAGTCGCCGCGACCGCGCGGCTCGACCTCGTAGATCAGGCCCAGGTCGTAGATGTTGACCGGGATTTCCGGGTCGTGGACCGAGCGCAGGGCCTCGACCACGGCATCCTCGCCCACCGGCTCGGCCCCGTTGGTCAACGGGCTCCCGGCGTTGGCGGTGAAGCCCTCCTCGGGCGGCGGATCCATGGACGCGGGCATGGAGTAGGGCGGCATCATGGCGTCTGTTTCCCTTGATGACGGTTGTGTGTCTGATCCGTGCGGCCCTCAGGCCAGAATGGTCCGCGCCCGCTCCAGGGCGCCCACCAGCGCGTCCACGTCGGCGCGCGTGCTGTACAGACCGAACGAGGCGCGAATGGTACCGGTCACCCCCAGCCGCGCCATCAGCGGCTGGGCACAGTGGTGCCCGGCCCGCAGGCACAGGCCGGAGCGGTCCAGAAGGGTGGCCAGATCGTGCGGATGGGCGCCCGTCAGGCTGAAGGAGACCACCGCCGCCTTGTGGGGCGCGGTGCCATGGATCGTCAGGCCCTCCACCGACGCCAGCCGCTGCATGGCGTAGCGCAGCAGGTCGGCCTCGTGGGCGGCGATGGCCTCCATGCCGTGGCCCCGGACATAGTCGATGGCCGCCGCCAGGCCAACGGCCTCGACGATGGGCGGCGTGCCGGCCTCGAAGCGCGCCGGCGGCGGGGCGAAGGTGGTCGTCTCGAAGGTCACCGACTCGATCATGTCGCCGCCGCCCTTCCAGGGCGGCATGCTCTCCAGCAGGTCCAGGCGGCCGTACAGCACGCCGATGCCCGTGGGGCCGTACAGCTTGTGGCCGGTGAAGGCGTAGAAGTCGCAGCCGATCGCCTGGACGTCCACGGCGCCGTGCACCACCGCCTGGCTGCCGTCCAGCAGCACCCGGGCACCCACCGCATGGGCGCGGCGGGTGATCTCGGCCACCGGCAGGATGGTCCCGAGCACGTTGGAGCAATGGGCCATGGCCACCAGCTTGACCCGCTCGTCCAGCAGGCGCGCGAAGCCGGCCATGTCGAGGGTGCCGTCGTCGGTGATCGGCGCCACCCGCAGTTCGAAGCCCTTTTCGTCGCGCAACATCTGCCAGGGGACGATGTTGGCGTGATGCTCCAGTTCGGAGATCAGCACCGCGTCGCCCGGCCCCAGGTGGGTCCGCCCCCAGGTCTGGGCCACCAGGTTGATGGCGTCGGTGGCGTTGGCGGTGAAGACGATTTCGCGCGGGTCGGCGGCGTTCAGGAACCCGCGCACGGTCTCGCGCGCGGCCTCGAAGCGGCTGGTGGCCTCCTCCGACAGCCAGTAGGCCCCCCGATGCACGTTGGCGTAGCACTCGGTGTGGGCGCGCGCCATGGCGTCCAGCACCGCGCGCGGCTTCTGGGCCGAGGCGCCGGTGTCCAGGTAGACCAACGGCTTGCCGTGCATGGTCCGCGCCAGGATCGGGAAGTCCGCGCGCGCGGCCTCGGGATCGAAGACGGCGGCGGCGCGCGGCGCGGCGGTCAGGGTCGCGGTCACCATGAGTCGGGCCTCCCCATCTCAAGCCTGCCAGGTCACGGCGTGACGGCGCGCCTGCCAGGCCCGCACCGCGTCCAGGAAGGCGTCGCGCAAGGCGCCCTCGGGCACGGCCTCGACGACATCGTCCAGGAACGCCTCCACCAGCAGGGCGCGGGCGTCGGCCTCGGTGATACCCCGGGCCATCAGGTAGAACAACTGGTCGGCGTCCAGTTCGCCCACCGTGGCGCCGTGGCCGCATTTCACGTCGTCGGCGTAAATCTCCAGTTCCGGCTTGGTGTAGACCTCGGCGTCGCGGGACAGCACCAGGGCCTTGTGCAACTGCCCGCCGTCGCTGCGCTGAGCGTCGCGCCGCACCAGGGTCTTGCCCTGGAACACGCCGCGCCCGCCGGCATCGACCACGCCCTTGAACACCTGGTCCGAGGTGGTGTCGGCGACCGCGTGGTCCACGCGCAGCGTCGTGTCCACATGCTGGGCCTCGCGCACGCCGTAGGCGCCGCGCAAGCGGGTCTCCGCCCCCGCGCCCGCCAGCCGCACACACCCCTCGTGGCGCACCAGCCGCCCGCCCAGGGTCAGCGTGAAGGCGTCGTACGCGGCCTCGGCCCCCACCGTCACGGTGGTCAGGCCCAGATCGACGGCCTCGGCCCCGCCGTTGGCCAGGCTCAGGTGACGCAGCCGCGCCCGCTCCCCCACCACCATGTCGGTGACCATGTTGGTCAGGGTCGGGGCCGCGCCGGGGGCCGTCACCCGGCTTTCCACCAGCGTGGCGTCGGCGCCCGCGCCCAGCACCACCAGATGGCGGGGATGGATGTGGCGCGCGTGGTCCGGGGCCTCGGTCACCGAGATCATGTGCAGCGGCCGGTCCAGGGCCACCCCGGGCGCCACCAGCACCACCAGCCCATCGGCCATCAGCGCGGCGTTGAGCGCCCCCATGGGCGTGTCCGACAGGTCGGCGCCACGCCCCAGATACGGCGTCAGCAGGTCCGGTTCGGTCTCCAGCAGATGCGCCAGGCTGGCGACGCGCACCCCCACCGGCAGGGCGTCGGGCACGCCGACCGGCCGGCCATTGACCAGCGTGACGGTATGCGCGTCGGGCAGGTCCAGCGCGCCGCGCCCCCCCCAGTCGGACAGGCCCAGGGTGCCGTCATCGCGGACATGGTCGATTTTCCGCAAGCCCGCCAGGCTGGTGTACTTCCACGCCTCCACCCGCACCGTGGGCAGGCCCTGGCCGCGATAGACCGAGAGCCCAGCCCGGCGCAGGTCGGCGAGCCATGCCGGCTCGTTCACGCCCAGGGTCACCTCGTCGGGGGCCAGTGGGATGAGGTCCAGTGTTTCGGTCATGCCGCGTCCTCCTCCCGGGCTCACGCCGCCGCGCCGGCGAACTGGGCGTAACCGTGGGCCTCCAGGTCAAGGGCCAGCGCCTTGTCGCCGCTCTTGACGATCCGGCCGTCCACCAGCACGTGCACCACGTCGGGCACGATGTAATCCAGCAGGCGCTGGTAGTGGGTGATCACCAGCATGCCCCGGTCCGGACCGCGCAACGCGTTGACGCCATCGGCCACGACCCGCAGCGCGTCGATATCCAGGCCCGAGTCGGTCTCGTCCAGCAGGCACAGGCGCGGCTCCAGCATGGCCATCTGCAACACCTCGGCGCGCTTCTTCTCGCCGCCCGAGAAGCCCACGTTGACCGGCCGCTTCAGCATGTCCTCGACCACGCCCAGCGCCTTGGCGTTGGCCTTCATGCGCTTGAGGAACTCCAGCGCCTCGATCTCCGGTTCGCCGGCGGCCTTGCGCCGGGCGTTGATGGCCGTCTTCAGGAAGGTCGCGGTGGCCACCCCGGGGATCTCCACCGGGTACTGGAAGGCCAGGAACACACCCGCGCGGGCGCGCGCGTCGGCGTCCAGGGCCAGCAGGTCCTGGCCGTCGTAGGTCACCGATCCGCCGGTGACCACGAACCCGGGCCGGCCGGCGATCACATTGGACAGGGTGCTCTTGCCGGCACCGTTGGGGCCCATGACGGCATGGACCTCTCCGGGCCGGATGGTCAGGCTCACGCCCTTGAGGATGGGCTTGCCCCCGTCTTCCAGGGCGGCGTGCAGGTCGGTGATCTCCAGAAGGGCCATGGCTGAAATGTCCTGTCTTGATCGCGTCGGTCGTGCGGAGTTGGGGGGAGGCGTGGGAACCGGGGCCGGCCCGGCAGGGATCAGCCCACGCTGCCCTCCAGGCTGACGCCCACCAGCTTCTGGGCCTCCACGGCGAACTCCATGGGCAGGGTCTGCAGGACCTCCTTGCAGAACCCGTTGACGATCAGGGTCACCGCGTCCTCCTGCGGAATGCCGCGTTGCAGGCAATAGAACAATTGGTCGTCGCTAATGCGACTGGTCGTCGCCTCGTGTTCGACCTGGGCCGTGGGGTTGCGGGTCTCGATGTACGGCACGGTGTGGGCGCCGCAGCGATCGCCGATCAGCAGGCTGTCGCACTGGGTGTAGTTCCGCGCCCCCTCGGCCTTGGGCATCATGCGCACCAGGCCCCGGTAGGTCTGGTCGGCTCGCCCGGCGGCGATGCCCTTGGAGATGACGCGCGAGCGCGTGTTCTTGCCGATGTGGATCATCTTGGTGCCGGTGTCGGCCTGCTGGGCGTTGTTGGTGATGGCCACCGAGTAGAACTCGCCCACCGAATTGTCGCCCTGAAGGATGCAGGACGGATACTTCCAGGTGATGGCCGAGCCGGTCTCCACCTGCGTCCACATGATCTTGGAATCGCGGCCCCGGCAGGCGCCGCGCTTGGTGACGAAGTTGTAGATACCGCCCTTGCCGTTCTCGTCCCCGGGGTACCAGTTCTGGACCGTGGAGTACTTGATCTCGGCGTCGTCCATGGTCACGAGTTCGACCACGGCGGCGTGCAACTGGTTCTCGTCGCGCTGGGGCGCGGTGCAGCCTTCCAGGTAGCTCACGTAGCTGCCCTCGTCGGCGATGATCAGCGTGCGTTCGAACTGACCGGTGTTGCGCTCGTTGATGCGGAAGTAGGTGGACAGCTCCATGGGGCAGCGCAGGCCCTTGGGCACATAGACGAACGAGCCGTCGGTGAACACCGCCGAATTCAGGGTGGCGAAGAAGTTGTCCGAATACGGCACCACCGAACCCAGGTAGCGTTGCACCAACTCGGGATAGCGCTGCACGGCCTCGGAAATGGGGCAGAAGATGACCCCCATGTCCTCCAGCTTCTTCTTGTAGGTCGTGGCCACGGACACGCTGTCGAACACCGCGTCCACCGCCACGCCGGCCAGCATCTCCTGTTCGCGCAAGGGGATGCCCAGCTTCTCGTAGGTGCGCAGCAGCTCCGGATCGACCTCGTCCAGGCTCTTGGGCGCGTCCTCGGGGCTCTTGGGCGCCGCGTAGTAGTAGGCGTCCTGATAGTCGATGGGTGGATAGCCGAGCTTGGCCCAGGAGGGTTCACGCATGGTCAGCCAGTGGCGATACGCCTTCAGACGCCACTCCAGCAGCCAGTCGGGCTCGTCCTTCTTGGCCGAGATGAAGCGGACGATATCTTCGTTCAGGCCCTTGGGAGCCTTGTCGGAGTCGATGTCTGTGATGAAGCCGTACTTGTAGCGGCCCGTCGCCTCGGCGATGCGCTCCACCGTCTCCTGCGTCGCCACCATGGTCCAGTCCTCCGAATGCAGCCAGGGCCGTGTCCGGCCTGCGACAGGGCGGGTCATGCCCCACCCAGCCCGTGTCCTCGATATCAACCGTCACGCAAGCGCCGGACCAGAGTCGGCCGGCGCGGGGCGCCGGAACACCCCGCCCGGATCGGTCGCCGGCTGCGCCCTCCAGGACGCAGGGGCCGGCCGGGCCGCCATCTCGGCCAGGGTGATCCCGGTCAGGGCCTTGCGCACCGCCGTGTTGACGCGGTTCCAATGCCCGCTCATCGGGCAGAATCCCTCGCGCTCGCACGTGTCGTCGGCATCAAGCACGCAGGCCGTGAGGGCGATAGGGCCTTCCAGGGCCTCGATCATGTCGGCGACGGCGATGCTCTCGGCCGGTCGGGCCAGCACATATCCGCCGCTGGACCCCCGCGTGGAGCGCACCAGCCCGGCGCGCACCAGGGCCTTCATGACCTTGGCCACCGTGGGCACGGGAACGCCGGTATCCGCGGCGATCTGATGCGCCGCCCGGACCTGGCCCGCGCGCGCCATGTCCAACAGAAGCACCACGGCATAGTCCGTCAGCTTGTTGATGCGAAACATCCGCCCTCCCGATCGGTGGACCACTGCGTCCCCATGGACTCCCCGGCGCCCCTTCCTGGACCCGCCCCGAAACGTCCCTGGCCAAACCGTCCTTGGCCCGGCGGCGCCTCCCCGCGCGGCGGGGGGGCCTCCCGGGGGGTCCCTGAAACGGGACCAATCCGGTCCCAATTGGATAATCAGCGTCGCGGAGGATTTCAAGGGGCTGGTGCGAGGCGAGGTCCGTCGCGCGGCGTCCTCACCGGCGGCTGTGGCCGATCGGCCATGGCGCGCCGTGCACGTGTCCCGGAACCGGAGTGAGGTCAAGTTTCCATTGCCAACACCGCCAGGGGTGCGGATAAAAACGAAACGCTCGGCGCGCGGGGTTCACCCGGTTCGCCGACCAATCGTGCTTGCCCCCGGAGCTTGGGTTACCGCGACCCGGTATTCCTGGCCTGGCGCCGACCCAATCCGATGCGTGCATTCCGTGACCATTATGGTCCCGTCCCACCGAACTCATCCACAGTCGATCCCGTCCACAGCCGATCCCGGGGAAACCGAGACATGACCATGCAGAACGACCTGTTGGAGCGCATCCGGTCGCGCGCTTACGAACTCTGGCTGGAGGAAGGTCAACCCCTCGGCCGCGATGAAGACCACTGGGCCCGTGCCGAGGCCGAGGTTTTGGCCAACGAAGCCACGGCCGGGGCGGACAGCGCCGCGCCCAAGCCGAAAACGACCCGCCGTCGCACGACGAAGGCCGCCGACGCCACCGCCGAGGGGGACGACGCCGCCAAGCCCAAACGCACCCGGCGCACCACCAAGGCCAAGACCGAGGCGGATGCCGAAAGCGCCGACGCCACGGCAGCCAAGCCCAAGCGGACCGCGCGGCGCAAGAAGACCGAGGACTAATGCACTTCGATCCAGACAAAGCAAAGGCGACCTTAATGCCTTTGTATGGACCCGTGCACCAAGGTCAAAACATGGCGCAGAGACTTTTGTTGCCGAGGCACGGGCCACGCCCCGACCGGGGCCCGTCTTGACGGCAGGCGTGCGCGGATCCACCCTACGAGACACGGTGGACCCGCGCCTCGCGGACAACGGCGTCGACGCACAAGACCCAGGAACACGGCCGTACCCTGAACGCCCGTTGGTCGGGGGCTTGCCTCGACAGTGCGGGTGCGTCATGGTCCGGGGCCTTCGGTTCCGCAGATAACCGAGAGCAATCGCGACAGGGTCCATGAGTCGATCATGGCGATGGCCATGGCGTGGACCCCGCGATCTCCGCCCTCGGCCCCTTGTCACGCCCCGCGAGTCGGGTCCGTGTCGTCGCCGGCCCGGGACCCGACCCGCCGGCACTCCATGACCGGGAGACCGATTGCCGATGCTGACCCGTCCGACCGCCGACTCGATCGCCACGCAGGCCCATGACGTGCGCAACGCCCGGCATGGCGATCCGTTCGCTTTCCTCGGCCAACATACCGGAACCGCCGACGGCCACGCCCGGACGGGCCGCTGTGTCCGCGTGTTCCTGCCCTGGGCCGAGGCCGTGCGGGTGATCGACCCGGAGAGCGGCGCGGACCTGGCCGAGGCCGAGCGCGCCGACGACGCCGGCCTGTTCCTGGCCGACCTGCCCGACGCCACCCAGCCGGTCCCCTACAAGCTGCGCGTCACGCATGGCGAGACCACCGTGGACGTGTGGGATCCGTACGGCTTCCAGCCGGTGCTCGGGGAGCTGGACACCTATTTCATCGGCGAGGGCACCCATCTCAAGCTTTACGAGAAGATGGGGGCGCATGTCACGACCCTTGGGGGCGTTTCCGGCGTGGCCTTCACCGTCTGGGCCCCCAATGCGCGCCGCGTCAGCGTCGTGGGCGACTTCAACGGCTGGGACGGCCGCGTGCATCCCATGCGCAAGCATCTCAACTGCGGGGTGTGGGAAATCTTCCTGCCCGAGGCTCAGGCCGGCAGCCGCTACAAGTTCGAGATCGTCGGCGCCGACGGTGGCCTGCTGCCCCTGAAGTCCGATCCCTATGCCTTCTTCTGCGAGGTTCCGCCGGCCACCGCCTGCGTGGTCTACGACCTGGACGGCTTCGACTGGACCGACGCGGAGTGGATGGACACCCGCGCCCAGCGTGTCGAGCGCCGCGCGCCGATCAGCATCTACGAGGTCCACCTGGGGTCCTGGAAACGGGTGATCGACGCGGACAGCGGCGCCGAACGCCCGATGACATACCGGGAACTGGCCGACGACCTGCCCGCCTACGCGCGCGACATGGGCTTCACGCATATCGAGCTGCTGCCGGTCAACGAGCACCCCTTTGACGGTTCCTGGGGCTATCAGCCCATCGGCCTGTTCGCGCCCACCAGCCGCTTCGGCACGCCCGACGACTTCCGCTACTTCGTGGACCGCTGCCATGCCGCCGGGGTCGGCGTCATCATCGACTGGGTGGCCGGCCACTTCCCCGAGGACGCCCACGGCCTGGTGTGGTTCGACGGCACCCACCTCTACGAGCACGCCGACCCCCGCCAGGGCCGGCACATGGACTGGGGCACCCTGATCTACAACTACGGCCGCACCGAAGTGCGCAACTTCCTGCTGGCCAATGCCTTGTTCTGGCTGGACAAATTCCACATCGACGGGCTCCGCGTCGATGCCGTGGCGTCGATGCTGTACCTCGACTACAGCCGCGAGGGGGACGACTGGATCCCCAACCAGTTCGGCGGCCGCGAGAACCTGGAGGCCATCGACTTCCTGCGTCGCATGAACGAACTGGTGTACGGCCATTTCCCCGGCGCCGTCACCCTGGCCGAGGAAAGCACCGCCTGGCCGATGGTGTCGCGCCCGACGTACCTGGGCGGGCTGGGCTTCGGCTACAAGTGGAACATGGGCTGGATGAACGACACGCTGAAGTACATCAGCGAGGATCCGGTGCACCGGCGCTACCGCCACAACGACCTGACCTTCAGCCTGATCTACGCCTTCAACGAGAACTTCGTCCTGCCCCTGTCCCATGACGAGGTGGTGCACGGCAAGCGGTCCATCCTCGGCCGCATGCCGGGCGACTGCTGGCAGCAGTTCGCCAACATGCGGACCTACCTGGCCTACATGTGGACCCACCCCGGCAAGAAGCTGCTGTTCATGGGCTCGGAGTTCGCCCAGGGCCGGGAGTGGAACTACCGCACCAGCCTGGACTGGCACCTGCTGGAGACCGCCTGGCACCGCCAGACCCAGGGGCTGGTGCGCGACCTCAATCATCTGTATCGCGATGTGCCGGCCATGCATGTGCACGACTGCGAGGGCGAGGGCTTCGCCTGGATCGATTGCAACGACCACACCCACAGCGTGCTCGCCTTCGTGCGCCGGGAAAGCGCCGATCCGAACGCGCCGTTCCTGATCGTGGTCTGCAACTTCACGCCGGTGGTGCGCGAGACCTATCGCATCGGCGCCCCCCGCGCCGGCTGGTACACCGAAGTCCTGAACACCGACTCGGCTGACTATGGGGGCTCGGGCGTAACCAACGACCGGGTGGTGACCCTGCCGCAGGAATGCCATGGCCATTCGCAGAGCCTGTTGCTGACGTTGCCGCCGCTGGCCACCGTCATCCTCAAGCCTGATCCCGTGGAGTAGACGGACCATGGCGGGCCGAGGCGGATCCTTATCGCGGCGCCCGACGATCACATCGGGGCGCCCCGATCCCCTGGGGGCCAGCGTGGTCGGGGGCGGCACCAGCTTCGCCGTTCCCGCCCCCTACGCCACCGCCGTCGAGGTCTGCCTGTTCGACTCGGTGGACGGACCGGAGCGGGCGCGCGTCGCCCTGCCCGCCCGGGATCCGCGCGGCATCTGGCATGGCCAGATCGCCGGCGTGACCGAGGGGCAGCTCTACGGGCTGCGCGTCCACGGCCCCTATGATCCCGACCTCGGGCATCGCCACAACCCGAACAAGCTGCTGGTGGACCCCTGGGCGCGACAGGTCGTGGGGCGCGTCCATCCCCACGACGCCACCTTCGGCTACCCGCGCGGCGCCGGCCCGGCCGCCGCCGACGACGACAGGGCCTTCGACGACCGCGACAGCGCCCCCCACATGCCCAAGGCGGTGGTGCGCAAACCGTTCAAGCCCATGCCCCCGGGACCCAGGACACCGTGGGCCGACACCATCCTCTACGAGGCCCACGTCAAGGGCCTGACCATGCGCCATCCCGAGGTGCCGGAGGCCGATCGGGGCACGGTGCGCGGCCTGGCCCACCCGGCCATCGTCGGCCACCTGCGGGACCTGGGCATCACGGCGCTGGAACTGCTGCCGGTGTTCGCCTTCGCCGACGAGCGCCATTTGCCGCCCCTGGGCCTGACCAACTACTGGGGGTACAACCCCTATGCCTTCCGCGCCCTGGATCCCCGCTACGGCACGCCCGAGGATTTCCGGGCCATGGTGGCCGCCCTGCACGACGCGGGGATCGAGGTCCTTCTCGACGTGGTCTACAACCACACCGCCGAAAGCGACGAGCAAGGCCAGACCCTCGGCCTGCGCGGCCTGGGCAACCGCTGTTTTTATCGCACCCGCGAGGCGGGCCGCCTGTACTGGAACGACAGCGGCTGCGGCAACACCCTTCGGATCGAGCATCCCCTGTGCCTGCGCCTGGTCATGGACAGCCTGCGCTTCTGGGTGACGGAGATGGGGGTGGACGGGTTCCGCTTCGATCTGGCCGTGACGCCGGCGCGCCACAACGGCCGCTTCGACCCCACCGGGCCCTTCCTGTCGGCCGTCGCCCAGGATCCGGTGCTGGCCGACGTCAAGCTGATCGCCGAGCCCTGGGACCTGGGCACGGACGGCCATCGCACCGGCCAGTTCCCCGCCCCCTGGGCGGAATGGAACGACCACTTCCGCGACGCCACGCGGTCGTTCTTCGCCGGCACCGGGGATGCCGGCGCGCTGGCCTCGGCCCTGGCTGGCACAAGCCACCTGTTCGACCGCAACGGCCGGCCGCCGCAGGCGTCGATCAACTTCGTGACCGCCCACGACGGCTTCACGCTGCGCGACCTCGTCTCCTACGACGACAAGCACAACGAGGCCAACGCCGAGGGCAACCGCGACGGCACCACCAGCAACCTGTCCTGGAACGGCGGCGTCGAGGGCGAGACCACCGACCCGGCGGTGCTGGCCAATCGCGAGGCACGGCGCCGCGCCCTGCTGACGGCGCTCCTGACGGCGCTGGGCGTGCCCATGATCGTCGCCGGGGACGAGATCGGCCACACGCAGCGGGGCAACAACAATGCCTACTGCCAGGACACCCCGCTCACCTGGCTGGATTGGGAGCACGCGGACACGGACCTCCTGGCCTTCGTGCGCGACCTGATCGCCCGCCGCAAGGCAACCCCCGCGCTGCGCCGCGACCGCTTCCTGACCGGCGCGCTGGACCCCCGCACCGGCCGGCCCGATGTCATCTGGCTGGACGGGTCGGGACAGCCGCGCCGCGATTCGGCCGACTGGGCGCGCGACCGGGGTGTCCTGGGCATGGTGCTGGGCGAGGCGGCGGACCTGCCGCCTCTGTGGTTCCGGGCACCCGAGCGGGACGCGTAGGAGGAGGCCCGCTCACACCCGCCCGACCACGCGGAAGCCGGGCGGATGCAGCAACCGGACGGTGGTGATCGGCAGATCCCCCAGCCAGGTGGTCCGCTCGATTTCCAGAAGGGGCGCGCCCGGCGGACAGCCGAGCAAGGCCGCCTCGACCTCGGTCGCGGCGGCGGCCGACAACATTGTCTCGGCGGTCGACAGCGGCACCTCGCGCACCAGCCACTCGTTGGCGCTGATGGCGGCCAGATCGACCGACACCGCCTCGGGCACGGCGTCGAGATTGATCCAGCGATCCTCCACCTGGAACGGCCGGCCGTCGGCGCGGTGCAGGCTGCGCGCGTGCAGCGCCGCAGTCCCGGGGCGCAGGCCCAGACGGGCCCGAATCGCCTCGGGCGGCGGCTCGACGGCGCGGAACAGAAGGTCATGGCCATAGGCCCGACCGGTGTCCGTCACCTGCTGGCGCACCATGGGAATATCCAGCATGGCGCGGCGCACGGGATTCGCCGCGACCCGCGTCCCGGCACGGCGCTTGCGCTCCAGCACGCCGGCCTCGGCCAGTTCCCGCATGGCCCGGCTAATGGTCGCCCGGGCACAGCCGAACTCGGCCGCCAGGTCGATCTCGCCGGGAATCAGCGCCCCCGGCGGCCAGGTCTTGTCACGGATGCGGGCCAGGATCTCCCGCTGCACCGCCTGATAGGCGGCCCCCTGGGGGAGGCGCCGGGCCATGGTCACGCCGCGTCCCGCAGGCGCCGCAGCACGGCGCGGAACCGTTGGGCCACCACGTCGCGGGCCACGTGACGTCCGGCCACGACCCTGTGCCGGCCCGCCGACCAGACATCGGTCACCAGCCGGTCGTCACCGGCGAACACCCAGGCGTCGAGCAGCGCATCGCCCTCCAGATGCGCCAGCGCCAGGGCCTCGCCGTCCACCGCCAGCAGATCGGCCCAGCGTCCCGGGGCGATGGCCCCGGCGGGTCGGCCCAGCGCCCGCGCCGCCCCCTGGCAGGCGCCCTGGTAGAGCACCCGTCCCACCGAATGCTCGGCGGTGGCCAGCACCGCGCGGGCGTGGTCCCGCAGGCGCTGACCGTACTCCAGCACGCGCAGTTCCTCGGCCAGGGCGATCCGCACGTTGGAATCGGACCCCACGCCGAAGACACCCCCCTCGGCCAGGAAGCGGGCACCGTCGAAGATCCCGTCCCCCAGGTTGCCCTCGGTGATCGGGCACAGGCCGGCCACCGCCCCGCTTCGCGCCATGGCGGCGATCTCCGCCGGGGTCGTATGCGTGGCGTGCACCAGGCACCAGCGGCCATCGACCGGCGCATGGTCCAGCAGCCAGGCCACCGGCGGCGCGCCCAGGGTGGCGGTCACCGCCTCCACCTCGGCCACCTGCTCGGCGATGTGGATGTGCACCGGCGACTCGGGCCGCAGGGTGGCCACGGCTTCCAGCATCACCGGATCCACGGCCCGCAGGGAGTGGGGCGCCACCCCCAGCACCGAGTCACCGGGAAGACCGCGCATCCCCCGGCCCGCGTCCTCCAGAAGCGCGGCGAACCCGTCCAGGGTGCCCGCGAACCGCCGCTGCCCGCCCTCCAGCGGGCGCCCGTCCAGCCCGCCCCGCGCATAGAGCACCGGCAGGTGGGTGAGGCCGATGCCGGCGGTCGCCGCCGCGGCCATCACCCGGTGCGACATCTCCGCCGGCCGGTCGTGGGGCGCCCCGTCGGGCTGGTGATGCAGGTAGTGGAACTCGCCCACGGCAGCGTAGCCGGCCTCCAGCATCTCGACGAACACCTGGGCGGCGATGGCCTCCACGTCGTCGGGCGTCAGCCGCTCCAGAAAGCGATACAGCAGCGCCCGCCACGTCCAGAAACTGTCCTGACCCCGGGAGCCACGGCGCTCGGTCAGGCCGGCCATGGCGCGCTGGAAGGCGTGGGAGTGAAGGTTGCCAGGCGCCGGCAACAAGACCTGCACACGCAGCCCCGTGGGGGGCGCATCCGCCGTCACGCCGGCGATGCGGCCGGCGTCATTGATCTCCACCCGCACGTGGCACGCCCAACCATCGGCGAGCAGCGCCCGCCGCGCCCATAGGTCCGTCATGGGTCGCGATCTCCTGCTTGACAGATATGACTAGTCATAATGACAATCCGGGACACCGTCCTCAAGATCGGGAGTCTCATGTCCCAATCCGTGCTGATCCATGGCGCCCTGGCCACCATGACCCACGACCACGGCCCCGATGGCCTGGTCCCCGATGGCGCCCTGGCCATGGAGGGGGGCCGCATCGCCTGGGTCGGGCCGGCCGACGACCTGCCCCGCGCCTACGCCGCCTGGCCGCAGGAGGACGTGGAGGGCCGCCTGGTCACGCCCGGCCTGATCGACTGCCACACCCATCTGGTTCATGGGGGACATCGGGCGCGCGAATTCGAATTGCGCCTGAAGGGCGCCAGCTACGCGGATGTCGCCCAGGCCGGCGGCGGCATCGTCGCCACCATGACCGCCACCCGCGCCGCCGACGAGGCCGCGCTGGTCACCGGCGCCCTGCCGCGCCTGGACGCCCTGATCGCCGAGGGCGTCACCGCCGTCGAGGTGAAGTCCGGCTACGGCCTGACCGTCGCCGATGAAATCAAGATGCTGCGGGCCGCCCGGCGGCTGGAGAACGAGCGGCCGGTGCGCGTGTCCACCACCTGGCTGGCGGCGCACGCCGTGCCGCCGGAGTACCGGACCCGCGCCGACGCCTACCTGGACGATGTGGTCCACGCCGGCCTGGACCAGGCGTACGACGCCGGGCTGGTGGACGCGGTCGATGCCTTCTGCGAGACCATCGCGTTCTCGCCGACACAGGTCGCCCGGCTGTTCGATCATGCCCAGGACCTGATGGTGCCGATCAAGGTCCATGCCGAACAGCTATCCAACCAGGGCGGCGCGATGATGGCGGCGCGGCGCGGCGCGCTGTCCGCCGACCACCTGGAACACCTGGACACCGAGGGTATCGCCGCCATGGCCGCCGGCGGCACCGTGGCCGTGCTGCTGCCCGGTGCCTACTACACCTTGCGCGACAGCCAGCCGCCGCCGGTGGAGGCCCTGCGGGCGGCCGGCGTGCCCCTGGCGGTGGCCACGGACTGCAACCCGGGCTCGTCGCCGCTGACCTCGCCGCTGCTGGCCATGAACATGGCCTGTACCCTGTTCCGCCTGACGCCCCACGAGGCGCTCGCCGGCATGACCCGGTGCGCCGCCCGCGCCCTCGGCCTCCAGGACCGCATGGGCACGCTGGAGGCCGGCAAGCGCGCCGACCTGGCCGTCTGGTCGGTGGAGCACCCGGCGGAACTGGCCTATCGCCTGGGCTTCAACCCGCTGCACCGGCGCCTGTTCGGGGGGGTGGCATGACCCATTGGCTGACACCGGGTGGCGTGCGCCTGACGGATCTGGAGCGGATCCTGTCGGGCGGCGGCCCGGTGCGGCTGGACCCGGCCGCGCGCCCGGCCATCGCGGACACGGCGCGGCGGGTGGCCGAGGCGGCGGCCGGCGACGCCCCCGTCTACGGCGTCAACACCGGTTTCGGCAAGCTGGCCTCGCACCGCATTCCGGCGGCGGATACCGCCACCCTGCAACGCAACCTGATCCTGTCCCACTGCGCCGGCACCGGCGATCCCCTGCCCGCGCCCGTCGTCCGCCTGGTGCTGGCGCTGAAGCTGATGTCGCTGGGGCGCGGCGCCTCGGGCGTGCGGCCCGTGATCTGCGACCTGCTGGAGGGCATGCTGGCCGCCGACCTGCTGCCGGTGATCCCGGCCCAGGGATCGGTGGGCGCCTCGGGCGATCTGGCGCCGCTGGCGCACATGGCGGCGGTGATGCTGGGCGAGGGCGAGGCCACCCTGGCCGGCGGCCCGCCGCGGCCGGCCACAGACGCCCTAGCCGGCGCCGGGCTGACGCCCGTGACCCTGGGACCGAAGGAGGGCCTGGCGCTCATCAACGGCACCCAGGTGTCGACCGCGCTGGCGCTCGCCGGCCTGTTCGCCGCGTGGCGGGCGGCGCTGTCCTCGCTGGTCACCGGCGCGCTGTCGGCCGACGCGGCCATGGGCTCCACCGCCCCCTTCCATCCCGAGATCCACGCGCTGCGCGGCCACGCCGGGCAGATCGACGCGGCCCGCTTCCTGGCGGCGCTGATGGACGGCTCCGGCATCCGCGACAGCCACCGCGAGGGCGACGCCCGGGTCCAGGATCCCTATTGCCTGCGGTGCCAGCCCCAGGTGGCCGGGGCCGCGCTCGACCTGCTGCGTCAGGCCGGCCGCACCCTGCGCACCGAGGCCAACGCGGTGACCGACAACCCGCTGGTGCTGACGGACGGCGGCATCATCTCCGGCGGCAACTTCCATGCCGAGCCGGTGGCCTTCGCCGCCGATCAGATCGCGCTGGCCATCGCCGAACTGGGCTCCATCGCCCAGCGGCGCGTCGCCTTGCTGGTGGATCCCGCGCTCAGCCACGGCCTGCCGCCGTTCCTGACGCCGAACCCCGGACTCAACTCGGGCCTGATGATCGCCGAGGTCACCTCGGCGGCGCTGATGAGCGAGAACCGCCAGCGGGCGGCGCCGGCGTCGATCGACTCCACACCCACCTCGGCCAACCAGGAGGACCACGTGTCCATGGCCTGCCACGCGGCCTATCGCCTGCTGGCCATGGCCCGCAACCTGGAGGGCATCGTCGGCATCGAGGCCCTGGCCAGCGCCCAGGGTCTCGACCTGCGCGCGCCCCTGAAGACAAGCCCCCGGCTGCACCCGGTGCTGGCCGCGATCCGCCGGGCGGTGCCGCGCCTGGAGGCCGACCGGCCGCCGGCCCCGGACATCGCCGCCGCCACCCGCCTGGTGCGCGATGGCGCCCTGCTGGCGGCCGTCGCGAGCGGCGCCCCCGTTTCCCTGCCTGACCTGGAGGCACCACCATGATTCCCGTGGGTCCCGTTGGCGTCATCATGGGCGACGGCCCCGTCGTGCTGGGCATGCCCCACGTGGGCACGCACATCCCCGCCCCGATCTGGGAGCGCCTGACCGACGTCGGTCATGTCCGCGCCGACACCGACTGGCACGTGGACCGGCTGTACGACCGGCTGCTGCCCGAGGCGACCGTGGTGCGCGCCACCTTCCATCGCTTCGTCATCGACCCCAACCGCGCCCCCGAGGGCGGATCCCTGTACCCCGGCCGGGCCACCACGGACCTGGTGCCGGCCACCGACTTCGACGGCCGCCCCCTGTGGCGCCCGGGCGGCGCGCCGACCCCGCGCGACGTGGCCCGGCGGGTCGCGGCCTTCCACGCCCCCTATCACGCCGCCCTGACCCGGGAACTGGAGCGCGTGCGGGACCGTCACGGCGCGGCGATCCTGTTCGACTGCCACTCGATCCGCTCGGTCATACCGCGTCTGTTCGAAGGCCGCCTGCCGGACCTGAACGTGGGCGACGACGGCGGCGTCACCTGCGCCCCGGCGATCTCCGCCTGCGTGACCACCGCCCTGAAGGAGCGCGCGGGCCGCTTCACCTGGGTGCACAACGGCCACTTCCGGGGCGGCTGGAGCGTGCGCCACCACGGCCGCCCGGCCGAGGGTATCCACGCCATCCAGATGGAGATGGCCCAGGCCCTCTACCTGACCGCCGAGGCCCCGCCGTTCGACTACGACGAGTCCAGGGCCACCGTCATCCGCCCCCTGCTGGGCGAGATCCTGCGACGCCTGGAGCGCCTGGTTCTGGACGGAGGGCTGTAGACCCCGCCCCCGCCACGCGCGCCGCGCCACCGCCGCACCATAGAGGAAACAGTCGATGAGTCCGTCCGTCGCCGAAGCCCGCCGCAACAGCCGCGTCATCCGCGCCCCGCGCGGCCCGGAGCGATCGTGCCGGAGCTGGACGACCGAGGCGGCGTTGCGGATGCTGCACAACAACCTGGATCCCGACGTCGCCGAAAGCCCCCACGACCTGGTGGTCTACGGCGGCATCGGCCGGGCGGCGCGCACCTGGGACGACTTCGACCGCATCACCGCCACCCTGCGCACCCTCGACGACGACCAGACCCTGCTGGTGCAGTCGGGCAAGCCGGTGGGCGTGTTCCGCACCCACGCCGACGCGCCCCGGGTTCTCATCGCCAACTCCAACCTCGTGCCGCACTGGGCCACCTGGGAGCACTTCAACCGCCTCGACCGCCTGGGCCTGATGATGTACGGGCAGATGACGGCGGGCTCGTGGATCTACATCGGCAGTCAGGGAATCGTGCAGGGCACCTACGAAACCTTCGTCGAGGCCGGACGCCAGCACTACGACGGGTCCCTGACCGGCCGCTGGATCCTGACCGCCGGGCTGGGCGGCATGGGCGGCGCCCAACCGCTGGCCGCCGTGATGGCCGGCGCCTGCTGCCTGGCCGTGGAGTGCGACGCGGAGCGCATCGCCTTCCGCCGGCGCACCGGTTACGTGGACGAGTCCACCGACAGCCTGGACGTGGCGCTGGAGATGATCGACCGCTGGACCAGGGCGGGCGAGGCCCGGTCCGTCGGCCTGCTGGGCAACGCCGCCGACGTGTTCCCAGCACTGGTCGCGCGCGGCGTGCGCCCGGACCTGGTGACCGACCAGACCTCGGCCCACGATCCCATCAACGGCTACCTGCCCAAGGGCTGGACCCTGGGCGCCTGGCGCGACACGCGGGAGAGCGACCCGGCGGCGGTGGAACGGGCCGCCCGCGCCTCCATGAAGGACCACGTGGCGGCCATGGTGGCCTTCCACGAGGCCGGCGTGCCCACCCTGGACTACGGCAACAACATCCGCCAGATGGCGCTGGAGGAGGGCCTGGAGTCCGCCTTCGCCTTCCCCGGCTTCGTGCCCGCCTGCATCCGGCCGCTGTTCTGCCGGGGCATCGGACCGTTCCGCTGGGTGGCGCTGTCGGGCGACCCCGAGGACATCCGCCGCACCGACGACGCGGTCCGCGCGCTGATGCCCGACGACGCCCACCTGCACCGCTGGCTGGACATGGCCGAACGGCGCATCCACTTCCAGGGCCTGCCGTCGCGCATCTGCTGGGTGGGGCTGGGCGACCGCCACCGCCTGGGCCTGGCGTTCAACGAGATGGTCGCGCGCGGCGCGGTGAAGGGCCCGATCGTCATCGGCCGCGACCACCTGGACAGCGGCTCCGTCGCCAGCCCCAACCGCGAGACCGAGGGCATGGCCGACGACTCCGACGCCGTGTCCGACTGGCCCATGCTCAATGCCCTGCTCAACACCGCTTCCGGCGCCACCTGGGTGAGTCTGCACCATGGCGGCGGCGTGGGCATGGGATTCTCCCAGCACGCCGGCATGGTGATCGTCGCCGACGGCACCGAGGCCGCCGCCCGTCGCCTGGAGCGGGTGCTATGGAACGATCCGGCCACCGGCGTGATGCGTCACGCCGACGCCGGCTATGACCTCGCGATCGACTGCGCGCGCGAGAAGGGGCTGATGCTGCCCGGTATCCTGTGACCTTCCGTCGTCTAGGAGGACCCTTATGACCGATCACGACACCACGCCATCGCCGACGCTCTCCCGCCGCGCCGCCCTGACGGGCCTGGGCGTGGCCGGCGCCGTCGCCGGCACCGCGACCCTGGCGGCCCCGGCCATCGCCCAGGGTGTCCAGGACTGGAAGATGGTCACGGCCTGGCCCAAGAACCTGCCCGGACCGGGCGTGGCGGCGCAGATGCTGGCCGACCGCATCACCGCCCTGTCGGGCGGGCGCATCCGGGTCAAGCTGTATGCCGCCGGGGAGTTGGTCCCGGGGCGCGGCGTGTTCGACGCGGTCAGCGAGGGCACGGCCGAGCTGTATCACGCGGTGCCGTCCTACTGGGGCTCCAAGTCCAAGGGCATCCTGTTGTTCGGCTCGCAGCCCTTCGGCCTACGCGCGGACGAACAGGTCGGCTGGCTGGCCCATGGCGGGGGTCAGGCGCTGTATGACGAGATGTACGCCCGTTTCGGCCTGAAGCCGTTCCTGTGCGGTAACTCCGGCCCCCAAATGGCCGGCTGGTTCCGCAAGGAAATCAACACCGTGGACGACCTCAAGGGCCTGCGCTTCCGCACCACCGGGCTGGCCTCGGAAATGTGCTCCCGGCTGGGAATGGCGGTCCAGGCCATGGGCGGCCGCGACATGTTCCAGGCGTTGCAGTCGGGCGCGCTGGACGCCGGCGAGTTCATCGGCCCCTGGACCGACAGCGCGCTCGGCTACTACCAGGTGGCCAAGCACTACTACTGGCCGGGCGTGGGCGAACCGTCCTCGGCCGAGGAATGCGGCGTCAACCTGGCGGCCTATGAGGCCCTGCCCGACGACCTGAAACAGGCCGTGGCCTATGCCTGCGAGAGCCTGTACAACCCGGTTTGGACCGAATACACCACCAAGCACGCTCAGGCCCTGAAGCAGCTTGTCGAAGACCAGGGTGTCATGCTCAAGAAGATGCCCGATGACGTCTTGGTCGCCATGGGCAACGCCGCCGGCGAGGTCATCGCCGACCTGCGCGAGGACTCGGACGATTTGGTCAAGCGCATCGTCGAGAGCTTCCTGTCCTATCGGGTGAGCATCGCCGACTACATGATGTACGCCGACAATGGGCAGATGAACGCCCGCGCGCTCGACTACACCTACGGCTGAGGCGGCGCCGCTCCGGCCCTGGCCTTTGTCGGGGCCGGAGCGCCTTTTTTCGATCACCGGATCGGCCTATCTTATCGGGTGTGTTGCCCGTCGCCCGTCCGGGAGCCCCTCGCATGCCCCCTGCCCTCACCCGCCGCCGTCTGTTGGGCACAGCCGGCGCGCTTGGGCTCGCCACCGCCCTGCCCGCGCCATCCCCGCATGCCGCCGCCTCTCCGGACCCCGCCGACTGGCCGGCGGTGCTGGACCAGGCCCGGGGCCAGACGGTTCATTGGGCCGCCTGGGCCGGCGATGACAAGATCAACCGCCATATCGTCTGGATCGGCGACCGGGTCGGGGACCGGTTCGGCATCACGCTCCGCCACGTCAAGGTCGCCGACATCGCCAAGGTCATCACCCGCCTGCTGGCCGAGCGCGCGGCCGGGCGCCGCGACGACGGCGGCCGCGTGGACCTGCTGTGGATCAATGGCGAGAACTTCCTGACCGCCAAGGACGCCGGCCTGCTGTTCGGCCCCTTCGCCACCGCCCTGCCGAACTGGCGCTTCGTGGACCCCGTGGCGACGCCGACGGTGGCGACGGATTTCACCGTGCCCACCGAGGGCTATGAAAGCCCCTGGGGCCTCAGCCAGTTCACCCTGGCCTACGACAGCGCCCGCCTGCCGGACCCGCCCACCACCCTGCGCGCCCTGGGCGACCGGATCCGCGCCAATCCGGGCCGCTTTACCTATCCCGCGCCGCCAGACTTCCTGGGCTCGTCGTTCCTGAAGCAGGCCCTGTACGACCTGACACCCGACCCGGCGGTGCTGGTCCGCCCCGTGGCCCAGGCCGGGTTCGAGGCCGCCACCGCGCCGTTGTGGGCATGGCTGGCCGACATCCACCCCCACCTGTGGCGACATGGCCGCGACTTCCCGGCCAGCGGTCCGGATCTGCGCCGCCTGCTGGCCGACGGCGAGGTGGACGTCTACCTGAGCTTCCACCCCTCCGATGCCTCCTCGGCCATTGCCCAGGGGCTGGTGCCGCCCAGCGTGCGCACGGTCATGTTCGAGGGCGGCACCCTGGGCAACAGCCACTTCGTGGCCATCCCGGCCACCGCCCCCAGCAGGGCCGGGGCGCTGGTGGTCGCGGACTTCCTGCTGTCCCCGGACGCGCAGATCAAGAAGCTGCGCCCCGACGTCTGGGGGGACGACACCGTGCTGTCGCTGGCCCGCCTGTCCGCCGAGGACCGGGCGCGCCTTGCCGCCGTGCCGCTGGGGCCGGCCACCCTGCCGGTGGACGCCCGCCCGCCGGCGCTGCCGGAACCGCATCCGTCCTGGACCACCGCCCTCGAAACCGCGTGGCTGCGCCGCCACGGGAGCGGCGAATGAGCCCGCGCCGGACGCGCGCCCGCCGGCTGGCCCGCGCCGCCCGCTGGCCGCTGATCGCCGCCTCGGTGCTCGGTGCCAGTGCCTGCGCGGTGTTCACCCCCCTGCCCGAGCCGATCGGGCTGGAGGATCGCCTGTCCGCCCTGCCCACGCGGGGCCTGCCGCTGGAGCGGCCGGTCACGATCTCCTGGGATGCCCACCAGATCCCCTTCGTGGAGGCCGAGACCGACGACGACGCGGCCTTCGTCCTGGGCCTCGTGCATGCACATCTCCGCCTGGGACAACTGGAGACCGCGCGCCGCCTCAGCCAGGGACGGGTGGCGGAGATGGCCGGGCCGATCCCGGTGGTGCTGGACCTGGACCACGCCCTGCGCACCTTCGGCTTCGGACGCACCGCGCCGGCCGTGCTGGCGGCCATGCCCGATCGCTCCCGGCGCTGGCTGGAGCGCTTCACCGACGGCATCAACCACTATCTGACCGCCGTGAAGACGCTGCCCCATGACTTCGCGGTGCTGGGCCTGGAGCGCACTCCCTGGACGCCCGAGGAGGTGCTGACCATCGGCCGGCTGGCCGGCGCGGACGTGACCTGGCTCGCCTGGGTGCGCCTGCTGGGCCTGCGCGACCGGCCCGACTTCCCCGACGTCCTGCGCCGCGCCCTGCACGATGGCGCGCTGGCGCCGTCCAGCGCCGAGGTGGCGGCCGACGACGCGACCGCCAACCCGGGCCTGGAGCGCGCCCTGGGCATGCTGGCGGCGCTGCTGGAGTCGCGGGCGCGGGGCTCCAACAGCCTCGCCCTGGCCGGCACGCGAACCGCGAGCGGCGCGCCGATGATCGCCAGCGACCCGCACCTGGGCGTGTCGCAGCCGAACCTGTGGCTGATCGCCGGCGTCAAGAGCCCCGGCCTGCATGTGGTCGGGCTGATGCCCGTGGGCCTGCCCCTGTTCGCCCTGGGCCGCACGCCGGACATCGCCTGGGGCGGTACCAACATGCGCGCCGCCTCCAGCGACCTGGTGGACGTGAGCGGCCTGCCCGACTCGGTCTTCATCCGCGAGACTCATGACCTGGGCGTGCGGTTCTGGTTCGACACCACACGGGAGTCCCGCCTGAGCCCCCACGGCCCGGTGCTGTCGGACGCCCCCCTGCTGCCCTTCCAGGACGGGGAGCACGTAGCCCTGCGCTGGGTCGGCCACACCCCCACGGACGAGATCACCGCCCTGCTGGACGCCGCCCGGGCGCGCACGTTCCGGGAGTTTCGCGCCGCGCTGGAGCCCTTCGGCGTCTCCGCCCAGTCGCTGGTCTACGCCGACCGCCACGGCACCATCGGGCTGGCGGCGGCGGCCCGGCTGCCGCGCCGCGACCCCGACGCGGCCGACCGCCTGATCCACGACCCGGCCACGGTGGAGCGCTGGTGGGCCGACATGGCCACCGCCGCCGACCTGCCGGTGATCGAGAACCCGCCGCAGGGCTTCGTCGCCTCGGCCAACAACCCGCCGGGGCCGAGCCTCATCCCGCTGGGCTGGTTCTTCTCCGCCCCCGACCGCGTCGATCGCCTGTCCTCGCTGGTGCGCGCGGCGTCCGAGCCCTGGACCGTGGACGCCCTGGCCCGCATGCAGACCGACACCTACAGCCCCTCGGCCGTGGCCCTGCGCGATCATCTGGCGGCCCGCCTGGGCGCGCGGCTGGCCGGCGACGTCACCTGGGATACGGTGGCCGCCTGGGACGGCCGCTACGACGCGGACAGCCGGGGGGCGCTGGCCTACCAGGCGCTCTATGTGCCCCTGGCGACGGCGCTGTGGCGCGATCGGGGCTGGCCGGACCACGAGTGGCAGGGGGGCGGCGGTGCCTGGCGGGTGCTGGCGGTTCTCCAGGACCTGGACGACGGCTCCCTGGAGCACGCGGTCCGCGCCGCCCTCTCCCAGGCCGCCGAACCGTTGGCGACGCACCGGACCTGGGGCGACATCCACCAGATGGCGGTGACCATGCCGCTGGCCAACATCCCCCTGGTGGGCGGGCGCTACCGCTTCGACCGCTATCCGGTCGGCGGCGGCCAGGAGACGCTCATGAAGACGGCGCATGCGGAAACCCTGGCACCGCACACCGTCCGCTATGGCGCCCAGGCGCGGCACATCAGCGATCTTTCGGACCCCGACGAAAACCACTTCGTGCTGCTCGGCGGCCAGGACGGCTGGATCAACAGCACCACCCACCTCGACCAGATCGGCCCCTGGCGCGCGGGCACCCTGGTTCGCGTGCCGCTGACACCCGAGGCCGTGGCCGCGAACGCGGCGGTGGTGCAGCGGCTGACGCCGGCCGAACGGTAGGCCGCGGGCTCTTGCCGACCACCAGCCGCCCCACGAAAAACGGGCCTACGAAAACGGGGCGCCCGATGGGCGCCCCGCTCTCGTCTTCAGACCACACGGGCCGGATTACATGTCGTCGGCGTGCGCCGCCAGGAACTTGGCCACGCCCTCGGGCGTCGCCGTCATGCCCTCGGCTCCTTTCTTCCAGCCGGCGGGGCAGACCTCGCCATGCTCGTCATGGAACTGCAAGGCATCGACCATGCGCAGGCTTTCGTCCACATTGCGGCCGAGCGGCAGGTCATTGATCACGTAGTGGCGAATGTTGCCCGCCTTGTCGATCAGGAACGAGCCGCGCAGCGCCACGCTGTTGCCCAGCAGAACGCCGAAGCTGCGCGCGATGTCCTTGGTCAGGTCGGCGACCATCGGGAACTTGACCTGCCCCAGACCACCGTTCTCCGGCGTCGTCTTCTTCCAGGCCAGATGGGTGAAGTGGCTGTCCACGGAGACACCCACCACCTTGACGCCACGGGACTCGAACTCGCTCATGCGGTGGTCGTGCGCCAGGATCTCGGAGGGGCACACGAACGTGAAGTCCAGCGGCCAGAAGAACACCAGGGCATACGAGCCGTCGATGTAGGACTTGAGGTTGAAGGCATCATCGATGGTGTTGTCCCCCATCACGGCCGGCGCGGTGAAATCGGGGGCCGGCGCGCCGATGAGGTGGCCAACGGTCTCGACGGTATCAGTCATTGCTTCTCTCTCCTTTTCCCTGGTAAACGGCCTCGAACACGGAGCGCGGCGCGCGACGCGGCGATGTTGGCGCGTTCGGTCCGATCCGTCCAGTCAGACCAACACCCCGCCCTCACGACGGTCGGCAGCCAAGCCTGCGCCCGCCCCGTCGTCCGTCCCCGCCGTAGCTTAGAACTGTTCTAATATTTTCGATCGAGACCCGAATTGCAAGCCCCAAGATCCCGCCCCCCGCGATGGTTTCGAAAACGACATACGGCTGGACGACACCCGTCTCCGATTTTCCATTGCGCCTGACCCGAGCCACTTGTAATTTCGTTTCGCAATAGCAGGCCCCTTCCGACCGGATGCCGCCGCCCCATGCAACGCGTCAAACTGGATCGTGTCGATCGGTCCATCCTGACCGATCTTCAGTCCGATGGACGCATGACCAACGTCGAGTTGGCCCGCCGCGCCGGCATTTCCGCGCCCCCATGCCTGCGACGCGTGCGCGCCCTGGAAGAGTCCGGCTACATCAAGGGCTATCACGCCGACGTCGACCCGGTGGCCCTGGGCTATCACGTCACCGTGTTCGCCCACGTGGGCCTCAACAGCCAGGCGGAGGCCGACCTGAAGGCGTTCGAGGCCCTGGTTCGCCTGTGGCCGGAGGTTCGCGAGTGTCACATGCTGGCGGGTGAGACGGACTTTCTGCTTAAGATCGTAGCGCACAACTGGGATCACTACCAAAAGTTTTTGACGACCCGACTGACGGCCGCCCCCAACGTGGAGCACGTCAAATCCGCCCTGGCCATCCGCAGCGGCAAGGTCGAGCCCGGAGTCCCCGTGGACGGACCGGACGACGCCCCCTGAAGCCCCCGCGTGCGCGCGGGACGGGGCGGTTCCCCTTGGCGCTCGGGGCGACTCTGCCTATCCTCCAGGCATGAGCACCGCCCCTCTTCTTCTGCCCCTCTACGATCGCCAGCCCGCCGGGCCGCGCGCGTCGTTTCGTCTGGCCTCGGACTACACCCCGGCCGGCGACCAGCCACAGGCCATCACCGAGCTGACCCAGAGTCTGGAGGCCGGTGACCGCGACCAGGTGCTGCTGGGGGTGACCGGCTCGGGCAAGACCTTCACCATGGCCACGGTGATCGCCAACGCGGGGCGGCCGGCGCTGATCCTGGCGCCCAACAAGACGCTGGCCGCGCAGTTGTATGGGGAGATGACGCAGTTCTTCCCGGACAACGCCGTGGAGTACTTCGTTTCCTACTACGACTACTACCAGCCGGAAGCCTACGTTCCGCGCACGGACACCTACATCGAGAAGGACTCCAGCATCAACGAGCAGATCGACCGCATGCGCCATGCGGCGACCCGCGCCCTGCTGGAACGCCGCGATGTGATCATCGTCGCCTCGGTATCCTGCATCTACGGCATCGGCGCCGTTGAATCCTATTCCCGCATGGTGGTCACCGTCACCACGGGCGAGACCGTCGATCGCGACGTCCTGTTGCGCGGGTTGGTGGAGCTGCAGTACAGCCGCAACGACATCGCCTTCACGCGGGGCACCTTCCGGGCGCGCGGCGACGTGGTGGAGATCTTCCCCGCCCACCACGAGGACCGCGCCTGGCGTGTCTCGCTGTTCGGCGACCAGGTGGAGGCGATCACCGAGTTCGATCCGCTGACCGGCGATCGCACCGATACCCTGGACACCGTCACCGTCTATCCGGCCAGTCACCACGTCACGCCCCGCCCGGCCCTGTCCCAGGCCGTGCGCACCATCAAGGCGGAACTGAAGGAAAAGTTGGCGGCCCTGCACGAGTCGGGGAAGCTTCTGGAGGCCCAGCGGCTGGAGCAGCGCACCACCTTCGACCTGGAGATGATCGAGACCACCGGTCACTGCAAGAGCATCGAGAACTACTCCCGCCACCTGACCGGCCGCCCGCCCGGCGCGCCACCGCCCACCCTGTTCGAATACCTGCCCGAGGATGCCGTGCTGTTCGTGGACGAAAGCCACGTCACCGTGCCCCAGATCGGCGGCATGGCCCGGGGCGACTTCCAGCGCAAGAACACGCTGGCCGAGTACGGCTTCCGCCTGCCCTCCTGCGTCGACAACCGGCCGCTCAAGTTCGAGGAGTGGGAGGCCATGCGCCCGCAGTCGGTGTTCGTCTCCGCCACCCCGGGTCCGTGGGAGCTGGAGCGCACCGGCGGCGTGTTCGTCGAGCAGGTCATCCGGCCCACCGGCCTGATCGACCCGGTGTGCCTCATCCGCCCGGTGGAGCACCAGGTGGACGACCTGCTGTCCGAGGCCCGCGTGTGCGCCGCCAAGGGCCAGCGGGTGCTGGTGACCACGCTCACCAAGCGCATGGCCGAGGACCTGACCGAGTACCTGTCGGAACAGGGCATCCGGGTGCGCTACATGCACTCCGACGTGGATACCCTGGAGCGCATCGAGATCATCCGCGACCTGCGCATCGGCGCCTTCGACGTGCTGGTGGGGATCAACCTGCTGCGCGAGGGCCTGGACATCCCCGAATGCGCCCTGGTGGCCATCCTGGACGCCGACAAGGAAGGCTTCCTGCGCTCCAGGACCTCGCTGGTGCAGACCATCGGCCGCGCGGCGCGCAACGTCGAGGGCCGGGTGCTGCTGTACGCCGATACCCTGACCGACAGCCTGCGCTACGCCATCGACGAGACCAACCGCCGCCGCGAGAAGCAGCAGGCCTACAACACCGAGCACGGCATCACGCCGGCCAGCGTGCGGGCGCGCATCGCCGATGTGCTGCAAACCGTGGCCGAACACGATTATGTCACCGTGGACGCGGGGGCCGCCGGCGACGTGGACCACCGCGTGGGCCAGGACCTGCGCACGCACATCGCGGACCTGGACCAGCGCATGCGCGCCGCCGCCGCCGACCTGGAGTTCGAGGAAGCCGCCCGCCTGCGCGACGAGATCAAGCGGCTGGAGGCCCTGGACCTGGGCTTGCCCGCCGAGGGCGCCGCGGCGACCGGCGATGGACCGGCCGTCAATCCGCTGCTGGCCTCGGTGCGCCGCGCCGAGGCCGACACGCGCCGGCCGAACCGGGGCAGCGGACCGAAGGGCCGGAAGAAGACGGGACGGACCTCGTCCAGGACGGGGCGATAGGACGGGGCGATAGGACGGGGCGATAGGACGGGGCGGCCGGGTCGCCCACCCCCTACCCGTCGTCGCCGGACCGGCCGCGCATGGCCTTGACCCGGCCGCGCCGGACCTTCGTCTCCACGCGGCGCACCCGTGACGCCTTGGTGGGGCGCGTGGCGGTGCGCGGACGCGGGCGCTCCAGCGCGGCGCGCACCAACGCGCCCAGACGCTCGCGGGCGTCGGCGCGGTTGCGCTCCTGCTGGCGGAAACGATCGGCGACCAGCACCAGAACGCCGTCCCGGGTCAGGCGGCGCCCGGCCAGCCGTTCCAGGCGCCCCTTCACCTCGTCCGTCAGAACCCGGGAGCCGCGCGCGTCGAAGCGCAACTGGACGGCCGTTTCCACCTTGTTGACGTTCTGTCCGCCGGGACCGGAGGCGCGGGCGAAGCGTTCCTCAATCTCGTCATCCGGGATCGACAGCCATGGCGTGACGACCAGCATGGGCGTGTTCCTCGTCCTGGATCGCGGCCCCGATCGCGGCGCCGGTCACGGCGCGCCGCGCATGGCGTTGACGAACCCGGCCAGACCAAGCTGGCGCTGCCGCCGCAGCCGCTCGGCCGTCAGGATGGCGCGCACGTCGGCGATGGCCTGGTTCACCACGCGGTTGACGACAATGTAGTCGTACTCCGGCCAGTGGCTCATCTCGTCGGCGGCGCGGGCCATGCGATGGCGCACCACCTCGTCCGAATCCTGGGCGCGCGTATGCAAACGCCGCTCCAGTTCGGCCATCGACGGCGGCAGGATGAACACGCGCACCAGGTCGCTCCCCGCCGTCTCGGCCAGTTGCTGGGTGCCCTGCCAGTCGATGTCGAACAGCACGTCGCGGCCGGCCGCGAGTTCGGCCTCGACCGGTCCGCGCGGCGTTCCATAGTAGTTGTCGAACACCCGGGCGTGTTCCAGCAGGCCGTCGGACGCGACCAGCGCGCGATACTGATGCTCGTCGATGAACCGGTAATCGCGGCCGTCCACCTCGCCCGGGCGAGGCGGCCGGGTGGTGACGGACACCGACAGCGAGAGGGCGTCATCCCCCGCCAGCAGGGCGCGGGTGACGGTGGACTTGCCGGCCCCGGACGGCGAGGACAGCACCAGCATCAGGCCCCGGCGGTGGATGGCGTGATGGTCCGGGCCCTGATCGCGGGCGCCCTGCGGTTCGTCAGTCACGGTACGCGTCCCGTTGGCGGCGGAAGGAGGGGGGAGCGGAGGGCCGACGGGCACGGCCAGCGATGGGCGCGCCGGCCGGCCTCGCGGATCGCCACGATCACTCGATGTTCTGCACGTGCTCGCGAAGCTGGTCGATGGCCGCCTTCAGGGCCAGGCCCAGGGCGGTCAGGTCGGAGTCGGTGGACTTGGAACACAGGGTGTTGGCCTCGCGGTTGAACTCCTGACACAGGAAGTCCAGCCGCCGGCCCACGACGCCCTCCGTGGCCAGCAGGTCACGCGCCGCCCCGATATGGGCGCTCAGCCGGTCCAGTTCCTCGCGCACGTCCGCCTTGACGGCGAGGATGGCCGCTTCCTGGTGCAACCGTTCCTCCGAGGGCATCGGCGTGACATCCAGAAGTGCCGCCACCTGCTGGCGCAGGCGCTCGCGCAGCGCCTCGGGCTGGGTGGCCGCCAGGGCGCCTGCCCGCGCCCGCAGCGTGTCGATCTGATCCAGGATCCCGGTCAACACGTCGGCGAGACGCGCGCCCTCCGCGCGCCGCGCCGCGCTCAGCCCGTCCATGGCCTGCTCCAGCCCGGCCAGCAGGGCCTCGTCGCGCCGCGCCCGGGCCGCCTCGGCCTCGGGACCGGTGGCGACCTCGGTGTTGGCCAGGTCCAGCACACCCCGCAACCCCATCAGGCCGTCGATGCGCGCGGGCGCCAGATCCGGATGCCGCCGGGCCAGGTCGGTGGCCAGGGTCGCCAGGGACTCCAGCAGCACCTGATTGACCACGCAGGCGGTGCCGTCGCGCGCGGCCTCCACCTGCAGGGTCAGGCTGACGTTGCCCCGGACCACGTGACGCGCCACGGCCGCCCGCGCCGGGCCGTCCAGGGATTCGAATCCCTGGGGCAGGCGCATGCGCACATCCAGGCCCCGGCCATTGACGCTGCGGACCTCCCAGATCCAGGACGCGCCCGGCGACTCGCCGGACGCCCCCTCTTGGGACACCTCCAGGCGCCCCTGCGCCCGGGCGAAGCCGGTCATGCTGACGACGGTCACGAATCGGTCTCCCACTGCCCCATGATGATGAAGGCCAGCGGTCCCTCGACGGACCCGCCGGCCTTTCCCTGGCGCGGTTATAGCCAGCGGCGGCCCGCCGGGGCAACCCGGCGCTCGGCCCGTCCATCGCTGGCGGAGGCGGCCCCCATGGTGTATGGCACGGGGATCGCATCGCGCCCCCCGGCGCGGCGCCCCGCGTTCGACCTGACTTGACCCACCCGGAGCGGATCCCCGGTTCTCCGCCCCCCGAACTCGTCTGGAGGGTTCCATGCCACCCCATGGCCCGGCCCCACGGCCGCCCGAGTCCGATGCCCGCGCCCGGGGCATCGCCATGATCGCGCGCCTGGTGGGGTTCGACACCACCTCGCGCGAGTCCAACCTGGGCCTGATCCACTTCGTGCGCGACCATCTCGCCGCCCATGACATTCCGTCAACCCTGGTTCCCAACGCCGACGGCACCAAGGCCAACCTGTTCGCCACCATCGGCCCGGACGCGCCGGGCGGCGTGGTGCTCAGCGGGCATACCGACGTGGTGCCCGTGGACGGCCAGCCCTGGGACACGGACCCCTTCATCCTGACCGAACGGGACGGGCACCTGTACGGGCGCGGCACCGCCGACATGAAAAGCTTCTCGGCGATCGCCCTGGCGCTGCTGCCCGAGATGCTGGCCGCCGACCTGAAACGGCCCATTCACCTGGCGCTGTCCTATGACGAGGAGGTCGGCTGCCTGGGGGCGCCGGCCATGATCCGCGCCATGGCCGAGACGCTGCCGCCGGTACGCGCCGTCATCGTCGGCGAACCCACCGAGATGCGGGTGGTGGGCGCGCACAAGGGCATCCGCGCCTGGCGCACGTCGGTGACCGGGCGCGAGGCCCATTCCAGCCAGCCGCACCGGGGCATCAACGCGGTCATGGTCGCCGGCCGCCTGGTGGCCTGGCTGGCGCGTCAGGCCGATGATCGGGCGGACCACCCGCGGGCGGACTCGCTGTTCGATCCGCCGTGGTCGACCATCTCCTGCGGCGTCATCCAGGGCGGAACGGCCCTGAACATCCTGGCCCGGAGTTGCTTTTTCGTGTGGGAGACACGCTCCATGCCCGAGGACGACCCCGGCCGTCTGGATGCCGCCTTCCGCGCGGAGTGTGCCCGGCTGGAGCAGACGATGCGGGCGCAGGCCCCCGAGACCGGCATAGAGACCACCTTGCTGGCGGCGGCGCCGGCGCTGCGCCTGGAGCCGGACTCCGAGGCGGACCGGCTGGTGCGCTCCATCACCGGGGACAACACCACCAGCGCCGTGGCCTTCGCCGCCGAGGCCGGACAGTTCCAGGAGGCCGGCTTCTCCACCATCCTGTGTGGGCCGGGCAGCATCGACCAGGCTCACCAGCCGAACGAGTTCATCACCGTGGCGCAGGTCGAGGCCGGCATCGCCTTCCTGCGCGGCGTCATCGCCCGCCAGGCGGCGCCCTGACGGCCGCGCCGGACCGTCCCCGGCCGGCCCCGCCGGGGCGCCCATTTCCGGCATTCCTCCAGACCACAGGACAGGACCCGCCATGACCCTGCCCCCCGACTTCGGCCCCACCGGCGTCGGCGCCGAGGTGGCCTGCACCGGCTGCGGCACCCCGGTGACCCTGACCCAGTCGCTGGGACTGCGTTGCCCGCTGGCCGACAGCGACGACGGCCAGGACCACGCGCTCTATCGGTTCCTCGACGGCCCCCGGCTTTGCTTTCCGGAAAGCCTGGACCGCAACCCCTTCGTCCGCTACCGGACCCTGTTCACCACCTACCATGTGGCGCGTCAGTTGGGGCTGCCCGACGAGGACTATGTGGAGCTGGTCGCCGGTCTGTCGCGCCGGGCCGCCGACCTGCTGGGTGAACCGCTGCTGATGGCCGACGTGGCCGAGGTGCCGGTGGACAGCGCCGACCTTGCCCTGCCGGTGCGCCGCCTGGAGGCCACCAACGCGGTCCTGCCCTGGGCCACGCGCGGGCTGTTCGGCATCCTGGTCCATCTGGCGGCGCTGGAGGCCGTGGGCCAGCGGGCGGCCGTGGCGGCGCGCGCCCGGCCGCTGGTCTGCCTGGGCGATCCGGACACCATCCGGGTGGCGGTGATCCTGGCGCAGCTGTCCGGCCGGCCGATGTCGGTGGTGGTGCCCGATCCCTGCCCGGCCGCCGTGATGGCCTTCCTGCGCGCGGCGCGGGTGGAACCGCTGGTCGCCGATGGCCCCTCGCCGGCCGCCTGCCGCGCGCGCTTCCACCGGGCGCTCAGGGACGGTGCCCTGCCCTTCACGCCCTATGGCGCCCATGCCCTGCCCGCGCGCGAGGGCCTGGCGACGCTGGCCTACGACATCGCCGAGGCCCTGCACGCGCGCGGCGAATCGCTGGCCATGATGGTGGTGCCGGCCACCGGCGGCGCCCTGCCCTCGGCCCTGGTGACCGGTTACTCCGAGGCGTTCCTGGTGGGAGGCGCCGGCACGCTGCCGCGCCTGATCGTGCTGGAGGGAGAGGGCGAGGGCGCGCTGATTCACGCCATGGACCGGCTGGACGACCGCATGGGCCGGGTCTGCGAGCCCGATCCCAATGTCTATGTACCGGCGCTTCGGGACGCGGCCCGCGACCCCGACGCCTATCTCGACCCCGGACCGGACACTACGGCGGACGACGACGACCTTGACGACGACCTCGACGACGAGGACACCCGGGCCTGGGACGCGAACCCGGGGCAGCCCTGGGCGACGCGCCCGCCAGACTGGCTGGCCTGCCTGGACGGCGTCGTGCGCACGCGCGGCGCGATCATGGCCTTGGACATGGAGGAGGTGGACCCGGATGATCCTGAGGACGACGGCGCCGATGCCGAACCAGCCGACGGCACGCGGTCCGGTGGCGGCGCGACCGCCCAGGACGACAGCGACGTTGCGGCCCGGGCGGCGGCCCTTGCCCTGCGGGCCATGGCCGGGCTGCCCGATGATCAGCCCTTGCTGACCGAGATCGACAACGGCGTCGTTCTGGTGGTCACCTGATCCGCGCGGGACCAGGGCGGCCCCTGGCCGGGAGGCGGCCCCGGAGCTCCCGCATCACCGCTGCGCCCCGCCCGCCTGGCGCGATTCCAGGGTGATGTAGCCGCGCTCGAAGGCTTGTTGCAGCGCCTCGAAGCCGGCGCGGGCCTCCTCGTACAAGGTGCGCAGACCCTGAACCCGCATCATCTCGTCCACGTCGGCGTGGTCCCAGTCCACCGCGATCACGGCGTCCAGATAGTTGGCCCGCAATCGCGCGATGGACACAGCCAGACGGAAGAACGCCTTGCGATCCAGATGCGGGATCTTGTGACTGATGATCTCCTGGTTGGCCGCCCGCACCGCCATCTCCACCTCTTCCATGAAGCGGCGATGGGCCAGCATGTGGGCGCGATCATCCATGACGCCGGTCATCGGCAAGCGTCCTCCGTTGGGGTCCGTCCGGAATGCTCAGACTTACACGATTTGCGGACCATTATATCTGGCATAAACATAAAATAGAGCGGCTTTCGAAACGATCCGAACGGCGCCGGTCCCTCTAGAGCATGGTGCGTGAGTCTGGACTCACGGACCATGCTCTAAGACTCTGATATTGAAGCAAATCGTCGTCGCGATCCGGTTCGGATCGCTCGGGATTCGCTCTAAGGCCACGTCCGGCGTGGGACCCGTTTCAGGACCACGTTTCCCATGGGCTCACCGCGTTCGAGCGCCATGCGCGATCCCGGGCTCTCCCGTCGCCGCGTTCCCCGGTTCCGCCTTGGTCATCCGCCCTCGGGACTCCGTTGTGACAGCAGGCTCCTGGGGTGTGCCGTTCCACGCTCTGCCTCTAATCGTGTCGAAGCCGGGTCCTGGAATCAACCGCACGATCGTTATCCTAGGCTTTAGTCAGGGGCGCCCATGGGAGCCGTGCGTTTCGGCACTGCAAGAATTGCATGACCAGAAACGGCCATTTGGACCTAGATTACGGGTGACATCATGAAAAGACCAGGAGTCGGAAGTGGGTATTTCTTTTTGAAACCTGTCCGACTCATGCCAAGGAAGGACAACTGATCATGAGTACCGCCCCGTTCGACAGCGACACTCCTCTCGGGATCGAAATGATCGCGCGTCAGGAGCGTGACCGGTATCTTGCCGACTTGATGAAGGCCAGCGCGCGCGCCGTCTGGACACGCCTGTTCGGCACCCGGGCCACCGCCGCAGCCGCCGCCGACAGCCTGGCGCGCTGCTATGTGCGCGACTCCGGTCTGGCCCACATGCCCGACGCGCACCTGCTGGCCGCGCGCCGGTCCAACGATGTCTGTGACGGCACCCACGAAGACCACGCCGCCTGACGGCGGCGCCGGTGCGCGCGGGTCGGATCGGATCAGGCCGCCCGGCCCATGCGGTCGCTCACCAGGTCCGCCAGGGACGGCACCTCGGGACGGGCGCCGAAGTGGCTGATCACCTCGGCGGCGCAGACACCGCCCATGCGGGCGCAGTCCGCCAGGCTCCGGCCAGAGGTCAGGCCCCGCAGGAATCCGGCGGCGTATAGATCACCGGCCCCCGTGGTATCCACCACCGTGTCGATCGGCTCGGCGGGAACGCTGACGATGTCGCGGTCGTGGCCAGCCACCACCAGGGAGCCGTGGGCGCTGCGCGTGACGGCGGCCACGTCGACATGGTCCCGGACCGCCGCCACGGCGGTTTCCAGGTCATCGGTCTGGTAGAGCGCCTTGAGTTCCGCCTCGTTGGCGAACAGCACGTCGACGAGGTTGCCGCTGGTCAGGTCGAGGAATTCGTCCCGGTGGCGGTCCACGCAGAAGCTGTCCGACAAGGTGAACGCCACCTTGCGGCCGGCCTCGTGGGCGATGGCGGCGGCCTTGCGGATGGCCGCCTTGGCGCCGGGTTCGTCCCAGAGATACCCCTCGACATAGGTGATCAGGCTGCCGGCCACCACGTCCTCGTCGATGTCGTCGGGACCCAGGGCGGTACAGGCGCCGAGATAGGTGTTCATGGTGCGCTGGCCGTCCGGCGTGACCAGGATCAGGCACCGGGCGGTGGACTTGTCGGCCCCGTCGGCGCCATTGACCAGGGCCGCCGTGGCGTAGTGCGCGCCGATGGCGGTGATGTCGTGGCGGAAGATGCGCCCCAGGGCGTCGTCGGCCACCTTGCCGATGTACGCCGCGCGGGTCCCCAGCGCGGCCAGCCCGGCCACCGTGTTGGCCGCCGAGCCCCCCGAAACCTCCACGCCCGTCCCCATCTGGTCGTACAGCATGTCGGCTCGCGCGGCATCGATCAGGGTCATGGCGCCCTTGGGCATGCCGTGCCGGTCCAGGAAGGCCTGATCGGCGTGGGCCAGCACGTCAACGATGGCGTTGCCGATGGCGACGACGTCAAAACGGGGGGAGGTCATGGGCGGGACGGATCCTTCAGCGACGAAGCGGGCGAAAACCAGGCGGCGGCGGTCCATGCCGACGACACGGGCATGGTGTCCCCCCCGTTTGGTCAGAGAGGGCATGGCCCGAGAGGGCATACCACCATGGTGGGGCATGCTCCGGCGCGCCCACCCCCGGCGGGCGTCCAGCATAGACAAACCCGCCCCCGAAGCTCAAGCCGGGGGCGGGTTGCCGGATGCGGGGTCCCGTGCCCCGCGGTCGGACCGGTCAGGCGGAGGACGGATCCACGGACGACGGGCGGCGCACCGCGCGGGCGCCCGACTGACGGCGCGGCGTGGACCGCCCGGGCAGCGCGGTGGGAGCGGCGACCGCGTCCCCGGCCGCGCCGGCGGCGACACGCACCGCCGGCTCGACCTCCTTCTTGGTCTCGCGGGTGGCGGGCTCGGCGACCGGCACCGGACGACGCGGCGTCGCCGGCTTGGCCGCGCGGGTCCGGGGCCGCGCGGCGCCGGGCCGGGGCTCGTCCACGCGCTCTTCCTCCTCGCTGCCGGTGCGGATGATGCGGTCGTCCACCGCCAGCGTGGCGTCGAGGTTGCAGGTCTCCATCGGTCCGGCGAAACCCTTGCGCACGCGCTGCTCGTGGATGAACGCGGACACGCGCGGCAAGATCATCTCGCGCCAGCGGCGACCATTGAAAATGCCGTAGTGTCCAACGCCCGGACACACCATATGGCCCTGCAATTCGGCGGGCAGACTGGACACCAGGTCGTGCGACGCCTCGGTCTGGCCCAGCCCGGTGATGTCGTCCTTCTCGCCCTCGACGGTGAACAGGGCGATGTCGGTGATGGCCGACGGCTTCACCAGACGGTCACCGATCATCATGCGGCCCTCGGGCAGGTGATGTTCCTTGAACACGACCTCCAGGGTCTCGAGGTAGAAGCTGGCGGTCAGATCCAGGACCGCGAGGTATTCGTCATAGAACGCACGATGGGACGCCGCCGAGTCGCCATCGCCCTCGACCAGATGATTGAAGTATTCCTTATAGGCGTCCATGTGGCGGTCCATGTTCATGGCCATGAACCCGCTGAGCTGCAGGAAGCCCGGATAGACCTGACGGCCCATGCCCATGTAGGGCGCCGGCACGGTCTGGATGACCTTCTTGCGGAACCAGTCCATGTCCTTGCTTTCGGCGTACTGGTTCACCGCCGTCGGGCTGACCCGCGTGTCGATGGGGCTGCCCATCAGGATCATGGAGTGCGGCCGCGCGGGATCGTCGTCCTCCGCCATCAGCGAGGCGGCGGCCAGCACCGGCACGCCCGGCTGACACACCGCCAGCACCGCGCAGTCCGGACCCAGCAGGCGCAGGTATTCGGTCACGTGATCGACATAGTCGGTCATGGTGAAGTCACCGACCCACAGCGGGATGTCGCGGGCGTTGTGCCAGTCGGTGATGTAGACGTCATGCTCCGGCAACAGCGCCTGGACGGTGCCGCGCATCAGGGTCGCGTAATGGCCCGACAGGGCGGCCACCACCAGGATCTTGGGATCGTTGCGGGGCTCGTGGAGCTGCCGCTCGAAATGGATCAGGGAGCCGAACGGACGGCTGACCAGCTCGCGCTCCACCACCGGGACCAGGCGGCCATCGACGACGGTCTCGTCCAGCCCGAACGCCGGCTTGGGGTAGCGGCGCGTCATGCGCTCGAACACGTCGGTGCCGGCGGCCACGGTGCGGCCCAGGCCGGTGTGGCTGGCGGGCATCATCGGATGGGTGGCCATCATGTTGACGGCCTGGGCCATCCACCGCATCGGCAGCATGGCGTTCTGGTTGAGCTCATGGAGATGGTACAGCACGTCTCCGTTCCTCCTCGTTCCCGTCTGGGGCCGTTTCCGGCTTTTTTCGGTGTGCCACGCGCGTCCTTTCGCGCCGTGCGGCTCGCGGTCGCGCGCGGCTCCTGTTCCGTTCCGTCTCTTCCGTCGCGCCCGGGGCGCGATCTGAAGCCTTCCCTGTTGTCCGGCCCCGTTCTTCTTCGACCTTGCCGTCCCGGTTCTGGCCCGGTTCTGGTGTTCGGGTCGTGATGATGGCCCACATTCCGGCACTGGGGTTTCGGCTCAAACCGGCCCAAACCCCGCGTGAGGAGTACCTCCCCATGGCGGTCGAGTAATTTCATAACCGAGCCGGGGGCCGTCGCGCAATAAAATTGGTTGCGCATGCGAAGGAGGACTCGGGTCGGCGCCCTCCCGGACGAACCACACGACGCTATCGAAAGGCGGGACTCCCCGCGATGCACACCGAAAAAACCCTAAAAATGACCGGAGATACTCAAGAAAAGGTCCGGCGACCTCCCAAAGGTCACGACGACAACGGAGCGGCCGCCTCACCGCTGGCCAAAACTCGACCGTGCGGCACCGTCCATCACGATTAAGAGTATAGCGCTTTTCCGCCCCAAATTGCAATACAACTTTCACATATCTTAAGACTAGCACCAAATGGCGGAGCCCGAAGCCCTCCAACCCCTATCAAATGTCACCTTCTTGCTTGTCCGGAATAACCATCTCCCCCACTCAGGTCCCGTGTCACGGACCCATGCCCGTTTACGAAACAAAACGATCTCAAAGACTCGGGCATTTCGCGGACGGCCTCGGGACTGGCATCCTGGCGCGCCGCGGCCTACGTTGAAGCCCATCCCCGTTCGCGAGGCCCCCACGCCACGCCCCCAACCCGCATCCCCCGCCCATGGTTCGCCCCATGGCCTGCCTCATGTTCGGCAAAGAGGATACCGCCCCCATGCTGATCACCGCCTTCGCCAAGGCCGTCGCGCAAGTCAGCGACCCCCGCGTGCGCCGCCCCCTGATGCTCAGCCTCGGCCTCACCGCCGGCTGCTATGTGGCCCTGGTGATCGCCTTGTGGGTGGGCCTGGGCTCGGTGGAGGTGATCCAGCCGGCTTGGCTGGACACCGTGATCGACATCGCCAGCGGCCTGGGCGCCATCATCGTGGCGCTGATCTTCGTCCCCGTGGTGGTCACCGCCTTTGTCGGCCTGTTCCTGGAGCAGGTGGCCGACGCGGTCGAGGCCCGCCACTACCCCACCCTGCCGCCCCCCCGCGACGTGCCGATGACCGAAAGCATCCTGGGGGCCGCGTCCTTCGCCGGAACCGCCCTGCTGCTGAACCTGGCGGCGCTGCCGTTGTACATCCTCATGCCGGCGGCCAACGTGGTGCTGTTCCTGCTGTTGAACGGCTACCTGCTGGGACGGGAGTACCAGGAAATGGTGGCCGCCCGGCGTCAGACCAGCGCCGAGATGCGCGCCGACCGGCGCCGCCATCGCAAGACGCTGACACTGGCCGGCATGGCCATCGCCGGCATGATGGTGGTGCCGGTCGTCAACCTGCTGGCGCCCCTGGTGGCCACGGCCTTCATGGTCCACGTCGTGCAGGCGTTGCGGGCCGAGCCGTCGTCCGCGTAATCTGTCGGCGGTCGGACAGGCTCCCGCGCATCCGCCGCGCCGGGGCCTGGTCCGTCGTGACTCCACCACCGATCTCGTTCCACCGTGATCTTTTCAGGAAGGGACCGTCCACCGATGGCGTTCTTCAATTCCCCCCAGCAGGGCCGGCCGTCCGGCGGTGTCCAGGGCTCCGTTGACGGCGACCGCGTCGAGGCCAGTGGCGACGGCAAGGGCGGTGGGTTCCAGCCGCCGGATACGGGACCGGTGAGTTCGCCCAGCTTCAAGCCCGGGGTCCCGGTCAAGCCGCAGACCGGCGCCTACCGTCCGGAACCGCCGCTGCACGGGCGGACCGAGACGCCCAAGAGCCCGTCGCCGGACAGCGAGCCGGCCAGCCTGTCGCCGCCCGGCCTGACGCCCGCGCCGTCCGTCGGCCGCGACAGCGGCGAGGCCAAGAACCTGATCGTCGGCCGGGGCATCCAGCTCAACGGTCAGATCAGCGCCTGCGACCGCCTGGTGGTGGAAGGCACGGTGGAGGCCGACCTGAACGACGCCGAGGCCATCGAGGTCGCCGAGAGCGGCCTGTTCCGGGGCACCGCCTCGATTCAGGAGGCGGACATCTCCGGACGCTTCGAGGGCAACCTGATCGTCAAGCGGCGCCTGACGCTGCGCGCCGGGGGCCGCATTGAGGGCAACGTGCAGTACGCCGCCATCGTGGTGGAGGAAGGCGGCCAGATTCGCGGCCAGATGGACGTCCTCGGCGGCACCGCGAGCGGGGACTGAGCGGTCATTGGACACGCGGGGGGGGGGGCGATCCGTGACACGCCCCCACCCCGCCCCGGCCTCCAGCAACCGCCTCTCGTGGTGCCCCGCCCTACGGGCTCGCCGGCGTCGTCATGAGACCTCGGCCGCGCGCCAGTGCGCCGCAAGGGTATCGGCGATGACCCTGAAGAGGGTCGCGGGAAGCGCGTGCCCCAGCGAGTCGATCGTCACCAGCGTCGCCCCGGGAATACTGTCGGCAAGATGCTTACCGTGTGGCGGCGGGTTGAGCGGATCCTGTCCCGCCTGCAGGATCAGCACCGGGATCGAGATGGCGCGAAGCCCCGACGCCCGCGAGAGCGCAACCGGCGTTGCCCGGGCGTGGTTGGTGGCCGGCACGTGGGTTCCGCACCGCGCCGTGTCCCGCCGTTCACGCCCCCTGTAGTCGGCGTCGTCGAACGGCAGGGCGTCACCCGCCAGCAGTCGCCATTGCCGCACGCGCCGGTCCAGTTCCGTGCGTTGATCGGCGGCCGGTGGCTCGAACGCGCGCAAGACCTCCACCCTCGGCCCCGGCAACCCGCCGGAGACGGATGCGCCGACCAGGGCGGCCCGATAGGCCGTGGCGAAGTCCACGTCCAGGGCAGCCGTCATCATGGCCGTCATGGAGATCAGTCGATCCGGGTGGTCGATGGCCAGAAGCTGCGCGATGGTTCCGCCCAGCGACAGCCCCACCACATGGGCACGAGAAACACCCAATCCATCAAGGACCGCCACCGCGTCACGACTCAGGTCTTCGACGCTGTACGGGGACCCATCAAAATCGACCTTGCTCGAAAGACCGGTGTCACGGTGGTCGTATCGGATGACGCGGCGCCCGGTTTCGGCCAGCCGATCCACCAACGGATCCGGCCACATCATCGCCGTGGCATTGGCGCCAGAGATCAGGAGAACGGGCGTCCCCCGATCGTCGCCTCTGGAGTCCGTCCAGATCCTGACGTCCCCGCTCTCGATGATCCGCGTCGACATGAGCCGGTCTCCTCGTCTCCAGACACGCGGATCACCACAGGCGGCGGGCCCCCGCTCACACCCGCAGGAAGCCGACGGTCTCGTAGACCTCGTCCAGCACCGGACCGGCGATGGTCTGGGCGCGCGCCGCGCCGCGCCGCAGCACCGCGTCCACCTCGTCCGGGTGGGCGAGCAAACGCGCCATCTCGGCGGTCATGGGCCCCAGCGTCTCCACCGCCAAATCGGTCAGCGCCTGCTTGAACTGGCTGAAGGCCCAGCCGCCGGTCTCCGACAGCACCGCCTCGGGACTGGTGTCCGACAGGGCGGCGTAGATGCCCACCAGGTTGGCCGCCTCCGGCCGCGTTTCCAGGCCGGCGATCTCCGAGGGCAGCGGTTCCGGGTCGGTCTTGGCCTTGCGGATCTTCTGGGCGATCAGGTCGGCGTCGTCGGTCAGGTTGATGCGCGAGAAGTCCGAGGGATCGGACTTGCTCATCTTCCTGGTGCCGTCGCGCAACGACATGACGCGGGTGGCCGCGCCCAGGATCAGCGGTTCGGTCAGCGGGAACACCTCGCGGCCGAAGTCGTTGTTGAACTTCTGGGCGGCATCCCGGGTCAGTTCCAGATGCTGCTTCTGGTCCTCGCCGACCGGCACATGGGTGGCCTTGTACAGCAGGATGTCGGCGGCCATCAGCGCCGGATAGGCGAATAGGCCGACCGAGGCGTTCTCCTTGTGCTTGCCGGCCTTTTCCTTGAACTGGGTCATGCGGTTCATCCAGCCCATGCGGACCACGCAGTTGAGCACCCAGGCCAGTTGCGCGTGCCCGGGCACCGCCGACTGGTGGAAGATGACGCACGCCTCGGGATCGATGCCGGCGGCGAGAAAGGCGGCGGTCACCTCGCGCGTGGTGCGGGTCAGGTCCGCCGGATCCTGCCACTGCGTGATGGCGTGCTGGTCCACCACGCAGAAGATGCTTTCGTACTCCCGCTGCAAGCGCACCCAATTGCGAATGGCGCCCAAATAGTTGCCCAGGTGCAGGTTTCCGGTCGGCTGGACGCCGGAGAAGATGCGCTTCATGGATGCGGGATCCTCGTGGGAAGGGAACAACACGTCCCGACGGGGGGACGGATGTGGGCCTAGACCAATCGCCGGCCCCGGTCAACGGCGGGGTCCGGCGTGACATTCCCGGGGGCGCCCCCCTCGACGGCGCCCCCTCGCGGGACCACGTGAGTCACGCGGGGCACACACGTCATCCGTCACAAGGCCCCGCGCCGGCCCCGTCAGAGGGCCGTTCACGACAGGGAGGACTCCCCCCATGACGTTCTGGTCCATGACTCGGCGCCGATCCCCGTTATCCCACGCCACGGCCATCGCCCCCGCCACGCGGCCGGGTCGTCGCCTCCGGCCGTTGCTGCCGACCGGTCCCCTGGCCCTATCCCTGGCCCTGCTGTGGACCCTGACCACGGCCCAGGCCGCCCACGCCGCCGGCTGGACGCTGGATCCCGATGCCTCGACCCTCAGCTTCGGCTCCATCAAGGCCGGCCATATCGGCGAGGTCCACGAGTTCCGCGCCCTCAGCGGCACTGTGGACGACTCGGGCGCGGTCGACGTGGTCATCGACCTGGCCTCGGTCAGCACCGGAATCGACCTGCGCGACGACCGCATGCGCGACATGCTGTTCAACGTCGCCACGTTCCCGGTGGCCCGGATCACGGCCCAGGTGCCGGTGAGCGATCTGGCCGACCTGCCGGTGGGCGAGAGCGTGGAGCGCGACGTCACCGCCAAGCTGTCGCTGATGGGCGAGGCTCACGACCTGCCCCTGCCGCTGGCGGTCACACGGCTGAGCGAGAACCGGATCCTGGTCCGGCCGCTGCGCCTGGTGATGGTGCAGGCCGACGACTACGCCGTCGCCGAGGGCATCGAGAAGCTGCGCGCGGTGGCCGGGCTGGACCAGATCAGCATGGTCGTCCCGGCGACCTTCGCGGCCACGTTCGTCCGGGGCGAGTAGGTCCGCCCCTCACAACAGCCGCAACTGATCGCCCGGACGGGGCGGCGGGGCGAAGCGATCGCATGCCAGCTCCGGCGCCCGGTCGGACAAGCCCAGGCGCGCGCGCGCCACGGCGAACCGCCGGGCGAGCAGGCGCGCCTGTTCGCCCGCGCCGCGCATGCGCACATGAAAACGCCCCGGATCACCGGACCCGGTGCGATGGGCATCGATCAGGCTCATCACGCGCCGCGCGCGGTCCGGCGCGTGCGCCTCCAGCCACTCCCGGAACAGGCCCTCCACCTCACCGGGCAGACGCACCAGGGTATAGCCCGCCTGACGCGCGCCGGCGCCGGCCGCCGACTCCAGGATGCGCTCCACCTCGGCATCGGTCAGGCCCGGAATCACCGGCGCCACCAACACCATCGCCGGCACGCCGGCCTCGCTCAGCCGCCGAATCGTCCGCAAGCGCGCCGCCGGCGGGCTGGCGCGGGGCTCCAGGCGGCGGGCCAGATCGCGGTCGAGGGTGGTGATCGACAGCGCCACGGCCACCAGCCGGCGGCCCGCCATGTCGGCCAGCAGGTCCAGATCGCGGTCGACCAGCGCCGACTTGGTGGTGATGGTCAGGGGGTGGTGGAAAGCCGACAGCACCCCCAGCACCTGACGCATCAGGCCCAGGCGCCGCTCGACCGGCTGATAGGGATCGGTGTTGGTGCCGAAGGCGATGGGCGCCGGGCGGTAGCCGGGTTTGCGCAAGGCGGCCTCAAGCTGCGCGGCCGCGTCGGGCTTGTGAAACAGCCGGGTCTCGAAGTCCAGCCCCGGCGACAGGCCCAGGTAGGCATGGGTGGGACGGGCGTAGCAGTAGATGCAGCCGTGCTCGCAGCCCCGGTACAGGTTGACCGAGCGGTCGAAGGGAACGTCGGGGGACCTGTTGCGGGTCAGCACCGCGCGGCTGTGGTCCACCTCCAGCCGGGTGCGCGGGGACGGCGGCGGCCCCCAGGGATCCTCACAAGGGTCCTCCCAGGCGTCGTCCCCACCCCCCTCGGACTCTCCCGGGCGGCCCCGCCGGGCGCGGTCGAGGGTCCCCCAGCCGTCGTCCTCGGCGTCATGGCGCACCGCCTCGAAACGCCCGTCCGGATTGGACCGGGCGCCGCGCGTGTCCGAAGACCGGACGTCGGAAGGCCGGGGTCGGTGCGGTATCATCCCCGTCACATGGACCGGTTTCGCGAACATTTCAAGAACAAAATCATGGGACCATCACCCGGACATCGCCCGTCACGCGACAGGCGACGCCGCGAAAACCGCATTGAGGGGGTCCCGCCCGGCGCACTAGACTGCGCGCCGTCCACCCCCGGCGCGGGTCCGGCGCCCCGGCCTGTTCGCCCGATGTCCCCGGCCGGCCTCTCGCGGCGTCCTCCAACCCGTCCCGGCCTCCCTCGGCCCTCCCTCCGCAAGGAACCGTCCTCATGGGATTCTTGGCTCTCGGCATCGTCCTGTTCTTCCTCGCGCATGGGCTTCCGATGATGTCCATCCAGCGCGACCGCCTGGTGGCCCGCCTCGGCGCGGGTCCCTACAAGATGCTGTTTTCCCTGGTGTCGCTGGCCGGCCTCGGCCTGATGATCTACGGCATGGCCACCGGCCCCTTCCTGCCCGGCTACGCCCATCCGGCCTGGGGCCAGTACGCGACGCTGGCGCTGATGCCGCTGGCGTTCATTCTGCTGGTGGCCGCTTACGTGCCATCCAACATCAAGCGCTGGACGGTCCACCCGATGACCCTGGGCATCCTGGTGTGGGCGGGCGCGCACCTGCTGTCCAACGGCGACCGGATGTCGGCGATGTTGTTCGGGTCCTTCACCATCTACGCGCTCGTCAACCTGCTGAGCCAGGTGGCCCGGCCGCAACCGGCCCGCGTCGCGCCCCAGCCCTGGTCGCGGGATGCCCTGGTGGTGGCCATCGGCCTCGTGCTGATGCTGATCATGACCGGCGCGCACCACATCCTGTTCGGCGTCTCCGCCCTGCCGTGGCTGTTCGGCGCCGAGCCGGCATTGCCCTCGCTCTCCCAGTAGGCCGGCCCGAGAGGCCGACCCCGGCGGTCATGCCGTGTCCCGGACCGGATCGAGTCGAGTCGGCCCGGGACATCCCCTCGAGTCCCCAGGCCCGGCAAAAGCTGCCGGGCCGTTAAGGAGTTCTTTAACCGCCCGCGCTAGCCTTCTGAATGGCTGGGGCCGGCGACTCCCGCGGCGCGGACGTCCAAGACGGCGCCGCCGCGCGGACACCACGGATCCTGGCGCTCCCCTCCCCGCCCAGGGCGCCCGGCGCCAACCAGAGGGTCCGTGACGTGAACGGCTTCCTGCAACAACTCTCCAGCCTGGGTCCCCGGCGTCTGGCGCTCATCGCGGGCCTGGCGGCGGCGTTGATCGCCATGGCCGTCTACTTCGCCTCGCGCGTCGCCACGCCACAGTACGAACTCCTCTACAGCGGCCTTCAGCAGCCCGAGGCGGAAGCCATCGTGCGCCAGCTGGAGCAGGAGAACGTGCCCTATCAACTCACCAACGAGGGCACGGAGATCCGCGTGCCCGCCGACCAGCGCGACCGCCAGCGTCTGAACACCGCCGAACTGGCGGTGGGGGGCGGCGCCTCGGTCGGCTACGAGGTGTTCGACGACAGCAGCGCGCTCGGCTCCACCAGCTTCATTCAGAACGTCAACCTGGTGCGCGCGCTGGAGGGCGAACTGGCCCGCACCATCCGCGCTATCGACGGCGTGCGCAACGCGCGCGTGCATCTGGTTCTGTCCAAGCGCGAGGTGTTCTCGCGGGAGATGAACGAGCCGTCGGCCTCGGTGCTGCTGTCCACCGGAGGACGCCGTCTGGACCCCGGCCAGGTGGTCGCCATTCAGAACCTCATCGCCGCCGCCGTGCCGCGCATGACCCTGGACCGCGTCTCGATCACCGACGATCGCGGCCAGTTGCTGACACGCGGCATGGACAGCGACGGCAGCCTGGCCGCCGCCACCCGGGAACAGGCCCGGCTTGCCAAGGAGCATCAGCTCACCCGCGCCGTCGAGGACATGCTGACCCGCACCCTGGGTCCCGGCAAGGTGCACGCCGAGGTCCGCGCCGGCATGAACTTCGACCGCGTGGTCACCAACGAGGAGATTTACGACCCCGACACCCAGGTGGCCCGCTCCACCGTCACGGTCGAGGAAAACGCCCAGTCCACCGACAGCGAGCCGACCCCCGTGACCGTCGGCCAGAACCTGCCCGAGGGCCAGTTCAACCAGACCGGAGCCGCCTCCTCCTCCACCAGCGAGAACCGCACCGAGGAAACGGTCAACTACGAGATCTCGCGCAAGGTGGTCAATCAGGTGCGCGAAAGCGGCATGATCGATCGCCTCAGCGTCGCCGTGGTCGTGGACGGCATCACCACCACCGCCGCCGACGGCACCCGGACCTACGAGCCGCGCTCGGCGGAGGACATGGAGCGGATCACCGCCCTGGTGCGCGCCGCCGTGGGCTACGACGACCAGCGCGGCGACCAGATCACCGTTGTGAACGAGCAGTTCGCGGACCTGGAGGATCTGTTCGGGGATGAGGACGCGTGGTCCTTCATGGGCTTCACCAAGGACGAGATCATGCGCATGGCCGAGGGCCTGGGCGTGGCCATCGTCGCCATCCTGGTCATCCTGCTGGTGGTGCGCCCGCTGGTCACCCGCGCCTTCGAGAGCCTGCCCTCCGGCGCCGACGGCGGGGGAACCGGCCTGCTGGCGGCCGAGGCCGCCGGCGCGCCGCAACTGACCGGCCCGGCCACCGCGCCGGTGCCCATCGGCCTCGGCGACGACATGGAGGATACCGAGGAGTTGATCGACATCGAGAAGGTGGAGGGTCGGGTCAAGGCCTCCAGCCTGCGCAAGATCGGCGAGATCGTGGACAAGCACCCGGAAGAGGCGCTCAGCATCGTTCGCAACTGGCTGTACCAGGACGCCTAGCGCGGCGACGCCGTCAAGGAGACCATCCTTGACGGCATGAGTCGTTGCACAACATTTTGAAACACGTGCACTTTTGATCCTGGCAAAAGAACGCGGACAGCATCTTTCTGTCTGGAGTCGGTGCACGAGGGGCCGGACCCGAGAACCGCCGGACAGCCGTCCGGACCAGACACCGCCAGAACCCGCCTTACGGGAGACGTCATCGTGGGTCGCGTCAAGGAAGACTATCGCAGCCTCACCGGGCCTCAGAAGGCCGGCATCATGATGCTATCGCTGGGCGAGGAACATGCCGCCAAGCTGTTCAGCATGATGGATGACGAGGAAATCCGCGAACTCTCCCAGGTCATGGCGAACCTGGGCACCATCAGTTCCAATCTGGTGGAACGGCTGTTCGTGGAGTTCGCCGACGCCATCTCCAACACCGGCTCGCTGGTCGGCTCCTACGACACCACCGAACGCCTGCTGATGCGCTCCCTGCCCCGGGACCGGGTCGACGCCATCATGGAGGAGATCCGGGGTCCCGCCGGCCGCACCATGTGGGACAAGCTGGGCAACGTGAACGAGCAGGTGCTGGCCAACTACCTCAAGAACGAATACCCGCAAACGGTCGCCGTGGTGCTGTCGAAGATCAAGGGCGACCACGCCGCCCGGGTGCTGTCGCTGCTGCCCGAGAACTTCGCCATGGAAGTGGTCATGCGGATGCTGCACATGGAGGCGGTGCAAAAGGAAGTGCTGGACGGCGTCGAAAAGACCCTGCGGACCGAGTTCATGTCCAACCTGGCGCGCACCGCGCGCCGCGACGCCCACGAGATGATGGCCGAGATCTTCAACAACCTCGACCGCAACACCGAGAACCGCTTCCTGACCGCCCTGGAGGAACGCAACCGCGAGTCCGCCGAGCGCATCAAGCAGCTCATGTTCACCTTCGAGGACCTGTCGCGGGTCGATACCCAGGGCGTGCAGACGCTGCTGCGCCACGTGGAGAAGGACAAGCTGGGCCTGGCCCTCAAGGGCGCCTCGGACCCGGTCAAGGAATTGTTCTTCAAGAACATGTCGGAACGCGCCGGAAAGATGCTGCGCGAGGACATGGACGCGATGGGGCCGGTGCGCCTGCGCGAGGTGGACGAGGCGCAGAACGCCATCGTGGCCCTGGCCAAGGAACTGGCCAACAGCGGTCAGATCATCATCTCCGACGGCAAGGAAGAGGACGAACTGGTGTACTAGGACTGGGTCCGTTACCCTGCGGGCATGGCCCGGGCCCTCGCCCCCCGACCGCGCCCGCCCGCGCCGCCTCCCGGTCCGGCCGGCGCGGCCCGCGCGTCCCCGGCGGGCACCGCCCGCGCCCGATTCCCCGCCATCGCGGCGCGCGTCCGGCGCCGCGTCCGGCCCTTCCCGACTGGCGGAGCCCCTCGCCCCATGGCCACGGTGCAAAAGTTCCTGTTCGACACCTCGTTCGACGAGCCAGACTCGGAACCCGCGCGCAAGACCGGCCCCGTCCCGGTGCCGGAGGGTGGCCTGGACGACGAGGGAGACATGCCCCGCGTCGACGACGACGAACAACCCTACGCGGGGCTCGATCGACGGCGGCGCTCCGCCGACGCGCCCCTTCCGGAGCCCCCGCCCAACCTGTACACGGCGGCCCAGGTGGACGCCGCCCGGGAGGAGGGATACCTCAAGGGCCATACCGTGGCCCTGGAGGAGGCCGGCGCCAGCACCGCGCGGCTGACGGCCGCGGCGCTGAAGGACATCGTCGCCGCGTTCGACCGCATGGACGCCGAGCAGCGCGCCTTCAACGCCGAGGTGGAGAAATCCGCCACCCGGCTCGCCCTGACCATCGCGCGGCACCTGCTGCCGGCCGCCGCCGAGGCGGGCGCGGTACCGGAGATCGAACGCCTGGTGGCCGCGACGCTTCCCGACGTGCTCGACCAGCCCCGGCTGGTGATCCGCGTCCACGGCTCCCTGGCCGAGGCCATCCGCCAGGCGGTCCGGCCGATCCAGGACGACCATGGGTTCGAAGGCCGCCTGACGGTGCGGCCGGACAACGACCTGCCGGTGGGCGACTGCCGGCTGGAATGGGGCGACGGCGGCGTGGAGCGCGACACCGTCCGCCTGTGGGCGGAGATCGAGGCCGTGGTCGCGCGCTATCTGGACGAGATCGTGCCCCCACCGTCGCCTCCACGGCCTGACGCCACCGGCGCCCCCGAGGCCGACCGAACCGCGACACCGGGCGAAGGCGAGGCGCAGGCGGACCAGGACTCCGCCCCGGAACAAGGAGAGCACCATGGGTGACGACGGCGATTTCAACCTGGATGAACTGGACGGCGACGAGCACATCGGCGACGACGACGCCGGTCCCCCGGACATGGCCGCCCATGTTCCCGAACGGCCGCGCTCGGCCTCGGACCTGGAGGCGGTCTACGACATTCCGGTGCAGGTCTCGGCGGTGCTGGGCAAGGCCCACATGCAGGTCAACCAGTTGCTCAAGCTGGGTCGGGGGGCGGTCATCGAACTGGACCGCAAGGTCGGCGAGGCCATCGACATCTACGTCAACAACCGCCTGGTCGCGCGCGGCGAGGTGGTGGTGGTCGAGGAGCGCCTGGGCGTGACCATGACCGAGATCATCAAGACCGACCGGAGCTGATGCCCATGGCCGATGGCGGCCGTAGCCTGTTCTCCTCCCGCCGGGTCACCCCAGCGGGCGACCCGGCGAAGTCCACCCCCGACGCCGCGGCGCTCGTGGGCATCGGCGGCGCGCTGGCGCTGATCGCCCTGGCCACCGTGCTGGGCGGCTCGCCGGGGTCCTTCGTGGACATTCCGGCGATCCTGATCGTGGTCGTGGGCACGCTGGCGGTCACCCTGGCGTCGTTCAGCTTCGAGGAGGTGGGCGCCACCGCCGCCATGCTGCCGCGCGCCCTGACGCGAGCCGACACCGACGCCGGCGACCGGGCCGACCGCCTTCTCGATCTGGCCGACCACGCGCGCCACAACGGCCTGCTGAAGCTCCAGGGGGCGCCGCTCGACGGCACCCTGGACGACCCGTTCCTGCACAAGGGCCTGTCCCTGGTGGTGGACGGCGTCGCCGAGGAGGAGGTGGAGGCCATGTTGCGCCACGAGATGGAGGCCACCGCCGAACGCCACATCCGCGGCGCCAGCGTGTTGCGCCGCGCCGCCGAGGTCTCCCCCGCCATGGGGCTGATCGGCACCCTGGTGGGCCTGGTCCAGATGCTCGGCAACCTGGAGGACCCGGCCCGCATCGGTCCCAGCATGGCGGTTGCCCTGCTGACCACCTTCTACGGCGCCATTCTGTCCAACGTCGTGTTCGCGCCCCTCGCCAGCAAGTTGGAGCGCGCCGCCGGCGAGGAATGGCTGGTCAACCATGTCACCGTGCTGGGCGTGGTCTCCATCGCCCGCAAGGAGAACACCCGACGGCTGGAGATGCTGCTGAACAGCGTGCTCCCGCCCCATCAGAGGGTGCGCCGGTTCCATGTCTGATCGCCGCGTCCATATCCGCGCGCCCCGCCGCCCGGCGCGCTGCCTCCACCGCCGTCCCCGGGGGGCCCGGCCATGCGCCTCCTGATCGTCGGCACCCTGGAGGGCGAGGTGGGCACCGCCGCGCGCATCGCCCTGCAACGGGGCGCCAAGGTGACTCAGGCCGCCGATCCTGAGGCCGCGCTCGCCGCCCTGCGCGCGGGACGCGGCGCCGATCTGGTGATGATGGACAGCCGCCTCGACGTGGCGGCGCTGATCGGCGGCCTGGCCAACGAGCACATCGTCGTACCGGTGGTGGCCTACGGCACCGGCTCCGACACACGCGCCGCCGTGCAGGCCATCAAGGCCGGCGCCCGCGAGTACATCCCGCTGCCGCCGGACCCGGAGGTGATCGCCGCCGTGCTGGAGGCCGTGGCCGACGACCGCCACGCCCTGCTGTATCGCGATCCGGCCATGGCGCGGCTGATGCAGATGGCCGAGCAGGTGGCCCCCAGCGACGCGAACGTCCTGATCACCGGCGAGTCCGGCACCGGCAAGGAGTTGATCGCCCGCCACCTGCATCGCAAGAGCCGCCGCGCCGACGGCCCCTTCATCGCCGTCAACTGCGCCGCCATCCCCGAGACCCTGCTGGAAAGCGAGCTGTTCGGGCACGAGAAGGGCGCCTTCACCGGCGCCGTGGCCCGGCGCATCGGCAAGTTCGAGGAAGCCGACGGCGGCACCCTGCTTCTGGACGAGATCTCCGAAATGGAGACGCGCCTTCAGGCCAAGCTGCTGCGCGCCATCCAGGAGCGCGAAATCGACCGCGTCGGCGGCAAGCAGCCGGTACGCGTCAACACGCGCATCGTCGCCACCTCCAACCGCAACCTGCGCACCGAGGTCGCCGCCGGACGCTTCCGCGAGGACCTGCTGTTCCGTCTCAACGTCATCACCCTGGCGCTGCCGCCGCTGCGTGACCGGCCGCGGGACCTGCCGCTCCTGGCCGATCACTTCGCCCGCAAGTACGCGGCGGCCAACAGCCTTCCCGAACGGCCGGTGTCGGCCGCCGCCCTGGAGCGGCTGGGCACCCACGACTGGCCCGGCAACGTGCGCGAACTGGAAAACACCCTGCATCGCGCGGTGCTGCTGGCCAACGGCGCGGAGATCGGACCCGAGGCCATCCTGATCACCGGCGAGGAGAGCGACGGCCTGGCCGGCGGCGCCCTTGGCAACGACGACGCGGCGGGCGCCGCGCTCCGGGCCGACGGCCTGTCCGCCGCCGGCACCGCCGATCCGGGCGCCGACACCGCCGGCCTGGTCGGCCGCACCGTGGCCTCGGTGGAACGGGACCTGATCATCGACACGGTGCGCCACTGCCTGGGCAACCGCACCCACGCGGCCACCATCCTGGGCATTTCCATCCGCACCCTGCGCAACAAGCTGCGCCAGTACGCGGACGAGGGCGTCACCGTGCCCCCGCCCGGCGGCGGCGTCGCCGGCGAGGAAACGCGGGCGGAGTAGACAGACGCGGTTCGCCTAACCGCGCCAGCCCTGGCCCACGGGGCGCATGACGACAGGGAGAACCGGCACCGATGGCCGAGGATATGGGAGCACGACGCCAGGCCGTGGCCGCCCCCGGGGCATCCGGGGACGGGCGCGAGCCGGCGGGCGCCGACACCGGAGCGGCCGGGGGCGGCGGTCCGACCCTGGTCGCCGCCTGGGGGCGTCTCAACGAGACCCTGCGCAAGGGCGAACTGGGCCTGGCCCTGGGCGTGATCGCCATCCTGGTGGTGCTCATCCTGCCCATGCCGCCGTGGCTGCTGGACATCATGCTGGCGTTCTCGCTGACCCTGTCGACGCTGGTGCTGATGACGGTGATCTACGTGCGCCGGTCCATGGAGTTCAACTCGTTCCCCATGGTGCTGCTGATCGCCACCTTGCTGCGGCTGGCGCTCAACCTCGCCTCCACCCGCCTGATCCTGGCCAACGGCCACGAGGGCACCGACGCCGCCGGCCAGGTCATCGAAGCCTTCGGCGGCTTCATCATGGGCGGCAATTTCGTCATCGGCGTCATCGTCTTCGCCATCCTGGTGCTGGTCAACTTCATGGTCATCACCAAGGGCGCGACGCGCATCGCCGAGGTCTCGGCGCGCTTCACCCTGGATGCCATGCCCGGCAAGCAGATGGCCATCGATGCCGACCTGTCCACCGGCCTGATCGACGAGGCCGAGGCCAAGGCTCGTCGCGAGGACATGCAGAAGGAGGCCGACTTCTTCGGCGCCATGGACGGTGCCTCCAAGTTCGTGCGCGGCGACGCCATCGCCGGCATCCTGATCACCGTCATCAACATCGTCGGCGGCATGATCATCGGCATGGTGCAGGGCGGGCTGTCGTTCGGCGAGGCCGCCGAGGTCTACACCCGCCTGACCGTCGGCGACGGCCTGATCACCCAGATCCCGGCGCTGATCGTCTCGGTGGCCGCCGGCATCATGGTGGCCAAGGGCGGCCTGAAGAACAGCGCCGAGTCCACCCTGGTGGAGCAGTTCAGCGCCTATCCCCGGGCGCTGGGCATGAGCGCAGGACTGGCACTGGCGCTGGCGTTGTTGCCGGGCACGCCGTTCCTGCCCTTCGTGCTGCTGGCCGCGGGCGCCGGGACCGCCTCCTTCCTGCTCGACCGCAAGGCCCGCGACACCGCGCGGGTGGCCGCCGAAAGCACCGCCGCCGAGCCGATCGCCCCGGTGGCGGAAGAACCCATCTCCACGGCCTTGCGCATCGACCTGGTGCGTCTGGAACTGGGCTACGGGCTGTTGTCGCTCATCAACGGCGGCACCAGCACCCGCTTGACCGACCAGATCAAGGCGCTCCGCCGGGCCCTGGCCATGGAGATGGGCTTCGTCATGCCCTCGGTGCGCATCCAGGACAACATGCAGCTGGGGGCCAACGCCTACGTGCTGTTCGTCAAGGAGGTGGAGGCCGGGCGCGGCGACCTGCGCCCCGCCATGCTGCTGGTGATGGACCCCCGGGGCGAGGACATCACCCTGCCCGGCGAGAAGACCACCGAACCCACCTTCGGCCTGCCGGCGGTCTGGTGCGACCCGGCCAACCGCGAGGAGGCCATGTTCCGGGGCTACACCGTGGTCGATCCACCCACGGTCATCACCACCCACCTGACCGAGTTGGTCAAGGACCACATGGCCGATCTGCTGTCCTTCGCCGAGACCCAGAAGCTGCTCGACGAACTGGACAAGGAGCACCAGAAGCTGGTCGCCGACCTGATCCCCGGCCAGATCTCGCTGAACGGGGTCCAGCGGGTCCTGCAAAACCTGCTGGCCGAGCGCATCTCCATCCGCGACCTGCCGACCATCCTGGAGGGCATCAGCGAGGCCACCGCGTCCACGCGCAACATCCTGCTCATCACCGAGCATGTGCGGACGCGCCTCGCCCGCCAGCTCTGCGACGCCAACTCCAGCCCCGACGGCGTGGTCGCCCTGGTCACCCTGTCGGCGCAGTGGGAACAGGCGTTCGCCCAGGCGCTGGCCGGGCAGGGCGAGGAACGACAGCTGTCCATGCCGCCCTCGCAGTTGCAGGACTTCATCATGACCGTGCGCCAGACCTTCGAGCGCTTCGCCATGCAGGGCGAGGCGCCGGTCCTGCTCACCAGTCCCGGCGTGCGGCCCTACGTGCGCTCCATCATCGAGCGCTTCCGCCCCAGCACCGTGGTCATGTCGCAAAATGAGATCCACGCCAAGGCCCGCATCAAGACGTTAGGACAGATTTAAGGGACCTCCGCCTAGGATCGTGAGATCGTGAGATCCCGCGCCGTCCGCATCCGGGCGCGCGGGACCGCTGTCCGGCCGCGCCACCCCGGCCCGCCCGTCGATCCCGCCGCTGCCCTCTTCGGCGGACCTGCAGAAAGCACAAGTCCATGCGGCTCAAGTGCTACTCGGCTCCGAGCATGGCGGAAGCCATGACCCTGATCCGCGCCGAACTGGGCGATGACGCCATCATCGTCTCAACCCAGCGGGCGGCGGGCGATGGCGGCGTCCGCATCACGGCGGCGATCGAGGAGTCGACGCTGGACCGGGACATCGAGCGCGCCCTGGACGATCCCGGGGCCGGCCCCGGCGCGGACACCCCCGCGCCCTCGGCCGCGTACGACCCCCGCATCGCCGTCGTGCAGGAGGCGCTGGGCTACCATGGCGCGCCCCGCGCCCTGACCGAGCGGCTGGCCCAGGCCGTCGGCGCGGCCGAGGCCGAGGCGCCGCTGGACGCCTGCACCGCCGCCCTGGCCGATGCCTTCGCCTTCGCGCCCCTGCCGGCGCGCAAGTCCCCCCGCCCCTTCCTGATGGTCGGCCCCCCGGGCGCCGGCAAGACCATCACCGTGGCCAAGCTCGCCGCCCGCGCGCGGCTGATCAACCGGCCGGTGGGCGTGATCACGGCGGACTCGGTGCGGGCGGGCGCCATGGCCCAGTTGGCGGCGTTCACGCGGATCCTCGAAGTGGACCTGAAGCGCGCGCGCGGCCCCGAGTCCCTTCGCTTTTTGGTTGAGGAATCCATAGGATTGCACGACCTGGTCTTCATCGACAGCCCGGGCATCAATCCGTTCTCGGCGCAGGACATGGCCTTCCTGAAAGAGTTGATCGAGGCCGCCGACGTCGAACCCATCCTGGTTCTGGCGGCCGGCATCGATCCCATGGAGGGTGCCGAGGCCGGCGAGAGCTTCGCCCAGGTGGGCGCCACCCGCCTGCTGGCGACACGGCTGGACATGGCCCGACGTCTTGGTGGTATCCTCGCGGCGGCGGACCGGGGTCAGCTGATGTTCAGCGAGGTGACCATCAGTCCCCATGTGGCCAACGGGCTGGTGCCGCTGGCGCCGCAGGCCCTGGCCAAGCTGATCCTGCCCCGCCAGGACGAGGACGAAGACCCCACAAGAGAGGCCAGCGCGGATGTCATGCCGCAGTCGGATCGCCCGCCCTTCGACCTCACCGAGGCCGTGCGATGAGCACCGTTGACCCCAGCATGGTCGTGCCACGCATGGCCCCTGCCAAGCAGCGCAGCATCCTGGCCATCGCCTCGGGCAAGGGCGGCGTGGGCAAGACGTGGTTCGCCATCACCCTGACCCACGCCCTGGCCAAGCGCCAGCAGAGGGTGTTGCTGTTCGACGGCGACCTGGGGCTGGCCAACATCGACATCCAGTTGGGCCTGATGCCGCGCCATGACCTGGGCAGCGTGGTCGCCGGCAAGCTGACCCTGAACCAGGCCGCCACCCATTTCGCCAGTGGTGGCTTCGACGTCATCGCCGGCCGCTCTGGATCGGGCAGCCTGGCCAACATCCCCGCCAGCCGCCTTCAGCTCATCGCCGACGATCTGGCGCTGATGGCCCGCGACTACGACCGCGTCATCCTCGACCTGGGCGCGGGCGTGGAAAAGGCGGTGCGTCAACTGGCCAGCACCGCGCACACCATCCTGGTGGTGACCTCGGACGAGCCCACCGCCCTGACCGATGCCTACGCCTTCATCAAGATCAACGCCATCGAACGCCCGGAAACCGACATCCGGGTGGTGGTCAACGCCTCGAACTCGACCCGCGAGGGCGAGCGCACCTACACCACGCTGCTGAAGGCATGCCAGGGGTTCCTGCGCATCTCCCCGCCCCTGGCCGGGGTGGTGCGCCGCGATACCCGCGTCCGCGAGGCCATCCGCAACCAGACGCCGCTGCTGACCCGCTATCCCAACAGCGAGGCCGCCCTGGACGTGGAGGCCCTGGCCGACCGCCTGCTGGCCGGCTGACCGTGGCGACCGACGCGCGGGGGATGCGCCCATGACCACCGTGCCGCCCGCGCCGCCGCCGCCCCCGCAACCACCCTCCCCGGCGGCGCCCGCCCAGCCGGTGATCGTGCGGGTCTCGGCCCCGCCCCCGGCGCTGGCCCAGCAGCCCCCGAACAGCGTCCTTGAGGGGCAGGTCGTCCAGGCCGGCGGCCGGGGCCAGGCCGCCACGATCCTCACCGCCATCGGTCCATTGACGGTGCGGGCCCCCCTGCCCCTGCCGCAGGGGACCCAGGTCACCCTCGACCTGCTGTCGCTGACCCGGGGCGGCGCACTGCTGCGGATCACCGCCCTGAATGGCCAGCCCCTGGGGTCGGGTGGATCGGCGGACATCGCCGCCATGCGCCCGGGCATGGGCGCCGCCGGAGCGACGCCGCCGGGACCGACCGGACCTCAACGGCCCGACCCTCCCGCCGCCGGCTCGACACGCCCGGACACACGCGGCCTGATCACCGCCACGGTGGTGCGGGGCGGCGCGCCGCTGACGGGCGCGGGCGCCGCGCTGGAGGCCGGGGCACTGCTTCGGCTTCGTCTGGTGGGGGTCCAGCCGCCGGCCGGATCCCCTGGCGGGCCGGCTCAGGGCGGAGGGGCGATCGCGGGCGGAGCCCCCGGGTCGGGGGCGGCGGGCGCCGGGAGTCCCGGCGTGCCTGGCGGCGGACCAGCCTCGCCCGGCGGCGCGGCCGGCGGATGGGGCGGGGGATCGTTGGCCGGGGTCCCCGGAGCCCCCGGAGCCCCCAGTGGGCCGGGAACCCCGGGCGGGACACCGGCCCCCGCCACGCCCTCCACAGGCACGCCCCCAGGCCCGGGACGCGGCCCGGCCCCCGCCGACGGGGCCGCCGCCCAGGCCCGCGCCAGCCTCGGCGCGCTGGTCGGCCGCATCGGCGCCGCCCTGACCGTCACGCCGGCCAGCCCGCGCCCCTCGGGCGCCGCGCCGGCCGCCGGGTCCGGCCTCCCGCAACCGTCGCCCACGGCCACGCCCGTCCCGGCGCCGGCCACGCCCAGCACGGCCACGGGCGCCCCGGAAAGAGTGCTTACCGGCACCATCCAGGCCGGCGCCGCCGGCAACCGCACCCTGGTGAGCACCTCGGCGGGAACCCTGGCCCTGACCCTGCGCCTGGACGCCCCGGCCGGCAGCCAGGTGACCCTAGGCGTCGTCTCCACGACCCCTCAGTCGGCTACCCCGGCCCCCGCCCCCATGCCCCTGTCGATTCCGGAGGGCGGGGCGCGGGGCTGGCCGGCGCTGACGCAGGCGGTGGACACCCTGGCCCGCGCCGACCCCGCCGCCGCCAACGCCCTCCGGCAGGCGATTCCCCAGCCCGGCCCCCGACTGGCGCTGGCGCTGGGCAGCCTCACGGCGGCCCTGCGGGCGGGCGGCGACGTCCGGCAATGGCCCGGCGCCCAGCCCCTCACGGCGCTGGAGTCCAGCGGCGCCCGGGGGGAGCGGCTGGCCGAGACCCTGCGCGGCGAGATGCGCGCCCTGGCCGGACGCTCGCGCGAAAGCCCCGGCGGCGAATGGCGCGCGCTGACGCTACCGCTATCGGACGGCGCCGAGATCGCGCCCATCACCCTGATCACCCGGATCCGGGACGGGCGGGTCCGCGACGACGACGACGGCGAGACCACCCTGGCCCCCCGGCGCGGTGACGATCCCGGCGACCGGTTCGTGGTGGACCTGACCTTGTCGAACCTGGGGCGGCTTCAGCTCGACGGCCTCAGTCGCGGCCGGGCGCGCCAGCTTCACCTGATCCTGCGCACCGCCGCCCCGCTGCCCGCCTCCATGCGCGAGGACCTGCTGGTGATCGCCGAGACCGGCATGAAGGCCCTGGGCCTGGAGGGTGGCTTGACGTTCCAGGCCGACGGGCGTTTCGTGGATCCGGTGCCGGAGGCCGCGACGACCCCGATCCCGACGGCGCCGATAGAGGGCGTGATCGCCTGAGCCCCGGACCGCGCCGGAGACCCCACCACCCATGTGCCCGTCCCCCGATCCAGACCCTGCCCCCGGCCTCCCGCCCACCGACCCGGCCGAGCGGCGCGCCCGCCTGGCCACCCGCGCCAACCCGGCGCCGCGCCTGGATTATCGCGTCACCCTGGGGGCGCGTCTGGCCGCCGGTCCGGGGGTCCTTGGCGGCGCCCGCGTGGTCGTCGACTACGTGCCGGATCGCCTGCTGCTGGACCCGGAGGGCTTCAACCGCTACATCAACGGACTGAGCGAGCCGCCGTGGCCGGGACCGGAGGCGTTGGGCGTGGCCATCCTGGACGACATGAACAACGAGGTGGTGCCCCGCTGGCTGCGCGTGACGGTGCACGTGGCCCCCGATGGCGACACCCATCCCCCCGGGACCGTGGGGCGTGCTCCGGAGGAGCACCGCGTCGTCCTGGAGGATCGGCAACCTTATTGGGACGAGGCCACGGGCGCCGGACTTGACGGCCGCCCGGGCTCGCCACGCCGGGAATGACAACTCAATGGCGGCCCTGGTACGGGATCCCAAGGGATATTACGGGGTGCTGGGACTCACCCCCCGGGCCGACACGGCGGCCATCAAGCGCGCCTATCGCAGCCGCGCCAAGCTGCTGCATCCGGACCGCAACCCCTCGCCGCGCGCGGTCGCCGAGTTCCAGTTCCTGAACGAAGCCTACCGGGTGCTCAGTGATCCCGAGGCGCGGACGCTGTATGATCGCGCCCCCTTGCCCGCCGCCGGACGCGTCGGCGTGCCGGGCGTCGGCCAGCATGGCCGGGGCCGCCGGCATGGCCTGGCCGGCGGCCCCACGGTCGCGCGGACCACCGGCATGGCCACGGAGAGTCCGCTGGCGCCGCACGCCTGCCAGGTCTGCGGGCGGGTCACGGCGCAGCCCCGCTACCTGGTGCTGCATCGGGTGCGGGGGCTGGGGTTCCGGACGGAACAGCGGCCCATCAGCGGTATCTTCTGCCGGCTGCACGGTCACCGCACGGCGGTGGCGGCCAGTCTGTATTGCTGGGCGCTGGGCTGGTGGGCGATCCCCTGGGGACCGGTGCGAACGCTTCAGGCCCTGTGGCGCAACCTGCCGGGCGGCCAGCAGCCGGCGGCGGAGAACCACCAGCTTCTGATGCATCAGGCACGGGCGTTCCTGGCCCGGGGCAACCTGCCCCTGGCTCGCGCCCTGGCCGAACAGGGCCTGGGCTTCGCCCGCACCGACGAGCAACGCCAGCATGCGAGACGCATCCTGGAGGCCCTGGCCGACCAGCCCCGGCTGCGCCCCCGGGACCAGGGTCCGTGGCTGGGGACGGCCGTGCTCGCGCACCTGGCGCCGCTGCTGCTGCTGGGACTCCTGGCCCTGTACGTGGCCGGGCCGACGCGGGTGATCGGCGCGATGGTGACGCCCCTGGTGGCGCTGTGGAGCGAGCGAACGGACAGCACCCAAGAGGCGATCTCGGCCCCCCGCACCCAGGGACCGTTCACCGGCACGACCCGGCCCGCGCCGGCGGAGTCACGCCCCCCGACAGACGCCCCCCCGACAGAAGCCCCGCCGGCGGACCCGTTCGCTTCGACGGCCCCCCCCGGCGGGACCGCCGCCCGCCCCGCGCCCGGCGGCGCCAAGCCCAAGGAAGCGGACCGCCCCATCGAAGCCCCCGTGATCGGTCACCTCTACGCGGTACGGACCTCGGCCGTGGTGGTGCGGTCGGGTCCCGGAGAGGGATACCGGGTGCTGGCCACGGTGTCGCAGGATACGGTGCTGATGGTCACCGAACTGTCACCCGACGGCCTGTGGGGCCGGGTTCTGTCGGCGCGGGGCATCAGCGGCTTCGTGCCCACCGACAGCCTCAGACCGGCGCTGGCCGACGCGGTGACGCGGTAGACGGGCACGGGCACGGGCTCAATGGTCAGTGTCCAATGCCGCTGGTGTTACATCTCTCGAACTCTTGACTCCAGTCGAAACATGCCGAGTCCTCCAACGATTTGGGCCAGTGAGCGAAATTTTGCGGGATCGAGGCACGATCGACCCGGTCCAAGGCCGGGACGTAGGGCTTGATGTCGATCAGCGGTGTGTTGGGGTGAGTATCGATGAAGGGCGTTGTTATGATTCCATGTGCGACATCGACTTCCAGGATTGCAAACACCGACATCCCGATCGGGTTGGGCCTCGCCTCCGACCGTGAGGCAAAGATCCCGACATCAGCCTTGCTGGAGGTGTACGGCCTTTTACACGTCGTTTGGTCCCGGAGCGACGCGGAGTCGGCGTCATGGGCCCACCAAAGCGCGATGGCATGACTGAAGCCTTGCAACCCCTCCAGGGCATCCCGGTAGGCGGGCAGAATGTGCAGCGCGTAGTCGCCGTGCTCGAAACGGGTTTCTCCGATGCCCCTCACGCCAAAGATAGGCCCCATCGTCTACTCTCCTTTTTGGTGTCGTCAGCTTGTTGGGAGAGAACATCGTGAGAGGCCAATAATACCAACGGTCATTGAGAATGACCGTTGCAGTCCGTGGCCGGCCCGCTCTCCCACCCGGCCACCCCCCACTTTTCCTTGGGGCAGTATACTTGGGGTGGCCGGGTGGGGGAGCGGGCCGTTGCCGCCCTGGCACCGCTTTGCGGTGCCAAGATCTGGAACATCCGGGCGCCTGCAAGGCGCCCGGGGGCGGATGAGTCACACTCATCCGCCGCTGGTATAAGGCCGAAAGAATTCGATACGCCACTTCAGATCCAGAGCGAATCATCGCGACATTCTCAATAGTTTTTCCCTCCCCCTTCACAGAACCCGCACTGATTATCCACCATCGCTTCTCGAACAAAAATACGTGGAATAAAACAAGGGCGAGGACGAGGCATTAGCCTACATCGGTCTATGATAGTATGAAAGGCCTTTAATGCTGGCTTTTTTTGTCGGCACGGCTTGTCACCCCTGACGGTAACCGGGGCCAGTCTCTCGGCAGCCGCCACCACCGCTCTCCGCCCCGCCATGACCGGGCCGAACGCCGTGACCGACCCCGGGCGCAGGGCGAGGCCGAACGCCCCGAGGGCACCCAACCCAAGGGGCGCGCCGAATTCGTTGAATTGAATGGTGTGGTTCAGGTCCGGATCCCTGTTGACGTAGTCCCGGATGCGCCGCGCCGCGTTGGGGAAGTGTTCCTTGATGTAGGCGGGGTTCTGCAGGTACAAACGCATGCCCTCGGCCATCTTTTCACGGCT